>NZ_QYUO01000003.1 GCF_003591035.1 Noviherbaspirillum saxi
CCATGCTTGACCACTTCGGCATCAACAATCGCTTCTGCCGCAATCACATCGGTACGCGCCACCTCGACCTGCGCCTGCACTGCCTGGACTTCCACCAATGCCGCATCAATGCCTGCCTGCGCCTCATTCTTGAGCGCTTCGGTCTGTGCTGCCGTCTCCTGCGACGGTTGGCGAACGCTATCCTCGGCAGCAGCGATCTCTGCCGCCAGAGCCTGCTCTGCCTCTTTGGCTTCTTCAGCGATTTCCGTCGCGCTGTCGAACTGTGCCTGCGCCTCTTCCAGCAATTGTTCGCTTACCGGAGCATAGTGGTCAACCACCGCTTCTGCTTCAGTACTCGCTTCCTGCAGTGAACCTTCCATATCGTCGAGCGCCGCGCCTGCACCATCAGCCACAGCTTGCGCTTCGTGCTTCATGCGGGTCATCGACTCTTCAATCTCAGTCACCATCGCTTCGATATTGACCGCAGCTTCGCAAGCGCTTTGTGCCTCTGCGCGCAGATTATCGGATGCCACCCTGACTTCAGCCAATCCCTGTGCCACCTCTGTAGACGCTGTGTCGATACTGGCCGCAATCACGTCATTGCATTGCCGCGCAATCGTCTGCCAGTCGTTCAACGAGCCGGCCTGGCTGGCAACCGTTTTTGCATCGGTCGTAATCTGTGCAGCGAACGTGGAAAATTTGCTGACGGCCGACTGAACTTCGACAGGTATATTCGGAACCTCAATCGTCAGGGCCGCGATCTTCTGCGCGATCTGGTCTACCACTGCCAATACTTTCGCCTCGGCCTGCGAAATCTGCTGTTTTGCGGCGCTGTTCAACGATGTAATACGCGGCTGCCAGGAGGTCATCATTTCCGCGAGCTGATGAATCGGTTTCTGCGCCTGCATTTGCGCACTGGTCAGGGCCGCGTGCAGGGTACGCAGGCTCTCCTGCGCAAGCTCTGCTGCCTGCCCGACGGCTTCCCGCCCCTGCTGCAGGGCTTTCTGCAATGGTGCACTGGCTTCCCTGATCTTCTGGTCCACCGTCGCAATGGTCCGGTCCAGCAAGGCGGATAACTCTTGCTGTAGTCGCTGCACCAGGGTCTCGCACTCCAGTTTTGCCAGACACTCCTGGACCGTGATACGGACTTTGTTCAGCACATCGTGCATGGCGGCAGCTGCGGTGTCGAGCTGTGTTGACAACTCGGGCGGAATTGCACCGGCCATCTCGGACACCTGTTGCAATGCCGCCTGGAGCTTGACCAGCAAAGCGACCAGCTTGTCGATAGCAAGCTGCACTTTGGCAATGGCCTGGTCAAGCAGGGGATTCAACACCTCGACTGCGGAAATTCCCTGGTCCATCAATCCACTGGCCTGCGACCCCGCTGCATCGACCGACTTGCGCGCGGTCGCGATTGCCGTCTTGGCGCCCGGAATCATGGATTTCACACCCATGAAGAGTGTGCGCGCCATCATTAGCGGCGGCGACTTCATCATGTGGCGGGTACAAATCTCGATCGCGCTATTGCACAGGCCCTCCGCCTGGTCGAGTTCGGCAGCGGCGCCATCGAGCGCCCGGTTGGCCTCGGCCACGAAGCCCGGAATGCGGCCTTTTATCTCTTCCAGCAAGGCCACCGCTTCCGCGATTTTGGCTCGCACGGGCGCAAAATTCTCGGGCAATGCAATCAGTGCAGCTTTGGCTTTTTCAGCGTCGTCATCTAGCTCCGCGAGCAATCCCTGTATCTGTTGTACTTCTTCGCCGACAACGCTCACCACATCGTCGAGCGCTTGCTTGATCGTGTCCGCCCGCGCTTCGAGCGCGTCAATCGGCTGCAGCGCCTTTTTAAGCATGGTATCGACGTTCGATGCCGCTGCTTTCAGCTGATCGATAACCGCATCGACCCGCGCCCGCGCCTCCGCCATGGGCTTCAACACGATATCTCCGACCCGGCCCAGTTGCGCTGCGCTGTCGTCAAACAGGGCGTCACAGGCCGCCGCCTCGTTGCTCAGTGCACCTTGCATGCGCTCGACGTAATCGATCTGCGCCTGCAGCGGCGCCATCAGATCCGAGCCTGTCTTGCGGACCAGATCTGCGGCACCGCCGATCATCAGCAAGGCTTTTGAGCTGGCGTCATCGACGCCGAATGTCAGATCGGCGACATTGGCCTGCAGCGTACCGCGCAGTGCCTGGACCTGTGCAAGCGAATCGCTCTGAAGCGCCTTTGCCTGCGTCACCACTGCCTGCGCCATCGTCCGCCCCGTCACATCCTGCGCTCCCAGCTGCGCCAATTGCTCCGACAGCGGAATCAGCATGCGGCCATAATGCTCGAACATTTCGGTGGTGCGGCGGGCCTGGCTCGCCAGGGCGTCGCCACGCGCCGGCAAGCCATGAAAGAACGTCAACTGGGAATCAAAGTCCGGTACCAGTTTCGACAGCGCCGGTATTGTGCCGGGCAAGGACTTTGCTGTTCTGGCGGCTTCGTCGACGACTTGCTGCACGGTGGCGACCTGCTCCAGCAGTCGCTGCGGTATTGCAGCCGCATCCGATCCCAGCTTGCGCAAATCGCTGGCAGCGGTATTGAGCGCCTCGGTGCAGCAGTCCAGGATCGGTGCCGGGTCGATCATCGCAGGAATCGCGGCCATCTGTTCCGCGATGGCTGACACATCGGCTTTGAGCGAATTCGCGCAGCCCACGACGTCGTCCGCAAAAGACTTTCCCTGCTCGGTTACCGTGGTGGCGGCAGTCTCCATGGACGACGCAATGCGCACCGCACTTTGTGGCAAGACCTCAAGGGAGCGTTCGATTACTTTCATTGCATCGTCCCTTTACCTGCCTACAGTTCACTGAGCTCAGTGGTGGTGCGCGTCGTCGCTTCGGCGATAGATGCGGTAATGTCCGCAACTTTGGCCGGTGCAGGCTCCAGTGACAATGAGGCAGACTGGACGCTCGAGATGGAGGCAGTCACCTGCTCCAGCGACTGATTCAGTTCCGGCAAGACTTCGGCACCTTCAATCCGGATATCTTCCAGAATCGGAAGAAGATTTTCAACCACGGGCAGCTTAGGCAGTGCGCTCAGGGCGGGCAGCGCCGACAGTGCTGCAGACGAGGCTCCGGAACTTGGCGGCGCGACCAGGCGCCCCGGCCGCGCGTGGCGTGCATGTTCTTCCAGAACGGCTACCGCGCCCGATTTCAGGCGCCCTGCCAGCGCGTAGAGCCAGCCATCCACGCCGCCGTGCGACGTGACAAGGGATGGGCCGGAACGCTGCAACACCCACTTGAGTTCGGCACGCGCGGCTGGCTCGCTGAGCCAGTACCGCAGATAGTTGAAGGCTTCATCCGCCGATGCGAAACTGCGCCGCGCGCCCAGTACATGCTGCTGACTTGTCAGACCCCGATTCTGGAACAGCGCCTCTGCCGGCTGGCCACCGGATTCGTAAAAGGTCACGCGGCAGGATTGCCGCCAAAGACTGGCCAGAGGATGAAGCATACGTGAGCAACTTGGTTGTGAATTGGATGGTTGTGACTACTAATAACCTCGATGGATAGTAACACTGCATTCAAGGAAATTTTTTGAATTACAGGTCATTGCCAGATGACGCTGTACTTTCACTTTCGCTTGCCGTTTTCATCTTTGCTGCAAGTGCCAGAAGTTTGTCGGTTTCTTCAATCGAGTTAACAGAATTACCTAACCGCTGGCGTGCCTTGCGCCTTATGCGCATAGGCAATGGATAATTTCTGATGAAGATTGCGCATGTAGTTCGAATCCTTGAATTTCCGGATCAACGCGGTAAAAAACATCGCGGTGATCACGAAATACAAACTGCAGTACAAATAGACCGGGATCATCACACTGGAGCCGGTTGCCGCGATCAGCACATTGCAACGGCTGACCAGCTCGCTTACACCGACTAATGATGAAGCGCTCGACGCGACAAATGAAATCAGAAAGGCGTTAATCCAGGTTGGAATAAACAACAACGCGGCGCCAACGTCACCTTTGGACCAGGATCGATAAGCGACCACCAGGCTTTCCGAAGTAAAGGCAAGGGGCGCGGCAGATAGCCCGATCACTGCCTTGATCCATTGGGGAATATGAATGACCATTTCCGTTCCAGGCAATGTGAATTCGGTTGGCAACACAAACACCGCATAGAAAATCAATGCAAGTGTCGGCACGCCGCGCATCAGCTTGGAAAGCTTTTCCGCGACAAAAGCAGGCTTACCCACTTTCTTTACGCGAACCCACGCCAATCCGGCACCGAGAAACGTCCCCAGTACTACAGCGCTCACTGCGATGAAGACGTTCCAGAAAAAGCCTTGCAATAGAAATGGCGTCCATGTGAACAGGAATACGATCGTATCAATGAGCATGGCGAACCCCCTTGAAAAGCAATTTCTTTTCTACATAGTTGAAAATTTGCGTCCATATACTCGTGATCAGATAAAACGTGATCAGCAATACGGTCATAATGAGGAAGATGTTGCCTTTTTCTGCGATCAGCAGGCTGCTGGCGCTAAGCAGCTCCGGAATTGCAATGGCCGATGCGATCATGGTTTGCTTGGTCAGGTTGATCAGGCCCTGCTTGATCGGCCAGTTTGAATATTCTGCGGTTTGCGACAGATTCTGATACGAAAGAACAAAGGTCGGCTCATAGGTCCGGATATGTTTGGCCGCCTCTAAAAATGCACTCATGATGAGGCCGGATGTGTAATACCCCAAACAAAATGCAGCAACGGGAAACGCCGGCACTTTCACGCCGAAGTCACGCATCAGCCAGCCGCCGAATCCAAAGAAAATCAGATACATCATCAATAGCGGCGGCGTCATTCTTCCGTAGGCCATGACCGCCGAGATCGTCCGGCTCATCCATGACGCTTTTCCATCGATCGCGACCGCTACCGCAATGCCAAGCATGAGACTGACAACAACACTGCAGGCAATCAGCAGCATGGTGTAAAACACACCCTGGACGAAATGCTTGCGGTCGTACGGATCATAAATGAAGTTCAGATCAAGCCCGGTCTGCTCCTTTATCCATAAGCCGATTGCCTGCAAGCCCTTTACTTCGGCACTCGATACGTACTCGGCGCTACGGCATTCCGCCGACCAGAGTCCCGAACTGTTCCGGACACAGGTGTACTGTCCTGCTGCATCACGCCGGGACCAGAGGTCTTTTTGTTTCAACAGCCAGTCGGTGGTTTCAATGCCCCATTTTTTATTGGCCTCGATCAGCCATCCGGTCCGGTGCAAGTCCGCAAGCATATCGCCCAGCTTGATATCAAGCTCGGTGCCTCGTTCAGCCCGCGCAATAAATACCGCCAGCGGCGTCACCAGCGCCTGGGCCAGCGGCATCTTGTAACCGGCCCATTCAGGCTGCTTCATGGTGTTTTTCAATGCAGGTGTCGCGTACAAGAAACCGGAACACTGCCCATCTTTTAACGCAAGATGCGCGTCGCGCACTGTTTTATAGTTTTGGAGTTTGAGCAGATAGCGTTCGGCCATCGGCTTATTGAAGTAACTTCCCTGCAAAGCGCAAATCGTATTGCCGCGAATTTTTTCCCAGGTGTCTACCGCCTGGTCTGGCCGGAACAGTACATTGACGCTCGTTTCGTTATAGCCCGGCTCGACTGCCGTCGCGATCTGCCGCCTGGATGCAGTGTCGCCCACGGTGGCAATCAGAACGTCTACGTCACCCAGCTCCAGCTTTTGGAAACGATTTTCCGTCGTAATACTGACCTTTTGCAGTTTCACGCCAAGCTTCGCGGCCATCAGTTCAGCAATGTCGCTCTCGTAACCGATCACTTCGCCCTGGGGATTGATCCAGTTATAGGGTCTGAAATCTGTTTTGACGCCGACGCGCAGTGTCCCTCTTTTTTCGATTTCTTCAAGTGCCTTACTGGGTGGCAACTGCTGCGCAGAAACACCAAACGTAAGGAGCAGCAACGCCAGGAAAGCAATTTTTTCAAAAAGCTTTTTAATTATCATTATTTCGCCTTGCCATGATGTCTCGCTTTATCCGGTGTTTTAGAGCAGATTGCATATCCATTTCTTACTGTTGAGTTGCTGCGCCTCTTTCGCAACTGCAATGTTTATTGCGCAAAATCATGGACAGATTAAAGAATATTAACGTTGCAAAGTTGCTTTTGCCAAACAGTATTTGCGTGTGGCAATAGCAAGCTCTCATAGAGTTGTACTAACTTGTCGAATAGGACAATTGAAAAATATCATGTCAGGTTTGCGGCCGGTTTACCGCGGAATATATTACAGCGCAGCATACAACGCTTCTAAATCATCGGGTTTTCACCCATAGTTGCTTTTTTATAAACGCTCGTGCGCTGTGCATATTTTTAAGGTGACTGCCGGAAATACCTCTGGTATAAGCTGACACTAATGGTTTCCATCCGGAAAAGTATTTTCCGGATGGTTTGTTTCAGACCCATCACATCTGAGAGGCACTTTGGCATGCCCAAGAAGCTCACCGCAGCCTTTGTAACGTCACAGCGCGCACTGGCAGGAAGCAAATTTTCTCTAGCGACATTTCCCGATACCGAAATCACGAGACTATGCGCGTTTGAACCACCGCAGACCTATGAGGCATGGCTGGCGGCGACCAATGTGGACGGCTTTTTGTCGAGCAAACTGCTGCACACGACAAAGGCACGCGGAGAACGCCTGCAAAGGGTAGATCGCGCCTACAAGGCATGGATCGAATACGCGGGTGCCGAAGGAATCACCCATGCCGGCAATGCTGAGAACCTGATGAACGCGCTGCAGACATATATTGGCGTTACATACCGACTCAATGGCACGGTCGCACAGACAAGCGTCATCAGCGGGGATTACCGGGATGCGCGCAATCGCAACAATGTCATCACCGACACGCTCAAGCTGACCCACCTGATTCATGCGCTCAGCAATGCCAGCGCCGCCTCGAATGAGGAAGCGCGAAAGATGACGCGCAAGATGATGCTGACCCTGCTCGCCAATATTCAGGTCGATTGGGATTGGAAAACAGATCTGATCGGCGGTGTGGTGAGCGTGATCCCGGGCGTCAATGACGTTGTCGACAAGTCAGGTCAGGAAATGGCCGCCGAAATCATGCAGGTAGTGGAAGGTAGCGTTGCCGGAACCGCAGGCGCCATCTATGCCGGGTATACGCAATACGAGGAATATAAGACACAGGGCGGCGGGGCAAAAAGGTTTTTGAAACAGCAGTTTGAAAAGTTCAAGACTTGGGTGGTCGAAAAACTGAAAGACAAGTTCCCAGGGAGAGTGTCGGAACTCATTGAACTCGTTGGCAAAGCACTTGGCGTTGTATTCAAGTTCGTGTGTAAAGCCGCCGGGGACTTTGTCGGGGCCGGCGCCGATATAGTGCAAGGTCTCGCCAGTCTGATCGAGGATGCATGGACCCGGCGCAGCATCACGATTCAGCAGTCCGAACTGGTGACCAGTGATGGCGCATTTGCGCTGATCCGTGCAGGCATTGACAGCGGCATCGCGCAGCGTCAGGTCGTAGCGGCATGGAAGATTATCAAAGGCACGATTTCCATCGCCGTGACCGCCACGACCGCTGCGCTGGCAAACAAGATTGCTGATCTGGTGCTCGCTGGTTTTGAGTTCATTTTCAAGATGCTGTACACCTTGTTTGAAGAAAAGCGCATTAAAGCGTTTCTGACAGAAGCGAAAACCCTGTGGCGCAACCTGAGCAATACGCCGGCCACGCCAGTCGCACCTGCCACGAGGGCGACTGCTGCTACGCCGCCAACCGAGGTACCGACATTTGAAGTTCCGCTCGTGTCGCGCGGCACCATGCCGGAGTTCAAGGCGGCGCACTATACGCCAGAAGATTTTCTGCATAATAAGAAAGCAGCTTATCTTAACTTCTTGTACTCCATGACCAAGGCAAGTCCAATCATGGCAGCCATCGTCATGAACTCTGGCGTAATCTCCGAGCCCGATGATGTCTTTCATTCCGCTACGCCGCGCAGCACCGATGATGTGCAGCGTGCTGCAGACCACATCACCAGCCTGAAAATCGAGGCAACGCGGTTGTTCAAGGAATGCAGCTTCAAGGTGACGCCAGCGCCGGTGACGGTGTTGTCAGGCGACTCCAATGAAGTCTATCAGCGGCTCTTGAACAACGCGAGAGGAGCTACTCAGCCAGTGCTGGTTGCCGCCTGACGTTTACCAGGTTCACGCGGGACCTCATGCATTGTGTGACTACCGCACACGACAGCGCTCTCCAGCCACGATTCTCGATACTGGCCTGGATTGGGGAGCGCAAGCGGATCGCCTGTACAAATAGCGTCTGAAGACTTGGGCCGCATGAGGCATGCAGGTATAGTAGGCGCCATATACCGTCGCCATCGCCATCGCCATCGCCGCCAACCTATGTGGACCTGCATAACACGAAGCCTCCTTCTTTCCTTCCTCCTTCTCGGCCTTGCCGGATGCGGTAGCGCTCCGCATGCTCCGACTGGCCGCGGCACCATTGACACATACCAGAATGAACGTGAAGCCTCGCCGGCCGCGCGGGAAGTGGCCATGTATGCCTTGATGCTCCTGAAGACCGGATACCGGTTTGGCGGGAAAAACCCGGAGGCCGGGCTGGATTGCTCGGGAATGGTAACCTACGTGTACCGGGAGGCCGCCGGCATGCCTCTGACAGGAAATGCAGCCTCGTTCATCCGCGAGGGCCGGGAAGTGGCAGTCGACCAGCTTCGGGCTGGCGACCTAGTGTTCTTCAATACCCTTGGCCGACCGTTCTCCCATGTCGGCATTTACCTTGGCAAGGGGGAGTTTATCCACGCGCCGAACTCGCGAGGACGGGTGCGTGTGGATAAACTCACCAACCGATATTGGTCAGAGCGGTTCGAGACGGCCAGGTCGCTGCTGAACTGATCTTCGGACAGCCGGACCAACAGATAAACACGGTGGTCAAGCCGCACTAGGAGTCTGCGCGGCAGAAGGCGTCGAAGCGAAATGAGTGGGAAAAGATCCCAGTTTGATCCCGCTTTCGAGGACTGTAGCCGTAGCTACAGCCGGAGAAACGGGGTCGAAGTGGGACTTTTCTCCGCCCATTGCAGCCGACGCATTTCTGCCGCGCAGACTCCTAGCCTAAGCCGGGCAACGGCCGTCCGCCGAACGGATTGGAACGCATGCTGCGAATCCACTTCCTGCAGCACTGGTTCAACCTGGCGGATCAGGCGTGCGAGGAAGCGTTGTACGACAGCATCAGCCTGCGCCGAAATGCGGCCTCCAATAGGTGTCACTACTTCTTGGATAAATCGCTTTGGCTTATCCAAGCTTACTTGGTTTCTACTGCAACACGTAACTTCCGCTCTTGGAGAAGACGCCACGCTGCCGGAATAACGAAAAGCGACAGCAAGGGTGCGGTAACCATGCCACCCACCATGGGAGCTGCTATTCGTTGCATGACTTCTGAACCTGCACCGCTTCCGTACATGATGGGCAGCAGACCGGCAAGAATCACTGCCACGGTCATCGCTTTGGGGCGAACGCGTAACACCGCCCCTTCACGAATTGCCTCGAGGATCACCTCTTTGCTCAGGGGATGCCCTGCTCGCAGACGTTCATCAAGAGCGTTTCGCAGATAGACCAGCATCACTACACCGAACTCGGCAGCCAAGCCCGCCAAAGCAATGAAACCAACCGCAGTCGCGACAGACACTGCATGGCCTAGACCCCAAATAAACCAAAATCCCCCAATAAGTGCAAAAGGGACCGTCAGCATGAGGATGAGCGCCTCGGACGCTGAGCGGAACGCCAAGTAAAGAAAAAGAAAAATGACAGCAAGCGTCAATGGAATGACCGTTTGCAGCTTGGCCGCAGCGCGCTCCATGTACTCGAACTGCCCTGACCAGCCTATCGAATAGCCTGGTGGAAGCTTCACCTCCTTCTGGACCATGGTCTGCATGGAGCCCACAGCAGAGCGCAAGTCGGTCCCCCGTACGTCGACGTACACCCAGCCGGAAAGCCTTGCGTTCTCGCTACGAATCATCGGCGGTCCATCGGTTACCTGGACTTGTGCCACGTCGCCCAAGCGAATCTGTGCGCCACGCTCCGTCACCAGGGGAAGCTCTCGCAGGTTCTGTACCGAATCGCGGTAGTCCCGCGGGTACCGGACGTTAATCGGAAAGCGCCGTCGCCCATCAACCACCTCCCCAACGTTTTCTCCACCAATGGCAGAAGACACCACGGACTGCACATCCGTCACTGCAAGGCCATAACGTGCCGCCTGCCTTCTATCAATCGTGACGTCGATATAGCGTCCACCACTCAGACGTTCGGCCAGCGCCGACGTTACTCCCGGCACCTTCTTCACAACTGCCTCGATCTGACTTGCTATTTGGTCGATCTGATTCAGGTCGGCACCGGATATCTTCACGCCGACAGGCGTTTTTATGCCTGTCGAGAGCATGTCGATGCGGTTGCGGATAGGGGGTACCCAAACGTTCGACAGGCCCGGCACCCTCACTACTTGGTCCAGTTCCTCGACCAGCTTTTCCGGCGTCATGCCCGGACGCCATTGCTCCCTTGGCTTGAACTGAATGGTGGTCTCGAACATCTCCAGCGGAGCCGGATCTGTCGCGGATTCTGCTCGCCCTGCCTTGCCGAAGACTGTTTCTACTTCAGGCACTGTCTTAATGAGGCGGTCGGTCTGCTGTAACAGCTCACTGGCTTTGGACGCCGACAAACCTGGAAGTGCGGATGGCATGTACAGCAAATCTCCCTCGTTCAACGGCGGCATGAACTCCCCGCCGAGCCGAGAGGCCGGTATCGCAGTAAGGGCGAGCGCGACGACGGCACTCACGATGATAGCGACCGGGTGCCGCAGGCTGCCTTCCAGCAATGGTCGATATGCCGCTATGAGTATGCGATTGATGGGGTTGGATGCCTCGCTTGGAATGCGGCCACGAATCAGGTAACCCATTAGCACAGGAACAAGCGTGATAGCCAAACCAGCTGCTGCAGCCAGCGTATATGTTTTGGTGTAAGCCAATGGCGCAAACAGTTTCCCCTCCTGTGCTTCAAGAGCGAACACTGGCAGGAACGACAAGGTCACGATAAGAAGGGAAAAGAACAGTGCTGGGCCAACCTCAGTTGAGGCGTCTGTCACAATCCTCCACCGTTCATGGGCGGTCAGCTCGTTGTCCGGATGGGCATGCTCGTATGCTTCGAGATGCTTGTGCACGTTCTCAATCATTACAATCGCAGCGTCGACCATGGCTCCGACGGCAATCGCAATACCTCCGAGAGACATGATGTTTGCATTCACGCCTTGGTAGCGCATGATGACGAACGCGGCAAGAATACCCAGTGGCAGGGAGACGATTGCCACGAGCGCGCTGCGAAGGTGGAGCAGGAATATCACGCATACGGCGGCGACGACGATGAACTCCTCAACCAGTTTATTCCGGAGGTTATCGACGGCCGCGTTGATCAGGTTCGAGCGGTCGTAAGTGGTGACCACCTCGACTCCCTTCGGCAGAGAGATCTTGAGCGTGTCGAGTTTCTCCTTCACCGCTTCAATTGTCTGCAAGGCATTTTTCCCTGATCGCATCACGATGACACCACCGGCGACCTCGCCCTCCCCGTTGAGTTCGGCGATACCGCGGCGCATTTCCGGGCCTAGCCGGACAGTGGCGACATGGCGCAATAGGACCGGGGTTCCAGCTTCGTTTGCATTTAGAACGATGTCCCGGAAATCCTCCAGCGAGCGCAGGTATCCACGCGAGCGCACCATGTACTCCGTCTCGGCCATCTCGACCACGGAGCCGCCGGCCTCCTCGTTTGCCTTGCCGAGCGCCTCGAGCACCTGAGCATGAGAGATGCCAAAGGCGCGCAATTTATCCGGGTCCAAGACGACCTGATACTGTCGGACCATTCCTCCGATACTCGCTACTTCCGCCACATCTGGTACGGTCTTGAGCTCGAACCTCAGGAACCAGTCATTCAGCGCCCGCAGTTGGCTCAAGTCATTCTGTCCCGTGCGGTCGACCAGAGCGTACTCGAAAACCCAGCCTACCCCGCTCCCGTCCGGCCCCAATTCGGCGCGCACGCCTTGCGGCAAACGGCCTTGCACCTGACTGAGGTACTCCAGGACGCGGGAACGAGCCCAGTACAAGTCCGTTGCGTCGTCAAAGAGCACGTAAACGAATGAATCGCCAAAGAACGAATATCCACGTACGGTCTTGACGCCAGGGACGGACAGCAGCGCTGTGGTCAGCGGATACGTCACCTGGTCTTCGACAATCTGGGGTGCCTTGCCCGGGTACTGAGCCCGGATAATGACCTGTGTATCGGACAAGTCGGGTAGCGCATCCAGGGGTGTTTTACCCAATGACCACAGGCCCCAGACTGCTAAAATCACCGTCGCAAGCAATACCAGGAAGCGGTTGGCGATGGAGTGCCGAATGATTTGGGCAATCATTTCTTTCCTCCTGCGGCCGGCTTCACATTTTCAAGCATGTAGCTGCCGTCGCTGCCTTCCTTGAACGAGAACTCCACATCCTGCCCCACTTTGGCATCCGCAAAGGCGTTGGAATGCGGCTTGCCAAAATCCATCGTCATCGAAGGCCACTTCAGTTCAGGGATGGGCTTGTGGGATAACGTGAGACTTTCCGGGGAGATCTTCTCTACCTTGCCTACACCGCGATAGATCCGCGCAGCAGCCGATGTCGATTGCGAAGACGCTTGGCCTTCTATCTGCTCGTTACCCGCAAACTTCGGCCAAACTGATTTCAGCTTTGCCTCGGAGTCGATGAGGAATTGTCCCGAGGCGACGACCATTTGGCCTTCCTGCAGACCGCTCAGGATTTCCGTGTCATCGCCGATATCCCGCCCGGTAGTTACCTCAACCGGCTGCATGCTGTTGTTTTCCCCTGCGATTAGAACGACTGAACGTTTGCCGCTGGTGATGACTGCTTCGGTCGGAACAAGCAGGCGCGATACTGCCTTCGCAGCGCCCACCTGGACGCGCATCAGCATCCCCGGGATAAGGCTGCCATCACGATTGTCCAACTCCAGTCGAGCCTGGATAGTTCTGGTCGTAGTGCTTACGCTTGGGAGGATTTCCCGTACTTTCCCCGAATGCTTCCGGCCCGCGTTACCCGCGATCGTCGCTTCCACCTGCATTCCTGGATGGACGGAATTGGCTTGCTGTTCCGGAATTTCGGCCAGGAGCCATACCTTGTTGAGGGCAGCGACTTTCGCGACTGTCATCCCCGGCGACACCATCGCACCGTCCCGGACCGCGAGTTCAGTGATGACACCGGTAATAGGAGACGTGAGCGTGAGCTTGTTTTGTGCTTTTCCGGTCCGCTCTACCTGCGCAACCAAGCTGTCAGGAATTGACAGCGCCCGCATACGGTCACGCGCAGCGGATGCCAAAGCATCGTTACCGCTGCGCTTTAAGGCCAGATACTCCTCTTGTGGTGCAATCCAGTCCGGCACGAACAATGTTGCAACAGGGTCCCCGCGTTTGATTCGCTGCATCGGCGCCCGAGCATGGAGTCGCTCAATATAGCCGGTGACACGGCTTTGCACGACTTCAGCGACGCTTTCGTCGAATTGCGTGGTGCCGACCAGCTCAAATGCATCCCTGGTTTCTTCACGACGGACAGTTGCAAATCGAATGCCCAGATTCTGCTGGATCGTCGGATTAACTGTCACGCCCCCGGCGCCCCCAGCTTCATCCGCATAGACCGGAACCAGTTGCATATCCATAAAGGGACTCTTACCCGGTTTGTCGAATTTCTGGCCAGGCACCATCGGGTCATGCCAATAAAGCACCTTACGCCCGGTCTTTGGGTCAACTTTGTCGCCGGCTACGTCCGAGTTCGCCGCAGTGGCCGATTCTGTATTTCC
Source organism: Noviherbaspirillum saxi (assembly GCF_003591035.1). NCBI lineage: Bacteria > Pseudomonadati > Pseudomonadota > Betaproteobacteria > Burkholderiales > Oxalobacteraceae > Noviherbaspirillum > Noviherbaspirillum saxi. The sequence goes on from NZ_QYUO01000003.1 coordinate 13,871, forward strand.
TTTGTCCTGAGAACCAACCCAGTAACCACCGATCGCCAAGCCGGCGCCAGTCAGTGCCAAGGCAATTGCCTTTGATGCAAACTTTGTTTTCATTGTGCTGCTCCCTCTGCGAATGCCAGTTCGTGCGGTAACACGTGATGCTCGAGCTTCGCCCAAGTCAGTGCAGCCTCTTTCTCCAGATCCATAATCTGTAGCCGCTGCTCCAACAGCATCTTTCTGGCGTTAAACACGGCACTTAGGCTGCCCGTGCCCGCTCGGTATGCAGCAATCGAAAGTTCGGCCTGCTGGGTGGCGGCCGGCAACAGCTCCGCATTAAGTTGCATCAGGCGCTCTTTCAAGCTCTCCAGCGTGAAGGATAGGCTCTGTATCTCGGTCTGCGATTCGCGCACAGCGTCTTCGTACTGAAGACGCGCCTTCGTCCCCATTGCCGCGCGTTCGGCAATATCGCGGTCTTGTCGCTCGGACCGATTAAACGTCAGTGGGATGCTGACGCTGACCGAGAGCATGTTGGAAAATTGTGGCCGCTGGCTGAAACCTGCTTCAATAGTCCAGTCCGGATAACGTTCGCGTGTCGCCACCGTGGTTTCTGCGTCAGCGAGGGTAATGGCGCGTCGAGCCGCGATGACCGTGGGGTGGTACTTTTCCAGGTTCTCCAACGTCAGATGCGGGACGTGGGAGACCAGCGAGAGGGTCTCGTCAGCAATGGATTTCACCGGCATGGTGGTCCATCGAGCCAAGGCCAGTTTGGCGTTCTTCAGTTCTTGCTCACGCTTGCGGGTCGCATCCTTGGCTTGGGACAGGGCCAACTGGGCTTGCACGACGTCCCCGGCGGCCGCTTTAGCTCCCCGGTGCGACGCCTGGACGGCAGACAAGTCTCCGGCAGCCTGTTGCTCCAGTGTCTGCACCAGAGCCAGTGAGCGCTGTGCGTACAGAACATTCACCCATGCTTTGGCAGTTTCTTCTCGTACCCTGGCGACGTCGGCCAGGTAGTTACCTTCTTCCATCTCGGTCGCACGGCGCGCGCGTTCTGACCGTGCAACTCGCTTGTCGGCAGACACCCATTGCTGCTCAATGCCAATTCTGCGCATGCTCATGAAATCACGCGTCGTACTCCAGCGGTCAGCGCCGTTCACCGGGACATTTTCGATGCCGGCCTTGAGCATCGGGTCAGGTAGCTGACCAGCCTTGGCTGCTGCTTCTCGGCTAGCCTGGACTGACGCCTGCGCCGCCTTGGGCAAGGATGAGCGTTGCAGTGACAGTTGCAGTGCCTCATTCAACGTCAGTCCGCCCGGCTGGGCTTGGACCATCGTTGTGCCAAACGCCAGCACGAACATAACGCTGAAGTGGCATAGTGTATGCGCCCGATTAGCTGGGATCGGGCGCACCTTGATATGCGAAAACATGAAAACCCCCGTAGTTGAGACGAATACCGGCCTCGGCTAGATGCCGGCCAGTGAAGCAACACAGGGTCAGGTCAAATACGCAGTCGCTGCGTTCGGAGGTAAGGCGGGTCGCTTACTGGCGCCAAAGGAAAATCGGACCAGAAAGCTGTTAGGAACAGGGGAACAACCGGCGTAACTGCCGGCATTGCAAATAAAATCGTTGGCGGCGTAAGGCTAGGGATTGATGCAAGGTGTTCCAAAGCCAGCTCGTCGCCCGCTTGGAACTCCGCGCAATGGACCGGCTTTTCCTTGTCCATGTCGGCACAAGGCATACCTTCCATCATTTCCGTCATCGGCGGTTTTACCAGCTCCGGACAAACGTACGCAGCCATGGCAATTCCCGACGAAAAAATCGTCACAAGAAGTGCGCGCGCCACGAACAGAAAAATTGATGAAAAGAACTTATGCATCTACTGAGAATAGTTAGTTCACACTAGTTTAGCTTATAAAAGCTAGCCGACGTTAAACCTCATCGAGCCGGACTGCCATTCCATGAGAGTATGTTTCGTTCCAATGGCAAAGTTTGCGACAGGAATCGTTGCTTGAATGTCCATTTAATTTCCAAACCAAATAGGTAGGGGCATGTCGATTGTTTCACTGCTCCCGAGTGCGGCAGCGTCACCAGCGCAGAAGCCTCGGTCCCATGATGGCACCTATTGCAGTTGGAATCATCATTCCACCCACATACCAGATGCCAATAAATGGCGCTGTCATTTCCGGACAATGCAAAGCATAAACTGTGGATGCTGCACCGCCGGCGAGCAGGCCAGCCGCGGCACCTGCCAGCGTCAGCCGTGTCGGGGCCAGTCCCTTAATAGCCCACATGGTGGCGACGAACAGCGGCACCGAAAGAAGCGTGATGCTGAACGGGCAGGTGGCCCATGATTCACCGAAGACCAGTTCGCTACGTTTGGAAACGTCGGCCTGTGCAACGACAAATACTCCCAATAGCCATATCGCGATGAACAGTCCGGCCAGTATGGCGGGTAGCCATCCGAGGCCTGCGCCGGGTCTGGACAGCCTTTGAGCAAGGCCGAAGGATACGAGCGCAACCGCTGTCGGAAACAACACTTTGAGCCAGAACATCGGAATCGTCGCGGCTTGCCAGATGTCAGGGCGAACGCCAAGGATAGTTGCCATCAGTAACAGGGCGCTGGGAATGCCCCACGCCAATGCATAGCGCAATCGGCGCGAGGCAGCGCCGGTTTTAACCGGAACGGCGACAGCGGCGATCATGGCAATCAATTCATCCGTTTTCATTGCTGACCTCTTATCATTGCCGCCAGTGCCTTCAAGCCGCGATGCACGCCAACTTTAATGGCAGACTCAGACATGCCGGTCGCATTTGCGGCCTCGGCGATCGACAGTCCATTCAATTTGACATACTGGATAGGTAAGCGATGTCGGTCCGGTAACTGTTGCAGCAGTTTGGCCATGTCGCGGTGGGCGTCCATCGCTTCCTCATCGCTTCTAGACAGAATTTCCGTCTCGTCGTCCAGCGGGTCGTTCAGTGCATCATGGTGTGCACGACGGCGCAGCATATCGATCAGCTTGTAACGTGCAATTGCATGTATCCAGGCCGTGAGCGGCTGGTTGAACTCATAGGTATGACGCTGGTTGTGCACGGCAAGCAAAGTCTCCTGGACCAGGTCTTCCACTTCATCCGGCAGACGAGCAAGCCGACGCCGGAAAAAAGCGCGCAGATGGGCACTTAGCTCCTTCAAGAACTGCTCATAGACCGCGCGGTCGCCAGCCAGTCCCCTGACCATCAGATTGCGTAAATGCTCCTCGTTCATGCGCGCGCCAGTTGACTATTCATTCGTTGGAGAGGGTTATTCGGTTACAACGCGGAAGAAAAAATATCCAAAAATCTTTTTTGCCATCCGTGTAACCACCTTCTGTTTTTTTACGAATTAGCATGCAGACCGACTAGCTGGAACGATCCCGGCGATGGCGGTCGATATGTCAATTCATTTTACAGGAGCACCAATCATGCAAACCCGTTTTTTCGCCGCAACCGCCATTACCCTCGCTGCACTCTCGTCCGGAATCGCTAGCGCGCAAGACAAAATGGAGAAGGAAAAGCAGATGATGGACAACAAGCCTGCCATGGAAAAGTGCTACGGCGTGGCAATGGCCGGCAAGAATGACTGCGCCGCTGGTGCCGGGACCACTTGCGCTGGCACGTCGAAGGTCGATTATCAGGGCAACGCATGGACGAACGTTCCCGCCGGTACCTGCACGTCGATCAAGACTCCAAAGGGCAGCGGTTCTCTCTCGCCGATCAAGTCCTGACGCATGGACCGCCGCCATGTCGATGTGTCAATCGCTCACCGTTGGCCTCGGCCTCAAGCCCGCCCACTACGAAGAGGCCCTTGCCTGCTCGGTGCAAGGGCTGTGGTTCGAGGTCCATCCGGAAAATTATTTCGTTGACGGAGGACCACGCATCGCATGGCTGCAAGCCATTCGCAGCCGACACCCGATATCACTGCACGGTGTTGCCCTTTCGCTAGCGGCGGATTGCCCGCCTGACCCGGCGCACCTGCAGCGGCTTCTCGATCTTGCGCGGCGCGTCGAGCCGACGCTGATTTCCGAGCATCTGGCGTGGTCGAACTGGCGCGGCACCTATCATCCGGATCTGCTCCCGTTTCCGCGTTCCGGCGAAGCGCTTGGACGCATAGTCGATAACATCGGACGCACGCAGGATGTGCTCGGATGTCGGATCGCCGTTGAAAACCCCGCCCACTACCTGCGTATCGATGGCCACGCTTGGGACGAGATCGATTTTCTAGCCGAGATAGTACGCCGGAGCGGTTGTGGCCTGCTCCTCGATATCAACAATGTCTATGTGGGGGCATGCAACCTTGGTTATTCGGCTGCCGATTATATCGACCGTTTTCCCGCCGAGGCGGTGATGGAAGTGCACCTCGCCGGATACACGGAAGACAGGCAGTTTGGCGCTGACTTGTTGATCGATTCGCATGATGCTCCGGTTGCCGAAACAGTCTGGAATCTATATGAACGCTTTATCGCCCGTGCCGGCAGATGCCCCACGCTAATCGAGCGCGACGACAAGTTGCCCGAATTTTCCGTCATGCTAGCCGAACGCGATCGTGCGCATGCCGTGCTGCAGCGAGCGCTGGAGGAGGCTAATCGATGAACATCCCGATGAACATCCACTACACACTCAGTGGCTTTCAGGCAGCCTTGTCAAATGCATTGTTTGCGTCCGATACGAATACCGAAAACGGTACCGCGCTGGCAGCGCTGACAGAGCAGCCGGGTTTTTCCGTCTATCGCAATACGGTCAACAAAGGCTGTATCGACGCGATGCAAGCCAATTACCCCACGGTGGCGAAGCTGGTGGGAGAGGAGTGGTTCCGTGCCGCTGCCGCGCTTTATCTGCAAGAACACAAGCCACAGGACGCTCGCCTCTTGTTTTACGGTGAGCATTTCCCGCACTTCCTTGAAAACTTTCCGCCCGCGGATGACCTACCCTACCTTTCCGGTGTCGCGCAACTTGATCGCTTTTGGATCGAAAGTCATACCTCCGCGGACGATACGGCGCTCGATCCAGTCTGCCTGTCGTCCCTGAAGCCGGATACGCTGGCGCTTGCCGTTTTGCAACCGCGCGCTTCATGTCGCTGGAAATGGTTTGACGACATCCCCGTCTACACGATCTGGCAACGCAATCGCGAAACTGACGACGCCGGCAGCGATCCTGTCTGGCAGGGCGAAGGTGCTCTACTCGTCCGCCAAGCGGCCGCGGTTCGCTCGACTGCAATCAGCGCAGCCCACTGCTCGTTTCTCGATGCCTGCGCAGCAGGCGAACCACTGGCAAGCGCGGCAGCAGCAGCCCAGGCGAAACAAGGCGATGTCGATCTTGCGAAACTGATCGCGACGCTGCTGGATGCAGGGGCATTTTGTATTCCTGCACCCTATGTACCCACGACGAAAAAGGAGACACCATGAATACGCCGACATTGAACGCAATGCAAACCACGCGACCGGACGGCCTGCCAGCACGATGGAGCGGTATGATAGACCAATGCGAGAGGCTGGTTGGTCACTCCCTGCTGGCCCTCATCAACCGCGTTGCGATCGCGTCGATATTCTTCCTGTCCGGACGCACTAAAGTCGATGGTTTTCTGATGGTAAATGAAAGCGCAATCACGCTTTTCCGGGACGAATACAAACTACCGCTGGTACCTCCCGAGCTTGCCGCACATGCGGCAGCGTATGCCGAAACCGTATTTCCGATCTTACTGATCCTGGGATTGTGCACTCGGTTGTCCGCACTCGCATTGCTCGCCATGACGGCTGTCATACAGATTTTTGTGTATCCGGATGCCTGGCCCACCCATCTTTCCTGGGCCGGCGCTTTGCTGTATCTGCTCGGCCGCGGCGGCGGATATTGGTCCCTTGATCGCTTACTTGTCTTGCATCGGCGATAAGCATAAGCGATTGATCGCTTCGCAATGATGGGGAGCGCTGACAAAGATGCCGGCCTGACCGAGACAGGCCGGCATCCTGTATTTCGGCGAGCCGTTCAGTCCCGTATCCGCTCCAATTATTGCAGCAAGCCGAGATTGCGCAGGATAGTCTTCGTAATCCGGTGCCGTGCCGCTGCATCTTCATCCTTCCGAATTTCGATATTAGTCGCGTAAAAATATACTTGGCCTTCCCGCTCCAGATAGCCGACAAGCCATCCTGTTTGCGGCTTGCTCTTGTCTTCCAGTGCAGCCCATCCGGTCTTGCCGCTCAGCCGGTATTGCGGCGTATTTTCGAGGACCAGGAGATCCTTGACCACGCGCGTCGTGCGTTCCGATACACCCAGCTTTCCGAAATAGAAGCGATGCAGGAAGTGCACTTGTTCCTCTGCCGAGATACCCAGGCCCCCACTAAGCCAGAACTGGTCAATACCGCCGGATATATCCCCGTTGCCATAGCCCATGCGATTCAGGTATGACTGCATGCGTTCTGGACCGACACGCCGTGCGATTTCCTTGTAGAACCAGACCACCGAATTCGGCAGTGCCGTTCGCAGCGTGTGATCCTGCGCCCAAACGGCCGGCCACCACGACTGACGCGGGTCGGCTTGGGCGTTCCAGGTCAGCGCGAAATCAGGCCCGATTGCGACGCCAGATTCCAATGCGATCAAGGTGTTCGGGATTTTGAAGGTGGATGCCGGAAGAAAGCGTTGCCTCGACCTTTCAGGGTTGTGTCGTACGATCTCGCCGTTCTGGGCGTTCAGGAGCACAAAGGTCCCTTCCAGATTTTCCTGCTTGAAGACGGCGGCAATATCGGTTTGCTGCAGTGGGGTTGCCGCATGAACGGCGGACACTGCGAGCGCGATGCAGCTAACTGCGATTGCCCCAAGCAATCGGATCAGTGGTTTCATGGTAAATCCTTTCGGAAGCGGTTCGGTTGATTAAGGCGATTGAGCTCAATGCGAACGAGAGAATAGTTTTTTTCCGGCCCCCGGCCAACTTGCGCACTGTAACCGCTGTAACATTCCGATGCATCAATGCCTTCATTTAAAGATTCCATGACTTCCATAGACGCCACCGACATCGAACTCGCGCCGCCATATCGCGTGAATGGACAGCGGATGCGCTTTCAGTCGCTATGGCTGCTGCTGCGTATTTATTACGCTCAGCGGACTGCCGGTGTCAGCGTTTCTGTCGCCACGGTACAAGCCCGTTTTCCGGGTAATGCCAACGTCCGCATGACGGTTTCGCGCGCTTTCGCGGACTTCAGGAATTGGGGAATTGATGTGGGTTGGGGACATGAGCGTAGCTGTGAACCGGCACTGCTGAACCCGGCACGGCGAAGCCAGGGGCCGTTCTGGATGGATGCCGCGACTGCCGCACGGCTACGTTTGCACCTGAACGGCGTCGAAGCAACGCCGGAGTCGCTTGCCCATTTCCTCGGGCTGGATGCAGCCGAGCCGGTACCGCGCGATCCCGTAACGTATGTGATGCAGGACATCACATACTGGAATCATTTGACCCAGGCGATGCGGGTCGCGCAGGATGGATTTCCGGTAACAGCCAGCGCCAGCGTGGCTGAAAGTTTTCGTGCTGCCCAACATGCCGCGCAAGACGGTTTCCAACTCAGTCTCGCGCTGTTGAAGGAAAGTCTGGCATGGCGCAAGCACGGTCATTCAAGGCAGAGCCAGAAAACCTTGGGACGGCTCGACGAATTCCTCAAACCGTCCGCTTCCGTCGCTTCCATACCGACCATCTCGGCAATGGCGTTCGTCGCACGAGGATGGAACTATTACACCAGTGGTAAAGCGGTTGCCGCACAAGCCGAGCTGGAGCGGCTTGCAACAGATCCGGCATTGCAGCCGGTGGTGAGGTATAACCCGCGCGTGCGTTTTGAGTATTTGAATCTGCGCGCCCTGATTCATAAAGGCATGGCCTTGAATCCGAAAGGACTCAAGCGAACGGACCGCATGCAGTTTGCAACGCAGGCGATCGCCGATCTGTCGGATGCGCTGCAGGCGGCGTATGAAGCGGATTCGATCGACGCAGCGCAGGACGTTGCCGCAAACATAGGATTAACCATGTGGCTATGCTGGCAGAACGGCGTCATCGATCCGAACCGCGAGCAGGACGAGTATACGGTGCAGACCCAGGCGCTACGCTGGCTGGGTCTGTCCGAGTGGATCTGCGACCGCTTCGGCGTAGGAGGAAATTCGGCGTGGAACACGATCTTCCTGCTACGCATTGCGCGCGGCAGTTGCCAATCAAAAGGAAGAAATGATATCGATCACTTTCGCGCCCAGTCGCCATTGAAGGTCGAACAAGTAATTGATGCGGTTCGTCCCTTTCACGCGCCATTCTCCAAGGCCAAGGGATATGGGCGATGGTCTACCGTTGCCGCTTTTGTGCTGGAGGAACACGACACCGGACGGACGCGTTACGGTGCATTGCAAATCGCCAACCTGCTTCTGGAATACGCATGGTTCAGCGCGCATGAAAGAGGATTGTGCAAGGAGGCTTATAGTGCGGCGGAGCGGCTGACACAACTGATGATGACACTGCAGCCCAAGGAGCGATCCTTTTTCCGCCAAAGCATAAAGAGTCTTCCGGAAGAACTGCAACCAATGCAAAGGAAGTAATTCCTAGTCCCGCCCGCAAGGTGAGCCAGATCACCGCTGGCGGACTTGTACTTCTGCTATTTTGAGTTCCTGCTCTTCCGCGATATAATTGCGCCTTCGTCTATGCCATGAAATGGCCGCCGAAGTGGCTCAAATTCGCTAGAGCAGGACCAAAATGAGTGTTCATGCGGATAGCGGCGTGAACTATCAGCCCCCTGCCTTTTTCGATTTTGATTCCACCTGCATATGACGCGAGCATTAGCGCGTACAAATTTCCACAGTTCGAAGCTCATTCGCTGTCTCGCTGACCTGGCCATTGTAGATGCTGGCGGTGGCGGGAATGCATTTGCAGAAAAGCTGGGCCAGTGGATCCACTTTGCCGACGCAATCACCCTGTCTGCCGTGCACAACGACAGCATTGCAAGGCCGCCAAAAACGCAGCCCGAAGCGCAATCTGCGGAGGGTGTCGCCGCCGGTGTCGAATTCGACCGGATACAGGCGATCCTGGTAAATTCGATCACGAAGAGTTTCTCGCCCAACCTGGGCAAGACGCACATACAGTTGCCCACCCCTACACTTGAGCTTCCGATGGACCTCGGGACTGCGTATGTGCCGTATCGTCGGTTTTACGAAGCGCATCAGCGCGACATGGAATTGGGCGTTCAGCCTCTGCGGACCAACGTCCGGGAAGCGCTGGCAAAGGCGTCGCCAAGGCTCAGGAAACTTGCCGACCTGGACGCGACGCTTGAGAAGATACTGCGCGAGCGCGAGAGTAAGTTGCTCTCGAAGGTGCCAGCGCTTCTTAAAAAACGTTTTGAGCAATTGTTCAAAACACATCAACAGAACCTTATTGATACTCAGCAGGCAGACAACCCTGCCGGTTGGACGCAAGCAGGAGGTTGGCTGGCGCGCTTTTGCAGTGACATGCAAATGCTGTTGCTGGCTGAAATAGAGCTTCGCTTGCAACCGACGATGGGCCTCCTTGAAGCATTCAAACAAGATACGCAATGAATAGACATTTATTTACAGTCGCCTTCTTCCTGGGCGCACTTGGGATTGTTTGGGTCGGTGCCGGATTTATCGACTCCAGTTTTCTGGCGCTGGCAATGACAAGCATTATTGGCGCAGTCTATGTATTTGGCGCGCTCGAACTGCGCCAGTTTCGTCAAGCGACATCCACCTTGACAACCGCGCTGGCGGCGATTCCTGCAAACCTCACCGACCTCGCAGGCCTCGATAAGTGGCTGGTCGGCGTGCATCCTTCACTGCAAAATTCCGTGCGATTGCGCATCGAGGGCGAACGTGTCGGCTTGCCCGGCCCCGCCCTCACGCCATATCTGGTCGGGCTGCTCGTAATGTTGGGGATGCTCGGTACGTTTCTGGGAATGGTCGTCACTCTCAAGGGTGCAGTCTTTGCGCTCGAAAAAACAACCGATCTGCAGGCGATCCGCTCCGCACTTGCAGTGCCGGTCTCGGGATTGGGGTTGGCGTTCGGCACCTCGGTGGCGGGGGTTGCCGCATCGGCGATGCTGGGCTTGATGTCGGCGTTCAGTCGGCGCGAAAGAATGCTGACAGCGCAATTGCTGGACACCAAAATTGCCACAGTGTTGCGCCGCTTTTCACTCATCCATCAGCGTCAGGAAACCTTCAGGGCGCTGCAGTTGCAATCTCAGGCCTTGCCCGCGGTAGTGGATAAATTGCAGGCGATGATGACGCAGATGGAAGGCATGAGCAACCAGTTGAACCAGCGCTTGCTCAGCAATCAAGAAGCTTTTCACAGCAATGTCAAAGGCGTCTATACCGACCTGGCATGCGCAGTGGATAAATCCCTGCGCGAGAGCTTGAGCCAAAGCGCGCAGGCTGCCGGCGAAAGCATCAAGCCCGTGGTCGAAGCTGCGATGAGTGGGATCGCGCGTGAATCGACGGCGATGCACGAACGCATGGCCGATACAGTGCAGATGCAACTCGACGGACTTTCTGCGCGGTTCGGCGCTACCGCCGCTACCGTGGCCGAAACCTGGACGGCGGCACTCAATAGTCACGAACAGGCAAGCGCCGGCATCGTCACGGGTGTGGGCCGCGCGCTGGAGGCATTCAACGAAACATTCGAGCAGCGTGCAGGCGCTCTCGTGGCCACAGTTGGCGAGGCCTACGCCAGCCTGCAGACCGATCAGGCAGAACGCGACAAACAGCGACAGCAGGCCTGGGCGCAGTCGTTGGAAGCAGTGACGGCGGCGCTCACTCATGAATTGCAGCAAACGAGCGCGCAAACGCTTTCTCAACAGCAGAAAATCTGCGACACCTTGACCCGGACCGCGCAAGACATTACCGAACATGCGCAGATCAGCGCCAGCAATACGCTGGTCGAAACAACGCGCTTGATCGCGTGCGCCGAAGAATTGATGCGCGCCCGCATTACCTCTGAAACGCAGTGGATGGAGCAACATCGCGAACGCATGGATCAACTGACTAACATGTTGCGTAGCGAACTCGGCGCGCTCAAAGATGAAGAAGCCTTGCGTGGCAATGCAGCGGTTGAACGGCTGGATCAATTGCAAAATGCGTTGCAAACTGCGCTGACAAGTCATTTGACAACCCTTGGCACCGCGCTGGAAGAACCAATCACGCAGCTCATCCAGACAGCCTCGGAAGCGCCACGTGCCGCGGCAGAAGTGATTGGGCAATTACGTCAGGAAATATCCAACAGTGTGGCACGCGACAACGAACTGCTTGAGGAACGCAGCCGTATTATGGAAACACTCAACGCACTGCTCAATGCGATCAATCATGCTTCCCTTGAACAGCGTGGCGTGATCGATTCCCTGGTCGCGTCCTCCGCGGCGGCACTCGACGCGGCCGGCAGCGCGTTTTCAGACAATGTAACCACCGAAGCCACCAAGCTGGCCGACGTTGCCGCACACGTCACCAGCAGCGCTGTCGACGTATCGAGCCTGAGCGAAGCCTTTGGTTTTGCCGTGCAATCGTTCAATGACGCCAATGAAAAACTGATCGCCAACCTGCAGCGCATTGAAGGCGCGATGGACAAATCCATGTCGAGAAGCGACGAGCAACTCGCCTATTACGTGGCCCAGGCACGTGAAATCATTGATCTGAGCATGGCGTCGCAAAAAGAAGTCCTTGAAGAGCTGCGCCAGTTGCCGGCAAAGCAAACCATGGTTGCCGAAGAGGTCAGGTAATGAATGACAGCGTGGATGACAGCGATGCTGGCGTGGAACACGCCGCGCAGGTCTGGCCCGCTTTTGGCGATCTGATGTCGAGCCTGCTGGGCGCTTTTGTGCTGCTATTGGTGGGTGTGGTGGCCGTCCAGATGGAATTGACATCGCATCTTCAAGACGAAGTGAAAAAGCGCCAGCTCGAAGAACAGCGCCGCATGAGCCTGGAAAAAGCGCTGGCGATTCCGTTGGCCACGGGGCGCATCACCTTGAACAATGGGCGCATTGGCATCAGCGGCCAGGTACTGTTCACGCCCAATTCAGACCAGTTGCAGCCTGATGGCCGGCAACTGTTGAATAGCCTTGTCACACCACTGCGGGCTTATCTGGCGGCACGTGATGAAATGCTCATGGTGAGCGGTTTTACCGATGACAAGCGCATACGGAGCGGCCCGTTTGCGGACAATTGGGAATTGTCCGCCCAGCGCGCTTTGACAGTCACCCGTACCTTGATCGAGGAAGGAATGCCGTCTTCCATGGTATTTGCAGCAGCCTTTGGTTCCGAGCAGCCGGTACAGCCAAACACCGATGACGCGGCGCGTGCGCAAAACCGACGAGTGGAAATGGCGCCCGTGCCGAAAACCGCCAATGCCAAAAATGCCGCTACATGAATGAGTCGGATCTCAGAGAAAGCATGGATGCGCCACTGGAATCATCCGTTGATTTCAACGCGCTGATCGCTTCCCTGCGCGCGGCAGGTGCGGACCGGTTTGACCCTGTGCGCTTGCACTATATTGAAGTGCTGGCCAGGCGCGCAAGTGCGCATCGGGGAAGCGTCAAACGCATGCTCGACGCCAAACTGGCGCAAGCGCTGGCGGTGTTTAAAGAACGCTTTGATCAAGCGCAATGCGAAGCCAGCGAAACCGTCGCCCGAAGTGTGCAGCAATATCCGCATGCGGCCGACGATCTGCAGCGTCTCTTTGTCGCCGGTGATTTCAAAGGATTACGGCAATTTATCGCCACTCTGCAGGCCCGCGAACAATCCGCATCTTTGGGCGCGCTGGTGCGCCGGCTTGAGCGACATTCTCCGGAAAATGCGGATGCGCGTCTGAGGGGGAATGCCGGATCGCGTCCCGAACTGAAGACCATACGGGATTTCAGAAACACCTGGTCAAAACTGAGCGTTGACAAACAGGTAGCACAGGCACTTGAGCAAGCGCCAACGAATGCCGGACCGATTAATTCCCACATGCTGGTGCTGCGCTCACTAGCATTGATGCGTGATATCTCACCTGATTATCTCAACCGGTTTATGTCTTATGCAGATACTTTGTTATGTCTCGATCAATATGAGAAGGAAAAGCTGGGAAGTCCTAAAAAACATCAGATAGCGAAGGCGGCAAAAAAATAAACTGTCGTTATGGACGATGATCCGTCGTTATCACGCTGCCCTTGCCTGCCATAGTGAAAGCAGTTGGTTACCCTGCTTTCACTATGGCTAGCTTGTAAAGGGAATCACATTCTCACACCCGACAGTATCTGCATCGCCCGCTGCATCTTTTCCGGTCCGATCTGCGCACGTATGCCGTCGAAGTTCGGCCCACGCGTGGCATCCAGCCCCATCCGCGAGGTCGTGCCGGCACCGGACGCCGAGGGATCCAGCGCACTGCCTGGCAAGCCATCCACGATCACCACATCTAAATGTGGCTGCAGATGGGTTGCGACCGCCCACAGGACTTCTTCGTCGCGCGTAATATCGACGTCGGAATCGACCGCGATAACCGTCTTCAGATACGGGTCCCAGCCAAGCAAACCCAACATCACCTGACGTGCTTCGCCGGCGCGCATCTGCTTCAATGCGACATAGGCATGAAAATGCGTGCCCGAACTCGGATAGTGGACAGCCGTCACGCCCGGGAAGCGTTCCTTGAGCTTTTCAACCATCTCGGATTCGCGCGGCACCCGGCCAAGATTGAGGTGCTCGGCAGAATTGCCTCCGACCACGTCCACCAGGATCGCATCGCGCCGGCGCAGCACGGATTCGACGCGGAACAGGTTATTGGTCGAGCGATCCGACGAATAACCGGTGAATTCTCCGAACGGTCCCTCTTCCACCTTGGCTTCGGGATCGATCACGCCTTCCAGCACGATCTCGGCATAGGCCGGGACGGCAATCCCATATTTCGGCGTGCGGATCACGTCCAGCGGGGCACCGAACAAGCCACCCGCGACATCCCGTTCATCAACACCGAACGGAAGACGGGCCGCGCCGGCCAGCATGAATAAGGGATGCGCCCCGATGACCATCGCCACTGGCAAGGGTTTGCCGCGTTCCTTCGCGATCTGCAACAGGCGCCACAGATGGCCGCGCGAATGCAGACTGGTCGCAATCTCCGTCTTCGAATGCAGCATCGAACGATGGTAGCTGACATTACCGACGCCGGTATCCGGATGTTCCGCTACCAGAATGGAATTGGTGATGTATGGGCAGCGGTCAGTTGCAAAATGCTTGATGATGGGTAGCGTAGTCAGATCGATCTGGCGTTGCTCGACGGTATCGACGATGGGGCCGCTTTGCACCAGGCGCGGCGGCATCATACGCCGGCTGCGTGCCTGATATTCCTGGTGAATGCCGGCGGCGTCGACACCGAGCATGCGGCCTATTCTTTCGCGCGACGCAAAGATATTGGTCACCAGTTGCGCGCCCAGATCCTTCACGTTTTCAAATACGAGCAGCGGATGTTTTCCTTGCGACGCAAGTTCCCACACGACGGCGGTCGCATCCTGGTCGGTACTGATTTCTTCCTTGACGGTGAGTACGTCGTCGGAATGCTTGTCCCGGTAATGCTGCAGGAATTGATGAAAATCCTGGTGGCCTGGAGAAGTTGACAGAGTCATTTTGTTTTCTCTTTAAATCGGCTCGACGGCACGCAATATTCATTTGCGTGCCGTCCACAGCACAGTTACCTAACTTACTTGACGCCGGCGTAAGTGTCGGTCAATCGGACTTGCGCTTCGTCCGCATTGCGTGGCGGCGGCGTGGTCTTGAGACCGATCAGGCGCGCGATATTGTTGCCCATGTAGTCTTCCAATCCATCTTCATCGAGGTCCATGCCCTGCGGCGCGGGGCCGCACAGCATCTCGAGTTCGCGCAGCCACATGCCGGGTTCGTTCGGCGGTGTGTCGGTACCAAACACGATCTTGTTGCGCGGCAGCTGCTTGGCAAACTCGACGATGCGCGACTGGAAGCACCATCCCGATTCGCAATACACGTTAGGCGTATCCATCGCCATCCAGAAGGCTTCAAACGAATAGTTGCCACCGGTCTGGATGCCGAAGTGACCGATGATGAAATTGACCATCGGGAACTCACGGATGATCGGATAGAACATGGTCGGAATGGTGTACGGGCCGTCACCGGTGTGGATCAGCACCACCACGTTGTACTTCGCGCACATCTTCATCGCCGGACGCAGCCAGTCCAACGCGCGGTCGGGACGGTAGCCGTGCATGTTGGCATGCAGCTTCAGCATCTTGAAGCCGTATTCCTTCACATGATGTTCCAGTTCGAGCGCGCCTTCTTCCGGGCCCCAGCGCGGGTTGAAAGTGAAGTTGCCGATGAAACGGTCCGGATACTTCTGGCACAGTTCGGCGATATACGACATGTAGTCGCGAATGCCTTCGCGGCCGCGGCGGTTGCCGTCACGGTAGCCGGTATTGCCCGGCGGGGGTTGGATGAAACCCATGTCGATACGGCGCGGTTTGCCGTTGATCATGTATGGACCGTCCATGATCTTGAGCATGCGTTCGCCAGTAAACGGGGTGCCGGTGTGTCGCCATGCCTCGTCGACGAGATTGGTCGGGTGCAGGTGTGTATCGATAATCATTAAAAATCTCCGAATTCAAAAAGGGAACGCGTGGGACCGAAGTCGCTCACGCCGCTTTCGCGAGGCGGGCTTTCGCTTCGTCGAGGCTGCGGGGTACCGGTGTCGGCTCAAGGCCGATCATGCGGGCGACGTTGTTGCCGAGGTAGTCCTCAAGCGTGTCCTCATCGAGGTTCAAGCCTTGCGGCGGCTCCATGCAAAGCACTTCAAGCAGACGCAGCCACATGCCGGGTTCATTCGGAGGCGTATCGGAACCGAACAGGATCTTGTGCGTCGGCAGGACCTTGGCGAATTCGACGATACGCGATTGCAGGCACCAGCCCGATTCGCAATACACATTCGGCAGATCCATCGCGAGCTGGAACGGTTCGAAGCAATAGACGCCGCCGGTCTGCACGCCGAAGTGCGCCATGATGAAATTCACCGTTGGGAATTCCTTGATCATCGGAACCCATTCGGTCGGAATGCTGTATGGGCCGTCGCCGGTATGCAGCTTGACCAGCACGCCGAGCTCTGCGCATTTCTGCAATGCCGGGCGCAGCCAGTCCAGCGCGCGGTCCGGGCGATATGCGTGCATGTTGGCCTGGAACTGGACCATCTTGAATCCGAGCGTTTTGACGTAGTATTCAATCGCGTTGACGCCGTTCTGCACGCCGCAGCGCGGGTTATAGACGAAGCAGCCGATGAAGCGATCCGGATACTTTTTCACCATCTCGACCGTATAGGCCATATAGGCATCGATCGATTCGCTGCCGGATTTTTCGCCGTCGGTATAGGTGTAAATCGTGTTGCCTTGCGGCGGCTGGATGAACGCCTTGTCGATGCGGCGCGGCTTGCCATTGATGGTGAATGGACCGTCCATCATCTGGATCAGGCGTTCGCCTGTGAAGGGTTCGCCATCGTGGCGCCATGCCAGATCGACGAGATTGGTCGGGTAACAGCTGGTGTCGATAATCATGAGGGTTTCTCCTCGCAGTACTTCAGGTTAGGGAGGCGCATGTCTCTGGCGAGACCTGCGTTCTGCTTTCTGGAGGACTGTCAGGAGTGTCGATATATCGTTGAAACCCACTGACGAGTACTCCGCCAGTGAGCAATCTCCAACTGAACTGATGTGGCATTGCACCACGGATTGTTCAATCGACCGCTTCTACCCACTTACAGTTTCAATTTATACAGGCCAACGCAGAACACTGTCAATACCTGCCTTGCAGTTACATATAAGCGAAACCGTATACCCGCATTCAGCATTTGCACATATTGCAATGAATACTCGTGTGCAGTTTGCTTTGTATCGACGCCTTCACCCACACCATTTACCGACGAGGAGAGCCCAGGTATGCGACAGGAAGACCTAACATGCAAGCCGCATTTTAACGCGCGATCTCGATCAATCAAGGCCGCTGCTTGTCGTTGACTCCATCCTGTATACCAGATATAAATGCCGACGTGAGTGGGTAGAAGCGATCAGCTTGGCATCTATCGACGGCGCAACGCCGTTGGTGCCTGGTGGGAGATTGCTCACTGTAAAGCCGCCGTTCGATACGCATGCGTTAGTGATGCATCGGACGTCCTACAGTGACGCAAACTTTCGGCCGGACCTGCGATGCAAACACCATTCTCCTGCTTCGGTAGTTTTCCCGTTGGAGCCCATACCTTGAAGGGCTCTTCCGATGTTGGCGTCGACACTTCACCAGTAGTTTGTTCTTGTCTCGCAATATTCAGAGACGACTCGTTCCCAGCCCTTGCCTTCCGCCCTACCCGCAGCCTGCATCCGCACGGCGGCGGTGCTATTTCCTGATTCCCTCGCTTCGACATTTACATGAGGAGTTCGACATGCAATACAAGTTTGACGTCAATGGCGCCCCGCACACGGTGGACGCCGATCCGGACATGCCGCTGCTTTGGGTGCTGCGTGATTACCTGGGTTACAACGGCACAAAGTTCGGATGCGGCGCCGGACTTTGCGGCGCCTGCACTGTGCACGTGGACGGCAAGGCCGCTCGTTCCTGTATCACGCCGGTCGGTTCAATAGGCAAGGCAAAGATCACCACGATAGAAGGACTGTCTGCAGATAACAGTCATCCGGTGCAGCAGGCATGGATCGCCGAACAGGTGCCGCAGTGCGGTTACTGCCAGTCGGGCATGATCATGGCCGTTGCCGCGCTGTTGAAGGAAAAGCCCCAGCCAAGCCGTAGCGATATTGCGGAGGCGATTACGAATATCTGCCGCTGCGGCACCTATCCGCGCGTCGAGCGCGCAATCCAACGCGCGATACCAAAAATCTAAGGAGCGGACCATGCAAGAAATCACAATGGACCGCCGCAGCTTTCTCAGGGCCGGCAGCGTACTCGCCGGCAGCCTGGTGCTCGGCTTCAAACTGCCCACCGCGCTTGCGCAGGCTGCGCCCGCCCAGGACCCGGACAACGTCAACGCATGGCTGCGTATCGCGCCTGATGGCACCGTGACCATCATGGTGCCTTCCGCTGAAATCGGACAGGGCGTGTATACCTCCGCTCCGATGCTGGTTGCCGAAGAACTTGAGTGTGACTGGAAACAAGTCCGCGCGGAGCTGGCGCCAACCGATCCCGTCTATGCGAATCGTATGTTCAAGGTGCAGGCCACTGCCAGCAGCACCTCGGCGCGCTGGTCGTTCGAGCCGCTGCGTCGCATCGGCGCGGTTGCTCGGATCATGCTGATTGACGCCGCTGCGCGTACATGGAACGTGCCGTTGGCCGAATGCCATGCGCAGCTCGGCAAGGTCGTGCATTCACCGACCGGTCGCGCATTGGGATATGGCGAGCTCGCACCCAAGGCGGCGCAGTTGCCCCGCCCCACCGAGGTGAAACTCAAGGACCCGGCACAATGGACGCTGATCGGCAAACCGGTGGCACGGCTCGATATCCCTCTCAAGACCAATGGCAGTGCAGGCTTTGGTGTGGACGTCCGGGTGCCCGGCATGCTGATCGGCACGGTTGCATCATGTCCCGTACGCGGCGGCAAGCTGAAGCGCGTCAACGGCAAGCCGGCACTTGCCGTGCGCGGCGTCAAGCGGGTCGTGCCGCTGGAAAGTGCAGTGGTTGTGCTCGCCGACAGCTATTGGACAGCCAAGCAGGGATTGACTCGCCTGAAGCCGGAATGGCAAACGCAGACCGGCTCAATGCTTGACAGCAAAACTCTGATGGCGGGATTCAAGAATGCCCTCGCTGACGCCGCTGTTGCCAAGCGCGTCGGCGCACCGGAGACTATCCTGTCCGGTAGCGGCACCCGTGTTGAAGCGGACTATGAAGTTCCCTATCTCGCGCACGCCACGATGGAGCCGATCAATGCGACTGCCGATGTACGCAGCGATCGTGCGGAAATCTGGGGACCGACCCAGGTATGCGGCGAAATCGCGCACAAGCTTGCGCCCTACCTGGGTTTGCCGGAAGAGCGGATTGTGGTGCACTCCACATTCGCCGGGGGCGGGTTCGGTCGACGCGAAGAGTTCGATGTTTTCATTCAGGCGGCGCTGGCATCGAAAGCCGCGCAGCGACCGGTCAAGCTGATCTGGTCGCGCGAAGAAGATATCCAGCAGGATTTTTACCGCCCCGCCGCAGCAGCGCGCTTTGCCGCGGTCCTGGACGAGCGCGGACACATCGCTGCATTGGAGACGCGGCTTGCCTGTTCATCGATCTACATCCGCAATTTTCCTGCTCGCGTAAAGGATGGCATCGATCCTAAATCGGTGGAAGGCACGGTAGACGTGCCCTACGCGTTGCCGAACTTTGCCGTGCGTTATGCGATGGTCAATACCTCGGTTCCGGCCGGCTTTTGGCGTGGCGTAGGGTATACGCAAAACTGCTTCTTTTTCGAGAGCTTTGTAGACGAAATCGCTCATAAGGCCGGACAGGACCCGGTCGCGTTCCGACAGTCGCTGCTCAAGGACAAGCCCCGCCATGCCGAACTGTTGTCACGGCTTGCCAGGCGTTCCCGATGGGGCAATGTGCCGGCCGGACATCATGTTGGCGTCGCGTTGTCCGAAGCGTGGGGTTCGATTTCCGGCGCAGTGGTCGAACTATCGGTAAAGGATAAGCGCATCACAATCCACCGCATCGTTTGCGCGGTGGATTGCGGCACGGTCATTAATCCCGCCACCGTCGAGCGCCAGATGGAAGGAGCTACGATCTGGGCGCTGACCGCCTCCATGTTCGGCGAGATCACCATCGATCAGGGGCGCATACTGCAGTCCAATTTCCACGACTATCCCATGCTTCATCTGGCCCAGACGCCGCCCATAGAATGCGAACTGATCGAAAGCGGCGCGAAGATCGGCGGGGTCGGCGAATCGGGCGTTCCGCCGTTGGCGCCCGCCCTGTGCAATGCATTGTTTGCTGCCACGGGTGAACGCCTGCGTTCCCTGCCTTTGGCGCGGCATGGGTACGTGCTCGCGTAAATTGCCAGCGGCCCGGCTACATCCTCACGTAGCCGGGCACGAGATGATGCGGGAAATACAGGCTGATTGCATGACAGGTATACGGTTTCTCGCATAGACACCTCGATAAAAAGCCGTAAGCTTGATAGCTCGTTATGCCGGAACTTTAGTATCCAAAGGAGCACATCATGTCCGCAGGCAGCCGCAGTGAATGGTCTCAGTTGTCCCGCATCGCCCCGTCCGTCGAAGCGGCGCTCATTGCACTTGGAAAGGCCGCAAGCGATAAGGACATGGAGCCGGCGTTACTCGAACTGGTCAGCCTGCGTGCGTCGCAGATCAACAATTGCGCGTTTTGTGTGCAGTACCACCTGAACGCGATTCGCCAGTGGAGACTGGCTGTGCCGCGCGAAAAGATTGATTTGATCTCGGTATGGAAAGAAGTGGATATCTATTCCGAGCGAGAGCGGGCCGCACTCCAGTGGACTGAAATCATTACTTCCTTGCGGGAAAATTCCGTCACCGATCGTGACTATGCTGCGGCGCTTGAACACTTCAGCGAGAAGGAACTATTGCTGCTGACCGCCGCAATCGGCGCGGTCAATGTATGGAATCGGATTGGCGTGGCCTTCAGGTTTTCGCCGCCGATTCCAAAGCCGGATGTGGAAAGCTGACTTCCGCAAAGCAGTATCGGCCGGATTGCTGTGCGAGGTGGACGAGCTGGGCGAGACCGTGAAGGCTTGCTTCAGGCCTCGCCTGGGAGTGCGCTACTTCGCCGCGTAAGTTGCCGGGTCGCCGGAATCGGTCGGCTTGGCGATCACCGCCTTCAATGCCTCGCTCATCGGAATATTCAGGTTGACTCCCTTGGGCGGAATCGGCGACTGGAACCATTTGTGATAGATGCGATTGATTTCGCCGGATTTCGACAGCGCGACCACGGCATCGTCCACTATCTTCTTGAACTCCGGATCGTCACGCCGCAGCATGATCGCGTACGGCTCGATCGACAGTGCTTCGTCGGTAATCGTGTAGTCGGCAGGCGACTTCGAGCTGCTGGCAAGCGAAGACAGCAATACGTCGTCCATCGCGAACGCGACCGCGCGTCCGGTTTCGACCATCAGGAAGGCTTCGGCATGGTCTTTCGCCGCCTGGATGTTCATGCCGAGATTACGCTCCGAATTCAATGCGGTCACCTGTTTGATATTCGACGTGCCCGAGGTGGACACCAGGGTTTTCCCCTTCATGTCATTCAGGGTCTTGATCCCAGCCGATTTCTTCGCAAGTAGCCGGTTGGCGGTGACGAAGGTGGTAGGAGCAAATGCCACCTGCTTCTGGCGTTCCAGATTGTTGGTGGTGGACCCGCATTCAAGGTCGATCGTACCATTTGCCATCAGGGGGATGCGCGTGGCCGAGGTCACCGGGTTCATCCTGACGTTCAGCGATGTCAGACCGAGGTGCTTCTGTACGGCGTTGACCACCTTCATGCACAAGTCCACCGAGTAGCCCTGATAGGACTGCTTGTCGTCGAGATAAGAGAAGGGAATGGAAGAATCGCGCACGCCAAGCGTTATGACGCCAGTGTCCTTGATTTTTTTCAGTGTGCCGCTTTCCTGCGCATGGACGCCGCCGGTTAGGCACGCGGCGACCAGCACTGCCGTCATCGTCTTTTTCAGTTTCATGCTATCTCCTTGACATTGTTTTTCATTGTTAAAAGGACTTTCTGCGTGACTTGCTGCGCCTGCTCCAACATTCACTACATTGTTTCTTCTTCTCCACCGTTAAAAAAGTCATGCTGCCAGCTGAAATGCGCGTGTATCCAGTACCGTCGTGTCGCCACCAATCTGCTGCGCGAGCAGAGACGCGCTTCCGCAGGCGAGCGTCCATCCGAGACTGCCATGTCCGACATTCAGATACAGTCCCTTCAGCGGCGATGGCCCGATGATGGGAAGGCCGGTCGGTGTCGCCGGGCGAAACCCTGTCCACGGCGACAGTGCAGTGGACACAACGCGGTCTGCGGCATGCGGAAAAAGTTCGCCCGTACTGGTTTTGAGTTCCTCGATGGCGCGCGCCGGGATATGCTTATCGAACCCGACCAGCTCTACCCGGCCGGCAACGCGCAAGTCGTCACCGATGCGCGCATACACGACTTTCCTGGAAAAGTCCGTGATCGAAATGCTCGGCACCTCGCTTACCGATAAGCCGGCCACCGGAACCGTGATGCTGTATCCCTTTAGCGGATAGACAGGCAGGGAAAAACCTGCCTGCCTTGCAAACCCGGCACTGCGGGCTCCCATCGTCAGCACGAAGGCATCGGCATCCAGCTTGCCCTTGCGGTTGATTTCTACGGCAGCCAGTCGCCCGTTGCGCACACTTGCCCCGGTCACCGTGGTTCCGCTCTGGAAACTAAAGCGCGCATTCTTCCGTAATTCATTCAACAATTCTTGACAGAACAGCGCACAGTCGCCGACTTCTTCGTCGGCGGTATAGACGCCGCCGGCCCAATCCCTTTGCGAAGCTCCGAGCGCGGGCTCGAGCCGGATGCATTCATCAGCGCCAAGAATCTCCTGATGGCAGCCGTGGCGTGCCTGGATGGCGACTTGCCGGCGCGCGGCGTCGAGAGAGGATTTTTCCGTATACATGACCAGCTTCCCGGAGGTCCGATGCTGAAACCGGAGCGGAACGGCGGCGCGCAGCCGCGCCATTTCGTCCCGGCTTAAGAACGCAAGCCGCAGCAGGGAGACGGTGGTCTGCCTGACGCATTCGGCATTGCACGCCTGCAGGAAATGCGCCAGCCATGTCCATTGCGCAAGCTCTGTGGTCGGCTTCACCGCCAATGGCGAATTGCGACCGAACAGGTAGTGCGGCCATTTGGTCCAGACCGAGGGATCCGCAAGCGGCGCGACATAGGAATAGCTGAGCTGTGCGCCGTTACCGTAGCTCGCGCCAAGTCCCGCGTCGTCCATCGCATCGACCAGCGTAACTTCATGACCTGCTGCCAACAGAGAATAAGAGGTCGTGACGCCGATGACGCCGGCGCCTAGAACGCAGATATGCATTGTTTCCCTTCATGTTCCTTGACAGGCTGCCGGGCGGCATTGCGCAACAGATGATTCCAGACACGCTCTACTGCCGGTCTATTGTTTTCGCGGTCGCGATAGATGCGGATATCCATTTCGCCGCACCAGGAAGCGGAGCCGGGTTCTGCGCCCTGCTCCGGCGGCTCGGCCGCAAGCGCAAGCACGCCATCCTTCAATTCTCTTCTTACCGTGCTCTCCGGCAGCCAGGCTACGCCATGTCCGTGGATGGCCATCATCTTCAAGCCTTCTGCCAGGTCTCCCTCGAAACGACGGAAAAGATGAACCTGCGCCGGCCCGTCTCCCAAGATCTTCTCGACGATGCGTCCGAGCGAGGTGCTGGACGAATAGCAGAGAAAAGGCACCGGCCTGGCCTCCGTTCCCGGCAAACCATGCACAGGCTTGCCGGATGCGTCGGCCTTCGCATAGGGCCGGATAAATTCGGTGCCGAGCTTCAGCGTTTCATAGCGCTGGCTGTCCAGCTCCACAGACTGGAACGCATGGTGGTAGCACATCAGCAGATCGCAATTGCCGCCCACCAGCTCCATCACCGAGTCATGGACATTGGTCGCCACCATCCGCACCGCCATCATGCCGACGGTATGCTCCACATCGCTAAGCCATTGCGGGAAATACGTCAGCGACAACGTATGCGGCATCGCGAACGAGACGGCCGACTGCACATCCGCCGTCTGTCCCCTGAGGACGGAGCGGGACTGGATCGCCTGCGCCAGCATGTCGCGTGCATGCACAAGAAAGGTCTCGCCGGCCGGCGTCAAGCGCGTGGGATAGACGGCGCGGTCGAATAATTCCGCCCCCAGCCAGTTTTCCAGCGCCTTGATGCGTCTCGAGAAAGCGGGCTGGGTCATGTTGCGAAGCTTGGCTGAACGACTGAAGTTCAAGGTTGCAGCGACGGACAAAAAATCTTCGATCCACTTGGTCTCCATGTGCTTCCTCTTTTGTCGCTAACGCTGCGTTTGGCATGTAGAAACTATACAAAATAGCAGACTACATGTCGCATGCTGTTTTGGCACCGGCCGGAAGATAAAATCGGGCAGGTTTTTCCGAAAATCGCGTGGCTTCCCCTGAGACTGAAGAACAGCCAACAGGTCTCGGCAGGACCGGTGCTTTTATTGCATAAGGCCGGCTGAAAATCGGAAAGCCGCGTCTGGCTTGATGCCATACGATCCAATGAACCAACAGGCAATTGAGCGCCGATTCCTACTTACAATCTCATTTCTCAGGGTATATGATGAACTCTGCGCCCGCTTGAGGCAGCGTCTTCATGGTAACTTGCTCCACTACGATGACTTTAGAGTAATAGGGCCAACAGGGATTAGGGCGCTTGGAAGACCGGCCCATCTTTATCAACGCCGATGCTTATAAGAAAGAACGGGATGAGCATTTCATCAACCGAGAAGGGCGATCCCGGGGAGGGAAAAGAAAGAATCCTGATTATTGACGACACGCCTGCCAACCTGCAACTGCTCGTGCGAATGCTGACCGCGCACGGCTATATAGCCCATCCCGCCTCTAGTGTCCTGAGTTAGAAGTTCGTTGAATTATTCTGCGTATCAGTTGTCCGACGCCTATTGGTTTTCATGGCGAGGACGGCATGGCAGGCAGACCGAAAGCGGAACTGGTGTTGAGCGCGGCGGAAAAAGAGCAATTGCATGCCTGGGCGAGACGGCGTAAGACGGCGCAAGCACTGGCTTTGCGTTCGCGCATCGTCCTGGAATGTGCCGGCGGAGCGGAAAACAAGGCGGTGGCGGTCAAGCTGGCGGTGACGCGCCAAACGGTATCGAAATGGCGCGCCCGCTTTGTTCACATGCGCCTGGATGGTTTGCTCGATGCGCCGCGCACGATTGATGATGCGCGTGTTGATGTTGTGATCGCCAAGACGCTGGAGGAACAACCGTCGAATGCCACACACTGGAGCACGCGGGCTATGGCGCGCGAAGCGAAGCTGTCGCAAACGGCGGTCAGCCGCATCTGGCGCGCCTTCGGTTTGCAACCGCATCGTCAGGAAACGTTCAAGCTGTCCACCGACCCGCTGTTTGTCGAGAAGACCCGCGACATCGTCGGGCTTTATCTCGATCCGCCGCTCAAGGCCATGGTGCTGTGCGTTGACGAGAAGAGCCAGATTCAGGCGCTGGACCGGACCCAGCCTATCTTGCCGCTGGCACCCGGTGTTCCCGAACGGCGCACGCATGACTACCAGCGCCATGGCATGACGACCTTGTTTGCTGCACTCGACATTGCCACCGGTGAAGTCATTGGGCAACTGCATCGACGTCATCGCAGCAGCGAGTTTCTGAAATTCTTGCGTACGATCGAGGCGTCGGTGCCGAATGACCTGGACATTCATCTGGTGATGGATAACTATGGCACGCACAAGACCCCCACCATCCGCAATTGGTTCGCCCGCCACCCGCGTTTCCACGTGCATTTCACACCAACTTCGGCTTCGTGGCTCAACCAGGTCGAGCGCTGGTTCGCCACGCTGACTGAAAAACAAATTCGCCGTGGAACCCATCGTTCGACCCGTCAATTGGAGGACGCCATTCGGCATTACCTGAAACTCAATAACGCCGATCCCAAACCGTTTGTCTGGACCAAATCGGCCGACGACATCTTGGCCAGCATCGAACGCTTTTGTCTGCGAATTTCTAACTCAGGACACTAGCGGAGAATTGGCTTTGCAGTCCACTCAATACGTCCTCCCCGATCTTGTATTGCTTGACGTTCGCATGCCAAACATGAATGGCTATGAAATTTGCGAGCGCTTAAAAAAGAACGAGCGCACACGTAACATTCCCGTCATTTTCATCAGCGCGGCCGATCAGGAACTCGACAAGCTCAGGGCGTTCGCCAGCGGCGGCATTGATTACATCGTCCGCCCGCTGTTTGAAGAAGAGGTGCTGGCGAGAATCAGGACGCATTTATCCTTGCGCAAGTTGCAGAAGAACCTGGAGGAACTGGTACAGGAGCGGACCGCTGAACTCATCGAAGCCAACGCCAAGCTGAAGGCGGAAAACCGGGAACGGCAACAAGCCGAAGAACGCATCCGTTACATGGCGCACTACGATGCGCTTACCGGACTGCCCAATCGCATATTGCTGCAAGACCGTATTGCTCAAGCCATTGCTTATGCGCACCGCAACAGCTGGCAAATGGCTGTGCTGTTGATTGACCTGGATTATTTCAAGCATATCAATGATTCGCTGGGCCACTATACCGGCGATCAATTGTTAAAACTGGTTTCACAGCGGCTGCGGCAGTCCATGCGCGAAGGCGACAGCCTTGCTCGGCTTGGCGGTGACGAATTTGTCCTTTGCATCAGGGGTGACAGCAAGGACGCTGCACATGTCGCGGGCAAGATCATCAGCGTGCTGGATCAAGCTTTCATTGTCGACGACTGCGCATTGCATGTCGGCGCAAGCATAGGGATAAGCCAGTACCCGAATGATGGCGACAATGCGGAAGCGCTGATGCGCGCCGCCGATAGCGCCATGTATCACGCGAAAGAGAACGGCCGCAAAAACTATCAGTTTTTCAGTCAAGAACTCAACCAGCGCGTGCACCAACGCTTGCATTCCGAAAATCTGTTGCGCCAGGCATGGGCCCGCAGAGAATTTTCCGTGCATTACCAACCTCAGGTCGACATGGAAAGTGGAAAAATATTTTCGGCTGAAGCGCTGTTACGATGGCATCCTCCCGGCAAATCGCCGATGTCCTGCGGACCGTACATGACGATCGCGGAAGAAACCGGGCTGATACTGCCTATTGGCGAATGGGTCCTGCATCAGGCATGCCGAGATCTGAAGCGGTGGCATTCATTGGGGTACCCGGATTTGCATATCGCGGTCAATTTGTCACCACGTCAATTCACGCAAGGCGACCTGGTGGATACCGTTGCAAAAATTCTGCAGGAATATGACATTCCCCCAGGCGCGCTTGAACTTGAAATAACTGAAAGCGTGCTTTTGCAATGCAATGACGGCAATACGTCAATGCTCAAGCAACTGAGCGATCTGGGAGTGCAACTCTCAATCGATGACTTTGGGACCGGATATTCCAATTTGGGCTATTTGCAGCGATTCCCGGTGCACGCGCTCAAGATCGATCGGTTATTCGTGAATGGAATCGGACAGAATGCCAACGACACGGCACTGATTTCAGCCATCATCGCGATGGCCCATAGCCTGCAACTGAAGGTGCTGGCCGAGGGAGTGGAGACCGCCGAGCAAACTGTCTTTCTGCTTCAACATGGCTGTCTTGCGGCGCAAGGTTTTTACTACAGTGAAGCGGTATCCGCGGACGTATTCCCGGAATTGCTGCGCAAGCAGACGCCAAGCTTTTCCGGATACGAGAGCGATCGTTAAGGCAAAGGAGTTCATCGTTGATTCCGCCCTGCCGGGATCACGTGTCACTCAAACGAAAAGAATCCCTATGCACTCTCAGCCGAATCAATTATCAAGCAGAGGTCACAAAATACCCCCTTCGTGCTGACGTTAACCATCCATGAACCATGCCCCATATCGTAAGTGAAGATCGGTAGAATTTGTTCGTCAGCAAAGAACCGATGAAAGCAGTTCCTTTCATATTCCGTCCCACGCCATCATCAAGAAGTTGCTCGATTATGCGGAACGCTACACCGACGACGCGAACGAGCAAAGCCGCGTCGGACTGCGAAATTCGGCATGCAGCTTGGGCATTTTCATCTTCCTTACCTTTCTGGCAAGCTTCGGCGGATGTGTGGTGATCGAGCGTGCGTGGGGCAGCAACCGCAACCTGACGATGCAACTCAAGCAGGACGCACTGCATGATCAACTGACAAAGCTGCCGAACCGCCGTCTGCTGATGGAGCAGCTTCCTGCACACTCCGACGCCTCGGCGCGGCATCAACAGAAATTCGCGGTTATGTTTCTGGACCTCGACGGATTCAAGACGATCAATGACCAGTGCGGCCATGACATCGGCGACAAGGCGATGTACTGCGCAAAACGTGCCGGCAAGGGAAATGCCCGTGTTTCGCGCGACGATCAGTTGAACACTGAACTTCTTTCCGCCAGATTTTCCGGTCCGAGGACTGGGCACATCGGAGAACGTCGAATGTGATCGGTTCGACATTCGCCACCATTCCTTGCCTGTCCATTCACACAATTTGATGAAGCCTCCCGCTCTCGTCTTAGGGTGCCACGATGTAGACTGGCCAGGACATTCCCATTGACGAAAATTATTATAACTGGCATATCGTCAGTTAGAGCATTACACTGAACGGAGATTACCCTATGCCGATATCGCTTCAACTTGAAACGAGCAGGTGCAGTCGGTGTAAGCAACTGAAAAAATAGTCCGCACAGACGCTTAAAGGACATTAATGAAGACAGAAAATAGCAAGCCTTGGAGCATGGGACACCAGGACACGGTTAATGCGGTACTTCGCCGCGCTGCGGAAAAGCATGGCGAACGAACTTTCCTTGACTTTCTCGGCGATGAATACTCGTTTACGGAAGTCAACCGGCGCGCCTGCCGACTGGCGCATGGCTTGAGTGCGCTCGGTGTCGCCAAGGGGGACACGGTGGTGACCGTGCTCGACAATTCCGCCGATGCGGTATTTATCTGGCTGGCAATCAATAAGCTGGGAGCCGTCAGTGTACCGGTCAACACAGCGCTCAAGGGCGAATTCCTGCGCCATCAAGTCGGCGATGCCGGCGCCACCGTCATCATCGCGGAACACGATTATGCAGAACGTGTCGCCGCCATTGCCGAGCGTCTTCCCGAGTTCCGGACGCTGGTTTATCGCGGACCGCAGCCTGCGATCAATGGCCTGCGGCAAGATCTGCTTCCATGGGCAACTCTGCTCTCCGACAACACCAGCGAGCCCGATGTCGAGATCAAACCATCCGACCTGGCGATGCTGATCTACACCGGCGGCACTACCGGCCCCTCCAAGGGTTGCATGATCAGTCACAATTATGTGTGCACCATGGCACATCAGATGGTGCGCCTGACCGGACGCACCGAAGAGGCCATCACCTGGACCCCGCTGCCGCTGTTTCACTTCAATGCGATCGGGTCGACCGTGCTTTGCAACCTGATCGTTGGTGCGCGCGTCGCGCTATACACCCGCTTTTCGGTCAGCAACTTCTGGCCGGAGATCGAACGCACCGAGGCCACCGATGTCGCCCTGCTCGCAGCGATGTTCCCCATGCTGGCCAAGGCGCCGGACAACGATGCGATGAAGTGTTGCCATGGCCAGTTGTTCGCCGCCTGGGGTGCGCCATTTCCACCCGATATCCAGGCGATCTGGAAAGAACGCTTCGGCTTGAAGTACACCGTCGCCGGCGGTTTCGGCTTGTCGGAATGCTCGTTGCTCACGCTGCTGCCCTTCGGCACCGAGGCCAAGCCGGGCAGCTCCGGCCTGCGCAATGAATGGTTCGATGTGCGTATCGTCGACGAGAACGATCTTGAACTGCCGCCAAACACGCCCGGAGAGATCATCGTCCGCCCACGCATGCCGCATATCATGTTCGAGGGCTACTGGCGAAGGCCCGACGACACGCTCAAGGTGATGAAGAACCTGTGGTTCCACACCGGCGACATCGGCAAGTTTGACGAGGACGACTATTTCTACTTTGTCGACCGCAAGAAGGATTACCTGCGCCGTCGCGGTGAAAACATTTCCAGCTTCGAAGTCGAAAACGCATTTCGCGCACATGAGGCAATTGAAGATGTCGCTGCCCATGCGGTGCTCGACCCGATGGGAGAAGATGAACTGAAAGTGACCATCGTACTCAAGGCTGGCGCGCAGCTGAGCGAGGAATCCCTGTGCAACTGGTCGATCGACCAGTTGCCCTATTATGCGGTGCCGCGCTATATCGAGCTCCGTAGCGATTTTCCACGCAGTCCGGTGGGACGCATTCTCAAGTACGAATTGCGCGATCAAGGCGTCACCCCGATGACCTGGGACCGGGAAAAATCGGGCATCGTGCTGAAGAAGCGTTAATGCTGCGATAGCGGCGTGACCGGCAAGGGAGCATGGCTGCATGCGCCCTTTTTTGTGCCAGTCGGGACTATCGCAACGTTCCAATGTCTGCAAAAACAATGCGGCCGGGCGCTTGTGGCACCCGGCCGCATTACTCCTGGCCGATCCGGTCGAGAGTATTTTGAGTCGTAGTATGTGATTAACGCTTGAGCACGGTTACCACGCAAGCCCCGCCCAGGCCAAGGTTATGCTGCACGCCGAGTTTCGCATTTTCGACCTGACGTTCGCCGGCGAGGCCGCGCAGATGCCATGCAATCTCGGTGATCTGCGCAAGACCGGTGGCACCGAGAGGATGTCCCTTGGACAACAGACCACCCGATGGATTGGTGACGATCTTGCCGCCGTAAGTGTTGTCGCCGTCGTGCACGAATTTCTCTGCGCCGCCTTCCGGGCACAGGCCCAGCCCTTCATAGCACAGCACTTCGTTCGGCGAGAAGCAGTCATGCAGCTCCACCACATCGATGTCGGCCGGGTCGATACCGGCCTGCGCGTACGCCTGGGTGGATGCATAACGTGTCATACCGCCGCCCACCACATTGATCATGCTGGTCTCGAAGCTCGACGCACTGTCTGTGGTGAGTGCCATGCCGGCGATCTCGACGGTGTTGTGCAATCCGTTCTCGCGCGCGAATTTCTCTGATACCACGACGACCGCTGCGGCGCCACATGTCGGCGGGCAGCACATCAGGCGTGTGAGCGGACCGAAAATCTTTGGCGAGTCCATCACTTGTTCCAGCGTGAGCGGCTCGGTGAACAAGGCATAGGGATTGCGCAGGGCATGGCTGCGCGCCTTGACCGACACGCGGCCAAACAGCTCGGCGGTGACGTTGTACTTTTCCAGGTATTCCGCGCCGGCGCCCCCGAAGTATTGCGGGCCTTGCGGTGCATTGTCGTCCCAGCCGCGGATATTGCGGGTCGCCTGGTCGATACGTACCGTGATCGGCGTGCGTCCGGAATTGTCCGCGACCAGCGCGCCCGGGTTCATTTGCTCGAAGCCGAGCGCGAGGGCGACATCGACAGTGCCGCTCATCACCGCCTGGCGGGCGAGGAAGAGCGCGGTCGAACCGGTCGCGCAGGCGTTATTGACGTTGATTATCGGGATTTGGCTCGTGCCGAGGTGATACAGCGCATTTTGGCCTGAGCATGTATCGCCACCGACGAAACCGACATATGCTTGTTGCACCTTGTCGTAGCCGATGCCCGCGTCTTCGAGCGCAGTACGCGCGGCCTGCGCGCCCATCACGTCATATTGTTCGCTCTTGCCCGGCTTGGTGAACTTGACCATGCCTACACCGGCAATCAGTGCTTTGTCACTCATATTGATCTCTTTCAAAAAGGCCCGAAGGCATTCAGTGGATGAGGTGCGGCTTACTTGGCGAAGTCCATCACCGTCAGTGCGGGCTCCGGACGGTACAGTGAATCTTCGCCCGCAGCGATCGCGCGGGCGTCGAGCTTGGTTCCGTAGGCAATGCCCTTCAGTCCCTCGGACGGCAGCAGCTTGACTTCGCGAACACTCTGGCCGGAAGCGAAGAGACAATGGCCAGTGCGTTTGCCGGACAGATCGCTGACCATGTACAGCACTACCTCGGCCACATGCTCGGGGGCGAGCTGGTCTCGCAGTTCGGCCGACATCACCGGCGCGGTCAGTGCGGATGCGGCAGCGGGTGCCAGCGTCCAGACGCGGATGCCGAACTTTGCGCCTTCCAGCGCCAGCACATGCGAGAAGCCCCATGCGCCCGCTTTGGATGCGGCATAGTTGCTCTGTCCGAAATTGCCGACGATGCCGGAAATCGATGTGGTATTGACAATCACACCGCCGCGGTTGTTCTCCTTCATCCAGGCGAACACCGGTTTTGTGACCGTGTACATGCTTTTCAGATTGACCTTTACCACAACGTCCCAATCCTGCTCCTCCTGCTTGAGCAAGGTTTTGTCCCGCAGGATGCCGGCATTATTGACGAGGATGTCGACCGCGCCGAAGTTATCGAGCGCAACCTGGAGAAGGCTGGTGCCGCCTTCAATGGTGGAAATATCTTGGGTATGCGCCGCTGCGCGCCCGCCTGTCTCGCGGATCGAAGCCGCCACCGCTTCGGCGGTGAAACTGCCGTCTTCGGCCTTGCCGATGTCATTAATGACGACCGATGCACCCTCCTTTGCCATCAGGCGCGCATAAGCTTCGCCCAGCCCCCTACCGCCGCCAGTGATAATTGCAACTTTCCCCTCGAGCAATGCCATTTAATTCTCCTTTACTCTTTATGAAAATGTGCGCGTTCGACGGCGCGTCCTTCTAAACCTGTGAAACCACATTGTCGGAACCGGCGATACGTGCAGTACGCAGGCTCAAAGCAAAAACCAATACATATTCAGTTTTAGCATTGGATCATGATAGCAAAAAAGCTGATGGATCGACAGTTTTTTAAGGAGCATGCATAAGTAGTCATGCCCGAACAGAATTGGACGCGGATCGCTGCAATGGCTACTACTTACATGAACGCCGCATCGGACCGCATCCTGTCCAAAAACAATTCAGGCAGAGTGAAGCGCGGCCCATAGTGGCGGGCCAATTCCATGGCGCGCGAATTGAAAGCCTGCATGTTATAGGTATTGACGACCTGGATATATCCGCCGGTCCATGCCGGCGCCCCGACAGCCAGAAGCGAAGCGATATTGGCATCGGCGACGGAGGCGACAACCCCTTGCTGCAGGCTGAAAATCGCTTCGATCACCGGCCGGAACAGCAGCCTGTCCTTGGTATCCTGGGGAAGTATCGATCCGGCGGAACAAGCAACATCTTCCTTACCATAGCTGCGGTCGTATGTCCCCAGTGGACCCGCCAGCATTCCGAGCTGCCATGCCAGCGCCTGTACGGTGTTGGCCGGCATCCCTTCCGCGACGAGTCTCCTGCCTTCATCGCGATACGCATCGAATACTCTCTGCGAGAATCCGCGCGGACTGCCATTGACAACGATTGCCAGTTTGCCAATGCGGCGCAGGAGGTCCTTTGTCAAAGCAAGCGCTTCGCCAGACAGGTCGGAGACGAGCTCGCCGAGCGAAAATTCTCCTGTGGCGGAAAAGCAATGCAGTCTCGCGAAATCATGCTTTGCCGCTGCACCTTGCTCGGCAAGTCCAGGAGATCGATTACCTGCCATTACAACAAAGTGAGTACCGGGGAAGATTTGCTTTTGCAGCGAGTCGAACCATTGGAGGCCCGCCTCATCTTCCGAAGGCAGTGCAACCAGAACCAGTTCGCATCGCCTTGTATCCATGGTGCGGTCAGACACCAGAGCTTGCGCCGCTTCGATAGCTGCCAAACTTTGGCCCGCCTTTGCGCAACGTTTCAAAATGACGTCCGCGACGCTTGCCCTCATGCGGCTCGCACTGCCAGAGGCTGCTACATCGTCACCATGCAAAAGAACCTGGATACCTGCAAGCGCCGCTGCGGTGGCGATCTCGATTGCGGCCTCGCCGTTGCCGATAATGCCGAGGGTCCCGATCCCATTGGCGGCATGCTTGTCCTGCGCAGTATTCCGCCTGACCTGGTTCATTTGATCGAACATCGAGGTCATGATGTTCTTCGCTTGCGGTGAAAGAGTAAGATCGGCAGCGATGCGGCTCTCAAGATCGAGTGCGGTGTCCAGATCGACCAGCGTC
Source organism: Noviherbaspirillum saxi (assembly GCF_003591035.1). Taxonomy (NCBI): domain Bacteria; kingdom Pseudomonadati; phylum Pseudomonadota; class Betaproteobacteria; order Burkholderiales; family Oxalobacteraceae; genus Noviherbaspirillum; species Noviherbaspirillum saxi. Next base: position 47,662 of record NZ_QYUO01000003.1, read on the forward strand.
GAACACGCAGCCAATGCCAGCAACTGCTCCGGCGCAGGCAGCAAACCGCGTGTGCGGCCGAGAACTTCTTCCATTTTTTTGGCAAGCAGGACAGCGTTATGAGCTTCATTTGCAGCACCGCCAGGAATCCGGTAATTCTCCCGTTGCCATGGCTGCCGACATGCCTGCGGGTGATTGCGGATCCATTCCTTCGCGGCTGGCAACAACTCTTCCACAGTGCCGACACAGGTATCGACCAGACCGGCCTGCAGTGCTTCCGCTGGTTTGCACTGCGTACCGGCCAGCAGCAACGGCAAGGCCCTTTCCAGCCCCAGCAGCCGAATCAGCCGGACGGTGCCTCCGCCGCCAGGCAGCAATCCGAGACGTATTTCGGGCAAGCCGACGATTGCCTTTGGATTGTCGACCACGATGCGATAGTTGCAGACCAGGCATATCTCGAATCCGCCGCCAAGCGCCGCACCATTGATCGCGGCCACGACAGGTACCAATAGGTTTTCGAGACGCCGCAATTGCGCCTTAGTTTCGACCAGGCGCTTGAAGAATGCCTCCTTTTGCGACAGTTTGGCGGCGATCATGTCGCGGATATCGCCGCCCGCAAAGAACGTGCGCTTGGCCGATGCCAGTACCACGCCGCTCAGGCCATTTTCGTTTTCCAGACGGCCAAGCGTTTCTTCCATCGCGGCAAGGTATTCATCGTTCATGGCATTGACCGGGCCCGTCATGTCCATCGTGACGGTCACAATGCCGTCGCCGTCCTTCTCGTACTTGAAGCCGATCATGCGAACATCCTCCGCTGCCGCCACTGTATTGATGAAGACTCAGACGTATTGGTAAAAACCGGATCCTGTCTTGCGGCCAAGAGTGCCAGCGTCCACCATTTCTCTTAGCAGCGGCGCCGGCCGGTACTTCGGATCGTTGAAATCCCGATAGAACACTTCCATCACCGTCAGGCAGGTGTCGAGGCCGATGAGATCGGCCAGCGCCAGCGGACCAATAGGATGATTGGCCCCCAGCTTCATTCCTGCGTCGATTTCTTCGGCTGTCGCAAGCCCGTCCTGCAGCACGAATACCGCCTCATTAATCATCGGGACGAGGATGCGATTGACCACGAAGCCGGGCGAATTCCTGACCGAGATCGGGGTCTTGCCAATTTTTTCCGCAAGCATGCGCGTCGTGTCGGATGTGCTATCGCTGGTACGTATGCCACGAATGACTTCGACCAGCGACATCACCGGCACCGGGTTGAAGAAATGCATGCCGACGAAACGCTCCGGCGACGTCAGCGATGCGCCCAGTTTAGTGATTGACACGGAAGATGTGTTGGAGGCGATGATGGCGCTCGATTTGACGACCGCTTCTGTTTCCTTCAGGATGCGCTGCTTGAGTTCGAGCTGTTCGGTCGCCGCTTCGATGATGAAATCGGAGCTCGCCAGTGCGCCGATTTCGGTACTAGTCCGTATACGTCCGATGATCCCTGCTTTTTGTTCCGCATTGATTTTTCCGCTTTTGACTGCACGGTCGAGACCGGAAGAGATGACGGACAGGGCGCGCTGCAGCGCTTCGTCGCTGACGTCGCGCAGGGTAACGTCCAGGCCGGCGGACGCACAGATTTGGGCGATACCGCTGCCCATCTGTCCGGCACCGATAATGCCTATATGCTGGATGTGCATTGCTGATCCCTCCCTTTACATATTTGGATAGTTCGGGCCACCGCCACCTTCTGGCGTCACCCACACGATGTTCTGCGTCGGATCCTTGATGTCGCAAGTCTTGCAATGCACGCAGTTCTGGGCATTGATCTGCAAGCGATCCTCGCCCGCATCGTTCTTCACGAACTCGTACACGCCGGCCGGGCAATAGCGCGACTCCGGTCCCGCATATGTCGCCAGGTTGATGTTGACCGGTACGCTCGCATCCTTGAGCGTCAGGTGCGCCGGCTGTTCTTCCGCATGGTTGGTGTTGGAAATGAACACCGACGACAAGCGGTCAAAGGTCAGCTTGCCATCCGGCTTCGGATACACGATCGGTTCGAACTCCGCTGCCGGGCGCAGGCATTCATGGTCCGCATGCTTGTGCCGCAGCGTCCACGGCGCCTTGCCGCGGAACACCGCCTGGTCGATGCCCACCATCAGCGTGCCGGTGTACAGACCCTTGGCCATGAAGGGCTTGAAGTTACGCGCCTTGTGCAATTCCTCATGCAGCCACGAGGTCTTGAAGCTGTCCGCATACGCAACCAGCTCGTCATGCTGGCGATTCGCGCCCAGCGCCGCAAATGCCGCTTCAGCGGCCAGCATGCCGGTCTTCATCGCCGCATGGCTGCCCTTGATGCGCGACGCATTCAGGAAACCGGCATCGCAACCGATCAGCGCACCGCCCGGGAACGTGAACTTCGGCAGGGACTGGATACCACCAGCCACCAGTGCCCGTGCCCCATACGACAGGCGCTTGCCGCCTTCGAAGAACTTGCGGATTTCCGGATGGGTCTTGTAGCGCTGGAATTCTTCATACGGCGACAGGTAAGGATTCTGGTATGCCAGGCCCACCACATAGCCGACCGCGACCTGGTTGTTTTCCAGGTGGTACAGGAACGAGCCGCCATAGGTATCGGCATCCAGCGGCCAGCCGGCGGTATGGATCACCAGGCCAGGCTTGTGCATCTTGGGATCGATTTCCCACAATTCCTTGATGCCGATCGCATAGGTTTGCGGATCGCTGTCCTTGTTCAGGTGGTACGTCGCCATCAGTTGCTTGCCCAGGTGGCCGCGCGCGCCTTCGGCAAAGAAGGTGTATTTCGCATGCAGTTCCATGCCAAGCTGGAAGGCATCGGTGGGCTTGCCGTGACGGTCCACGCCCATGTTGCCGGTCGCCACGCCGCGCACCGACCCGTCGTCGTTGTACAGCACTTCAGCCGCCGGGAAGCCGGGGAAGATTTCCACGCCCAGCGCTTCGGCTTGCTGACCGAGCCAGCGCACCACGTTGGCCAGCGACACGATGTAGTTGCCATGGTTCTGGAAGCAGGCCGGCAGCATCCAGTCCGGGGTCTTGGTGGCTTTCTTTTCGGTCAGGAACAGGAAGCGGTCTTCGGTGACTTCGGTGTGCAAGGGTGCACCGAGTTCTTTCCAGTTGGGGAACAACTCGTTCATCGCGATCGGGTCCATCACGGCGCCGGAGAGGATATGGGCGCCGACTTCACTGCCTTTTTCCAGCACGCAGACCGACACCTCGCTGCCTTGTTCGGCGGCCAGCTGCTTGAGGCGAATCGCGGCCGACAGGCCGGCCGGGCCGCCGCCCACGATGACCACATCGTATTCCATCGCTTCGCGCGGGCCGTATTGTTCTATCAGGTTTTGCATGGTGTTTTTATGATTGAATTCGTTGGCGCATAACTGCTCAAAGACATTTTGCCTGGATCACGTGGACGTTCTCCACGCGTATGCGCCTGCCAAGCCGTGTCTGGTTTTTCCGGAAAAAATGGGACGACCGGGATTTATCCTTTTACATTCCCGCTGCCAGATATCCCCCATCCACAGGCAGCACGATTCCCGTAATAAACGAAGCCATCGGCGAGCAGAGGAAGGTAATACCCGCGGCCACTTCTTCCGTGCGACCCCAACGCTTCATCGGCGAGCGCGCCATTACGCGGCCGTTACGCTCAGGGTCGTTCTGAAGAATTTGAGTCATCGGCGTATCGATCCAGCCCGGAGCGAGTGCGTTGACACGAATTCCTTCCTCCGCCCATGACACGGCGAGACTCTTGGTCAGCTGCACTACTCCGCCCTTGCTGGACGAATAGGCAGGCGCGGTGGCGCTCCCGAAGAAACTCATCAGCGAAGCTATATTGACGATAGCCCCGCCCTGCCGCGCCAGTAGCGGACGCGCCGCAGTGCAGACACGCAGCGTTCCGGTGAGATTGATGTCCAGTGTACGTGCAAAGGATTCGGCCTCGAACTCGACCGGACCCTGCCCTCCTACGCCTGCAGCATTGACCAGAATGTCGAGGCGCTCGAACCGTGAAAACGCTTCCCGCACGCCCGCGTCGTCGGTCACATTGAGGACATGTGCGTCAATACCGGCAAATACCGGATCGGCCAGCGCCGCTTGCACTTCTTTTTCCGATACACCGGTGGCGATCACCTTGGCTCCTGCTGCCTTGAGCGCAAGCGCGGTGCCGCGACCTATGCCGCTGGTTCCTCCGGTCACAAAAGCAACCTGTCCGTCCAGCATGTTTGTAAGGTTCATTGACGTTTCCATTTAAAAAAGATTGCGCAACTCAGCTCAGACCGACAACCGGTACCACCGCGCCATGCACGGCCCGTGCTCTATCGGACGCTAGAAAACCGATTACGGAAGCAAGGTCGACGAGCGACACCCATTTCCCAGGATCGGCATCCGGCATGGCAGACCGATTGGCCGGTGTATCGATGATGCTGGGCGCAACTGCATTGACATTGATGCCGGCATCGCGCAGTTCCTGCGCCATCGACTCGGTAAGACGCGCAACTGCGCCCTTGGATGCGCAGTAGGCGCCCATGGCGCCCTTTCCGCTCGATGCCGACGCTGCCGCGACGTTGACAATCTTGCCTTGGCCGGCGGCTTTCATGCCAGGAACGATGGCGCGCGACGCATTGATTAGCGTTGCCACGTTCAAGTCAAGCATCCGGCGCCACATGGCGTCGTCGGTTTCATGCACCGCGGGCCCCATGTCGAAGCCGCCGGCGATATTGCAGAGTACATTTGCCGCGCGTCCCGCCAGCGCCGATTCCAGCGACTCGACGGTCTTTCCGGCATTCGTGAGGTCGACCGCAACCGGTTGCACGCGTCCGTTGTCGGGATACGCGGCGCGCAATGCATCAATATTTACGTCGACTGCAATGATGGACGAACCTAGTGAAAGAAATTCTTCGACCACGGCTTTACCCAGGGCGCCTGCAGCGCCGGTAACAACAACGACAGAGGACATCGGTTCTTCCTTTCTATTAAACGCTCTCGGTAAACTAACATAACGTCAGTTTTAGCTCAACAAAAACGAATATCCATCATTTTATTGACGCACCCATAGAACTGACATATAGTTAGTTTTCAGAGCGAGGTCGCTCAACCTTTTTCGACGCGAGGAGCACAATGACCGCTGTGACTTACCCCATCTATGACGCGGACCGTCATTTCTACGAACCGCCGGAGGCGTTTCTTCGCCACCTGCCGAAGAAATTCAAGAAAGAATTTCAATATGTGCAGGTCAACGGCCGTACCAAGCTTGCGGTCGGCGGCATGCTTTCAGACTACATTCCCAATCCAACTTTCGAAGTTGTTGCGGCACCCGGTGCGCATGAAAAGTGGTATCGCGGACAGAATCCGGAAGGCTTGTCACTGCGCGAGATCACCGGTGAACCGATTGCATCACAAGCTGCGTTCAACAATGGTGACGCGCACTTGAAAGTCATGGATGAGCAGAAGATCCATGCCGGACTGTTCCTGCCGACGCTGGCTTCCGTAATCGAAGAGCGACTTGCGCAGCGTCCGGAAGTGATCCATGCCCTCTTGCACTCCGTAAATCAATGGACTGCAGAAGAATGCGGCTTCGCACGGGATAACCGGCTGTTCCCGGTGCCGATGATCAATCTCGCCGATGTCGATGAAGCCTGCAAGGAACTCGACTTCCTGCTCGCGAGCGGCGCACGGGTCATTGGTATCCGTCCTGCTCCCGTGTCGGGGCTCAAGGGCGGTCGCTCGATGGGATTCGAAGAATTCGACCCGTTCTGGGCACGCATCAATGAAGCGAAAGTTTTCGTGGTCCTGCACGTATCCGACTCAGGCTATGACAAGGTTTACCAATGGTGGACCGCTGGCGGCAAGGGCGAATTCCGCCCATTCGAGAAAGATCCGTTCGGCGAAATCCTTGACTGGATGGGCCGCCCGATCGCCGATACGCTTGCCGCTTTAATATGCCACGGCGTATTCGATCGCTTCCCCAACGTGCGCGTCGCGTCGCTGGAAAACGGCTCATCCTGGCTGGAGCCTCTGCTCCAGCGCATGGAAGCGACGTATCACAAGATGCCGAAGACCTTCCGCCGCAACCCGGTCGAAACTTTCCGCCAGCATGTGTACGTGGCACCGTTCTATGAAGATCCGATCGACAAGGTGATCGAATTGATCGGTGTCGAGCGCGTACTGTTCGGCAGCGATTGGCCGCATCCGGAAGGACTTGCCCATCCGCTCGACTTCTTCAAGGATATTTCCAATCTCAATGCGACGCAGACGCAACGCATCATGAGCACGAATCTGAAGGAATTGCTGGAAGGCGTACGTTAATCGTTCGTTTCACTGGTCTGCCGGCCGCTACGGTTGGCAGACGCAAAGTTTGTGTTGTTTGTCTCTACCTTCTCTAAGGAGATGGGTTGCCTCATGTCGGCGTTCAGCGCCAGCATGAGGCTTTTTTATTGATGGAGTGGATTCTTTTAGCCGGGTCGTTACCGCACGCTCAAATCAATTCGAGTACATGCTTGTAGTGAAATGAAACTGGCGATTCACACTTCCAGGTTATCAATCAGCCTGGTCGATCCCAGCCTTGCCGCGGCGACGATCACTAGCGGTGTACCTTGGGCCATGTCACCGGCCGAAGGCGGCTCCAGGTCGATGCGCTTGCGGACCGAAATGTAGTCAGGTTTCCATTTTCTCTCGGAGAGTTCGGCCATGGCTTTGCGTTCAAGCTCGAATACATTCAGATGGCCGGACCGGATCGCGGCGGCCACTTCATTGAGGATTCGATAGAGTTGCGGCGCTTCTTCGCGCTCGGCCGCCGACAAATAAACGTTGCGGGACGACAGCGCCAGGCCGTCGGCAGCGCGCAAAGTTTCCGCTGCAATGATCTCGGTTGGCATGGCAAACTGGCGCGCCATGTTCCGCACGATCATCAGCTGTTGATAGTCTTTTTTTCCGAAAACGGCCACACGTGGCTGCACACAGGAAAACAGCTTCACCACAATGGTCGATACGCCGCCGAAGAAGCCTGGCCGGAATTCACCTTCGAGTATGTTGCCGAGGCCGTCAGGCGGCTGTATCCGGTATTCCTGCGGCTCCGGATACATATCCTTTTCGGTCGGCGCGAACAGGATGTAAACGCCCTCCTTCGCCAGTTTTTCGACATCGGCCTGAAAGGTGCGCGGATACTTGTCGAAATCCTCGTTCGGCCCGAACTGCAGCCGATTGACGAAGATCGAGGCCACCACCGGATCGCCATGTCGGCGCGCCAGCCGCATTAGGGAGAGATGACCCTCATGCAGGTTGCCCATGGTGGGAACAAAGGCGGTACGGAGCTGGCCGTGCAAGTGATCGCGCAGCTCATCGATGGTGGAAATGATCTTCACGCGGTTCCCGTGTAACTATATGAATCGTGGATATCAGCCTTTTGACTGAAGGCCGGCGTGCCTGGTCAGTCACGTACCAGCAGCATTGCGCCGGCAATCGGGCCACCGCCATTGGAGGCAACCGCGACTTTCGGATTCCCCGCCACCTGCCTTGCTCCGCCTTCGCCACGCAACTGCGTCACTGCCTCGACAATATGGATCATGCCGTGCAGACGTCCGCCCGAAAGCTGACCGCCGCCGGTTGCAAGCGGCAGCTCGCCGTCGAGCGCGATCCGCTTGCCGCCTTCGACAAACGCCGCGGCCTCGCCGCGTCCGCAAAATCCCAGTCCTTCCAGCCATAGCAGAGACAAGATACTGAAGCCGTCATAGAGCTGTGCGACATCGACATCGGAAGGCTTGAGGTCGGTGCGGCTCCACAGTCGCCGGCCGCATTCGTCGGCGGCGAAACGCGTCAGGTCTTCCAGCTGGTCCCAGGTATCCTTTGTTTCCAGGCCGCCGGAAATCGCCTCCACCCTGATCGGCGTGGACTTCAGGTCGCGCGCGGTATCCTTGTGCGAGACGATCACTGCGATCGAACCGTCGATCGGCACGTCGCAGTCATACAGGCATAGCGGCGTCGAAATCATGCGCGCATTCATGTAATCGTCGAGCGTGAGCGGATCGCGGTATACCGCCTTGGGATTGAGGCCGGCATTGCGGCGCGCATTCAGTGCTATCTGCGCAAGTTGTTCACGCTTGACGCCGAACTCATGAAAATAACGGCTGGCGATCAATCCGATCCAGTTGGCACCCGACGGTGCAAGGAACGGTGCCTGAAATTCGCCGAAACCGCTAATGCGCTGGCTTCCGGCACCGACCAGGCTGGGCCGGGTGCCGGGAGGTACGGAGGTTTCGGTCACCGTGCGGAAACAGAGCACATGCCGGGCCTGGCCCGATGCAACCGCCATGCAGGCATGCAGCACACCGCTCATCTGCGTGGCTTCACTGCCGGCGTTGTACCAGTTGAGCTTGAGTCCGAGCGCATCCTTGAGCTGACCGATCGACACCGGTGAAAAGCCGGGTGAATCCGCTTTGTAGCCCGGCCAGCTGGAAATGCCGTCGATTTCCCTGCGGTCGATGCCGGCGTCCTCAATCGCCGCCATCACGGCGTCGAGCGTCAGGTCCAGCCCGCCCCGCCCCAGCCTGCGGCCGGCGGCGGATTGACCGACACCCGAAATGACGGCTTGCCTCTCTGGCACTTGAATAGTCATCTGCGTTCCTTACCGGTGCTGCGCTTACGCGAACAGCTTCATGACTTCGCCATTGGTGACCGGACGGCCATCGCGGTTGGACGGATTGTGCCCGCCCATATTGGCCACCGGACGCGTGTCCACATGCGTAGCCAGCGCCCGCAACACCCCCACCGTGCACTGCTCGCGCGGCAAATGCTTGAACGGATCGAAGCCGAATTCGCGCATCGCGTTCAGGTGCGTGATCTTGTCGATCGTCTCCGTCGGCAAGTGCTTGATCGTCGGCCACAGGTGTTCCGGCGCATCCGGCCACAGCGAATCCGAATGCGGATAGTCGGTTTCCCAGGTGATCTTGTCCACATTCATGAAGTGCGTATTGTGCAAGCCGAACACGTCATCGATGAAGCAAGTGATGAAGTTGCGCTTGAACAGTTCGCTCGGCAACAGGTCGCCAAAGCTGCAATTGGTCCATGCCTTGTGGTGCTTGTAGGTGAAGTCGGCGCGCTCGAGCAGGTACGGAATCCAGCCGATGCCGCCTTCCGACAAGGCCAGCTTGAGATTCGGAAACTTCTTGAATACCGGCGAAAACAGCCAGTCCGTGGTCGCATTGGCAATGTACATCGGCATGTTCACGATCCAGGTATCGATCGGCGCATCCAGCGACGAATACGGCACCTGTGCGCCCGAGCCGATATGGATGCTGACCACGATGTTGTTGTCTTCCAGTATCTTCCACAACGGATCCCAATGATCGCTATGCACGCTGGGCAAGCCCTTGGGTACCGGATTGTCCAAAAAGCTGATGGTGCGGCATCCCTTGGCCGCCACCCGTTTGGCTTCAGCCACGCAGGCATCGATATCCCACAGCGGCAGGATCGCCAGCGGAATGAAACGCCCCGGCGCCGCACCGCACCACTCGTCGATGTGCCAGTCGTTGTAGGCGCTGATGATCTTTTTGGTGAAGTCCTTGTCGGTGGCTTGCAGGAAGAAGGTGCCGCCAAACGATGGGAAGGTCGGGAAATTGATCGATGCCAGCACGCCGTTGACATTCATGTCGTCGATGCGGTCCTGCACCTGGTAGGTGCCCTTGCGAATCTGGCTATACGATGCCGGCTCCATGCCGTACTCTTCCGGCGGGCGGCCCACCACCGCATTCAGGCCGAAGTTGGGTACCCGGCGGCCTTCGTAAATCCACGAATCGGACCCGCTTTTCATGGTGTCCATCTTTGGCGCGCGTTCCAGGTCCGCTGCCGACAGGTGATTCTTGAACAGGTCCGGCGGCTCGATCACGTGATCGTCCACGCTGATCAGAATCATGTCATTCATTTCCATCGCTATCTCCTTGATTGAATTTGCCGCCGCCTGTCGCGATTTCGGCTGGCGCCGGTTCGCGCGGACGCCTCTGTAAAACTGTTATCGTATCAGTTAACTTCTGCTCGCGTGCTCATGCCGAAAATTCGACATAGCAGTTATTTAATACCAGCGCCTTGCGCCCGACTGACCACATCCGGAATACCGCCATACCTGGCTGCACATGCCAGAGTTCGATGCGCATCACTTCATCGGTGTACATCGGCCCTGCATAACGGACCCCAAGCCGCTTGAGGCGTTCCGGCTGGTTATCGCAGGCAAGCTGCAACACGCCGCGGCCGGCGAGCCCGAAGCAGCCGACGCCGCGCATCATCGATTTGCCGTTGCCGGCACTGGCCGCTGCCTTGATCTCCGCACTCAAGCGAAAGATGGCGTCGCGTTCCGAGGGGGTCACTATTTCGACCGTTGCATCCGGCGCCCTGTCTTCTGGCAACCGCACCTTGGCCGGCTCATAGCTCTTGCCACCGAAGCCGCCATTGCCGCGCAATACGGTCGTGACATCGATGCTTGCCAAAGGCACATTGTTTTCGTCATGCAAAAATTGCTTCTGCAGCATGACAGCGCCCTTTTCGGTACCGCGGTCAAAGATTTCTTCCACGCGCTGCGTGATCACCACGCCACCCTGCGCAGGCAGGGGACGATGCATCGTGAGCGCCTCTTCCGCGTGAATGATCTGCCGCCAGTCGATGCCCGTCTCCGGATTCTGTTGCCAGAATTCGCCATCGGTCAGCGGCACCGCAATAACCGGCAATGCCTTCCGGCCGCTCAGGTACGGTGCATCCGACTCGTGCAAGGGACCGGACAGACCGGCACCGAACCCTCTGGCAAAACGCACCGCATCCTCGGCGGTGTAATGACGGGTGACGGCCGGAAAACGCCAGTTGATCAGCTTTTGATAATCGAGCGACACGAAATGCAATCCTTGTCCAATGCGTTAGCCGTTGCTGGCAACCTTCTTCGCCTTCTCCATCGACGCATTCATGCCAGCCGACGCGACGCTGTAATGTTCCTTGGTCGAGGTGCTGAGAATATGCGTATCGAAGTGGGCCATGATCGAATTGCGGAAGCCCATGATGTCGGCGGAGCGGTTCAGCGAACGCTTCATCATGCGGATGCCAACCGGTGGCGCGAGGGCGATATGGTTCGCCAACTTGAGGGTAAATTCTTCCAGCTCGGCGCGCGGTACCACATGATTGACCATGCCCCATTCCTTGGCTTCGGCTGCCGGCAGCTTCTGTCCGGTGTACAGGAATTCCTTCGCCTTGCGCACACCCATCACCCATGGATGAACCAGGGTTTCGACGGATGCGGCGGCAAGACTGTGCACCACCGGATCGCTGAAATAGGCATCATCGGACGCGACCATCAGATCGCACATGTTTGCAACCATGAAGCCGCCGGCGATGCAGGCGCCCTGCACCTGCGCGATGGTGGGCTTCGGGAAATCCCAGATGCGCATCGCGTTGCCAAGGTAATGTTCCGATTCCCACAGCCAGTGCTGTTCGGGCGAGAAATTTCCGCGCGTTTCCATGCCGCCGATCAGGTCGTGGCCTGCCGAAAAATGCTTGCCTACGCCACCGATGATCAGTACGCGGATATCGTCGTCGCGCTTGGCGCGCTCCAGCGCATCGTCAAGTTCGGCGAGCAGATTTTCCGATTCGGAATTGGCCTGCTTGGGGCGGTTGTGATAAACGCGCAGCACCGGGCCCAGCACTTCATAGGTGATTTCACTGTAATCCATTGTCTGTCTCCTGATTTTGCTGATGTTGGTTATGCCGCGAACTCGGCGTAACCGTTGTTAAGGACGATCACGTCACGCTCGACCACGCGTATGCGAAACGCCAGCTTGCCGGGCTCGAGGTCCCACACTTCGGTACGCAGCGTCTCGCCCGGAAATACCGGGCTTGCAAATCGCAGATTCAGTTTGCGCAGGCGGCTTGCATCGCTGCCGCAGCGCAGCTTTATCACCGCGCGGCCGGCGATGCCATAGCTGCACATCCCGTGCAGGATGGGTTTGTCGAACCCGGCCATCGTGGCGATTTTCGGATCGATGTGAAGTGGATTGAAGTCGCCCGACAGACGGTAGATCGTCGCCTGCTCGGGGCGCGTCACCATGTCAATCGATGCGTCTGCCGCACGTCCCTCAGGCATCGCGAATGGAGCCGGCTGACCGGTCGCAATTCCGCCGAAGCCGCCATTGCCGCGCATGAATACCGACCATCCCGAGGTAGCGATCAGTTCACCGCTTTCCGCATCGAGGATCTTGCGCGTCATGTACATGACCGCGCCCTTGTCGGCGCCCTTGTCATAGATTTCGTCCACGCTATCCACGCCGATTACCGAACCTTCAGCCGGAAGCGGTTTGTGAATGGTCAGAAACTGCTCTCCGTGCAGCACCTTGTTGAGATTGATGCCAGCCTTGGGATCGGCCATCCATGCACTGTCGCCCGCCAGCAGGCAGGCAAATGTCGGCAATGCCTGCAGCTTGCGCTCGTACACGAACTTGAGATCTTCCAGCGCCAGCGGATTCTCTGTCGCGGCGCCGACCCCGAGCGCATATAGGATGGTGTCCTTCGCGGTATAGCGCTGGCTTGCCTGAGTTATTGGCCAATTCTTGATGGCTTCGTAATTGAGGGACACTCCCGTTTCCTTCCGTTGACTTTGTTCTGGTCGGCGCGGCGGACGCGATCACTACGATGCAGCAACCCGCGATCCTTGCGCTCCCACGCACCTCACTTTAAAACTGTTGAATCGTCAGTTTTTATAATAACAGAATATCTGCGTGCGTTGTCAACCTGTTTGTACACGGTTCAGACACGTGGCTTTGCACCGCCGAATGCACGCAGCACCTGCTGTTGCGCCTCGTCACATGTCGCATTGATCTTGCGTGCGCCAAAGTCCATGGCCCCGGCGACAGTGCGAAACGGACGTTGACCGAAGGGCATGTTGGCTAGCCCGGCAACCAGGTTGCCGATTTCCGAGGTATCGGGCGCGTGTTTTGTCTGATGCCACGCACGGGTAAACGGCATTTGTCACGCTTCGCGTACCAGCGAAAGGAACTCCGTGCGCAACGCCAGATTGGGCTGCAATTCACCGAGCATTGCCGAGGTGAGCGTTTCTTCACCTGCCGTCTGGATACCGCGGCTCTCCATGCACATGTGCCGGCAGTTGACGACTACGCCTACCGCTTTCGGCTCCAGATGCTCCATCAGCGCTTCCGCGATCTGCGTGGTCAGGCGCTCCTGCACTTGCAGGCGACGTGCGAAGCAATCGACCAAGCGGGTCAGCTTCGACAAGCCGACAATCTTGCCATTCGGCAGATAGCCGATGGTGGCCTTGCCAAAGAACGGCGCGAGGTGATGTTCGCAATGGCTGTACACCGGGATCCCGCGCACCACGATCAGTTCGTTGTACTGCTCGGCGCCGTCTTCAAACACTTTCAGCACTTCGGCCGGATCCTGTGCATACCCGGAGGTCCAATGCTTCCAGGCCTTTTCTACCCGCAGCGGCGTTTCCAACAGTCCCGGGCGATCCGGATTCTCGCCCAGGTGAGTCAAAAAGCGTCGCCAGTCCTTTTTACTAAAATGCTCATCGCACATGTTTACTCTTATCCCGTTTGATGACTTTTAATCAGGTGCGCGATTTCGGCATGCCCAATCCCTGCTCGGCGATGATGCTCCGATGCACTTCGCTCGTGCCACCATAGATCGTCATCCCTATCGATTGCCGATATCCGATCTCGACGTGGCCAAGACCATCCTTGCCCGCAAACAGCGAGGTCGGCGCGGCAAGGTCCATCAAATCCATTGCATCAGCCAGGTAATACTCAGTCGAAAACAATTTCGACATTGGTCCGTATGCAGCCCGCCCCGGAGTCGCGTTTGCCGTCGCCCAGATGCAGCGATAACACAGATCCTTGGCGATCGTCGTATGCACCGCGACCCGCGCGAGCCGGCGCCGTACGTCCGCCTGCTGGAGCAGAGGCTGGCCCCCGCGCATGGTGGTGGCCGCCCAGCGCACCGCATGCCGGTACATACTGGAAAAGCTGATGCGGTACTGGTCGCCGCCGTGTTCCAGTTCCAGTGTGGCCGCCATGACGGCCGTACCGCCATTTACTTCCCCGATGCGATAGCGGTCATGCACGCGCACATGGGACAAATAGACGATGTTGGTGCGCTCGTCCTGGACGGTATGTACGGCCTGCACTTCGATTCCTGGTAGGTTCATCGGCACCAGAAACAGCGTCAGGCCGGCATGCTTGGCCGCGTCCGGATCGGTACGGGCCAGCAGAAACAGATAGTCGGCAAGGTTGGCCGCCGTGGTGAAAATTTTCTGGCCGTCGATAACCCATTCATCGTTATCACGTTCGGCGCGCGTCTGTGCGGCAAACACATCCGATCCGCTCGACGGCTCGGTGAAACCGAGACAGGCCAGTGATTCGCCTGCGGCGAAACGCGGCAACACCTCCGCCTTGACCTCTTCCATGGCAAACCGCATGACGATTTGCGCCACCTGATTGGTGATCGGTCCGGTAATGCGCTGCCAATTGAATTCCTCGAACACTTCGCCCAGCGCCGCCATATCGAATGGCGTCTTGCCCCTGCCGCCATATTCCTTCGGCCAGTGCGGAAACAGCAGTCCCGCATCTGCCAGCTTGCGGTGAAATTCCGGATGGTATCCGGCGACGGAATGATGTGCGTGCGCTTTCAGCTCAGCGGTCAGGTGCTGCATGAAATAGCGTCTGACTTCTTCGCCGAAGGCTTCGGCATCCCTGCCGCAACCGAATCGGACGCTGACGTCCCCCGCATCCGGCAGCGGGACATCCGCCTCTCCGTTCCACAAGCGGTCGGCGACGACATAGAGTTCCTGCTGAGGATCGCCGGCAAGCAGCGCCCATGCCTTGCCGCGCCGATAATAAAGCTGGATATCGTATTCAAGTGAGACGCCATAGCCGCCGAACGCATGCAACGCACGTGCAACTGCGTTTCCGCTTGCCTGTGTCGCCCACCACCATGCCATCGATATGTTTGCCGCGGCTTCGCGATCGGCGTTGGCAATGGCCCATACCGCGTGCCAGACCAGCAGCCGCGCGCCCTCTACTTCGGTGAGCGCGTCGGCCAACGGATGGGCGATACCCTGGAACGATCCGATTGCGCGTCCGAACTGTTTTCTTTCACGCGAATACGCCGCAGCCATCTGAAGCGCCTGGTCGGAAAGGCCAACCAGCATCGCAGCCTTCAAGAGCTTCCATTCTTCCACCGCCGCGAGAAAGGCCGCACGGGCCGCCGGGCCTTTGGCAACGATCTGCTTGTCGACAGCTGCACCATCACCACAGGCGATCAACAGGGAGGACGCGTCGGCGCCCAAATTGGATTGCGGGGAGGATGGGATATTGCGCAAAGCTACTATTTCATCGCCATGCAATGCGATCACGGCGCTGGCTGCGGTAAGCAAGGCTTCGTGTTCCGCGTCCTGCAATTCACGTGGATGCAGAACCACCACCTCGCCTTCCAGCAAGTCGGCAAGGTAGCGCGCGGCTGCCTGACCGTCGAGCTGCGCAAGCAGGCGCGACACCGGCAGCGCTTCGGCCAGCGGCACCGAGGCGAGATGCTTTCCCGCCTGTTCCGCCACCAGCACCGCGTCGAACAGGCTCATTCCGCCGCCGCCCGATGATTCCGGCACACGCATGGCGGTGATGCCCATGTCTAGCAATTGCTGCCAAAGTTCAGGGTCGAAACCCGTCGCTTCCGCTGCCCTTACGCGTGCCGGATTCGACTCCGTCTGCAACAGCTTGGCGACCGATTCGCGCAGCATCTGCTGTTCCTCGGTCAGTTCAAGATTCATATCGTATTCCTGTGTCCACGGCGGTAACGCCGTTCAGTCCTGCCTAAACGATCGCCCAAAAATATTGTTAACTGACATAACGTCAGTTTTATTGTATCGGCCATTTGGAAAGCTGTCGAATGAATTTACATGCGGCATTGCGTCAAACCAAAAGCATAACTAATGCTTTATCAGTTTTGTGATATTCTACGTTTTCCGAATTCGCCGCATCGTTCGCGGCTCCGACAAGTCAGGAGAATTGCATGGCAAGGTTTGCAGAAGATAAAGTCGTCATCATTACCGGATCGGGGAGCGGCATCGGGCGCGAATTCGCGCTTGCCTTTGGCAAGGCCGGCGCCAAGGTCGTGGTCAATGATCTGGCGCGCGACGCTGAAGGCCGTTCCGCCGCAGGCAAAGTAGCGGAAGAGATTGCCGCGGCCGGCGGCACTGCGATTGCCAATACCGACAGCGTGTCGGAGTGGGATTCCGCGCACCGCATCATGCAGACGGCGATCGACGCCTACGGGCGCATCGATTGCGTGGTCAATAACGCGGGTATCCTGCGCGACCGCTTCTTTTTCAACATGAGCCTGGATGAATGGAAAGCGGTGATCGATGTTCACCTGAACGGCTCCTTTTATATTTCACGCGCCGCCGCTCCCTACTTCAAGAGCCAGGCTTCCGGCAGCTATATCCATCTGACATCGACGAGCGGCCTGATCGGCAATACCGGGCAGGCGAACTATGCGGCCGCCAAGCTCGGACTCGTGGGCCTGTCGAAGAGCATTGCACTGGACATGGCCCGTTACAACGTGCGTTCCAACTGCATCGCGCCGTTCGCATGGACGCCGATGACCGCGTCGGTCCCGACCGATACGCCGGAAGCGGCTGAACGCATGGAAAAGCTCAAGCGCATGGAACCGCGCCTGATCGCGCCGCTCGCGGTATTCCTTGGCAGCGATGCCGGCGCAAGCGTCTCAGGCCAAGTGTTCGGCGTGCGTGCCAATGAAATCTACCTTTACTCGCAGTCACGCGTGATCCGCTCCGTTCACCGCAGCGAGGGCTGGACTCCGGAAAGCATCGCGGAGCATGCGATCCCGGCGATGCGCACCTATTTCTATGACAACGTGCCGTCCCCGACCCTGACCACCTGGGATCCAATCTAAGCATCGGCGGCACCGTAATCATGGAAGACACGCCGCTGCGCCTGGTCAAGGGCAAGGATTACAAGAAAGCATAGAAACGGAAGCCGCCATGTCCAACGGTGTATCGAACACGCTTGCTTCGCACGGCCACGAATCTGATGTCGCGTCGCAAGACTCGCATCCGCAATGGTTCCGCCAAGCGCTCGCCAAGCCTGGCTTATCCAATTTCGTACAGATCGACGGCGTTCGTATCCACTATCTGTCCTGGAACATGGAGCAGACCGAAAAACCGGCCTTGCTCTTCATTCACGGCTTTCGCGCGCACGCGCACTGGTGGGATTTCATCGCGCCGTTTTTCACCGAACAGTATCGCGTTCTGGCGATGGATTTCTCCGGCATGGGCGACAGCGAACATCGCGCAAGCTACGATGTCGACACCTTTGCCAATGAAATCATCGGTCTGATCGAGGCCCTTGGCCTTGCGCCAATAACTGCGGTTGGCCACAGCTACGGCGGCTCGCGCCTGCTGCGCGCCTGTGCGGAACGCCCGGACCTGTTTCGGCATGCGGTCGTGGTCGACAGCTATGTGCTGTTCCAGGGAGAGCCCGGTCCTTCGCTGCCGAAGAAGCTGCTCGGCACCCGTACCTACCCTGACTACGCATCAGCCCGCACCCGTTATCGCCTGATGCCGGAGCAGCCTTTTGCACACGACTTTCTCGTTGCGCATATTGCACACCATGCGATGCGCGAGCTTGAAGGCGGCTGGCGCTGGAAGTTCGACCCCGACATGCCGACGACCGGTTATCGCGAACCGGACGGTGAAGCGGTGCTGGCGCGCATCGATACGCCTGTCGACTACATCTGCGGAGAAAGAAGCGCAGTGGTCGACGCCAAACGCGCTCTACGCACGGTGCAGGCACTACGCACGGTACGCGGTCCCATCATGATACCGGACGGACAGCACCACCTGATGCTCGACCAGCCAATTGCATTGATTACCACCCTGCGCGCGCTTCTGGCCGATACGCGCCAGCCCAACCAGAGCCAGTCCACACAGACTCCGAGGAAAGCACAATGAATACCCTGGTAACAACCGAAATGGTCGGCGCGGTCGCCGTCGTCACACTCAACAACATCAAGACACGCAATGCGCTTTCACGCGACATGCTGACGGTACTGGCCGAACGCCTGGACGAATTGGGCAACCATCCCGACTGCCGGGCGATCGTGCTGACCGGCGCCGAGGGACATTTCTGTTCCGGCGGCGACATTTCCGGCATGTCAGCAGAGCGTCCGCTGATGGTCGGACGCGGCCGCATGGAACTCGGGCATCGTGTGGTGCGTGCCGTTTCCGGCGGTGCCAAGCCAGTGATCGCCGCCGTCGAAGGCTATGCGGCGGGTGCCGGTCTGTCGCTGGCAGCGGCAGCCGACTACGTCGTGTCGTCGACCACCGCAAAGTATGTCTCCTCGTTTGCCAAGGTCGGCCTCATTCCGGATCTCGGCCTGCTATGGACACTGCCGCAGCGAATCGGCCTGAGCGAGGCCAAGCGCATGTTTGCAACTGCCCGCGTCGTCGCGGCTCCGGAAGCATTGCAACTGGGGCTCGCGGATAAAGTCGTCGAGCCGGGCGCACTGATGGCGACCGCGCTCGAAATCGCGCAGAGCTATACCAGCGGCGCACCATTGTCGATGGCGCTGGTCAAGGCGGCATATGAGAAAGGCTTGCCGACATTCGAATCGGCATTGCGCTACGAAGTCGACAATCAGGCTGCGCTGTACCTGACTGCGGACCATCGTGAAGCAGTCGCGGCTTTCCTGGAAAAGCGCCCCGCCGTCTTCAAGGGCGTCTGACCATCATTCAACAGGACTAACACATGGCAATCGATTACGAAAAGCTCCTGGCTCTGGCCATTCCCGATACGCAGCAAAGCTATACCCGCAAGGACGCGATCCTGTATGCGCTCAGCCTCGGCTACGGCGCCGACCCGATGGATGCGGCGCAATTGCCGTTCGTGTTCGAGCCTGACCTGCAGGCGGTTCCGACCATGGGGGTGGTGCTTGCGCATCCCGGCTACTGGCCGAGGTTGCTCGATACCGGCCTCAACTGGGTGAAGATCGTGCACGCGGAACAGGGCCTGGTGCTGCACAAGCCCCTGCCGCCGGAAGCCCATGTGATCGGCAAGTCGCGGGTGGTCGATATCATCGACAAGGGAGCGGAAAAGGGTGCGCTGATCAGTTATGAGCGCCGCATTCTTGAGCGCGACACCGGCGAACCGCTATGCACCATCTCGCAAACCATGCTTGCGCGCGCCGACGGCGGTTTTGGCGGCCCGGCACGTTCCGCACTGGCGCCCCATGCGATTCCTGACCGGCCGGCGGATTTCTCCGTCGAAATGAAGACGCAGGACAATGCGGCACTGCTCTACCGTCTCAACGGCGACTGGAATCCATTGCATGCCGATCCGGAGGTGGCGCGCAATGCTGGCTTCGAGCGCCCTATTCTCCATGGCCTTGCCACTTGGGGCATCGCCGGGCATGCGGTGCTGAAAACCGCATGCAACTATCACCCTTCCCGCATCAAATCCATTTTCGGCCGGTTTACCGCACCGGTATATCCGGGCGAAACCTTCCGCACCGATGTCTGGGTGGACGGCAACATTGCGAGCTTCACGGTACGTGCGGTAGAACGCAATGTCATCGCAATCAACAATGGTAAGGTGGAACTGCGCGACTAGCCGGAGACCGATATGCACGATCACTTCAACGGCGTGCGCAGCCTGTGGGACTTGCTGCTGCGTCGTGTCGAGCTTTCGCCCGACGCACCGATGCTCGTCGAGCCGGATGGCTGCGTCTGGAGTTTTGCACAAGCGGCGCGCCAGGTGGAACGGATCGCCGCCGGGCTGTATGCCAGAGGCGTTGCGCCGGGCACCCAGGTGACGTGGCAATTGCCTTCGCATGCACAAACCGTATTTTTGTCTTTTGCCCTGGCAAGACTTGGCGCGATCCAAAATCCCGTCATCCATCTGTACGGCAAAAAGGAAGTATTGGCGATCCTGAAACAGAACCGCTCCGCCTTCCACATGGTCCCTGTCTGCAGGCCGGGCGAACGCGATTATCCTGCGCTGGCCGCATCGATCTGCGCCGAACTGCCTTCGCCGCCACAACTGATTGCCTTCGATGACAGCCTGGCATCGGACGATGTCGGTCATCTGCCGCCGCCGGCTGCGGCGGACGAGGTACCGCGCTGGATCTATTACACCTCGGGCACCACTTCCGATCCCAAAGGGGCATGCCATACCGACGCCACGCTGATCGCCAGCGGCCGCGCGCTTGCCAAAGCCCTCAATGTCGGTCCCGGTGATGTCGGATCGATCACTTTTCCCTACGCGCATGTCGGCGGCTCGATGTACGCCATCATGCTGATCGTGTCCGGCATGTCGGCACTGGTGCTGTCCAAGTTCGTCGCTGACGAAGCTATCGCGCTGTTTCGCCGTTTCGGCGTCACCGCCAGCGGCGGCAGCACCGCGCACTACCAGGCATTTCTGGTGGAACAGCGCAAGCATCCACAGTCCCCGATTGCGCCCACCCTGAAGCTGCTGTCGGGCGGCGGCGCGCCGAAACCTCCCGAGCTGTATTTTCAGGCCAAGACTGAAATGCGCTGCACCATCGCGCACAGCTATGGTATGACTGAAGTACCGATGATCGCCGGCGGCTCGCCCCTGCATGAGGACGAGCAGCTCGCGCATAGCGACGGCATGCCGGTGGAAGACATGGATATCCGCATCGTGCATGCCGACGGCCGCCGCGCTGCGCTGGGAGAATCCGGAGAGATTCGGGTCAAGGGACCGACGGTGTGCAAGGGCTATGCGAATGCGGCGCTGAATGCCGACGCTTTCGATGCGGACGGTTACTTCCGTACTGGCGACATCGGCATGCTGCGGCCGGATGGCCACCTTGCAATCACGGGACGCCTGAAGGACGTCATCATCCGCAAGGGCGAAAATGTTTCCGCGCGTGAAGTGGAAGACATTCTCTTTTTACATCCCAAGGTCGCCGCCGTGGCCGTCATCGGCGTGCCTGATGCTGAACGCGGCGAACGCGTGTGCGCGGTTGTTGAACTCAAGGATGCCGGTGCACCGCTGGCATTTGATGAAATGGTCGGCTTTTTCGAGGCATCCGGCGCCATGCGCCAGAAAATTCCGGAGCAGCTGGAAATCGTCGACAGCCTGCCGCGCAATGAAACTTTTAACAAGATCCTGAAGTTCAAGCTGCGCGAGCGTTTTGCCGCAAGCGTGCTGCAATCAGGCGGAGAAACCGTATGACCCAGCAATACGTTCTTGTCATCAGCGACTGCAAGCCCGGTCGGGAAGCGGAGTACAACGAGTACTACGACAACCGTCATATCCCCGATATTCTCGAACACCAGCCGGAAGTGGTGTGCGCGCAGCGGTTCAGTGTTGCTTCCCATTTCGCGCCGGAGGGTTTGCCCTCATGGCGATTCTCGACCTTGTATACCGTTGAAACGGACGATATGGACGCCTATCTGCAACGCTCGACCGATTTGATGAAAGCCGGGAAAATTCCACCATCCGACGCCGCTGAACCGTCCACAGCCGCGGTATTCCGCCTGATCCCGCTGGGACCGGCGATCATTCGAACCAGGGAAGAGCAATGAGCACAATGCCCCCAGTCAATGAGCAAAACATCCGCCTCGACGGCAAAGTGGCGGTCGTCACTGCCGGCGCCAACGGCATCGGTGAAGGCGCGGCCATGAGCATCGCGCGCTTCGGCGGCAACGTCGTCGTCGCGGACAACGATGCAGAGAATGGAGAGCGCGTCGCCGCGGCGATTCGCGCGCTGGGACGCGAAGCGCTCTATATCCCTACCGACGTTACCCACACCGAACAGATCGAAGCGATGATTGAAAAAGCTGCCGCGCATTTCGGCCGGCTCGACATTCTTGTCAACAATGCCGGTGGTTCGCGTCGCATCAGGTTCATGGACCAGAGCGAGCGCAGCTGGCGCCGGCATATCGACCTGAATTTCATCAGCTTGCTGGCAGCGACACAGGCGGCGGCCAAGGTCATGATCAGCGCCGGCAACGGCGGCACGATCATCAATGTCGCCAGCAGCGAAGCCTTGCGCGCCGCGCCGGGGTATGCCGTCTATGCCGCCTGCAAGGCGGGCATGGTCAGCTTCACCCGTTCCATGTCGCTGGAGCTGAGCGATCATGGAATCCGCGTCCATGCGTTGGCGCCGGACATGATCGAGACGCCGGGGCTCAAGCCATATTTCGACAACGCCAGCGAGGAAATGAATGCCGCGCGCGACCGCTATATTCCGCTCAAGCGACTCGGATCGATCGACGAGATCGGCAGCGTCGTTGTGTTCCTTGCATCAAGCATGTCGTCCTACCTCAACGGCCTGACGATTCCGGTGGACGGCGGCGCGCTTGCTTCGAGCGGATGGACACGATCGCCGGCTGACGGCAATTGGAACCTGTACCATGGATAACAGCATGATGAAACAAAGGAGACAGCAATGAAACAAGTAAGACTGTATGGACAGAACGATTTGCGCATCGATGAAGTGAGCCGGCCCACGGCGGGACCGCGCGACGTCATTGTCAAGGTCGCGGCCTTCGGCATCTGCGGCAGCGATCTGAATTTTGCGCATGTCGGTTATGTCGGTCGCCCGACGGGCGCTGCAGTACCGCTCGGCCATGAACTGGCCGGCACGATTGCAGAGATTGGCAGCGACGTGCAAGACATCAAAGTAGGCCAGCGCGTCGTCGTGCATCCGATGAAAGAAGGAAATCGCATCGGCACAGGCGATCCCGATCACGGCGGTTTCGCGGAATTCCTGCTGGTGCGTGAAGCCAAGGTCGGCGATTCCATTTTTCCGATTGCGGATGACCTGCCTTTTGAACGGGCAGTACTGACCGAGCCGATCGCTGTCGGCATGCATGGCCTTAACCTGGGCGAGATCAAGAAAGGCGATCGCGCGGTGGTGCTGGGAGCGGGTCCGATTGGACTCGGCGCGATTTCGGCGCTCAAGTATCGTGGCGCGAAAAAAATCGTCGCAGTGGATGTCGTCGAGGAACGCCTCGAGCGCGCCCGCAAGCTCGGCGCGGATTTCACGATCAATCCGGCGAAGGCCGACGTGCGCGCCGAACTCGAAAAGTATTACGGCACTGTGCCGCGTATCGTCTCCGGCGAACCTCTCATCGATTGCGAGTTATACGTCGACTGCGCCGGACACGGCCCGCTTCTGCAGCAAACCGTGGTCATGGCCAAGGATGCCGCGCGTATCGTTATCCTGGCTCGCCACAAGGATGTGGTGCCGCTCGATGTGGTGCATCTGATGACCAAGGAATTGACGGTGCGCGGTGCGCTGTCCTATCCGACCGAGTTCCGCGAAGTCCTCGACATGCTGAGCGACAAGTTAGTCGACATCGATCCGATGGTCAGCCACGTGTACGACTTCGATCAGTTCGATCAGGCGTTCAAGATCGCGCAGGATCCGAAGCAGTCGGCAAAAGTCATCGTACGGGTCTGATGCCGTATTGACCCGCAGGCCCGGCACGAATCGGGCCATGGCTTGCCAAACAGGCTGAAAATAAAAAAGGGCGTCGCGCCCTTTTTTATTATGTCGGGACGGATATTACTCGCGGCCCCAGGCGCGCATCTCGTCAATGAACCATTGCGGCGATTCCATCGCAAGGAAATGCCCGCCTTCCGGAGGATTGCTCCAGCGTGTCAGCTTGTAGGTCAGTTCCACCCGGCTGCGCGGGGGCGAAGGCTGCAATGCGTCGCCGGAAACATCCGCATAGGCGGTCGGCGTCTCACATCGTTCGCCGTGCGGCATTAGCGCGAAGCCATCCATTGCCACGCCAGGGTAATAGCACGCGGCAGAAGCAAAGCTTTCGGTCATCACGTAAATCATGATGTTGGTCAGCAAATGATCCATGTTAAACACCTGCTCGAAGCCACGACGGCGCAGGTCTGCCCAGTCATGGAAACGCTCGGTGATCCATGCGGCCTGGCCAAGCGGATTGTCGGCCGCGGCCCAGGCAATGGAATGCGGCTTAGTGGTCTGCACCGCAGCATAAGCGCCGAATTTGCCGCGCGCCATCTCGGCTTGTTGCGCCCAGACTTTTTCGGCATCGTCGCGCGGCGGGTCCATGGAACGGAAGCCGAGCATGTTCAGGTGAATCGCCTCGACCGCATCGGCGTGGTTTCGCCCCAGCCATGAAGTGACCAGCGATCCCCAGTCGCCGCCTTGCGCGCGATAGCGCTTGTAGCCGAGCACTTCCGTCATCAACTTGTTCCACAGCGCGGCGGTGGCACGCTGGCCGATCACCTTTTGCGGCTTGCCGCTGAAGCCGAAACCCGGCAGACTGGGAATCACGAGATCGAATGCGTCTTCCGGCTTGCCGCCGAAGCGTGACGGAAAGGCCAGCGCTTCAATCACATCCCAAAATTCATAGTGCGACCCTGGCCAGCCATGCGTCAGCAGCAACGGACGCCGGCCCTGGGACTCGCCGACAACATGCACGAAATGGATAGCGAGGCCATCGACCTCCTCCAGAAACTGCGGATAGCGATTCAGTGTTTCCAGCGCCGCCCGCCAGTCATAGCTTTCTACCCAGTATTGCTGCAACTGTTTCAGAAATTCAGCATCGCAACCCAGCGCCCAGCCGACACCCGGCATCGAAGGCGGCAGACGGCAGTCCTTTACCTTTTGCAATACCCGGCTGACTGCCGGCTCGGACCATTCGACTTTAAAAGGAACCACATTGATCTCCTCAATGAACTTCGCGCGGAATCAGCCGCCGCAGAAGCATTTTCATGATTGAAATTTCTACTACTTGTTCACTACCTGTTTTGCCGGCAGCGCAACCACACCTTGCGCAACCAGCGTATCGATTTCCTCGGTGCTGAAGCCCAGTTCCAGAAGCACTTCCGACGTGTGCTGCGCAAGCACCGGCGGAGCCCGATCCAACGCAAGCGTCAGATCCCCGAAATCCCAGAATGCGCCGATCTGCTCATAGGTTTCATAGACCGGATGCGGATATGATGCCAGCAAGCCGGCGGCCTTGTTGGCCGGAGCATCGAAATATGCATCACGGTTCGCCAGGGCGACACGCACGCAAGGTATGCCGGCGGTGCGAAACAAGGCAATCGCTGCCTCGGTGCTCAATGCCTGAAGCCGTGCTTCCAGTTGCGCCACGTGCTCGCATTGACTGGCCGCCAGCACCTGTGCAGGCGCGTGCACTCCTTCAAGCGCGACGGCGACCCAGCCATCGGCGCAACGATATAGCCGGTTAGCGGCGGAGATGCCCATCTGGCCGGCATCGAGTTTCGGGTATGGCAGAAGGCTCCCATCGGCGGCAACCGCAGTCTCCACCGTGAACAGGCTGGCGCCGAGCAGCGATGCGGCGACTGCCTGCCCTTCGCCGGATTGCTGTCTGGTGTACAAGGCGGCTATGGTGGCCAACAGAGAGGCAAGCGCAGCCAGATGATCCATCATTCCGAAACGCAGCCATGTGGGCTGCGTTGCATCACCCGACGCCTCCTGCTCCCAGCCTGAGGCAGCCTGAAACAGCTGATCATATCCGGGCCAGTCCTTGCGCGGCCCTTCCGGGCCATAAGCACTGACATGTGAATACACCAGTCGTGGATTCAATTTCAACAGCGTTTCCTGGTCGATGCCGAGCTTGCGCGCGGTCGGAATACGCTGATTGTGATGCACTACGTCCGCGTCGCCTACCAGTCTTTTCAGCACAGCTGTCGCACCCGGATGCGAAAGATCGATGGCGATGTTGCGCTTGCCGCGTTGACATGCATTGAATGCCCATTCAGCAGGCCGGAGCGGTTCTCCACCGATCGCTTCGACCTTGATGACGTCGGCACCGAGATCGGCCAGCAGCATCGCGGCCAACGGTCCCGCAAGATAGCAACCGAAATCAATGGCCTTCAGTCCGGACAACGGTCGCTGGCCGTGCGTAGTGGAGGCCGGTAACGGGTGCTTCACCGAAGGGCGAGGTGACGCACTGGCGGTCACGCGATCGCTTCGCCGCGCAATGCGTACCGGCGGCGAGAGCGTGATCGGTACCGCCGCCTGCAGAACCGCTCCGTATTCAGCACAGTGTACGGTCTGCACATGGCCGTTCGACCGGGTTTGTTCGTCCAGAAACAGTTCGCCGGTTGCCAGCACGGGCTGCACCGGGACATCAGCCGCCCACAACGCGTTCAGCCAAAAGTCACGCGGCCGTGTCGCGAATATCTCGGTAAACGCCCCGATGTTTGGATAAACCCGGGGCCGCGTGCCGGCATGAAGGTCATTCGCAGCACGCACATTGTCTTCTCCCATTTGTGCCAGCATCACACGCACCGCTTCCGCCTTGGCGGGATTGCCCATCACGTGCATCCACTTGCCATCGCCGCATCGATACATCGGTTGCGGTGTCTGCTTCGGCATGCCGGCGGACAAAGCTGCGGTCGGCTTTGCCGCCCGTGACCAGTACAGCATCATCGGCAACATTGCGCCCTGTACCAGACTGGTCGCCACCGTACCGCCAGTTCCCGTCTGCCGCATGCGCACGAGCCGTGCAATGATGCCGATTGCGCAAAGATAGGAGGCATGCGCGCTGCCGAGCGGAAAATTAAGGTACGCTGGACCATCGCGCGCGACGGGCTCCTGTTCGTCCAGCAAGCCGGCCTCTGCCAGAACCAGCGTATCGTCCACCGGACGGTCGCATAGCGGATGAGATGCGGGCCAGCTGCCGATGGTGGCAAAGACGACATCGTCGCGACCCGAACACAGGCTTGCCTGATCCAGCCCCAACGCCGACATTTCCGCCGGCGTTCTGTCCTGTATCACTACAGCGGCGCCCTGCATAAACTCATGCAGAGTACGCCGCTGATGTTCGTCGTCGAGATCAATGTCGACGATGGCCTTGCTGCGGTCGCGCAGTGCCGAAAGCACCGGCGACAAGCTGCGATCACAGTCCTGGACGAGACGCAGCTTGACCACATCGGCACCGAGTTCCGCCAGCAGCAATGCGGCGGTTGAGCCGGCGCGGTGTCTGCTCAGATCGACCACACGAATGCCGTCAAGGCAATCGACTGAAGCCTGCATCCTTACTCCTTCGGAACAACGGAACACGTCTGGATAAAAATCGGATAGCAATCGGCAAACTTAATGCTCGATGCTGTCGTAAAAGCCGCCGCTGGTAATCGTACGGGTTTGCGCGATGAAGCTTTGCGGATAGGGCTGTTCGCGCGCGCTTGCCTGGCTGAGCGCCTGCAGGTGCGCTTCATCGATGCTGAACTCCAGACAGCCGAGATTGTCTTCAAGCTGAGCGACAGTGCGCGCGCCGATCAGCGGTATCACGCCGCGCTGGGCGCGCAACCAGTTCAACGCGACCTGCGATGCGGGACGTCCAATTTCCCTTGCAACCTTCATCAGCATGTCGGCAATGTTCAGCGAGCGCTCGTCCACTTTCTTCATTATCTTGCTGATGTCGAGCCGGCGTTGGCCGACTTCGGTGTTGGTGTTGTACTTGCCGCTGAGGATGCCTGACGCCAGCGGCGAATAGGCGAGCACGCCCAGGCCGAGGCTTTGGGCCATGGGCAGCAGTTCATGTTCGACATCGCGCTCGGCCAGGTTGTACTCGACCTGCAGACCGACGAACGGCGTCCAGCCGCGCAGCTCGGCCATGGTGTTGGCCTGTGCGACCAGCCATGCAGGCGTGTTGGAGACGCCGGCGTGCAGGATCTTGCCTTGCCGGACAAGATCCTCGAAGCCGCGCATGATTTCATCGACCGGCGTCATCATGTCCCAACCGTGCATCCAGAGTATGTCGATGTAATCGGTATCGAGACGACGCAGGCTGCGTTCGACCGAACGCATCATGCTCTTGCGATGATTGCCGGCGATATTGGCATTGCGCGTGCCCGGCACGTGCAGACTGTACTTGGTGCCGATTACCACTTCATCACGGTGTCCAGCCACCAGCTTGCCGAGGAATTCTTCGGAACGCCCCTCGCCATACACTTCGTTCGCCGTGTCGATGAAGTTGCCGCCGGCATCGCGATACAGTCGGTACAGATCGCCGCATACATCCGCGTCCATCGTGCCCCAGGCTTTCATGCCGAAATTCATCACGCCATAGGCAAGTTCCGAGACCCGCAGCCCTGAACGCCCCAGCAGGCGATAGCGCATCACGACCAGCTCCAGTCCGGCTCCCGCTTCTCCATGTACGCGGTACGGGCTTCCTTGGAGTCGTTATAGCGGGTGACGCGGCCGGTGTAATCCTGTTCCAGACGGTAGCCGTCCTTCAGTGCCATATCTTCGACACGGTTCATCGCTTCCTTGCCGAGGCGCAGACCGAGTGGGCTGTGCTTTGCGATTTTCAGCGCCAGTGCGCGGGCGGCTTCCTGCAATTGATCCGCAGGTACCACGGATTCAACCGCGCCAAGACGGTAAAACTCCTGCGCCGGCACCGGCTCTCCGGTCAGGTACATCACGCGTGTCTTGTGGGTTCCGACCAGGCGTTGCAAATGGCGGGCGCCGCCCAGCACACCGGCCTTGATTTCCGGCACCGAGAACGACGCGTTTTCGGCAGCGACGATGATGTCGCAGCAGGCAATCAGCACCAGGCCTGCACCGATGGCCAGCCCGTTGACGGCGGCAATCACCGGCAGCGGGCAGTCAAGCACCGCATTGAAGCAATCGCGCGGCGTGGCGCCTGGATCGAGCAGGTCGATAACGGTATCGCCCTCGGCCAGTTCCCGTGAATGGCGACGCGCCGAATCCTTCAGGTCGACGCCGGCGCAGAACAGGCGATCGCCGGGTGCGGTGAACACGATCACGCTTGCATCCTTCGAGCGGCCAAGCTCGGTGAAGGTTTGCGTAATCTCCCGAAACATTTCGGCGGTGAGCGCATTCACCGGCGGACGGTTCAGCGTAACGGTGGCGACGCGGTCGCGGATCTCGGTCTGCACGAATTTCATGATGCCTCCTTGTTATGCATTGTTCTTACAGCGTGGCGGCTGAGCCCAACACCATCGTCGCCTGGCTGGAAAGGGTGCCGCCGTTGGCATGCGCCAGCGCGAGTTCAGCACGATTGATCTGGCGTTCACCGCCCTGCCCGCGCAACTGCACGCATGACTCGACCATGGTGAACAAGCCGTACATGCCGGGATGGCAACAGGACAGGCCGCCGCCATTGGTATTGACAGGCAGCACGCCATCGGGACCGATGCCGACTTCCTTGACAAAGCGGCCGCCCTCACCCTTGGGACAGAAGCCGAGGTCTTCAAGGAACAGAATCGTGTTGATCGTGAACGCATCGTAAAGCTGGACCACATCGATATCCTTGGGTTGTACGCCCGCAATCTCGAACGCGCGCCGCCCCGATTCCTTGGCCGCAGTGGTCGTCAGGTCGGTCGCCTGATCGACGCCGGAATACCAGGTGGCTGCCGCTGCGCCCAGCAGGTAAACCGGTTGCGCATGCAGCTCGCGCGCACGATCCGCACGTGTCATCACAATGGCTGCCGCGCCATCGGTAACCAGGCAGCAATCGCGCACGCCCAGCGGGTCGGACACCAGCCGCGCCTTGAGACAGTCTTCCACACTCAATTCGCCCTTTGCGAATGCGTCGGGGTTGAGGTTGGCCCACTTGCGTGCGGCCACTGCCACTTCGGCAAGCTGTTCGCGGGTAGTGCCGTATTCATGCATGTGGCGCGCCGCCGCCAGCGCATAGGACGACAGCGGGGTGAGCGGCTTGTAGGGCTTCTCATAAGGCGATGCGACCCGCATCGACATCAGGCCGCCGGAAGCGGTGCGCTGGTTGCTGCCGTAGATGATGAGCGCGGTATCGATATAGTCTGCGTCCAGCATCATGGCCGCGACGATCGCATGCGAATGAAAGGCGGAGCCGCCGGTGCGGTTGTTTTCGGTGAAGCGCGGATGGATGCCGAGATATTCGGCAGCGCTTAGGCCCGACAGCGCATCGTCCGGCGTGCACACGAATAAGGCATCGACATCGGCCAGCTTGAGGTTGGCATCGGCCAGCGCAAGCAAGCCGGCGCGCGCCGCAAGATCGAGTGATTTGAGGCCCGGCGACTCGCCGATGCCATAAGTTGCCGCACCTACTATGGCGCTGCGGCCGCGCGGAAATCGCTCCATGCCAGGCTCACGAAAAAGACTACGACCATCGGAGACATGTCAGCCATAAAACTAACATGTATTCAGTTTTGTGCTACTCTAACCCAGTACCCGGAAAGTCGCAAGCGACCGCAATCCCGAATCGCGCCTTGTGCCGGCTCGTCGGGTCCACGACAAACAATTCATTTCGGAAAGAACGACCATGACGCTCGCACTCAAGCAGATCGCACCCGCGCCCGGCGCACCCGTTAGCGTCCCGATACCGGAATGGTTCCGATGGGCGACGGTGCAAGAGCCTGCGTCCCGTTTCGTGAATGCCAACGACAGCCGTTTGCATTATCTGAGCTGGAACATGCAGGACACGAGCAAGCCGGTATTGTTGTTCGTGCATGGCTTCCGCGCGCATGCACGCTGGTGGGGGTTCATCGCCCCCTTCTTCACAGAGACCCATCGGGTGATCGCGATGGATCTGTCGGGCATGGGCGACAGCGCCTGGCGCGACTGTTATTCGACTGAAACCATAGCGGATGATATTACCGGCCTGATTGAGACGCTCGGTCTTGATCAGGTGACAATCGTCGCGCACAGCTATGGTGGACTCTGCTCGTTCCGCGCAGCGTCGCGCCGTCCCGAGCTATTCCGTCACATGATAGTGATCGATACCTTCGTCATCTTCGAAGACATTGCGCTCCCGACCGATCCGGCGCCGATCACTGGCCGTACCTATCCTGATTACGTGGCCGCCCGCAAACGCTATCGCCTGCTGCCGGAACAGCCTCCGGCTGCCGACTACGTCATGGATTACGTCGCGCACCATTCGATGCGCGCAGCCGACGGCGGTTTCCGCTGGAAGTTCGATGGCAGGCTGCAGGCACAGGATACCCACTTGTGCGACGGCGAAGCGATGCTGTCCGCCGTGACCGCGCCGGTAGATTACGTATGCGGCGAGCGCAGTGCGCTGGTCTCGCGCGAACATGCCGAACGCGTGGTTGCCAATCTGCGCGAAGCACGTGGCCCCATCGCCGTACCGGACGGTCAGCATCACCTGATGCTGGATCAGCCGCTCACCGTTATCAGTACCTTGCGCGCACTGCTTGCTTCCCGAAGAAAATAAAATGACTGAATACCACGCTCCGTTACTGCAATCGCTCAGCATCCGTTCCACCAGACTGCGCAGCCGCATCGTCATGTCGCCCATGACACGCGGCTTCTCCCCCGACGGCGTGCCGGGAAGCGACGTCGCCGACTACTACCGACGCCGCGCGGAAAACGGCGTCGGATTGATCGTCACCGAGGCGGTCGGCATCGATCATCCGGCCGCCGTGGGCAGCGCCGGCTTCGACGAGCACGACGTACCGCATATGTTCGGTGCCAAGGCGCTGGATGGATGGAAACGCGTGGTCGCCGATGTCCATGCCGCGGGCGGCGCCATCTTTCCACAGCTATGGCATCAGGGGGTCATGCGCGAGCCGGATACCGGTCCCTGTCCCGCGGCACCTTCATGCCGTCCATCGGGCGACTGGGGACCGACCGGACGCCCTACCTCGCTCAGGCCCGATTACATCTCGCGCATGGCGCCTGCCACACAGGCGATGACGGAGAGCGACATTCAGGAAGTCATTGATGCATTCGGCCGCAGCGCTGCCCACGCCAGGGAATGCGGATTTGACGGAATCGCGATCCTTGGTGCCCACGGCTACCTGATCGATTCCTTCCTGTGGGCGGAGACCAACCGGCGCAGTGACCGATGGGGCGGCGGCCTGAAGGAACGTACCCGTTTCGCGGTGGAAGTTGTGAAAAGCATCCGCCGCGCCGCAGGTGAAGACATGCCCATTCTGTTCCGCTTTTCGCAATGGAAGCAGCAGGACTTCAGCGCCCGCCTGGTCAACACGCCGCAGGAACTGGAACAAATGCTGGGCCCGATCGCCGATGCCGGTATCGACGTATTCGATGCCAGCACGCGCTTCTTCGCCAAGTCGGCGTTCGAGGGATCGGACATGACACTGGCCGGATGGGCCAAGAAAGTCACTGGCAGGATGTCGATGGCGGTCGGTGGGATCGGCATGCAGGCCGATGGCCGCGATCCTGCCGCAAACGCGAAGCCGGACAATCTCGACCGGGTACTGGAACATATCCGGCGCGAGGAATTCGATCTGGTAGGCCTGGGCCGGCCTCTGATTGCCGATCCTGGGTGGCTGGGCAAGCTGTTGTCCGGTTCACCGGCGAACCCATACACGCAGAGCCTGCTGGACAAGCTGTGCTGATGCGCCTTTCCGACCGGCGTGCATGAACTAGCCGGGTCGTTTTTAAAAAATGGAGAAGACAAGATGATTCATGAAAGCCTCAGCATGAAGCTGACCGGCTGGTTCCAGGTAGGCTGGTCGGCGGATTTGTCCGTGGGTACCGTCAAACCGCTGCGTTATTTCGGCGAAGACCTTGTCGCCTTCCGCTGCAAGGCCGGCAAGGTACGCATCATGGAAGCGCATTGCAAGCACTTGGGCGCGCATCTTGGCCATGGCGGTTGTGTTGTGGATCAAGGCATCCAGTGTCCGTTTCACGGCTGGGTATGGGGTACCGACGGCCGCAATGCGCTGATTCCGTACAAGGAAGGATCGATCAACCGCACGCGCCAATTGAAAGTCTGGCATGTCGCGGAAAAGAACGATTGCATCTATCTGTGGCACGACGCAAAGGGCCGAAACCCGTTGTGGGAAGTCCCGGATGCCTTCAAGGATTTCGGCGCGCATGTGAAACGGTTTCACTTCGAGCCCCCGGGTCCCGAGGCGCGCAGCCATTGGCCGAACCTTCACCTGCACCCGCAGATGCTGATCGAGAATATTGTCGACCCTCACCACTTCAAATACACCCATTTGACGAAGGATTCGCCCAAGGTACTGTCCGAAGAGATCGGCAAATGGGAATGGCGCGCCACGGTCGGCTTCGGCCGCCGTTGGGCGCAGGGACTCATGCCGCCGACAGAGACGCTCAACACCATCATCATCCACTGGTCTGGCCCCGGCATCAGCATCAATGTCGAACATACGCCGGCCGGCATGCGCGTGGTCTGCATCAACTCGACACCGGTCGACGACGACTCCGCGGAAATTTTTGCAACCTACTGGATCAATCGCACCGAGGACGATGCGCAATCCTATGCGGCCCGGCTCGACGAAGCGAAGATCGCTCTTCCGCAAGACGTCAACATCTGGCACAACCAGCGCTTCAATCCGAATCCGGCGCTCACCGCGGAAGAGTGGCCGGGCTGGCGCAAAGCGCGCACGTGGACGAAGCGCTTCAATCCCGATGCGACGCAGGAAGATGAAAACTGGTTGCCGGAACAACCGGCCAATACTTGATCGCGGACCGCTATTACAATGAAAAAACTTCGCGTCATTGTTTGCTATACCGGCGGCGTCGGCCGCCAGGTCATTCGACTTCTGGCGGACCACCCCGGAATCGAGCTCGCAGGCGTCCTCGTGCACGATGAAAGGAAGGAAGGCGTCGATGCGGGCATACTGAGCGGCATCGAACCCCTTGGCGTTTTCGCCACGCGTGATTTGGAGAAATTGCTGGCCCTGTCCGTCGATTGCGCCTTATGGCATGGCAAATCCTGGAAATCGGAAATCGTGGAGCGCTTGCTTAACCGGGGAATCAATGTGTATTCCGGTATCGGCGGCTGGTATTTGCACGGGGAACCGGAACGATCGGCGCTGGAGAAGGCATGCCGGAGCGGCAATGCCACGCTGGTGGCAGGAGGCAATATTCCCGGCCTGATCAGTGATGTGCTGCCGCTCTTTGTTTCCGGCTACGCCGGCCGGGTCACCGCGATCCGCGCGAGGCAACGCGGCTATAACGCGCACTATCCCTCCGCAATCCAGTTGAGCCAGGGATGCGGATTCGGCATTCCTGTCGACCAGCAAAAAAGCGCGGCAATGATCGATGAACTCTGGTTATGGGGGATGCGGCAGTCGGCGCACATGGTGGCAGATGGTTTGGGACTGCCGCTGGACGAAGTGAAGATCACCAATAAGGAATACGCGATGGCGCCGGAAGACATGGTGCTTGAGGCAAGCGGTTTGCACATTCCTGCAGGTACGCCTGCGGGTGTGCGCTGGACATTTACCGCCTATTCCGCCAGTCATCCATTCCTGCAGATCGTGAACGAGCAAACGGCGCGGCTCGAGCTTGGCCCGGACTGGCGACAGCGTGCGGACGAACCGAACTGGCGTGTCGACATCGATGGGTCGCCCCGCATTTGCTGCGAATTTTCCGCTTATCCGGGCGACGACGGAACCGATCACTCGGCCGCGCTCAATGCTGCACGGGCGGTCAACTTCGTGCCGCGCATTGTCGAAGCGGCGCCCGGCTGTCTGTCCATCCTCGACCTGCCGGCACCGCGCGCCACGCACTTTGCATTCCCGGCTCAAACGATGCGGCGCTAGGCTAATCTTTTCCGGTCAAGAAACCTGATCCGGCATCATGTAATTCAGAGCAAGCCGTCCGCCGTCGGCATAGACGGTTTGACCTGTCATGAACCCAGCATCCGGACCAGCAAGGAAAATCACCGTTCCGGCGATTTCTTCCACCGTGCCGAATCTCCCCAGCGGCGTGCGCGACAGTACTTGCTTCAGCAACGCCGGCTGTGATTGCAGTCCCGCCGTCAGCTGCGTCTGTACCGGTCCCGGCCCCACTGCGTTGACCCGTATGCCATGCGGCGCCAGCGCCACCGCCATCACCTTGGTCAGCATGTCGAGTCCGGCCTTGCTGATGCAATAGGCTGCCTGCATGTCGACCGCCAGCTTGCCGCCGACCGACGATACATGGATGATGGATCCCTTGCGCCTTGTTTCCCGCATATGCCTGCCGACCAGCTTGCCGAGGACAAACGGGCCGCGCAGGTTGACCGCAAGTACGCGATCGAAATCGTCATCGTCAAGATCCCAGTAAGCCGAAGGCGGGCCGCCGATGCCGGCCGCGCAGACGCAGATATCGATTCCGCCGACACTGTCGAGCACGGTCTTGACCAGCGCGCGCATTGCGTCAGCGTTGCCTGCATCGGCCTGCACATAGCCGCAGGCAAAGCTGAGGTCATTGCCGTTGCGAGCACTCTCTTCATCGAGCAGGTCCACGATCACCACGCGGGCTCCCGCCTGCGCAAAGCGCGATGCGCAGGCATGACCGATACCGCGCGCACCGCCGGTGATCAACACCACTTTATCCAGGAACGACATCGCGGCGCTCATGTCGCCAACTGCCGCGCCTTGGCCATCAGCCACAACGCATAGTTGTGCAGGAAATCGCCCATTTCCTTCGATGCCTTGCCGGCGCAGGCACGGGCATAGGTTCCTTCCAGCAGGCAGGCCAGCTTGAAGCAGGCGAGCACAAAGAACCACGGCATGTCCGACATGTCGCGGCCGCTGAGATCGCCGTACAGCTTGACCAGCACGTCGCGCGATACAAAGCCGTCCCACGGCTCCACCGCGGGCTTGCGGCCGCCGACGTCCGGGTCCCCCGGTTCGGTCCAGCTGGTGAGGATCCATCCGAGATCGAGCAGAGGATCTCCCAGCGTCGATAGCTCCCAGTCGATGAGTCCGGCCATGCGCGGTGCATCTTTGTGGAACATGACATTAGCGAACTGAAAGTCGCCATGAATGATCCCGATACGACATTGTGCAGGCCGATGACGCTCCAGCCAGGCGCTGATTTCATCGACATGCGGCAGCGAGGCGCCGGGATAGTTGGGGAGGTCGCGGTAACTTTCCAGCTGCGTGCGCCAGCGCGACACCTGTCGCTCCAGCCAGTTGTCCGGCTTGCCGAAGTCGCGGAGCCCAACGGTCTCGTGATCGACGGCGCCCAGCGCCGCTGCGGCGGTCACCATCTCGATGCCCATTGCGCGCCGCCATTCGGGCTCGCTCGCATAACCGCCCGGCAACTTGCCGATTGGAGTAAAACCATCAAGCGGAGCCATGACGTAGAACGCAGCGCCGATCACCGTTTCGTCGGCGCAGGCGGCAAAGAACTCCGGATGCGGTACTGCGCTCCCCTTGAGCGCCGACAGCACGCGCGCCTCGCGCAGCATGGTCTGGTTGCTGTTGGCGCGCAGGTGCTTGGGCGGACGCCGCAGCACGAAACGCGCGTCCTTGCGACTCAGAAGAAAAAGGTTGTTCTGCGATCCGCCGGACAGGCGTTCGATCGCGGTGACCGGTCCGCTGCCGGGCAGCGGCTGGGCGATTATCCATTCCTGCAGCCGCGGCCAGTCGAGCAGGCCGTCGAAGTCGGGAAGCAAAGTGGTCATGATTTGCCTTTCTTTGAAAAGTGCCGGTCAGTACATGCCTTCGTATTTCCTGCGCGCCGCTTCCCTCCGCGTCAGCAGGTGCGCGCTCGGGAACATGCCTTCAGCCGGTCTGGCTTGCTTGAGCAGATTCTTTGCGACAGTGCCTTTATGAACTTCGGTCGGCCCATCCATGATGCCCATCATCGCCGCATAAATCCACATGTGGCCCAGCGGCATTTCGTCCGATACGCCAAGTGCGCCATGCATGTGGATCGCACGCTGCACGATGTCATGGAACACCTTGGCCGACGCGACCTTGATGCCGGCGATATAGAGCTGATTGGCTTTGTACTCATGCCCCTGGTCGATCAGCCATGCGGTATGCAGCACCTGCAGACGGAATTGCTGCAGTTCTATCCATGAATCGGCGATATAGCCCTGCACTGCCTGCTTGTCGCCAAGCAGCGAACCCTTGGTGGAGCGGCTCACTGCACGCTCGGTCATCATTTCAATCGCGAGTTGGCATTGACCGACAGTGCGCATGGCGTGATGCACACGGCCGCCGCCGAGCCGGGCCTGCGCCACGGCAAATCCCTGCCCTTCTTCTCCAAGCAGCGCATCGGCGGGAACCCGCACGTTTTCATAGCGGATATAGGCATGGGCGCCCTCGCCGACTGGCTCGCCATGTACGCCGGTATTGCGCAGAATATTGACGCCGGGCGTATCGGCCGGCACCAGGAACATCGAAGCGCCCTTGTAGATGGGCACGTCAGGATTGGTCACGCACATCACGATCAGGACTTCGGCGTAGCGCGCATTGGAAGAGAACCACTTCTCGCCGTTGATCACCCATTCATTGCCTTCGCGCACGGCAGTACATTCGAACACGCCGGGGTCCGCGCCGCCCTGCGGTTCCGTCATCGAATAACAGGACACGATGTCGCCATCGAGCAGCGGCTGCAGATAGCGTTGCTTCTGTTCCTCGGTGCCGAACATTGCAAGAATCTCTGCATTTCCCGTATCCGGCGCGGCCGTCCCGAAAATGGTCGGTGCCCACAAAGAGCGTCCGAGGATTTCATTCATCAGCGCCAGCTTCACCTGGCCATAGCCCTGACCGCCGAGTTCCGGCCCGAGATGGCAGGCCCACAGCCCCTGGCGCTTCACTTCTTCCATCAGCGGCCTGGCGATAGCCCTTGCTTTCTTGTTGCCGATGTCATAGCAGTCGCCGGCGTGCGGGAACAGCATGTCGAGCGGTTCGCATTCCTTGCGGACGAATTCCTTCATCCAGTCGAGCTTGCTTTGGAATTCCGGGTCGGTTGAAAAATCCCACATGTGATCGTCTCCTTGAAGATGGTTGGCACGACAGTGCTGTCGGGCTACGGGTTTGCGCAGGCAGCGAGTCAAACGCGTCTCGCTTTGACAGCAATGTGACAGATTGACAGTTTGCTGTCAATGTTTGAAAATGTCTTGGTCGCGGCGGTTTTCCCTATGCCGCATGAATCGGAGAGACAAACATGACGGAAAAACAGACAGGCAAGGCGCTGGTGACCGGCGCAAACCGTGGGCTGGGCAAGGCCATTGCGCTGGAGCTCGCGACGCGCGGCTTCGATGTGATTGCCGGCGTGCGCGATCCGGCGTCAGCGGTGCAGCTCTTGGAGGAATCCCGCACGCTGAAGGGAAAGATCGAGGTCGAGGCGCTCGATGTGGCAGCACTCGGCGATTACCGTCCGCCCGAAGATTTACAGCTTCTGGTCAACAACGCCGGCTATCGCGGCCCTTATCTTCCAATCGAGGAAGCGGCCCTGGACGAATGGCGCAAGACCTTCGAAACCAACTTCTTTGGCGTGATCGACCTGACGCGGCGCGCCATACCGGCGTTACGCAATGCGGGCGCAGGCATCATCTGCAACATCGGTTCGCTGGGGGCGTATACGCCGCTGCCGTTCTACTCGATCTATCGCGCCAGCAAGGCGGCGATCGCCGCGCTGTCGGAGGGCTTGCGCATCGAGCTTGCCCCCTTCGGCATCCGCGTCATCGAAATCCCGATCGGCGGGGTCGATACCGACATGCTGCGTTCGAGCATCGCGCATCGTCCCCCGGATGCGATCGCCTACGAGCTTTACCGCCCGATGGCGCAGGCCCAGGCAGCGATGTCGGAGTCAGCCCGCGTCAACGCACTGGCGCCGGAAATCGCGGCGCGAAATGTGGTCGATGAAATATTTCGCGTCGGGCCCTTGCGCCGCGCCTGCGATCCGAATGCGGTGAAGGGCTTGGAGTACATTGATTCCACTACCGAAGAAGAGCGCATGCAGGCAATGCTCGAGCGCTTTGGCGTGAAAGCCGGCTGAGGGTTTCTAAGTACATGCCGAGCGCATCGATGCCATCGTGCAGGCGAACGCGCTCGCATAGCCCAGCGTAGCGCTACTTCTTCGCTTTGTTCATGCGCGGATGCAGGTCGGCGAACTCGGCGTCGACCGCTTCGGGATGCTCGAGGTATTGCCTTATGCGGCGTAGCACCGCAACCGCATGTTCGACTTCGTCCCTGCCGATGGCAGCACCGATACGGTCGGTCCATTGACCGCGCGAGTCGGCATTGAGCGCATGCGCGGCCAGACCCGCTTCCGTGGCGACCAGCTGCTTTGCGCGCTTATGATGCGGATTGTCTTCGAAACTGACCAGCCCTCTCTCAGCCAGTTCATTGGCGGTGCGCTGCACCGATTGGCGTGTCAGGCCGAGGCTGCGTGCGATCTTCGCCACCGTGGGAGGCTCGGCGGCGCGCACCACCGCGGTCAGCAGCAATCCTTCCGAATGGCTCTGGAGCCCGCGCGTCTCGTTCAATTCACGCGATGCGGAAAGAATGCGCCCGCGCAGGCGCAGCACCTCGTCGACCAGCACCTCGACAGCGCCCCCTGCCTCTGTATGAAACTTTTTTTGCATAAGACCAGAGGGTGCCAGTCTGACAGCATGTTGTCAATTGAGGAAAAGGCGCGATTCCATGTCACGCTATGGGTTGGGATTGGTATTAAAGCACTTCGAACAGGCCGGCGGCTCCCATGCCGCCGCCGACGCACATGCTGACCACGACATACTTGACGCCACGGCGGCGTCCTTCGATCAGCGCATGGCCTACCAGACGCGAGCCCGTCATGCCGAAAGGATGGCCAAGCGCAATCGCACCGCCATTGACATTGAAACGTTCGGGGTCAATACCGAGAAAATCGCGGGAGTACATCGCCTGACAAGCGAAAGCCTCGTTCAGCTCCCACAATCCAATGTCGTCCACCTTCAGGCCGTGCTTGGCCAGCAGCTTGGGAATCGCATAGATGGGACCGATGCCCATTTCTTCCGGTGCCAATCCGGCCACCATGAATCCGCGATAAGCACCCAGCGGCGTGAGCCCGCGCTGTTCGGCCAGTTTGGCTTCCATCAAGACGCAAGCCGATGCGCCGTCCGATAGCTGGCTGGCATTGCCGGCCGTAACGCAACCGCCCGGCACGACCGGTTTCAATGCGGCCAGGCCTTCGGCGGTGGTATCGGCGCGGGGTCCCTCATCCTTTGTCAGTGCGACATCCTTGTAGCTGACTTCCTTAGTCTCCTTGTTGACCAGTTTCATGGTCGTTTCCAGCCCGACGATCTCCTGGTCGAAGCGCCCGGCCGCGAGGGCGGCGGCAACGCGTTGCTGAGACACCAGGGAAAACGCATCCTGGCTTTCGCGGCTGATGCCGTATTTCTTTGCCACGAATTCCGCAGTGTCGATCATTTGCATGTAGGCATGCGACACCATCTCGACCAGGCGCGGATCCTTTTCGCGCAGCGACCATTCACCGTAGGCTGGCGCGAGTTCGCTGACATTTTCCGCGCCGCCGCCGATGACGATATCCATGCCGTCGCTAATGATTTGCTTGGCGGCAATCGAAATCGCCATCAGGCCGGACGCGCACTGGCGGTCCACCGTCGAGCCGCCGGCCGTCACACCGAGGCCGGCCCGGAGAGCCGACGCGCGCGCCAGGTTGCGTCCCGCGCTGCCTGCAGTCATCGCGCAGCCGATAATGACGTCCTCGACTTCCACGCCGTCGATCCCGGCACGCCGTAC
Organism: Noviherbaspirillum saxi; assembly: GCF_003591035.1. NCBI lineage: Bacteria > Pseudomonadati > Pseudomonadota > Betaproteobacteria > Burkholderiales > Oxalobacteraceae > Noviherbaspirillum > Noviherbaspirillum saxi. Next base: position 88,137 of record NZ_QYUO01000003.1, read on the forward strand.
CGCGTGCTCGATCGCGTGCGCAGTCATCGTCGGCGACTTGATGTTGTTGAGTGCGCCGCGGTGTGCTTTTGCAATCGGAGTACGTGCGGTGGAAACAATAAGGGCTTCACGCATGATCAGGTTCTTTCTCGAAAAGTTGTAAGGTGCACAATTGGCAGCGGGCATCTGAGGCGCATTGGCTGCTGCCGGCAACGAAGGAAACATAGCCGGCGTGAAAATTTTCCGCGGCCTGCCGGTGAAAAACACCACCCCTTCTCAAAAACTGGTAAAGTGTCAGTTATTCGAAATTGAACTATGAGGCCGTTTAATCCCGCCGTCAAGAGCGGTCCCGGCGGCAATCGCTCCGGTCAGGCCGCAGTCAGGCATTCCCGGCATTACCCGATAAAACCCAAGGAGATTCAGGATGGATATGAAGCAGTTGGCCCCATGGAAGGCCGGTGAGCAGGACACGATCAACGCCGTACTGCGCCGCGCTGCAGAGCGGCACGGTGATCGCATTTTTCTGGAATTTCTCGGCGACGAATATTCATTCGCCGAAGTCAGCCGCCGTGCCTGCCGGCTTGCCAATGGCTTGAGCGCGCTGGGAGTCAAGCAAGGCGACACCGTCGTCACTATCCTCGACAACTCGGCCGACGCCGTCTTCATCTGGCTGGCGATCAACAAGCTCGGTGCGATCAGCGTACCGATTAATACCGCGCTCAAGGGCGAATTCCTGCGACATCAGGTCGGCGACGCCGGCGCCGGCGTCATCATTGCCGAGCATGACTATGCAGAGCGCGTTGCCGCCATCGCAGACCGTCTGCCGGAGTTGCGTACGCTGGTCTACCGCGGAGACATGCCGAACCTTCCCGGCTTCAAGCAATCCATGCTTCCATGGTCTGAAATCCTCAGCACCAATACCGCAGACCAGGACGTCGACGTCAAGCCGCGCGACCTTGCGATGCTGATCTACACCGGCGGCACGACCGGTCCCTCGAAGGGCTGCATGATCAGCCATAACTACGCAGTGACGTTTGCGCATCAGATGATCCGCCTGACCGCGCGTACCCAGGATGCGATCACCTGGACGCCGCTGCCGCTGTTCCACAAGAATGCAGTTTGCTCCACGGTGCTGGTCAATCTCATGATCGGCGCCCGCGTCTCCATCTATACGCGTTTCTCGGTATCGAATTTCTGGCCGGAGATCGAACGCACCAAGGCGACCGATGTCGCGATGCTGGCCGCGATGTTCCCGATGATTGCCAAGGCACCGGACAACGATGCGATGAAACGCTGCTACGGCCAGCTGTTTGCTGCCTGGGGCGCGCCCTTCCCGCCCGACATCCAGGCGATCTGGAAAGAGCGCTTCGGCGTCAAGCATACGGTGGCCGGCGGTTTCGGCCTGTCCGAATGTTCGCTGATGACGCTGCTGCCGTTCGGGACGCCGGCGCGTCCGGGCAGTTCGGGCCTGCGCAATGAATGGTTCGATGTGCGCATCGTCGACGACAACGATGTCGAACTGCCGCCAAATACGCCGGGCGAAATCATTGTGCGTCCACGCATGCCGCACATCATGTTCGAAGGCTACTGGCGCCGTCCGGAAGATACGCTGAAGGTGATGAAGAATCAGTGGTTCCACACCGGCGACATCGGCATGTTCGACGAGGATGACTATTTCTACTTTGTCGACCGCAAGAAGGATTACCTGCGTCGCCGAGGGGAAAACATTTCCAGCTTCGAGGTCGAGAATGCATTCCGCGCGCATGAAGCGATCGAGGATGTCGCCGCCCATGCGGTGCTGGATCCGCTTGGCGAGGACGAACTCAAGGTCACCATAGTACTCAAGGCTGGCGCGCAGCTGGACGCGGAAACCTTGTGCAAATGGTCGATCGAGCATCTGCCCTACTATGCCGTGCCCCGCTATTTCGAGTTCCGCACCGACTTCCCGCGTAGTCCGGTCGGGCGCATCCTGAAGTACGAGTTGCGCGATCAGGGCGTCACGCCGACCACCTGGGACCGCGAGAAGGCCGGTATCGTAATCAAGAAGCGTTGAAACAGTTCACCGAGAACTGGTCACAACCCGGTAGCGCAGGCAGCCAGCCCTGCGCTACCGAATCGTACTAGCCCCGTCACGCCAACCACCCTCGATTCTCCATACCGAACCCATGAGCCACGACATTGCAAAACGCACTTTTACCGGTACCGGGAATTACCGGCTGGTGGCCGATGCGGGTGGAGATCCGTCCGCGCCGGCCGTCGTGCTGCTGCATGGCGGCGGTCAGACGCGCCATTCCTGGGGCAAGGCGCAGCGCGACCTGATCGACACCGGCTATTACGTCGTCTCGGTCGATGCGCGCGGCCACGGCGAATCTGATTGGATCAGCAACGGCGATTATTCGCTCGAAGCACAAGTCGGCGATGTAGTCGCAGTGGTCAATTCTATCGGCGGCAAGCCGGCGCTGGTCGGCGCGTCAATGGGCGGCGTGAACGCATTGATTGCCTGCGGCACGCATCCGGATCTGGCGAGTGCCCTCGTGCTGGTCGACGTCACGCCCCGGCTGGAACCACAGGGTGTGGCCCACATCCATAATTTCATGTCGGCGAATCCGGACGGGTTCGCCAGCGTCGCCGAAGCCGACGATGCGGTGGCAGCCTACAATCCGACGCGGCCGCGTCCTCGCAATCTCGATGGCTTGAGCAAGAACTTGCGCCTGCGGGACAACGGTCGCTGGTACTGGCACTGGGATCCGAATTTCATTGCCGGCGACCGCCACCTGAAGCTGGCACGCATCGCCGACCGCATGCGAAAGGCAAGTGAAAATATCAAGCTGCCGGCACTGCTTGTGCGCGGTCAGCAAAGCGATGTGGTCAGCCCGGAGGGTGTCGCAGAATTCCGGACACTGATGCCGCACCTGGAATTCGCCGACATACAAGGCGCAGGACACATGATCGCGGGCGACAGGAACGATGCTTTCAATGCGGCAGTCCACGACTTTTTGCTGCGCCATCTGCCGCCGGCCTGAGCCTTTACAACGACGTCATCCAACCCGTACCAGATGCTTGCCGGTGCCCCGGCCGGCCAGCATATCGATGAAAGCCTGCGGCGCATTCCGGATTCCATCGGTCACCGTTTCGCTATGGCGCAATGTATCGCTGCGCAGGCAGGAGGCCAGCTCGCTGGCCGCGGCATCGAATTCGGCTGCGTAGTCGCTGACATGGAAACCCTGCACGCGAATCGCCTTGTCGAGCAGATTGCGGAAATGCTTCAGGCATACCGGATTTTCATCCTGATAGTGCTGGAACAATCCGCACAATGCCACGCGCCCTCCCTTGTTCATTCTCTGCAGCACGGGGTCAAGGGTATTGGCGCCGACGTTTTCAAACAATGCATCGATGCCATCCGGCGTCGCCGCAGCGAGAGCCGCAGGAAAGTCGCTGCCGCGATGGTCGACACACGCATCGAAGCGGAGATGTTCACGCACATAGCGGCATTTCTCCGCGCCGCCGGCAATTCCGATCACACGCGCACCAGCAAGCCGGGCGAGCTGGCCAGCCACACTGCCAACCGGGCCGCTTGCCGCCGAGACCACCAGGGTCTCGCCGGCGCGCGGCGCGATGATTTTGCGCACTCCGGCCCAAGCGGTAATGCCTGACGATCCCAGCACTCCGAGCCAGGCCGAAGCTGCAATGCCGGTCACATCGACGCGGCGCAGTCCGGCGGCATCCAGCACCAGCCGATCCTGCCATGGTGCTTCAGCGAAGACGATGTCCCCGTTATGAAAGTGGGGCGAAGCCGAGTGCGTCACTTCAGCGATCATCCGTCCCACGATCGCGCCGGCTTGCGGCCCGTCCCAACTGCACATGCGACGCGCCAGGTAGGGATCGAGCGATAGGTAGCGTGCTCGCAGAAGAACTTCGCCTTGGCAAGGTGCTTTCACTGTCACCTGCTCGACGAGGAAATCCTGCACGCAAAGTTCATGCGCCGGACGCCTTGTCAGACGGATACGGGTCGCTTCGGCAGTCATCGCCTTACCAGGCCGAGCGATGAAGCCCGCCATCCACCGCAATCAGATTGCCAGTGATGTAAGACGCCTGTGCCGAGCAGAGAAACACCGCAAGCGACGCCATCTCCTCGGGCTTGCCCGGACGGCCGACGGGAATCAGGCCTTTTAGCATCTGCATTGCGCCTTCGCGGGTGATCCCTTTCTCTTCCGCCACGTGATCGAGATAGGCATACATCCGCTCGCTGCCGATCCACCCTGTAGCCAGCGTATTGACCGTGATACCGTACTGGCTGAACTCGTTGGCAAGCGACTTGTTCAAGGACACGACCGATGCACGCGCGGTATTGGCAAGAATGTGCTTCAGTTCCGACGGCGGTTCCTTCGCCGCGCCGCTGCCGATCGTCACCAGCCGTCCCCAGCCACGCTCCTTCATTTGCGGCAGGGTAGCGCGTGCAAGAAAGATCACGCTCAGCGCGAGGTCGCGGAAAGCATCGACGAAATCCTCGCCGCTGTGATCGAAGAAGTCGCCGGGTCCCGGACCATGAACATTGGTGATCACGATATCCGGCGCGCCGTAGGCGTCGCGCGCGGCCTGCACCGCGCCCAATACGCCACTCTCGCTGGTCAGATCGGCCGAGATGCCGGTTGCTTCGCCGCCTGCCGCCCTGATTGCCTTGACTGTCTCGTCAATCGCTTCCTGACCGCGGGCGGCGACGATAACCTTGCAACCGTCGCGTGCCAGCATTTCGGCGCACTGGCGCCCGATGCCTTTGCTGCCGCCTGATACGAAAGCTACTTTTCCTGCAATGCCCAAATCCATGATGGTCTCCTTGATGTTGTTGCGTTATTGGATTACTGCTATTGCTACTTGGACGTTTTAATATCTGTTGCTCAAGCCGCCTTGCGCGGCTCCGACGGCATCTGCAGCACCGCCTTGGCGAGAATGTCGCGCTGCACTTCATTGGCGCCCGCATAAATGGTCACCGGACGCGCCATCATCAGCTGCCAGTGCAGATCGGTCAGCATGCTGCCGATCTGCACGTCGCCCATCACGCCGCCATACTCGGATGCGATCTCGACGTTGAATTCGGTAATTCTCTGCAGCAGTTCGGAGATGTATACCTTGAGCACCGATACTTCCGGCCCCGGCTGCTGCTCCTTCTCGGCAATGCTGTTGCAGATGTCCGCGTACAGCAGGCGATAGTCGTGCAGGTCCGCCTGCAGCGCTGCCAGGCGGTCCGTCACCCCGACGTCCGCCGCGAAGCCGATCTCGGTCACCAGGCTTTCGGCAAGTTCCAGCGCCTTGGCGGCCAGCGCGGGACTACCGAGCCAGACGCGTTCATGTCCGAGCAAGGCCTTGGCCACATTCCAGCCCTGATCCAGTTCGCCGACAAGATTGTCCGCCGATACCCGCACCGCATCGAAGAACACCTCGCAGAATTCATCCTCGCCTGCGATGTTGGGAATAGGCCGGATCGTCACGCCCGGCGCTTTCAGGTCGATCAGCAGGAAGCTGATGCCCTGCTGCTTTTTTTCATAGCGTCCAGTGCGCACCAGCGTAAAGATATGCGTGCCCTCGGTCGCATGCGTAGTCCAGATCTTTTGTCCGCTTACCACGAAGCTGTCGCCGTCGCGTACCGCTTGCGTGCGCAGACTGGCCAGATCGGAACCTGCGCCGGGTTCGGAATAGCCCTGGCACCAGACGTCATCGCAGTCCAGAATGCGCGGAAGGTAATATCTGCGCTGTTCTTCCGTGCCGCAATGGATCAGCGTCGGGCCGAGTTGGGTCTCGCCATTGTCGATGATGCGCGCCACGCCGATGCGTTCGGTTTCCTGGTAATAGATAAGCTGCTTGCGAAAGCTCAGCCCCATGCCGCCATATTCGCGCGGCCAGGCCGGTGCTCGCCAGCCATGTTCATTCAGCAGGCGCAGCCAGTACCTCAGGTCTTCCCCGCGCAGGCGCAGGAATGGCCGGCGGTGGTCCTGTCGCCACTCTTGCGGATAGTGTTGTTCCAGCCAGGTTCGAAAGCGCAGACGGAATGCCTCGTCCGGCATTTCGGCAAGCGCCTGCCGCTCTATCAGGTCAAGCATGCGATTCCTCCAATTTCGTGGTCATCAAGCGTGGGTCAGCAAATAGCCGGCGGTGCTGCAGCGCATTGCCCAGGTAAGATGCGGCGTGCATCGCCGCCCGAAGATAGAACCCGACATCGACTTCTTCGGCAAAACCCATCGCGCCATGCATCTGTACCGACTGTCGCGCCACCTTCATGGCTGCATCGCCACAGCGCGCCTTTGCGGCACTGATGGCGGCTTCCGTTGCTGGATCGTCTGGTCTGGTCTCCCACAAGCGCAGAGCGTTGCGCCAGCTCGAACCGGCAAGCAGCGTGTCGATGTGCAGATCGACGCAGCGATGCTGGATGGTCTGGAAACTGCCGATGGCGCGGCCGAACTGGATGCGTTCATTCACATACCGGATATTCTTTTCAAGGCAGCCTGAGGCCAACCCGGCAAGTTGCGCAGAGAGCACGATGCGTCCGGCGGCAAGTGCGTTGCGTACCGCAGCGCTCGCCGCTGGCCCCTGCAATACCGGCTGCTCCTGCCATAACGGCGCCTCATTGAAAGTGACGGTGGCAATGCTGCCCAAGCCCGCAGCGGCCTGCTCGACGGTCACGCCGTCGGCGTCGCAGGCGACCGCAACCACCGCTGGCCCCTCCGGGGTGGACACAGTGACCAGCAGAATCGAATCGTTCTCTACCGCGGGCACAAAAATCTTCTTGCCGGATACTCTGCCGTTGCGCAGCACCGTTGCCGCATCGCCGGCTTGCATTTGGCCCGCCTGTTCCTGCCATGCCAGCGCGAGGAGCCGTTCGCCGCCGATCACCAGCGAGGCCAAGGATTCGCAAGCGGATTCTCCACCTGCATCAAGGCCGGCCCGGAGAATCTCGGACGGCATGCATACTGCGCCAGCGAAATGCGGCGAGAACAGCGTTCGACCGAAAACTTCCGCCAGCACGGTTGCTCCCTGCAATCCGAGGCCGGAGCCGCCGACCGATTCGGGGAGGCATAAGCCGAGCCACCCTATGTCAGCCATCTCGTTCCAGAGTTTTCTATCGACCGGTCGCGGCTTGAGGGAATTCTCCTGCAGCAGACTTGCGTCGTAGCGTCCCTCGATGAAGCCGACTGCGGCGTCGCGGAGCATAACCGCGACATCGTCCATATCCTCCATGCACATTCCTCCAGTATCGCGAGCAAAGCCGTTATCCCCGATGACACCAACCGCTCATAACTGACACTATATCATTTATTGATTTTCTGTGGCATGATTCATCCAACCGCAAGCGCATTGCTCGAAGAAGCGGCGACGGGATGTCGTTGAAGACTTGCAGCTGCCAAGAAAACAATTCGGAAAAGGGGCAACATGCTGCCTTCACCCATGACTGTTCATTGCATTTAGGAGACGCTGCAGATGAAACTGAACGATACGATAGTCGCCGGCAGCGCCAAGGCGCCGGCAACCGAAGAGGCGGTACCGGCATCAAGCTGGTATGCACTTGCCATTCTCACATTGATCTATTCCTGCCACTTCCTCGACCGCACCATGATTTCGATCATCGTCGAGCCGGTGCGCGCGGAATTCAAATTAAGCGACAGCCAGCTTGGACTATTGACCGGACTGGCCTATGGCGCAACGTTTGCGCTGGCCGGCATTCCGATCGGTCTGTTGATCGACCGGGTCAACCGTATCCGCCTGATGGCGGTGCTGGTAACCATCTGGAGCGCCATGACGGCGCTTTCGGGTTTGGCGCAGAGTTATATCCAGCTGCTGCTGGCGCGCATGGGCGTAGGCGCATCGGAAGCCGGCGGATCGCCGACCAGCCTTTCGCTCATTTCGGATTTCTTCCCTGCCAGCCGGCGCTCGACTGCGGTCGGATGCTTCTTCCTGAGCAATGCCATCGGCGCCACGCTCAGCATTTTCATCGGCGGCTTCATCACGGCGAAATACGGATGGCGTGCTGCCATGCTGGTGGCCGGCTTGCCCGGCATCGCGCTGGCCGTGGTACTGATACTGACCGTACGCAATCCAAAGCGCGGCGCAACCGATACAGGTGAAGTCCAGCAAAAGGCCGCGACCCTGAAGGAAGTTGCCGGTTACCTGTCTCGCAACAGCGCGATGCTGCATTTGCTGGCCGGCATTTCGATCATTACCGCCGCGATTGCTACACTCGGAGCCTGGCTACCGTCGTTCGGCATGCGTTTCCATGGTTTGAGCATTAAGGAGGCCGGCATGGTGTCGGCACTGGCCGGAGGTTTCTTCGCCGCGGCCGGTTCGGTGGTCGGTGGATTACTGAGCGACAGGCTGGGCAAGAAGCATCCCCGACGCCGCATCGATCTCTGTTTCTTTATCTGCTTCGCCACCCTGCTTCTCGCGGTCGGCGGCACGCTGGTGTCGAAGACGCCCGTCGCGATCGGCATGATGTGCTTCGCGATGTTGGTGTCATTTGCAACATTTCCGGCATCGTTCGGCAGCATGCTGAGTCTTGCCGCGCCCAACATGCGGGGCGTCACATCGGCGACAATGCAGGTGTGCACCAATCTGGTCGGCTACGGTCTTGGCCCTTTCATGGTCGGCGTCCTCAGCGACCTCTATGGCGGCGATCAATCGCTGCGCTACGCGATGGCGACCGTGATGTGCATCTGCTGCCCATGGGCGGCCCTCCACTTCGCGCTGTCGGCGCGGGCGCGGGGCAGAATGGCAGTCGGCGCCTGAAGCGCGATATCAATCATCTTTACAAAGTATTATCGAAGGAGAGCGCAGTGAAGAAGTGGCAATGCTTTTTTTGCGGATTTTTTTACGACGAAGAGTTAGGGTTTCCGAATGAGGGCATTCCAGCGGGAACGCGCTGGGAGGATATCCCTGAGGATTGGATTTGCCCGGAATGCGGCGCAGCCAAGAATGACTTTGCAATGATCGAGGTCGCATGAGCGCCGATACTGCGGCAGTCGTTGTAGTCGGTGCCGGTCATGCCGGCGCCGAGGCAGCGACCGCGGTCCGTCAGGCCGGCCATGTCGGCCGCATTGTGCTGGTCGGCGACGAACCACGCCTGCCCTATCACCGTCCGCCCCTTTCCAAGGCGTATCTGGCCGGCACAACGACGCTGGAAGCACTTCTGCTCAAGCAACAGACAGTCTATGACAAGGCCGAAGTCGAGCTGCGTACGGGTGTCAAAGTCGAGCGCATTGAGCGCGAAAACAAGCGCATGGTCCTGTCGGACAGGACGACGCTCGCTTATTCGCGCGCAATACTTGCCACCGGCAGTCGCCCCCGGCCCTTGCTTGCGGTGGGACTCGACGCGGGCAATATTCCCTCCAACCTTTGCTACCTCCGCACGACAGACGATGTGGAGCGTATGCGCGGACGTTTTGTCGAAGGCGCGCGCCTGCTGATCATCGGTGCCGGCTATATCGGTCTTGAAGTCGCCGCAGTCGCGCGCAAGGCTGGACTGCATGTCACCGTGCTGGAAGCGCAGCCGCGTGTCCTGGCGCGCGTAGCGGCTCCTTCAGTTTCCGCATTTTTTGAATCGCTGCACCGAGAGGCCGGCGTCGACATCCGTGTCGGCGCGAATATTGAGAGCATCACGCTCAACGCCGCCGGCGACGTCGAAGCTGTGATAACGAACGACGGCACACAGATCGAAGCGGATCTGGTACTCGCCGGCATCGGCGTGATTCCGAATGTCGAGCTTGCCTCCGGAGCCGGGCTGGTTGTGGACAATGGCATTGTCGTCAACCAGTTCACGCAGAGCTCGGACCCTGACATCCTTGCCATCGGCGACTGCTCGAATCATCCGAATCCGATTTATGGCCGCCGAATTCGTCTCGAATCGGTGCCGAACGCTCTGGAGCAGGCGCGTATTGCAGCAGCATTCATTTGCGGCAAGCCGCAGGCGTATGCATCCGTGCCATGGTTCTGGTCCGATCAGTATGATGTGAAGCTGCAAATGGCCGGATTGTCGCAGGGTTACGACCTTGCGATCACGCGCGGTTCGCCGGCGAGCAAATCCTTCACTACTTTCTATTTACAGAACGGCATCGTCATTTCGGCCGACTGCGTCAACCGCGCGCCGGAATTCATGCTGGTCAAAAAACTGGTTGCCTCCCGCCGCCCAATCGATCCGGCGCTGCTGGCGGACGAGAGCGTGACATTGAAGTCGCTGGCGGAAGCGGCGGCGGTTTAGTAAGAGAAAATCAATGAGACGGCGGACACCTGAAGCATGGCTGTCCGCCCGTCGCATCGCGTTGCAGGAAGGGAAATGGAGATAACCTGGCAATGACGCGGCGCCTTAATCCTTGCTGCGCCCCGCAAGCAGTTCAATCACTGCATTCCCACTGGTAACCGTCGCATAAAGCGGCAATGCTTCCTTCATCATAAAGGCGTGCGACTCGGCCGTCGCACCGGCCGTGCAATCTTCTGGAATCACGACCTGATAGCCGAGATCCGAGGCGCAGAGCGCCATACCGTTCACGGCGACGTTGGACGACACGCCGGCAATTACCAGCGTTCTCACGCCCATGTTGCGCAATGTCTGATCGAGATCGGTACCATGAAAGCCGACCAGGCTAAAACTGCGCGCATGCAGGATATCACCGGGTTGCACCGGCAGTTCAGCCACCGAATCAACATCGATGGTGCCGGCCTTCATGCGGCCGTTCCTGACCGACAGACCAACGATGACGCTGGTCACCGGCAGGTCGGCATAATCGGGCCGGTGAACGACATGCGCATGCAGCACGGGAAGCCCTGCAGCGCGAAAGGACTCCGCCAGACTGCCGATCCTGCTGACGATGCCGCGCGACTTGACCTGTTCCGCAAGCGAAGGAAATGGCGAAAGCCCTTCCTCGATCACGCCGCGCTGGCATTCGCTGATGATCAGCGCCGCTTTTTGTCCCTTATCGAGGCCTCGTACCATCTATCCGTTCTCCTTGTCGTCTAGTCAATACTGTTGCCAGTAGAGCTCCATCCCTGCAGGCGGCACTTTCTTTGCCGGGTCGTAGAACGGGCTGAGTGCACCGAGCATGCGCGGCAGCGAAGCCTTTGCAACCTTCTTGGCAATGACTTTCTGACGCTCGATCGAGCGCTGCACTTCTTCCGGGCTCATCGACTTGCGATCCTGATTCATCAGAAATTCTTCGAGTCGCGCGGTATGCGTGCGGATGTGCTTGACCGCGTAGAACAGGCCATATACACGATACAGCCAGCTGAAAAAGCCGCGGCCGCAAATCGCCTGATAGACCTGGAACGCCACCTCGCGATGTTCGAACTCTTCGGCAAGATGCCATTTCCACAAGTCCACGGCATCCTGGTCGGCGCCTTCCAGCAGATCGTCGAGGTCCTCGAAAAAGACCAGCGCCGAGGCCGAGCCCATGGCTTCGAACCCTTCGGCGTACGCCAGATTGAAGCGCAGCGACTTTTCCTTCAGGAAGCGGTCATAGTCCTCGCGGTATGGATCCTCGATCGCCTTCATGCCTTCGTAGCCCTGTGCATACAGCGCCCTGTTGAAGGCAAGGTGCTGCTTGCAATGCTGGACTTCCTGCTTGATAAAAATATCAAGATCTTCATGCAGCTTCGTGTGCTTGGGATCTAGTACCTTCTTGGCTTGCATCATGACTTTGACAAGATACGGCTCGATATGTGCAGGAACCGTCGATGCAGCGTTGTAGCGCTGCGAAAATTCGATGGAGGGAGCCCAATGAGCGCGGACCTTGGAAAAGTCCCACTTGGGAAAACGTACTTTCATCTTCGTCTCCTGCAAGAGCCGTCCGCGGGGAGTCGCGTTGGCATGCGAATGGATAGTCACCTGTAGATTCATCCGGCAAGCGTCGGTTCAACGCCAACATCGATAAATCTCGCAATAAATGATAAATCGTTATTTTTTAATTTAATCATACGGACCTGCCGCTGTCAAACCAGACTTGATGCTTGTCGATTTGTCTGCGCGCAGGTCCCTGGGGGGTTACTGTCCCTGGAAGTTCGGCTTGCGCTTGCCGCGGAAAGCCGCAATCGCCTCAACGTGGTCGGCGGTACGCGCCGCGACGTTTTCGTACGCCATGCCAGCGTCCATCATGCTGGCTGCCATCTGGCGCAGCGGTACATTGATGGTCGACTTGCTCCAGCGCAGGGATTGGGTCGGCAATGCGGCCAGTTTCTGCGCATACTCGTCAACGTAGGCGTCGAGTTCCGCGGCTGGCATCGCGGCATTGATGAGACCAATCTGCGCGGCTTCCTTGGCGCCGATCTTCTCGCCTGTCAGCAGGTAATGCTTGGCGCGCGCATAGCCGATCAGATAAGGCCAGATGATTTGTCCGCCGTCGCCCGATGTCAGGCCGACGTTGTTGTGCGGATCGCCGAAGCGTGCATGGTCGGCGGCGAATGTCATGTCGCAGAACAGGGCAACGGTAGAACCGAGACCGATTGCGTCGCCGTTGATCTTGCCGATAATCGGCTTGTCGCATTCCAGCATGCCCATCACAACGCGCTTGGCTTCGCGCACGCAGCGGTAGAACTCTTTTGGATTGTCATACAGCCACTGCATGTATTCGATATCGCCGCCGGCGCTGAAGGCGCGTCCTGCGCCGCTCACGACGATGATTTCGCTTTCCGGATCTTCCACGACGTCATAGAAGATGTGCGACAGCTCGGTGTGCGAGAGTCCATGGAAGCTGTTCAGGGTGTCAGGCTGGTTGAACGTCAGGTGCAGAACCTTGCCGCGGCGCTCAAAGCTAATGGTCTTGTATTCAGATAATTTCATCGTGGGTTCCCAATTGAAAAGTATGACAACGAAGCTTTTGCCGCGTGCGGGTTACAGCGCCGTGCAATTGCAAACGCGCAAAACGCCTATCGGCACAGCCGGCTGCGCCCATGAATCAGCGAGGCCGCAGTCATTATAACTGACGTTTCATCAGTTTTTATACTTTAACCGAGGCGTGTACGCAAAGCAAGCAAATCCCTGCCGGTTGCAAACAAACGAATTCGGTCTACATCTGCCGATGAACACGACAGCCGCGGAGCAATAATGACAACCTGATAAAATGCCGTTTTTTACCCTGACGGCGAAAGAGATGGCCAACCGTGACTCGAAGGCAGCACAGGAAAGACCGTCGCTGCGCCAGGAACAGAAGCGTCTAACCTATGAGCGCCTGCTCGCATCGGCGATCGAGGTGTTTGAAGAGACGGGATACCGGGCGGCGACGATTGCTCAAATCGCTCAGCATGCGGGTGCCGACCGCACTACCTTCTACCTGCATTTCAAGAATAAGTCGGATGTCGCGACAGGCATCGCGCGGCGCCATACTTCAGCAACCGCCAAGCATTTTCATGCGCTTGATAACCTGTCCAATCCGAGCCTCAAGGATGTGCGCGCCTGGGTCAAGCTGATCTTCAATTACTGGACAGGGTTTTCGACCGAGCTTGAGGTACTGTGCGAAGCAATCGCAAGCGACGCCGAGTTGAGTTCCCTGACGGCCGACTACAATGCGCACCTGGCGAACATCGTGACCCGCAACAGTAGTCATGGCATGTCGGCCAAGGAGCGCCGCATCATGCGCGCAAAAGCCATGTTGCTGATTTCAACCCAGCGGGATGCAATGTTTTCGATATTGTGCCGCAAGCAAACCGCCATATCGCTTAACCACATCGTGGATGCCCTGGCCAGCCTGTGGTGGGAGTGCCTGTACCAGCACGTCTCTGCGACAGATACCAAAAAAAACTAGCGGCACAAGATTATCTGCCGCAGGAGTGGTTCTCCACTTCTGCGGCGCGGTACACCCTCTAGCCGTTCGCCACGGAACGCGCAGGCATGCTTTCGATGGCTTCAGACGCGTCCTGAGGATCGTCCTGCTTGAGACGACTGTCCTGATCGGCTTCGGTGCGCAACAGGAAGTAGGAAAGCGCCGGAATCAGCAACAGTGCGCCGATCATGTTCCACAGGAACATGAACGTCAGCAGGATGCCCATATCGGCCTGGAACTTGATCGGCGACCAAGCCCAGGTAATAACGCCGGCGGCCATGGTCACCCCTACAAGGCCAACGATCTTGCCGGTGAAATCCAGCGAATGCGTGTAGGCCTCGGCCAGCGTTGCGCCTCGCCGCTGCAGCGCAAGTTGAATGCTGAGCAGGTATAGCGCATAGTCGACGCCAACACCCACACCAACTGCAATCACAGGCAGCACCGCGACCTTGATGCCGATATTGAGCCACACCATCAGCGCTTCGCAAAGTATCGAAGTCAGGATCAGCGGAATGATGGCGACCACGGTCGCGCGCCAGCTGCGGAAGGTCATCAGGCAAAGCAGGATCACTGCACCGTACAGCACGAAGTGCATGGTCCAGAAGCTCTTCTTGACCACGATGTTGGTGACCGCCTCGATGCCGGCGTTGCCGGCGGCGAGCTGGAATTCGCGATCGGGGGCATTATGTTCGGCCGCAAACGCTTCGACCTGATCGACGACGCTGGTCAGGGTGCCTGCCTTGTGGTCGCTCAGATACGCGATGATCGGAGTGACTGCGCAGGTCCGCTCGGCAAGGTCGGGACGATCGCCTTGGAAAATGTTGAACGCTTGTGCGCGATTGTTCGCGTTGCGCGACAGCGCTTGCCACTTGGGATTTCCCTCGAACATGCCGGAGGTGCCGCGCCGTATGCCGTCGGCGAGCGAAAACGTGGTTTGCACGCCGGGCACCTGGCGCAGTGCGGCGCCCAGACGGTCCGCCTCGACCAGATTGCTGTAGGAATAGCATTCACCATGCTTGGTGCGGAGCATGACGACGAACTGGTCGGTCGACAGCCCATAGTTGCCGGTGATGAAGGCTGTATCGCGGTTATAGCGGGATTCGGAACGCAGCTCCGGCGCTCCGGGGTTAAGATCGCCGATCTGTATATCCTTGCGTACCACCATTGCCATCGCTGCCAGTGCGGCGGCGATGCAGAGGACGATAATGGCGTTGCGCCGTTCGCAGAGATGAATGAGTCCGGCGCGGACCATGCGGAACGCACCGGGAACTGAAACGCTCTTATCTTCATTCTGCACGCTGCGCCGGGCTGCCTTTTCGCTCACGCCGATATAGGACAGCAGCACTGGAATCAGGACTAGCTTGGTGAAGATCAGCACGGTGACGCCGATGCTGGTGGTAAGCGCCATTTCGCGAATCGCGGGAATGTCGATGATGACGAGGACGGCGAAACCGACGATATTGGTCAGCAGAGCGGTCAATCCCGCCATGAACAAACGGCGAAAGGTATAGCGCGCAGCAACGTATTTATGCGTTCCGCGGCCGACGTCCTGCATGATGCCATTCATCTTTTGCGCGCCGTGCGACAAACCGATTGCGAAGATCAGGAACGGCACAAGGATGGAGTAAGGATCAAGCACATACCCCATGAGACGCAGCAGGCCGAGCAGCCAGACCACCCCCAACGTCGCCGTAAACACCAGCAGCAGCGTGCTGCGAACGCAGCGGGTGTATAGGAACACAAGCAGTGCCGCGATTGCGACCGACAGGGCGAAATACTGCATCACGTCGTACAGGCCGTCGATCAGATCGCCGACCAGCTTGGCGAAGCCAACGATATGCACCTTGAAGCGGTCGGTTTCCATCGAGCGGACTTCGGCTTCCAGCTTGCGCGAGAATTCCGCATAATCGAGCTGGGCGCCGGTCTGCGGATCGCGTTCGACCAGCGGCACGAAGATGACAGTGGACTTCATGTTGTCGGCCACAAAGCTGCCGACGATGCCTGCGCGTCCGATATTGATCTGTAACTGTCTGGTCGATTCAGGTCCGCCATCCCAGCGTTCCGGCATGATCGGACCGCCGCGATAGCCCTCTTCCGTGATCTCCGTCCAGCGCAGGCTGGAAGTCCACAGGCCGCGCATGAATGCGCGATCGACGCCTGGCATCAGGTAGACCTTGTCATTGATCTTCCTGAGCGTTTCCAGATACTCCTTGTCAAAGATGTCACCGCTGGTATTTTCCAGCGAAATCCTGATCGAATTGCCCATGCCGCGCAGCGACTCGCGGTTTTCCATGTAATTCTTGATGTATGGATGCGAGCTCGGAATCATCTTGTCGAAGCTCGCATTGACCGGCAGTTTGCTGGCGTGCCAGCCAAGGAACGCCGTCATTGCCACGCAGATGAGCACCATGATGGCGCGGTGGTTGAAGATGAATCGTTCCAGCCATGACCCGCTGTTCCTGTCGAAGTTCGCAGGGTCGGTAATGACTGGCAGGTCTATTGACCGGTCCGATACTGCCATGAATGTGCTCCGTATAGATTGATGCTGGGTACGTCAGGCCGCTATTTGAGCGTGACCTGTTGCACCCCGGTGAGACCAACGACCACCGCCTTGTTGCGGCTTGCCTGCACGACGCCGGACAGCAGCGTCGGGCGCGGAACGCGGAAGGTCTTGAACGCCTTGCCACCATCGTCGCTCACTAAAAGATTGCCGGACTGGCTGACCAGCAGCACCTTGCCACCTCCCGCAGTGGCGGCACTAGTGAGCGTCGATATCACGCCGGTATCCAGTTTTTCCCAGGATTTTCCGGCGTCTGCCGAACGATAGGCGGTACCCCTCAGACCTGCTGCGATAACCATATCGCCTTCTGCCGCGAGGCTGAAAAAGCTGCCGTTATAGCCGGTCTGGCTCGGCACAAAACGCTTCTTGTCATGATCCAGGCGGAAAACGATGCCGCGCTCGGACGCGACAAACACGTTGCGCCCGCTGACGCGGATGGCGTTGAAGTGCAGCAGCGCGTCGTAATCCACCTGCTCGATGCGCGAGGTCCATGTCTTGCCGCCATCCGACGTGGACAACAGCGTACCGAAGGAACCGCAGACGTAGCCGTTCTTCTCGTCTTCGAACCAGACATCGAGCAACGCCTGCTCGGGCCCGTTTTCATAGTTGAGCTGCATTTCCTGCAGCAAGCGTGTTGCGTTGGCGTCGCCCCTGTCGGCAAGCTTTTTGAAATGCTCGACCAGCTGCTTGCCGGCCTGGCGCCCGTCGAACTGCCGGGCCCATGTCTTACCGCCGTCCTGCGTATGCAGGACCACGCCGTCATGGCCGACTGTCCAGCCATGGCTGGCGCTGGGAAAATGCACTGCCAGAAGATCGGACGATACCGGGGACTGGCGCTGCGTCCAGGTTTCGCCGGCGTCATCCGAAGTGATGATCAGGCCACGGATGCCGACTGCGACAAGGCGGCTGCCTGCTTGAGTGACTGCGGAAAGCTGGGTGTTTGTCGTGAGGCGCGTAACCGGCGCCGGCACATCGAGAGGATCCTTGAATGCGTCGCCGGCAGCGCAGGCATTCCCGATACAAAGGGCGAAAGCGAACGCCGGTATGACTAACTGACGCAATTCCGATTCTCCTTGGTGGACAAAGGCAGTGGGAGCACACCTTGTCCTATGTAATTTTTATAACAAATAAGCAAATGAGTCGTTGCATGTTTGTCTCCTACACGACTACTCTACCGCCAAACCATGCAATGCGATACTTGACCGGATCGCTCCGTGTAACTTTTGAAATATTGCGGAAAGCCGCTTGCGCCGCCTTCCGCATGAGGACACTTAACGAACGCCGCTGCCGGCCAATGAATCTGGTGTGAAGTAGTTGGTCGCGCGCGCTGGAACCTTGAACCAACCGGTGTTCTCGGCACCTGGACCCCAAGGCTTGGACTGGTTGCCATAGATGCCGCGGTTCAGGTCATACAGCACATAGTTGCCGCCGCGTGGTCCCGGCCAGTCATACTGCTGCCACACTGCGAGATGCATCAGGTGGTGCGGTTTGCCGGCGTGATCGACGCTGTAATAGATCACCGGAATCCAGCTGTCTTCGTCGACGTAGAACACCTTCTTCTGCTGCACATGGCGTTCGCCCTGCTTCAGCGTCGCCTCAACTACCCAGGTGCGGTGCAGTTCCCAGCGATAGATATCCGGATTCGCATGGTTCTTCTTCATCGTTTCTTCAAGACTTGCGTTCTGGAATTTGTATGCGTTGTAAGGCACATACATTTCTTTTTTGCCGATCAGTTTGAAGTCGAACTTGTCCATCTTTCCGTCGAAGCCGTTGATCTCGTCGAAAATCAGGATGCCGCCGGACGTGGTGGAAACCGTGTCGTATTTAAACTCCGGTGCAAGACGAACCCGACGCTGGCCGGGAACGTAACTCCATGCCATGGAATCTTTCAGGTCGGGGCGCAGAAACTGATAGCGCAGCTGTTTGCCACCGGCTTGCGAGGCCGGATATTTGTTCGAAGCGATCAGCGCCCAGAACGGCTTGTCTTCGGGCAGAGAAGTAAGCGTGTTATCCCAGTACGGGGTCCAGTTCTCGATAGTCTGAAATGATGTGCGGGTATAGGTGCCCGAGGCATCCATGAGGCCAGCATCGATATGCCCAGTCATGTGTACCGGCTCGTACTTCGTGTTGGCGTTCCACATCACCTCGTAACCGGATTTCGGAATCGGAAATGGAATCTGCGCATGCGCACCGGCCAAGCCGGGTGCGCTGCCTACCAGTTTGGGATTCATCACACGCTTGACGGTGTTCTCATAGACCCAGTCGGGGTAGCAGACCGACCGGCGTGTTGGGTACACATCGATCGCCATGGTGGAATAGCGCTTGAACAACTCTTTTGTGCCTTCGTCAAGCTTGTCGGCATACTGGTTGTAATTGGCTTGCGTGATTCGGTACAGCGGCTTGTCGCTGGCAAACGGATCGACGAAAGGCGTACCGCCTGCGCTGCCTCTCGTCGGATTGTAGCCGGCCGGTGTCTTGCACAGGCCGCCGTCCCATGCAGGGATCGTACTATCCTTGTTGCCGGCCTTTTCGGCCCCGATCGGCGTGAGGGTCGTGCCCAGCTGCTTTGCTTCTTCCGGGGTTGGAGCGGCGTACACATGGCCGGCCATCAGGGCGCTTGCAGCGATGACCATGAAATGCTTTGCGTGATACATGGACTGTCTCCTACTTGTCTAACGTAAGGACGGGCGAAACTGCCGCCCGCTGTAATCGATTATTGCAACTTTTTTAGAAAGTTGTCTTGAAAGTGAACGACACCCAGCCGTGGTCGTTCTGCACGGCGTTACCGTTGGTGGTCGTGGCAACGCCGGCTGCATTGGTATTGTGTTGAGCGCGTGCGTCGACATAGCGCAGCGCAAAGTCGTAACGCGAATACAGTGTACCGGCGATGCCGATTGACCAGGCGACAGCGCCTTCATTGCCGCCGCCGAGCGCCGAGCCGTTACCCTTGATCTGATAGGCCAGCGTTGTCGGCATCGAGATGTCCCACCCCGGGAAAGCCTGCGGCCAGGACGGCGTGAAGCTGATGTTCATGCCCCAGGCATCCTTGGTCGAACAGCCGTCGACCTTGCCGCGTCCCGCCGGGCAGGCATAGCCGATCGCATTGAAGCGCTGCGCATTGCGGGTTACCGACAACAGCCGGCTATAGTTGAGCTCGGCGTTGAGCGAACCGCCGCGCCACAGTGGCGTTTCAGGCAAAAGATAAATTGCATTGGCCAGTGCGTGGAAGGTATTGCCACGCGCACCTTCGATTTCTTCATACGTCGGATCGATGCGATTGGCCGGCAGCACCGATATGGTGGAGTTCAATGCCGTATTGCGGCGATAAGAAATTTCGGTACCGACGCTCAGGCTGCTCAGGTTCTTCGACAAGCTCAGGCCATACAACTCGGTGTCCCGTGCGAAGGCAAGACGGATGGCCGACGGCGCAGCGAACGGCGCGACGGGCAGTGCCCTCAGCTGGGTAACACCCCAAGGCAGCTTCTCATCAAACTTGCGATAGTAGAAACCGGCGGTGCCGTTCAGCCATTCCGGGCTCCAGCGCAGGTTGACGCCGAAGTCGCCGCTATTGCGTGGACGGATATCGCCGCCGTTCGGAATGACGATCGGCGTAGTCGTCGCGAAATCGGAGCGCGTCGCGTCGCCAGTTCCGAAGTAAGTGCCGCCGGGGACCAGACGATATGGATTCCATTCGAACGCATAATGCGCGCCGATAGAGACCTCGTTGCTCAGCTGCGCCTGCGCGGAGACTTGCTTCTGCGGCAGGAAGGTTTCCTTGGCTTCTACACCTGGACTCGTCGCGGCCTTGATGGTATCGACCGGCCCCTGACTATAGGCGATGCTGTTCCCAAGCGAGAACAAGGACTCGCCCCAGTAAACATTGTGTTGACCCAGTTTGACATTGAGCGTGGTTTCGCCGAGGTTGAACCCGCCAAAAATGAAGGCGTCCAGGATTTCGCCGGAAGGACCGACGATGTAACGCTTGGTGTAATCGTTGTATTGACCGTTGCGGTAGTTGCTCGCTGCGGGAAGCGCAGGATTGGTCAGAGAATTGTTGCCATATGCACCGTCAGCCCATGCTGCACCGCTGACGCGAAAACCGTATTTGCCCTGATAGGTGAAGTCGAGTTCCGACAGAAGGTCGACGCGATTGGTCACCATCTCGCCGCGCTTAAAGCGACCTTCCGTCTCGTCAAATCCGGGATTGTTATAGAACGCCGGATTACGGCCTTCCGCGCGCCATCCGCCGTTGTAGCGAACAGTGTTATCCCAACGCATCTCGATATCCGGGTTCCCGGTATTGATCGTATCGGCATGGACATGTCCGCCCATGGCCAAACATGCCAGTGCAATGGAAGCAGCGATCTTCGTCGGCACCATCCCGGTTTCGATTTTCTTACTCATTCTCCGTCAACTCCTTTTTTATGGTTGTAAAGCGCATTCACTGCTTTGTCCTGCTGCGTCGCCTTTTTAAAGGCCCCCGTTACTCACCCCTATTACTGACATATCGTCAGTTTTTAATAGTAGGCCACAGATAGACTTTTGCGTCAACAGGAACGGTGCAATATTTTTTCGCTGACTCGCGTCGACAAAACTCAAATTGAACGCGTCGCAGACGACGAGAACGTCCTGCGCATGCCAGCAGAGAGAAAAGGAAAGGAAAGGCGCGCGTTCGAGCCGAGCGATGCCCTTGTCGGAAGGAAGTACTTGCGGTCTGGTGGCGCAAACGCCGTTTGGTTCAGGCTTGCTGCATGCCCGGACTAATGACGATTGAACAAGGCACTGAATGCATCAACGCTATAGTGCGCCGCTAAATGTTGCCAGGGATGCGAGTCATGCAATGCCGGATATTCCCATACCAGCGATGCCAGCGCGATGCATAGCAGCAGAAGCACGAGCACGGAATCGATGGCGTCTTCCGCGCGACTGCGGCCATGAAATTCTTTCCGGTTCAAGTGATCGTGACGGATGCTTGCGTCGGGTATCGATCCCTGACCTTCCGGCTCCTTTGATGAGAGCGCCCCATGCTTGCTCCGATACCGCTTCTCCAACTCATGCCAAAAATGCGTCATGGCAGTGCTGTGCGCGGACTTTCCGGGGACAGAAAGCAGGTGATATTTCATGATCGTCTCCTCGCGGACTGACAACGTTTCCACATTGGCACCCTGAGTGGTCTCTCACTTCAGAATGAAGCTTCGCGACTCTTTTCATGAAGAAGAATAATCAATCAACACGTGTGGTGTCAACTTCCATTTGTTGTCTTAATCTGGAACTACTTCAACGAAATGAGATTCATCAAATCAAAATTTCACATAGGAAATGTTATTGACGCCCGAAGGCGTCGGACTGCGGCCCACGATGGCGATGCACGTGGAGCGCCACCCATGAAAACCGCTTGCCCGAAGACCAACGATCTTCGATAATCCAATAACTGACATTTCATCTGTTATTGGATTTTTAGAAGGATCGATCAATGCCAATCTTTGCCGCAACCCCAAGGTATGTACAGGGAGCAGAAGTTCTATCCAGCCTCGGGCGGCATACTGCTGTGCTTGGCGAGCGCTCTGTTCTGGTCGCCGACGGCATCGTCCTGGAGTTGCTCGCGGGGAAAATAAGTACAAGCTTTGCGGAAGCAAACATGCCGCTGGAGATACTGCGGTTCCAGGGCGAAGTAACACATGCTGAAATAGCCTCGCTCGCAGCACGCGCTAAAGCCAGCAAGGCGGATGTGATCATCGGCGCCGGCGGCGGCAAGGCACTGGACGCTGCGAAGGGTGTTGCCCGGACACTGAATCTCCGCATGGTGAGCGTGCCGACCGTGGCGTCCAACGACGGTCCGGCAAGCGCTTCGATCGCGGTGTACGACGCCAACCATGTGATGGTCGAAGTACAGCAGATGAAGCGTCATCCCGATCTCGTGCTGGTCGATACCGCGGTGATCGCGAGCGCACCGCTGCGTTTTTTCCTGGCCGGCATTGGTGACGCCATTTCAAAGAAATTTGAAGCCGAAGCTTGCGCCAAGGCCGGAGCGCTTACGCTGTTCGGTGCGCCGGTGTCCTTTACCGGCATTGCATCGGCAAACGCATGCTATCAACTCCTTCGCACGCATGCCAAGCCGGCGGTTGACGATGTACGGCAACAGCGCGTCTCGTCGCACGTAGAGGCCGTAGTGGAAGCAACCGTACTGCTCAGCACACTCAGTTTCGAGAACGGCGGATTATCGATTGCGCATGCCATCGCGCGCGGCTTTTCCCATCTTCCGCGGGCTGCGAACACGCTGCATGGCGAACACGTCGCCTACGGCCTGCTCGTGCAACTTGTGCTGGAGCAGCGCGATGCCACACTGGTCGAGGACTTACTCGCTTTCTACGACGATGTCGGCTTGCCTTCCCGGCTTGTACATTTTTTGCGGGATCAGCCTACGCAAGAGGAAATTTCCCTGCTCGCAGAGCAGTCCGTGCTCAGTCCCAGCGCCGCGCGCTTTTCACCACAAGTCGATGCGCAGTTGCTATGTAACGCCATCATTAGCGTCGAGGCCTTGAGCAAATGAAGCAGACGCCATCCCCCGATGCCGGCGGGGCTTACCGGCGCCGTATCGCTTTCATCCTATCCGAAGGCTGTGTATGCGCCGCCCTTGAGGACGATTATCATCATTTCACGCTCGAGCTTCGACATGGCAATGGTTTGGTCACCGGCATCGATGCACAAGCCATGCGCACGCCCTGGTCGACCTGTCCTTCGGCGTCGACGCAACTGACCGGACTGATTGGTGCACCGGTTTCTTGCAATATCCTGGCAGACAATGGGGGACTCGACGCCAGCACTCAGTGCACGCATCAGTTCGATCTTGCGCTGCTTGCGATCGCTCATGCCGCACGCGGCGCAGGCGGAAGATACGATGCGATGGTGACAGATCCGCATGGGGGCACCGTCAGCGCCAGTTTGCATGTCGACGGCAGGATGCTGCTCGATTGGGTCCTTCAGGGCAGTACCGTCGTCTCACCCGGCGATTATCACAACGTTAATCTGCGGACCATCAATATGCGCGAACTTGCTGCACGCGATACCGCGGCAGCCGAAGCTGTGCTGCTCCTGCGCAGAGCCGTGATGGTGGCCGGTGGCCGGGCATTCGACTTCGATCAATACGATGATCTAACCCCCTTTGCCACGCGGATGAAGGGTGCCTGCTATGCGTTTCAGCCTGAGCAGATTCCGCTGTCAAAACGGAGAAAAGGAAGCGTGCGCGATTTCACGACTGCACCGCAGTTGTTATTGAAAGATTTTTACTGATTCACGATGCCAGGGCAGCGCCGAGCCATACCAAGTGTTACAAGACACCGCGCCTAAGGACAAGGTTCCGAAACGAAATGAGAGATAGCCGGCGGCGTAGGCCCGCTGTGCAGCGTCCATAATTGCCGCTCCGCTTCCAGGTCGGCTACTGTGGCCCGCCCACGCTGACGCAGATACTGGTCCCAGGATTCGACGATAAATCGTTCGACGTAGCAGTTCTCCTGCTCGAGATCACGGTACGCTCGCCAGAAACTTGCGCCATCGCGCCGCCTTACCTTGCCGATCGCATATAGCTGCCGCAGAAATTCCTTCCGTTTTTCTGCTGCAACCTGGTACACGATCTGGATCGCCACCGACGCATCCGATGGTACCGCTTCGGTGACAAATCCGGCATGGAGTGCATCGGACGATTGCGTCGCCTCGGACTCGTGTCCAAGACGCGCCGGAACTCGATACATGACCACCAGTACGATGCTCATCAGCAGCGCACTGGAGAGCAAAGTGTTCGTCATACCGATTTCAGTGGCGATCACACCCCAGAATGCGCTGCCGGCCGCCATCGCTCCCTGAAACACCAGCATGTACACCGCCACTGCACGGGCCCGGATCCAGGCTGGCACCGACGACTGCAATGCGATCATATTGGTGTTGCCTACTGCCAGCCATGCGGCGCCGCCGATGAACAATGCGCTACACACGGCAACAATATTGGGCACAAAAGCAGCGACAAGGATCGATGCTGCGTAAAGCATGGCGGCAATGGCCATCATGCGATTCATTTCAATCCAGCTTCGCAGGCGAGGCAGAATGAGCGCACCGGCAACGGAGCCGCACCCCATGCTGCCGAGCAGCAAGCCGTAGCCCCTCGCCCCGCTATTCAGCTGCAACTCCGCAATCAGCGGTAGCAGCGCCCATAGCGAACTGGATACGCCGACGAACATAGAGGTGCGCAGTACCTGCGCCTTCATGATTTCCGAATGGCGCACATAACGCACTGCGCTGCGCATGCCGGAAAACAGGTCTTCCGGCGGAAGATGCGCGTTGCGCGGCGCATTTTTCCAGCGGAACAGGACAACCAGCGCCCCGCCCAGCAGTACAGCACTGCAGACGAATACTGCAAGCACGCCGAACGAGGAAACGACAGCGCCGGCCATGGCCGGCCCGATGGCGCGCGCGGAACTATAGGACACCGACGACAGGGCCATGGCAGAAGCCAGCTGCAGTCGCGTCACGGCATCCGTCTGGGCGGTGTACCAGGCCGGTCCCTGAAGCGCGAAGCCGGTGCCGAGGCAAAAGGTCAGAAATAGCAGCATCCAGGGACCGAGTCCGCCGGAAGCCGACAACATGCACAGCACCGCCGCGATACAAATCATGAAGCCGATCACCGCAATGAGATAGCGACGCCGGTCGAGCAGATCCGCCATCACCCCTGACGGCAGGGCAAAGATGAACGAAGGCAAGGCGCTTGCGGTCTGGATCAGCGCGACCATCAGCGGTGAGGTGGTTAGTGAAACCATAAGCCACCCCGCTGCAACCCCCTGCATCCAGATCGTCAGATTGATCGCGATACTGGCCAGCCATAACCAGCGGAATGCCGGCGTAGCAAACGCCGCCCAGATACGTTCAGCGCCGGCAGTCATACCCGCCGTGCCAAGTGTGCTGCCCGATTTTGGTGCCCATGGTCTCTCCCTGTAATGGCGGCCGCGCACCGCGTTTAATAACTGACAGTTTAACAGTTTACGGGAGTTGGGAGACTCTTGCCAGTCGCGGGTGAAACATCGTGCGACCCGCACATATCGTCCGCTTCAGCCCGCCGGACTTGCCATCAGTTTCACAATGAGATATAAGTGAATAGCTATCAGCTTCGCTCCAGCGGGCTGCCAACGACGGACTGAAATCGCCTCTCATCTAAGCGGAATTGCAATGAACACTGAAGTGACAAAGAACAAACAGGGCCAGACCCTAGGCCGTAAAGGGCAGGAAACGCGTGCCAAATTGATGGAAGCCGCAAGGCAGCTTCTGGACACGCACTCGCCGGTTGAACTTACCGCCGTTTCGATTGCGGCCGAAGCAGGCACATCGCCGGCCAGTTTTTACATGTATTTCGACGATACCAAGGACATCCTGTTTGCGCTGAGCGAGGTTGCCGGTGAGGATATGGCGGCGATTCATGCGATTTTCGACCAGGCCTGGACCAGCGACGACATCGAAGAACACGCGCGCAAGGTCATCGACGCGCTGAACGAAGTCTGGGCCAGACACCGTCAGGTCTTGCGCTTTCGCAACATGGAAGCCGACCGCGGCGATCCGCGCTTCGAGGAGTTGCGGATGAACACCTATGTGCCGTTCATTGAACGTTTTGCCCAGCGTATCCTGGCCATCAGTCCACCGAGTGCCACGCGCAAGCGCGCGGACGTGTATTCCGAAGCAACCATCCTGCATGCGGCAATGGAACGGCTTGCCGCTACCGAGCCGTCGGTGATGGAAAAAGGCCTGGGGCTGAAGCGTATTACCAATAACCTGGCTCGAGTGGTGAAAATGGTCGTACTGGGCGGCCAGGCGGTCGCAAAGGTTGAAGCCACTGCGCCAGCGACCAAGGCGGCTGCCGTGCAAACGAGGAACGAAGTTGCGCCAGGCGTCGTCAAGACCAAGCCGCGTTCGCGTGTTGAGCGGACCGGTACGACAAAAACCGCGAAAGCCGCCTGACGATCTCGCGCAATCCCGACCGGACTGCCATAAAAAAACCGCCTTTCAGGCGGTTTTTTGTTTTATGAGCCGGGATATTTGTCGTGCCGGTCACGTCAAGCTACTCGTTTGCGTTCCATTGCTGCAAGCTGCTCAAGATGAAAATGGGAACTGCCCAACGCATACTCAATAGTTGTCATCCTTTTGAAATGATGCCCGATGACATATTCCTCCGTCACGCCGATTCCGCCATGCAGCTGAATCGATTGTCCGCAGACGAATTTGCCGCTGCGGCCAACATGCACCTTCGCCGCCGACAATGCAAGTTGACGCACTTCGGGCGATGCATTCATCGTCGACAGCGCCTTGTGGACCATACCGCGCGACAATTCAAGTTCGATCAGCATTTCGCTCATGCGGTGCTGGAGTGCTTGAAAGCTGCTGAGCGTGACGCCAAACTGCTTGCGCGTTTTCAGGTAGTCTCGGGTGATCCAGAGCGCCTTTTCCATCACGCCGACGGCTTCGGCACACAAGCCTACAGTCGCATGCGCGTGACCGGTGTCGAGCGCCGCATAGCCGCCGCCGACCGTACCGAGCACATCGGCCTCAGCCACCTGCACGTCGGCCAGATCAATGTCAGCGCACCACCGGTTGTCGATCAGCCGCACGTCATGCAGCTTGACGCCAGGCACGCTACGATCGACGAGGAACAAGGTAATGCCAGTTTGATCAGAGGGTGCGCCGCTGGTGCGTGCGGACACGATAAAACGGTCGGCGACGTTGCCGCCAATTACCATCGACTTGTTGCCCTTGAGAGTCCAGTTACCCGGTCCGGCCGGTACGGCGGACGTGGTGACATAGGAAAGCATGCCGCGTGCATCGGGTTCGCCATGCGCCACCACCGGACATGCTTCGCCGGCCACCAGTGCGGGCAGGATGCTGCCGGCCTTGTCCTGGTCGCCGCTGGCGACGATCGTCTGTGCGGCCAGCACCGCCACTGCCCAATACGGTTCAATGCACAGCACGCGGCCGAATTCTTCCATCAGCAGCGCCGTTTCGATCGCGGAACCACCGAGTCCGCCGTATTCTTCCGGCAAGGACATGCCCAGCCAACCCAGTTCGGCAAACGTATTCCAGTGGCCGACATCGAATCCGCCGTTCCCGATCACCGAACCGCGCGCCTCGAATGCGCAATTGTCTTCCAGGAAGCGGCGCGCGCTATCCTTGAGCATCTGCTGCTCTTGCGTCAGTTGAAAATCCATGCTCAGAGCTCCAGGAATGAACGTGCAATGATCGTGCGCTGCACCTCGTTGGCACCGCCGTAGACTGTCGTGGCCCGACGGTACATGTAATCTGCCACCACGCCAGGCGCATAATCGGGGCCAGGCGGCCAGTTCATGTCGCCGGCCGGCGTCGCATGCGGATCGTCATAGAAGTAGGCGCCATAATCGCCCAGCGCCTCGACCTGCATCTCACCGATCTTTTGCAGCAGTTCGGAACCACGCACCTTGAGCAGCGAACCGACCGGCAGCGTGTTGCCGCCCTTGCGCTCGTACAGCGCGCGCAAGGTCAGCCATTCCAGCGCCTGCAGGTCAACGTCCAGCTGCGCCAGTCGAGCGGCAAAGCCAGGTGAATCGATCAGGCGCTCGCCGCCGGCACGGGCGCGGCCGGCCATGGCGCGCAACTGTTCCAGATTGCGTTTGTTGCGCGGCCATTCGGCGCTGAAGGCGCGCTCCAGGTCGAGCAGATGCTTCGCATAGCTCCAGCCCTTGCCTTCTTCCCCGACCAGGTATTTGACCGGCGTGCGCACATCGTCGAAGAACACTTCATTCAGGCTGTAGCCCTCGCCGATATCGATAATCGGGCGGATCGTAATGCCGGGTGCGTTCTTGTCGACCAACAGCATCGAAATGCCGCGCTGCTTCGCTTCCGGATCGGTCTTGACCAGCATGAAAATCACGTCGGCCGATTCGACATAGGAAGTCCAGATCTTGCGGCCGTTGATCACATATTCGTCGCCTTCGCGCACCGCACGCGTGGTCAGCGAACCGAGGTCGGAACCGGCGTTCGGCTCGGAAAAGCCCTGTCCCCAGAACACATCGCCGTTGAGGATGCGCGGCCCGAATTCGCGTTTCATTTCCTCGCTGCCGAAGCTCATGATCACCGGCCCGATCATTTTGAAGCCGGCGGTATCGATCCACGGTGCCCCCGCCATGAAGCATTCATCCTCAAAGATGAACTGACGCACCGGCGACCACCCCGGGCCGCCCCATTCGCTCGGCCAGTTCGGGCCGGACCAGCCCTTGCGATTAAGGATCTTGGTCCACTCGCGCATGTCGTCGCGCAGAAAATGAAAGCCGCGCTTGTTGCGCTCGGCTATGTCGGCCGGCAGGCTCTCCCGCAGGAAGGCTCTCACCTCTTCGCGAAAGGCAACATCCGCCGGATCGATGTCAAAGTTCATGAAACACTCCAGAACACTAATAAGAAATTCTTGGCGCCTTGTACTAGCCCCGGCCGTCAACTCTGGTTGAACGGCAATCCCTTGTCGGGCCGGTAATCCTGAGGCAGGCCGAGAATGCGTTCAGCCAGCGTGTTCACCAGCACCTCGTCAGTCCCGCCCGCGATGCGCAGGATGGGATCCATGTACGACCGGGTGAAGTCGCGGAGCGAGGATGCGTGTTCATCCATGCGCACGCCGTCGGCGCCGAGCAGGTCGACCGCAAGCGCACCGAGGCGCTGGCGGGTGCGCCCAAGCAGCAGCTTGCGGATCGCGCCTTCCGGTCCGGGCATCTTGCCGGCGGCCATTGCCGTGATTGCGCGGCGGTGAATGGAGCGCAATCCTTGCCGTTCGATAAAGGCTTGTGCGATCGCGGCGCGCACTTCACCATCCTGCAGCGCCGGTACGCCATTGATGCGCGTATTGCGCGCCAGGTCGATGAAGGCTTCCAGTGTCGGGCCGTATCCGGATTCGTCAGTCACTGCATAGCGCTCGATCATCAGCGTCTCGACCGCCACCTTGAAGCCTTCGCCGACACCACCCAGGCGCTGTACATCCGGCACAAAGACATTGTCAAAAAACACTTCGTTGAGGTCCGGATCGTTGACGAGACGCCGGATCGGGCGCACGGTGATCCCGGGCGACTTCATGTCAAGGAAAAAATAGGTCAGGCCGGCATGCTTGGGGACAGTCGGATCAGTACGCGCAACCACCACGCCCCAGTCCGCCAATTGCGCCCAGCTGGTCCAGACCTTTTGTCCGTTCAATACCCAGCCGTCTTCCTTGCGCTCCGCCTTCAGACGCAGTGCGGCAAGATCAGAACCTGCGGACGGTTCGGAAAACAATTGACACCAGATCTGCTCGCCGCGGATCGCCGGCGGGGCAAGCCGACGCCGGTATTCCTCCGGCGCGTAACGCAGCATGATCGGCACCGGATTGCCAAGGCTGATCCCGAAGTAGGCCAGCGGCAGGTCATAGCGCATCTCTTCTTCGCAGAAGATGATTTTCTCAAGTTCGCTGCAGCCGGCGCCACCGTATTCCTTGGGCAGCGTGATCGCCGCATAACCGTGCTCGGCCTTGAGCGCCTGCCATTTGCGGCCCAGCGCCACATCCTCCTCGAAGCTCAAGCCCTGGCGCGCTGCTCCCGAATAGCGCGACGCATGCTCGGCGAGCCAGGCCACGGCGCGTGCGCGATACTCCTGCAGCTGCTGGTTGTCCGGTATGTTCATGTTGACTCCTTCAATGAGCAGCACGGTCGCAGCCGATTTCGGCCATCAAACGTTCGCGCCAGGCTGCGGCGCTGCCCAGTTCGACTGCCAATGCGCGCGAGCGGCGGTAGTGGTGATGCGGCAGCGCTTCCCAGGTCACGCCGATGGCGCCGTGGGTCTGGACATTTTCGCGGGCGGCGATCTCGTAGGCGTCGGTTGCGCCGACACGCGCTGCGGCGGCCAGTCCAAACCACTCCGGCTCGCCTCGTTCGAGCGCTCCAAGCGCGTCTAGCGCACAACCACGGGAGATCTCAATGCGCGTATACATATCGGCCAGCTTTGCCTTGATCGACTGAAAGCGTCCGATCGGCTGTCCGAACGCTTTGCGTTCCAATGCATAATCGCGTGCCATGTCAAGACAGGCTTGCGCGCCGCCAAGTTGTTCAAAGGCTGTGACGAGCGCAGCGGCGCTCGAAAGCTGCCGCAACCGCTGCGTGGCATACGTGCCAGTTGCCAGCGAATAGGCTTCGGCGCCGTCGAAGCGCAGGACCGCCCCCGCGCGGCTGTTATCGATGGTCGGCACGATGTCGCGTGTAACGGCTTTCTGTTCCAGCGCGACCAGGACCAGTTGTGTCACGCCCGAAGATTGCGCAGTAACGAGCGCGTAATCGGCGCTGGCGCCAAAAGGCACGACCGCAGTACGGCCATGCAGCTTGCCTCCTTTCATGTCGATCACGCCGGATTGGGGATTGCCCGCTTCGCCATCGGTCACGAGCGCCAGACAGGCGTGCCGCTCTCCGCTGATCAACTGCTTGCCAAGGTCTTGCGCGAATACGGCGCCTCCGGCCGACAGCACGAGATACGCGGCAACGGCCGAAGACATCAAGGGCAACGACACCGTCTTGCGCCCCATTTCCTCAGCCAGCACGCACAGTCCGCTCCATCCAAGGCCGAGGCCGCCGTTTTCCTCGGCATGCAGCGTCGCGGGCCAGCCGAGATCGACCGCACTATTCCAGATTTGCCGGTCGAAGCTGCCAGGGACTTCCAATAGCGCCTTCAAATGCTCGGGCAACGCCACGTCGCCGAGAAAGCGACGCGCCTCATGCCGAATCATCTCCAGATCGTCGTTCTGTTCGTTCATTGCGAATCCATCAATTTGTTATCGGTGTAAACAGCGGAAGGTAGACATCCTCGACCTGCTCGAACACGACGCGCACGCGTTGGCCGATGCGGACCGACTCGGGTGGCACACCGACGATATTCGTAGTCAGGTTCAGCGCCGTTTGCTCATCAAGGTTGACGATCGCAATCGCATAAGGCACCTCGACGCCGGGAAACCAGGGCTGATAGTTGAGCGTTAGTGCAGCGATCGTACCGACGCCGGAAAGCTCTTGCGGCGCTATATTGCGACTCATGCACTCGGGGCAATTCACTCCCGGGGGATGCAGCCAGTGGCCGCAGTCCTGGCAGCGCTGCATGCGCAGCTTGCCGTCTGCGCCGCCGGTCCAGAAAAAACGGTTCAGTTCGTTCAGCTGAGGAAGAGGCCGTGGAGAAGTCATCGCTCGATAATCGCTTATTCGGTGGAAATCATCAGGCCTTGCACCGCATCGAAGCAAAAGCAAGGCACGCCATTTTTGCTAAAAACTGTTAAACCGTCAGTTTTAATCATATCATGGATATCCGGAATTGCAGTTGTTAATGTGCGCCCTTCCCGTGTGTTTTCGCATAGTCGGCCAGATCCGGATTCGCCGGAATATGCGACAGCATGCCGCCGTCGATCACATAAGTCTGGCCATTGATGTAGCGCGCCTCGTTGGAGGCAAGAAAACATACGAGGTTGGCAATATCATCCGGTTCACCGAACTGTTGCGTAAGAATGTACCTTCCCATGACTTCGATCACATCCGCCGCAACGGCGCGCGCCGCCGGCGTCAGCACCAGACCGGGCGCGATCGCATTGCAGCGTATGCCCTGCAAGCCATGCTGCGCTGCAATTTGCCTGGTCAGGCCGATAATGGCGGTTTTCGAGACGTTGTAGGCGATGCGCGAAATATCGCCGGAGAATCCGCCGGCGGATGCGGAATTCACGATAGCGCCCTGCCCACGCTCAATCATGTGCGGCAATGCATACTTGCACGCAGCCAGGTAGGCGCGCAGGTTGACCGCCATCACCAGGTCCCAGGTATCGAAATCGATGTCGATCGCATTGGTGTCGCGCGCGTGCACTTCCGGCGAGCCGATCGCGGCATTGTTGTGCAAGACGTCGAGCCGGCCATGGCGCTCGATGGTGCCGTGAACCAGGCTCCTGATGGAGCCGACGTCGCCCGCGTCGAACTCCACCGCATGGGCCTGCTCGCCCAGTTCCGCGGCGACGCTTGTCGCCAGCGCCATGTTACGGTCGGCGATGATGACGCTTGCGCCTTCGGCGATCAGGCGGCGGCAGGTTGCCGCGCCGATTCCCGACGCACCGCCGGTGACGATCGCTACTTGTCCTTCAAATCGTTTCATTCCATATCTCCTTCTGTACGACGTCAGTGCAAGCTCGAACGCGGAGCCTGCTTTGCGCGGAATGCGCGCAGCGACTCCTGCGTATCATCGGAACCCAGCAGACGTGTTGCGGCATCCATCATCATCGTGCGCAAGGTATCTTCATCCTGGTCAGCGGCGCAACGCGCGATACGCAGGCTTTCGCCGACCGCTGCAGGCGGATTTGCAGCGATGCTATCGGCCAGCCTGAGCGCGCACGCAACCACATCATCGTCGCCCACGACATGGTTGACCATGCCGTGCGCATGCGCGCGCTGCGCCGAGATCGGCAGGCCCGTGGTCAGCATTTCGATGGCAAGCGCCTTGGGCAGACTGCGCACGGCGCGGTACACGCCGCCCGCGGCGGCGATCAACCCATGCCTGACTTCGGGCAAACCAAATGCTGCGCCCTGACCGGCGACAATCATGTCACAGGCCAGTGCGAGTTCCATGCCTCCGCCAAGGGCGTTGCCGCGCACTGCAGCAATCCAGGGCTTGTTGCGGTGCACGAACATCAGGCCACCCATACCGGCATCGCCAATCGCAATTTCATGCCCGCGTCCAGCCGCAATGTCTTCAAGATCCGCCCCGGCGGAAAAGCACTTGCCTCCCGCCCCCGTCAGCACGACGACCCGAACCGAATCGTCCTGCTCGGCACGTTGCACGATATCGGCCAATGCCTGCGAAGCCGCGATGTTGATGGCATTGCGCTTTTCGGGACGATTGAGGATGACAACAAGGATATGCTTGTCGACACGCTGAGTCAGGACCAATTCGTCTTGCATGTCATCCCTTGGACATTACGTTCGACAAGCCTACCAGCGGCACCATGCTGGCGCCGCCGTCGACCAGCAGCGACGACCCTGTGATATAGGACGCTTCCTTGGAAGCCATGAACAGCACGGCTGCGGCAATCTCTTCCGATTCGCCGGGACGCGGCACCGGGAAATTAGCCGAGATCGCGCTCGCCTGGGCATCATTCAACTCCCCCTTCATGCGATCGGAGGCGATCATGCCCGGCTCGATGACATTGACCAGGATATTGAGCGGTCCGAACTCCACCGCGAGACCGCGTGCAAAGGCATTCATATATGCCTTGGTAGCTGCATACGGAATCAGTCCGGGAATAAAGGTGCGGTTGGCCGATCCGGAGGAAATGTAGATCAGACGACCTTTGCCCTCGGCGCGGGAAAGATGCGGTGCTGCATCTTTAGCGATCCAGAACAGCGAGTGGATATTGCTCTTGATCAAATAGTCATAAGCTTCATCTTCCATCTCCGTCACGCGGCCATGTGCATTGTCGGCCGCGCAATGGACGACCACATCGAGTTGCCCGTGCGCCTGGACCGCATCGTCGAACATTGCCTTGACTGCGGCGCGGTCGGATATATCGCCGTTGACCAGACTCGCCTTGCCGCCGCGCTCGCGGATTTGCTGCACTGCGGCTTCACCATAACTTAGCGTTCTGGCGGAAATGACGACAGTGGCCCCTTCAGACGCAAAAGCGTCGGCAATCGCCTTACCCATTCCACGTCCCGCACCGGTAACCAGCACAACTTTGCCGGCATATCGACCTTGCATATCTGTCTCCTTGATTTTGACTCAGGCGCGCTTTTTAGTTGACGGGCGCACCGATTTATATAAAACTGACACTTCGTCATTTATCTTGAGCCTGTTTTCGGATGGTGTCAAGCGGCGGCGCCGTTGGGCCGCGAGAAATATAAAGAAGGAGATCACATGATTTGCAGCACAACGCAGCCCGGCGCCGGAACCCGGCAGGCTCGCACCGTTTAGGACACCTCCGATGCCACAATCCACTTATCCCAATCTGTTCAGCCAATTTCAAATTGGCAAGCTGGCATTACGCAATCGCGTCGTCATGGCGCCGATGTCGACCAACCTAAGCGCCCCCGATGGCTCGGTAACGCCGGCGCAAGTCGCCTTTTATCGCGCCCGCGCCGAGGGCGGCACCGGTATGATCATTGTCGAATTCTGCTGCGTCGACGCCGCGACCGGCCGCTCGGAACACCGCCAGCTGAGCCTGGAAAAACCCACCCACCTCGACGGCCACCAGCGGCTGGTGGAAGCCATTAAGAGCGCGGGCGCCGCCGCCTGTCTGCAACTGCAGCATGGCGGACAGGGGGCGAAGCGCGAACTGGTCACAGGTGGCGTAGCGGTCGCGCCGAGCGATGTCCCGTCACGCAAGGATCCGTCCAAGCTAAGCGCGCGCGCACTCACCGAAGCCGAAATCGAATACCTGATCGAGTGCTTCGGCCGCACCGCGGAACTTGGCGTGAAGGCGGGATACGATGCCTTCGAATTGCACGGCGCCCATGGTTATTTGCTGACTTCCTTCATTTCGCCGATGACCAATCATCGTACCGATGCATGGGGCGGCGACGAAGACAGGCGACTCAATTTTTCGCGGCGCGTGATCCAGCGCGTCAAGCAGGCCATTGGCGACCGTCCGCTGATCTACCGCTTCTCGGCTGATGAATTTCATCCCAAGGGCTTGAGCATCGATGACATGGAACGCATCGCACCGAAGCTTGTAGCCTTTGGCGCCGATGCACTGCACGTCTCCATCGGCACCGGCTGGACCAGTTTCGACAAGGTGGTTGAACCCATGTCGATGCCGGAAGGCTGGCGACTGCCGTACGCACGGCGCATACGCAAGGTGGTCGACGTTCCGGTGATCGGCGTCGGCCAGATCCGCTGGCCGGCTACCGCCGAACGAGCGGTGGCATCCGGCGATGCCGACCTGATCGCACTCGGCCGCACATTGCTGGCCGATCCGGAATGGGCTAACAAGGCGCAGCGTGGCGACGATGCAGGCATACGCCCCTGCACTTCCTGCAACTACTGCGTGACGATCAGTTCCGGCGAACACGGCTACATCGGCTGCGCGGAAAACCCGCGCACCGGCCACGAACTGGACGCCATTCCGGACGCCGGGCGGCTGCGCGGATCGCGCGCAGTAATTATCGGCGGCGGTCCGGGCGGCATGGCAGCTGCGCTTATGCTGGACCAGGCCGGATTCAAACCGGAACTGTACGAGACGCGGGCCACACTTGGCGGCGGCCTCATCGCTTCAGCCGCCCCGCCATTCAAGGAAAAGCTGACCTGGTACCAGCACTATCTCGAAAGCCGGCTCGCCAAGAGCAGCGTCAAGGTAATGCTCAATACCCGTGCCGACATGGATTCGCTGGCCGGAGAAAAACCGTCCATCGTCGTGATGGCCGTCGGCGGCCGCGCCAACCGCTTGCCGATCGAAGGCATCGACGTGCCGATCGTTCATGACGCTTATGAGGTGCTGATGGGCGACAGTTCCTGGCTCCCCCCCGTCAGCGACACGCCGGTTGTTGTTTACGGCGGCGGCGAAACCGGCTGCGAAACGGCCGAATTCCTGAGCGAGCGCGGCTACCCGGTCATTCTGGTGTCGCGTTCGCCGGCCGGTCAGCTTGCCCGCGCGGCAGAGGTCGTATACCGCAGCGTGTTGCGCAAGCGGCTTGCAGAAAACCGGCTCATCCGCATCGTCGACAGCACCAGCATAGTCGCCATCGAAGAAAACGGCGCCGTGCATCTGCAGCACAACGACGGCAGCCGATCCATCGTCAAGGCAAGCCGCGTGCTGGTGGCCCAGGGGCGCAGTCCCGACACGCGCATGACACAGGCCTTGCTCGACGCGGGCATACCGGTGGTTGCCATCGGCGATGCGCGCACCGGCGGACGCATCGGAGACGCGGTGCATCAGGCTTACGCCGCCGTCAATGCAATCTGCGCCACGCAGGCTCCCGTAAAACAACTCGCTTGCTGAAGTTGATGCCATGCGCCTGCAACACCCACTTTGACATTAAGGAAAATTGTTATGAACCTGAAGTACGGTAAAGAGGATGAGGCGTTTCGCGAGGAGGTAAGAGCCTTCTTGCGCGACAAGCTGCCACATGACGTGGCTCGGCGTACGAAAACCGGGATGCATCCTCCCAACGAGGATGACCGGCGCTGGTGGAACCGGGTTCTGTTCGAGAAGGGCTGGTCGGCGCCGCTATGGCCCAAGGAGTATGGCGGTCCGGGCTGGACGCATCTGCAGGCGCATATCTTTGAATACGAATGCCGGATGGCTGGTGCGCCGGAACTGCGCTGGCAGGGTCTGCGCCTGATCGGACCGGTACTCTATACCTTCGGCACGCCGGAACAAAAAGCGCGCTACCTGCCTGCGATCCTGAAGGGCGACGAAATGTGGGCGCAAGGATTTTCCGAGCCCGGAGCCGGATCCGATCTCGCATCGCTGAAAACCAGTGCGGTGCTCGACGGCGATCACTACGTCATCAACGGGCAAAAATTGTGGACCACGGAAGGCCATTATTCCGAACAGGGATTCTTTCTGGTGCGAACCGACAATACAGGAAAGTCACAACGCGGTATTTCCATGATTGTGTTCCCGATGGATACGCCGGGTGTCACCGTACGCCAGATCCCGATGATCAACGGCGAAGGCTCGACCTGCGAGGTCTTTCTCGATAACGTCCGCGTTCCGCGTGAAAACCTGATTGGCGCAGTAAATGCCGGCTGGGATCAGGCCAAGTTTCTGCTCTCGAATGAACGCACATCGAGCGCGGAAATCTACAAGGCCTTCAGCGATCTCGCGCGCATCCGCCATATCGCCGAACACGAACTCAAGAATGGCAGGCCGATCATTCAGGATCCGGTATTCGCACGCAAGCTGGCGGAGCTGGAAATCGATGTCAATGCACTGGAGTGGTCGGTATTGCGCGTGCTGTGCGAGGCGCCGAGCAATTATCCGATCGCCGCCAACGCTTCCGTGCTGAAGGTGCGTGGATCGGAGCTGCAGCAGCGCCTGACCGAACTTGCCGTCGAAGCGCTTGGACAGCGCAGCCTGCGCATGTATCGGCGTGACGAAGCCTATGCGCCGCCTGCCGTCAATCCGCTCTGGCCCGACTATACGCCGGGCGTCGCCACCGACCTCTTGTACTTGCGCGCCTGCACCATCTTTGGCGGCGCGAAGGAAGTACAAAAGAACATTATCGCCAAACTCGCATTCGGACTATAAGCATGGACTTTAATCTTTCAGATGAACAAAGGATGCTGGTCGACGGCGCGCAGCGTTATATCCGCGAACGTTACAGTCTTGACGCAAAACGTGCGGCCGCCAAGACCGAGGAAGGTTTCTCCCGCGAACATTGGGAAAAATTTGCCGAACTCGGCTGGTTGGCCATGGGCATACCCGAAGACTGCGGTGGCATGGGCGGTAGCCCGGTCGATATTGCCTTGCTGATGGAACAACTCGGTGCTGGCCTCGTGGCCGAGCCAGTGCTTGATACTGCCATTCTTGCCGGCACACTGCTTGCTCAGGCAAGCGGGTCGCAGCGCGCCATCGATCTGCTCGGTGATATCGCGGCCGGCGAGAAGATTGTCGTACTCGCGCATATGGAACGGGCGGGTCGCAGCGAATATGACACTCCGGTCAGCGCCCGCGCCAAACGCAGCGGTGAAGGATGGCAGTTGTCCGGCATCAAGCATCGGGTCTGGCATGGTGCATCCGCCGACTGCCTGCTGATCACCGTGCGACTGGGCGAAACCAATGAAATCGGCGTGCTGGCAGTCGACCGCAATGCACCCGGCGTTGACCTGACCGTCTATGAAATGCTGGACGGCACACATGCTGCCGACATCCGCTTCGATGCGGTGGAACTGGATAGCAGCGCACTGATACTGCGTGGACCCGCCGTCGACGACGCCCTTGCCGTCGCTTTTGACCATACCGTACTGGCAATGACTTCATCCGCGATTGGTTCAATGGATGCCGTCATGGCAATGACAGGCGAATACCTGAAAACGCGTGTGCAGTACGGACAGCCTCTGGCGAAGTTCCAGGCCCTGCAGCATCGCATGTCGGAAATGTTTGTCGAGACGGATCAGGCCCGCTCTATTGTCTATCGTGCTCTCGCAGCGCTTGAATCGGGCGATGCGCAGGAGCGTGCGACCGCAGTCTCGTCCGCCAAGTCTCTCGTGGCGCGTGCATGCCGTTTCGTCACCGGACATGGCATCCAATTGCATGGCGCTATCGGCACCACCGAGGAATATGCAGTCGGACATCACTACCGCGCGATGCTGATGTATGACTATCGCTTCGGCGACGCGACGTATCACCTCGAACGCAGCGCCGGCCTGCTTCCCCGCATCGCTTAACTTTTTCGACAGGACATCATGCATTCGTATCTTCCGCTGTCATTTGCCGACGACCTCGAACATAACGCACGCTGGTATGGCAAGCTGCCGGCCTATATACAAGACGACCGCCAGATTACCCACGCCGGCCTGCTGGCGCGTGCCAAATTGCTTGGCTCTGCGCTGTACAAGGCGGGTGCGCGGCGCCAGGACCGCGTCGGTATGCTGTCGATGAATTCCATCGAATACGGCGAAGTCATGGCCGCGACCCAGTGGTCGGGTTTTATTCTATCTACAGTCAACTTCCGCTTGGCCGCGCCGGAGATGGATTTCATCATCAATGATGGCGCACCGCGCATCATGATTTTCGAGGCACAATACTTGTCGCTGATGGAAGAGCTGCGGCCCAGGCTGCGCAGCGTCAGGAAGTATGTCTGCATCGGCGGACAAACGGAATGGGCGCAAAGCTACGATGACTTTATTGCTACCGGCGACGCCGAAGGTCCGCCGCTGCGCGCGCGCGAAGAAGATATTGCCTGCCTGATCTATACCAGCGGCACCACCGGCCGGCCCAAGGGCTGCATCTGGGGACACCGCGAATTGCGTCAGCTGGCGCAAGTCGACAACTGGTTGTCGAACATGGAACAAACCGAACGCGGCCTTATCGTCATGCCCATGTTCCACATCGGCGGGCTGATCATCAGCCTGTCGCTGCACTTCAGAGGGGCAAGCGTTTATCTGCATCGCCAGTTCGATCCGGCGGAAGTACTCAAGGCCATCGAGCGCGACCGCCTTACCTTCCTGCTGCTTGCACCGACCATGGTGCAGATGGTGCTGGACGAACCGGCTGTTGTCACGACGGACACGTCGAGCGTGCGCATGATCATGTATTCCGCCGCGCCCATGCCCTTGCCGGTATTGAAAAAGGCAATCGAGGTGTTCGACTGCCGTTTCGTGAACCTGTATGGTCAGACCGAGATCTGCATGTTCTGCCTGTCGCCGACGCAGCACCTGCCCAACGGCACGGAGAAAGAACGTCAGCGTCTGACCTCGGTCGGAAATCCTTATCCGAACCTGCGCGCCAAGGTTGTGGATGACGACGACAATGAATGCCCGCCTAACGTTTCGGGTGAGATCGTCGCGCAAAGCGGCGCCATGTTTCGCGGCTACTGGAACAATCATGTGGCGACCATCGAGACGTTGCGCAACGGCTGGGTGCATACCGGCGATGTCGGCAAGATCGATGAAGACGGTTTCCTGTTCCTGGTCGACCGCAAGAAGGATATGATCATCTCAGGCGGTGAGAATATTTACTCGCGCGAGGTTGAAGAAGCGGTGCTGCGCCATCCATTCGTTTCTGAATGTGCCGTGATCGGCATCCCCGATCCCAAGTGGGGTGAATCGGTATGTGCCGTCATTACCCTTAAAAATGGGCAGACCGTGACGGAAGCCGAGGTCATCGAACATGCCCGCACACAGATCGCCAGCTACAAGAAGCCCAAAAAAGTGATCGTCGTGGAAGCCTTGCCAAAGCTGGTGACAGGCAAGGTCAACAAAATAGCATTGCGAGAACAGTACGACGTTTCGGCCTGACATGGCTGCCTCACAGGATCGCCGACCTGCTTCTTCACATGAACGGAGCGGCATCCGTAATTTGCATTCATTGCCTTCGGTGTGACCTCGATGCCCGCCGAAGGAATTATCAAACGTCTACAGCGGCAACGCCGCGATGGGAACCGTGCCTCCCGTTTTCGAAACAGACACGCTGCCATAAATGCCTCGTCAGGTTTACGGAAGCAGCGCCTGCCTTTTCGTATACGAATGTCGTACTCGGCTCGATCTACCCAGCAAACTAAAAAGATAAAAATATGAACAAAAACAAGCCCCTGATTCTTTACCGTCACATCCTGCTATGCATTCTGCTCGCCGCCAGTTCGACTGCCATAGCGTCAGCAACCCGCATTGTTGCAGCAGGAAGCGAATATCTGAATATTGTGTTCTCCAGGCTGGGAAACGCCGACTTATCCGTCGTGCTGGAATATACCAACGCACAAACGGACAATGCTTTATCTGCTGTCGAAAAAGGCCATGCTGATTTTGCGGTGATCGATACTGCAATGACCCGGCAAAGCCTGGAGGAAAAGAAATTACTTCAATTCCCGATCATGTCCACCGCTGTCGTGCCCATATTCAACTTGTCGAACCTTCAGACAAATGCTCTCACGCTCAATGCACCAGTGCTTGCCGACATAATGGCCGGTAATATAACAAGCTGGAGTTCACCTGCGATTCGCAAGTTAAATCCGCAGGTGGAGTTGCCCGCGCTTCCGATTACTCGCGTCATCAGAAAAGAGAATTCTGGCACTACCGCAGCAATGTCCGCTTATCTTTCCAATGGATCGGAATCATTCCGAAAAAATCATGGTGTCTTTCACGACGCCCGCTGGGACGGAGCTGCTATACAAGTGCCAGATGCTGTTGCAGTGGCTAGAAAAGTAAGCGCTACGCCGGGCGCCATCTCCTACATTGAGCTGGACATCGGCAACCAGTCCGGAGCCCGTTTTATCCAGTTAAGGCAACCGGGCGGCTCCACCGTCACGGCGGATTACGGCTATCTCAGGGCGGCCGGCTTTAGCATGCGCGGTGAATATACTACCGAGCGGGATAATTCTCTGCTGGTCATGAACCATGAGGAAAGCTGGCCCATCATGGTTCCCATTTATGTCGTGATACGAGATGGCGATGCGAACGCTGACAAAGTAAAGGCGATACAACAGTTCTTTTTGAACTGCTTTAAGAACGATTGGGTTATCGAGCAATACGGCTTTGTTCCTTTGCCGTCGTCGCTTCAGGCCAGAGCAGTCTCGCTTATTCATCGGATGAATAAGCGGAGTCCGAAAGCTCAGCCGATTAACCGTTAAGCGCCCACCTCCTTTCAGGTGTCTCGGCTATCGCAGGTCAGCCGAGTTCTTTCTCGATTGCGGCAAGCAGAACCGGATCGTCGGGCGCGACATCCGGTGCGAAGCGCCCCACCACGTCGCCATTGCGCCCGATCAGGAATTTTTCAAAGTTCCACAATACGTCTGAAGGATTATTCTGTTTGAATCCATAGCTTGCCAGTTTGTTGCGCATTGCACCGGGTCGGGTTTCGGTCGCCGTCGGCTTCGAACTTACCAGCAGTTGGTAGAGCGGGTGCTGCTGTTCGCCCTTTACTGAAATTTTTTCCGTCATTGGAAATTTGACGCCGAAATTAGCCGCGCAAAATTCCACGATCTCGTCATTGGAGCCCGGCTCCTGAGCTCCAAAATCGTTTGCGGGAAAGCCGACTACAACCAGCCCGGCAGCCTGTTTGTCTTCATACAATTTTTCCAGCCCATTGTATTGCGGCGTCAATCCGCACTTGGAGGCGACATTCACCAGCAGCAAGACCTTGCCCCGGTATTCGCCAAGCGTGATCTGCTCGCCGCTGATGCGACGAAACGGAACGTCATAGAGTTCTGTACTCATGTTTATCCTTGGTATTACTGTTTGTCTTCAGCATGCGCTTCATCAGCTTGCCGGCGGCACTGCGGGGTAACTCATCTAAAAACACGACACTGCGCGGACATTTGAAGTGCGCCATGCGCGAGCGGCAATAGTTGATCAATTCATGTGCCAAGCTTTCGTCGGCCTGCACCTCCGCGGCCGGAACCACGTATGCCCTCACCTCTTCGCCATATTCTTCATGCGGCACGCCGACGACCGCAATGTCGAGTACGGCCGGATGCAGCGCGAGCAGGTTTTCGACTTCCTGCGGGTAGATGTTGACGCCCCCGGAGATAATCATGTTCGACTTGCGGTCGGTCAGATACAGGTAGCCGTCCTCATCCAGATAGCCGATATCACCAACGGTGCTGCGGCCCCGAACATCGTAAGCTTCGCGCGTCTTGGCTTCGTCCTTGTGATACGCAAAGCTGCTGCCTGCAGGCTGGAACCAGATCAGGCCAGCCTCATGCGGGCCGAGAACATTACCGGCCTCATCGATCACTTGCACGCTGCCCGGTTGCGGCCGTCCCACCGAGCCTTTGTGGGCAAGCCATTCTTCCGGTCCGATCATCACGAACCCGTTGGCTTCGGTACTGGAGTAGAACTCGTAAATTATTTTCCCCCACCATGCGATCATGCGTTCCTTGACTTCCACCGGACAGGGCGCCGCCGCGTGAACCACGCAGCGCAGGCTCGTGATGGAATGTCGCGAGCGCTCCTGCTCGGGAAGCTTGAGCAATCGGATGAAGTGGGTCGGCACCATGAGCACATGCGTGACCTGGTGGCGTTCAATCAGCTTCAGGCATTGCAGCGGATCATACTTTTCCAGCGTGACGACGGTTGCGCCGATGCGATGCGCACCGCTCATCCATGCCAGCGGCGCAGCGTGATACAACGGCCCGGCGATCAGCAAGACGCTCGATGCATCCATGCCGAATGCATGACGCAACAGGTTTTCGGCGGCGACAAATTCGCCAAACTGTTGCCGTGGATAATTGTACCGAACGCCTTTCGGCCGGCCGGTAGTACCGGATGAATACAGCATCATCCCGCCTTCGATTTCTGCAGGCGGCTCGATGATTGGCTTGGAGCCGGAAAAGATGGCGCCATACTCTTCGAAGCCGGGCATCTCTCCACCGACGGCAATGCGCAATGGTACGCGTGCTGCATTTTCTCCGGCAGCAAGCGTGGCGCACCGCTGCGATGCGATGAGCGCGGCAGCGTCGCTGTTGCCAATGATATAATCCGCTTCGTCGGGATGGAGGTGATGATTGATCAACGTGTAGCGCAAACCGGAACGCTGCGCCGCCCACACGGCTTCAGCCGCTTCGATCTGATTCTCAAGCAGGATTGCGACG
The DNA here is from genome assembly GCF_003591035.1 of Noviherbaspirillum saxi. Classification (NCBI taxonomy): domain Bacteria; kingdom Pseudomonadati; phylum Pseudomonadota; class Betaproteobacteria; order Burkholderiales; family Oxalobacteraceae; genus Noviherbaspirillum; species Noviherbaspirillum saxi. The sequence continues at coordinate 131,744 of NZ_QYUO01000003.1, forward strand.
GTATCGCCTTCCTTGAGGGAGCGCGATGCAAGGTAGGCGGCTACCGCGCGGCTGCGCGCGCAAAGCTGCTCGAAATTGAGCACGCTTTCTGTGCCGCTGCCTGCCACAATCAGGGCCGGCTTGCCGGCGGCTTGGGGAAGATGGTCATCTGGGCGCATGGGATCGATCCGTTAGAAGACAAGGAAACTGGCACCGAAAATTGTCCCACAAGTGCCGGGTTCCTGCCCGAAGGCACATAGCCCGCCGGCACCGGACTCAGGCGGCGGCATGCCGCGCCAGCCTGTCCCATAGCATCGCCGAACCGGCGTCAAAGGCCTGCCGTCCCAGGTATTGCGCCCATTCATGCTCGCTTCCGGCTTCCGCTCGCCATTGCCACAGGCGACGCGTGAAGTAGTGAAGCTGGTGTTCATCGGTCACACCGATTGCGCCGAATACCTGGTGCGCGATGGCGGTGGCGCGGGTTGCTGCACTACCAAGACGTGTCTTTGCGATCGCAGCACCGAACTCGGCGTCCGCCGGAATACCGGTGGCGATCTGGCGACATGCGTACAGGCCAGCAACCTGTGCCGCAGCGGTATGACCTGCGAGTTCTGCAATCATGTGCTGAATGGCTTGGAACTTGCCGATCGGCTTTCCGAACTGCACCCGGGTATTCCCGTATTCCACGCACAGAGCGAGGATGCGGTCGAGCGCGCCGGCCATCTGTACCGAACGCAGCGTAGCCAGATGCGGCTTGAGGCCGAGCTTGCCGATGTGCGGCGCATCGCCGATCTGGACCGGCACCACATGCTCGATGTTGAGTTTGGCGGCCGGAATCCGCTCATAAGTCTGCAAGGCGATAGCTTGTATATCGGCGATCCGCAGCAGGCAGATATGCTGCTTCCCCGCACTGCGCGCGACGCCCACCACATATTCGAGTTGCGGCGCCCATGCAATCAAGGGATCGATGCCGGACACTCTGCCTTTGACGTCGAGCTGCCATACGGAAGGCGAGATCGCGAGCGGCACCTCCGGGATCTCCAGTCCGGCGTTCGCCAGATTCCATGCGGCGAGCATCGTCTCGCCAAGCGGTACGGGCGCAGCATGACGACCGCACAGGCGCAGCACCGGTTCCACATCGACCCAGGACAGCCCTGCACCGCCGGCCGATTCGCATACCAATGCGGACGTGACGCCCATCGCGGTGATTTCCTGCCACAGCGCAGTTGCGAAGTTGCCGTCTTCCGCAGCTGCCCATACCTTGGCGGTTATTTCGTTTGAGAACAGCCGGTCGATCTGTTCGGTCAGGATATCGCTGATGTTCATATCTTCGCTCATCGCAGTCCAAGTCCTTTGGCAATAATTCCGCGCAGAATTTCGCGCGTGCCGCCCCGCAACGAAAAGGTCGGCACGGTCTGGGTAAGAAAGCCCAGCAGATCGCTCAGCCTGTCGTCGGGATTGATACGAGCAGGCGCATCGATGAGTTCGCGCACCAGCTCCGGCATGCGTTGTTCATACGTATTGCCGAGATCCTTGACCAGCGCGGCTTCCTGGCCCGGCGAGCGGCCGGCCTCAAGCTGACCGAGAATGGACAGCGACATTTCGCGCATTACCACCATTTCCGCGATCGATTCGCCGAGACGGCGTTCCGCCAGCCTGTCGTCCAGGCGCAACTCTTGCAGCTTGTCCATTGCCGGCGGCAACAACGGGAAACAACTCATGTAACGGTCAGGCTGACTGCGTTCGAACGCGAGTTCGGCGCTCGCTTGCGCCCAGCCTTCGCCTTCTCTGCCCACCAGCATGTCGTCGGGCACGAACACGTCGTCAAAGGTCACTTCATTGAAATGCGCTTCGCCGGTAAGGTCGCGGATCGGACGCACGTCGATGCCCGAGGCGCGCATGTCGATCAGGAATTGCGACAAGCCCTTATGCTTTTCGGTCTCCGCAGGTCCGCCGGTACGGAACAAGCCGATCATGACATCGCATAGATGGGCATTCGTGGTCCAGACCTTGCGTCCATTCAAACGCCAGCCGCCGTCGACCCGCGTTGCGCGCGAACGCAATGAGGCCAAGTCGGATCCGGAATCCGGCTCGCTCAAGCCGATGCAAAACGCGGCCTTACCCTGCGCAATCAGCGGTAGGAATCGCTCGCGCTGCGCTTCGGTACCCATGCGCAGCAGCAACGGACCGCTTTGCCGGTCGCCGAACCAGTGCGCGCCGACGGGCGCGCCGACTGCAAGCATTTCTTCCACGACTACGTAACGCTCCAGCCCGGATCGTTCATGGCCGCCGTAGCGCTTCGGCCAAGTCATGCCGATCCAGCCGCGACGCCCGACTTCGAGGCTGAACTCCCGGTTGAAACCGGTCCAGGAATGACCTACATCCCGGCCGGTCCATTCCGACGATGCATCGGCAAGAAAGGCACGCACCTCACGCCGCAGTGTCAACAGTTCCGCGGGCAGTTCTAGTGGTTGGAAATTGAAGGGAGTTGTCACGTCCGTATCCTCAGATGATGTTGCGATCCCGTAAGCGTGCAATGTCGCCCTGCTCCATGCCCAGCCATGCATGAAGCACCTGGTCGGTATGTTCTCCGACCGCCGGCGGCGCGATGCGGTAACTGACCGGGCTGTCCGACATGCGCAGCGGACTGGCCGCGGTCTTGATCGTGCCATTGACCGGATGCTCCATGGTGACCACGGTACGGCGTTCCTGCGCATGCGGGTCGCGTTCCAGATCGGGCATGCCGTTGATCGGCCCGCACGACACGGTGCCTTCGTTCAGCAACTTTTCCCACTGCGCCTTGCTCTTGCCTTTCAGCGCGTCGGTCAGCAATGCGGCCAGGGCCTGACGGTTGGCGACGCGGGCGCCGTTCTTGGCGAAGCGCGGATCTTCGATCCATTCCGGATGGCCGACCAGCTTGGCGAGGCGTCCGAATTCACGGTCATTGAAGGTGGCGATGAGGATGAAGCCGTCGTCGACTGGATACACACCATAGGGCGACGCGCTCGGATGGTCGTTGCCGGTGCGGCCCAGTTCCTTGCCGCTGTTGAAGTAGGACGAAAAGGTGTTCATCAGCGCCGCGACCTGGGAATCAAACAGCGAGATGTCGATATGCTGTCCGCGTCCGGTGCTGTTGCGGTGATTGAGTGCCGCCAGCACGCCGATGGCTGCATACAGTCCGCCGCAGACATCGGCGATCGGCACGCCGACACGCGTTGGTCCCGCGCCCGGTTCGCCGTCGCGCGGACCGGTCACCGACATCACGCCGGCCATTGCCTGCACCAGGTAATCGTAGCCGGAGCGACCGGAGTATGGCCCAGTCTGACCAAAACCGGTGACCGAGCAATAGATCAATCGCGGATTGATCTTCCTGAGTTCTTCGTAGTCCAGACCATACTTGGCCAGCGTGTCGGTGCGGTAATTTTCAAGCAGCACATCCGCTTTTTCCACCAGGTCGCGAATCAGCTGCGCGCCCTCCGGTTGGGCATAGTCGACGGTGACCGACAGCTTGTTGCGATTCACCGATTGCCCATAGGTGGACTCCTCGCTGTCGCGGCCTTCGCGATCCTTCAGCCACGGCGGGCCAAGGCGCCGGATGTCATCGCCCTCGCCCTGCCGTTCAATCTTGATCACTTCGGCGCCCAGATCCCCGAGGATTTGCCCGGCATACGGTCCGGCGATCACGCGCGTCATGTCCACCACGCGGATACCCGTCAGGGCACCTTTGTTCAGGTTCGTCATCGTCATACCGCGATCGTGTAGCCGCCGTTCACGGAGACCACCTGTCCGGTGATGTAGGAAGCGCCCTCCGACAGGAGAAAGCACACCGGCACGCAGACTTCTTCAGGCGATGCGAATCGCCCGAGCGGAACCTGGGCCATATAGGTTTCGAGAAAGCGCTCATCGCTTCGGACTTTTTCCGTCATTGCGGTTTCCACCATGCCGAAGCAGACTGCGTTGGAACGGATGTTGTACTTCGCCCATTCACGCGATGCCGTCATCGCCATACCAAACATGCCGGACTTGGCCGCTGAATAATTGATTTGGCCAAGGCTGCCGCGACGTCCTGCGTCGGAAGAAATGAAGACGATGGAACCAGGACGCTTGTCGCCTTCCTTGGCGCGCGCAATCATCTGGCGTCCCACCGCCTGGGTGAAATAGAAGGAGCCGTTGAGATGTACATCGATGACTTGCTGCCACTGCTGGGCGGTCATCTTTTCGATCATGGCGGGACGGCCGATGCCCGCATTGTTCACAAGTCCATGCACTGCGCCGAATTTCTCCACGGCCTGCGCAACCGCCCTATGTGCAAACTCTTCGTCCGCGACGCTGCCGGCCAGCGGCAGAAAGCGACCACCCAATCCTTCAGCTGCCTGATTGAGCGCATCGGCGTTCATGTCGACGCCGGCAATGGTCGCGCCGAGGTCGATGGCAAGCTTGCTGATCGCCAGGCCGATTCCCTGGCCGGCGCCGGTAATGAGAATGGTCCGGCCTTCGAGTGACATTGGATTCATGACTTTACTTTCTTCAGATAAAAGGAGGCCCGCAGCCTCGCTTCGCACGGCTGCCCGGCATTAATACTTCGATTACGTGGCCCGAGGGCCCAGTGCCTATGCGGTGACTGCAGCCGGTTCGAATACAACGAAGGGCAGATCGTCTTCCGTGGTGATTTTTGCCTGCACCGCCATGCCGATGCGCACGTCCTCCGGCGCGACATCATCGATGCGCGTCATCATGCGCACGCCTTCTTCCAGATCAACCAGCGCAACGTTGTACGATGGCGAGGGCGGCTTGGCGCGCACGACGGTGACCGAGTACACCTGCCCGCGACCGCTTGCCTCCACCCATTCGAGATCGGTGCAGCCGGTACCGGGCTCCGCAACGCGTGGGTAGAAGAAATGGCGACCGCTGGCGCGGCTGCGAAGAAGCATGAACTTGCCTTCCTGGAGGTACTTGCGAAAGTCGACGTCGGGACAGAGATCCATAGTGTTCATATGATGGGTTGCGATCGGCAATGTCTGGCTGCCGTCTTTCTCCGGATAGTCTTTAGCCGCATGTTGGCAAGACCGCTATTTCTCCTTCCCTTGAAGGGAAGGAGTCTTCATTGCTATTTGTGCCTTGCTTACGCGAACAGCTTCATGACTTCGCCATTGGTGACCGGACGGCCATCGCGGTTGGACGGATTGTGCCCGCCCATATTGGCTACCGGACGCGTGTCCACATGCGTAGCCAGCGCCCGCAACGCCCCCACCGTGCACTGCTCGCGCGGCAAATGCTTGAACGGATCGAAGCCGAATTCACGCATCGCGTTCAGGTGCGTGATCTTGTCGATCGTCTCCGTCGGCAAGTGCTTGATCGTCGGCCACAGGTGTTCCGGCGCATCCGGCCACAGCGAATCCGAATGCGGATAGTCGGTTTCCCAGGTGATCTTGTCCACATTCATGAAGTGCGTATTGTGCAAGCCGAACACGTCATCGATGAAGCAAGTGATGAAGTTGCGCTTGAACAGTTCGCTCGGCAACAGGTCGCCAAAGCTGCAATTGGTCCATGCCTTGTGGTGCTTGTAGGTGAAGTCGGCGCGCTCGAGCAGGTACGGAATCCAGCCGATGCCGCCTTCCGACAAGGCCAGATTGAGATTCGGAAACTTCTTGAATACCGGCGAAAACAGCCAGTCCGTGGTCGCATTGGCAATGTACATCGGCATGTTCACGATCCAGGTATCGATCGGCGCATCCAGCGATGAATACGGCACCTGTGCGCCCGAGCCGATATGGATGCTGACCACGATGTTGTTGTCTTCCAGTATCTTCCACAACGGATCCCAGTGATCGCTATGCACGCTGGGCAAGCCCTTGGGTACCGGATTGTCGAGGAAGCTGATGGTGCGGCATCCCTTGGCCGCCACCCGTTTGGCTTCAGCCACGCAGGCATCGATGTCCCACAGCGGCAGGATCGCCAGCGGAATGAAACGCCCCGGCGCCGCACCGCACCACTCGTCGATGTGCCAGTCGTTGTAGGCGCTGATGATCTTTTTGGTGAAGTCCTTGTCGGTGGCTTGCAGGAAGAAGGTGCCGCCAAACGATGGGAAGGTCGGGAAATTGATCGATGCCAGCACGCCGTTGACATTCATGTCATCGATGCGGTCCTGCACCAGGTAGGTGCCCTTGCGAATCTGGCTATACGATGCCGGCTCCATGCCGTACTCTTCGGGCGGGCGGCCGACCACCGCATTCAGGCCGAAGTTGGGTACCCGGCGGCCTTCGTAAATCCACGAATCGGACCCGCTTTTCATGGTGTCCATCTTTGGCGCGCGTTCCAGGTCCGCTGCCGACAGGTGATTCTTGAACAGGTCCGGCGGCTCGATCACGTGATCGTCCACGCTGATCAGAATCATGTCATTCATTTCCATCGCTATCTCCTTATATTGGCAACGTCTGTCCGCGCGGGCAATTTGATCGCCGCAGCAACACGATTAAAACTGTTAATCAGTCAGTTTTTAGAACTTTGAACTGATTTTGAGTGCTCGTCAAGTGCATGCCGTTCAAATCGAAGCACGGTCGGCCATCAGGCATTCTTGCGAGACAGAAGCCAGGAGCGTGAGATTCTGGTCATATACCCTTGCATGGGTCAGCGCGCGTCCCTGTTGCGCGCCAGGGCTTTCGCAGGAAAACAGGAGCCATTCATCGGCACGCGGCAATTGATGAAACCACAATGCGTGGTTCAAGCTCGCAACATACATATGTTCGTGGGCATCCTGGGCCGCGACGTGATGCGTGATCGCGGCGCTGTTAATCCAGTAGTCGCTCAGAAAAGCCAGCGCGGCATAATGCATGCCGTGATCATCCGGCAGACGTTTGCGCAAGCGCATCCAGTACGACATGCATGGCAATTCGGACCGGGCGGCGAGATGCTGCTCCGGATGTACGACTTTCATTTCGAGACAGGTCTTTTCGAATTCGCCCCAACGGCCTCCTGTCGATGGCCTGCTCAACTGATCCGGTATCTGCGCCATCGACAAAACCTCATCCGGCTGGGGAATATCCTGGTACGGCGGCAAGGCATGGCTGGGGCCTTCCGCCGGCACCTGGAAACTGACATGCACATCGATTAGCAACCGTGTACCCTGCCTTGCTTCCACGCGACAGCTGGAATACCGTTTGCCGTTTTGCAAAAAGAACACCCGGTACTCAATCGCGGTGCCAATCAGCGCACCCTGCATGAACAGGACCCTTAGCGCTGTCGGCGTGCGGCCGGGTTCAACCGAAGCACACGCTGCCGCGAGCGACTGTCCAATCAGCTGTCCGCCGAACACCCGACCGTTGCGGTTATCGTCCGTTATCCTGCCTATGCTGATCGCTGCATCGATACGCTCCACACGCAGCAGTGCAGCGATATCAATTCCATCCCACTCAGGCCGGTTGTCGGTATCCGCATTCCCCATCATCTGGCATTCCATAAAAGAGCCGATTAAAAAACTTGTGGCGTAAAAACGAATTGTTGCTTGCCGAAAGACAGTCTACTCCATAAACTGTCAAAGTATCAGTTATTGCTCGAACTATCCGGCACTGATATGCAGCACAACAAACCGACCGCAGAAAAATTGACTGCTTTGACGAGCACCGGAGAGACACAGTGAGATTAAATAATTTGAGAATTGGCCAGCGTCTGGGGGCCAGCTTCGTCATCAGCATCCTGCTAATGATCAGCATTACCGTTATTGGTGCATTCCAGCTGTTTCAAAGCAATCTTCGGATGGGAATCATCGTCAATGAACAATTCCCGCAGATCATGACCGTCAACACCATCAAGTCCGACCTGACCGATGCAGTAGGAAACATGCGTAATATTCTGCTCATCAATGACCCGCGCAGCAGTCAGGCGGAATTGTCGCTGCTTGAACAAAGTCTGCAATTTATCGAGGAAAACAGCAAAAAGCTGGAAGCAAGTATGTCGGCGAAAGAAGAGGGTCGCGAACACCTCTCCGTGCTGAAACAGAAGCGAACCGATTTCAACGCCTCGCAGCAACGCTTCATGGCACTTGTGAAGGAAGAGCAGATGGAGCAGGCAAAGAGCCTGATGTTTTCCGAGATCCGCGCTTTCGCCGAGTCCTACATCGCGGCAGTGGACAGAGTTATTGATTATCAGGGCAAGCAGGCGGAGGCAGCCACCGCCGCGGCGGAGCAATCCACCAGGCAGGCGCTTATGGTAATGGGCGCGCTTGCCCTCGCATCTGCCATTGCCAGCGTGCTGGTTGCCTTTGTCATCACACGCAGCATCACCCGTCCTCTGAACGAAGCGGTCTCCCTTGCCGAGCGAGTGGCCGCAGGAGACCTGACCGGTTCAATCGTCGTCAGCTCGAAAGATGAGGTCGGCAAACTGCTTCAGTCACTGAGAGACATGAATGAAAGCCTGCGCACCATCGTCGGCGAAGTACGCAACGGTACAGAGACGATTGCCACCGCATCGGTTGAAATCGCCGTGGGAACCGCTCAGCTTTCTTCACGGACCGAGCACCAGGCCAATTCGTTGCGCGATACCGCGGTCTCGGTCGGCAACCTGAACACTACCGTGCGACAAAATGAAGCGAACGCGGACCAGGCTAACGATCTAGGCAGTTCGGCAATGGATACCGCAGTCAAGGGCGGCGAAGTGGTGACGCAGGTGATCGATACCATGGGCCTGATCAAGGATTCGTCGCGCAAGATCGGCGATATCATCGGAGTCATCGACGGAATCGCATTCCAGACCAATATCCTTGCGCTGAATGCCGCAGTCGAAGCCGCCCGCGCCGGCAATAACGGCCGCGGCTTTGCGGTTGTCGCGGCGGAAGTACGCAGTCTTGCACAACGCTCGGCGGAAGCCGCGAAGGAAATCAAGCTTTTGATCAATGACTCCGTTGAAAAAGTCGACGCCGGCAATGTACTCGTCGATCGCGCCGGCAAAACCATGGATGAAATAGTCGTTGCAGTGAAGAAGGTCGCATCGATCATGGGCGAAATCACATCCGCCAGCCGCGAGCAGAGCACCGGTATTGCCACGCTGGGAAATGCCATCCAGGAGATGGATGAGATGACGCAGCAGAACGCAGAACTGGTCGAAGAAGCGACTGCATCCACTGCATCGATGAAGGAACAAGCCGCCGCGTTGGCGCGAGCAGTAAGTGTTTTCAAACTGGACGTCGACGCAACTCACGAGGAATTATCTGAGTCAGTGATCGGTTCTCATCAAGCCATGCATCAGTCACTCCCGGCGGCAGAGAATATCCTCGCACTGCCGGTGGCCGGAAGGACGCGGCCCCGGTTGCTACGCTCGGAAAGTGAATGACAGGAATATTCATGTCATAAAGGCAGAAACGGCGGTCCGACATTCGGTATCCGCAGTTTCTGCCTTTATGAAAACGATTGTTGAAATGCCAAAGCGCCGTGCCGCAGCGTAGGAAACACTGAAGGATACTTAGTACTCAACGCTCCCTTCGCGAAATGGGCTTACTCGACCGCAACCCACTCGGACTGATTTTCCTTCTGAAGTTCCATTCTGGCCCGGCTATAGGCGACAAGACGCTCAAATGCCTGCAACCCACGGTTGACTGCATCGGATCTTCGCATGAAGCATGTCTGGCCATAGATTGCATAAATGATGCCGCTCAGTTCGAAAACGAACTGCTCTGGCTCGACCGATGCGGCTAGATCGCCGGCATCAACCGCTCGGCAGACCTCACGAATCAGGGTATCTTGCCAAGCCGAGATCAGCTGCTTCAGCTCAGCAGGCACCGGCCCCGCTCCGCATTCGAATTCAACCGCTGCTTTCAGGTAAAGCTTACCGATTCCGCTGTCAGCCGCACTACATTCAGCCCAGAGGGCGAACATCGCCTGCAGACGGGGCAGGCCCTGACGCTTCTGCAGGCTGGCGACGACGACCTGCTCGGTAAAAATGCGGTGATGCAGACGAAGCACGTCGAGAAGAAGTTCATCGTGCGAGCCGAAACGGGCAAAAACGCCTGACTTGCTCATCCTGGCGCTGTCGGCGAGAGCGCCGATACTCACGCTATTGAAGCCTTCGCGACAGACCATCTGCAACGCGCACTGCACGAGGGCAGCGCGTGTTCTTTCACTTTTACGCATGTTGGGAACACTCCGTTTTTCGGCGCTGCGCATGGCAAGGCAAAACTGATTGCGCCCGGCCTTGCGGACATCGCATCACACCCGTTCAAGGATGGCGGCAATACCCTGGCCGCCGCCAATGCACATCGTGACAAGGCCGTAGCGGCCTCCGGTGCGCTGCAGTTCGTAGACGGTCTTCACGGTAATGATGGCACCAGTAGCGCCAATCGGATGTCCAAGCGAAATGCCTGATCCGTTCACATTGACTTTGGCAGGATCGAAGCCGAGTTCCTTGGCCACGGCGCATGCCTGCGCTGCAAATGCTTCATTAGCCTCGATTACATCGATATCACCTATCTGCAGCCCGGCACGCTCGAGCGCCTTGCGGGTCGCCGGTACCGGCCCGATACCCATATACCTCGGATCAACTCCGGCGTGGGCATAGCTGACGAGCCGCGCGAGCGGTTTGATGCCACGGCTTTTAGCAATGCTTGCATCCATCAATACCAGTGCAGCGGCGCCGTCATTGATGCCTGATGCATTGCCTGCGGTGACGGTGCCTGTCTTCTGGAATGCGGTACGCATCTTGGCGAGTTCTGCCGCGCTGACGTCGCCGCGCACATGTTCGTCGGTGTCGAACACTACCGGCCCCTTGCGGGATTCCGAAGTGATCGGAAGAATCTGTTCCTTGAAATAGCCGTTGGCGATCGCCTGCGCCGCACGGCGATGGGATTCGACGGCGAGAGCATCCTGCTCTTCGCGCGAAATGTTATAGCGCTCCGCGACATTTTCCGCGGTCACGCCCATGTGGATGGCATGGAAGGGATCCTGCAGCGCGCCCAGCAGCATGTCGATCAGCTTGCTGTCACCCATGCGCGTTCCCCAGCGTGCGGCCGGCGCAAGATGCGGCGCGCGACTCATGCTTTCGGCGCCACCGGCAATAGCGACGTCGGCGTCGCCCAGCATGATCGTCTGTGCGGCCGAGACGACCGCCTGCAATCCCGAGCCGCACAGTCGGTTGAGCGTCAATGCCGGTGTATGTGCAGCAACCCCGCCATTGATGGCTGCCACTCGCGAAAGGTACATATCCTTGGGCTCGGTATGTACGACATTGCCGAACACGACATGCCCGACTTCGTCGCCGCCCACGTCGGCGCGACGCAAGGCTTCCGCAACAACACGCGCACCGAGATCGCTGGGCGAAAAATCCTTCAGGCCCCCGCCGAAATCGCCGATGGCGGTACGCACTCCACTGACTATGACTACTTCACGAATCATCGCATTCTCCAAGAATATCGGATGTGAGTCGGTGAACGACGGCATGCGAGTGCTTCGTCACGACCTGAAAAAAGGGCGCCCTCAAGCGCCCGTTCATGCTGCTTACAACTGTTGTACCAACTGGGGAATTTCCTGGAACAGATCTCCCACCAGACCATAGTCGGCCACCTGGAAGATCGGCGCTTCAGGATCCTTGTTGATCGCAACGATCACCTTCGAATCCTTCATGCCGGCCAGATGCTGGATCGCGCCTGAGATGCCGACCGCAAAGTAAACTTGAGGAGCAACCACCTTGCCGGTCTGCCCGACCTGATAATCATTCGGCACAAAGCCGGCATCGACTGCAGCGCGCGATGCGCCGAGGGCGGCGCCGAGCTTGTCGGCCAGCGGCTCCAGCACGGCGCGGTAGTTGTCACCGTTGCCGAGACCGCGGCCACCGGAGACGATGATTTTGGCCGCGCTCAGTTCCGGACGGTCTGACTTGGTGACCTCGCGCGAGACGAAGCGGGAGCCGCCGGCATCACTTACAACGGCAACATTCCGAATTTCAGCGCTGCCGCCGGTTGCCGAGGCAGCGTCGAAGCCGGTTGTACGTACCGTCAGCACCTTGATCTGATCGGTGGACTGCACGGTCGCAATCGCATTGCCGGCATAAATCGGACGTTCAAACGTATCCGGGCTGACCACTTTCGTGATTTCAGATACCTGCGAGGCGTCGAGCTGCGCTGCCACACGTGGCATCACGCCTTTACCGACAGCGGTTGCCGGCGCTGCGATGCAGCTATAGGCTTGGGCCAGTGCCAGAACCTGCGCCGACAGATTCTCAGGCAAGGCATCCTTAAAATGCGGCGCATCCGCGACCAGTACTTTCGACACGCCAGCGATCGTTGCGGCCTGTGCCGCGACGGCGCCGCAATCGCAACCGGCGACGAGAACGTGCACGTCCTTGTCGCAGGCCAATGCGGCGGTGACGGTATTGAGCGTTGCCGCTGCAAGCGACAGATTGTTGTGTTCAGCAATAACAAGTGCAGCCATGGTCAGATTACCTTTGCTTCGTTCTTGAGTTTCTGGAGCAAGCTTTCGACATCCTTGACGATCTCGCCGGACTTGCGGGCCTGGGGTTCGGATACCTTCAGAGTTTTGAGCCTCGGTGTGACGTCGACGCCCAAGTCTTCCGGCGCATGCACGTCCAGCGTCTTCTTCTTCGCTTTCATGATGCTGGGCAGAGTGACATAGCGGGGCGTATTCAGACGCAGGTCGGTCGTCACGACTGCCGGCAGCGCGAGCGTGACCGTTTCCAGCCCGCCGTCGACTTCGCGAACGACCGTCGCTTCATTCGTGCTCAGTTCAAGTTTGGATGCAAAAGTCGCCTGCGGCCAGGCGGTCAAGGACGCCAACATCTGCCCAACCTGGTTGGCGTCATCGTCGATGGCCTGCTTGCCGAGAATGACCAGTTGCGGCTGTTCACGGTCGCAGACCGCTTTTAGCAATTTCGCCACTGCGAGTGGTTGCAACTCGACATCCGTCTGGACAAGGATGGCACGGTCCGCGCCCATGGCAAGTGCCGTGCGCAGGGTTTCCTGGCATGCGGCAGGGCCTGCGGAAACGACCACCACTTCGCTGACCAGGCCCGCTTCTTTCTGCCGGATCGCTTCTTCCACGGCGATTTCGTCAAACGGGTTCATCGACATCTTCACGTTCGCGATATCGACGCCAGTGCCGTCGGACTTGACGCGCACCTTGACGTTGTAATCGACCACACGTTTTACTGCTACCAAGGTTTTCATACCCGTGCTCTCCTGGCGGTTAAATATCTTTAGTTTCTTAAGGCGTACCCTGCATTACGTCAGGATTACGTTGCAATGTTTCCTTCTGCAATCGGGAAATAGCACAGTGCACCTTAGCCAAGCAATGCACTGCTCGGCCCAAGCCTCGACAAGAACTGATGATATATCAGTTATTTGATTTTCTCAAGCAAGGGTAGTGATTCCGGATTTTTCCTTTGCGGTACGACTGCTTACGAAGCAAAGTGATAGTTTTATTGGCCGATCAAGCCATTTTGAATAAATTACAAAATATCAGTTTATGACTGCGAGCTCGACTATCGTTAAGCCGTTGTGCCCTCCGTCACGCGCGTGAGACACTCTTGCTTCAATCATTTCCATGCAACAGCCCTTAATGAGCAATCAAAAAAACAAGACGCGGCCACTCGACGAACTCGATGAAGCAATTTTGTCTTTACTGCGGATCGAACCGTTGGAGTCGAATAAAACGCTGGCCCAAAAACTCACCGTCAGCGAAGCGGCCATTGCAGCTCGCTTGCGCGCGCTCGAGCGCGACGGCATCATGAAAGTAATGGCCCAGTGCGATTACCGGGCAATGGGTTACGACCTTGTCGCCAGCGTTGAAATTGCGGTCGTCGGTCGCAAGAGCGACGCTGTAGATGAGTTTTCTTACCTGTACTTGAATGGCGCAGGCTCCGAGGCTGAATTCCGGCTTTGAATCTGTTCTTGTTCTGTCGCATACATCAAGATTCAACGCAACATCAGGACGATCTTGACAGTGCTATCGGCCTGCGCCAGATCGATGTAGCCCACCGCATAAGGATTCGAAGCCACCCACCGTTTCACTGCATTGGCGTCAGGGAGCTCTCGAGGCGGCTCTCCCTTGCCAGTGAATACACGGCGGGCCCAGTAAGCTCTGAGCTGAGTCGCATTCTTGCGAGCGACCTTTTCATAGAATTCGTTACGAATGCCGGATCCTTCCATTTGATCGACCGGCACCAATGTACGACCTGACGGCAATTCGGCGCTACTCCTGAGGAAAATTTCCGTCACTTCCGAAGGCGTCAGGTTCGCCAGGGAGCTGTTGCTGGAAACGACCACCGCCACCTCAGCACGAACCGATTTCATGGTCAGCCCTGCGACTGCCACGACGCAATGACATATCAGGAAGAACTTGGAGCCGACGGCACGCATCTGTGACTAAAACGTGAAATCGATCACGGCACTCACCACTGTGGCGCCGCTGCCGGAAACGAAGTCCGGCCGCGTATTGATGAAAAAGCCATTTCCCCCTGCTCCGCCTCTTATACTGACGCGGTCAAGCTGCAGCTTGACGGATGCCTGCCTTGAAAAGTCCCAGCGCACTCCCGCAGAGTAGCTACGCTGGTCATTGGGCAGCAGAGCAACCTGAGAATCGGAACTGGCCACAGAAGAATAGATAAGATAGGGAGTGAGACTTCCCTGTCTCAGGCCTAGTGTGACATAACGGGCTGTGCTTGGGCGGACGGCGCCAGGGAAAAGCAGTCTGCTTAGTTCTGCCTGCACGAACCAGTTCCCGACATCATAGCCGACGCCCAGATTGAAAAATTTCAGCCGGCTGTCCAGGCTTGGCGCATGGGCCTTACCCGTTATGGCTGCCGCCCGCCACGTCCAGTTACCAATTTCATACGTATCGTTGATCGCCACGATATCGCGGAATCTGGCGCGTAGAATTTCGGTTCCTCTCGGCGTTACATCGACGGCTTCGGCATCCAGGTTTCCGTAAATAAGCTGGATAGTATTGCGTCCAGAGCCAAGCTGCGATTGATACGACACATCCACGCCATCGGAGTTACTGAAGGGCGACAGATTATAAGATTCAATCGGTGGTCTGGCCCAATGATTGGCGTACCCGACCAGGCGCGATTCGGACACCATGAATGCCGGCAGTATTACCCGTCCCGCTCGCAGCAAAAAGTCCGGAGCAATTTCATATTTCAAATAGGCCCATTCCACCTGAGGCCGATAGCCCACATCGGAACGCTGCTGGCTGACAACCTGAACCACACCATCCAGCCGGTCTGTAAGTCTGGCATCGAGCTGCAGCCCCAGCTTGCTGTCCACGCCGAACGCCCATTTGTGGGTGGCGCCGGCACCACTATCCTGCAACGGGCTGCCGACAAAGTCGGCTTGCTTCAGCGAGGAATGGGCTGCGCCTATTGTTCCAAAGCCTCGCAGCTTGACGGCGGCATCCGTCTCATCCGCTGCCGATGCCGAATGAATGGAAAAGCTGAGGACAAGCAGGCAGACGGCGCTTCGCCGCGTACCGCTCTTCATGCTACGGACCTCAGGAAATATCTGGGCAGTATCGGCTGCCGTTCCGATGGCGGCAGCGGACGGGATATATAAAATCCCTGAATTTCATCGCAGGCAAGAGATTTCAGTATCCTGAGCTGCTCCTCGTTTTCCACGCCTTCGGCCACTACCGTCATACCAAGCGCATGCGCCATCGTAATGATCGCCTTGACGAAGACATTCCCTTCATTGGTCCTGTCGATCTGGCAGGTAAATGAACGATCCACCTTAAGGACGTCGAAATCCATCCGCTGCAATTGCGAAAGGGAGGAATAACCGGTACCGAAATCATCCACCAGCAGCTTGATGCCCATTGCCTGCAATCGCGACAGGGTTTGCAGCACGCGCTCGTCGTCTCCCATCATCGACGATTCGGTTACTTCGATCTCCACCAGGTCGGGATTGATGTCGTATTTTTCGATTGCGGTTCTGAACAGCGCAACGACATCACTGTCGGTGAACTGCCTGGGCGATACGTTGATCGAGACCGGCACGACAGGCTGGCCGCCCTTCTTCCATTCACCAATCTGACGGCAGACCTTGTCAATGATCAGCGAACCCATGCCAACCACCAGCCCGGTTTCTTCAGCGAGCGGCACAAATTCCGTGGGATTGACCAGGCCTCTTTTCGGGTGCGTCCAACGCACCAGCGACTCCATGCTAGACGTCGTCCCGGTCTCGATATTTACCCGCGGCTGATAGTACATGACAAATTCATCATGCTCGATGGCACGGCGGAGATCCTTTTCTGTTTCAAAGCGCATCCGCATTGCCTCATAAAAATGCGGATCATAGAAACGGTAGGTGCCCTTGCCACCCTTCTTCGCGGAAAACATTGCGATATCGGCATACGCCAGCAAGTTATCCGCATCAGCCGCATCCTGCGGAAATATGCTGATACCGATCGAGACTCCGATTCGATGGTATCCCTGAGAAAGGCCAAATCCGTCCTTGAATGCGGCGACCGCTCGTTCTGCAACCATTGCGGCCTCCCGGCTATCTGGCAGTCCTCTGAGTAGAATGAGAAACTCATCGCTCGTGGCGCGGATGACATTGTCCTGTGGCCGTACGACTGCACATAGCCTGTCGGCAGCTGCGCGTAAAAGCTCGTCGCCACAGGCATGCCCCATTGCGTCGTTAATCGCCTTGAAGCCATCCAGATCAAGATGAAGCACAGCGAGCATGTCATTGCTCGATTTTGCTTTCTCCAGAACTTCAGGAAGGTAAGTGCGTACCCAGTGACGATTGAACAGACCCGTTAGGCTATCCACATGCTCACGTCGCTCCAGTTCCTTGATGTGCGCCTTGGTGCTGCTCATATCATAAAGAGTGATGGCGATCTCTTCGTCCACGCGCACCGCCTTGACATGAAGCCACGTCGGACCAAGGTCGAGAAATTCCGGGACCTCGACTTCGGCCTGTGACGCCCCGCTCTCGAAGGCTTCCCATAACATGGTTTGACGTTCCTTCAGCACCATCCCGAACCGCGAACGCGAGATCCGCCTCCCGACCAATTCATCATGCCGCAACTTGAAGAACGCTGCGCCGCGTTGATTGCAGTCGATGATATCGAAATCCAGAATTGCCCCTATCTCGTCTTTGACCGGACGCGCAATGTAGAACCCTTCATTGCCATCTTCTGTAGCCATACGATAAGCAGTTCGTACGGTTTCGAATTCTTCCTTGCGCCACGCAAGGCGCAGCGAAGACAAGGTTGCAATAATAGTGATCAGGCCGAGAAGCGATGTCAGGGCTGAGGCAGCGATGATTGCACGGCGGCGGTAGGCTTCATGCGGTGCATAGACTTGCTTTTCATCGAGACCTGTAATTGCAAAGATCGGATAGCCCTTGACTGGCTCCCACGCAACATAACGGCTGCGCTTGTCGGAGAACCATTGTTCTCCATTCAGTAGTTCTGTGCCCTTCTCGCTGAGGAACGGAGGTGTATTGGAAAATGCAGGAACCGCCGCGGTATGTACCGTCTCTCCGATGCGCGTTACTCTCACTGCGTGGTCATTCCCGACGATGCCAAGAAATCCGTTGGTGCCAAGCGCATTCATGTCATAGCTTGACGTTAAATATTTTGGGGCGACGGCTGCCAATACCACTCCCTGGAAATTGCCGTCATTGTCGACAACGCGACGTGAAAACTGCAGTACGTTTGCACCCACGGTATGGGTGACCGTTGGTGGCGCAAAATAAAGCTTGTCGGTAGTACTTTTGGTGTGCGCCGTAAAATAAGATTTATCGGAAACATTAAGGCGCTCGCTGTCACCAATCGTACTAGTCAGCACATCGCCATGCCTATCGATCACCGCCACAAAAAACAACGACGCCGGTGGAAAAAGACCTTCGTCCGGAATCATATCGAGCCGAAGTTTCCCGGAAGTCAAATTCCATTCATAACGGACGTGGAGGATGGTCTGATCCACGGCTTCCAGCATCCGCGCGAGCTGCTCGGCATAGCCCCGGGACATTGCGGCGACATGCACACGAGTTGCTACGTCGATATCGGCAATCTGTTTATTTAATGTGTGGAAAAGCAGAATCCAGCCTAAAACTCCTATGACAGCAGCCCCGCCCATCCAAGCAAAGATAACCTTCGACTGCTTTCGTAAAAAACGCCATCGTTTTTGCGTCACATTAAAATCATTGCCCGCATGCACTTTGTCGGTGTCTGTCATCATAGGCTTCATTCAAGAACACCAAATAAAAAATAGTAACCAAATGTCCAGCGTTATTCTTATGATGAATGAACGATTCTGTTAGTTGGTGAAAAATTTTAGTGCTATTTCCGTCCTATGACCATGATTTCTTGGGAGAAATCCATTCGGCAATTAACGAATTCAAATTCACGATTTCTTGCACAATGGAACTTAACTACCAATCATCAACCTGATTCCAAGCTGGAATGAGTAATTTCCAACGGCGATATATTTGGTTATAGGGTCTATAGCTACGATAACTTATTGGCGACAGCACTATTCACTAAGTATTTACGCAAAATTTATTGTGAATGCTTTTCCGTAATTTTCCATGATGGAATGAACTTCATTGCGTAAGCCGTCGCCCGCCAAGTAAAGGAATCGGCGCCAGAAGTATTTGGCCTGTTTCCATAGGATTTCGATCCGGTTCAATTCCGGGCTGTACGGCGGCAGGTAAGACAAGTACAGGCCCTGTTGCTCCTATTGCCGGCGCTTTTTCTCCATCGCTTCGGCCTGGGCCTGCATCTTTGGGTTGTCAGTAAGATATCGTCGTCGCTCGATGTTACCTTGCGATGCGCACGATGGTCCTTCCTTTCACGCGGCCGGCAATGAAGTCGCCGAAGCAGCTTGGCAGTTCGTCAAAATCAACGATGCGCGTTACTGCATCGAGATGACTCGGCTTTAGGTCGGCTGCCAGGCGTTCCCATACGCGTTGCCGGGTCGGAAAGCCCATATAGCCCGAATCAATGCCGAGCAGACTTACACCTCGCAGGATAAACGGGAACACGGTCGTTTCGATCCTGGCGCTTGCGGCATTTCCGATGCTCGCAACAGTACCGGCCTGCTTCATCGTCGCCAAAATCCAATGCAGGATCGGCCCACCGACGTTGTCGATAGCGCCGGCCCAGAGTCCTGCCTCGAGGGAACGGACCTTGTTGAAATCGATCGACGAAGTCGGTTTGATCTCAGCTGCGCCAAGCATGTGTAGATAGTCCGCCTCGGTCTCCTTGCTCGTCAGCGCGACGACGTGATATCCGAGCTGCGCCAGCATATCGATCGCGAGTCCGCCGACGCCCCCCGTGGCTCCACTAACGACAACTGGACCGTTGGAAGGAGCAAGGCCGTTATCTTCCATACGAACGATACCGAGCGCAGCGGTAAAGCCAGCAGTGCCGAGCGCCATCGATTCCTTGAGATCAAGGCCGTCTGGCAATGGAACGACCCACTTCGCTGGCACGCGTGCGTATTCGGCGTAGCCGCCATGATGCGAAACGCCAATGTCGAAACTCGTCGCAATCACTTTCTGGCCTGGCGCGAAACGCGGATCGGCGCTCTCCGTGACCTCCCCTGCCATGTCGATGCCGCCCACGCAAGGGAAGCGCCGGATGATCTTGCCTTGACCGGTTGCCGCGAGTGCATCCTTGTAGTTGATGCTCGAGTAGTGAACGCGAATCGTCACTTCGCCGGGATCCAGTCCCTCGGATGGGAGCGTGGACAGGTGTCCGCTGACTTGGCCGTCAACCGACTGCTCGATAAGGTAGGCTTTAAAACGAGGCATACATATCTCCTGAGTAAATACGCGCGCAGCCCGGGATCGCAGGATCGGAGCGCCAACTGCCCGCCGACGTTGAATATCATGTTGGCTTGCATGGGAGCTGGAACCTGTCTAGTTTATCGCTTCTTCTCGACACGCGTTGCGTACGGATCCGCAGATAACGACCGAAAGGCATGTATTTCTTCTGGTAGACGCCTTGACACAGTTCTGCCGCTAGGTCGCGGCAAATGTGCGCTCAACCTAAGGCGTTTGTTGACTACAAGCACACGCCGTAGAAGGAACCGGCGGAGGCGGAGCTGCCGTCCTCTAGGATGAACGACGCTGCAAATATGCCCACACACTGCTCGCATACCAGCGCCCGCCATAGCCACCGCTGAACCCCTGCTTGTTTAGTGCTGCGGCAATGGAAGCAAACGACTCGCCCCTGGCCCGCTGTGCATTGATGCTTTCCAATAGGCCCGCGGATGCAACAGGCGTATCATTCTCCCTCCGTTTCATCCCGGCTCGGTCTTCGTTTTGTCGCCAATGGCGGTCAGGCGCGCTGCGGGCAGCAGAATCGTTGAGCAGTTGCTGAAGCATGAAGTGCCCCTTGCAGGCGAAAGAATCGGCTTTCATCATTATTGAATGAGAAGGAGTTCGTACAGCAATCGACGCTCGGATCATGCAGCCGGGGCGGACGGAGATGCCCCGGGGTAGGTCTACACCTTTAAATGCGCTCGATCACGAGGGCGACGCCCTGACCCACGCCGATGCACATTGTGCACAATGCATAGCGTCCGTTGATGCGCTCAAGCTGGTTCAGGGCAGTGGTCACGAGCCGTGCCCCCGACGCGCCTAGGGGGTGCCCGATTGCAATTGCGCCCCCGTTGGGATTCACATGGGGAGCGTCATCGGGCAGCCCAAGGTCGCGTGTCACAGCGAGTGCTTGGGCAGCAAACGCCTCGTTGAGCTCGATCACATCCATCTGCTCCATACGCAAGTTGGTCAAGGCCAGCACCTTGCGCGTGGCCGGGGAGGGACCAAAGCCCATGATACGGGGGGCCAGGGCCGCCGTCGCCATACCGAGGATGCGTGCGCGCGGCGTGAGTCCGTGCTTGACAGCGGCCGCCTCAGAGGAAATGAGCAGTGCGCAGGCACCGTCATTCACGCCGGAAGCATTGCCGGCGGTAACGGAGCCATCCGGCCTGACAACGCCCTTGAGCTTGACCAGCGCCTCCAACGTCGTTTCGGCGCGCGGATGTTCGTCGGTATCGAACAGTTTCGGATCTCCCTTCTTTTGCGGGATGGAGACCGGAATCACCTCGCGCGTGAAAAACCCTGCGGCATGCGCTGCTGCCCATCGTTGCTGGCTCCGCCAGGCAAAGGCATCCTGGTCGGCCCGTGCGATGCCGAATTCAACCGCAACGTTTTCTGCCGTCTCCGGCATGGAATCGACTCCGTACTTTGCTTTCATCTGTGCATTGATGAAGCGCCAGCCAATGGTCGTGTCCTCAATCTTCATGCTGCGCGAGAAGGCGGCATCCGCCTTCCCCATCACAAAAGGAGCGCGGCTCATGCTTTCCACGCCGCCTGCAATGATTAACTCCACCTCGCCGGAACGCACGGCGCGTCCCGCTGTCCCGATCGCGTCGAGACTTGAACCGCAAAGTCGGTTAATCGTATTCGCCGGCACATCTACCGGCAAGCCGGCCAACAGTGCCGACATCCGGCCGACATTGCGGTTGTCCTCTCCGGCCTGGTTCGCGCAGCCGTAGTACACATCATCGACAGCCTGCCAGTCGACGGCGCCGTTCCGTTCCATCAATGCCTTGATCGGCAACGCACCAAGATCATCGGCGCGTATCTGGGACAGGGTGCCGCCGTAGCGGCCGAAAGGGGTACGTACGGCGTCGCAAATGAACGCAAAGTTCATACTGGTTCCTTTTATGTTGGATGTTGGGGATTTATTGGTGGAAGCGCTTGCCGCTCCACACATTTTTCTGGATGAGCGGCGAGACACGATAGCGGTCTTCGCCATACACCTGTGCAAGATTGCCCAGCACGCGCATCACCGTGTTCAGTCCGATGCGGTCCGCCCAGGCTAACGGTCCGCACGGATAGTTCACCCCCTTCTGCATGGCGATGTCTGCACCGGCCGCGTCGCACACGCCCTGGTTCACCGCATCGGCGGCCTCGTTGGCCAGCATTGCTACCGTTCGCATCACGGCCATGCCGGGCACGTCGTCAAGTCGCGACACCGCATAGCCGGCGGCCTGCAGGAATCCGACCACCGCGCGATAGGCCTGCGGATCGCACTGCACGGCCGCCGCCACCGCCAGTCGCGTGGCCTTGCCATAGTCGAGGGCAAGATCGAGCAGCACGAGATTAGGCGTCTCCTGCTCGACGGCGCGTTGCGTTGCACTGCGGCCATCGGTAATACAGAGGATGGCGTCGTCACATTGAATCAGTGCATCATCGCTCGTGCTTGCTGAGTGCATAACCGCCACACCCGCTGTCGTGGCGCGCGAGACGATGGCATCGATCAAGGGATTGTGGCCTGATGCCGTCACGCGCCCCGGTTGCGCGCTCGGACTCTCGCTCTCGGGCTCCGGCTTGCTGCCGTCGTCATAACGATAAAAACCGCGTCCGCTCTTGCGTCCAAGGAAGCCGGCATTGACCAGTTCCTGTTGCGCCAGCGACGGCGTGAAGCGCGGGTCATTGAAGTAGGCATTGAAGACCGATTGGGTAACGGTGAAGTTCACATCGTGCCCGATCAGATCCATCAATTCAAACGGTCCCATGCGAAACCCGCCCGCTTCGCGCATGACGGCATCGATCGTGGCTGGGGCGGCTGCCTGCTCGTTCAACAAGCGCAGCGCCTCGGCATAGTAGGGGCGCGCAACGCGGTTGACGATAAAACCGGGCGTCGACTTCGCATGCACTGGCGTCTTGCCCCAGGCAATAGCGGTGTCGAAGATGCGGGCGGCGACTTGCGCGTCAGTCGCGAGGCCGCTGATCACTTCCACTAGCGCCATCAGCGGCACCGGATTAAAGAAATGCATGCCCACGAAGCGACCCGGCAACGCCAGCTTGGCTGCCAATGCCGTGACGGAAATCGAGGAGGTATTAGTAGCGAGTAGACAGTCCTCGGCGACCACCTTTTCCAGATCCGCAAACAGTTGGCGTTTGACATCGAGATTCTCGACGATGGCCTCGATCACCAGCTTCGCGTCGGACAAGTCACCGAGCGTGCTAGCCGCCTGCAATCGGCCACCTGCTGCATCAGCGTCCTCTGGCGTCATGCGTCCCTTTTCCTTGAGCATGCCGAAGGTCTTGCGGATGCCGGCAATTGCCTTTTCCACCGCTTCGGGACGGGTGTCGTACAGCTTCACCGTATGGCCAGCTGCCGCAGCGATTTGAGCGATCCCCGCCCCCATCGCACCACTGCCAACGACGGCAACGATGGAAGACGTAGTTAACGCGTTACTCATGACTTTCTCCTCAGGATTTGTTGTTGTCAGTCGTCAGGACGACCTTGCCGTTCACCTTGCCGTTCGCGACCAGGGAAAGCGCTTCGGCGAACTGATCCATCGGGAAGGCCCGCATCACGGTGGGCTTGAGCTTGCCGGCACTGTAGAGTCCAAAAATCTCGTCTTGTACGCGCCGCATCCACGCAGGATCGCGTTCGCGGTAATCGCTCCACTGCAAACCGGAGACGGAAATGTTTTTCAGTAGCAGATAGTTGGCCTTGATGGTCGGAATACGGCCGGCAGCGAAACCAATCACGACCATGCGGCCGCGCCATGCCAGGGCGCGCAGACTGCCGTCGAAAACGTCGCCGCCGATCGGATCCAGTACCACGTCGGCTCCGCGACCGTTCGTTGCCGCATGTACCTGGCGGCGGATTTCCACACGCAGGTTTTCCGCGCCAAGGTCGATGATGTGGTCCGCCCCGCCCCCCCGCGCAAGCCGCGCATGCGTCTCTCCGCGCACGCCGGCGAGCACGGTTGCGCCCAATGCCTTGGCGATCTGGACGGCGGCCAGCCCGACGCCACCACCGGCGCCGTTGACCAGTACTGTCTCTCCGTTGCGGAACTGGCCGCGTTCGACCAGCGCAAAATGCGCTGTCTGGTAGACGAGTCCCATGGCGGCGGCATCGGTGAAGGGCATAGTCTCAGGCATCACGAAGCAATTCGGGCCGGTCGCCGACAGTTGCTCCGCATAGGCTCCGTACTCGACTTGCGCCACCACGCGGTCGCCAGGTTTGCAGGAAGTGACACGGTTCCCTATCGCCGCCACGACGCCGGCCACCTCCTTGCCAGGGACGAATGGGCGCGGAGGCAGGGTTTGGTATTGACCACGGATAACCAGCAAATCGGGATAGTTGATCCCAATGGCGTGGACGTCGATCAACACCTCGTTATCGCCGACGGCGGGTGTGGGGATATCGTCAATCTTGAGCGACTCGGGTTCGCCGTGTTCTCGGATAAGAATGGCACGCATGATTCTTTCTTCGTATATTTAAGCAGGCGGCATTGCCGCCTGCGTTTCAGGCCACTAGTAATACTTCAGTCAAGGCCGAAGTCCTTGTTGGCTTCGCCGAGCTTTGGGTAAGTCGCGCTCTTGGCATCGGCGCGGAAATCTCCTGCCACCGGCGTCGGGAGTGCGGTGGTGCGGTGGCCATTGCTCTCCAGCTCCCTGGAAAACACGCCGCGCGCGCGGAAGTGCTCGTCCTGCATCGCTTCCTGCATGGTGGCGACGATGACACTGCAGACATCCTTGCCTTCAAAGCAGGACTTCCAGTGGGCGGCCGGCCTGGCCGCGATGATGGCGGCAACCGCGGCGCGAACACCGGCCGGGTCTTCGCTGTCTTCCAGCAGTTCCCGCGGCGCCCCGATGGCATCGACGAAATTGACCCAGAACTTGTCTTCCAGTGGGCCGGCGGCAATGAACTTGCCGTCACTGGTGCGATAGATCTGGTAGCGCGGCGAGCCGCCGGTGACGAGTTCGCCGCCCGGCACTGGCCACTTTCCTTCCGACTCACCGTTACCGATGGCCCAGTACAGGAAGGTGAACAGATTTTCGGCCATCGCGATGTCGAGCTTGCACCCCTTGCCGGTGCGGTCGCGCTGGCGCAGGGCAAGCAGGATGTTGACCACGGCGGGATAAGTTCCGCCCGCGATATCGGCGATCAGCGCAGGTGGCAGGACGGGCGCGCCGTCGCTCCCGGCCGACAGGCCGAGCATTCCCGCGTCGGCGACATAGTTCAGGTCATGTGCAGCCACGTCAGCCTTCGGGCCGGTCTGACCATAGCCCGTGATCGCGCAGTAGATGATCCTTGGATTGATTTTCGACAGCGCCTCATAGCCGAGCCCCAGCCTATCCATCACGCCGGGTCGGAACTGTTCTACTACGATATCAGCGCTTTCGATCAGACCGCGCAGGCGATCCACCACCCCTGCATCCTTGAGGTCGATGGCGATGCTGCGCTTGCCGCGGTTAAGCAGCGCGAAGTTCACGCTGTCGTCGTCGAACTTCGGTGTGTAGCTGCGCATTTCGTCACCCCGCCCGGGACGTTCGATCTTGATGACTTCGGCCCCTGCTTCGGCGAGGATGAGCGTTGCCAATGGTCCAGGCAGAAGCGTACTGAAGTCGAGTACGCGCACGCCTTCCAGTGGTCGCATCATTTCAGCCTGCCTTCTTCTGCGCGCGTGCCTTGGCCACGCGGGCACGGCGCGCAGGGGCGTAAGGCGATTCGCCATAAGCGTCGAACATAGCCTGCGTCACGTCGAAATGATGCGCAAGACCAGTGCGCTCCAGCAAGGCGATCGGCCCTTCCGGATATCCCAGGCCGAGCTTGAGCGTCAGGTCCATGTCGTCGGCGGTAGCCAAGCCTTCGTCGAGGCGGCGCAGCGCGGCGTTGTAGTAGGGGCGCACGAGGCGGTCGATGATGCGGCCCGCAAAATCGAAGCAGACGGCAACCTTCAGGCCTGCGCCTTCCAGAATAGCCTTGGCGGCATTGATCGCCGACTCGGGCGTATTCGGTTGCCTGACCAGCTCCACGAGATTGGACGGATCACCATCGCCGAGGCGAAAACGCGCGAACCCGAGGATATTGGAACCTTCCCCGGCGCGGCTTTCCCCGGTGTGCTCACCCAGGCATTCGCTGCCGAGTTCGATCAGGATGGCCGCCTTGTGGTCGGCATTGACGACCTTGGCCAGCGCTTCACCAGCCTTCTCGCCGATGAGGAGGATGACATCGCCTTCGCCGGACGCGCCTTCCAGCAGCGGATGGGTCGTCGGAAAAGAGCGGCTGTTGCCGGTATCGATAATGGAATAAGTCATGTGTCAGCTCCCGAACATCGCGTTGCCTTCATAGGTATAGAATCCGCGTCCAGACTTGCGGCCCAGATGGCCGGCGGCGATCATGCGCTTGACCAGCGGCGGGCAGGCGGCGCGCGGCTCGTTGGTGATGCCGTACATGGCTTCGCACAGCAACAGTTGGGTATCGAGCCCGATCAGGTCGAGTAGCTCCAGCGGTCCCATCGGATAGCCCAGACCCTCCTTGATCGCGCGGTCAATATCGGCAGGCGCGGCCACGCCTGCTTCGACGAGGCGGATCGCATCGTTGTTATAGGGGATGAGGAAGTAGTTAAGGATGAAGCCGGGGTTGTCCTTGGTTTTGACCGGACGTTGTCCCATTGCCTCGCACGCCGCCCACGCCTTGGTGAACGTCTCCTCGGTCGTGTTCAGGCCGGGCGACATCTCCACCAGCTTCATCAGCTGTGCCGGCAGACAAAAGTGCATCCCGACGAAACGGTCGTCACGCCCGGAGCCGGCGGCAATCTCCGTGATCGACAGGGTGGAAGTGTTTGAAGCAAAGATGGTATGCGACGGACAAACCTTGTCGAGCCTGGTGAACAGGTCGTGCTTCACCTTCAGGTCTTCGAACACCGCATCGATGACAAGGTCACATTCGCCCATGCCATCCAGCGACGTGGTCACGACGAGCTTGTCGACCGCCGCAGCCATCTTTTCCTCGGTCATCTTGCCACGCTGGACCGACTTCGCGAAAAAGTCCCTTGTCTGCTGCAACGATTTGTCGAGCGCCTCCTGGCGCGTGTCATACACGACAGTGCGGAAGCCGGCGCGAGCGGCAACGATCGCAATGCCCGCCCCCATCGTTCCGCAACCGGCAACGCCGATAGTCTTGATCTCACTCATTGAATTCCTCTCATTTGGTCAGGAAACTGCGGCCGATCAGCTGGCGATGCACCTGGTTGGTGCCCTCCCAGATCTGCGTAATCTTGGCGTCACGCATCAGGCGCTCGACGCGGAAATCCTGGCAATAGCCATAGCCGCCGAAGAGCTGCACCACGTCGGTAGTGATGCGCATGGCAATGTCGGAGGCGCGCATCTTCAGCATCGATGCGTCAATGCTGAAGTCCGTGCCTCCGCTGTCCACAAGCTTGGCAAGTCGCCATAGCCAGGATTCACACATTGCGAGGTCAGTCGCCATGTCGGCCAGCATGAACTGTATGCCCTGAAATTCGATGATCTTGCGGCCCGACTGCTTGCGCTCGTTGATGTAGGCGACGCCGTCCTCGAAGGCAGCGCGCGCTATTCCCAAGGCATGTGCGGCCACGCTGGGGCGCGACTTGTTGAGCGACGAGAACAGGATATTCAGCCCGTCTCCCGGGTTGCACAGCAGGTTGGTCCGTGGGACGCGGCAACCGTCAAAGGAAATCGTCGCGGTGCTGGACGCACGGTGCCCCATCTTTTGCTCGGTGCGCACCACGGACAGGCCGGGCGTATCCTGCTCCAGAATTACGACCGAAATGGCTTTCTTGGGATCGTCAATCTCGCTCCATTTGCCGAAGAGTACATAGACATCGGCCACGTCGCCATTGGTAATGAAGGTCTTTCCGCCATCGATGACGATATGGTCTCCGTCCGGCGTAAATCGCGTGCGCATGCCCGTCGCATCCGATCCGGCATCCGGTTCCGTGATCGCCAGGGCGGCAAGGCCGCCTTCCGCGATACGAGGCAGCAGGCGCTGCTTCTGCTCTTCGGAGCCGAAGTCGATCAGCGGCTTGATGGCATGGAAGTTTGTTGCCCAGATGATGCCTGTCGAGGCGCACGCCTTGGTGATCTCGCGCACGCACTCCAGGTAGGCTGTGTACGAGAGCTTCGCACCACCGTACTCCTCCGGAATGAACATCGCGTTCAGGCCGAGGTTGTTGATGGCATTGACGTTTTCCCAGGGGAACTCTCCGGTCTTGTCGTAATGCTCTGCGCGTACCATCAGCTCGGTGCGCGCCAGCGTGCGCACGCTATCCAGCAGCTGCTTTTCGTCGTCCGAAAGTTCGATGCTCGCATCGAGCCGTTCAAAAATGTTCACGTCAGTCCTTTATGCACGTTAATGCGCGACGCCCTGCGCGCCGTCGATGTAGATGGTTTCGCCCGACAGGAACAGAGCATCTGTTAGGAACAGCGCCTTGACCAGTTTCGCCACATCTTCCGAGGTACCGGGTATGCGGCCCGGAATGCGCTTCTCAAGATACTCACGCAAGGGACCTGCCGACATCGCTTCCTTGTTCAGATCGGTGGTGATGTAACCCGGCGCAACATCGATCACGCGGATACCCTTGCCGGCCCACTCCACTGCCAGGCAGCGGGTGATGGCACCGACCGCCGCCTTCGACGCGCAGTAAGCAAGGTTGCGCTTTACACCCAGCTTGTCGAAGAAAGACCCGATGTTGATGATCAATCCGCCACCCGACGCCACCAGGTGCGGATAGATGTGCTGGCAGCTCATGAATACCGAAGTGGTGTTGGTGGCAAATACCGTCTCGTAGTCCTCGCGCGAGAAGCTGGTGCTCGGGCCTTCGAGATGGACGCCGGCATTGTTCACCAGCCCGACGATCGGCCCGCCCAGTTTTGCCGCTTCCGCAAAGGCGTCGCGCAGACTGTCGCCGCTCGTGACATCGCAGGTAAAGCCGTGGCAGCGCGCAAGTGCTTCTGCACTCGCTCCCTGGACGGCCGGCAGTTCGCCGCGGCGTGACAGGCACGCGACGGTATGGCCAAGTTCAGCCAGCGCAATGGCGATGGCGGCGCCGATCCCGCGGCTCCCGCCGGTAACGATAATGGTTCCTTTTTCAGCCATGGTCAGCAGTCCTTGAATTGGGGCTTGCGCTTCTCGAGAAAGGCAGCCATGCCTTCACTGGCATCTTTCGTCTGGTAGGCAAGCGTGGATAGATCGGCCTCGACCTTGAGGCCTTCGGTCAGAGAGGTTTGCAGCGCGCGTTGTACTGCCCCGCGTGCCAGGCGCAGCGCCACCATGCCGTGGCCGCTGAATTCGCGGGCAAAGGCCATGCCGGCTTCAATCGCATCACCTTCCACCAGCCGGTTCACGAGGCCAATGCGCACCGCCTCGTCCGCGGCGACGGTACGGCCAGTCATGATCATTTCCAGCGCCCGGGCTTCGCCGACGATCCGGGGCAATCGTTGGGTGCCGCCATATCCCGGTATCAGGCCGAGCTTGATTTCCGGCAGGCCAACCTTAGCATTGGGCATCGCAAGGCGGAACGTGCAGGCCAGTGCCAGTTCCAGGCCCCCGCCAAAGGCATAGCCGTTGAGGATGGCTATCGATGGCATGGGCAAAGTGTCGAGCCGCGCGAATACCTGCTGGCCAAACTCTGCGCCGCGCTTATGCGCCTCCAGGTCACGGTCGGTCAGCTCGGCGATATCCGCTCCGGCACAAAACGCCTTCGGTCCGGCACCGGTAACAAGGAGTGCGCGTGCTGTCGACTTTTCCACTTCATCGAAGCAGCGATCGATATCGCCAATCAGCGAGAAGCTCAGCGCATTGAGCGCCTCCTGACGGTCGATGGTGATGATCGCAAATTCGTCGCGATACGATAATGTTATTGGCATGGCTAGTTCGCCTTCTCGGGTGTCTTGTTGTCATCGCCGGTCCAACGCACCGGCATCGGATTCAGTCGGCCCTGTTTGACCCATTCCACCAGCTCGCGCTTCAGGATCTTTCCACTGGCAGTCTGAGGAAATTCATCGAGCGCAAGGTAGTATTCCGGCATGTCGAACTTCGACAGTCCGGCGTCGCGCAAGTGCTTCAGGATTTCATCGCCGGTGGGCGGTACCGCGCCTTCGGTGCAAGTTACCGACAGGCAGACTTTTTCGCCAAGCCGGTCGTCTGCCACCGGGAAGGCGGCCGCCTTGAGTACCGCCGGATGCGTGATCGCGAGGTCTTCTATGGTTGACGGATGGATGTTGTGGCCGCCGCGGATGATCAGGTCCTTTTTCCGCCCCATGATGATCAGGCAGCCGTTGTCATCGAACATGCCAAGGTCACCGCTCAAGAACCAGCCATGCGCGTTGAATGATTTCTCCGTCGCCGACTGGTTGTTGAAGTAGCCCAGCATCAGGCTGCCGCCGCGGCCGCCGATCTCGCCGATTTCTCCTGGTTTGACCCCGATGTCGGGGTTGTCCTGGTTCCAGAGCGTGACTTCATAGGCAGCACAGGCCCGCCCGCAGGTACCGACGATGGTGTCGGCGTTGTCGCTGGGCAGCGTGTACTGGTGTGAGCCGTTTTCGGTCATGCCGTAGACGTTCTGCGGCAGGATGCCCCGGTTGAGGAAGCCTTGGGCGATCTCGCGCGGAATGGCGGCGCCGGCCATGTAAAACACCTTGACCTTGCCGAGCTTCTCGAGACCACGGCGCCTGGCTTCGGCCAGGATGTCCATCGCGTGCGTCGGCACGCCCATGACGTAGGTCGCACCGGTTTCAAGAATCCAGTCGATGGGTTTCATTCCATCCGGCAGATCATTGACTACCAGTTCCAGGCCGGCCACCAGCATCTGTTCGATGGATACCGTCGCGATGTGGTGGCTGACCGGGCTCAGGCTGAGAAGAATCGTGCTGGCGTCGTGCCCCCAGTCTTTCACCATGGCCCGGCCGTTGGCCAGCAGCGTGTTATCGCTATGCATGACGGCCTTGGGCAGGCCGGTGGTACCAGAGGTGAAGGCCAGGTAAACCACCTTGTCGGGATTCGTGTCGGGATCGGACACCGGGCGCGCGCCGCTGGCACGCGGAAATCCGTCGGAGCTTGTGCGTGAAGGTTCCAGCCAATAAGTACGGCGCAGGCTCTTCACCGCGCCGATCTCGTCGGTCGCACCTTCCCGTTTTGCATCGGCCCCGTAGCCTTTTTGCCCAAAGAATGCCTCGCAATCGATGCGTTCGATCAGGCGCACGATCTCGGCCACCGTGTAGTTCTGGTGCAGCGACGGGTTGCAGATGTAGCCGTTGCGCGAGCAGGCAAGGAAGATGATGACCGATTCCACCCGGCTGGGCAGCCATACCGATACGCGCGAGCCCTTGCGCAAGCCGGCCGCGGCGAGATCGGCGGCAACTGCATCCGTCCATTCCAGGAGCTGTGCCCACGTCAGGCGGCGAGCGCTGTCACGCAGCGCACAGGCATCAGGGCGTGCTTGCGCATGCGACTGCAACAGCATGTACAGCGTCTTGTCCTGCCAGACGCCGGCTGCATAGTAAGCGCGGGCCTGCTGCGGATCGTGGAGGGTAAGGACCGTGTTCATGGCACCGCTCTCGCTCATTGGCCGAACTTGGAGGTGTCGGGGGCGCGCTTCTCGCTGAAGGACTTTGACAGTTCCTTCGCCTCATCGGTGTCCAGATTCAGGCGCAGCAGCAAGTCATGCGTCACGCGCGACAAACCGCCCACACCGCCATGGCGTGCGCCGAAGGCCGCCTTGATCGACGCCAGTGCGAAGGCGCCGCGGTCGGCGATCTCGAGCGCCATCTCGCGCGTGGCCGCGGCCAGCTGGTCGTCGGGTACGACCTTGTTGATGAGCCCCATCTCCAATGCTTCCTTGGCACTGATTTTCGGATTGCGGAACCAGATTTCCTTAGCCTTCTTCTTTCCAACCAGGTCTTCCAGGTACCAGGTGCCAAAACCCGCGTCAAAACTTCCCATCATCGGTCCCACCTGGCGGAACACCGCGCTTTCCTTGGCAATCGTGATGTCGCACATCACCTGCAGCACGTTACCACCGCCGACAGCGAATCCGTTCACTGCGGCGATAACCGGTTTTTGCAGGCGATCAATGGCCTCGTACATGTCGAGCACAGGCAGCACGCCAGGGTAGAGGTGGGTGTCGGGCATGCCGGTTTTCTCGCCACCGATGCAGAAAAAACGATCGCCGGCGCCGGTGATGACAATGACGCGGGTACGAGTCTCACGGCGGATGTCGTTAATGCAGTCGCGGATTTCGTGGCACATCGTTTCGTTGAACATGTTGCCGTTGTCGGGGCGGTTCAGCGTAATGGCGCCGATAGGGCCGCCTTCGGTATAGAGGATGGTCTCGAACTGGCGTGTCATGGTGTCGTTCTCCTGGGGTGTATGTGTGGTGTGCGTTTTGCCGCTCAAAGCAGTCCTGCGTTGTCCAGCTTCTGAATCATGTCGTCGTCCCAGCCCAGCCATGAAGTGAAGGCTTGGCGGGTGTCTTCGCCGAGGCGGGGCGGATCCTTGCGGTAGGTGTTGAAATTGCCATCGAATCGGATACCGAGACCGACCTGAGGTACGGCGACACCGTTGCGGCGTATCGCGTAGAACAGGCCACGTTCGGTCAGTGTAGGATCGGTAACCACCTGGTCAAGACGATTGATCGGTCCCGACGGGATGCGCGCGTTGGCGAAGAGGTCGAGCCAGTGTGCACGCGGCTTCGTGAGCAGCATGGTCTGAATCTCGCGCACGATCTCCGTGCGGCAGGTGCGGCGGCCGGCATTGTCGGCAAAACGCTGCTCCTTGGCCATGTCCGTACGGCCGATTGCTTCGCAGAAACGATTCCAGATTGCATCGTTTCCGAGGCCGAGCGTAATCGGATGATCTGCCGTGTGAAAGGTCTGATAGATGGCGATTACGCTGTCGGTACCGCCGCTGCGTCGCGGCAGGTCACCCGAACCGAGATAGGGAATGATCCTCGGCGTCATGAATCGGGTCATGCTCTCGACCATCGCGATATCGATCTCATGGCCTTGTCCGGTACGATTCCGGTCGATCAGGGCGGCCAGCGCTGCCATTGCCGCGTCGGTGCCCGATAGCAGGTCGGCCGCCGGTGTACCCACCTTTTGCGGATTGCGCTCAGGGGACTCCCCCGTCAGGTCCATCACCCCGCTGTAACCTTCGGCAATCAGGTCATAGCAAGGCTGGTCGCTTTTCGCTCCGGCAAGACCGAAACCGGTGATCGACACATGTACCAGGCGTGGATTGATCTCTTTCAGGCGCGCGTAGTCGATGCCGAGCTTCTTCTGGCTTCGTCCAACCTGGTTGATGAGGATGACGTCGGCAACTTTCACCAGTGCATGGAGCGCATCGAGTCCAGCCGATTGTGCATAGTCGAGGGTCACGCTATGCTTGTTGCGGTTTACGCTCAGGAACCACAGGGATTCACCGTCAAGGAAGGGTGGTCCCCACGCACGCGCGTCGTCACCCCGTCCCGGGCGCTCGATCTTCAGCACTTCCGCACCGAAGTCAGCCAGCAGCAGCGATGCATAGGGTCCAGCGATAGAGGTAGTAAGGTCGAGGACGCGGATGCCTTCGAGCAGGCTCAGCGGCGTGGAGTTCGGGGCTGGTGATAATTGTTCTGCAGGTAACATGAGTTGGTGATGTCGATGGTGTTCACCTTTGCTTTGCAACCTCCATGCCACCGGAAATCGCCCTACCTGCCGGTGGCATGAAAACTGCCTCTTTTCCCATTAAAAACGCGGACTTGCGCTTCGCGGCGAGGGTGCCACCAGAGCGATTCCTTCCTGTAAAGCCACTGTCCATCCGCATAAAATGTCTTTTTGGGAGACAATCATCGCGACACACTCTGTATTCAAGGCAGACACTCTGAGAGACATGAACACGAACCGCAACGACCCACTCGCCTTTGGCGTGCTGGTTCTGGACACCAAAGGCGAAGTGATATGTGCAACCGACCTTGCACGCGACGACGCCGTCCAGAAACGCATCCTCGAACGCTATCGCAATGAAGATCGACGGAGGGGCATGCTTGCGCTGGAGGGTGAACCGAAGCTGATTGCGACCTTCCGTGCAGGCGACGACGCCACCATGTTCTTCATCCAGAACGCAGCCAGCAAATCCACCTTGTTCGATTTCGTCGCCAATGTCGACTTCGCGCACGCAGTCTTCGACTACTTTCTCAACAACCCCTACGAGTCGGTGGTGGTGGTCGATGACCAGGCGCGCGTGCGATACATTCCGCCGGTGCATGAACGGTTTTTCGGCATCGAGCATGGCGAGGCCATCGGCAAGAAGGTGACCGATGTCATCGAGAACACCAACCTGCATGAAGTAGTGCGTACCGGTAAGGCCGAGATCGGCAAGCTGCAAGAGATGGGTGGCGTCACGCGTGTGGTGGCGCGCATCCCATTGATTGAAAACGGCAAGACCCTGGGAGCGCTGGGACGCGTGATGTTCAAGGGTCCCGAGACAGTGGTCGAACTCAGCAAGGAAGTGGTCAAGCTGCGCTCGGAAGTCGAGTTCTACCGCAAGGAACTATCCGGCCTCAAGCGCCGCACCTTTGGCCTGGACAACATGGTGGGCAATAGCGACGCGATACGCCAACTCAAGGCCGACATCGCCAAGGTCGCACCGCTGTCGGTGCCGGTGCTGATCATCGGCGAGAGCGGCACCGGCAAGGAGTTGGCCGCGCACGCCATTCATGCGTTGAGCAAGCGCAGCGAAAATCCCATGGTCTTCGTCAATGCCGCCGCCCTGCCCGCCTCGCTGGTGGAGAGCGAGCTGTTCGGCTATGAAGGCGGTGCCTTTACCGGCGCCGAGCGCAAGGGCCGCAAGGGCAAGTTCGAACTGGCCGACCAGAGCTCGCTGTTCTTCGACGAAATCGGCGACATGCCGGCGGAGGTGCAGGTCAAGCTGCTGCGAGTACTGCAGGATGACATCTTCGAGCGCGTCGGCGGCGACCGCCCGCGCCACTCGGACTTCCGGCTCATCAGCGCGACCAATCGCAACTTCCAGGAAATGATCGCCCACGGCGAATTCCGCCTTGACCTGTACTACCGCATCAGCGGCGTCACCATCCGGATGCCTAGCCTGCGTGAGCGGCCGGAAGACATTCCCGAGCTCGTGCAGAGCTTCCTTGTCGCCTTTGCCGAGCGCCATCGCACACCGGTCAAAGGTGTCGATTCACGCGTGTATAGCTATCTCAAGGAACTTTCGTGGCCGGGAAATGTGCGCCAGTTACTGCATGAGGTGGAGAAGGCGGCCATCTTCTGCGACGGTCCTGAGATTGCACTCGACAACTTCCGTCTGATGCCGCAAGAACTGGGCGAACGTCCCATCCCGGCGTCGCCCGTCGAAGCCGGCGCGCGAGCATCCGCATCCGGCAAGATCCAGGACGCGATCGAGGAAATGGAAAAATCGATGATTCGAGATGCAATGGTCAAATACAAGGGAAACAAGAAGAAGGTCGCGGAGGAACTTGGGATCTCTCGTGCCTACCTTTACAAGAAACTTTCAGAGGAAGGCCCTGCGCTTACCTGATCTGTTCAAGCGGTGCGAGCCGCGCCACGGCACGTGTTAAAGATCAGTAACTGGTGAAACAACTCAACAACTGACGAGACAAATCAGTTTGCGTCCGTCCCCAGTATGTCTTGCGGACTTCTTGGCTGCGCGGAGATGTTTGCCTGTGTTCTTTAACGACAACATCAGATATTATTCCAGAAATTCCATCTTAAAGATTCTGTTTTACAGAATCTTTGGCGCAGACTATACTTTTACCAAGATGATTCGAACATTCGCATGCCGTGACACCGAAATGCTGTTCAACAGCTATGCGGTGAAACGCATTAAGAACATCGAGCGCGTTGCGCGTCGCAAGCTGCTGATGATCCATGCAGCGACGGTGCTGGATACATTGAAAGTCCCTCCGGGGAACCGATTGGAGCCGCTGTATGGAGATCGCAAGGGACAGTACAGCATCCGAATCAACGACCAGTGGCGTGTTTGCTTTCGATGGGCCGCCGATGGCGTGTATGACGTGGAAATTGTGGATTACCACTAGGAGTAAATGATGACAAAGAAACTGGATGAGATTCACCCCGGCGAGATTCTGGTGGAGGAATTCATCAAGCCGATGGACTTAACCAATGCGCGAGTGGCGTCCGATATCGACGTGCCGACCTCGCGCATCAGCGAAATCGCAAACGGTAAGCGCCCCATTACGGTTGATACTGCTGTTCGCCTCGGCGTGTATTTCAACATGGAGCCGCGCTTTTGGCTGAACCTGCAATCCGAGTATGACGTTCGGATAGCCGAGCGGGATTTACTGCCTGAAATCAAAGGCCGGATTCGTCCGCTGCTTCAGCACATATAAGAGGAAAACACCAATAACACTGCCTTCAAATCTAGTAAGTTTGAAACACGATAACTGGCAGAAAGCTAGCTAATGTCTCGCCTTGGATATGATCGAAATTCAGGTTTTGTTTATGAGGGCAGGCAGGATCCAACATATCCAGTTTGGCCCAATCCGGTGCTTTCACAAGCGACGGTGATCACTGGACCACTGGACTTTGCAAAAGTCCCGCTGTCTTTTGACTCCTCCCCGTGGGGGTTAATGTTTCGTGAAGATTCCTACGATCCTGTCAGCCGTATTCGACGTGGCAGGCTATTCGAAAAGCACGGTAACTCCGGGTGGGAACCGGTAACTGTAGATCCTCATCCAGCGATCGGTTCCGATCAACATTTCGCCCAAAAGGGACAGTTTCGCCTTTCAAAGGATCTGTCTGTATTCATAGAGTTCACTGCACTGTTGCAGCAACCGAACCGTGGCGAGGGGCTAAGCTTGGCTATTGGCGACCAGAGTGCCTATTCCCTTTGGCGAATCCTCCAGACAGAGGTAACTGCTGGCAAAGATGTACTCGTTACACTCAGGGCAGAATCGGCGTTTGGCATTCTTCCAGAACTTGATGAGTCACGCATTCTGCCGGATAGCCTTTCGGCAGTACAGACTGCGTTGTCGCGCGTGCTCGATGCTGCATATAAAGAACTTCCAACTTCTGTCGTTGACCAGTGCCGAAACGCCGCAACAGTGATCGTATCTCGTTGGATGCGTCAGGAGACAAACGGTAACACTCAGGACGAGAAAGACCTCGGGGAGTGGATCAAAACCGTCAAGGCTCATTTCTCGAAACGGCCTATGGCACTGATTTCAGCACTCGAAGTTATCAGAATTCTTCACCCGCGCGGCAAAGACAATGAGGCAGCTCGATTAAGATTACGTCCGCTCTCCGATACTGATGCTGAATTAGCTGTACATGCGATCGGATTCATCCTTCGTGAAGTCGGATGGACCAGATAGGGCGCCAATAAACCATTGGCTTGCAAACATCACGGAATGCGTGGGGTCAGCGGGCCCTGATAACCAAAGGAAAAGCATCAAACGAGCCATTTTGTCTCATGACATACTGGCCATTCACAGCACGATACGTAGACCGGGTACGTTATGGGCACGACGATGTCACCGGCATTGCTACTTCGATAAAACCCCGGCCGCATGACGTTCGTAGATCATCTGGTAGCGCATCCACGAGCCCAGCAACAGACCGGTGCGTGCCCCCTCCCCTGCCAGCACATGCGTATGCAGTGCCAGTGCGACTTGGCCAAGATCCGTGCTTTCAATGAACAGCACCCAGTCGGCAACCGTATCCTTTCCTGGTCGCAAGTCGCGTTCCATGCTTGCCACATTGGTCACGGCAGTATCGGTTTCCCATAGGGCGATGCGGACGATGCAGGCGTTTTGCATCAAGCGTGGCGCGAGTTCCTCGTGGATGAAACGACGGGCGTCTTCTTCCCTTCCGTGAATCGGCTTGCAGTGGGTAACGATCGCTGCGCCACCCGTGCCCTCGCCGGCGGACCAGGTTTCGCTGCAGGCGGAGCGCTCCATATTGAGAAAATGCGACATGATTTTCTGCGTCCACGCCGTGGGATGGGCAAGCTGCTGAACGTAAGGCGTCGACGCCAGTGTCTCGACCGTGTCGCAGTCGTAGACGACCATGTAGTTGGGCTGGCCGTCCACAGAACGATAGCGTCGGGCTCGCACGAAGCCTGGCAGTGCGAGGCGCTCGGTCAGGTGCTCCTGGTGATACCAGCGGGTGAATTCCTCATCCATCCCTTTCGGAACATCATTCATGGCCAGCAGTACGCCCGGTCGGCGCAGGGAAGTTGCTTTGGCCTGCGGCTTGTCAGTTTTTGCTTTGACCGTGTCCATGCATCCCCTCCTTTGACGTACGTTCTGCCAGCGCGCCCCATCCGAGTTCACGCCGGATCTGTTCCGGTTCCGGTAACGGTCCTGCCGCCAGCCTGCGCCGGCATAACCAGTTCCTGACCTGTTCCTTGCTCGGCGATGATGCCGTTTCTTTTGTGCTCATACGATGGTCCGTTGAAAATGAATGAGGC
This sequence comes from Noviherbaspirillum saxi, assembly GCF_003591035.1. NCBI lineage: Bacteria > Pseudomonadati > Pseudomonadota > Betaproteobacteria > Burkholderiales > Oxalobacteraceae > Noviherbaspirillum > Noviherbaspirillum saxi. The sequence continues at coordinate 169,972 of NZ_QYUO01000003.1, forward strand.
GGAGACATCTTGTGGCTCCGCCACACTGCTTACTTCTTGACCAACGGACAGGTGCTCTCCGACAACGGTTGGAAGGCCTCATCGCGCGGAATGACGCGCTTGATCTTCATGATGTCCCACTCTTCCTTCGATTCGCTGGGCTTCTTGGCTTCGGCCAGGTACATATCGTGGATCATGCGCCCGTCTTCCCGGATACGGCCGCCCTTTGCGAAGAAATCATTGATCTCGGTCTCTTTCATCTTCTTCATCACGGTGTCGCTGTTGTCGGAACCGGTCGCCTGGATGGACTTCAGGTAGTGCATGGTGGCGGAGTACATGCCGGCCTGGATCATCGTGGGCATCGCCTTATGCACGTCATAGAAGCGGCGCGACCACTTGCGGGTCTCGTCGTTGTAATCCCAATAGAAGCCGGTGGTAAACAGCAGGCCCTGCGCGCTCTTCAGGCCGAGACCCTTGATGTCGGTATCGAATACCAGCAGCGTTGCCAGCTTCTGTCCACCTCTGACAATGCCGAACTCGGCCGCCTGGCGCACTGCGTTCTGCGTATCCTTGCCGGCATTGGCCAGGCCGATCACCTTGGCCTTGGAAGCCTGTGCCTGCAGCAGGAATGAGGAGAAATCAGGCGCCGACAGAGGATGCTTGATCGTGCCCAGCACCTTGCCGTTCATTTGCTGGATCACCCGCGTTGTGTCCTTTTCCAGCGAGGAGCCAAAGGCGTAATCCGCGGTGATGAAATACCAGGAGTCACCGCCGTCCTGCATGACAGCGCGGCCGGTACCGGTGGCCAGGGCATAGGTGTCATAGACATAGTGAATGCCGTAGGGCGAACACTCCTTGTTGGTCAACGCCGTGGTGGCCGAACCGGCGAAGATCATCAAGCGCTTCTTTTCCGCGCCCAGCTTTTGCATCGCGATGGAAGCAGCCGAGTCGGTGGACTCAATGATCATGTCCATCTTGTCGACATCGAGCCACTCGCGGGCCTTGGACAGGGCGATGTCGACCTTGTTCTGGTAGTCGGCAGAGACCACCTCGATCTTCTTGCCGTTGACCGTGCCGCCAAAGTCCTTGACCGCCAATTCGACGGCCCGGACGGCACCCGGACCGCCGTTGGCGGAATAAACACCGGTCTTGTCGACGATGACGCCGATCTTCACGACATCATCGGAAATTTGCGCTGCAGCCTGCCCCGATACAAGGGCGGCGGCTCCAGCGGCCATTGCGGTCAGTGCAATACGTACGGCCTGCTTCATGAGTTTCTCTCCGTGTTCTAGTTAATAAGTGTTTGGCCTGCACGGGAGGTGCAGCATGCCTGCGCTTCCTCGTGCGAACCACTCCCGGGCTTGCGGTGCCTCGTACGTGACGTCTCCTGCGACCCCTTGGGAAGTGCGACGTCGCCATGACGGTGGCGCGCCTGCACCAGTGATACGCAAATATCGTTCCACGGGCCCAAATCGCGTTAACAGGAGCTTTCCAGACGTCAGCGGGCGTTCCAGTGTTTTTAGTGGATACACATTCGGCCTCGACGTGTGTCCACGTGGGCGACACTTCTATCCCCTTCCCACTGTCCGCCATGTGAACGCGACACGACACGGAATGCCAGGTAATGCCTAGCACAATGCCGGCTCAACCATGCATAACAAGTTCGCTCGCGTGCGCTTGGCATGCTTGTTGCTGACATGGCATCACGACTATTACTAAAAGCAATAGATATGAGAAGAGAGACAGGAGAAATGACGGTAGAAGACATCATCTTGGAGACAAGGAATCTCACCAAGGAATTCAAGGGCTTCACAGCGGTGAATGATGTGAACCTGCGAGTGCGGCGTGGCGACATCCACGCGCTGATCGGACCCAACGGGGCAGGCAAGACAACCTGTTTCAACTTGCTGACGCGGTTTCTGACCACCACGCATGGGCAGATCCTGTTTAATGCGGAGGACATCACCGACGTCCCGGCAGCAAAGATCGCCCGACGCGGCATCATCCGGTCATTCCAGATCTCGGCGGTGTTCCCGCACCTGACCGTGCTGGAGAATGTCCGGGTCGGGCTGCAGCGCACGCTGGGCACTTCCTTTCACTTCTGGAAGAGTGAACACACCCTGTCGCAACTGAACGACCGCGCCATGCAATTGCTGAGCGAGGTTGACCTCGAACATTTTGCAGACACACTAACGGTGGACCTGCCCTACGGCCGCAAGCGCGCGCTGGAAATCGCCACCACCCTATCGATGGAGCCGGAATTGATGCTGTTGGATGAGCCGACCCAAGGCATGGGACATGAAGATGTGCATCGGGTTACCGAATTGATCAAGAAAGTGTCGGCCGGGCGCACCATCCTGATGGTGGAACACAACATGGCGGTCGTGTCGGGCATATGCGACCGCATCACTGTGCTGCAGCGCGGCGCGGTGCTAGCCGAAGGCAGCTATGCCGAGGTTTCGGGGAATGCACAAGTCATGGAAGCCTACATGGGAACCGCCACCGGCGTACTGGAAGGAGCACACTGATGAATACCGTCATTGAAGCTTTTTCCGCCGGGCGCACCAACAGCGCAATCAAGACCCTGGAAATTAACAACCTCAAAGCCTGGTATGGGGAATCCCACATCCTGCACGACGTGAACCTTACTGTGCAGCAGGGCGAGGTCGTCACTCTCCTCGGGCGGAACGGGGCGGGCCGCACGACGACCCTGCGGGCGATCATGGGCTTGACCGGGCGTCGTACCGGTTCCATCAAAGTGAATGGCGTCGAGTCCATCGCCCTGCCTACGTTCCAGGTGGCCCACCTTGGGGTGGGCTATTGCCCGGAGGAGCGCGGTATCTTTTCCTCGCTCTCGACCGAAGAAAACCTGATGCTCCCGCCGATGGTGTCCAACACCGACAAGGGCATGTCGGTGGAAGAAATCTATGGGATGTTCCCCAACCTTGCCGAGCGACGCCACAGCCAGGGAACGCGCCTGTCCGGCGGCGAGCAGCAGATGCTGGCGGTCGCACGCATCCTCCGCACAGGGGCGCGTCTTCTGCTGCTGGACGAGATTTCGGAAGGCCTGGCTCCGGTGATCGTGCGGGCGCTTGCGCGCATGATCACCGCACTCAAGGCCAATGGGTACACCATTGTTATGGTTGAACAGAACTTCCGCTTCGCTGCACCGCTGGCCGATCGCTTCTATGTCATGGAGCATGGCCAGATCGTCGAACATTTTGCTGCCAGCGAGCTTGACAGCAAAATGAGTGTGCTCAACGAATTGCTGGGCGTGTAACGCAATCCGCCCAATCGCGATCTTTTATCAAGGTTTACTACCATGGAAATATTCGGCATTCCCCTGCAGGCCATGCTGAGCCAGCTCCTGCTCGGCCTGGTCAACGGGTCCTTCTACGCTATGCTCTCGCTCGGCTTGGCCGTCATCTTCGGCCTGCTCAACGTCATCAACTTCGCCCACGGCGCGCTCTACATGGTCGGCGGGTTCCTCGCCTGGATGGGCTTGACTTACTTCGACGCCAATTACTGGGTGATGCTCGCGGCTGCCCCCGTCATCACCGGCGCGTTCGGTGTGCTCATCGAGAAGACCATGCTCAAGCATCTGTACAAGCTCGACCACCTGTACGGCTTGCTGCTGACCTTCGGCATCACGCTGATGCTCGAAGGCCTGTTCCGTTCGTTCTACGGCGTGTCGGGGCAGCCTTACTCCGTACCCGAGGCATTGACCGGCGCGTTCAACCTCGGCTTCATGATCCTGCCGAAGTATCGTGCCTGGGTCGTGGTGGCCTCGGTCGTGGTCTGCCTCGCCACCTGGTACGTGATCGAAAAAACCAAGCTTGGTGCCTATCTGCGCGCCGGTACCGAGAATCCGAAACTGGTGGAAGCCTTCGGCATCAACGTTCCACTGATGGTGACGATGACCTACGGTTTCGGCGTTGCACTCGCCGCGTTCGCAGGCGTGCTCGCGGCGCCGGTAATCCAGGTCTCGCCGCTGATGGGCTCCAACCTGATCATCGTCGTATTCGCAGTGGTCGTGATCGGGGGCATGGGGTCGATCCTCGGCTCCATCGTCACCGGCCTTGGCCTGGGCGTGATCGAAGGCCTTACCCGGGTGTTCTATCCCGAACTGTCAGCCACGGTGGTGTTCATCATCATGGCCATCGTCCTAATGCTGCGTCCCGCCGGCCTGTTCGGCAAAGAAAAATAAGGAGTTCCGCATGAACAAGAAAATCGCCTACGGCGCTGTCCTTTTTGCCGCACTGGCCGCACCAGCGTTCATCTATCCGGTGTTCCTGATGAAGGTACTGTGTTTCGCGCTGTTTGCCTGTGCCTTCAATCTGCTGATCGGCTTCACGGGCCTGTTGTCGTTCGGCCATGCAGCCTTCTTCGGCGGCGCCGGCTATGTTGCCGGCCATGTACTGAAAGTATGGGGATGGCCGTTCGAGCTCGGCCTACTGGCCGGGATGGCGGTAGCGGCCGTGATCGGGTTGATCATGGGAGGGCTAGCGATCCGCCGCCAAGGCATCTACTTCACCATGATCACACTGGCACTCGCACAGATGCTGTACTTCGTCGCACTGCAGACGCCGTTTACAGGCGGGGAGGACGGCTTGCAGGGCATCCCGCGCGGCAGTTTGCTGGGAATGCTCAACCTGGGCAATGACATGGTCCTGTATTACGTCGTGCTGGCGATCTTCGTAGCTGCGTTTGCGATGATCGTGCGCACCATTCACTCGCCCTTCGGCCAGGTACTGAAGGCAATCAAGGAGAACGAGCCGCGCGCCGTTTCCCTAGGTTATGACGTACACCGCTACAAGCTGCTGGCCTTCGTGCTCTCCGGCACGCTGGCCGGTCTCGCGGGTGCACTCAAGACTGTCATTTTGGGCTTCGAAACGTTGACCGATGTGCACTGGAGCATGTCCGGCCTGGTGGTACTGATGACGCTGGTCGGCGGCCTGGGCACACTTGCCGGGCCCATCGTTGGCGCGGTGGTCATCATCGCGCTGGAGAACAAGCTCGGAGACCTCGGCAACTGGATAACGGTAGTAACCGGCATCGAGTGGTTCCGCTCCATTGGCGAATCAGTCACCATCGTGACCGGATTCATCTTTATTGTCTGCGTGCTGGCCTTCCGTCGCGGCATTGTCGGCGAGATTGGCGCGCTCTCGACATTGTGGCGCCTGAAGCCAACGAAAACGGCTGCGAAAGCAGCAACTGCGTAATCTTTCACCACTGCACGGCGCAGTCCGGCGTGCTTCGGACTTGCGTCGTGGATGCTGTACTTTCGCCGATCTTGCTGAATTTTCGGTGAGCGCGTGATTTCAGTAGTCAGAGTAATCCGTTGCTACGGCGATCCAGACCAGCACATTTGTCCTTTGGGAAGCGGTGACTTGGTATTCGATGTTTCCGGCGCGGAGGTATTGAAATCGCAAGTGAAACACGCAGATGTCCGCGTACTGCCGGGAATCGGTCATCTGCCGATGATAGAAGCACCGAAGGAAACCTCGCAGGCGTATACCGGCTCCTTGCGAAAGTCCGTAGGCAGTCAAACCTTATGCTTCGGCAATCTTATCCGCAGCAAGGCGTTCTTTCTATGAATAGATAATCGGAGGAAATTTTACCGCAGGCCCACGGAGTCGATATACGTAATCTGATGGTCCGGGATGACTCGTAAGAAATTGATTCAGCCTCTGCGTGCAGCAATCCTTCTCTTCTGCAATTATTGTGCTGGTATATCCTGAGACGGTCTTATCTTATATAGTTTGATGAAGGTATGGACGTTGGACAAGCCAATCAATCCATTGCAGGATTTCATTAGCGGGCGCGACCCGGATACTCTCTGTACGAGAATAGAGCTGCATGACACTTGGCTGCTCTGAAGAAGAACGGGTTAGAGTCCAGGCCGCGTATCAGATTGGATACAGTTTTTGATAAAGGTTCCGACAAAAAAAAGCCCGCATATCTTTCGATGCACGGGCCAAATCCAATCCTCCGCGGAGGTGGAGGAGACTTGAATGAGATGGAGGCATGCGCAGAGAGTTCAAGTTGTCGTTCTGCGTTTTTCATTCATATTGACGTGCCACGCATTTAGACCAAATATTGCCTATCGGTGTGAGGGTAGCGAAGCGGTCTGTCGCGTTTCCTGGAGGGGACCGCAAGGCGTCAAGCGCAGGCGAACTGTTTACCATTTCGCTTCGACAATCAATTCTGGAGAATCCCGAGCCTCAATTCATGACACCCGCTGGGCGCAAACTTTCATTTGCGCCCAGCAAGATGCTGCAATACATGACATCGCAGATGTCATCGTTACGATGAGCCTGTCCGTGTCCTAATTAAGACGCAGATGCCTATTTGCTTTATATGCAATCGGCCTGGCGCTGTTGCTTCCGCCGCCCGAGTGCAGGCTGTCCATCGTAGCGGCACTGGATGCAAGCTTGAATAGCGCAACCGCCCGATTCAGAATGGCCGCCTGATCCTGCATGCTCTGTGCGGCGGCGGCGGCTTGCTCCACCAGTGCGGCGTTTTGCTGGGTCGCGTTGTCCATTTGCGAAATTGCCTGGTTGATCTGCGCGATACCGGCACTTTGTTCATCGCTGGCGGCGGCGATCTCATTAATGATGTGGGTAAGCTGCCTGACAGAAATCACTATCTCTTCCATGGTTTGCCCCGCTTGGCTGACAAGGACGCTGCCATTTTCGATACGATCAACCGAATCGCCGATCAACGTCTTGATTTCCTTGGCTGCGCCGGCGGACCGGTGTGCCAGTGCGCGCACCTCCGCAGCGACAACGGCAAAACCGCGTCCCTGCTCGCCGGCACGCGCAGCCTCCACGGCGGCATTCAACGCCAGGATGTTAGTCTGGAAGGCAATGCCATCGATAACGGAAATGATATCAACAACTTTCCGGGAGCTTTCCTTAATCGAGCCCATGGTGTCAATGACCTGGGTCACGACCTGCCCGCCCTTCTCGGCGACACTGGATGCGTTTTCGGCCAATTGATTTGCCTGTCGCGCATTCTCGGCATTTTGCTGTACGGTGCCGGTCATTTCTTCCATGGAGCTGGCGGTTTCTTCCAGGCTGGCCGCCTGTGCCTCGGTGCGCGCCGACAAATCTGCGTTGCCCGTTGCGATTTCACGCGAGCCGACGTCGATGGTTTCGGCGGACCGCTTTATATCGGCAAGGGTCTGGCTCAGCTTTTGCCGCATCGCGCTCATCGCAAACAAGACACTGGAGCGGTCATCGTCCCGGATCGATACTGCCGTCGAAAAATCACCAGTCGAGATGTCGCTTGCAATCCTGACCGCATAGTCCGGTTCTCCACCGAGCTGCTTCATCACGTTACGTATCAGCCATGTCATCATGCCTGCCCCGAGAAGAACGGCGAACAGCGTGAGGATCACACTGATTGAAACCATTCTTTCGGTGAATGCGACCATGCTGGATTTCGTTTCTGCGACGGCCGCATTCTTGGCCTTTGCAAAATCGATGAGCCGCGTGCGCATCTGACGCCATACCGGCGTCTCGTCCTTGCTGATCATGGCGATCGCAGCAGCCTGGTCGGAGGCTGCCAGCGCAACGATCGTTTCCTGAATCGGTTTTTGCCGTTCGCGAATGGCGCCTACCTCCTTCAGCATGGCTTGCACCGCGGGCTCGGACTCGGCGAGCGAAAGCGCCAGTTCATGGGCCTGTTTGAACTCCTTGCTCGCGTCATCCAGATTCTTGTATGCAGTCTTGTTCGCCGGATCCATGACGATATTGCGCAGAGCCTGTCCCATCTGAAGACCTTGAGCATACATGGTGGTGGCGGCCTGCAGGATGGCCTGGTCCTTGTCGAGAAAGGTCTCGAAACGGGACTTGGTGTTGAGGGTACTGATGAGGGCTACGGCCAATGCGAGGATAAACAGGGAAAAGCATAGCCCCATGCTCAATACAAGTTTTGTCTTTAGTTTCATGCAGATGTCCAGCGGATTCGAATCGTATAAATGAAAAATGACTGGTATTTGACGAGCGACCAGTTTTGGTTTCTTAGTTATACCAGCGACAGTTGCCCATGAGAAAGACAATGTGCCGCACTATACGATTTGTTGTATGCACGAGACGAACAATGAACAAAGTTTCACATCTCGAGGTCTTCCTTCACTGCTGCGATGCCGGCTGCCGCGCATCTGTCATCCGCTTCGCCTGAAGGTGCGCCGGAAATGCCGATGGCGCCGTAATTGGTTCCCCCGGCCTCGATCAGCATGCCGCCGCCCAGTGCCAGCACGCGCGGAATGTGACGAATTCCGCTCGCGGGCTTGCCTCCTTGAGTCGCTTCGGAAAACTGACTGGTGTTGAGCTTGAAGCTGACCGCAGTCCATGCTTTGTTGACTGCTGCATCCGGCGTGTGCATGCCGGCAAAGCGGTCACGCAAGACGACTTGCGTCTGGCCGGTCCGGTCGACGATCGCAACTGCAATCTGATAGCCGGCATCTCGACAAGCCTGCAGTCCGGCCTGAGCCGCCTTGAGCGCAATCTCGGGCGTCATCAGCTTGACTGTATAGCTCGCATCCGCCGCCAATGCCTGCGCTTCTATGCCGGCGATGAACATGGTCGCAAACAGCTTCTTATAAAAATGCTTCATTACTGCTCCTTTACTTGTGTGCGTATTTGCGCAGCCATCTTTTGTGATGCAGTCGACAGCCGCTGGTCGAAATATGCGCCATACATGCCGGCCGTATCTCCACCGACAAGCGGCTCGGCCAATTGCTGGCCCTGCGCCCCAAGGAAGATGACTGTCGGCGCAAATCGTATGTGGTAGGAAGTGGAGAGCGCCTTATGGGTCATGCGTTCACCATCCAGCCGAAGCAGACTTTGAAGACTGGTCAAGTCGACTTCGCGAATGATCGGGCGAGCGTTCCGGTCGGCCGCCTTCAGCAGCGGCGCAAGATAGTTTTGTCGGATGACATGACAATAACTGCAATCCGGCATCGTAAAAAAAACAATGACTGGTTTGCCTTCATGCTGCGCCTGTACGACGTCCTGACGCAAGTCGGTGGCCAACGGAATGGAAAAATGATGGTCCGCAGCGAACGAACTATTGATCGCTGCTGCAAAACAGGCGAAGCCAAACAGGATAGCGCACCATGCTGATTGAACAGGATGCATGCCGGTCTTATATCGCGATTCCGGGATTTCCTTCCATCCCTATGAGACGCGGTGCGTTCACCTTGCGCGGTTTTACCGTTTTCGTGGTGCGCAGCCATTGCGCCACGACATCCCACACCGGTTCCCCTTTTGCGCCTTCGGCAACCGGCGCCCAGCCGGCGACCTTGTAAGTCTTATTCGCTTCAATCGGTTTGCCGTTCAGACGCATGTCTTGAATGCGCGCTCCCATTTTTGCTTTTGGCTCGATTGCATACGTCATGCCGCCGACACGCACCATGTCGCCGCCCTGCTGGTAGTACGGATCGGGATTGAAGAGATTGTCGGCCACGTCTTCCATGATGGTCTTGATGGTATCGCCGCTCAACTCGGACACCGTGGTATAGGAATAAGTAGTGGCGGTCTGGTCCATCAGGTGATCCATCAAGATAGGACTGTCCGGCAGCAGGGAGGTACCCCAGCGGAAGCCGGGGGAAAATGCAATCTCCGCCTGCTTGACGTCCATCAGCGCATCGACGATCAGTTGATCAAACGTGCCGTTGAAATTTCCGCGCCGGTAGAGCGTTCCTTCGGTCACGGCAAGCTGCTCGTTAAGCTTGGACTCGAATGGTGCGCGGATCTTCTTGATGAGCGCATCCATTTCCTTGTCGGCCGGCAGGAAATTGGAAAACACAGGCATTAGGCGATACTGAAAATCCTGCACTTTCCCACCGCGGACATCGAAGTCGAGCACCCCGAGGAATTTGCTGTTGCTGCCGGCATTGGTGACCAGCGTCTTGCCGCCGGCATTGCTGACGATGACAGGCGCCGGCATGCCGTCGTGCGTATGGCCACCCATGATGGCATCGATCCCGCGCACGCGGGAGGCCATCTTGAGATCGACATCCATTCCATTATGAGAAAGTACGACGACGACCTTGGCGCCTTTCGCACGCGCTTCATCGACCATCTTTTGCATGTTCTCATCCTGAATGCCGAAGCTCCAGTCCGGAATCATGTATCGCGGATTAGCGATAGGCGTGTATGGAAATGCCTGGCCGATGATGGCGACCTGTACCCCATTCATTTCCTTCATCACATAGGGACTGAAAACCTGGTCGCCAAAGTCGGCCGTCTTGATGTTCTGTGCAACGAAATCGACTTTGCCCTTGAAATCTTTTTCGACGATTTCCATCACGCGTTTGTCGCCAAGCGTCATTTCCCAATGCGCTGTCATGACATCGACGCCAAGCTTCAGACAGGCATCGACCATGTCCTGGCCATTTGTCCAGAGAGCGGTGGCCGACCCCTGCCAGGTATCGCCGCCATCCAGCAGCAGTGCGCCCGGCCGCGATGCCTTCATCTGCTTGACCAGAGAGGCGAGATGAGCGAAGCCGCCGACCTTGCCGTAGGTTTGCGCCGCCTGTTCGAAATTCAGATAAGAGAACGCGTGGGCTTGTGCGCTATTGGGTTTGACACCTGTCTGCTTGAGCAGATGTTCACCGACGAGATGCGGCATGCGTCCATAGGCGTCGCCGATACCGAGGTTGACATTCGGTTCACGGAAATAGATGGGAAGCAACTGGGCATGGCAATCGGTGAAGTGCAGAAAATGCACATTGCCAAAACGCGGCAGGTCGTAAAGCTTGCCGGTGGAAGGTGCTGCCAGCGCAGCCTTCGTGTTGAGCGCCATGCCGCCCGCTGCGGCGATACCCATTATTTGCATGAACTCGCGACGGTTCAAACCCATTTTTCTTCCTTTATTTCACTCAGGCCGGCGACGACGCATGCAGTAGTGTTACGTCTTGCACGTGCCGCCGTCCTTGATCAAGGCTGCCTATTTATTGACAGGTGATTGCGGATCCAGCAACAAGGCCATGACGTCCTGAATCTGCTTTTCATTCAGAATTCCCTTGTGGCCGAAACGCGGCATATTGGAGCAGGCAGTAAACGCTTGCGAGTTATAGATCTTTGCCCAGGTGTACTTGAGAATTTCCTCGCTCTGGCCGCGCAGCTTTCCGTAGTGATAAAGCGAGGGGCCGATATTGCCGAAGGAGATTTCTTCCTTGGTCATTTGATGGCAGGCATAACAGTTGCCTCCATTGGTGCCGCCGATCGGATCGGAAGATTGCATGCCACGCCCGTTCTGCGCGATCTTTTCCCCTTCCTGCCACTTGCCGAGATACTTCGCTCCATCTGGATATTTCACCAGTTTTAGCTGCTCCGCTTCGATCTTTTCTGCCACTTCCTTCGGCCGCTCAGTTGGATACTCGCTGCACAAGCGTTGCGCCTCGTCCTGCTTGAGTACGCCTTCGACCGTTGCCGGTCCTTTCGATTTGAAGTCCGACTTGATCATGTCGAGAGCGGCCTTGCCATAGTCGGTGTCGCCGGCCATCGTCGCGCAACCCGCAACAGCACCAGCCATGACGACGGCAATTACGATTCTTTTCATACCGTTCCCCTTATCGCTTCAACGCGGGTGCGTTGTACACGCCGCCCTCGGCGTTTTTGGCTAGAAACATCGTCACCGCAGTAATCGCGTCGGAGCCGTAAAGGGGTTCCGGAAAGCGTTGCTGGCGGAAGCAGTCGTTCAAACGATGTTGCATGGTTCGCACCTCACCCTGCGAAACCCGGTACGCCGGCCATGTCGTATATGCGGCTTGGGCATTCGACTTGGTCAGGATGTTGGGCAACTCCTGAAGACGAATCCGCTGACCGTCGGTCGAATGGCAGGTCGCGCAGGCGAAATCATGGGCCCCGCCGCGATGGAAGAATATCTTCTTGCCGATTTCATAAGCGGTTTTTTCCTGAGGATGGCTCGCGGTGACCGCCATCTTCATGCCCTTGGATTCCGCAGTGATGTAAGACACGAGCGCTTCGATATCGGATGGGTTGCCGGCCGATGCGAACGGCGTCTTGGTCCCCTGCTCGCGCGTCAGACCCTGCAAGGTCATTCGGCAATGAAGCAATCTTTGCTCAAGGTCCATCACCTTGTTCACGTCCTTGAAATAACGTGGAAGCTCAACGTAGGCTCCCTTGAGTACGCCGGGTCCCTTGCCAAGGTCGCACTGTTCCAGCGAGGCTTTTTGAGGTCCATCCTTCTTTTTCCACAGTTCTTCGCCGCGCATCTCCCACAATTCGGCGGGATTACCGTCCGCCAGCAACTGGCGGTATTTTGCGATCTCGTCGGTCACCGATGTCTGCGCGATGGCGGGTGCAGCCGCAACGATTATCGCGGTCGCAATAACATAATGGCTTGTATGCCTCATTACGTCTCCATTGTATTGGAATGTGGTTTGAGCCACTTCCTTATTGTGTCTGGAATATACCTTGCCGAATCGACTAGGCAATGACTGCTTCGTCGGTGCGTGTATCGCCCTTGTTGTCGGTCCAGGTGATCGTGACCTTGTCGCCTTTCGCGCCGCCCTTGAACTTGAACGAAAGGAAGGGATCCTTGGAAATAGACGTGCCCATCTGCGCATCGAGTACAAGCTTGTCGTTGCATTTGGCAGTCAGGGTTTGAATGAAGTGCGGCGGGATGGCTTTTCCGGAAGAATCCTTTCGTTGTCCGGTTTCCATGTCATGACGGATCAAAGCCTTGACCTCCACGACGTCGCCGGTGGCGTTTGCGCGAATCCGCATTGGATTTCCCATGATATTTCCTCTTAAGCGTGAATGATATGAATGCGACGCTGTCGATAATCAACCGCCGCAACCGCCGAGCGTGACCTTGATTTCCTTGCTTGCAATGAGCCACTTGCCATCAGCCTTAACCAGCGCATGGACGTTGGACGTGCCACCCATCTTCACACGCGTGCTGACGGCAGCCTCGGTGCCGGCCGGAATGTTGAAGCTGGCCGACAGGGGATTCGGGTTCTTCTCCACCAGGATGGCGATGAACTCGGTGTTAGGCGCCGCGCTGGCGACCGATACAGGCACCACCGCACCGTTTTCGGCAATATCCGGCCCGTTGACCGTGATGTCTTTGCTGACGACGAACTTGTCGCCGCCTAGCGCCTTGACTGCGTCTTCAAGTGTTTTTGCTTCGAAAACGTTGGCCTTCCAGTCTGCCGCGAATACATCGGACGGCTTGAGCAGTCCGGCAGTCAACGCCAGGCCAAGTACCGAGCTGATGCGCAGAACGTCACGTCGATTTTGATTCATTGCTTTCTCCATTCTTCAAATTAACAAGGCCGCGCGGCCGGGCAATACCTTTGCTTAGTTTTACTGCGCCTGCGCAAGGGCCTTGGCAAGCCGGTCCTTGTTCATGACAAAGGTCTTGGCAAGCTTGTCCGATTCTTTCTTTGCGTCGTCCAGGTTAGTCGCCTTTCCAACTTGAATGACACCGGCCATCGCCATAAGCTTGTGAGGATCGCAGACATACACGTAGACCCCTTCCTGATCCAGCTTTACCGAGAATTCCTCATCCATCTTTCCCTTCCATGCTGTCGCACCGGCCGGCACGACGACGGCAGCGCTGTTATGGGACGGATCCCCCTTGACGAACTTGACGGTGTCACCCTTTGCTATCTTGAGGAAAGACGGTTCGAACACCATCGTTCCATCCTTGCCGTTGTTGAGCATCTTTACTTGATGCTCCGCCGCAGTCGCACTGACTGCAGCCAATGTCAATGCGACAATCATTCCAAGTTTCTTCAATTCCCATCTCCCTGATTTTTCGACTAATGTCTCATCACGCCAAACGCATTGCGGCGTCGGCATTGAACTTTGCCTATTTGGCCCCGGCCAAAATCCATTTCACAACGGTTCCTATGTCTTCAGGCTTGAGGTGCGCCTGCGAAGGCATGGGCACCGGCCCCCATGCTCCGCTACTGCCATTTTTGACTCTTTCGGTGAGCCGCGATACTGCTGATGCATCGCCCTTATATTTGGCCGCGATATCGCTGAAGGCGGGGCCGACGATTTTGTTTGTCAGCCCATGGCAAGCCATGCATGCGTTCTGCTTCGCCACCGCCGCGCCATCCTTCGCAGCCGGTGCTGCGACTTTCACCTGCTGCGATGCATTTGCGACAGCATCGCGGCGGACCTGACTACCAACCGGTTCCGTCGAAGGAGGTTTGCTGGTATCCACACCGCGAACCGGACCAAATGACCGGTTTTGCTGCGACAAATCACCATGCACATTCCTTGCCGAATCCGGAAGCTCGGACCGGATTTTTGTCTCGCCCTTGCAGTCTTTCATGCAAGCGACGCTTTGCACGTCTGCCTTGCCTTTCAATGCCCACATGCCGTGATTCGTCGTCATTCCGTTCCGGTTAGGCATGCGCTTTTGTACTTCCGCCATGTTTTCATTTGAAAGCACAAAGTCGTCCGGAAGGACTTCCGCCATGTTCAAGATATAAGCGGTTACCGCATAGACTTCTTCCGTGGTCAGACTCTTGGGCGCCGTCCACGGCATCGCGCGATTAATATAGTCCCATAGCGTGGAGACAGTCGGCACCTTCATCAGCGTGGTGCGTTGCGGCTGCTTGTTATCAGTGAGCGCAGCAACCTTGCCGGCTTTAACGTCCTCTTTTGTCGTACCGCCGACAATCGGCGTAAAGACTTCGTTAGACTCGCCAAAGGTGCCATGGCAGGAAGCGCATTTCGACTCCCACACTTCCATGCCTTTTGTCACCGATCCCGAACCTTTCGGCAAGCCCTTGAAGTCGGGACGCACGTCGATATCCCATGCTGCAACTTCCTTGTCCGTTGCGACTCGTCCGATATTCGGATATCCCTGCGCGATCGTCGAAGCGCAGGCGAACGATAGCGACAGCGCCGCAATCGCCTTAGTACACCTGAACATTGGATACCTCCCCGGATACATCAAGCTTCCATGACTGGATGGCATTGTTGTGATAGATCGATTTCGTGCCGCGTACCGCACGCAACTCATTAATCTTGGGCTGCACATAACCGCTCTCGTCGACTGCGCGAGACTGCATCACCACGGGCGATCCATCCCATACCCAGTCGATGTTGAATCGTGTAAGGCACTTCGACAACACCGGCGTCTCCAATCGCGCGGCGCGCCAATTCTTTCCTCCATCGACCGAGACATCGACGCGTTTGATTTTTCCGCGTCCAGACCATGCCAGGCCGGTGATGTTGTAGAAACCCTTGTCTAGCAGGCGTTGGCCGGCAGACGGTGTGGTGATAACCGACTTGCACTCCTGAATAGAAGTGTATTGACGATAGCTGCCATTCGGCATCGCGTCGATATAGTGAATCGCCTCATCCTTTGTCGCATAAGGTTTGTCGCCCACCTCGATGCGCCGCAGCCATTTCACCCACGAGACCCCCTGTACGCCGGGAACGACGAGGCGCAAGGGATAGCCGTTTTCCGGCCGCAGCATTTCACCGTTCATGCCCCAGGCGACGATGACGTCGTCGAGTGCATGCTCAATCGCTATCGTACGGGTCATGCCGGAACCATCAGCACCTTCGGCAAGAATGAACTTGGCCGCCTTTCGATCGTATCCGCAGTCGTCCAGCAAAACTGAAAGCGGCACGCCGGTAAATTCGCTACAGCTCAGCATTCCGTGGGAATACTGCACCGCCGGGACTGCGACATTCCCCCACTCCATTGCAGTATTGGCACCGCATTCGATGAAATGGATGCGTGATACCGAGGGAAGCCGCATCAGATCATCCATTGTGTACACCTTGGGATTTTTGACGAGGCCATTAACCATGAAACGATGGCGGCCAGGATCGATGTCGTGCCAGCCCTGATGATGCCGCTCGAAATGCAGTCCGCTGGGAGTGATGATGCCGAACAGGCCTTGCAATGGCGTGAACGATACGGACGCGGCATTGACGCGCGTCAGTCCGGGCGATTCGCGGCGCAGCAGATTGGTTTCGAAGCGGGAAGGCACTCCGTAGGGGTTCGCGGCAACCGGCTTGCCCAGGGTCGTGGAATGTTCGGGCAGCGTGAGAATATTGACATCGCCATCGGTCGCAGCGCTGGCTGCAGCCTGTGCGAGCGCCGAGCCGCTAGCCAAGGCGGCGCTGGCGGCCAGAAAACTCTTACGGAGAAAGCCTCGGCGTTCTTCGTTCAAGCCCTTTTCGGTAATCTCCAGAGCGAGATTTGCATCAAGGAAGTTTTCCGGCGCCCGCAGAATACGGCCACGCTTTTTTACATCATCCTTCATCCGGTCTCCTTGCCTTCCTGCTTTATTGAATAGTTACTAAAGTATATAACTACTTACGCATATTGTGATAAAGATGTTGCTTTTAAACAGCATTCAATCAGGAAGGCGTCATTGCCGTGAATGTAGAAGCCATCTGTTCCGATACATGGCGCGCAACGATCTTGGAAGAAATCTGGCCGCACACGGTTTTGCAGATTTCGAGCGTCGTCTGGTCGTCGATACGATAGTAGACCTGCGTTCCTTCTTTGCGCCTTGCGAGGATCTTTGCACGGAATAGCATATTCAGCTGCCGCGAGACATTCGCCTGGGTCGCTTCGATTTCCGTAACAATGTCATTCACTGGCCGTTCGCCATTGCACAGGCAGTGCAGGATCTTGAGGCGAGTGGGCTCGGAAAGGAGAAAGAAGTAGTTCGATACTTCCTCAAACAATTCGGTCATCTGCGCCTGTCCAAGCTTGTTATCCACGTTAATCACCTAATTGATATAAAAAACATGATCGACATCAATCGACCGCCCTTCCATCTGCACTGCCTCTGTCGTCACCCGTTGCGCGCAAGTTCCGGATTCTACCGCGATGCCATGATGTCCGTTGGACAATATTAGGGCTTCAAATATGCAAAGCCTTCTTCGATTTGCAAGCGTGCGATTTCGGCGACTCCGGACGGTACGACAGTCGCCTCAGGTAGCACGAGCGATTTATCGATCTTGCGCGTCTCCAATGTGTTATTGCATACCCGGAATTCCACTTGGCGCGCTGCCAGTTCCTGCACCGGAATCTCATACGGATTGCCGTTCTGGTTCTTGGCGCCTTCGAGAAGAAAGTCTATACCCGCGCCAAGGGTCACAACGACAATTCTGGTCTTTGGACTGGCATTTAAATGATTGCGGATATTGTTGAGCGCGGCCGACGCATGGGTACTGTCATTAATGTGGTAAACCACCTTGTGCTCACGGTCGGCGGCCAGTGTCGGCGCGGTGACCGACAACAGAAGCACCAGGGCAATGCTGCGCAATAGACTGATCATGATGGTGTCCTCACGGTTTGTTTTTCCATCGTTCGAAAACCTTTACTCCTTGCCGAGGCTTTCCTTTTCCATTAGCAGATAGGTGCCATACGCATTGATGCGGTTGGCTTGCTGAAAAGCCGGGTAGCTCCCGAAGCGGGACCAATCGACCCTGTTGTAGGCCTCCTCAAAGGGCAACAATTCGTTAACCGCACTGCCCATTTCCTGCCGCAGGAACATCAGGTAATCCCGCGTGAGCTTCATGTCGTCCAGGGGTCGCCTTGACGCTTCTCCGTGCCCCGGAATGACGATCGACGGCCGCACCTCCAGCATGCGGTCCAGCGTTTCCAGCCACAGCTTGCTGTTTGCTTCACCGACAAAGGGCAGCCTACCGGTGAAAAACAAATCACCGGCGAACAGCACTCCCTCGCCTTCAACATACAGCATGATGTCTTCCGCCGTATGCGCACCGTTGGAATCAATCAAGCGAAAACGCACGCCGCCCATGTCAAATGCGATCTGTTTCGTTTCGGGAAAACGGATCCAGCGGTCCGCTGGGATGAGCTTTGTCTTTCCATTCACCCATGGAGACAGGGAGACACGCCGCTCGGCCAGGCGCGCCGCCGCAGCGTCGGAACTCACGGAGGAGCGCCCATTTTCATGTGCCCAGACCTCGGCGCCTTGCGTCTTCAAGGCCTGAAGACCATAAAAATGGTCGGCGTGATAATGACTGATGATCACCCGCCTGACGGGGTGAGAGGTGACCTTTCTTATCGCTGCAAGCATCGCCTCGCCGAGTGCCGGGGTAGCGAGGGCGTCGAACACGACAACACCATCATCGGTGACGACAAAACCGGCATTGGACATGAATCCCCGGTTTTGCTTGCTCGCCATGCCGGACTCGCCGCGGAAATAATACACACGGGCCGATACCTTGACTGTCTCGAGGGCAATCCCGGTGTTCGCCGCATACGCTGGAAAATACACCGCCACGCATGTCAGCAGCACCGGCAACAATATCCTGATCAGTCTTGATATGAGCATCTGGCGGCAAATCGAATTTGTTTTGTCGAATTAAATGTGCAATTTAAAACATTACAAACTGATTATATACGCATAAATGAATTAAAAATCAGGAATTTTGAATGGCTACATAAATGCTCTTTTATGCATGTTCATAGGTTCGTACCTCATTAATAGTACCCACACAGGATCAATCCAGGCGCAAAGTTGCTCAGCTAAAAATCCCCGCGCGCCCCTTTATCTATCATTTTTTTTATGGAGTCGCGCATCTGCAGAACGGATTTTTTGAGTTCAGGTGGCAGCTGGCGTCCGAGTTTGATCAGCATGTCCATATTTAATGCATAGAGCCATAAGCCGTCCTCCTTTTCTACAACGGCAATACGGCAAGGCAGGTACGCCGCCATATGCGGACTGAAATCCACCATGGCCCTTGCAGTCACCGGATTGCAGTAGGAGTAGACCTTCAACAACTTCTGGGGCTGCCCAGTCCGTGCCTCCAACTCCGCTGAAAGAGCTGATTCTCCGACCATCTTGAGATTATCTTCCGCCGCAACACTGGCGAAGGCTTCTTCAATTTCTTTCGCCGTGACGCCCTTCTCGACCTTTCGCTCCCAAGTCGTTGCAGCTGCAATATCGCCGCCGGAATCGACATATCTATCCCAGATCGCCATGGCTTCCGAGTAGGCGCCCTCGTCCGTATTCAGCAATGCATGCAGAGATCCGCAAGCTGATAACGCAACGCATAAGGAGACAAGGATGAGTAATCTTGCTGGCTCGGTCTTGATCATCGGGTGTTTTGCTTGTCACTCAAGTATTTTTCCAGGCCCAAGCTTAACGCCTTTTCATACGGTTTTGATGCCGGAAAACGAATCATCCGGCATGTCGGCGGCAAGCCATACTCAATCTATTGAATGATATATTCAAAAATCATATAATGAATTCGTGCAAGCCCAATTCCCTGGAGGGAAAGCGATGACAGTGTCAGCAGAACAGATCGATTTGGAAGTATTGCGAAAATCCGCGTCCGATGCCTGCGGCTTGTTAAAGGTTCTTGCCAATCCCGACCGCCTTCTCCTGTTATGCCAGATGAGCCAAGGCGAATATTGCGTAAGCGACCTCGAAGCGCTAACCGGCATTCGACAACCGACGCTCTCGCAGCAGTTGACCGTTTTGCGAGATGAGGAATTCGTCAACACAAGACGTGAAGGCAAGCAGATCTTTTACACGGTTGCCAGCAAGGAAGCGATGGCGGTGATGAAAGTTCTGTATGAGTTGTATTGCCAAGACGGCAAAGATAAAAAGAGAGCCAGAAAATGACCATCGCCTGGGACAGTTTCACGCCATGGGCTTCGCTGGGCGGCGGCATACTCATTGGCCTTTCCACTGCGATGTTTGTCCTGCTCAATGGAAGAATCGCTGGCGTCAGCGGGGTGTTGGGTGGGCTACTCAGGCCGGCAGGCGCTGATGTCGCTTGGCGCGCCGCATTCATCATCGGTCTGCTCGCGGCACCGTTTGCATTCTCGCGGGTCGCGCCATTGCCCGAGGTGTGGATCGGCGCTGACACTGCCACGCTAGTCGTAGCCGGCCTGCTCGTCGGCGTCGGTACGCGCTTCGGCTCCGGCTGCACCAGCGGGCACGGGGTCTGCGGATTATCGCGCGGCTCGTACCGTTCGCTAGTAGCGACCGCGTCGTTCATGTTTGCGGGCGTCGTTACCGTCTACGTCACCCGTCATCTATTTAGTTGAGGCTACATCGTGCGCATCGCAACCGCTTTTCTTGCAGGCCTGCTTTTCGGCTTGGGCTTACTCCTGTCCGGCATGACGGATCCATCCAAAGTCATCGGCTTTCTGAATGTCGCCGGCAAATGGGAGCCTTCGATGGCTTTCGTAATGAGCGGCGCCATTCTGGTGAGTTACTTTGCCTTTCGCCTTGCTGGAAAGCGCGACAGAAGCTGGCTGGGCGAAACGATACTCCTGCCCTCGGCAACGAAGATCGACCGCCGCCTCGTACTGGGCGGCTTGGTGTTCGGAACAGGTTGGGGGCTGGCTGGAATTTGTCCAGGGCCGGCATTGGTTTCGCTCGGCCGTGGCGACAGCGAGCCGTTCGTTTTTGTTGCCGCCATGCTTGTCGGCATGGGAATGTACGAGCTCTATGAAAGATGTCCTGCATCCCGAATGCGCGATGCCGGGTAATGCCAGTCACACCAATGCCGCGCCACTGGCTTCTGACCTGGGCTAATGCCGCGAAGTCAATCTTGATGGCATCGGAATGATCATCACCCAGATAAGAACACCGACCGATATGCCGTTGTTTCCATACTGCTCCAGGCCCACCGCGCCATGGATTGACTGGCCGCCAGCAGCAATAAGGAACGCGTTGAGACCAGCAGCGTCAACCTCCTGGTGGGGCAGGCCGCTGTCCTTGAGCAGGTTACGGACAGCCGGCAGGTCGTCAGGTGTTGCCAAGCGAAGCGGTGTCATAGCTCAGCAGAGATCGCCGTCGGCTTTTCTGTCATTTGGGATTCCAAACGTGCAATGTGTTGCATTGCAATCGGAATACATCTTGGCCCCTGTTCGGGGCCAAGATGTATTCAGGAAACCAGCTATGCTTGTATGGAAGTTTTAGATAATGCTATTTGAACAATTATCAGAAATCGAATATGTCACTAAGAAACCCTTCTTTTTTCTTTTTCTTGTAATGGCTTTGATGCTGTTCGGAATAGCCATGAGGCTGATTCGAATGTCCGAATCCCTCAGGCTGGCGTGGCTGATTTGAATAAGGATCACTTCGTTGAGCGACTGGCTGCGCTGCTACGCCAGAAGACCTGTCGATGATCTTGTCCAGCTCTCCGCGGTCGAGCCAAACACCCCGGCAACTTGGACAGTAATCAATCTCAATACCTTGACGTTCGGACATTACAAGCTTCGTGTTTTGGCATACTGGACAGTCCATAATTTCCCTCTTCAATGGTCACGTAGAGCGATCTCGCGACAATAGCAAGATCCATAAGATGGATTACATATGCAAGCAAAAATACATTTTTCAATAGGCGGTTCAGAGCTGGCCATTTTTTATTGTTGGCTTAACCTGGTTCGGTCAAGCCTTAGCAATATGCGTTTCTTATTGGCACGAACCTCCACATGCCCTATCGTTTTTTCTTGCTCACCTGGTTGCCAATGACGCCGCCGACTGCGGCGCCTCCTACGGTACCAATTGCATCGCCCCCGGTCAGCAGCGATCCGGCGACTGCGCCAATGCCGGCACCCATTGCCGTATTCTTATCTCGTTGCGACATGCCGCTGCAGCCGGTCAAGGTGACAAGCATTGTTAAAGAAACCGCAGCAAGCAGTGAGCCATTCCCCGTTTTCATCCGAATATATCCGCAAAAAATGATTAACTATTGTTCATACGTGCTCGCTCAAGCATAAGACGTTTTAATAATACGGACCGTCCGTGTTGCCAAGTGTTACGAATTCCATTGCAGGATGCACGCTTGCGTAGGAGTCGGATATTTCGCTTTCCAATAGTCGACATGTTCTTTAACAGCTTTTTCTTTTCGGATTGCCACTATCCACATGCTGCAAAGCGTCAGGCCATAGATGACAATAGTCTAATCTACATCACAATGTGCCCCTGCAAACCAAGGATTCTATGTAGAGATTATTGTGCCCTTCCAATATTTAACCCGTATCAATTAGGAAAACTTGTCCATGAAGTGGCATTGGGAAAAGATCTCACATCGTCACTTTTCAGCGAATTCCGGAGAAGTTGGATTTTTTCGTCATAGCCTTCCATTTGTTGCGGCTTGGGCGATCGGTGCCCTGCTTCTACTTGCGATCGGATGGACCACATTCATGAACAGTCTGAACAGCGAACGCGCCGCGGTTGAAGAAACCGCCTTGCATGAGGCAGAGACTCTTGCCGATGCTTACGCAGAAAGACTTTATCGCTCTGTCCAGGCAATCGACCAAATGACATTGTTCGTCAAACATGGATGGGAGACCGCAGGAACGAGCTTCCGACTCGAAAGCATTACAAAGCCGGGTAACCCTACGACAAGTGCCGGTTTCCATATAAGCGTCATCGATCGGCATGGCTTTCTCCTTTCCAGCACGCTTATCCATCCGATCGCGGCGAATGCCAGCGGTCAACCCTACTTCACGGTGCACCTGCGGCCAGGTCCGGACTACCTGTACATCGGCGGCCCCCATCCAGGCACATTCATGAATCAAACAGTGATTCAGTTCAGTCGAAAACTCGTTACCGCGGATGGAACATTCAACGGTGTGGTTGTGGTTGGCGTGGAGCCGGCATACTTCATCACGCAGTTTGATGAAGGTATTTCCGGTAAAAGCAAGTTAATCGCAATATTGGGAGTGGACAAAAAAGTTCGCATTGCACGCATAGGAGAAAGGATCTTTGACGCTGCGACCCAGCCAATCTCCAATGAACTTCCGCTAGACAGCCCAAGCGGCCGCAGCACTTTGCCTGGCGAACCTTGGTTTTCCGACGCGCGGGATCGCTATGCGGCGTGGCGGACCATCGAAGGCTACAACATGATTACATTTGCTGGCATCGATCAGCAGGAGATATTTGGCCCCTATTGGATTCGACATCACAACGACCTTTGGTATGCGAGTATTGCCACTGCGCTTTTCCTGGCGCTGTCGTTCCTGGCCATGTTGGCCTTTGCTCGCTTATCTTGGAGAAAACATCAGTTTGATGCCATCCAGGCCACCTATCGTGCCGCAACAGAGGGAGGACAGGAAGGATTTTATATAGCGCGCCCGATCGAAGATGCCTCCGGCGAAACAACGGACTTCAAATTCATTGATTGCAACGAACGCGGCGCGTCAATCCTAAAATATAGGAAAGAGGAGCTGATTGGAAAAAGCATTCGCAGCGTTTATCACGGTGAGGCGGCAAAAGGAACCCTCCATTTATTAAAGCATGCGATGTCCACACGTCATTTTTCTGGCGAAGTCAAAGTCCGGGCGGGAGACCCTTCAGGACTTTCCTGGTTATATGTAACGGTAGCCCGGCCCGACGGCGACCTTGCGGTTACCTTGAGGGATATAAGCGACACGAAAACGCATGTTACAGAACTGGAGCGCCTCACGAATGAAGATACCTTAACCGGACTTCCAAACCGCCACTGGCTATATAATTTTTTACCAGGCGCCCTGGAATCTGCAGCACACGGGAAGCATCTTCTGGGCTTGCTGTTCGTTGACCTGGATGGCTTCAAATCGGTCAACGACACGATGGGACATGAAGCCGGGGACGAACTGCTCCGCAATGCCGGGCGCCGGTTAAAGGAGGCGATCCGGCCTCATGACTATGTCATCCGTATCGGGGGCGACGAGTTTGTCGTCGTGATTGAAAACATGACGCACAAGTCCGATGCGTCCCATGTGGCCGAGCGCATCATTCTGTCCTTCCATGAAGCCTTTCGTCTCACGAAGGGCCTTCACTCCGTAGGCACCTCAATTGGCATCAGCGTCTTCCCCGAAGACGGCCAGGATGCCGACTCTCTGCTCAAGAACGCGGACATGGCCATGTACTGGGTTAAAACTACCGGCAAGCGGAATTATCGCTTTTTCGACACGCACATATCGGAAGCTGTCCAGTCCAAGCATGAGATAGAGAGTGAACTTCGGCACGCGATAGTGCATGATCAGTTCATCATTCATTACCAGCCGCGGGTTGACCTGGCATCCGGAGAAGTATCCAGTATGGAAGCGTTAGTGCGATGGGCGCATCCGACAAAGGGCCTTGTCGAACCAGCCTCTTTTATCGCTCTTGCCGAAGAAACCGGTTTGATCATTCAGATTGGCGAACAGGTCATTGATAAAGTGTGTGCTCAGTTGGCATTCTGGTCCCACACCGGCCAGCGACTGGTTCCCATCTCGATCAATATCTCACCAAAGCAATTTCATGAAGTGAATATGGCTGACACATTGGTCGCGGCATTGGCTCGTTATCAGGTGCCCGCCAGCCTGATCGAGTTAGAGCTGACCGAATCGACAATGATGGGCAACAGCCTGGAAATTTCCGAGATGCTCAGTAGACTCCAGGCAATGGGCGTAACCTTATTGGTCGACGATTTCGGAACCGGATATTCATCACTGTCGCAGTTGCAGGAACTGGATTTTGACGTATTGAAAGTCGATAAAGCCTTTACTGCACGGCTTGAGCAAACACCGGCAGGAAAGGTCTTTTTCTCGGCCATCATAACGATGGCGCACTCCCTTGGCATGCGAGTCGTCGCTGAGGGCGTCGAGACCCTGGAACAAATCCAATCGCTGAAGGCGCTACGTTGTGATGAAATCCAAGGCTTCTATATTTCGAAGCCTCTTGCCCCTTCAACGCGCCAGCCAAACATCAGTGATATCGCAGTCCATCACCGGTTCTAATAGATGGCATCACTGTTAAAGACGAATGGCTTGTTCCGTCTAATACCAATCGCACCCTCTAACCTGACAAATGAAATTGATGGATTTTTTCGTCTGGCAAGGCGCAGGAGGAGTCAATAGTCGCGCTATTGACGACGATGGCAACACAAAGCCAAGCGAAAAAAGAGGCGATTTCATGTCGCGTTATGGGTTGGGATTGGCATAAAGTTCGACCTCATGTCGCCGTCGTCACATTCGGTCACGCATATAAGGCTTTACGAGGACGCATCCGTCGGATCTTTCAACCGTCACTGGTAGTAAAAATTTATTTCACCGCAAAACAGTAGAGCAATCCATCGCCGCCTGTGCTACGCAATGCATCGGCGTTACATCCTCGCGTCGGGTGTGCGGAATTCCAGGATTTGGCCCACGAAGCATCGGCAGGCCCCGCACGATCATGATGCCCCGTCATCGCTGAACCATCGGCTCCACTCTTGGTCCAGTTGCCGCAGGTCATATCGGTAAACGGCGCGCCAGGAAAGGCTGTACCGTCCGGCCGAGAGCCGGTCAAAATGTCATGTTTATTAGGTTTTTCGGTACGGCCGTTAACTAATTGCCCCTTCTCATCCAACGCGGTCTGTTTCGTCAAGTTGGTATTGGCAGAGTGCAGCTCCTCGACGTTCCGAGCAATTACGACGCCCTTGGCGTTCTGCCAGGGACCAGTACCGATACGGTCGCGCGCATTAACGAACTTCGGATCGTCCAGCGCTGCCCCCTGAGTGCTCAGGTAAGCGCGCCATGTGCGCTGACCTGCACCTGCGGTTTTTGCTAGCGACTGACAGTGCTGGTCAGCACCATCAAGTCCGCCCAGGTCAGCCCCCTTGCCTGGCCCGGCACTGCTCACAAAAAATGTCATGTCGCCGGCACTTTGCCGTGGCGGCTCTACGCCCGCACATCCAATCAGCAACATCACCGAACCCGCAACTGCTCCTGCCCTACGCATCATGCTGTCCATCGCGATCTCCTTTTAGTTTGGTTTTCGACCTACAATAGCGCCGCGTTCCCACGGCTGCAAGAGAGAACGGCTGGTTCAGACTCATACTTGCATCCGACTTCCTCAAGCATTAACCACGGATACAGAGCCCGGTCATGCTTCCCGGCGTTCAGCGTCGCCATTTGTTGATGCGTTTTCGTCGCCTGCCTTGCATAGTGAATTTAGCGCATTTCACACCGATGCGTGCCCTTCAATTTCTTGTTAAATATCAAACCTGGTCACGCGACAGTTGTCTTCCACCCCTGCGGCCCGCAGGCGTTATTCAAATCGAGGATAGAATTGATTGAGCGCCTTTCGGAGCGAACACTACTGGATCAACGAAAGACATTAGGATATCGCTTCCGATAATAACAACCAGAAGATAACAACCAGAAGACCCGAAACGCTTGGTATCGCGAGGTTTCTTTACTGACGCGGCCCCGCTCGTCTGCTTATGCTTCAAGCTTGTTCCCGATCCTCACACGAACCGACCCGGTAACGATGTTCTTACCGTCGTTTGACTCGATATAATCGATCAGACTTTTGATGATGATCGCCATTTCCAGCACCGATGCCGGATCCACTACGGCGCAATAGTCTGCATGCCACGCAGTATTTTCGTTTGAGCTACGCTTGAGCGCATTTCCACATGCATCAAGGATTACCGACAGCGGCTGCATAATCGTCCCTTGGTATTGGCAGTAAGCAACTTTTCGATTAGACGCCTTACTTTAATTTAACGCCATCCCATATTTATGGGAATTTCCCTCTTGATAGCAGCGAATGGATACTGCGTAAATGCACGACCTGTTCGTGCTATGGAGGGCTTTTACGTGCGACGGCCGACGTCCATAACCGCATAGAGAAGGACAAACTTATAAAACTTCATTGAGCATATAAAAAGTATTGTCTTTCATTTTGTGCCATAGTCCACGTTTGCGCCATTGCTCCAACTCGATTTCCCGGGAAAGCGGCGCATACCTTTCGAAAACCGCATCGAGCCTCTGCGTTGTCGCAGCGTCGGTGATGCCGAGCATGATTTCGTCATTCGTATCGAAAGAACGATCATCGAAATTGCTCGATCCGATCGCACTCCATACACCATCAATCGTCATGATTTTCTGATGCAGTAGCGTGTGCGGATACTCGAACAAACGGACGCCGCATTTCAAAAGTTTTTCGAAATTTCGGTGCCCGGCGTGCTGCACCATCGGGTTATCCGATCCGCTGGCGGACGGCATTAACACGCGGACGTCGACACCTCGGGAAACAGCCTCGCCAAAAGCATCGATTGCTTCCGGTTCGGGAATGAAATATGGATTCTGAATCCAGATTCGCTTACGCGCTAGACAAATTGCAGTGTGGTGAAGGATCTTCACGGCCGGTGCCGAATATTCAGGCTTTACAAACGCTGCATGAATCAATACATCGCCAGCCGGTTTCAACGCCGGAAACACATCGTCACCGACAAATAGTTCACGGGTTTGCCCTACCCAATTTTCGCTGAACGCGGCCTGCACGCTGTTCACGATCGGGCCTTGCAATCTCAAGCTGACATCGCTGAAGTGGTTGCCATCCTGCGCATCACCTAACCAGCTATCGACAATGCAGTGGCCGCCAATAAATGCTTCGCGTCCGTCAATCACAACAAGCTTGCGATGGTCACGGTCGTTCAGCACACCGATATTATGAAATTTTTTATCATGGAAGAAAACGACCTGGCATCCTGCTGCTTGCAACTGTCGGCGCGTCTCGCTCCCGATCTTCCGGCATCCGGTAGCGTCTAGCAGTACCCGTACGCGTCTGCCAGCACGAGCGCGCTCTGACAGGGCATCGGCCACTCGCCTGCCCAGTATTCCATCCTTCCAAAGAAAGGTTTCAAAATGCACTGTATGCTCGGCACGCCGAATTCGCTGCAGAAGAATGTCAAAAAAAATACCATTCTCGTACACTTCGACTGAGTTCCCTGCAATGGCCGTACCAAGGGTAAGGCCGGCAAGCGATGGAGCGAGTTCGTCGATCGGCAAAGCGCAGCTGATGTGTAATTTGGGAGAGCGATGGCGCCGCGCCGACCAGATTATAACGATCAGTAATACGACGACGCCCAGAAGTCCCAGGGCCAGGTAAAAGGATCGCTCGGTCCAGATCGAATCGGTCATCGTTTATCGCTCGTATGCGCGCATATCACGAATGTCCAGCAGCGCGAATGTCCTGTCCGGGTCAAGTGATAGGATTGATACTGCCTTTTTGTGTAAGGTGATGGACAAACTGATACCCGGCCTTTTCGCCATTTACAAGGCGCGGCTGAATAGACCCTGAGATACAAGGTAGTCGCACCTCTGGAAAAAGCATTGCGCTTGCGCAATGCTTTTTCATTGCGAAAAAACCTGCAGTCGCCGGTACCTCTGCACATCAATCATTGATCTTTGCGCCTACCTCATAGCGGGCAACTCAACACATAGTGGTTCAAACCACCAAACGCGCAAAGGGCAAAACACAGACAAGTAAAAAGGGCGAGCCACCATCAGCTCGCCCTCTCGTTCATCATTGCCGGCTCATTCCATGCTACTACGGCGTCACGCTGCGACCGGAACCACCGGGCCCTGACCATCGGGCCGTGATGCCTTTTTCTCGCTCAAGTACTTAGGCGCACGCGGTGGGCTGCCGACCATGATGTCGTTCACCTGGTCCGCATCCAGCGTTTCCCATTCCAATAGCGCCTTGGCCATCGCGTCAACCTTATCGCGATTCGCTTCCAGAAGACGACGTGCTAGCGCGTACTGGCCGTCAAGGATGCGACGGATTTCGTCATCCACCTTCTGCTGTGTCTCTTCAGAGACCATGCGCGCGTTCATGCCGAGGCCATCATGCTCGTCAGTGTAGACCATTGTGCCAAGCGTCTCGGACATACCGAAGCGGGTGACCATTGCTCGGGCCAGCTTGGTCGCGCGCTCGAAGTCATTCGACGCACCGGTCGATTGCTGATTCATGAAAATCTCTTCGGCAATTCGGCCGCCGAACAGAATGGCAATGTCTTCCAGCATCTTGTCCTTGTACATGTTCACTCGGTCATGCTCGGGCAATTGCCAGGTCAGGCCCAGCGCATAGCCGCGCGGCATGATCGTGACCTTATGCACCGGATCGGCTTTCGGCAGCAGCTTCGCAACCACGGCGTGCCCGGACTCATGATAGGCGGTATTGCGGCGTTCTTCTTCGCGCATCACGGCCGACTTGCGCTCCGGACCCATGATGATCTTGTCCTTTGCGTCTTCAAAGTCTTGCATGTCCAGCACACTCTTGTTGCGACGTGCAGCAAAGAGCGCGGCTTCATTGACGAGATTGGCCAGCTCGGCACCGGAGAATCCCGGCGTGCCGCGCGCCAGTATGTCGGCTTGCACGTCCGATGACAGCGGCACCTTACGCATGTGCACGCGCAGGATCTTTTCCCGGCCGCGGATATCCGGCAGGCCAACCATCACCTGGCGGTCGAAGCGTCCCGGGCGCAGCAGCGCCTTGTCGAGCACGTCGGCGCGGTTGGTCGCAGCGACGACGATGATGCCGGAGTTCGGCTCGAAGCCATCCATTTCCACCAGCATCTGGTTCAGCGTCTGCTCGCGCTCGTCGTTGCCCCCGCCCATGCCAGATCCGCGCGCACGGCCGACGGCATCGATTTCGTCAATGAAGATGATGCAAGGTGCATGTTTCTTTGCGGTCTCGAACAGATCACGCACACGCGACGCACCCACACCGACGAACATCTCGACGAAGTCGGAACCGGCGATCGTAAAGAACGGCACCTTGGCCTCACCCGCCATCGCGCGCGCCAGCAAAGTCTTGCCCGTACCCGGGGGACCGACCAGCAGAATACCCTTCGGCACATGGCCGCCAAGTTGCTGGAACTTGCGCGGCTCGCGCAAAAATTCAACGATTTCGTCAACTTCTTCACGCGCCTCTTCGCAACCGGCGACGTCGGCAAAAGTCGTGGTATTCGTATGCTCATCCTGCAGACGGGCTTTTGACTTGCCCATCGAAAACAGACCGCCCTTGCCACCGCCCTGCTGGCGCCGCATGAACCAGATCCATACGCCGATCAGTAGCAGCATCGGGAACCAGGACATGAAGATCTGCGACAGGAGGGACGGTGCCTCCGGATTCTTGACATCGAACGTGATGCCGTTTTCGATCAGGTCGTTGACCAGACCACGATCGAGAAGTGTCGTGTTGGTGCTCAGCCTCTTGCCGTCGTTAGTGACAGCGGACACGCGGGTTCCTTCGATAACGACCTCGCGGATTTCCTTCGACTTTACCTGGCTCAGGAATTCCGAGTAGGCAACGGAGGTCGCCGTACCCTGACTAGTAGAGTTGAACTGTTGGCTGAAAGCGAAAAAGATGACAAATGCGATGGTTGCCGAAATGACGAGACGAATGTGCTTTTGATTCACTACGATTCCTTATGAAGACCCGGTTGCAAGAACCGCCCTTTTGAAGAAAAGGAGGTCAAAACAATAGATTAGGCCAATCTTACGCATTGCAAGTATCTTGATTAAGCGAATAGATCAAGATATTCACTTCGGAAAAACAGGCAATGCAGCTGCAGCTGTAACAATAGATGCTGCCGGAAGCGAGGCTTGCTCTCTTGCGATCATATAGATTCGGGCCCGGAAGTTGTCGAAACGCTCATCAAACATGCTCGATGCGTGAGACTCGGCGCGAAACCATATCGTCGATGTTAGCGAAAGAATAAATATATAAATGCAATTCCCATTAATGGACGTCGAATCTGTTCGCCCACGCGCAATTTCAAACCATCGCTAACCGGATGCTATTTACTCACCCTTAAGCGGCGCATGCCTCGCTCAACAGCATCAGTTGTTTGCTAACAACCTCGACCAGTTGCATCCGCCGCGGATCAGGAGAAGCACCCGGAGCTTGAATCAATGCCCAATCCGGATGAGTACGCGCCACCTGCAACTCATTAACAAGATGTTTTAGTTTCGCACTGGCCTTTATATTCGCATCTGGTGCCTCAACCTGCCCTTGTGCCGCATGTCCGCGTCGTTCCAGCGCCATGAGCAGCTGCAGCATCTGTTCCGACAGCACAAACAGCACTTCGGTTTCCAGCGTCAATTCCTGCACGCCGCGTATCTTGTTCGCCAGCCTGCGCCCGAACTGGCCCCAGCCCTGGCTCGCCAGCCCGCCGATTGCTGCACCAAGTGCTGCGCCAGTGCCAAGCGAGAGACCGGCCAGTGCAAGATCTGCAGTGAGGCCAATGGCAGCACCGACGGCAGCGCCTGTGCCTAGCTTGCGGCTGGCGTCACGTAGCGTTTCGGGGCTGAACAAGTCCCTCTCCCAACGTCCGTCCAGCCACGGGAGGACTGTGACATCGGCGTCTCCGCTGCGAAAGCCATAGACAGTCAGTAGATCTTCGATGGCGGTACGCGAGGCGCGCAGCACCGTTAACCGAAATTCGCCGATGATTGAATCACGCCGGTGTGGGGCGGCGAAATCGTCCTGCGAAATCGAACGGCGTAGGGCCGCCATGGAAACCAGCAGTTCGGCGATAACCCGGCCTCCGGCTGTCTGCCGTTCACGCCGCTGAAACTCCAGTTCCTCCACGACGCGGGCGAGTTCGCCACGTCGGTTACGCAATAGCGTTCCCATGTCCTGATACAGCTGCCGCTCGGAGCCGACAAAGGGCGCCACCGCATCGAACTGCACATACGCATGCAGGTTGTAGGCCGCAAGCATCGTCAGCCATTCTTCCGTTCGGCTGTACGCGTCACGCACAAAGTTCAGCACCGGCATGATCGGCCTGGCGCACCAGGTCAGGATCTCGATCTCGGCGCGAAACTTGGGCAGCACCGGCTCGCGGGTATCAATGACATAGATGCCCGCCTCGACCTCCAGCATCTTGCGCAGCACTTTGGCCTCCTGCTCGAACGCCGCTTTCGCTTCCGGCCCTTGAAGGAAGGCACGGATGCGGTCCGGAGGCGTCGGGCAATTGTCCTGCGCCTTCATGTAGTCCGCCAGCGTGACGGCGTCCTCCAGCCCTGGCGTGTCAAAGAAGCGCACCGCGCTCATGCCATCCACCCTGAGCTCGATTGCCTCCACATGGCGCGTCGTGCCGGGGTAATCGGACACTTCGCCGAAGGTGACTCGCCGCGTAAGCGTGCGCAGCAGTGACGTCTTCCCGGCGTTGGTGTGGCCTACCACGGCGATCTGAACCGGCTCAGCCATAGACACCCTCCATCCATGCCTTTGCTTGTATGGGGTCCGTAAAGCATACGATGGGCATGCCGGACTGCTCCAGCCAGCCCTGCCAGCGCTGCACACCTTCGCCGTGCCTGGGCGTGATCAGTAACAACGCGGTATGCATCGCCAGGCGTGCCGCCTCGCAGAGGAAACGCTCCGTACCGCGATCCGGCGTCGATGCGGCATGACAGACGACGAGCAATGCGCGCGGCCGAAGCAAGGCAAGTTTGTCCAGCATGTCACGGCGCTCGTTGCCTGCACCTGCGATGTGCTCCAGCAACTCAACCTGCGCCAACACTTGTGGCGGCCATGCTACTTCCGGCGGCAGTTCGAAACCGACCACGACACGCGCCGCGCTGCTCGCGTCACTCGCCAACGGCGCCACCCTGTGCCGCGCCAGCTGGCGTCGTTCCGGGTCCGTTACCTGCGACTGCTCCATCTCCTCGAAGCGAGCGAGCAACTTGCTGTAGTACGGATCTGCAGTATCGATATGCAGCCGTCGTAGGCCGCGCCGCCATGCCGTCCAACTCACCATGCCAAGCACTACGCGCGGCAGCAAGCCATACACGAAAGCACAGCCGATCAGCCACCATGCCCAAGCCCGATGATCCCCGCCCGGTGCCGCCGGATTGAGTAGCGTGGCAGCATCCGGCAGTGGGAAGCCTAGCCAGTGCGGCAGCGTGCCGGTCACGGTGACAAAGCGCACAAAGAAATCGGCATCGAGAATCGTCGTCTCCCAGGTCAGCCGGTATTGCTGGAACGAGAAAGCGAACCAGAGCGCGATCAGGATCAGTACGAAAGCCGCCGCCCACACGGCGTGACTGACGACACCGAACGCCCAGGGCAGCAGCCGCGAACGGCGCAGCAGCGCATGCGCCGCATTTGTCATCATGGGTGCGTGCGCATTGCGTTCACCCGGTAAGCGCGCGACCAGCCGCAGCAGCAGGTTGCCAAAGGAAAGATGTGCGAACATGCCAGAGCCGCTGCCTGAGAGCGTTGCCGCGCCCCAGAACGCCAGGGTAAGCATGGGCATCGCAAGTAGTGCGAAGAAAGCCGTCACGGCATTCACGGTGCGGCCACTGCCGATGACGGCAGCGGCGGAACCGTAGGCTGCGAAAAAGGCGAGCAGCGCAAGAAACAGCCCGGCGAACCATGCAAGCTCGCGCCACCGCTCAAGCTCGCGATCCAGCATCAGCCTGTGCCCGATCAGGCGGGCACGTTCCAGCAAGCGCTCCTCGCGCCCGGTCGCGGTGCGGAAAGCCTCGCGCAGCGCGGCCTGATCCTCAAGCGGACCTGACTGCTCCATCAGACGGATCGTCTCGGCGATCAATATATCGGCTGCGCGAGAGCGGGCAATTTGGGACTCGCGGTTCTTTCTGTCTTGGAGCATTGGCTGGCATACCTGGACTAGGCAGGAAAGGGGCGAAGGGGAAATCTTAACAGTACGATGCTTCCGCAAACCGGATTCCGGTCAAGCGGCGCTTTTTTCGTTTAACCCGGACGCCGAAAGAGACAGAGGAGCGCTTGTGAAGCATCTGGCGGTCGCTACGCAGTTCGCAAAGGCTCTATACGTGCGAAAGCTTTTCAAAAAAGCATGTCCTGACACACTTATTTGACGCTGGGGCATTCGCTTCCTAACAGGAAATTAATGTTCCATGAAGCGGGAGTTTGCCTATGAGTTTGATGGAGGTCTAGCGGAAGCTTGTCGATCAGATAGATGCACGAACATTCACATTGTCGTTTGGAACTGTTTTGGCTTGTCCCTGGTCCTAGACATTCTTTTCAAATTATCCATGCGTACACAGAAGCTTTGCTCTGTGGAGCATGTATTACATACAACTCATCCAGATACGGCTTTATGAAACAACCGAACAAGTCCCGCGCAGGTAAAAAACGCCGTCAGAAGGGCAATGGGCAAGCGCGCCTGAAGTCAGAACAAGATATATTTCCGAAAAACCTCGATCGACTTTCCGAGGCCCCTGAAGCCAATCCACGTGAGCCGGCATCGTTGCGATCTCATGCACGGCGCAAACCGCAGCATGACGAAGGCGAGCAGAAACGCAAGCTTTGGGAGCGCAAGCAGTCGGAACTTGCGGCTCGACGGATGGTTGCACAGTCACGTCGTGCCGAACAGGAAAGCGTACGCAAACGCAAAATGAGAATCGTGTACAGCATTACAGGCACGGTCGTCATGGCGCTGGTTTGCGCCCTTGCTTGGTATTTTGCATCGGGCGCGATCCAATTCACCGCATAGCCTTGACGAGGCGAGCAGCATGACGGCGACGTACGGGACGTGCGCAGTTGCCGGAATCGGGAAGCGGTGGTGTATGTGAAGCGGGGAGTGGTGGAACTGTGGAGCGGTGGTGCTTGGTGCGTGGGGTGCGCAAAGTAAAACGCCCCCAGCGGTGTAGCTGGAGGCGTTTTGGGGGGTACGAGCCTGACGATGACCTACTTTCACACTGGTTGCAGCACTATCATCGGCGCGAAGTCGTTTCACGGTCCTGTTCGGGATGGGAAGGGGTGGGACCGACTCGCTATGGTCATCAGGCATAACTGGTAGTGTTGCTTGCAGGATCGTTATTGCTAATCCGTCAAACAACGCAATCTGGGAAGAAGTAGTGCGCAGGGGTTCTGCGCTTATTTTGGCGGGCGTGATGTCCAATCGGGCATACGCTTCATACTTGTCTATAACTACCAAGGTTATAGGGACAAGCCGCACGGGCAATTAGTACTGGTTAGCTTAACGCATTACTGCGCTTCCACACCCAGCCTATCAACGTCCTGGTCTCGAACGACCCTTTAGCAGGCTCAAGGCCTGGGGAAGTCTCATCTTGAGGCAAGTTTCCCGCTTAGATGCTTTCAGCGGTTATCTCTTCCGAACTTAGCTACCCGGCAATGCCACTGGCGTGACAACCGGTACACCAGAGGTTCGTCCACTCCGGTCCTCTCGTACTAGGAGCAGCCCCCCTCAAACTTCCAACGCCCACGGCAGATAGGGACCAAACTGTCTCACGACGTTTTAAACCCAGCTCACGTACCACTTTAAATGGCGAACAGCCATACCCTTGGGACCGGCTACAGCCCCAGGATGTGATGAGCCGACATCGAGGTGCCAAACTCCCCCGTCGATATGAACTCTTGGGAGGAATCAGCCTGTTATCCCCAGAGTACCTTTTATCCGTTGAGCGATGGCCCTTCCATACAGAACCACCGGATCACTATGTCCTACTTTCGTACCTGCTCGACTTGTCAGTCTCGCAGTTAAGCACGCTTATGCCATTGCACTATTAGCACGATGTCCGACCGTACCTAGCGTACCTTCGAACTCCTCCGTTACACTTTGGGAGGAGACCGCCCCAGTCAAACTGCCTACCATGCACTGTCCCCGATCCGGATAACGGACCAAGGTTAGAACCTCAAACAAACCAGGGTGGTATTTCAAGGTTGGCTCCACGGCAACTG
The DNA here is from genome assembly GCF_003591035.1 of Noviherbaspirillum saxi. Lineage (NCBI taxonomy): Bacteria > Pseudomonadati > Pseudomonadota > Betaproteobacteria > Burkholderiales > Oxalobacteraceae > Noviherbaspirillum > Noviherbaspirillum saxi. The sequence goes on from NZ_QYUO01000003.1 coordinate 205,400, forward strand.
GCGTCACCGCTTCATAGCCTCCCACCTATCCTACACAGATTGGTTCAAAGTCCAATGCAAAGCTACAGTAAAGGTTCATGGGGTCTTTCCGTCTAGCCGCGGGTAGATTGCATCATCACAAACATTTCAACTTCGCTGAGTCTCGGGAGGAGACAGTGTGGCCATCGTTACGCCATTCGTGCAGGTCGGAACTTACCCGACAAGGAATTTCGCTACCTTAGGACCGTTATAGTTACGGCCGCCGTTTACTGGGACTTCAATCAAGAGCTTGCACCCCATCATTTAATCTTCCAGCACCGGGCAGGCGTCACACCCTATACGTCCACTTTCGTGTTTGCAGAGTGCTGTGTTTTTATTAAACAGTCGCAGCCACCAGTTTATTGCAACCCCTTCATCCTCAGGCCGCAGGGCCTTCAAACTACCAGGGCGTACCTTATCCCGAAGTTACGGTACCAATTTGCCGAGTTCCTTCTCCCGAGTTCTCTCAAGCGCCTTAGAATACTCATCTCGCCCACCTGTGTCGGTTTGCGGTACGGTCTCGTTAGACTGAAGCTTAGAGGCTTTTCTTGGAACCACTTCCGATTGCTTCGCGGCACAAGGCCACTCGTCGCACACCCTTGAATTGCGCGCCCGGATTTGCCTAAGCGCCTTCTTCGATGCACAAACCGGGACATCCAACACCCGGACAACCTTCCGCGATCCGTCCCCCCATCGCATCTAACGACGGTGCAGGAATATTAACCTGCTTCCCATCAGCTACGCATCTCTGCCTCGCCTTAGGGGCCGACTCACCCTGCTCCGATGAACGTTGAACAGGAAACCTTGGGCTTACGGCGTGCGGGCCTTTCACCCGCATTATCGCTACTCATGTCAGCATTCGCACTTCTGATACCTCCAGCATCCTTTACAAGACACCTTCGCAGGCTTACAGAACGCTCTCCTACCATCTGCATTACTGCAGATCCGCAGCTTCGGTGACTGGCTTAGCCCCGTTACATCTTCCGCGCAGGACGACTCGATCAGTGAGCTATTACGCTTTCTTTAAAGGATGGCTGCTTCTAAGCCAACCTCCTGACTGTTTTAGCCTTCCCACTTCGTTTTCCACTTAGCCAATCTTGGGGACCTTAGCTGGCGGTCTGGGTTGTTTCCCTCTTGACGCCGGACGTTAGCACCCGACGTCTGTCTCCCAAGCTCGCACTCACCGGTATTCGGAGTTTGCAATGGTTTGGTAAGTCGCGATGACCCCCTAGCCATAACAGTGCTCTACCCCCGGTGGTGATACTTGAGGCACTACCTAAATAGTTTTCGGAGAGAACCAGCTATTTCCAAGTTTGTTTAGCCTTTCACCCCTACCCACAGCTCATCCCCTAACTTTTCAACGTTAGTGGGTTCGGACCTCCAGTACCTGTTACGGCACCTTCATCCTGGCCATGAGTAGATCACTTGGTTTCGGGTCTACACCCAGCGACTGAAATCGCCCTGTTCGGACTCGCTTTCGCTACGCCTTCCCTATTCGGTTAAGCTTGCCACTGAATGTAAGTCGCTGACCCATTATACAAAAGGTACGCAGTCACCCCTTGCGAGGCTCCTACTGTTTGTATGCACACGGTTTCAGGATCTATTTCACTCCCCTTCCGGGGTTCTTTTCGCCTTTCCCTCACGGTACTGGTTCACTATCGGTCGATATCGAGTATTTAGCCTTGGAGGATGGTCCCCCCATGTTCAGACAAGGTTTCACGTGCCCCGCCCTACTTGTCGCAAGCCTAGTTCCACAATACCGATTTCGCATACGGGGCTATCACCCTCTGTGGCCGGAGTTTCCAATCCGTTTTGCTATCGCTACTGCTAAATCTTGCAGGCTGTTCCCATTTCGCTCGCCACTACTTTGGGAATCTCGGTTGATTTCTTTTCCTGCAGCTACTTAGATGTTTCAGTTCGCCGCGTTCGCTTCACACACCTATGTATTCAGTGAGTGATGACCCAAAGGGCCGGGTTTCCCCATTCGGAAATCTGCGGATCAATGCGTGTTTGCTCGCTCCCCGCAGCTTATCGCAAGCTACTACGTCCTTCATCGCCTGATATCGCCAAGGCATCCACCATGTGCACTTATTCGCTTGTCCCTATAACGTTGGCTTCTGTCGCCAGAATCCCGTTATAAAGTATGAGTTTGAATATGCCGTAGTCCAGACTACTCGCGTGTTACCACGAGAACTCTTTCCTACCTATGATTGATACAATCACAACCCACCAGTATCTCCCAACGCGCTCATCACAAACGCATCAGTCCATACTGATAAATTCTTTACTACTTCTTCCAGATTGTTAAAGAACAAAAACAGCCAATGATCTCAAAAGATCAAACCTAAGTTGATGGAGCGGGAAAAGAGTCTCGAACTCTCGACCTCAACCTTGGCAAGGTTGCGCTCTACCAACTGAGCTATTCCCGCTTTGTCATATCGCATGACGACATGCGATCAACTTAGGTTTGATATTTCTACCGCATAAAGTGGTAGGTCTGATTGGACTCGAACCAACGACCCCTACCATGTCAAGGTAGTGCTCTAACCAGCTGAGCTACAGACCTGCTTTATGCAAATTGGCTATTTTTCTAACACACCGATAAGTGTGAACGCTTGACGCGATGGCTTTACTCTAGAAAGGAGGTGATCCAGCCGCACCTTCCGATACGGCTACCTTGTTACGACTTCACCCCAGTCACGAATCCTACCGTGGTAAGCGCCCTCCTTGCGGTTAGGCTACCTACTTCTGGTAAAACCCGCTCCCATGGTGTGACGGGCGGTGTGTACAAGACCCGGGAACGTATTCACCGCGACATGCTGATCCGCGATTACTAGCGATTCCAACTTCATGCAGTCGAGTTGCAGACTACAATCCGGACTACGATACACTTTCTGGGATTAGCTCCCCCTCGCGGGTTGGCAGCCCTCTGTATGTACCATTGTATGACGTGTGAAGCCCTACCCATAAGGGCCATGAGGACTTGACGTCATCCCCACCTTCCTCCGGTTTGTCACCGGCAGTCTCATTAGAGTGCCCTTTCGTAGCAACTAATGACAAGGGTTGCGCTCGTTGCGGGACTTAACCCAACATCTCACGACACGAGCTGACGACAGCCATGCAGCACCTGTGCGCCGGTTCTCTTTCGAGCACTCCCAGATCTCTCCAGGATTCCGACCATGTCAAGGGTAGGTAAGGTTTTTCGCGTTGCATCGAATTAATCCACATCATCCACCGCTTGTGCGGGTCCCCGTCAATTCCTTTGAGTTTTAATCTTGCGACCGTACTCCCCAGGCGGTCAACTTCACGCGTTAGCTGCGTTACCAAGGAAATTAATCCCCGACAACTAGTTGACATCGTTTAGGGCGTGGACTACCAGGGTATCTAATCCTGTTTGCTCCCCACGCTTTCGTGCATGAGCGTCAGTGTTATCCCAGGGGGCTGCCTTCGCCATCGGTATTCCTCCACATATCTACGCATTTCACTGCTACACGTGGAATTCTACCCCCCTCTGACACACTCTAGCCGTGCAGTCACAAATGCCATTCCCAGGTTAAGCCCGGGGATTTCACATCTGTCTTGCACAACCGCCTGCGCACGCTTTACGCCCAGTAATTCCGATTAACGCTCGCACCCTACGTATTACCGCGGCTGCTGGCACGTAGTTAGCCGGTGCTTATTCTTCAGGTACCGTCATTAGCCCAGGATATTCACCCAGACCGTTTCTTCCCTGACAAAAGAGCTTTACAACCCGAAGGCCTTCTTCACTCACGCGGCATTGCTGGATCAGGGTTGCCCCCATTGTCCAAAATTCCCCACTGCTGCCTCCCGTAGGAGTCTGGGCCGTGTCTCAGTCCCAGTGTGGCTGGTCGTCCTCTCAGACCAGCTACTGATCGTCGCCTTGGTAGGCCTTTACCCTACCAACTAGCTAATCAGATATCGGCCGCTCCACGAGCATGAGGCCTTGCGGTCCCCCACTTTCATCCTTAGATCGTATGCGGTATTAGCTAATCTTTCGACTAGTTATCCCCCACTCTAGGGCACGTTCCGATACATTACTCACCCGTTCGCCACTCGCCGCCAGGGTTGCCCCCGCGCTGCCGTTCGACTTGCATGTGTAAGGCATGCCGCCAGCGTTCAATCTGAGCCAGGATCAAACTCTTCAGTTCAATCTCTGTTTGTGCCATTGCTGGCAACCTCCGAAGAGGCGTCGCCCACTCAAAATACTGACAAGTAACATCTTGCGATGCTTACCTATATTTCTTCGTGAGCACTTGATACTTGTGTAATGCCAATGGCCGAAACCATCAACCCCACCCCACCAAGCGCCCACACTTATCGGCTGTTAGTTGTTAAAGATCCGCTTGCTCCGACAGAGCGTTGTGTCTGTCGCCGCCCACTGCAATGCAGGGACCATCTGCTGCGCTTCAAGGACCATTTTGCATCCCTTGCACCCTTCGCTTCCGCGCTTTGTTTGCTGCGTGTCGTGACGGGAGGCGCACTATAGCAAAGACTTTCGAACTATGCCAAATTTTTTTGTGTGTTGAAAAATTGTAAATACATTCAAGCTGTGCTGAACAAGGCTCGGCTTTTCGAATTCAAATCGGTTTCTTTTGACAATTGTCATGCTTTGTCGGACTTGACGGATAAAAACGTCGGGCACTTTCTCAATGTAGAACAGGTAAAGGATTTAGTGCGACCAGACCAAATCGATGCGCCCGCACTCTCGCACTCTTCATCCATTTGCATTGCAGACTAGAGCGTTGAGGACGACGGCCGCATGATGCACCTAATAATTCCAAAGGCGAAAATGCAAATAACATCGGGATTACTCAAGGCAATCATTTCTCCAATTATTTTTCTTGCCGGATGTGGTGGCAACAGCACGGACTCGCCATCAACAGCAATCGAAACAGGAGCGACGGCAACTCCTCCTCCAACGTCCGCCGTTACGCCGACCGGGCAAGCCAGTCGTCTTCAAGACTCCAGGATCTATACGCTCGATCCGACGGCACTGCCTTTCGGCCCAATGGCAGGTGTGGCGGCTGAAACGGACAGATGGGCCGGCGTTCTAAACGGCAGCGGTTACCGCATCGAAGTCCCGAAACGATGGAACGGCCGGCTGGTGCTGTACGCCCATGGTTATGATGGTCTGGAGCCTGTCCTGAAAGTATCCGATGTTCCGATACGCCGCTATCTGGTAGAAAATGGCTATGCATGGGCAGCCGCCAGCTTCAGCAAGAATGGCTATGATGTCCGCGCCGGTGTTGAAGACACCAACGCCCTCGCGCTAGCATTCACCACCATTGCCGCACAAAACAGCCGTCCTCTGCCGGCGCCGTCGAAGATTTACATCGTCGGAGCGTCGATGGGCGGACATGTCGCAGCAGCAGCAATCGAACGGGAAACCCTGGAAACAGCAAACAACAAAGTGCGATATAACGGCGCGCTGTCGATGTGCGGTGTTGTGGGCGATACCGATCTGTTCAATTACGCGACTGCCTACCAGCTCGCCGCGCAGTATCTTGGCGGCCTTCCGGCCACCACGTTTCCAGTCACCGATTTCGCGGGTAAGGAAGAAAGAATCAAGGATGCACTGTGGCGAATCTTCCCTCTTTTCCCGACAGACCAGGGTCGTAAGCTGAGCGCAGCATTCATCAGTCTGACGGGAGGGCCACGACCCATCGCTGAGGACAGCTTCAAGCTGAAACCCTTTCAGGATCCAGTCTGGCGCCGCTTTGGCGACGACGGCACTATCGAAGGCATCCTCACCAAGAACATCGCGGACACAACGGGCATCGCCTACCAACTCGATGCCGATCCTGCGCTCTCGCCCGAGGAGCAGACGATGAATGCGACTATCCTGCGCGTGACTTCGGCGTCCGATGCTAATCCCCGACGTACCGACGGATTGCGCTGGGTACCCAAGGTGAACGGGCAATTCGACGTTCCCGTGGTGACCTTGCATTCGCTGGGTGATCTGTTCGTTCCGTTCAGCATGCAGCAAATCTATAAGAGACGGGCACTGGCAAACGGTAGCGACCGGTGGTTAATCCAACGGGCGATCCGCTCTCCTGGCCACTGCGACTTCACGATTACCGAACAAGTCGAGGCATTCCAGTCGATGGTGACCTGGGAACAATTCGGCACCAAGCCGGCCGGTGACGATGTGCTCAATCCAGCGGTCGTAGCCAACGCAAACTATGGCTGCTCCTTCACCAGAAACACGACGGGACCCGACGACTCGGGGGCGCTGAATGCGGTGCGAAAGATATTACCCTCCTGCCCATAGCATCGATAGAAAGCCGAGACAGCCAGACTAAGTTCACACGTAGCTCTCAGGCCTCCACGGTTGTTTGAAGCGACGTCCTCTCGTCCGCCCCGGATGCCTGTCTCAGATCACTAAACTTCGATCAGACATGCCTATAACAGTGGACATTAATCTATATGCGCCATCATTCATGGAAACGATATAAGCAGTATAAGGATCCAATGATGGAAGTGGACAGTCCAACAGGCAAGATACTTACAAATGAAAACACAAATATAAAGTTGAAGGTTCCACCTTTTCTCATCAAGGAGATCGAATGGGTGATAGCAAAAGGCGGAAAATACTCCAGCTGGCACTGTTGACTACCTGCCCGTCATTGATGGCCAAGGCGTTAGGCAAAGACGGTGAAACGAACTTATCTGCAAACGACGCCGCTCCATCGCGTATCGTTGACCCGGTCAAGGCCGCATTCGTTTATGTTGGACCGGTAGGCGATGGCGGTTGGACTTACTCGCATGATCAGGCACGCAAGTCTCTTCAGGCTCAATTGGGAGAAAGAGTTGTCACCAGCTATGTAGAGAACGTGCCAGCCGGACGTGATGCGGAAAAGGCTTTCCGCGATCTGGCTATAAAAGGCAATCGCGTGATTTTTGGTACCTCGTTCGGCTATATGGACGCCATGTTAAAAGTAGCCAAAGATCATCCGAACGTCAAATTTCATCATGTCGGCGGCAACCAGACTACGGCCAACCTGTCGGTGTACGAAGCGCGTACCTACGAAGGTGCTTATCTTGCCGGCATCCTTGCCGGAAAGGTCACTAAGACAGGAAAGCTGGGCTTCGTCGGGTCGGTGCCGATACCCGAGGTTTTCCGAAACATCAACGCCTTCACTCTGGGAGCACAATCTGTCCGGCCCGAAGTTACAACCCAGGTCATATGGGTAAATAAATGGATAGACTTTGCCAAAGAGCGCGAAGCGGCATTAGAGCTTATTCGTCACGGCGCCGATGTGCTATTGCAGAACACCGACTCCTCCGCCGTGCTGCAGGCTGCCGAGGAAAAGGGAGTAAAAGCATTTGGCTGGGACTCCGACATGAAGCACTACGGATCAAAGGCTCACGTTGGATCAGCGATCATCGATTGGACGCCTTACTATATGAAGGTGGTGGTCAGCTTGATGCAAAACGCATGGAAGCAGGGAACCATCTGGCTCGGCGTGCGGCACCATGTCACGCGCATAGCATCACCGAATCCTGAACTGGCTTACGACCTGATTCTGCTGCTTGGTGAGAAGACGCACGAAATGAGAGCGGGAAGACTACATCCCTTTCAAGGTCCGGTTATTAACCGGGATGGCGGCACGGTGATTGCATCAGGCGTGGTTCCAGATGATGCTGCGCTACGACGGATGGATTATTTTGTTAAAGGTGTACAGGGCTCGATGAAGTGAGCTTGTCGACCATTTACAGGCGGGTTGACAGTATTTCGTTGCTTCCAACAGATTCCCGTAGCACTTTTCTCGCCAATCCAATCAAGGAAAGTCAGTTTTGGAGGGAATAGAGGAACCGACAGCTATGACTGGAACCTTCGATGGGAAAAATGACAACGGCCGCTTTCGCGGCCGCTCAATTGTCATCCTGTTGGTGCCCAAAAGAGGACTCGAACCTCCACACCTTTCGGCACAGCGACCTCAACGCTGCGTGTCTACCAATTCCACCATCTGGGCCCGGCATTCTTGCTCGCCATTCGAATTGGTTCACACCAAATCCGTATGACATGAGTTACAAAAGAGTTAGGGAATATTCCCTAACTCTTTCATAGAAACTACTGGTGCGGCTGGCAGGAATCGAACCCACGACCCCTTGGTTCGTAGCCAAGTACTCTATCCAGCTGAGCTACAGCCGCAAGGCGCAGCAGTATAGCACGAGCATTTTCTATTCGGAAATTTAATTGCATTAATCTTCTGCTCAATGGGGAGCTTTCGTCATCGTGCCGTTATCGCAACAACAGCGCCGCTTTTTCTCTTTTGCAACTCACAAGTATTGACTGTTATCGATAAAAACGACAAAGATGCTATATGCATCATTGATTTCTGCGGTGAATGCAATCAATCGATGGCGAGCCAGCGTGCGGATATAAAAGTGATAAGTGAGAACAAATACAACATCCTGATCGTCGACGACCTGTCGGAGAATCTGCGCCTGCTGACCAATATCCTTAGTGCGCATGGTTATACCGTGCATGCGGCCAAAAGCGGCGCGTCCGCGTTGCAATACCTGCAAGCCAATCTCGCTGACCTTGTCCTGCTTGATGTGGTCATGCCGGGCATGGATGGATATCAGGTTTGCGAACTGTTGAAATCCGATGAGCGCACGCGCGATATACCGGTTATCTTTCTCAGTTCGGCCGATCATGTTTTCAACAAGACCCAGGCATTCAGCAAGGGGGGTGTCGACTACATGCTGAAACCGTTTCATGAAGAAGAGTTGCTGGCGCGGATCAATGTACATCTAAGCTTGCGCGCCGTCCAAAAGCAGCTGGTAGAACAAAATATCCAATTGCAGAAAGAGATCGTCGAGCGCAAACAGGCGCAGGAAAAGATTCTCTACTTGGCAACGCATGATGCGCTGACCGGCCTGCCCAATCGGGCCTTGCTGCAGGAGCGGATAAAACGCGATCTTGCACTTGCACGACGCTACCAGCGTGAAGTGGCGATACTCTTCATCGATCTGGATCGATTCAAGCAAATCAATGACTCGCTCGGGCATCATGTCGGCGATGAACTGCTTAAAGCGGCTGCAGAACGCATGAAACGCTGTGTGCGTGAGACGGACAGCCTCGGCCGCCTGGGTGGCGATGAGTTCGTGATCTGTCTACCGGAAATCATCAGTGCAGAAGTCGCGTCTTTAGTGGCGAAAAAATTCTCAAAGCGCTGGCGGAACCATTCCATATCGAGAATCACGCATTGCATATCAGCGGAAGTATCGGTCTGAGCCTGTATCCGACCGACGGCGAGGATGAACACACGCTGATGCGCAATGCGGATGCCGCGATGTACCATGCCAAGGAAAAAGGCCGCAGCAACTGCCAGTTCTTTTCGGCGGATGCAGATACGATTTGATTGTCGAGGTGTGATCGCCTGCGATCAGCCGTCCATGCGACGTTCATTAAATCCTTACGGATTTTCAGCGATGGAGTAACTGCGTCAGAACGTCTTGAGGCAGGTCCATCCATGATCTTGTCATCGGACCGCATTCCATTTCCTTCGCCTCAACCGGCCAGCCCATCAGCTGGAATTCCCCTTGCCCATTAGAAAGCGTCGATACCGTTCCATCTCAGAGCGCACTAATTGAAATCATTCATGCACAACTTCGAGGCGATGGTTTGCATATTCACGTTGCTTTCTTAGGCAGACAAGTAGTACAGGCCTTCGTACCGGCACTACTTGTCTGCTTAGAAATAAGCGTCCTCGATCACCTTGCTATCGAGCAGTTCATCCGCCTTGCCGGCGGCAACGACGCGGCCTTTGACCATCAGATATCCACGATCGGCGATGCCCAGGCCTTTTTCCGCATTCTGCTCGATCAGCAAAACGGTCGTTCCCTGCCGGCTGATTTCATGCGTGACTTCGAAGTATTCATCAATCAGCTTCGGCGACAGTCCCAGCGAAGGCTCGTCCATGATGATCATCTGCGGCTGGCCGATCATGGCGCGCACCAGCGCCACCATGGCCTGCTCGCCGCCGGACAGCGTACCGGCCGGTTGTAACAGGCGCTCGCGTACGCGCGGGAACAGCGCCGTCGTATCGTGCAGCCGCTGCTCGAAGGCATGCCTGTTTTTTCCGCCGGTGACGGCGTCGAAACCTAGGCGCAGGTTTTCCAGGACGGTCAGTTGGGGGAACAGACGCCGGCCTTCCGGCACCAGTCCCACGCCCAGCGCGGCGATTCGCTCGGTGCCGACCTCGCCGGCTTTGCGTCCGAGCAGCTTGACCTCGCCTTCGGTCGGGCGGACCAGATCGGTGATCACCCGGAACAGCGTGGTTTTGCCGGCGCCGTTCGGTCCCAGCAGGCACACCACTTCGCCCTGTTTCACATCCAGCGTCACATTGCGCAGCATCGGCACGCGGCCATAAGCGCTGCTCACATTGTTCAGTTCAAGCATGTGCGGCTTTCCCCAGATAGGCCTGCTGGACTCGTTCGACTTTACGAATCTCATTGAAGCTTCCTTCCATAATTTTCTGGCCGAAATCAAACACCATGATCGAGTCCGGAAGATCGGCAACCAGCCGCATATCGTGTTCGATAATGATCAGCGACAGTGTCGGCTGAATCTGCTGTATGCGGCGGATATCCGTGATCAGTGCATCGGTTTCCTTGTCGTCCATACCGGCCGATGGTTCATCCAGCAATAGCAGCTTGGGCGATGCCGCCAGTGCTCGCGCGATTTCCAGCCGGCGACGGTCTGCCTGGGCCAGCCCGGAAGCCAGGCTGAACCTGTTTTCATACAATTCCTCGGATACCATGCGCAACAATTGACCCGCGCGTTCCGCCGCCGCCGTTAGTTCGCGTCGCGCGCGCCACGGCATGAAGATCGCGCGCATGACGCCGGTCGTGGTTTGCGTATGCATGCCGATGAGGACGTTATCGAGCACGCTCAAGTCACCGAACAAGCGACTGGATTGAAATGTGCGGCTAATACCGAGGCGGACGATCTGATGCGGCGTCACGCCGACCAGGTTGTGTCCCATGAATTCCAGCTTGCCGGCGACTGGCTTGTAAATCCCGGTCAGCAGGTTGAACAGCGTCGACTTGCCCGCGCCATTGGGCCCGATGATGCCAAGGATATGCCCTTGCCGCAGCTCGAAACTCACATCGTTGAGTGCCGTCAGGCCGCCGAAACGGATGGTGGCTCCCTCGCAACGTAAAATGACCGGACTCATGCTCATCCCTTGTAACGACGTAGTTGTTTCGGAATCAGGCCCTGAGGGCGCACGATCAGCATCAGGATCACCACGGCGGCATAGATCAACAAGCGATAGTCCGAAAAGATGCGGAATTTCTCCGGCAGCACGGTGAGTAAAAAGGCGCCGAGTATCACGCCCAGCACATTGTCCATGCCGCCGACAATGACCATCGTCATGATGGTCACCGATACCAGGAACGTGAAGTTGTCGGGCGAAATATACGTAACGTAAGACGCGTAAATGGTGCCGGCGAATGCCGCCATGAAGGCATCGACCGCAAACGCCAGCATCTTGTACCAGGTGACGTTGATCCCTTGCGCGCTGGCCGCCAGCTCATCGGTCCGCAATGCATTCCATGCCAGTCCGACGCGCGAGTTGTGCAGCAGCCTGGCGACGATGACTGACACCACGATCAAGGCGAAGGCGAGCAGATAAAAATTCACCTGGCTCGGCAAGCTGTGACCGAAGACCACGATGGGATCGGCAAACGAATGATCGAACAGCGTCGGCGCCGGAATCCCGACCAATCCGTTCGGCCCCCCCGTCCATGAAAAATTGTTGATCAGCTGTTGCAACACGATGCCGAACGCGATCGTCACCAGCGCCAGATACGAATTGCGGGTGCGCATGCACGGAATCCCCAACAGGAATCCGAACAGCGTGGCGACCATCGCGGAAGCAAGCAGGCACCACCAGAAGCTGATGCCCCAATGAAGTGCCAGCAAGGCCGAGGTATAGGCGCCGATGCCGTACGACGCACCGGTCGCGAAATTGGGAATGTTGGCGCTGCCGAGCTGAAAATTCAGGGCCAGTGCGAGCACTGCATACAGTTGCGAAATGACCAGCAAGTGCAGCACATAGGTATTGCCTTGCAAAAGGAATGGAAACACCAACACCAGTACGCTCATCCATACCATCGACAGCACTTTGCATTGCGCGAAACTGTCGATGATCGCGCGCTCCGCAGCCTGATGACGCTGCATATACAGCAGCGCGCCGACGCCGAGCACCAGCAAGGCCAGCAGCAGCGGCCACGACTCCAGCATCAGGAACAGATAAAGCCAGATGGCCAGACCAGTTTCAAGCGCCACCACCAGAGCTGTCGCCCGGCCCGGGCCTAGGCGTGCAGATTGATTCGCCATCGTCATACCTTCTCCACAACGACTTTGCCGAGCAAGCCTTCCGGCCGGAACAGCAGGAATACGATCACCATCATGAACGCGAACACCTGGCGGTAGGCGGCGCCGTCCGGTACCAGTGCTTGGGCCAGCACTTCGGCGCCGGCGATCAGCAAGCCGCCGACCACCGCGCCGAAAATGCTGCCAAGGCCGCCAACCACCGCTGCCGAAAATCCCATCAGTCCCGCCAGGATGCCGAAGTCGAAGCGGGTGGCGCCGACGTTACCGGCATAAAACAGCCCGGCAATGGCCCCACTCGCGGAAGCGATGAAGAAGCTCGATTGAAACACCCGGTTGGAGCGCACGCCCATCAGACGCGCCGCTTCCCTGTCCTGCGATACAGCGCGGATGCGCACGCCCATCGGCGTCTTTTTCAGGAAGAAGAACAGGCCCGCCAGCAAGGTCGCGGTGGTCGCCAGCACGATCACGCTGAACCAGCTGACCGCGACCTCACCCAACGAAAATGCCGGGGCGGAGAAGGGCATCGAAAATGCCTGTGGATTGCTGCCCTGGGGATAAAAACGGCGAATCGCTTCACGCAGAAAGATCCCCAACGCGACGGTTGCCACCAGCGGCATCATCGCCGGCGCGTCGCGCAAGGGCCGGATCACGATACGCTCGATCACGACGCCGAGGATGCCGATGATGAAAATCGCCGCCAGCATCGACATCAGCAGCGCGCTTACGGATCCGCCTGGGCCGAACGCCGATCCGAGCGCGGGAACGATCGCCAGGGCGACGAACGGCCCGATCAGAGAGACATCGCCGTGCGAGAAATGAATCACATTGATCACTCCGAACAGCAAGCTGAAACCGATCGCCAGCAAGGCGTAAATACTGCCGAGCACCAGCCAGTTCAACAGTTGTTGAATCACTTCCGCTGCCATCGTGTCTCCTCCAAAAGGGCCATACCACTGAACATGCGAGTCTACCGTGCCGGATTCGGGATGCCTGGGAATCCGTATCCCGGGTTATTGTTATCACGTCACAAACTACCGCTACACGGTTCCCTCCCCTTGCAGGGGGACGAGCCGGGGGGTTCGCAAAGCGGTAGCTTATGACCCAGTAGCACTACTTTCAAAATCCAATATTGATAATCTTGTCGGTGTTCTCCATCCCGTGCCGGTTCAGCGTCTTGCGGCACAAATCAACGAACAATTGCGCAGGCCGCGTGAGCTGGTTGCTCTTTAGCCAGATGGCGGTGAGGCTGACGCTGTCGACCGACTCCTTGATCTTCATGCATACGATGTGGTTGCCATCGTAGGTGACATCGATTTCCGGCCGCGTGACCATCACGGAAAAGCCGAGCCCGCGCCCGACCAGGCCGCGCACCAGTTCCAGCGAAGGCGAACGGAATGCGATGTGCGGCGCGAGGTTGTAGTCGCGGAAAATGCTGAGAAAGTAAGTCTTGCTCGGCAAGAGGTCGAGCAGGATCATCGGCTCGGTGCTGAGTTCATGCAAGGACACGCTGTCCCGTCCGGCCAGCGGATGGTCCGCCGACAAGATCACGTAGGGACGCAATTCATCGAGCAGTACCGAATTGTCGAACACGCTCTCGTCTATCTCCTGGTTATAGAGAATCGCCAGATCGAGTTGCCCGGATTGCAGGCAGTTCTTCATGTCAGACTGGTCACCGTCCTTGATATTGAGCTTGACCCCCGGATAGGCGCGTGAGAAATCGGCGATCAGCCGTGGCAGATAGACCGGGCCGAGCGTTTTGAAGCAGCCGATATCGATCTGTCCCGACACCACGTCGTTGTCGGCGAGCGCGTTTTGTTCGAACTCGCGCAGCACGCGCAGAAGCTCCTGCGCCTTGTGATGAAAGCGCATGCCGGCGGGCGTCAGGGTCACTCCCTGCGCGTGGTGGCGAATGAAAAGCTGGATGCCGAAATTGTCTTCCAGGCTCTTGATCGCCGACGACACCGAGGGCTGCGCAATATACAGGCGGCGCGACGCCTCCGCGACGCTGCCGCATTCAACAGTGGTCAGAAAATACTTCAACTGCCTGAGGGTGTAATTGACCATGGCTACCCGTTTACGATGTCGATCTTGATGATGGTCGCAGAGCTCGCTGACGACAGGACGATGCGTTCGCCGCCGGACACCGTGTCGAGGCGCAGGGTTTCCTGCACCCCGAGCTCGTGCTGCGCAGCGTCATAGGCAAGCCGGCAGCTCCCTCGCAGGCAGTGGACCAGCGTCGTACTGCGGGGAGCGGGGTGATGCAGTGCCGGTGCCGCTTCCAAGTGCAGTACCGAGGCTGAAAAGCGCGCCTTGTCGCGTGCCGCCATGATGTTGAATACGCGCACCGGGCCGTTGCACAAACGGCTTTCGGTCGCTTCGTCGCCAGGGAAATACAACGTATCGAAGGGCTTCTTCAGCACCATCTCGTCACGCTGGCCGCAACGCAATCCCAAGCCCGTGCCTTCCAGCAGGATCAGCAACCGGTCCACGCCATCAAAGCGGGAAAATGGCCCCGCCTGCACAATCTCCGGCACGCTGATGCGCCAGGCGAACCCGATGCCGGACCCGGTGTCGGTCAGCTCGCGGGTCGAGCCAAGGCCATTCTTCCACGGCACGACACGATAAGCGGCAGCGTTATAGTGTTGCGCGTGAATGGGCATCCGCTGGTCTCCGCGAGCGTCGCAAAAAGCGAAGCGTGCCACTCACTTCTGCGCCCAGTCGACCCATTTGCCATCCCTGGCTTCCTTGATATCGATGATAACCGGCAGCCTGGTCTGGCCTTTTTGATCGAACTCGGTCTGCCCCAGCACGCCGTTGTACTTGATGCTGCGGATCACCTTGGCGAGGGCGGCCTTGTCCTTGTAGCCGTTCTCCTTGATGGCTTTCAGCATGATATTGGCGGCATCGTAGGCATACTTTGCGTACGGTCCGGCGGGCTCGCTGAAGCCGGCTGCTTCATAGGCTTTCTGGAAATTCTGCAGCGCTGCGCTTTCCGGCACCCGGGGCGAGCTGACCACGGTATCGTTGGCGGCCGAGCCGGCGATTTCGAGATACTTCGGATCGTAAATGCCGGAAATGGCGGACATTGGGATCTGCGCCATGCCCAGCGCCATCATTTGCTTGCGGACCAGCGCGGCTTCGGTGATCACGCCGCCGAAGTAAATGATGTCCGGGTTTTCGCTCTTGATCTTGGTCAGCATCGACTGGAAATCGGTCGTCCCGACCGGCGCGGCAGCCTTGCTGATGACCGTGCCGCCGGCCGCGGTGAAGTACTGGCTCATCGCGTTCGTGTTGGAGACACCATAATCGCTGGTGTCCGAAATGATGGCCATTTTTTTCCGGTTGTAGGATTTGACCAGCCACTCGGCAAGCGGCCTGTTTTCCTGTTCGAGCGTAGGCGTGACACGCGTCACCACCGGCAGATTGGCTTCGGTGATCTTGGGGCTGATCGCGCCCCAGATGACGGTGGGCATTTGATAGCGGTTGAACACCGGCGTGGTGGCCAGCGCGACCGGGCTGTTCCAGTGCGCGGTCACGGCCGCTACCTGGTTGTCGTTGACCAGCTTGAGCGCGGCCGAGACGCCAACGGCGGGATCGGACGCATCATCCAGCGTGATGCCCTCGATGCGGAAGGGATAACCGGCTGCGTTGGCCTGCTTAATCGCGAGCAGGAAGCCGTTGCGCGCCCCCAGGCCTTGCTGCGCATTCCCTCCGGTCAGCGGCCCGATGAAGCCCAGCTTGATCGCGTCCTGCGCGCCAGCGATATGCGGCAGCGCCGACAGGCTGAGCGTACACAGAATTACCTGCGTGGCGCGTTTCCAGTTTGGCAAGCCTTCGCTGAATGTTGTGCTGAATTTTGGCATCGTCATCTCCTAAATTATTTATAGATTTATAAGACTCACCGCCGCACGACAACGGTGAATAACGCAACGAACTTCCAAACAACAACCAGGCTAGCGTAACGTAGCGGGACGAATCGGAGGCTACATTATTTATCGCTAGAGTCAAACAAATTGTTAGCGTCTGTCTTGCAAAGCATTTCAACCAACTGCTGCAGGAACTTCTCGCACGCGGCCACCTGCGTGACCGTGATGAACTCGTCAGGCTGATGCCCCTGCGCCATGCTGCCCGGACCGCATACCACGGTTGGAATGTCGGCGGCGGTAAACAATCCTCCCTCGGTGCCGTAGCTGACCGTCTCGGCATGCTGTGCGCCGGTGATCAACTTCAGCAGGCGCACAATCGGCAAATCGTCCGCGCTGTCGAGGCCCGGATAACTGGACAGCAGATTGAAGGAGATATCGCTCGCCGCCGATTTTTTCCGCATTTCCGGCAGCAATTCCCGCTCGGCATAGTCGCAGATCTCGTCCGCCACGCATTGTGGATCGAATAACGGCAGCGCGCGCACTTCAAAATCGAAATGGCAATCGCCGGGGATCATGTTCAGCGCCCGGCCGCCGCTGATGACGCCGGTCTGCAGCGTGTTGAACGGCGGATCGAAACGCGGGTTGATCTCGGCGGTCGCCAGCCGCTCGCCGATCTGCGCCAGGCGCGTGACCAGTTTCGCCGCGTATTCGATCGCGTTCACGCCATAGGGAGCATAAGCCGAATGGCCTTCGCTACCATGCACCTGGCAGCGCATCGCCAGCTTGCCTTTGTGCCCGCTGACCACGCGCATTTCGGTGGGCTCGCCGATCACGCAGGCGATGGGCTTCACCGCGCGGCTGCCGATCGCCGCCAGCAAGGGACGCACGCCGAGACAGCCGATTTCTTCATCGTAGGAGAAAGCAAGATGAACCGGTATCCGCAGATCCATCCTGACAAAGTCGGGAACAAAGGATAGCACTGCCGCAATGAAGGATTTCATGTCCGTGGTGCCACGCCCGTACAGGCGGCCGTCTTCCTCGGTCAGTTGAAATGCCTGCCTGGTCCAGCGCTGCCCGTCGGCCGGGACCACATCGGTGTGGCCGGACAGCACGATCCCGCCCCGGTCGCGCGGACCGATGGTGGCGAACAGGCTGGCTTTGTTACGTTCCTCGTTGAAGTGGAGTTCGCATTCCACGCCATGGCTTTCGAGATAGCTGTGGATGAAGCCGATCAACGCGAGGTTCGACTCGCGGCTGACCGTATTGAAGCCGACCAGGCGCTCAATCAGCGCCCGGCTGCGAATGGATGTGGGTGCGGACTCACTCATCGCCCGGCACCCCGTAGCTGGGTGCCGCCGGCGGATTCAATGCCCTCGCCACATAGTCATTCATTTGCGGCCTGTACATGTCCCACAGCGTGCGCAGGCGCGTGACCGGTTCCTCGTCTTCCCAGTCGACACGGAGATTGACCAGCGGCCAGGCGAGATCGCTGGCGACCAGCAGCGCCGCGGAATGCACGGGACCGACCTCACCGCCGGCGGCGACCCCGGCAGCAAGGCCGCGCAGCAGGCGTTCCGCCAGATGCTCGCCCTTGGCCGCTGCGAATGCACCGGCCATCGCCTGCGGCACCTCGACGGTCGACAGCAGATTGCCGGCGGCGATACAACCGTCGCCGGTGGCGACCGCATTGGTGCCCAGGATTTCCGTGCCGGTAAAGTGGGCGCTGCGTCCCTGCGTATCCACCACGACCACTTGCCGGTACCCATTGAACTCGCGCCCGCGCAAGGCATCCGCGAGCGCATCGGCCGGCCCCATGCCGGCCTCCAGCCGGTCCAGGATATCCGGCCCGAGGCTCGGCAAGGTCACGTTTTGCGTGGCGACGGCGCCAGCGCCGGCGCGCACCCAGGGACAGCGGCTGCCGACGCAGATGCTGGAGGTGGTGATGGCGACGCCGACCATGCGCGTTTCCGGACAATAGGCAGTAAGCGAGAATGTCATGGCTAATGTTGTATGGGTTATGCGTCGTTCTCGGGAATCATCGCTTCGACGTCGATTTCCATCAGCATTTCCGGACGTGCGAAGCCGCTGATGATCAAGCCGGTCGAGCATGGATAAACGCCTTTGAGCCATTTGCCGATCACGCCGTAGACCGCTTCGCGATGCGCGCGGTCGTTGATGTACACAGTGATCTTGGTAATGTGTTCGAGCTTCGCACCCGCCTCGCCGAGTAGGATCTTGACGCACTTCATCGCATTCTCGGTTTGCGCCGCCGGGTCGCCGATGCCGACCATATTGCCTTCGAGGTCGAAGCCGGTCTGGCCGCGCAGCCAGACGTGACTGCCGGCGCGCACGGCCATGCACAGATCATTGTCCATGCCCTTTCCGGGATACATGTCGCGCGTGTTGAAGGGGCGGATGCGTGTATGAACCATTGAATCACTCCTTGGTGAATGAAAAGAATGCGTTGACGATGCCTGCAATCGCCTGTCAGGCGGGAGGAAACAGCCATGCCGTCCCATAACTGCGGTTGGCATGCAGCAACGGGCGTGCGGTCTTGCCGAACTCGACATGGAGCACGCCGCCGATGAAGATGTAGTGCGTGTTGACCTGCATGTGCTGCATCAGCTTGCAATCGAAGGCGACCAGCGGTCCGTCGATCACCGGTGCGCCGCTTTGCAGCGTATGCCAGCTGGCGCAACCGAACTTGTCGCCTTCCGGCGCGGCCACGCGTCCGGCAAAAGTGTCGGAAATTCTTGAGGCTTCGGTGTGCAGCAGGTTGACGCAGAAGACGCCATTCTCGATGATCGCCTGACTCGCTCGGCTCAAGTGATGCACGCAGACCAGCAAGGTGGGCGGATCAGCCGATACCGACGCCGTCGCACTGACCGTTACACCGAAACGGCCGGCAATGCCGTCGGTGGTCACGACCGATACACTGTTCGGCACACGGCTCATGCCGTCGACAAAATTTTCACGCAGCATTTTTCACCTCCTCAATACCGAGCGACAGGTGCCGTCGCAGACATCGATATTCCTTACTTCGCCAGTACACGATCCGACAGGCCGGCGGATTTCTTGACATGCCTCAGCGGCGTATTGAAGTCGAAGTTGCGATAGACCGCCGCCAGATGGGCGAACGGCGGCGATTGCGCGAACAGCTGGAAGGTCAGGCGATGACCGGCGTAATCCGAATTGAGCAAGTCGCGGCCGAAGGCAAGCAGTTTGCGGCGATCGTCGGCGACCCAGTTGCCATTGATCGAGTAGTACTTGTCCATCCACTTGCCGATTTCCGGATGATGGAAGGAAGCGGCGGACGGGGTGACGCAAATCTGTCCGCCGCACAATTCGCGCGCGATATGCATCATGGCCGGCAGCTGGGTACAGGCCTGGACGCGTCCGGTATAGAGCATCGACTGATTCGGCATCAGCAGTCCGGACGGACTCTCTTCGCTGGCGGCAATCGCAGCGGTGAGATGGGCATTGATGGTTTCGCGATACACCGCCAGTGCCGCCAGTTTTTCCTGGACCGCCTGCTGTTTTTCTAGGCCCGTCTGACGCACGTTGAACAGTGCCGCGCCGATCATCAGGTCGGCCATACGCAAGGCACGCTGGACCCAGGCGAACGCGCTGTAGCGGTGCAGGGTGGAACGGATGAAGCTCGCCGCTCTCGTATGCTGGTAGAACAGCACATTTTCCCAGGGGATCAGCACGTTATCGAAGATGACCAGCGTATCGACTTCATCAAAGCGGCTGGCCAGTGGGTAGTCTTCGCTGGGCGCGCGGCCGACGAAACTGGAGCGGCAAATATGCTTGACGCCGGATGCGCCCATGTCACAGATGAAACCGAGCGCATAGTCGGACAATTTCTCCTCACCCCAATTGGCGATGGTCGGCTTGACGAATGCCTGGTTGGCATAGGCCGCGGCAGTCTCGTATTTCGCGCCGCGCACAATGATGCCGGCATCGGTTTCCTTCACCACATGCAACAGCGAATCGGGATCCTGTTCCTGCGGCGGTTTGGAGCGGTCGCCTTTCGGATCGGTGTTGGCGGAAACATGGAAGGGATCGGTGTAGAGCGCCCGGTGAATATGCCGGTCTATGTTTTCCGCAAAGCGCGGATCGACTTCATTCAACACATCCTTGCCGTCATACAGCGACCACATTTCGCCGATGGTTTCATCGCCGACACGCGTCACGATGCCGCCGATATCGTCCATCACCGTATCGACGGCGCGCCGCTTGTCATGCCAATCCTGTTGCGTGTGCGGCAACTTGAGGCCAATCGCATTGCGCTCGCCAGTGGACTCGTCCACATATGTCATGACGTCGCGCGTTGCCTCTTCATGCGCGAGGTCATAGATGCGCGCGCGGATGTCAACGACAGGCTTGAAACCGGGGTGCCTGGTGATATCCTCCACGCGCTCGCCATCGATCCATACCTCACGGCCATCGCGCAGCGAATCCCTGTACTGCTCGCCGGTTCTAATCATGCTCGCCTCCTCTGTAGATGAGTTGTTGATGCGATTGATTCTTGCATGAACGCCTGATTTGCGAAGCTATGGTTTTCTTACAGGGTGACGATAAAAAAGATGCCTTCGGGATGGCAGACTGACAATCGGCACGAAATCGGGTGCAAAAAATTTTTACAAACTCTTATGTCTTATAGAAGAGTTGTCGCGGTAAAATAGGGCAGGTGTAGTCTGCTCGTGGTTTTCCGCATCGTGGGAAGTTGCAGCAGGCTCATGACTTTCAATCCTGCTAATAAATGAGTCCGCTATGCTAGAAACCTATCGCCAGCATGTAGCCGAACGCGCCGCGCTCGGTATCCCGCCCCTCCCCTTGTCGGCAAAACAAACGGAAGAACTCGTCGCCCTGCTCAAGAATCCGCCGAGCGGCGAAGAGCAATTCCTTGTCGAACTGATCACATATCGTGTGCCAGCGGGCGTGGACGATGCTGCGAAGGTCAAAAGCGCGTTCCTGGAAAAGGTCGCCAAGAACGAAGAACAGTGCGCCCTGATCTCTCGCCAGGAAGCTACCCGTCTCCTCGGCACCATGCTGGGCGGCTTCAATATCAAGCCGATGATCGAGCTGCTCGATGACACGGAAGTCGGCGCGGTGGCTGCAGAGGGACTCAAAAAGACCCTGTTGATGTTTGACTACTTCCATGATGTCAAGGAACTGGCAGACAAGGGCAGCGCCAACGCGAAACTGGTGCTGCAGTCCTGGGCCGATGCGGAATGGTTCACATCGCGTCCGGAAGTCCCGCAAAGCCTGACGCTGACCGTATTCAAGGTCACCGGCGAAACCAATACCGACGACCTGTCCCCTGCGCCTGACGCGACTACCCGTCCCGACATTCCGCTGCATGCATTGGCCATGCTGAAGAACCCGCGTCCCGGCATCGATGCCGATGAGCCGGGCAAGATCGGTCCGCTCAAGCAGCTCGAAGCGCTCAAAGCCAAGGGCAATCTGGTCGCCTATGTCGGCGACGTGGTCGGCACCGGCTCCTCGCGCAAATCCGCGACCAACTCGGTGCTCTGGTTCACCGGCGAAGATATTCCATTCATCCCGAACAAGCGTTTCGGCGGCGTCTGTCTGGGCACCAAGATCGCTCCGATCTTCTACAACACCATGGAAGATGCCGGCGCCCTGCCGATCGAACTGGATGTGTCCCAAATGGACATGGGCGACGTCGTCGAACTGCGTCCTTACGAAGGCAAGGCACTGAAGAATGGTGCAGTAATCGCCGAATTCACCGTGAAGTCGGATGTGCTGTTTGACGAAGTGCGCGCAGGCGGACGCATTCCGCTGATCATCGGCCGCGGCCTGACATCCAAGGCGCGCGAAGCGCTGGGCCTGGCACCGTCCACCCTGTTCCGACTGCCGCAGAATCCGGTTGCATCGGACAAGGGATTCTCGCTCGCGCAAAAGATGGTTGGCCGTGCCTGCGGCCTGCCGGAAGGCCAGGGCATTCGTCCGGGCACCTATTGCGAACCCAAGATGACGACCGTCGGATCGCAGGATACGACAGGCCCGATGACACGCGACGAACTGAAAGACCTCGCCTGCCTGGGCTTCTCGGCTGATCTCGTGATGCAATCGTTCTGCCATACCGCGGCCTATCCAAAACTGGTCGACGTCAAAACCCACCGGGAATTGCCAAGGTTTATCGCCAATCGCGGCGGCGTGGCACTGCGTCCGGGCGATGGCGTGATCCACTCCTGGCTCAATCGCCTGCTGTTGCCCGACACCGTCGGCACCGGCGGCGATTCGCATACCCGTTTCCCTATCGGTATCTCCTTCCCTGCAGGCTCGGGTCTGGTGGCGTTCGCCGCTGCAACCGGCGTGATGCCGCTGGATATGCCGGAGTCGGTACTGGTGCGCTTCAAGGGCGAAATGCAGCCTGGCGTCACCCTGCGTGACCTGGTCAATGCGATCCCGCTGTACGCGATCCGCCAAGGCATGCTGACCGTGGAAAAGAAAGGCAAGAAAAACATTTTCTCGGGCCGCATCCTGGAAATCGAAGGCTTGCCGAAGCTGAAGGTTGAACAGGCGTTCGAACTCTCTGACGCATCGGCCGAACGCTCCGCCGCAGGTTGCACCGTGCACCTGGACAAAGAGCCGATCATGGAATACATGACATCCAACATCACGTTGATGAAATGGATGATCGCCAACGACTACCAGGACAAGCGTACGCTCGAGCGCCGCATCAAGGCCATGGAAGCATGGCTTGCCAAGCCGGAACTGCTGTCGCCGGATGCGGATGCGGAATACGCTGCCGTGATCGAAATCGACTTGGCCGATATCCACGAACCTATCGTTGCATGCCCGAACGACCCGGACGATGTGAAGACCCTGTCCGAGGTCGCCGGTGACAAGATCGATGAAGTCTTCGTCGGTTCCTGCATGACCAACATTGGTCATTTCCGTGCCGCAGCGAAACTACTCGAAGGAAAGACCGATATTCCGGTACGTCTGTGGGTCGCCCCGCCGACCAAGATGGACCAGCAGGTACTGACCGAAGAAGGCCATTACGGCACGCTTGGCCGCACCGGCGCGCGCATGGAAATGCCGGGCTGCTCGCTGTGCATGGGTAACCAGGCACAGGTTCGCAAGGGCGCTACCGTCATGTCGACATCGACCCGTAACTTCCCGAACCGTCTCGGTCTGGATACCCGCGTCTATCTCGGCTCGGCTGAACTGGCAGCGGTTTGCTCGACCCTTGGCAAGATTCCGACCAAGGCAGAGTACATGGAACATACCGGCGTGCTCGACAAGAATGCGGCGCAGATCTACCGTTACATGAACTTCGACAAGCTGCAGGAATTCAGTGAAGTCGCGGATACGGTCAAGGTCTAAGCCACGCCCATGATGGCGCATCCCGAGGATGACTAGGTAACGGGATGCAGTCTGTCAAACCACACGGTCGGGAAGCGGTGCTCACGGTACCGCTTCCCGATTTTCATTGGGCATCACGTCTCGCAGAGTAACGTTAGAGCGCATTTCAAGCCCTTGCGGAAAATCTTGAGCCGCCTCGTCCCCAGCTAGTAAAATACCTTGCCTCCCCTGCAAGCAGGTGCATTCGCTTGCGGACAAGCGTAATCAGGCGGAGGAGTCTGCAAAACCTTCCATTTACGAACGCACTCTCAACAAACGCCATGCCGAGAAAAGCACGCAGCGAACAGTCCTCTTCCGTGGCCATGGGTGCGCGTGCCACGCTGAATGATGTGGCGCAACAGGCAGGCGTTGACGTGTCGACCGCATCTCGCGTGTTGCGCGGTGACCAGAATCAGCGCGTCGCCGAGGAAACGCGCCAGCGCATTCTGGAGACAGCCAAACGGCTTGAATATCAACCGAACATGACCGCGCGCAGCCTGCGCGCAGCCAAAACCTTCACGCTCGGCATCGCCGTTCCGCAGTTGGACAATCCGGTCTTCTCGCAAATGATCATCGGCGCGGAACGGGGTGCGCGCGACCGCGGCTATTCGCTGCTGATCGCGCACATTGAGGAAGGCTCGTCCGACGACGACGCCTATGAAAGGCTGGCCAGCGCCAATCGCGTCGATGGCCTGCTGATTACGACGCTGGATGATAACAGCGTCGTACTGGCCGCCGCCAAGAAAACCAGGGTGCCGGTGGTCATACTCAACCGGACCGTGGAAGGCATTGAAAACTCGATCTACTTCGAAAGCGGCGAGGCCGCGAAGATGGCGATGCGGCATCTGATCGGTCTTGGCCATACGCGCATCGCACATTTGTCCGGCCAGCTCAATCCGTCCACGGGTATCGGCCGCTTCGCCGGCTATAGCGAGGCGCTGGCAGAGGCCGGCATACCCTATGACCCCAAGCTGGTAGCAGTATCCGGCTATACCATCAAGGGCGGCGCCGAAGCGATGCGCGCAATTTTGAATCAGGCCGGCGAACCGCCGACCGCCGTCTTTCCCATCACGCTGGCCGCCGCTACCGGCGCGATCATGGCTGTACAGCAGTATGGCTTGCGCGTGCCGCAGGATTTGTCGGTAGTGACCGTGCATGACGGTCCGATTGCAGAAGCCATCTTTCCGCCTTTGACCACGGTACAGATGCCAGTGGAAAAAATGGGCTATGACGGCGCAACCGGCCTGATCGATCTGATAGAAGGTCGCCAGACCAATATCCGCAGCGCGCTGCGTCCACTGCAACTGGTGGTGCGGGGATCTACCGGTCCGGCCCCGGATCGCAGCAGGAAGACTTGATCGACCGCCAATTCCACTGAATCGAATTGCAGGCTCGGTGTATGAAAATCACTCCGCTTCACGCTTGACCACGCACGCCATCAACGCCATTCCAGGCCTCTCGCTTCTGGAAGTGAACAAACCTCGAACTTATTGGCCGCTACGGCCACTCACAGCGTAATACGTCCGGACATACTGGTTCGATTGCGTCAGGACAGGCTTCTGCTTACCGGATCACAGATTGCGCCGTACATATTTTCGCTAAAGAGTTTTTTCTCATGCCTACTTCACCTGCCATTTCCGCTCCGGATAGCTCGGCTGCATTCTCCCCTGCACGAGGCAACAACGCATCTCATGACCCGCACACCATTTCCCATGCATCCACCTCTGACGCGATATCCGGGATAGCGCAAAGAAACCGGCGACGCGGTTCGTTGCCCTCTGCCGCCAGTAATGCACACTCAAGGGCCAGCGACCAGGATAGTCCAACCGAATCCAGCGTAATCCACGTCGAGTCCCTTAGACCTGATGGGGTAAGTGACAGTATCCTGCCAATACCGGATTGCCGAGGGCCGGCAACTCTTCGTATCCTCAAATTACTGGACGGGCCGCGGCCCCGTTTGACTATGCCCTTTGAGATGGATGGCGTAAAGACTACGCCTTTTGTCTGGGCGGCAATCGAAGGAAGTGTCAGCGTTCTCCAATTGCTACTTGAGAAAATAGGAAACCCGGATCTCTACGAACTGCAGAATGCAGTAACTGAAGCAGCTGAAAACGGCCATGCCAACGTCATTCGATTCATATATAACGCTAATTTGATTCCGCCCTATCAAACGAACGCGTGGACTAATACGTTGAATGGATGGACTGACGCTTTTCTTGCGGCCGTCAACGAGGGCCATTCCGACATAGTCCACTTTTTCATTGAGGAAGCAGGCATCGGCCCGGGCTGTCTGCACAACCTTCACTCACCGATTTTTCATTTTGCGGATAACAACAAAGGCGATAAACAGCTTGTGAAGTATCTTCTCAAGAACGCGTATGTCGGACTGGACAGCCCTGAACTCACAGCTAGAGTTCGCCTGGAGCACTTACAGAATATCCTGCCTTCGCTATATGACAACACGTGGTTCGATGACTATGAATATCTGGCAGGCGCTAAAACGCAATTCATCAATCAACTCGCCAACGCCAAATATCATGGATTAAACGAGACAGGTAGGGCAGAGTTGGCTGCGCGCTCCTTCTTCAAGTGCACCGACGTATATCCCTTCGCGCAAATCCCCGAAGATTTTCAGTTAACGACAAGAGAATCCCAATTCATCTTGCTGGCGAACGTGCTGACCCATGCCCGTTGGCAACCTCCTGGCTTTCTTTCAGGCCTTCGCGATTACTTTCATACCATTGAACTCGGTGCTCAAGAGCGGTTGGACTGGTTACATGCGGCCATTAAAGGAGAGGAATATTCAGGCCACGCGTCTGAAGGGCCTCCCGGGCATGCAGATGCTTTTCTTTTAAACGAACCTGAAAGGGCCGCTCTTGCAGCGCAGATGTGCGAACAACGGCTCGGACAAAAAGTGATAATCCATGCGTTGGATTTGTTCGCGCTACATGACGAAAAGAATCGACAGACAGCGGCGCTTGCTTATGTCAAGGAAGATCCATCCTTCCTTATGGAAGTACGAAAGGCTTTCGGGATTACCAATGAGAACTATCTATCCGAGCTTGCGGAAGAAGCATATTGTCAGATGGAAGCCGAGGGATTTTGGAGCAACGTACATGAATGGGCATTGACGGAAGAGATCGTCATCAAGTGCGCGGCGTTCTCGATCAAACGGGAAATGGAACGCTCTTCTTTAAGTCTGGACGACTCGGACGTCTCCAGCGACTCGGATGTTTCCGAGGACTCGGACGAACTGGAATACTTGGATAACCCGGATCAGCGGCTTTGGGAAGCCCTGGAATGCATCACCAAAAATCTTCCCTCTCTTATCAAATCCAGTGATTCAGGCGATGACTTTGGTGGAGTGGATAAGATCGTCAGTAAGTTACACGAGAAAGATTCCTCTGACTGCGAGATTTGGCGCCGCCAACGTAATATCTTGCGCGATCCGGAACTGAAAATGCAACTTGTTCAGGTCCAGTTGTATTTAAGCGCACGTGTCGGGCCAATCAGCGATGAAAAGACATGGGCAAAACTGGCGCCCTTATTCAAATCACTGGCGCGCTTGCACCCGTTCCCGGTGAGTCGGCAGGCTTGCGAAATATTCGCACATCGTGGTGTGAAGGACGGCACGATAACGACGGCGTTGAACAGCTTGCTTCAGCACTTTGACCGTTCTCATATGGGCCTATTTGCGATATTCGCTCTTCCGCTCTGTACAGAACAGGAAGGTCCCGGGGAATATAAAGTTCCCGAGAAAGTCCAGAACCTGGCCAAAATCCTGCGACAGGTTTATTTCAAGGATGCGGCTCGTGCAAAGGGCATCATCACCGCCTTGCGACAGATTGCAAGCATTCAAGGCATCCCAACCAAACTTCGTCTTCTTAACGCTGCCACTCCCCTGCTCGAAGACCCCAGCAAGTGCAGTCCGGAGGATCAAGAAAATCTGGTTAGTAACTTCGCTATGCTTGGATCTCTTATAGTCGTCGCAAATTTGAATACGGAAGCTGCTCTCGACTGGGAAGATGCAGACGAAGGAAAATGGAATCTTGAAAAACTGTATACCGTCGACACCCAGGCAAAGATCGCCAATGCATTTACAGACGTATTTGACCAGATATTTTCACCGGGTATTGGCGCGGCGAAATTGTCAAACCTGTTCACCGCGTATCGATCGACCGCACGCGACCCGGACGCACTGATCGTGTACGGAAACACAATCCATGGACTCAAAGATGATAGTTTGAAGCCTGCCCTCAGAAAGCTGGCTCGCCTGTTACTGCTCCCCGATGAAAGAACGGATTTTGCCAGATCGAGATATGCCCCCGACGCATCCGGGCATATTATGCATGCTTTACGCCGCGCTTCACCTGAGGTGGCGGACCTTTGGCGTCAAAGCGTATTCATCCCACAGAAAGCGATGGATGCATTGAATGCAGAAGGCGCATCAAAGCAGGTCGATGTTGCCCCCTATCTGAAACAAAAAATTGTTGATGATAGACACGTAGCCGAGAATACATTCCCGATCCTCGATGCAGCGTGAAGCGACAATGGCAACGATGGAATGGATCTTCAGCAAACGACTAAGCCAGCCAATGCCGCAGCGGAGCAAGCGCTACTAAAGTTGCTGGAGACGATAGATCCGTCGCAGCAGTTAAGAGACATCAAATCGGCCCTGCAGGCTTTGCCCGGCGATCAGGAATTCAATCAGTTGCGCGCGGACCTGAAAGACCTGCGTGCGCTGATTTCCAATGGCGGGAAGTCGCACAAGAGCACAGTCTGGAAAATCGTCGATACCGATGACGTCGAAGAGCTGTTCCTATGTGGAACCGTGGTGGCAGGCAGCTGTCAGCATACCAACGGCGACGGCACTTTCAACAGGGCATTGCTTGGGTACGTTCTGGATCCGAAATACCGCATGACAGCGGTCAAAAACGGGAATGGCATCACTGTCGCACGCCAGATGCTTCGGCTGCTGTGGGACGACTGCAATCCACAGAGCCCTCATGCGGTATTGCAGCTCGAACGGTATTATGAACGCGCAGGAACGCCGGCAGGCGCGAAAGATGCATTGCTCGAAGCGGCGAAAGCGAAAGCACGTCAACTCGGTGTGCCGCTGGTGACGGCTGAAAGCATCGAGAAGATGGCCGATAAGCTGGAAATATACCCCAACCCGCTTCAGTCATTGGCCAGCGTTGTTCCGTATGAGTATGTCGACGCGCTTCATGGTATCCAGAGCGAAAGTTACACATTGCATCAACCATATAGTGTCCCGCTATGTTGATACGCGCAGGCCTGCAAAAGTCTTTCTCGTAGTGCAGGCATGGAAGCCTGCACTACCGGCGCCATCACAACGTCAAACGACTTCCGATCGGCCTGCCTGTTCTGTTATAGCTGCTCCAGTGGAATCGCAATGCCAATCATATTGTTCTCGTTGGAGAAACTGCCCCGACGAGTCGCTTTTCCAGTGGATAGATTGATGCTGTACAAGGACGAGGCTCCACTTGCTTCCCTCAATGAAGCAAGCCCTCGCACGTCAACGGCAATGCCATCGCGCACCGTACTGTAAATATCGAATCCGGTGGAAGCGGTCGCGTCCGTACCGAGTTTTCCCGTGCCGGCCAGCGTTCCATCATTGGGCGGAGATTGCAGTGCGACCTGATCGAGGTTTGTGTCAATTGCATAGAGGGTGGTCGCCGTCGATGCGTCCAGATCGTTGTTGGTATAAGCGGAAGCCGTCACGCCGGTCGCGTTTGGACCAATACTGTTGAGCGACGTAGCCGGCGGATAATCAAGCGGATCGTCGACCAGCGTGACTCCTGCCGCATTGATGTTATGCCGCAAATTCTGCCCTGTATCGCTGACTACCCGCAGGCGGTCGGCGGCAGGGTTAAAGTCAACGCCGAAAGAACCGCCTTCCATCGCCACGGTGAGCTGGCTGACCTTTGTTGCACTGGCATTGCCGGTGTCAAGCATATAGATGCCACCGGTCTTGCTGACGCCATACAATTTTCCGTCCTGCACGCGATAGTCGATACCGACCAGCATATCCCCCGACATCAACCCGGTAACCGTGCCGATGCTGTGTGCCTTTTCCGGGCTTTTTTCGTTAAAGGAAATCAGGCGCTGATCTTCGGTCAATCCGATGACTTCCAGAGAACGGGTTTTTTGCTCGTGCGATTCGGATTTATTGCCCGTCGCTTCGGTCGCCTGAACAGAAAATACCGTGGCGAGTAATGTGACAATCGCTGCCGGACGCAAATATTTATTCATGACTATGCTCCTGTAGAGATACTGCGGTACCAATATCAATGCCACTGGATTACCGCTAGCTTATTGAATTGAACTGCATACCCTTGTCGAGGCCTCCAGCGCCGTTTGCGAGCAGTATGGCGAATCGACGGTAGTACTACACAGGAGAGGTCGTATTGGATGCAGCTGGAAGAAAAATAAGAAAAGCAGTGTAGTGTTTCACGTAGATTGAGACTTATAAAAGTGATGGATTTCGCGGCGAATCGAGGCGCACACCGCAGCAATTGCGAGCTATTGCGAGGATTTGCAACGAAGAGTCGGCGTGAAAGACGCACTTTTATGTCTCAAGAAGAGTGAAACACTACACTAGATCATTGCGACGATAGAAAGGATGTTCCCGCGTGCACTGTCATAGGGGCACTGCTTTCCCAAGCGCGAGGATCGGGCCGGTAGGACGATTAACCGGCGACCCGGACTCGGGTTCCAGCGTGACCTCGAACAGTTGGTTGGTGCTTATTCCCGGCAGCAGGCGTACAGACAATACCGTGCTTTGATCAGGCATTACCAGGCCTAGCGATGTCGGCCCTGCCGCACCTTCGGGCTTGGTCCAGAACTGAAGCGACTTACCGGCAGGAACAGACGTTTTTGTTAAGGGACGCAGGCGCAAGGTCTGGTCATTGATTTCTACGATCCAGGAAGCAGCGGCATCGCTTCCTTGCAGCACCGCGACGTAGGTCGGAGCACGGGAATCGGGCTGCATGGTGAGCAAGCTGAGGGCAAGCACAGCTGACGCGATCATGCCACCCATACTGCTGATCCGCCAAAAAGACAGACTGCTCCATATTCCATCGCCCCGGTGACTGCTCGTCTTTCTCGGCAAGTCGCGTTCGATACGCTGCCAGAGTCCCGTCGATGGTTCAACCGGCTTCGACGGTGGAGAAAGCACCAGCAAACGGTCATTCCAGTCTGCGACAGCGGCGGCCAAGCTGGGGTTACGCCGGAGTTCGCTCTCGAATACCGATTTTTCCTCAGGCGGCATCACGCCCAGCGCATACTCACCCGCCAGGATTTGCATCTCGTTCGAGTCGGAAAAGTTCATGACAAACATTCCCGAAGAAGGAGCAGCGCACGTCTTGTCCAGGCTTTCACCGTGCCTAATGGCCGCTGCAGGTGTGCAGCGATCTGCGCGTGCGTGTAGCCATCGACATATGCCAGCAAGATACAGGTACGCTTGTCGGTATCCAGATTATTCAAGCAGTGATGCAGAGCACTGGCGGCACGATGCTGCGCCAAGATCTCCAACGGGCCGGAAGCGTCTTCGACGATGTCGTCCATCATCGTTTCAGAGGCGGGAACCTCATGATGCGAATCGCGTATTGTGTTGAGTGCGCGATGACGCACAACACTGTAAATCCAGCCGCGTGCCGACCCCAGCGAAGGATTATAAGTCGATGCCTTGCTCCAGATTTGAAGAAAGGCATCATGCAACACCTCATCGGCTATTTCGCGCCGTCGGACAATGCGCAGAGCGACACCCATCAGCCAGCGGGCTTCACGATCATACAGGCGACGCAATGCCGCGCGTTCTCCACGGGCGCACGCCAGAAGTTGCGCTTCATAATCAAAATCCTCATTAGGCATAGTGATGCATGCGTCGCTTCCACTGCTGAGTTATCTACGCCGCCGCATTCGAAGTTCAGGCGTATGCGGTCACGCTTCGCCAGGATCAGGCTGCCTCAGACTAAGGCAGGCGCGTCAATGCTTAATTGATGGAAATCAATTTTGTGTCGGTTGCCTGTCTGCGCTATTGTTTATTGGCATGTGCTCTGAGTTCAGAGCTGCTCCCGAGCTGTCCGCGCGGCACAGGTCTTCTCCTCGATATCGGTCAGATCAGCGTGCGAGATCTCGAACACCTACATGTCGGCGAAACACACTGTCAAGCGCAGCGAGCGATTAAAAATTATAGGCTATGTTGACACCGCCACCCCAGTCGGGACTGCCGTCGGAAAAGCCCTTGGTTGCATACGCCTGCAGCTTGTATCCGCCGCCGAGTTTGCGTGAGTAAAAGCCCGTCAGCTCGCGCTGCGCGAAACCAATGTCGGTCGACCTGCTGCGATAGTCCAGCATCGCGCCAACACTTGCCTGTTGGTCCAGCTTATACGACAGGCCTGCATTGGCGCTGACGACGTCATTGAGCTTCAATGTTTCGGACGATCCCAGCATGCCATAACCGATGCCGCCGAACCAAGTCACATTGCCCATCTTGGTGTACGGGTCGATCAGAATCCAGTAATCGTTCTCGCCGGTGCCCAGACCTTTATCGCTGTCGGCGGTGCCGAACTTGATTTTCGCGGTGACGTCGATGCCGAACTGAGACTTTGGGTCGATCATGAACGAGTAGGTCGCGCTCGTCGCAAGATCGCCCATGCCGGAATCCGTGCGCACAGTGGCGGAGGTCTGTCGTACCGCGCCCACGCCGGCGACCACGTTGTCCGAACCCGTGATGCGCACATACGGAATGGACGCCTTTAATGTCCAGTTGCCAGTCTCGTAGGTACCGATGAACGGGATCGCTGTAATTTCAGTGTCGGTGTTCGTTCCATACTTGCCTGTGGTGTAGTCGTACCCCGTCTTCAAGGTGACATTGCTTTCGGCGAGCGCAGCCTGGGACAGGAGTACAGCTGCGAGGAGAGTCAGTTTTTTCATTCTAATAACAATCGTTGTTCCAATAAAAAACCGGGCAACGCTTGTTGCCCGGCTGGTGGGGAGGAAATGCTTAGTTTCGGCGCGTCTTCTCTATTTTTTCGGGCCGCTCGATTTTTTCAATCTTTGCGATCTTTTCCACCCTCTCCACCTTCTCTACCTTTTCCACTTTCTCTACCTTGTCGATCTTTTCGACTTTCTCCACCTTATCGACCTTGACTGGCTTTTCCGTCTTGAACACCGCGAGGGCTTCACGTTTTTCCGCCACTGCTGCGCGCTTCTCGGCGGCACGTGCCTGGCCAGCCTGTGCTGATTCAGGTAATACGACAGTGGCTCCATTGGCCTTCGCTGTTACGCCGTCGGGCACCGTTGTGCCGGGCTTGTAGACGGTTGCACCTTTCCTGGCAGTCGTCGTTGTGGCTGTATTCGGCGGCGTCACTGTTGTGGTGGTGGCCGGTGTCGCGGAAACCGTTGTCGTCGTTGTGCCAGGCGCCACATCCGTGGTTGTAGTGGCGGTCACTTGCGTAGTCGTTGACGGCGTTGCGGTGGCTGCTATGGGTGTCGAAGTTGCCGTGGTTGTCGTGACGGTAGCGTCCGTCGCGGAGGTTGTTTGTGCATAGGCGGCGCCAGTGGACAGCAGGGCTGTTGCGAGCGCGCTCAGGATGAGGGCTGGACTTGCAATCTTGGTACGTTTCATAGTGGTCTCCAAAAGGCAGATATCAGGTAGTCATTGCCAGGAGCATATTACGTACGGATCACCGAAACAGGATCGCGCGCAGGTGTATCACCTGTAAGCGAATGTTAGCCCAAAGCGACCCGGTCCACGAGGAGTGTCACTGGCGAGCAGGCAGGTCATTGGCGCAGACTCGCTACGAGTCATTGAAATTCTTAACTCAAATTCCTTCCCCGGCGATCCGCGCGCCGCAGGCAATCTACTACGCGCGCCACATCTGCGGACGGCGTCAGATGGCCGATGTAAGGCGCCGCACAGGTCTTTTCCGCGATATCGATCAGCTCAGCCTGCGAAATGTCGAACACCCGCATGTCGGCAAAGCGTACCGGCAAGCCGAGCGAATGGCAAAACAAGGCGTGACTGCGTACTTCCTCTTCCGGACGGTTTTCGGCAATCAGCTGAACGATGGTGCCAAAGGCGACCAGCTCGCCGTGCAGGAATGTACTTAATACCGGATGCGCAGTGAAGCCGCGCGTCAATGCATGCGACAGCGACAAGCCGCCGCTTTCGAACCCGAGCCCGCTCAGCAATACCGATGCTTCGACCGCGCGCTCGACCGCCTCGTTCGGCGCCGCATGCGCACGCACTTGTTCCACCGCCTGTCTGCCGAATTCGAGAATCGTTTCATAGCAGCGATCGGCAAGCAACCGGGCCGTCGCGAGCGAGGGCGTGCCAAAGAAATTCTTGCCGCCTGCAATATGGCATTGCTGCGCTTCGAACTTCTTGCTCAGCGCATCGCCGAGTCCCGCCGCAAAAAACCGGACCGGTGCGCGCGCAATGATGTCGGTATCCACCAGGACAACATCCGGATTGCGCACCATGACTTCGACCCCGGCAACCATGTGCTGTTCGTTGTACAGCACGATCAGCCGGCTGGTCGGCGAGTCGTTGGAGGCAATCGACGGCAGGATCATCAGGCGGCAACCCAGCGCCTTGGCGACACCTTTCGCGGTATCGATGGTCTTGCCGCCGCCGAAGCCGATGACCATGTCGGCACCGGCCGCCTCCGCTGCCAGTCCATCGATTGCCGCTTTCGTGCATTCGCCGGCGAAGCGCAAATGTCGTCCGGTGATGCCGGCCGATCCCAGCGCTTCCTGCAATTGCTGGCCGGCTGCCTGCCGCACGATGTCGTCCATGACGATCGCCGGAGAGGAGCTGCCGAATTCCTTGAGCAAGCCGCCGAGTTCACGTATCGCGCCGGGGCCTTGCACGTACCTGCCGGGAAAGCCGATTGTCTTGATCGCCATCTTCGATATCCTTTCAATTACCCCAATAAAAATCCCGCCTGCCACCATCCATGCAGACCAGTTCGCCATTGATGAAGCCGGCCTGCGTCGAGCATAGGAAGGTGACCAGTGCCGCCACCTCGGACGGACGACAGGTGCGGCCCGCCGGGTTCTGCCTGCAGAGACGTTCGCGCATTTCTTCCGAAAACTGAGCGATCAATTCGGTTTCGACATAGCCCGGCGCAATCGCATTGGCAGTGATGCCAAAGGGCCCGACTTCCTTGGCAAGCGTTTGCGTAAAGCCCAGTATGCCGGCCTTTGCCGCTGCATAGTGGGCTACTCCCGGCCGGCCGCCGCCGGTGAAGTTCATCGACGACATGTTGACAATGCGCCCAAACCCTCTCGCCTTCATCATTCCTACGGCCTCGCGCGACCAGAGGAAAGTGCTTCGCATGTGCACATGGATCATTCTGTCCCAGACGTCAACCGGCATGTCCTGCACCTGGTAAGCCGGCTTGACGCCGACGCCGGCATTGTTGACCAGGATATCCAGACGGCCATATCGCTGAAAGACTCGGTTCACGGTGTCCCGCGCCACATTCTCGTCGGCGGCATCGCCAACGAAAAACGTGGCGTCGATGCCGCTCTGCTGAAGCGATTCCACCGCATCGGCGGCGGCCGCTTCGTCAACCTCGTTGATGACCACGGTTGCTCCTTCCGCACCGAGCGCCTGCGCATCGCAGAAGCCGATTCCGCGCCCCCCGCCTGTGATCAACGCCACCTTCCCCGTCAATCCGAAATCCATGGCTATCCTTTCAGTGCGCCGGCCGCCAGGCCCTTGATGAAGTAGCGGCTAAGGAACATGAACATGATGAACAACGGCAATGCAATCAGCGTCGCCCCCGCCATCAGTTCGCCCCAGCGCGCATCGAAGGTGCCCAGCACCGATGCCAGTCCGACAGGCAATGTCTTGTTCGCATCGCTGTTGACCAGCACGAAGGAAAACACATAATCGGTCCACGACAGCAAGAAGGAAAATATCGCGACGGTGATGATGCCCGGCGCCGACAGTGGCAGCACCATTCTGAAAAATGCACCGGCGCGCGAGCATCCATCCACCATCGCGGCTTCCTCCAGGTCGAAGGGCATGGCCTTGAAAAACCCCCACAGCATCCAGACGCCCAACGGGATGCTGAGCGTGCAGTGTGCGAACACCACGGCGATCAGATGATCCGAAAAACCCATGCGTGCAAAAATGGACAGCAGCGGAATTGCCAGCAGCAAGGGCGGGAACATATACGCATACAGCATGCTGCCGATGATCGCGGTCTTGCCGGGCACCTTGTAGCGCGTGACGACATAGGCGATAACCACCGAAATCAGGAGCGTGATCACCACCACCGCCAGCGCCACCACCACACTGTTGGCGAACTGCACCGGGTAATCGGTCAGTTCCAGCAGATTGCGATAGGCGCTGAATTTCCAGTCTATGGTTTTGGGGATCAGCGTCGGCGGCGCGAACAGGTCGCGTTCGGGTCGCAGGCTGGACACGATCATCCAGTAAATCGGGAAGAAGGACCACAGGCCGAGAAGTGCGGCGGCAACCAGAGTAAGCGCACGCAACGGAAGAGACCGCTTGTTCATTTATTGCCCTCCTTGCCGTCGAGCGGATAGAAATAGAAGTACACCAGAATCAGTAGCGACAGTACGGCGAAGGACAGCGTGGCGACGGCGGCGCCGCCGCCGACGTCGTACTGCATGAACGCACGTCTATACGCCATGACCGGCAGGTGTTCGGTCGCCGACAGCGGTCCGCCTTTGGTCATCAGCCAGATGATGTCGAACTTGTTGAACATCCAGATGCTGCGCAGCAGGACGATGACCATCAGCATCGGTACCAGCATCGGAATCGTGACATGCCAGAAGCGGTTCCATGAACCCGCTCCATCGACACGTGCCGCTTCATACAAGGACTTCGGAATGGTCTGCAGCGCGGCCAGGAAGGAAATGGTCACGAAGGGCGTCCAGGTCCATACGCTGGCGATCACCACGACGACCATCGCCATCACCGGATCTTCGAACCATGCCGGCCGGCCGAGACCAAGCTCTTCGGCCCAGATGGTGAACAAGCCGAGACTGCCGTCCAGGAGCCACTGAAAAGCGACTGCGACAACCACGGTGGGCAAGAGATACGGCAGCACCGCCAAGCCACGGATTACCGGCCGGCCGAAGAAGGGCTGGTCCAGCAGCAATGCGCAGCCTATGCCCAACGCAACCTGCAACACGATGGTCAGCACGCTGAAGGTGACGCCGATGCCGAAGGCGCGCCAGAAGCCGGATTCCTGCAGCACTCGCAGGTAGTTTCCGGCGCCGATCCAGGTGCGTTCGGAGACGAAGGATTCGGACTGGTAAAAACTCAGCTGGATCGCGTGAACGACCGGGAACAAAATGAGCAGCAAGGTGATCGCGACGCTGGCGATGAATGCGCCAAGCAAGAACTTATCGCTGTTTGTACGAAAGGAAAGCATAGGCCTGTCTGGACGTGGGCAATCATGAGAGGGTGTCACCCGGCCTTCATGCTCAGGCCGGGCGGAACTTCGTTACAACACCGTGCGGTATTTCGCCGCCATGATGTCGACCGCTTCTGCCGGCGGCATGCCCTTGTACAGTACGTTCTGGATCGCGTCGCAAATCGCGAAGGTCTCGAACATCTTGCCGGGACGCAGGTCCACTCCCGGCCCTTCTGTGTCGATCGAGCGGATCGCCACATCCTTGCGGGTGAGCATGCTCTTCATGAAGTCAACGAGTTCCGCATGCTTTTCGATCAGCGGGTGGGCGCGCCAGCGGATGTCGTCATAGACATCCATGCGCGGCGGTTGCATATGCAGCGGCGCCGAGTGCAGGAAGTTGATGTAATGGTTGTCGACGAACCACTCCATGAACTTCAGGGATTCGTCGCGCATGGGCGTGTTCAGCACGACCCAGCCGTCATAGCCATGGTTGACCGCCTGTCCGCTTCCGGCGCTGTCCGGGTACATGAAGAAGCCGGTCTTGGCGACCAGGTCGGGTGCCTTGTCCTCAATCACTTCGATCAGCCGGCCTGCATACGGCGCATGCGCGATCTGGCCACCCGAGTATTGGCCGAGCACGGTGCCGAACAACGCCTGGGTCATCCCGGACGGCATGCTCGGTCCCATCTTCTTCATGAAGTCGAGGTAGCGCGTCACCTTTGGCTTCATCTCCGCATTATCGACGATGAGCTTGAAGTTATTGTCGAGCAGGCGCACGCCGTCGGCCCACATATAGCCGAGCGACATCCACTGCGCCGCCGCGTTCGCCCCCACCGGATGGCCGACGCCGAACTTGCCGCCTTCGGTCAGCGCCTTGCAGTTTTCCGCCATCTGGTCCCAGGTGGTCGGCACCTTCAAGCCCTTTTGCTGGTACAGGTCCTTGCGGTAATACATCCAGCAAAAGTTGTAATCGTAGGGATACCAGTAGTTTTCGTCCTTGATCGGGAACAGCACGTTCGGGCCCCATTTGTGCCGCTGGACCAGCTTGGTGAGGGGGACCAGCTTGCCTGCCTGCGCCAGCAGCAGTACGTGGCCGGCGAAAGCCAGCGTGCCTACGTCGTAAGGCGTGCCCGCCGCAATCGAACTCTGGATCTTGTTATAGGCATCGTCAGGCGGCACCGTGTCGATCACGACTTTCACGCCGAATTTCTTTTCATATTCGGCGGCGGCCACGCGCAGCGCGCGCACCGAGTCGCGCCCCGGTTCCGCATTCAGGAAGCGCAACGTTTTTCCCTGCGCCAGCACGGATGGTGCGC
Organism: Noviherbaspirillum saxi; assembly: GCF_003591035.1. NCBI lineage: Bacteria > Pseudomonadati > Pseudomonadota > Betaproteobacteria > Burkholderiales > Oxalobacteraceae > Noviherbaspirillum > Noviherbaspirillum saxi. The sequence goes on from NZ_QYUO01000003.1 coordinate 243,777, forward strand.
CAACGGCCATCAGCGCCGCCCCGGCGACCACCGACTTCAACACATCGCGCCGTCCCACCGCCGGCTTCGTTTGCGCAAGCAACGCTTCCTGTGCCAATACATCGTCTTTGTCAAACTGGTTCATGTCAGTCTCCTTCGAGTTATTGTGAATCGGAGTTGCCTTGTGATTGCCGTTACGACAGCTTCAGATTGACGCCGGATTCGGCGTCGAATAAATGGATGCGGGACATGTCGAGCGTCAGCCTGACGCGGTCTCCCACCCCGACGTCGTTGCGCCGGCCGGTCAGTACGCGCACGCGGGTTGCGGCGGATTGCTCGGAACCCTTGCCATGGTCGAGTTCCAGTACCGACAGGGTCTGCGCACCCAGCTGTTCGACCAGCACCACCGTGGCGGCGGCAATACCGTCGCTTGCCATGCCCGCATGCTCGGGACGGATGCCCAGCACGATCTCCTTCCCTGCCCTGACGCCTGCGGGAATCGGCGCGGGCAAGCCGAGCGACATGCCGGGCGCCACGAACATCAAGCGGCCACCCTGATCCTGTACATTGCCCCTGACCAGATTCATCTCCGGTGCGCCGATGAAACCGGCCACGAACAGGTTGGCCGGCGCATCGTAGACATCCAGCGGCCGCCCTATCTGCTGCACCTGCCCCTGATTCATGATCACGATCCGGTCGCCCAGCGTCATCGCTTCCACCTGGTCATGCGTGACATAGACCATGTTGGTTCCGACCCGCTTGTGCAGCTGTGCGATTTCTTCGCGCATGCGAATGCGCAGCTTGGCATCGAGGTTAGACAGCGGCTCGTCCAGCAGAAAGACTTCGGGTGAGCGCACCAGTGCGCGCCCGAGCGATACGCGCTGCATCTGTCCGCCGGAAAGCTGGCGCGGCTTGCGCGGCAGTAGTGCGTCGATGCTGAGCATTTGCGCGGCCCAGCGCACCTTGCTTTCGATTTCCGCCGCCGGCACCTTGCGCATGCGCAGCCCGAAAGCCAGGTTTTCGTAGACCGTCTTGTGCGGATACAGCGCGTAGTTCTGGAACACCATCGCGATGTTGCGTTCGCCGGGCTGCAGCATCGTCACATCGCGGCCGCCGATATGGATGGTGCCGCTGCTGACATCCTCCAGGCCCGCCAGCATGCGCAGTGTGGTCGATTTGCCGCAGCCGGACGGGCCGACCAGCACGACAAATTCGCCGTCGGCCATGTCCAGGTCAAGACTGTTCACCACCGGCTGTTCGCCATATCGCTTGCTGACCTGGGATAGAACAATATTCGTCATCGTGTTTATCCCGTAATGCGTGACAGTGCATGATTGACTTGCGCGAGACCGGCCTGCGCATCCTTGTACACCGCGAACAGCTTGTCGTAGAACGCGACGCTGGCGGGATCGGGTAGCGAACGGTCGACCACGCGCGCGCACAGTTTTGCAGCGGAGAGTTCGTCGGTGAACACTCCCACGCCCACACCTGCCAGCAAGGCCGCACCAAACGACGCGTCGGTGGTTTCCGGCAGCAGGATTTCGACATTCAGCACATCGGCCACGATCTGACGCCAGATCGCGCTCTTCGAGCCGCCGCCAATGATGCGCGCGGTCTTGACCTGCATATCCTGTGCACGGAACTGCTCCAGCACATCGCGCAATGAAAACGCGATGCCTTCATAGATCGCGCGGGAGAAATGCGCGATGTCATGGCGGAAGGTCATGCCCACGAAATCGGCGCGCAGCATCGGATCCCAGTACGGCGCGCGCTCGCCTTGCAGGTAAGGATGGAACAGCAACCCCTCGGCCCCGGCCGGAACGGTGCCGACCAGCCGGTCCATCTCGGCAAAAGCTTCACTGCCGCTTCTGCCCGGCGTCATCAGAAAGCGGTCGCGGAACCAGCGATGCGCCGACGCGCAGCTATTGGTGCCGGTGATGGTGTACCAGAGACCGGGCACCGCCAGCGGATAGTTGATCAAGGTCGGATGAACCCGCGGCTCGCGGCTGACGACGCTGACCGTACCGGCGGTCGCCAGCTTGATCGTTCCATCGTCGGGCGCGACGGAACCCGCGCCGAAGGTTTCGATCGAGGTGTCCGAGGTGCCACACACCACTGGCGTGCCTTCGGCCAAGCCGGTCGCCCTGGCGGCAGCTGCCGTGACTTTGCCGACGATGGATGTCGGCGTCACCAGCGGCGGCAAGGTGGCGATATCCCATTGCGCCAGATCGCACAGTTCGGGCGACCATTGGTCGCGCGCCGGATCGAACAGGAGCGTGCCGACCGCTTCTGTGCGGTCGGTTTCCCAAGTGCCGGTCAGCCGCGAACGCAGCCAGTCCTTCGCGACATAGACGCGAGCGGTGCGCCTGACCGCTTCCGGCTCATGACGCGCCAGCCATAGAAATTGGGGCAGCGTCCAGGTCGGCGCGGGCCGGTTCAGCCCTAGCTTTAGAATGCGTTCACCATACTTGTCCTGCAGTTCGCGCGATTCTTCGCCGCTGCGCTGGTCGTTCCAGAGAATGGCAGGTCGCACCAGATTACCCTGCGCATCTTCCAGCACCGGCGTATGCGCGCCGGCACTGAAGGAAATGCCGGCGATATCGGCGGCGGCAATGCCTGCTTCTTTCAGTGCGAGCGGCACGGTCGTGCAGACGGCCTTCCACCAATCCATCGGATCCTGCTCGCTCCAGCGCGGCTTCGGTGAATGCGTCGCGATGTCACTCGCAGCGCTGCCGCAGACCTTGCCGCTGCTGTCGATGATCATGGTCTTGAGACTGCCGGCACCGATGTCGATACCCATCAGCCAGGTGCGAGCTGCGCCGCCGCTCATGCCGGAGTTCCTTCTGCTAGCGCTGCGTCGAGGGCGACGGGAATGTTCAGCCCATAGGTGCAATGACCGATGCTGGCGTTCGCTGCGGCCCGGCGACCGAGGGCCGCGCGGGTGTCTTCATCCATCGGCAGGCGTTTCTTCAAAACCGCAAGGGTGATCAGCGACAGCGCCGACGGCGTCTGCGACTCGATCTGCACATCCTCGTTTGCCGCATAGCTGGGGCGGCAGGTATTGGGACAGTAGGCGCAGATCGTCAATGCATTGATATATTCGCTCATGCCGATTCCTTCATTTGCCAAGTTGAGCCGGTCGGCTGGCGCAGGGCGAGCTTTCCGGGGTTGATCAGATTGTCCGGATCCAGTCCATCCTTGAGGATCTGCAGCATGTTGAGCCCTTCGTTCAACTCGACACGCACCCAGGGATTGCGGAACAGTCCGGCGCCATGGTGGTGCGCAACCGACCCGCCCATTTCCAGACAGAGACGCTCAATCGTATCCCACGCCTGCTGATGCAGCAGGATCGCGTCTTGTTCAGGCATCGGCGGCAACCGCACGGTCATGTACTGGCAGGCGCCTTCGGGATAGATATGGGACCAGTGTGCGCCGAAGTGCATCTCTGGATGAATGGCCTGGGCCGCCACGCGCATGGCGGTGTACATGTCCAGCAGATGGGTCCAGGTGCCGGTGACCTCAATCGTATCCATGTAGTGGCCATCGCTTTGCCACTTGGTCGAGTACGAGTGGAAGCGCGTGGCTTCCCAGTGTTCGTAAGGAGCGAGCCCGGCAAGAACGGCGTCGTGCTTGCGGCAGATCGCCAGCGACATGTCGCGTTCGACCGTCGCAAGCTGTTCCTTGCCGGAGAACTTCATGATGCACAGGATAGGACGGTCGGCAAATTCGAGCATGCCTTCGGTCCGCTGGGCGCTTTCCTTTTCATCGTACAAGCGAATGACTTCCGGGCGCAGCTCGCTTTGCATGACTTCGCGCAAGGCCTGGAAGCCGCTTTCAATTGTCCGGAAAGCCAGTACCAAAGGCGTTGCATATTCCGGCTGGCGCCATACCCGCAAGGTGACTTCGGTGATGAAACCAAGCACCCCTTCGGAGCCGACAAACAAGTCCTTGATGCTGGGCCCTACCGCGCGCCGCGCGACTGGACGGACCTCGACCTTTTTCCCGTTCGGCAGCACCGCCTTCAGCCCGAGCACCATGTCTTCGATCTTGCCGTAGCGCGACGAGGCCTGGCCGGCGCCTCGGCAGGCGACCCAACCGCCCACCGTCGACATCGCGATGGATTGCGGCAGATGGCCGGCGGTAAAGCCGCGCTGCGCCAGTTCCTGCTCGAATTGCATGCCGTTCATGCCAGCCTGGACCGTGACGGTGCCGTCAACCGTATTCAGGTCGACGATGCGGTTAAGACGCTTGAGATCGACCATGACCTCGTCCACCAGCGGCACCGTGCCACCCAGGACGCCCGAACCGGCGCCGAACGGTATCAGCCTCAGCTTGCGCTGCCGCGCGTAGTCGACCACCGCCTGCACTTCGTCGGCGTCGCGTGGCGACACGATCGCCCCCGGCAGAGTGCCTGGCAAGCTGTCGGCGCGAAGTTTGAACAAGCCGTAGGGCATCCGGTCCCGGCTGTAGGCATAACGATCAGCCTTTCCTGTCAAGACATTCTCATTGCCGACGATTGCGGAAAAGCCTGCCAGAGTCTCATCGCTGAGCTCTGGCACAGAGCCTTCCGAAAATACGGGAGTTGCTAGATTTGCCATTGCATTCCTTTGCCACCACGTTAATTGAACATGAACAAACGATTGTTCATATTGTGCAAAAGAGTTTTTTGGCTGTCAATTGGTTTTTTACACTGTAAGTTACGAGAAAGAAATTATTAACCTTCCCGTAACCTATGATGGCTGACCTAAACGGCAATGGTTGCTGGCAAGTGCGGAGTGCAACACGTTTGAACTCCATTCACTTCATTCCGCGGTTATCTACGGGTACGGATTTTTGCCTCCAAGATTTTCACGGACAAGCTGTTCCAGGAGTTGTGGAAGGCTATCGACGCCGATAACTATGTCGATACACAGCAGTTGGTCGATGCGCTTGTACATGTGTTACGAGGAAACCAGATCTTGGCAATTAGCGCGATAAGGGAACTGATTGGCTTCGCACAAAGACGAAAATGTCAGCCGGAGATCGTACAAGCACTCACTCGGTTGCCCGGTTTTGAAACGTCCATCATGCCAATCCAGATGTGTTGATATCGTTCCCGTCACCTTCAGCTGCCAGTCATTTCGAAACACATCAAAAGAGCAAGATTCGTCTGTCGGCTGCTCATATCCGACAGCTGTGTATAGTCTTCACCTATGTCGCAGCTATGTTAATGCGCGTCGCAGTTCGGCCAAGAGCGACGCTTCTATTTCCCCGTCCAGGCGGTTCAAATGCATTGTTTGCGATGCTCACAACTGACCAATCGTTGCGGATGCTAATTCTTGCAGGTGGCGTTGAAACTGAAGCGCAGGCTCTCTTCCTGATGGAACAACACGGAGCCATACGGGCCATCGCCAAAGCCATAACCTGTGGATGGGTGCTGAGGTACCACTAGGAATCGCCGACATGCGCATGGCCGAGGTATGCCGACAGCACTGGCAGGCGCCGTTCGACGTCCTGACCTGAGCGATACCACCCGAGCAGGGTCTCGACTGCGAATCGATGGCGAAAATCGTTGGATCAACCTGGAGAAGTTGTCATGCCTTCTTGGTGTTGAGCCGGTCAGATTGAAGTCGATTTTTCCAGACCGGACCGTTTTAACCCTCGCCGGTCAACGACATACGTCCGAGTATCGACCGCGTTTCTGCATTGAGTGCATTGAGTGCCTTAAGCTTGGCTTTCATTGCAGTCTTTATGACCTTAGCACTGTTCTTACCTGTCTAGTTCATAATTCATTCTTTTCGACAGGATGCACGGGATGCGGCACAGCTAATTGCCTCAGTCGGCATGCGCAAGAAGGCAATCTATTACGTCAACCGGGAGTTCGATGCAAACACCACCCTATTCCCACTGCGATGTTTTCCCTCGCTGAGACGCCCCCTGCAGAAAGCTTCTTAAGCTATGTAAATGAGAAATGCACAGAACTCGTCGATTGGTGGGACGCCGTAACATCGGCATGTAAAGGTCAAGAGCGATTGTTACGCGGAATCTTTCATTTTGGCGCTAACTCAAAGAGGTAAGCCCCCGGATTTTCCGGGGGACTCACCAAGGTTTGAGCTTTACGACGGTCTGCGTGAATTTCTGATCTCTGCCAAGAGAAAGAGAATTCACAATGAAAGAGTATCAGAGCCTGAACCATACGAGATAGGACTGCAAATATCACGTGGTATTCATACCGAAGCGGCGAACGAAACGGATATCGGAGTGCTGCGCCGGCATTCGGGTGAAATATTTCACGAGCTGGTCTCGCACAAGGAGGCGAGGATAGTGGAAGGCCACATGATGGAAGACTACGTGCATATGTGCATCAGCATTCCACCGAAGTACGCGGTGTCAAGGACGGGCACATGGTGCGTGCATACATCCGCAATCAGGAAGACGAGAATGAGCGGTATGACCAGATGAAGCTCGAAATGGGGTAAGCCGCCAAGGGCGGCTCACGGTTTCATAAGCGCCTTTGAGGCGCTCACAATATCAAGCCACCGGCTTTGCCGGTGGTATTTGACTGTGGAATGCGATTGCTACCAGAAATACCAGACCCGTCGCGGCCTGTCGCGATCTGGGGACCGGTATGGCCCGACATCGTGAATGGAGGGGAGGGCGACGAGGCGGCAATCGTTGCCCCGCCGCTGGAGCTGGTCAGGCGACGCGGTTGACTAGCGATCCAATGCCAGGGATGCGGATCTCAACCGTGTCGCCCGGGTGGATCGGCTTGACGCCAAGTGAGGTGCCACAGGCAATGACGTCGCCGGGACGCAGGGTCATGGTGCGCGACAATTCCGCGACGATCTGGTGCGGATTGAAGGCCAGGTCGGTGACAGGGTAATCCTGGCAGCGGTCGCCATTGATGTACGACTCGATGCGCAAGGTCAGCGGGTCAACATCGGTTTCCACGCATGGGCCAAACACGCTGAAGGTGTCGTAACCCTTGCCCCGGCTGTACTGCGGAAAGGTGGAATCACGGCCCACAACGTCTTGCGCGGTAACGTCGTTGATCACCGTATAGCCGAAGATGCAATCGCCCGCTTCCTGCTCGGTCGCACCCTTGCAGCGGCGGCCGATAACAATGCCAAGCTCGCCTTCCAACACCACACGTTGGGCTTCGCCGCCCGGGATGACGATGGTGTCGCCGTCGGTGATGAAACTGCTGGCTGGCTTGAGGAACCACAGCGCCTCTTTCGGCGTTTCCCGCTTGAGCTCGGCGATCTGCTGTTTCGAGTTGTTCCATAACGCAATCATCGCACCAGGATTGGTCGGCGGCAGCAGTTTGATCTCGGCCCTTACGACTGTGACATCAGTCTCGTTACAGTCGGCAAACATGTCTCCTTTATACACCCGGACACGATCGTCGCCGTCCATCACGCCAAACCCAACAGCGCCGTTGTATTCAAATCGAACGAATTTCATTCCTATTCTCCCTTTCAGATGATTGCTTTACCGATGAGGGAGCCGCCGCTGGCGACGAGAATGGCTCCCACGAATTTCAACATTGTTTCTTTTGATATATTCAGATGGACCTTGTTGCCGAGGTACAGACCGGCCATCATCGGCAGCAACGCGGCGGCGATGGCAATCTGGGTCTCTCGCGCCAACAACAGGCCGGTGACCGCGAACAGAGTCAGGCGCAGGCCGCCGTCAATCACGAACAGCCAGGAGAACGTGGCGCGGATAGCGGTCTTGTCTTGCAGGCGGTGCGTGAGATAGATGATGTACGGCGGTCCACTGGTACCAAACAACGCTCCGGCGGTGCTGCCGATCAGGCCGGCCGGCAGCGCCCACAGCGCCGATACATGGCCTTGCGGCTGGATGCCCAACACGTTGCGCATGCCGAAGTACATCACGAATATCCCCATCGCCAGCAGCACGACGACGGAAGGAAAGCGGATCAGCGCGAACACGCCGAACGCAGCACCAATCGCGCCAAATGGCAGAAGGCGCTTGATTTCCGTCCAGTCTGCCTGCTTGGCCGATGCGCTGCCGAGCAGGAACGACGCGATGAAGTCCATGGCCAAAATCAGCGGCACCACCATTTGCAGCGGATAAGAAAAGGCCAGCAACGGCACGGCGATCAGGCCCGAGCCGAACCCAGTGACGCCGCGGATGAAATAGGCGCTGACAATGACAGCAAGCAGCAGCGCGTGTTGGGAAACGAATTCGAAAGTCATAAAAGGAGAGAGCAGGTTGAACAACTAGAATAAGGGTGACGTCAGGAAGTCCCATCGGCGTTGGCGATCATCGTCTCGACCCGGTTGGCCCAAAGGACGTCCTCGATTGGCCTCGGCCGCGAGATCAGATAGCCTTGCGCGTAGTCAACGCCGATTTTCTTGAGCATGCCGAGCGTGGTGTCGTTCTCAACCCACTCGGCGATCGTCTTGATGCCCATCACGTGACCGATGTCGCTGATCGCCTGCACCATCGCCGCGTCAATTGGGTCGTCCGCCATGTCCCGCACAAAACTGCCGTCGATCTTGAGGTAATCGACCGGCAGGTTTTTCAGGTAGGCGAACGAAGACAACCCGCTGCCGAAGTCGTCGAGCGAGAAACTGCAGCCCATTGCCTTGAGTTCCTTCATCAGCGCGACCGCGTGGGTCAGGTTGGCAATCGCCGCCGTCTCGGTGACCTCAAAACAGATGTCGCGCGGGCGCACCTTGCGGCGCGCAAACTGCTGACGCAAGAAGGCCAGCAGGTTTTCGTCGGACAGCGAAATGCCCGACAGATTGATGGACACGGTGATCGGATTGTCGCGGGCATGCTGCTCCGGCCGCCTCTCCAGCGCGTCGAACACCATCGCGATGACTTTGCGATCGATGGCATGCATCATGTTGTAGCGCTCGGCGGCCGGGATGAACGCCATTGGCAGCACCAGATTGTCGTCATCATCTAGCATGCGCAGCAACACTTCGCAGTGGCGCCGCCCCCCTTTGATCGGCGCAATGTCCTGGCAGTACAGCACCAGGCGGTCCTGTTCCAGCGCATTGGTCAGCTTGGATACCCACAGCATTTCGCTGCGCCGATGCGCCATCTCCTTGTCGTGCGGCGCGGCCTCTACCCGATTGCGGCCGTTGTCCTTGGCCTGGTAACAAGCCGCATCCGCCAGAGCCAGGATGTCTGCAGGGTTGTTGCCGTCGCCCTTGATCGCCACCACGCCGATGGAAACCCCGACGGTAAACAACTTGTCTTGCCAGGCGAACCGGAATTCGGAAACGGTGGCACGCAGGATCTCGGCCAGATCCATCGCCTGCTTGACTTTGCAATCCTTGAGCAGCACGCCGAACTCGTCGCCGCCCAATCGCGCGAGGGTGTCGGAAGTCCGGACCCGGTTGTTGAGCAGGGCGCTTAACTGGCGCAGCAGTTCGTCGCCGGCGAGATGGCCACAGGTATCATTGACGATTTTGAACTGATCCAGATCCATATACAGCAGCGCGTGCTCGCGACCTTCCTGCTCGGCCGAATCGACCATCGCATCGAGGATGCGGGCGAATTCGCGTCGGTTCACCAGCGAGGTGAGTGCGTCGTGCGTGGCTTGCCAAGTCAACTGGCGCGCCATACTGTGCGACGTGCTGACGTCGCGAAATACCAGTACCGCCCCGATCACCTGGTTGTTGCGGTCGGAGATGGAGGCTCCGGTAAGCTGGATCGGGATCTGTCCGCCCGCACTCGACACCAGCACCGCATCCTCCCGCACGCCATCGCTCGATGGATCGCGCACCAGTTTGTCGATCGAATTTTCGATCGGTTCGCCGGTCGCCTCGATGACGGGCCGGAACACCGTGCCAAGCAGCTTGCCATGGGCCTGGCGCGACGACCAGCCGAGCAGCTTCTCAGCGACCGGATTGAGGAATTCAACGTTGCCCTTGGTGTCGGTGGTGATCACCGCGTCTGCGATCGAAGCCAACGTGACTTGCGCACGCTCAGTTTCCTTGAACAGCGCCTCCTCGGCCTGCTTCTGGCGGGTGATATCGCGGATCACGATGATCTCGCCCATGTGCACGCCGTGTCCGTCATACAGCGGGGAGGTATTGGCGAAGATGTCGAGGACGCCGCCGTCCTTGGCGCGATGGCGGACCTCGATCGACCGGGATTGGTTCGCATCGTCTGACACCAGACTGCCGCCGGTCCCAGGTGGCATCAGCATGTCGGTCGATCGGCCGATCGCTTCCTCGGCCGTCCATCGGTAGAGTTCGGTGGCAGCGGCGTTCCAGCTGGTGATCATGCCGTGGCGGTCGGTGGTGATGATCGCCACGCTGGACTGTTCGACGATCAGCGCCAGCATTTTGTTACGGGCATCGGTCTCGCTGACTGAGCGCAGCAGAGTTTCGATGTTTTCCGCCATGCTGTTGAACGCCTGCACGCACGCAATCATCTCCGGCGGGCCGGATGGCGTCATGCGTACCGAGTGGTCGCCTTGGCCAAAACGCCGCGCCGCCGCGCCGAGCGCATACAGCGGCCGCAGCGCATTGCCGACGGTCGCGAGGGTGATCGCAAACAGCATACCGATGCACAGCAGCAGGACTTCAAGCTTGTCCTGCAGCGATGCCCAGACGTTGTTAATAGCCGGCACCGCGGTCAGGCGCAGTTCCACGCGGCCGTAGGTCTGTCCGCCAACGACGATATCTTCGGACTGCTCGACCGGCGGCAGATTCAACCAACTCTGGAACCACGGTGGCGCTTTCAGTCGCACGTCGTCCTCGGCACTTTCTATGCGGTTACCGCGGTTGTCGACCCAGTTGATGCGAACGATGTGGGGCTGCCTGACGCGCACGTCGAGCATTTGCTGGATCAGGCTGTAGTCGCCCACGACGGCCGGCTCGGCCAACGCCGGCGTCATGAATTTGATTTCGTAATTCAGCCGGTCTTGCAGGTCGCTGCTGTGGAACTTGATCTCGCTTTGGATCACCAGTGTGAAATAGGTGGCGCCCAGCATCGTCAGCACCAGTCCCGAAAGCAGCATCAGACGCGCGGACAGGGTGAGCCTTTGCCACAGGCGAAACTGTTTTGGATTGACCCACAGGCTCATTGGCGGCTCTCTTCTACCGGGCTGGTACGATAGAGTCGACGCACGTTATTAAATTCAGCGTCGCGCGCGGCGACGAAGCCGAATGGCGATTCCAAGTGAAACAGGCGAGCGGCTTCTGCCAAAATCTTGCGGCCCTCGGGGTCATCGGACATCGAAATCAACGCGTCCCGCACCGCGTTCACTTTGTCCTTGGGTATGCCCGGATGTGCCGACAGCGGTATATCCAGGTACTCTTCCGACCGCCACAGCACGCGATAGTTGATGTTCTGTCGCTTGGCGTAGGCCTGGGCGACCTGCGAGTTCACCCCAGCGGCCACCGCGCGGCCCGAGACCATTTGCGCAATTGCCCCTTCTTGGGTACCGGCGAAGAGCGGGTTGACCTTGACGCCGGCGCGTACGAGCATGTCCATCGGTACGGTATAGCCGACGAAAGCGACTTGCGACGGGAAGACGACTTCTCTGCTTCGCAGGTCTGCCACATCGCGAATCGGCGAGTCGGCCAGCACGATGATCTCGCCGCGGATAGCCGGCTGGTTCGGGCGGGCGAACACCGAATAGCCAACACGGTCGTTCTGGCGGGTGAAATTATGGTTCGAATAGATGAAAGAGTACTCGCCTCGGTGAACCATTTCCGCATGTTCGGGGCCGGTCTTGGCAAGTTTCAGCTCCAGCGGCACGCCGCTGCGCTTGCCGATGTAGTGCAGGATCGGGTTCCAGAATTGGGCTGCCAGCAGCGGGCTGCGCTGGCTGATTACACCAAACGACAGCGGCGTAGAGTCTGCCGCCCAAGCCGGTGCCCCAAGACAAGTAGCGAATAATAGCGACACGACTTTACAATTTGATAATTTCTTCAAAGGATCTCTCCAAACGCCTTTGCGGTGTATTTTAGCTATTTTCATTTCAGCAATTCTATACTTATCAGCAACAATTGCTTATCCTCCATTTCAGTGTAGTGCTTCGCAACTGTTGAAACCATCTAAGCGAGTCTTTGCGCGCCATACGTCGTTGCAAATCCTCGCAATAGGCTGGCTATTGCTGTGGTTTGCGCGCGGCCGGCGAGGCCTAGTCTGTCGCACAAATCCTGTGCTTCTATGGTTCCACCAATTACGAAGCACTACACTCGCCTCCGCGAGGACGACGGGGGAAGTATGCAGCATGACCAACCAGCACCAATACCCGCCCGCGAACGCATGTTGCAAAGATATGTGCATACCATAGCCCTATGAGGAGGAAGGAGTCCTACCGAGAATCGCGATCACAAGCCTGACTCGCACACTTGTGGGTAAAGATCAGGGCGATTAATGCACGGAATAAGATTAATTCACTGGTTCTTTCGGCAAGAATGGTCCGTTGTATGCTTCCTGCACACGTGGCATCAACCGACTTGTCGGAAATCAGAAGATGAAATTTTTGAGGATATTTTTGAGGATATGTACGCGAGTTGAGAGGCGCAGATATGAGATGCCCATGCCGGCCGGCATGGGCATTCTGGCGTTGACAATGACTTGACTAACTGGGATCGCCAGTCTTGGGCGACTCGGTACAAGCGGCCGAGTCCTCCAAACCCTGCGACCTTGGGTCCACCGCACTGGCCGACCCAATCAACATGGCAAATGCAACAATTGCAAACAGGAAGCGCTTCATATGTCCTCCGATATGGAATTTCGACCTATCAGTATAGGCACCACCTGACCGCTTGCAAAACGTTGCTTACTGCATAGGTGGAAGGAGGTGTCATAGCCAGCTATGGCGACGACGAGCAACGCTGCAGCGCGCCCGTTACAGCCAGAAAAATTATGCAAATTATCCCGGCGCAACTCCGGACCCGGCATCAAACATTCTGATATTTTCGTCTGGAACCGGTCGGCCCGATCTGCTTTTCTATAAGCTCAAGCATCGCTTGCGCAGCGATCGACAGTGACTGGCCTTTGCGTTTGGCAATCAGGATAGGACGCATCAAATCCTTTGCGTCCAAAGGGATCGCAACGAGATCGAGTTGCCGGAACTGGAATAAAGTGAGTTCAGGTACCAAGGTAATGCCTAAGCCCTGTTCGACCAGACCGGCTACGGTCGCCAGGTGCTCGACTTCAAAACCTGAATGCACCGTCTGCACATCGCGCAGCAGGATGTCCACATGCTGCCGCACACTGGACGATTTGGCTAAATGGATGATCTCGTGTCCAGCCAGTTTGTTGACGTGAACAATACGCTTTTTCGCAAGAGGATGGTCGCGTCGGCACACCACATAGAACGGGTCGCTGCAGAGTGTTTTCGAGTCGAATTCCAGGAAGTTCGCGCCCGGAGCGGTGAGCACCAGATCGACCTTGCCTTGCCGAAGCAGTGACAGACACTGGTCGGACAGCGCGTCGTAAAGCGTCACCGCCACCCCTGGATATAACTTTTTGTATTCAGCAATCACGGCCGGCAAACCATTGGCCGCCAACGAAGGCAGAGCCGCGACCGATACGCGCCCGCGGCGTCTTGCGACGTAATCCGACATGTCATCGAATGCGGATTCGATTTCCGATACAAGCGAGCGCGCCACTTCGGCAAACAATTCCCCTTCCGGCGTCAGCGTGACATTGCGCGTGTCCCGCTCGAACAGCTTTGCACCGACGGCCGCTTCCAGCTTTTGGATCATGACGCTAAAAGCTGACTGGGAGGTATGGCAGCGCTCGGCTGCGCGAGTGAAATGTTTCAAATCATCGAGGGCGATGAAAGCATAAAGCAGGCGGGTGGAAATATTGGCGTTCATCCGTGGCCCTTTAGCATGGCAGACATTAATCTTGAAAACAGATTAATCCATCGCAAATATGCATTTTACTAAATTATTCGAGCACGCCACAATTCATTCATCGAATCCGCATTTTCAGTGATGCCCACCCAGGAGTTTCAATGAAGCAAGTCAGAATAGGATCCGGCGCAGGTTATTCCGGTGATCGCATTGAACCTGCGGTTGAACTCGCTGAACGAGGCGAGCTTGATTACCTGATTTTTGAATGCCTGGCAGAACGCACTATCGCCATTGCTCAGCGCGCCAAGATGAAGGACCCGGAAGCAGGCTACGATCCGCTGTTGGTGGATCGCATGCGGGCGGTCCTGCGTCCGTGCAGCGAAAAAGGTATCCGGATAATCACCAACATGGGGGCAGCCAATCCTCTGGCGGCTGCCGCAAAGGTGAGGGAAATCGCGCAGTCGATGAATCTGCGCAAGCTCAGGATCGCTGCTGTGCTTGGCGACGATGTGTTGGGCATATTGCAGACCGGCGATTACACCGACGATACCGGGCTTCCGCTCAATCGCCTTGGCAACCGTCTGCTGTCGGCCAACGCTTATCTGGGTGCGCAAGCTCTGGTCGAAGCGTTGGCGCAAGGCGCCGACATAGTTATTACCGGGCGCGCCGCCGATCCCTCGTTGGTGATTGCACCGCTTATTCACGAGTTCGGCTGGGCCATGGACGACTGGCATCGCTTGGGCCAGGGCACCTTGGTCGGCCATCTGCTGGAATGCGCAGGACAAATTACAGGCGGCTATTTCGCAGATCCTGGTTACAAGGATGTCGCCGGACTCGCCCGTCTTGGATTTCCAATCGGAGAAGTGTCGGAAGACGGCACGGTCGTCATTACCAAAGTGCAAGGAAGTGGCGGCCAGGTGACGGCAGCAACCTGCAAGGAACAGATGCTGTATGAAATCCATGATCCAGCCGCATATTTCACGCCGGACGTGGTGGCGGATTTTTCAGCAGTCGAGATCGTCGAGCTTGCGCCAGATCGGGTTCGGGTCAGCGGAGCCACGGGACGTCCAAGGCCGGAAACCTTGAAAGTCTCCATTGGCTATATCGACAGCTATATCGGTGAAGGCCAGATGTCCTACGCAGGTCCCGGCGCGCTCGTGCGCGCGCGTCTCGCACTCGACATTGTTGCGGAGCGGCTGAAGATGACCGCTGTGCAGGCGAGCGAACTCCGCTATGACATTCTGGGTGTCAATGCGATGCATGGCGACGCATTAGCCGCTTCGCATTCCGAGCCGTATGAAGTGCGTATCCGTGTGGCTGGACGCACCGACAACCTGCGCGAAGCTGAACGCATCGCCAATGAAGTGGAAAGCCTGTATACCTGCGGCCCGGCCGGTGGCGGCGGCGCGACGAAGTCTGCAAAGGATATCGTCGCGGTACTCTCGACCTTCCTGCCGCGCAGCGAAATAAAAACCTCTATTCAATTCGAGGAGTCCCGACATGCTGTTACGTGACATTGCGCATTCGCGGGCCGGCGACAAAGGGAATATTTCGAATATTTCTGTCATCGCCTACGATCCGAAAGATTATCCGCTACTCGAAAAGTACCTGACTGCAGAACGTGTAAAGGAACATTTCTCGCAGATCGTGCAGGGACAGGTGCGCCGCTATGCCCTTCCGACGATAGGCGCGTTGAACTTCGTTCTGGAGCAGGCGCTGACAGGCGGGGTCACCCGATCGTTGGCACTGGATGCGCACGGCAAATCCTTAAGCTCGGCCATGTTAAGCCTGGACATTCCGGACGCGGACAAGGGGTAATCCTTCTTTGAACGTTCCGCGCTCTGCAGCACAGGCCAATTCGCAATCTATTTACCATTTATCCCAAGGAGACATGCAATGAATTATAAAAAGCTACCCAATCTTTTCCTGCTCGCCGCATGCGCGGTGGTCGCCACCGGTGCGTCGGCCCAATCGCAATTTCCTGAAAAGCCGATCCGGTTCGTCGTCCCCTTCGCTTCCGGCACAGCTACGGATCAGCTTGCACGTGCATTGGGACAAGCGGTGACACAAGAAACCAAACACCAGGTTATTGTCGACAATAAGCCGGGCGGTAACGGTTTCATCGGCGCCAGCGAGGCGGCGCGCGCCGCGCCGGACGGATACACCGTGTTCATCACGACGAATACCACCCATGCGGCGGCCGAGCATTTGTACAAAAAGCTGCCTTATGATCCGGTAAAGGACTTTGCACCGATCACGGGTCTTGGCAAAGGTGGCCAGATCATGGTAGTCAATAGTCAGTTCCCGTCTGCGACCGTGAAAGATTTCATCGCACTGGCAAAAAAGGATCCGGGCAAACTGACTTTCGGCAGCGGCAGTTCATCCAGCCGGATTGCGGGCGAACTGTTCCAGCAACTGGCTGGCGTGCAACTGCTCCACGTTCCCTACAAGAGCAATACTTTCGCCGTCACCGATCTTCTTGGCGGCCAGATCCAGATGATGATTACCGATTCGGCGACAGGTATGCCACACGTCAAGAGCGGTAAACTGCGTGCATTGGGATACTCGGCCAAGACACGTTCGCCTCTTGCACCAGACGTTCCTACGATCGAAGAAGCCGGCGTGAAGGGTTATGACATCGGTTACTGGTTCGCCGCTTATGCGCCAGCAAAAACGCCGCAGCCCATCATCGCCCGGCTCAATGAACTGCTGACCAAGGCGGCAAAGAGCCCCGCCGCGAACAGTGCATTCTATGCGACCAGCGGAACCGAAGTGTTTGTCACGTCACCGGAAGAGCTGGCGAAGTTTCAATCTTCCGAGTCCAGGAAATGGGGTGAGATCATCCAGAAGGCCGGGATTGAAAAGGAATAATTACACCTGGCAGGAGCTTGTTCTGATCATCCGCGATTCAAGCAGACAACCTCATTCCCGGCGACGGGCGGTTCACCGCAGTGGGTAGTTCAGGGTACCCGTCCTGGCGATGGCCGTTTTGTTGTTCATTGCACGCTCCTGTTCTGCTTCGCTACCGGTCACGCCGGTCCAACCAGCTTCCGGCTAATCATGCCGCTCGTCAGCATCTCCGGCTTGGCCGGTGCGGGCGTGACGTCATATTCTGCCGGTGGCTGGTGATTCGTTGCCTCCACCCGGAACACACTGACTGCGCATGCCAGCAAGCCGGCTTCCTCGCGCATGCGCTCCGCCGCAGCCGCTGCTTCCTCAACCAGCGCTGCATTCTGGTTGGTCGCCTCGTCGATCTGCGTGAACGCCTGGTTGATCTGTTCAATATCGGTGCTCTGCTCGGCGCTGGCCGCTGAAATCTCCACGATGATGTCGGTGACACGCTGCACGCTCGTCACTACCTCGTCCATCGTCGTGCCCGCCTGCCCCACCAGCTTGCTGCCGGCGTTCACCCGGTCGACCGAATCGCCGATCAATTGCTTGATTTCCTTCGCCGCGCCGGCGCTGCGCTGTGCCAGACTGCGCACTTCAGCTGCGACCACCGCAAAACCACGGCCCTGCTCGCCGGCACGCGCCGCTTCCACCGCCGCATTCAGCGCAAGGATATTGGTCTGGAACGCAATGCCGTCGATCACGCTAATGATGTCGACAATCTTGCGTGCGGATTCATTGATCGATTCCATCGTCTCGACCACCTGCCCCACTACGTCACCGCCCTTTGTCGCTACTTGCGACGCGGTGGCCGCAAGCTGGTTCGCCTGGCGCGCATTGTCAGCATTTTGCTTGACCGTCGAAGTCAGCCCCTCCATCGAGGCGACGGTACGTTCCACCGAACCGGCCTGCTGTTCCGTGCGCGACGCGAGATCCATATTACCGGTGGCAATCTCGGCGGACGCAATGCTGATGGCCTCGATGCCGGTACGGACATCGGCGACAATGCGTGCAAGGCTTTCGTTCATCTCCTTCAGCGACTGGACCAGCATGCCGGTTTCATCCTGGCTCGTCACTTCGATGGTCGCAGTCAGATCGCCGGCGGCCACGCGCTTGGCCAGTTCCACTGCCTGGCGCAAGGGCCGCGTGATGCTGCGTGTGACGAACAGGCCGATCATCACCGCCAGGACACAAGCGCCGCCTGCCAGCGCGATCATGACAATGACCGAACGCTTGGCGTCATCTATCGCAGTCCGGCTGCTGCTGACCATTGCATCGGCATGGTAGGTAATCAACTGATTCAAGGCCTGGAAATAGGCGACCTGCGCCGTTTGCACAGTGGTATAGAGAATGTCCTTGGCCTGATCCCTGTCACCCGCCTTGACGAGCTGTTTGAAGCGCTCCAGTTCCGATGTGAACTTATCCCGCGCGTCCACGAGACCTTTCTTCATCTCGAGTTCGTCGGGGGACGCGGCGGGTTTCTGGTTGAGTTCACCGATGCTCTTGTCGACGAACTCCATCGACTGCTCAACGCCCGAGAGATAAGTTTTGATTTCTTCCTGGTCGGTTGCAAACAGGATGTCGCGCATGGTTTGCACCGCGTCGAACAGATCTGACTTGATGCCGTTGGCCAACGCCGTCTGCGGGTAACGTTCATTGACCATCACCTCGACATTCCGGTTGATATGTACCAGCTTGACGGCACCGAACAGGATCACCACCACCATGACGGCAATTGCCATGCCAAAGCCGATTGTGAGCCGTTGTCCGATTTTCAGGTTTTTCAGTTTCATGTTTTCCCCTCTCCTCGTGGCTGCTCTTGATATTGCTGACCGCCGGCCAGGCCGGCGGTGGTCGCTTTTTTATGTACGCAGTGCAGCGTTGTAAGCCTTCAGGCGCGTTTTGCCTCCTGTACGACTTGTTCTACAGCTTCTCCCTGGCTTTGCGCCGCGACATTGCCAACGCCGCGCAACAGGAAGTGCGACAGCGCCGGAATCAACACCAGGGCGCCCACCATGTTCCAGATGAACATGAAGGTCAGCAAAATGCCCATGTCAGCCTGGAACTTGATCGGCGACCAGGCCCAGGTGATCACACCCGCAGCCAGCGTCACACCGACCAGCGCCACCACCTTGCCGGTAAAGCGCAATGCATGGCGATACGCATCAGCCAGCGTTGCGCCCGCGCGCTGCTGCTGCAACTGGATCGAGAGCAGATACAACGCATAGTCGACGCCGATGCCGACACCCAAGGCGATTACCGGCAAGGTCGCGACCTTCACGCCCATGCCCAGCGCTACCATCAGCGCTTCGCACAGGATCGAGGTAATCACCAGCGGCACCACTGCCACCACCACCGCGCGCCAGCTGCGGAAGGTGATGAAGCACAGCAGGATCACCGCCGCATAGACGTATAGCAACATCGTGACATTGGCCTGCTTGACCACGATGTTCGTGGCTGCTTCGATGCCGGCGCTACCTGCGGCCAGCAGGAACTGGCGCTCCGGCGTGCTGTGTTCTTTGGCGAACTGGTCCGCTGCCTTCACTATCCGGTCCAAGGTCTCGGCCTTGTGATCGGCGAGATAGGCGACCACCGGCATGACCGAGCATTCGTTGTTGAACAGGTCCGGGTTGCTGGTGGACGCGGTACGCGCTGCATAGTTCAGCACATCCTGGTTCGGCGAGATGGCCAGCCACTTGCTGCTGCCCTCGAAAGTGCCGGCAGTGATCTTGCGCACCGCATCGGGCAAGGACACCGTGGTTTGCACACCAGGAACTTGCTGCAGCATCCAGCCCAAACGGTCGGTTTCCATCAGCGTGGCGTATTCCAGGCAGCCTTCCGGTTTCGTCTTGACGATCACCGCGAACTGGTCGTTGGACAAGGAATACTTGCCGGTGATGTAGGCATTGTCGAGGTTGTAGCGCGAGTTCGGGCGCAGTTCCGATGCGCCAGGATCGAGGTCGCCGATCTTCAGGTTCAGGCTGACGACAAAGCCGGCCACCCCAATCAAGAGCGAGACGGCGATGGCACCTATGGCCCAGCGCCGCTCGGTAAAGCGTTCCAGCCATTTCCAGATGCCGCCTTCTTCGCGTTGTTCAGCCTGCAAGGCACGCTCGGCCGCCTTCTTGCTCACGCCGGTATACGACAGCAATACCGGCAGCAGCACGAGATTGGTGAACACGAGCAAGGCCACCCCCAGGCTGGCAGTAATTGCCAGATCCTGAATCACTGGAATATCGATCAACATCAATACGGCAAACCCGACCGCATCGGCCGCCAGGGCAGTCAAACCAGCGAGGAACAAGCGGCGGAACGTGTAACGTGCGGCGACCAGCTTATGCGTGCCGCGGCCGACATCCTGCATGATACCGTTCATCTTTTGCGCGCCGTGCGACACACCAATCGCAAACACCAGGAACGGTACCAGGATCGAGTACGGATCGAGCTCGTAACCGAGTGTCGTCACCAAGCCCAATTGCCACAACACCGCCACCAGCGAACAAAGCAAGACGAGGGTCGTACTGCGCGTGCAGCGCGTCCACCAGAAGATGATGGCAGCGGCGATCACAGCAGCCACACCGAAATAAATCATCATCTGCTGCAAGCCGGCCAAGAGGTCACCCACCACCTTGGCAAAGCCGACGATACGGATCTCGATCTCGGCCCCTTCGGCTTGCGCATACTTGGCGCGGATGTCTTCCAGTCGCTTGGACAGTTCTTGGTAATCGAGCGCAGCACCCGTACGCACGTCCTTGTCCATCAGCGGCACGAAAATCATGCTGGACTTGTAATCGGTACCGACCAGGCTGCCGTAGATCTGCGCGCGGGCGATGTTCTGGCGCAATTGCTCGGTGTGCTTGGGCGAACCGTCGTAGTTGTCCGGCATCACGGGGCCGCCGCTGAAACCCTCTTCGGTTACCTCGTTCCAGCGTACCACTGGCATCCACAGCGATTTGACGTTGGCGCGGTCGACACCCGGCGTCAGGAACAGTTCATCGTTGATCTGCTTCAACGCCTGCAGATACGCAGGGTCGAAAATGTCACCGTTCTTATTCTCGACTACGATGCGCAGCGCATTGCCCAAACCCTTCAGCTCATTGCGGTTCTCGAGGAAGTTCTTGATGTACGGCTGGTTGTGCGGGATCGTCTTTTCGAAGGCCGCATTCAGCGTCAGCTTGGTGGCCTGGAAGCCCAGCACCACTGTGGTCAGCACACAGGCGAGAATCACCAGCAGGCGGTTGTTGAAAATCAGCCGCTCGAAACGGCTGCCGGAGTTGCGGTCGAAATCCTTCAACTCGCGGATGGGCGGCATGTCGTCGATGTTGTTCGTTAGCATTGCATTCTTTCTTTGTTTTACTTCAGCGCTTCGACACGCACGCCACCCATGCCGGCCAGCGCAATCGCGCCGTTGCTGGCTTCAGACACAGCAAATGCCGGGCCCGTCGTCGCGACTTTCACGCGGTTGAAGCTGGTGCCGTTATCGCTGGACAGCAGCACGTGGCCTGCCTGGCTAACCAGGACGACAGAACCATCCGAGCGTACGAGGCCGCTTGCCAAACCTGCATTGACACCGGTGTCGACCTTGGTCCAGGAAGCACCGCCATCGTTGCTTCGGTACGCATTGCCACGCAAGCCGTACACCAGCACCAAATCCGCCGTACCGGCAACGCCAAACAGCGTGCCTTGATACGGCAGGTCTACGTGCGTAAAACGCCGCTGCACACGGTCGAATTTGAGCACCAAGCCTTGTTCGCCGGCGATGAACAGCGTGCCGCCGGCCGGGCGGATCGCATACAAGTGCAAGCCCTTCGGGTTGTCGACACGATCCAACCATGGCATCCAGCTCTGGCCGCCATCTTCGGTACGCAGAATCAGGTTGAATGCGCCGATGACGAAACCTCTCTTATCGTCTTCGAACCAGACATCGAGGAAGGGTTTATCGGCGCCTTGTGCGGCGAACGCCTCGGCGTCCTGCTGCAGGCGTTGTGCGACAGGATCGTTCGGATTGGCCGGCTTGCCATACTGCTTGACCAGCAAGTCGGCGGCCTGCTTGCCATCGAGTTGCTTGGTCCAGGTGGCACCGCCATCGGTGGTATGCAGGATCACGCCTTCATGGCCGACCGCCCAGCCCTTCTGCGCACTTGGGAAATACAGAGCCGTGAGGTCGGAACTGAGCGGCACTTCGGCCTGCGTCCAGTTCTGGCCGTCATCGGAATACAGGATGTGGCCGCGCTGGCCCGCTGTAACGAGGCGCTTGCCCGCCAGCGCCAATGCATTGAGCGGCGCGCGCAGCGCCAGAGAACTCTTGGCTGCCGGTAGTGCCAGCGGCGTGTGAAAGATGGGTTCAGCAGCAGCCGAACCTGCAATAATGGCAGCCCCCAGCACAAGCGGGGGCAATAAAGTTTTGTACTGCACGTCTCGCTCCGTCCAATGTTAATTCGATGTGGGCGCCCCGAGGGTGTTACACGCTCTTGGGGCGATACACGCTCTCGGGAGCGTTTGAATTTATTTGCGGCACCGAAAAGTCCGGTGCCGCACACGCATTGACTAAATTGTCTTAGCGTACGCCTGCGCCGCTGAGGCTATCCGCAGTCCAGCTACTGTCCGGCGTGAACTTGTCCGACACTTTCACACCGCCCTTACCCGGCCAGACGTTGATGCAATACGTGCCGGCGATGAGGTCGTAGTGGCCTGCAGCCGTGCTGTAAGCGCCGGATGCATCGTAATTCGGTGTGATGTAGTTGAAACCTGGACGCCACATTTGTCCACGGCCGTCATACTGGTCGGAGGCAAGCGCAGCCCAGCTATCCTCGTCCACGTAGAAGGTCCGTTTCGAATAGATGTGACGCTTGCCTTCCTTCAAAGTCGCCTCGACCACCCATACACGATGCAATTCCCAGCGCACGGACGCTGGATTGATGACCTTCGACCCGAATACCTCTTCCGGATTCGCGGCATAGGCGAAGCGGTAGGCGTTGTACGGCACATAGAATTCCTTCTTGCCGACCAGCTTGAAGTCGAAGCGGTCCATCTTTCCATTGAACAGATTGATGTCGTCGATTGTCGACATGCCGGAGGTACTGGCGTTGGGCGTGTCGTAGGCCAAGTCCGGCGCGAGGCGCACGCGGCGCTGACCCGGCAGGTACTGCCACCTGCGGCTTCCTTTTTCCGCATCAACATGGTCGTATGACAGGATTGCCTCCCCGGCACGGCGCGCCGGTCCACTGTAATTGGCGCGCGCACGCGTGAAGAGGACGGCGTCACCATCCTTCGACTCGTCATAGTATGGCGCCTCCTGCGTCCATGTACCCTGGGTGGAGACGAAGAGCTTGCCGGAAGAGTCGACGTTATACGCCGTATATTTCGGCACGACAAAACCCACACCCTGAAAACGCGTAATGTGGTTGGTCATCACTTCATTACCGTTCTTCGGGATCGGGAACGGAACGCCGGCACGCGCGCCCTGCAAGGAGAGACCGTCTTCAGAGAGCTTGGCCCGGGTCGCATTCTTTACCGAATTTTCCTGCAAGGACTTCGGGAGCGATACGGTGCGATGCGTCTTGAAGACATCGATGCGAAAGTCCGGATAGGCCTTCATCAACGCCTTGGTGCCTTCGGTCAGCTTGTCCGCGTACTGGGCCATATTCTTCGCGTCGATCGAGAACAGCGGCTTCTCGCTCGCGAAGGGATCGGGACGCACCCCGTTGGACTTGTCGAAGCCGGCGGGAGCGGTGGTCAGGCCGCCGGTGTATTCGGGAATCGAGCCATCCTTGTTGCCGGCCTTTTCCGCGCCGGTCATGGTCAGCGTGGTGCCCAACTTCTTGGCGTCCTCCGCACTTACCGCGGCATGGGCGATGCCCATTGACGCGGACAACAGGCCCGCGCCGATCAATGCTGCTGCTAATTTCTTCATGGTGTGTCTCCGTTATTTAGAACGAGGTCTTGAATGTGGCATAAAGTGCGCCGCGATCGTTCAGCAGCGCCCCTGCGCCCGCAGATGCAGCAACCGCGCCGGTCGCCGAATTCACCGTGTAATGACCGAATGCGTCAACGTACTTCAGGTCAAAGCGGTATTTGCTGTACAAGTCCAGGGCCAGGCCCACCGACCAGCTGCCCGCGTACTTGTTGCCGCCGGACGACACTGTCGAGTTACCCGACAGGCCGCGCGAGTAGTTGACCGGCATCGACAGATCCGCCCCTGGGAATATCTGGAACCAGGTCGGCGTGAAGCCCAGCGACACCCCGAAGAAGTCCTTGCTGACACGGTCGATTGCGGTGTAGCCGGTGCGGCCCTTGAACACGTTGTTGGGGTCGTTGGTTACCGACAGCAGACGGCTCCAGGCAAGTTCTGCGTTCCAGGACGCACTGTCGAACATCGGTGTGGAATTCACCGTGCCAATCACATTGAACACGCCATGCAGCGTTTCGCCGCGCGCACCCAGGACATCGCCGTGTGCCGGCAGACGCGCGAGCGAAGTAATCACGATCGAATCGCTGGCCAGCGGCATGTTCTTGCGATAGTTCAGGTCCATACCGAAGCTGACGCCAGCAATGTTTCTGGTCAGGCTGACGCCGTACATGTCGATGTCGTCTGCGTAGTTCAGGAAGTACTGGCGCGGAGCGGCCCCCATCAGGATCGTCTGGGGCAGGATGTCGGAGAAATTACGCGCATAGAAACCCAGCGTGCCGTCCAGCCATTCCGGGCTCCAGCGCGCTGCCAGGCCCCAGTCGCCACGTCCCTTGGGCCCAATGTCCCGACCATGGAGTGCGCGCACGCCCGGCGCCAGAATGAGTGACTCGCCACCGCGCTGCAGGAGGTCTGCGGCGCCGTAATAGGTGCCTGCTTCCGGCAGACGGGCCGCTTCCCACTTGAAGAAATATTGACCGGCGATCGACAGATCCGACGTAGCCTGCAGTTGTCCGGAAAGCTGTGCGCGCGGACGAGCCAATTCCTTGACTTCGACGCCAGGCGTTGCCTGGGCTTTGGCCAGATCGAGTGGCGCTTGGCCGTAATTGATGCCATGCACGGGGTTAGCCAGGGCTTCGCCCCAGTACACGTTATGGCGGCCGGCACGCACCGTCAGTGGCATGTTGCCGAGGTCCACTGTCCCGAACACGAAAGCGTCGAGCCATTCGCCGGACAAGCCGTTGTAGTAGCGGTTGGCATAGTTGCTCAAGCCGAAGGCGGGCGCGCCATTGACCAAGTGGTTGGAGGTAGCGAGGCTGGTGTTGTCGAAGTTGCCCGAGTAGGCCCGGTCGTACCAGGAGGCGGCGGACACGCGCGCGCCGAATTTTTTCTGGTAGACGACGTCGAGCTCGGATAGCAAGTCGACACGGTTCATCACGATGCTGTGGCGCTTGAAATTGCGATCACCATCATCGTTATTTGGATTCGCAAGAACGGCAGGATCCTGCTTTTCCACGCGATAGCCGAGGTTGTAGCGCACGGTGTTATCGAAGCGCACCTGCATGTCGTCATTGCCCGTATCGACCTCGAATGCGTTCGCGCCTGCGCACACACCCATGCATGCGGCAGCCACGGCAGCAGCGAGCGCCGTGCGCCGAAGGCCGCTGGACTGGGCTTGTTTGGGGTTGGTCATATTAAATCTCCTCAATCTTGGTTTTTTCCACAAATTTTTATAGGTGAGCGCATAAATGCGTCATCCCTCCCTCAAGCGCGCTCTCAACTCCGCATGTCGCCTCCCCCCATCGTCATACCCCTCTTGATTTCGTTGATTTATTTATCGGGTCGATGCAGATTGCGCAGGCATGGAATCAAGTCTTTGCCGTGTACTTCTTGCCAGTGGCAAAGATGCAGATGTAAACCAGGAATTGCACATGTGAACCATTGGAAAAATGAAACCCGCCAGGCGCCAGGCATCTGTTCACGGATCGGCCCGCAAACCTCAAAACGAGGGTAAACGACCAAAACTCCTCGCCGCCCCTCCCAAATTGGCTAGTGAGGAGGGGGCATGGTGTTTTGAGAAGGAAAACGTGAGGTCAAAATGCGGAACCACGGCGGCAGGCAGGAAGACGGCACAGAACGCGCAAGGGCCGGTTTATCGAGCTCGGTTCGGCACCCTTCTCCCGCAAGCGGGAGAAGGGGCCGTGCTCCGTGTCAAAAAAATTTTGATAACTTGCTTAGTAATGAATGTGCGATCAGCGATCCCTAACCCAATCGTTCAGGACGGCCTCGTTATCCTCGCCACGACGCGGAATGCGTCGCGGTTGTGCCAACGGCGTACCGGAAAAGCGCGGCGCCGGATTGGCCTGCAGCACACCGTCAATGTTGGTGTATATGCCGCGCGCCGCCATGTGCGGATGCGCTGCCGCCTCGTCCACGTTCAATACCGGTGCAAAGCAGGCGTCGCTTCCTTCCAGCAGCGCACACCATTCGTCGCGGGTGCGGCTGGCAAACAAGGTGACGAGGCGCTCCTGCAATGCCGGCCAGACCTTCGAATCATTTTTTTTTGCGAAATCCGGGTCGTCGGCCAGTCCTAGCTTTTCCAGCAAGATGCGGTAGAACCTTGGTTCCAGCGAGCCGACCGTGATGAATGTGCCATCGGCGCAGCGATAGCTGCGATACCAGTGCGGTCCGTCGAGCAGGCTCTGGCCACGTTCATTAACGAACTGACCCGTTGCTTTCATGCCCAACATCAGGTTCATCATGTGGGCACTGCCATCCAAGATCGCGGCATCCACCACTTGCCCCTTGCCGGTTGCACGCGCGTTCATGACACCCGCCAGCACGCCGACCGCCAGATACATCGCACCGCCGCCGACATCGCCAATCATGCCGGGCGGCGCCATCGGCGGCTCTCCGGGCAAGCTGGCATACCAGAGCGCGCCAGAAAGGCCGATGTAATTGATATCATGGCCGGCGGCATGCGCCAATGGTCCGTGCTGTCCCCAGCCGGTCATGCGGCCAAACACCAGCTTGGGATTGCGTTCCAGGCACACGTCTGGCCCGAGGCCCAGGCGCTCCATCACGCCGGGACGCATGCCTTCAAGCAGAATATCGGCGCTCTCCACCAGGCGCAGGACGGTTTTCACGCCTTCATCGGTTTTGAGATCGACGGCGATCGAGCGCTTTCCGCGGTTCTGGACCGCGTACTTGCCGAAATCAAGATCTTCCGGACCGGCCTTCAGGCGATCAACCAGTACGACATCGGCGCCCAAATCCGCCAACAGCATGCCGCAGAACGGTGCCGGTCCGAGTCCGGCAATTTCCAGAACCCGTAATCCCTTCAGCGGGCCGCTTCCATTTCGAGTCATTTCTTTCCTCATGATGAACGTCGAATGAAAAAAACGCCGCACCCTGCATCAAGCAAAGCGCGGCGTGATTCTTCGCCTCCGGTGGGCGAGCATGGGCAATAAGCGCTGCCCATTCGGAACGCACGATCAGCCCTTCAGACCCTTCATGGCGGTTTCGAAGAAGGCCGCCACTTGCTGGTTGGCGTCTTCACGCGGCACTGCCGTGCTCCAGTCGCTGATCTGCCCGAATTGCGCTGCCACGGTATCGGGCGTCAGTTCGCCGCCGAGGTACACCGGCGCCGTCTCGACCAGGCGCACCGACGAGAACACCCCGGCGCCCGCCCCCAGAATCACCTTGCTCGGCGCACCCTCGCTCACCAGGTACAGCGCACCCGGCGTCACTTGTTCCGGACGCACTGCCTTGAGCAGCGCTTCCGGCATCACGTCTTCGGTCATGCGGGTGGCCGCGATCGGCGCCAGCGTGTTGACCCGGATGTCGTTCTTCTTGCCTTCGATGGCCAGCATGTTCATCAGCCCCGCTACCGCCATCTTCGCCGCCCCGTAGTTGGCCTGGCCGAAGTTGCCGAACAGACCCGCCGCCGAGGTCGTCATCAGGATGCGGCCATAGTTCTGTTCGCGCATCGTGTCCCACACCGCCTTGGTGCAGTAAGCCGAACCCATCAGGTGCACATCGACCACCGCGCGGAAGTCGGCCATGTCCATCTTCGACAGGGTCTTGTCGCGCAGGATGCCGGCATTGTTGATCAGGATGTCGACGCGGCCGAACTCGGCTTTGGCCTGCTCGACCATCGCGCTGACTTGCTCGAAGTCCGCCACGTTGGCGCCATTGGCAATCGCCGCCCCGCCCAGCGCCTTGATTTCTTCGACCACGGCCAGCGCCGCGTCCGACGAACTGCCGCCACTCTTGCCGTCGCGGCTGCCGCCGAAGTCGTTGATCACCAACCTGGCGCCAAGCTTGGCCAATTCCAGCGCGTGCACGCGGCCCAGGCCGTTGCCGGCACCCGTCACAATGGCCACACGGCCGTCAAAGCGAATTGTCATATTCTTTTCTCCTGAAATTACTCGATACGGTTTAAGGCTACGCTGAATAAGTCCCGTGATGGCGCGCGCCTGGTTTCGGGATGGGGCGCAAGGCGCAAACCGCAGACATGGCGGGCCATGGCGAGGATTTGCAACGCCGCGCACCGCCCGAAGCCAGGATGCGCGACGCGCGAGGACTTGTTCTGCGTAGCCTTAAGCAAATTGACGCAGGATCGATTCGGCGACGCACACCGGCTTGGAGGCGCCTTCCATTTCTATGGTCATTTCGACGATCACCTGCGCGCCATTGCTTTCAATCGGTTCGAACGATTGCAGCTTGAATTGCGCGCGCAGGCGGCTATTGACCGGAACCGGTTTCAGGAAGCGCACCTTGTTCAAGCCATAATTCACACCCATCTTGACGTTACGGATTTCGAAGGCATTCGGGAGGAAGTGCGACAGCAGGGAGAGGGTCAAAAATCCGTGCGCAATCGGCCCGCCGAACGGGCCTTTGGCAGCACGCTCGGGATCGACGTGGATCCACTGATGGTCGCCTGTGGCATCCGCAAAGGTGTTGATGCGGTTCTGGTCGATCACCAACCAGTCGCTGGTGCCGAGTACTTCGCCTACGAGAGATTGCAATTCGGCCAGGGTTTCGTAACTTTTCATGTGTTTATCCAAATGGTTTGCTAATAAATCCGTGCAAGGCTATGCACGCAATTCCGCTTGCAGCGCTGCCGCACACGCCGCTTCGTGGCGGTCGCTGCTGCCCAACAGCAGATCAGCCACGATGGCACGTTTGAAATAATGGCCGATGACGTACTCTTCGGTCATACCGATGCCGCCGTGTAACTGGATGCCTTGTCCGCACACGAATTTCGCTGCGCGGCAGATCAGCATCTTGGCTTCCGACAGTGTCTTTTGCCGATTCGCTTCATCGTCGTTTTCCACCGATGCCAGTGCGACGTGCAGCATCGAACGCGCCACTTCCATCTCGGCTGCCATGTCGGCGATGCGGTGTTGCAGCGCCTGGAAGGTACCGATCGGCACGCCGAACTGCTGGCGTGTTTTCAGGTATTCGGCTGTGATTTCAATGGTCTTTTCCATCGTGCCGATGAGTTCGGCGCAGAGTGCGACGATCCCGTGCGCCAAACCAGCCTTCAATGCTGCAGAACCACCGGCCAGCACGGCATCGCCACCCACTTGCACACCATCAAAGTTGAGTTCCTCGACCCAGGTACCATCATGCAGCGGCAACGCCTGCCGCTTCAGGCCGGTGCTGTTGGCATCGACCAGAAGCAGCGTGATGTCTTTCGCGCCTGTCACTTGTGCGGACACAATGAAGGCATCTGCGCCGACCGCACCCAGCACCAGCGACTTGCGTCCTTGCAGCACATAGCCGTCGCCCTGCTTTTCCGCGCGCAGCGATACCGGGCCCGGCATGCCACGCGACTCGGGTTCGCTGTAGGCCAACGCGATACGCTTCGAACCGTCGGCGAGTTGCGGCAACAAACGCTCCTTTTGCGCTGCCGTGCCGCCGGCTACCATTGTCTGCGCTGCCAGCACCGCGCAGCCGAGATAGGGGTCCAGCACCAGACCGCGGCCAAGCTCCTGCGCAATGATCGCGGTGTCGATCAAGTTGCCGCCCAGGCCGCCGTATTCTTCGGGCAAAGCGGCCATCAGCCAGCCGTTCTCGGCAAAGCTACCCCAGGTGGCGTTGCTGCCGCCCTTGCCTCCCTTCACAAGCGCGGTACGCGCTTCAAGGCTATATGCCTTGCCGACGTAGCGGCGCACGCTGTCCTGCAACAGCTGTTGTTCCGAATTCAGATTGAAATCCATACGTGTCCTCGGTTGCTAGAGCGCTTTGATTGTCAGTGCAATGGAGGCAAGGTTGCGTCGAGGAGCGCAGGCGTACGCAAGTACGCCGAGCACCACAGACGCAAGATTGACCCATTTCACTGACAAGCAATGCGCTCTAAAGTTGGAACTGCATCTTGGCGATGATGCCTCGCTGCACCTCGCTGGTGCCGCCATAGATGGTCGACGCACGACGCAGGAACATGTCGTTGGCGATGCCACGTGCCAAATCCTGCAGCGGATAAGCTTGGTCAGACGCCGGCTCGTGCGGATGCGGATAGCAGACGGCGCCGTAGTCGCCCAGTGCCTCGATCTGGGTTTCGGTGATTCTCTGCTGCAGTTCGGTCGCGCGAATCTTCAGCATCGAGCCCAGCACGTGCGATGCGGGATTGTGTTCCTGGTCCAACTTGGCCACGCGCTGCACCAGCATGCCGATCGCCTGCAATTCAGCGTCCAGGCGTGCGAGCTTCAAGGCAAACTCCGGACGGTCGATCAGCCGCTCACCACCCGCGCGCAGTTTGGTCGCGAATTGACGCAGCTCGCGCATATAGCGATTGAGCTCCGGCAGGTCAGCGGTGGTTGCATGTTCATTGTTGAGCAGGAACTTGGTGATGCCCCACCCTGCTCCTTCGGCGCCGATCAGGTTCTTCACCGGCACGCGGACGTTGTCGAAGAAAGTTTCGTTCAGGTGATGCGCATCGTCGATTGAGCGGATCGGACGCACGGTAACGCCTGGCGACTTCATGTCCACCAGCAGGAAACTGATGCCGGCCTGCTTCTTCACTTCCGGATTGGTGCGCACCAACAGGAAGATCCAGTCTGCATGATGCGCATAGCTGGTCCAGATCTTTTGCCCGTTGACCACGTAGTGATCTCCATCGCCGCTTTTGACCAACTCGGCGCGCGTGCGCAGCGAGGCCAGATCGGAGCCGGCCCCCGGTTCCGAGAAGCCCTGGCACCACAGGCGCTCGCCACTGAAGATGGCCGGCATATGCTCGGCCTTCTGCTCGGGCGTGGCGAATGCGTTGAGCACCGGACCAAGCATCTTTTGGACAAAACCGTCCTGTGTCGGCGCGCCGGCAGCAGTACATTCGTCATCGAATACCAGGATCTGCGGCACCGACCAGCCGGTGCCGCCGTGTTCCTTGGCCCAGTACGGTGCGCCCCATCCTTGGGCATCCAGAATCTTTTGCCAGCGCATGATCTGTTCGCGCGGCGAGCGCGTGCAGCGCTGCAGCCCTTTCAGATCGGCCGGCACCTTCGTTTGCAGAAATTGCCGGACTTCCTGACGAAACGATTCCAGCCCTGGATCAGGTTGAAAATCCATTCCCCGATCCTCTGTTAAGTACGATACATGGTGACGACCGCGGCACCACCAATACCAACGTTGTGCTGCACGGCGATGCGCGCACCTTCAACCTGGCGCTTTTCGGCCTGGCCGCGCAGTTGCTGCACGAGTTCCGTGCATTGCGCGAGACCAGTGGCACCGATCGGATGGCCCTTCGACAGCAGGCCACCGGACGGGTTGACCACATATTTTCCGCCGTAGGTGTTGTCGCCGTCGTCGATGAACTTCGCCGCACCGCCTTCCGGGCACAGGCCGAGTGCTTCATAGGTCAGCAGCTCGTTCTGCGCGAAGCAGTCGTGCAGTTCGACCACATTGACGTCTTCGGCGCCGATGCCGGCTTGCTCGTACACCTTGTTGGCCGCAGCGCGCGACATGCCGAAACCGGCGAGGTGGCGCATGTCGCCGGAATTGAACGTTTCGGGACCATCGGTGGTCAGCGCCTGGCCGGCAATCCACACGCGGGAATCGAGGCCATGCTTCTTCGCATAGGCTTCGCTGCACAGCACTGCCGCAGCCGCACCGCAGGTCGGCGGGCACGCCATCAGACGCGTCATCACGCCCGGCCACATGACCTTGTCGTTCATCACGTCTTCGGTCGTGACGATATTGCGGAACACGGCGTAGGGATTGTTGGCGGCATGGCGGCTGGCCTTGGCGCGGATCTTGGCGAACGATTCCAGCGGCGTGCCGAAGCGCTTCATGTGTTCCTGGGCCGCAACGCCGAACAAACGCAGCGCCGGCGGCACTTCCGCGGGAACCACGCTGGCGCACTGCTCCTGGAACAATCCGAGCGGGGACGGCCGGTCAGTGTACATATCGCCCAGCGCGCCTGGAGTCATCTGTTCGAAGCCGAATGCCAGCGCGACATCCACCATGCCGCTGGCAATCGCCTGATTCGCCAGAAAGAGGGCCGAGGAGCCGCTGGCACAGTTGTTGTGAACGTTAATGACGGGGATGCCGGTCATGCCGACGTCGTACAGCACGCGCTGGCCACCGGTCGAATCGCCGAAGATGTAGCTGGCATAGGCTTGCTGGACCGATTCATAGCCGACCTTGGCGTCCGCCAAGGCCAGGCGTACCGCCTGCGCTCCCATGACCGGGTAGGTTTCGCTCTGGCCCGGCTTCTTGAATGGAATCATGCCGACACCGGCAACGACGACTTTTTGCGACATATCTTTCTCCTTTGATTTTAGAAAACTTACTGGCAAGAACGACTACCCCGTTCTTGCTGAGCACGATGTACCTCTTGCACTGTTGAGCTTACGAGTATCAACAATATGCGTGCGTGCCATGGATCCGCCCCTCCCCAATAGGGAGGAGGGGTAACGACCGAAAAGCTGTCCTAAACAGGCACGCAAAAGTTTTTTGGACACGGTAATGAGACCGTCCCCTCCCCTTCAAGGGGAGGGACAGGGTGGGGATGGGTTAAATGCCTCTGCTGAAACCCATCCCCACCCCCAACCCTCCCATTGAAGGGGAGGGAGCTGGAACGCACCCCGTGTTAAAAAACTTATGCGTGCCTGCTTAAAGCGGTTTGACGTCGCATGCAAGGGAGCCGAGGTCGGGTCGAGAAGCCCTTGCTACACCAACCGTACGTGAGGTACGGTGAGCATCGCAGGCCCGAGATCGGTCCCTTTCATGCGACGGCAAACTGCTCTAATCAAAAGAGGCGGTCCGAACCGGGGTAAAGCGGCGCTTCTTTCGAGAGGAAGCGGTTCAACGACTCGGCGTGATAGTTGCTGCCTGCGCAAAGTCCCTGAAATGCCGCTTCCAGTTGCGTCAGCGCATGCCGGTCGGTCTCGAACGAACGATTCAGGATGCCCTTGGCCATGCCCAAGACATGGGTCGGCGCATTGTCAAAGCGTTGCGCAAACTCGATGGCAGTCTCGCGCAAGCGTTCGGCCGGGACCACGGCCTGAACCAGTCCCATAGCCAGCGCCTCATCCGCCGCAATATCACGCGCGGAAAAAACGATTTCCTTGGCACGCGGCAGGCCAACCAGCCTGGGCAGGATGTATAGCAGCGTCAAATCCGGAACGAAACCCATGCGCGGGAAGCTCGACACAAGCCGCGCACGCTCGGACGCGATGACGAAATCCGCGGCCAGGGCGAGCGACAGGCCCGCACCAAGCGCGTAACCGTCGACGGCGGCGATGACCGGCTTTTCAAGGTCCATCAATTCTGAGTGCCAGCGATGGGCGTCGAGCAGCAAGTCGCGGACGGCGAATGACTTTTCATCATCGTCCGACTCCTTGTTTTTCAGGTCCGCTCCGGAACAAAAGTGACCACCAGCGCCCGTCAGCACCACCGAACGCACCGAGCGATCCTGCCGTACAGCTTTGATGGCGGCAGCCAATGCGTCCTTGATGGAATCATCGAGCGCATTTCTTCTTTGCGGCCGATTCAGCGTGATGACCGCCGTCTTGCCGACTTTCTCGAATACGACTGGGCTGTCACTCATGTCAATTTCTCCTTGTGCGATGAGGCCCTACCCCTGCAGGGCGATTTGCTGCCTAAAAGCCAAAAACAATGTTTATCAATAGATTTTCGAATTCACCACGAATGGACGAAATCGGCCTTTTGCCAGCCTATGGTAGGTATGCACGCGTGATGCTCACACCTCCCTTTTTGTCAGGGGAGCCATCCGCAAAGGGTGGAAAAACAGCGACAAGCCGGGCCACGCGGCTGCACTGCCACAGCCGCCCTCTCTTTGCGGGAGGGGACGAAGGCGAAAGCGCATTCCTACACTCGGTGCACCGGACCCCGAATTAGAGAAATTAGAGAAATTAGAGAAACCACGGAGACTATGATGAAATTGAACTTCGCCCGAGTCATGGGCCAGGCTGCCCTGTGCTATGCCAATCAGGATGCCCTCGTAAATATCGAGCGCAATCGGCGATACACCTTCCGCGAACTACACCTGCTGACCAATCGCATTGCCAACATGATGCGGACGCGCTTGAATCTGCGCCGCGGCGATGTCTCTCTTTGCATTCTTGAAAACGATAATCTGTCATTGATGCACGCATGGACGGCCTTCAAGGGCGATGCCGTAGTGGCCCATACGAACTTTCGCGACTCCATTGATGAGCACCGTTGGCAGGTCGAGTTCATCCGTCCGAAGGTTGTCTTCATCGAGACTGCGCTGCTGGAACGCTATGGCGACATGCTGCACCAGTACGGCACTACCGTCGTATGCATGGACCCATTGCCGGCCGCGCACGAAGGCGCACTGTACTTCTGGGATCTGCTGGAAGGCGTATCCGATACAGATCCCGACATCGAGTCCGATACGCAGACCGACATACTTATCTATCGCTTCACGGGCGGCACCACCGGCAAGAGCAAATGCGCGCAGTACACCATAGACAACTGGCTGGCGGCGCGCGATTCGATGTACGCGGATAGCGAGCAAAGCGCCGCACTGAACGACAAGACGCGCTATCTGCACATCGCTCCGATCAGCCATGGCTCCGGCCTGTCTTTGCTGCCTACGCTGTTTCGCGGTGGTTGCACTGTCACGCAGAACGCGGCCGACCTCAAGGCCTGGTGCCGCAATGTGGAAGCGGAAAAGATCACCACCTGCCTGATGGTACCCACCCTGGTGAACTGGTTGCTGGACCTGCCGGAAGCGTCCCGGCACGACTTGTCCAGCTTGCAAACTCTCTACTACGGCGCTGCGCCGATGAGCCCGGCCAAGCTCAAGCAGGCGCAGGAGCGCTTCGGCAACATCTTCTTCCAGCTCTACGGCTCGACCGAATGCGCGCAGGCCGTGTGCACGCTGACCAAGACCGATCACCTGACCGCAGTGGAAACCGGCCGCCTCGCATCGGCAGGGCGTCCCGCTATCGGCATCGAAATGAAGATTGTCGACGAAGCGGGCAACGAAGTTCCGATCGGCAGTACAGGCGAGATCTGGTTGCGCGGTCGCGGAACCATTTCCGGCTATTACAAGAATCCGGAAGGCACAGCGTCCGAGTTCGCCAATGGTTTCTGGAAGTCAGGCGACCTCGGCTATCTCGACGAGGCAGGCTATCTCTTCATCGTCGACCGCAAGAAGGACATGATCATCACCGGCGGCTTCAATGTTTACGCGGTCGAAGTGGAGGGAGCGCTCAACGCGCATCCTGCGGTATCCATGTCTGCTGTCGTTGGCGTGCCTGACGATAAGTGGGGCGAAGCGGTGCATGCCGAAGTCGTGCTCAAGCCCGGCGCGTCGGTCGATACCGACGCCCTGATTGAGCATGCCAAGGAGCGCCTTGGTCGCTTCAAGGCACCCAAGACCGTGAAGATCGTTGAAGCGCTTCCGGTCAGTGCCGTCGGCAAGGTCCTGCGCCGCCAGGTGCGTGAAAAATACTGGTCGGATCAGATGCGGCGAGTGTCCTGACGAGCGCTGCGCTCTTTCAAATTTGCTCCGGCTATACACCGGAGCTTTTTCTTTGCCTATTACCGGAGAAAAGTCCGAAAAAAATCCCGCTTCCCTTGCGGGTCGCGGGCAAAGTCAATCACACTTGGATTGGGGAGACAAAATGGCTATTAGATAAAGAGGCTGATGCCGGCTCAAGCGCGCGCGAATATCCCGACGTGTTCGGTGGATTCCTCGACACGCCACAAGCCGCCGCCATTGCCCTGCAGCGCAATGCGCGCCCCGTCGACCTGGCGCTTGCCGCAGTTGCCGCGCAACTGCTCGACCAGCTCGAAGATCTGGCCGATGCCGGTGGCGCCGATCGGATGCCCCTTCGATTCCAGGCCGCCCGACGGATTGACCGGCAGCTTGCCGCCGAGGGCGCTGTCGCCGCGCTCGGCCATCACCCCCGACTGCCCCGGCGCGCACAGGCCCAGCGCTTCGATCGACAGCAGCTCGCCGATCGCGGTCGCATCGTGCACTTCGGCCACGTCGACATCCTTGGGACTGATGCCGGCTTGTTCGAATGCCGCCTTGCCCGCCAGATGGGTGCAGCCCTGGTCGAAGTCATCGGCCGCGCGCGCCGAGGCCGACCGCACCACGGAGGCCAGCACCTTGATCGCGCGGCGCTTGTCGAAACCATATTTCTCCAGCGCCGACTCGGTGCACACGATCGCGGCCGCCGCGCCGTCGGAGATCGGCGAACACATCGGCAGCGTGATCGGATAGGTGATCGGCGGCGCGGCCAGGATTTCCTCGATGCTCATCGCGTTGCGGTATTGCGAACGCGCGTTGTGCACCGAATGGCCGTGGTTCTTCGACGACACGGCTGCCAGCTGGCGCTGGGTGATGCCGAAGCGCTCCATCAGGCCGCCACGGCCCAGGGCCGCATACACGTCCATGAACGGGCTGTACGGCTTGGGCGACTGCGAACCCTCCGGCGGCACGATGCTCTTGCCCATCGCCGCCAGGTAATGCTTGTTGTCTTCGAAGGTTTCGATGTCCCACGCCGATTCGAAGGCCGAGAACATCTTGGCCTTGTCGCTGTAGAACATCTTTTCCGCACCGACGGCAATCGCCACGTCGGCCGCACCGGCCTTGAGCTGGGTGACGGCCAGGTTGAACGCGTGGCTGGACGAGGCGCAGGCGCCTTCGAGGTTGTAGATCGGGATGCCGTCCAGGCCCAGCGGCAACAGCGCCACCTGGCCGCGGATCATGTGCTGGCCATCGAAGTGGCCTTGTGTGCAGTTGCCGTAGAACGCAGCCTGGATGTGCTTGCGGTCGCAGCGGGCATCCTGCAAGGCGTCTTCCACCGCCCAGGCGGTCAGTTGCTTGACAGTCTTGTCGGTGTGGCGGCCGAACGGCGTCATGCCGACGCCGACGATGTAAATGTTTTCCATAATGAGTCCTTGAAAAAGTTGGGACTCCCCTCTCCCGCAGGCGGGAGAGGGGTGGGGGGTGAGGGTGTTTGCAAGGGAGACTGGCTTGACAAGCCCCCTCATCCCCAACCCTTCTCCCGCCTGCGGGAGAAGGGAGCAAGAATCAATAGCCCTTGAAGTCGGGCGTGCGCTTTTCGGCGAACGCGCGCAAGCCTTCGGCCATGTCGTACGAGCGCTGGTGGTTGCGCAGCGCCAGCACTTCGTGGCGCAGCGCATCGGCCACCGACTTGTCGGCCGCTTCATTGGCCACTTTCTTCATGTTGCGCAACACCAGCGGGCTCTTCCTGGCCAGCTTGTCGCCAATCGCCTGCACGCGATCAACCAGTTCGCCATCGGCCACCACTTCGCTGACCAGGCCATAGGTTTTCATGTCCGCCGCCGGCAAGGCATCGCCGGTGAACAGCAGGTACATCGCGATGTTGTGCGGGATCTTGCGCGGCAGCACGGCCGCGCCGCCACCGCCCGGGAACACGCCGAAGTTCGAATGCGCATCGCCGAACTTGGCGCTGTGCGCCGCGATCACGAAATCGCAGCACAGCACCGCTTCCATGCCGCCAGCCAGCGCCAGGCCGTTGACGGCCGCGATCACCGGCTTGGGGAATGCGCACAGCAGGTCGAAGAACACCACGATGGTGTCCAGGAAATCCGGTTCGCCCGGCTGCGGCGCACCGCCGGCGGCTTTGAGGTCGGCGCCGGCGCAAAAGGCCGGGCCGGTGCCAGTCAGCACCACCACGCGCACGGCCTCGTCGTCTTGCCAGTTGCGCAACTGCGCAGTCATGTCGACGAACATGTCGCGGCTCAAGGCATTCATCGCCTTGGGGCGGGTCAGCGTGATCCAGCCAACCTGGCCCTTCACCTCGAAAGATACGTTTTCGCTCATTTTTCTCCTCAATCAAAATGCAGATGGCGTGTTTGTTCGGATCCCAAGGTACGCCAAGCCATCCCACCAATTCCCCTCCCCTTGCGGACGAGTAAAACCTCCGGTTCGCTTGCGGATTTATTCGGGCTGACACCGAGGTGTTGAGCTTGGGCAGAGCGAAGCGACGCGTAAGGGCGCCGATGAAAGATCTGCGGGAAGAATGAAATCAAGCCAATGGTCGACACCTTATCGATAAGGCACATTGACTCTGCACTGGGATTTTTAAGCCGACCTCAGCCCACAAGGTTTCTGATACCACCACATGCAGGTGTCCAATGCCTTGCCACTTGGCAAAGACGGTGAGTCACAGGACCACCTCGGGATAACTGATACCAATCCCATGCCATAACGCGCCATGACATTGCGTCTTTTTGCGTCTGGCGGCGTTGCACTCGTCGTCAATAGCTCGCTATTGACTCCTCTTGCGCCTTGCCAGTCGAAAAAATCCATCAATGTCATCCGGCACCTTATGGCATGGGATTGGTATGAGGCATTCCGGTCACTCTGGAATATGAAGCGCTTGGGAAGTAGACTGGATTCATTCGGAATCCTTTAAACAAACACATTGAAGGAGATCGTCGTGAACATGACCGAAACTGACACTCAAGCAGCTATCTCGGCACTCAACAAGATTCTTGAAACCGAGCTGGCCGGGGTTGTGCGCTACACACACTACGCCTTGATGGTTTATGGTTACAACCGCATTCCCATAGTCTCATGGTTAAAAGGCAATGCGGATGAAAGTCTTATGCACGCTCAACGCGCTGGTGAATTGGTCACCTTGCTCGGTGGCCACCCGTCGCTCAAGATCGGCTCATTGCTTGAAACAGAACAGCACAACATTGGCGACATCTTGCGCGAAAGCTTGGCGCACGAACAAGCTGCCTTAGTCGCCTACTACGAACTCCTTAATATTGCAGCGGGAAAAACAGTCTTGCTGGAAGAATTTGCTCGAGAAATGATCGTGCAAGAAGAACTTCACCAGGATGAGGTGAATAAGATGCTCAGATCGCCAGGCGCAATTGAACCATTCAAGCAGTGACCGCACCATAAAAGGTTGTTTTGCGGGCGGTCATTTCTGTCTCGCAACCAAGCCCAGGAAGGCGGACGCGCCCGCCTTCCTGCTCAGTTTGACCACTCTCTGAATCGGAAATTTACGCCGATTCAGACTGCACGACACCGACTGAGGCATGACGTGCCACTGCACGTTTCACTAACAAGGCAGCTGCCGAGGCCAGCACAACGCCCATCATGATGGTAAACACCGTGCTGAAGCTGAAATTTTCCTTCAACATCAGGGCGCCGGCGATCGGACCAGCGATGCCGCCGAACCGGCCCATGCCTTGCATCCACGAGATGCCAGTCGAGCGGCCGCTGGTTGGGTAGAACGCGGCAGCAAGAAAGGCCATCGAGCCTATGGCGCCGCTGATGCCAATACCTGCAATGAATATGCATGCGGCCAGCCAGGCAAGGTTGCCTGCCTGGTGCCCGGCAATCCAGACTCCTAACCCGCCCAATGCAAACGCTGCGGCGATGACGACATCCCTGTCAAAGCGTCCCATCAGCCAACCGAGCCCGAACGTGCCGATGATGCCGCCCGCTGCCAGGAGGGTGGTGACGAGCGTTGCCTGCTGCAAGGTTGCGCCCGTCCCCTGGATCAGGGTCGGCATCCATCCCAGCATGAGGTAGTAGGCCGTAGCGGCAAAGAAGTAGGAACTCCACAGCATCAAAGTGCCGGCCCTGAAACGCTTCGACAGCACCACCGATACACCAGTCTGCTGCTGCGTCTGCGGTTCTTCCGAGAGCACGAAGCGTGTATCGTCAAACGATTTGCCAGGTGCAATGCGCCGCAGTACAGCGGCGATTCGATCCGACGGCCAGCCGCGTTGCACCATGAAGCGCAGCGGCTGAGGCGTGGCGAGCAGCATGAACACGGCAAGCACGATCGGGAAAACCCCGCCGATGATGAAAATGCTTTCCCAGCCGTAGGTCGGAACCAGGGCCGCCGAAATCAATCCGCAGGCCGTTGCACCGACCAAGGCGCCGCAACCTATCGCATTGACGAGAAGCGCATTCATGCGCGCCGGCGCATATTCGAACATCAGCGTCGCCGCGCCCGGCAACGCCGCGCCCAGGCCGATTCCCGTCAAAAGACGCCATATGCCAAGCGAGGTGAGCGAGTCGGCAGTCATGGTGCCGATACTGCACACGCCAAACATGAACATCGACCAAACGATCACCGTTTTCGGACTAATGCGATCGAATAGAGGTCCGGCTATCAATGCGCCGATCGCCAACCCGAATACTGCCGCGCTCATCACCGGACCGAATGCTGCTTTCGATACACCCCACTCTTGCGCAAGGACCGGCACAACAAAACCGACTGCCACAGCGTCGTAGACGTCAATCGCGACGAGCAGAAAGCAGGATATGAGGATGCGCCATTGATACGGCGTGAAGCGTTGTTCATCGATGAATTGTTGCACGTTGAGCGTGTGGGATGTGCTCGTCATGGTGTCTCCTGAATAGGGAATAGTTTGAAATCTTTATCGCCTGCCGCAGATTGCATCGGAGGCTTATCAGTGCATTCTCATGTCTGTATGTTCTCTTAGTTCCTCATCACTTTCTTCCCTTGTTGAAATCGGTTAATTGAACATCCGGGCTAATGCGTTTTCACCAACCGGAAGCCCAGGTGCGACATGCTGTTGTACGGGTCGGTCCCGCGCCGCGCACTGGGCCGGTAACTCAGGCAGTAGTCTTCATTACAGAGAAAAGAGCCGCCGCGCGTCACGCGCCGCGGCGCGTTCTCCGGCACGCCGGGCTCACTCGGGTCCCATGAACCCGATGGCCCTGCCGGGTTGTCGAGTGTTTTGCGCGCACGCGCGTCGCGTTGGAATTGATCGGCGCGATACCAGTCGGCCACCCATTGCCAGGCGTTGCCGGTCATGTCATACAAGCCATAACCATTGGCCGGAAAGGTGCCGACCGGGCTGGTGCCCAAGGCGCCGCCGGCCTTGGGACTGATCACGGGAAAGGCTTGCGCCTGTTGTCCCTGCCAGACATTGGCCATTTGCTTGCCGCCCGGCGCGAACTGGTCGCCCCAGGCGTAGGTCGCCTGCTCCAGTCCGCCGCGTGCGGCGTATTCCCACTCCGCTTCGGTGGGCAGGCGCTTGCCGATCCACTGCGCGTAAGCCTGTGCATCCTCATACGACACTTGCACCACCGGATGATCGTCCTTGCCGTCGATGGAACTGCCGGGACCGTTCGGATGGCGCCAGTCCGCACCTGGCACATAGCGCCACCATTGTGAATAATCCTGCAGGGGCACCGGACGGGCGGTGCCGACGAACACCATCGCGCCGGCCACCAGCGCACTGTCCGGCGGCTGCAGCGTACCGGGCGGCAGCTGGGCTTTCAAGGTTTCCCAGTCCGGCTTCCTTTCCGCCGTGGTGACATAGCCGGTGGCGTCGACAAACTGGCGGAACTCGGCATTGGTGACATGATGCCGGTCCATCCAGAAGCCGTGCACGCGTACCTTATGGGCGGGACGCTCATTGGGCTGCGCAAGCTGATGGTCGCTGCCCATGCGGAACTCGCCGGCAGGAATGTAGACCATGCCTTTCAGACCGTGGATGCCATCGCCCAGCACGACCACAGGAGGATGCGTCTGCGCGGATTCAGCGTGCCAAGAGAAGAAGGCAAGCCCCCCCGCCCCTGTGCCGCATGCCAGCAGCGCCGCCAATACGCCGCGCCGGAAGCGGGACGCTCGACGCGCTTGAGGAGGTATTTTTGCTTCCATGGGCAATGACTTTTGCCTGCGTTGATGGCGCTCCATCGTTCTCCTTCGCATAAGGCGCTCCTTGTTTGTCATTTGGACTGGAACCGCAATGCGGCTGTGCCGATATCCAGGAATTCCTGCGCGTGCGCAGCCACGTCATTCCTGCTT
Source organism: Noviherbaspirillum saxi (assembly GCF_003591035.1). Lineage (NCBI taxonomy): Bacteria > Pseudomonadati > Pseudomonadota > Betaproteobacteria > Burkholderiales > Oxalobacteraceae > Noviherbaspirillum > Noviherbaspirillum saxi. The sequence goes on from NZ_QYUO01000003.1 coordinate 285,641, forward strand.
GCGCCTTATTCCCTGCAAGAATTCCTGAACCAGGTTCGAGCGATCGAACGACTTCGAGCCTTGTACCGGCGGATAGTCCGCCAGCGACTTCAAGTGCGTGCCGATAATCTCGCCCATCGGTCCGCCCAGCCAGGCCGCCTTCTGGATCAGATGGCCGTAGGAGTCCTTGCTGTCATAGCTTTCGAACGGATCGCTGCGCAGGTTGAACAGGAGCGGCATGGTGCGCGGCACCAGGTTGGCGTAGTAGTCTTCCTTGGTCGAGAAGTGGAACTTCCATGGTCCCATCCGAATCGCGGTCAACTTGTTTTCGAAGTAGTACAGGATGTGGCTGCGCGCGCTTTCCGGCGACTTGCCCGTCCAGTAGTCGAGATTGTTCACGCCGTCGATGACTTGCTTCTTCTCCGTCTTCATCCGTTCGACCACTTCCGGCACGCCCGCGGCGGCGGAAAAAGTGGTGAACATATCCTGATGCCCCTGGATGCCGTTCTTGATCTGGCCGGACTTGATGGCGCCGGGCCAGCGCAGCATCGACGGTACCCGCACCCCGCCTTCGTAGGTCGTCATCTTCTCGCCGCGGAATGGGGTCGTGGCGCCGTGCGGCCATGAGGCATGTTCGGGACCGTTGTCGGTGGAGTACCAGACGATGGTGTTCTTGTCGAGGCCGTTCTGCTTGAGGAAATCCAGCACCAGCCCGATATCGTGATCGTGCTGTAGCATGCCGCTGCCCTGGGTGTCGTCCTCATGCGTGTGCTTCGCCGCGGCGTTGCGCCACTTGTCGTTGAGGTGGGTGTACAAGTGCATGCGCGTCGTATTCAGCCAGACGAAGAAGGGCTTGCCTTCCTTCTTGGACTGCCGCATGAAGTCGGTTGCCCTGGGAATCAGCTCCGCCGCATCGAAATCTTCCATCCGCTTCATGGTGAGTGGACCGGTATCCTCGATCGTCTGCTTGCCGATACGCCCGAAGCGCGGATCGACCGTCGGGTCGTCCTTGTCAGTCGCAAACGAATGCAACACGCCACGGGTTGCGAATTTCTGTGCGAACGCTTTGGGACCGCCGGGATACTTTTCGGCGTACGACTTGTAGTCCTGGTACTCGTGCATTTCCTCGGTGTTGAGGTGATAGAGGTTGCCGTAGAACTCGTCGAAGCCGTGCACGGTCGGCAGGTTGGGATTGTTATCCCCCAGGTGGTTCTTGCCGAACTGGCCGGTGCGGTAGCCGACCTTCTTCAATACTTCCGCCAAACTCGGCGAAGCGGCCTGGATGCCGAGCTTGTCGCCAGGCTGCCCGACGGTGGTCATGCCGGAACGGATCGGATACTGGCCAGTGATGAACGCAGCGCGGCCGGCCGTGCACGATGGTTGCGCGTAATGATCGGTGAAGCGGATGCCTTCCGTCCCGATTTTGTCGATATTGGGCGTGGTGTAGCCCATCACCCCCATGCCATAGGCGCTCACGTTTTGCCAGCCGATGTCGTCGCCCCAGATGACGAGGATGTTCGGCTTGTCCTGCTGGGCAGCATGTGCCGACAGCGGCGCTGCAAGCACGATGGCTGTTCCGAGCAGGGTCAGCATGCGTTTCATTTGCTTGATCATGGTGTCTTCCTTGATCTGTTAAACCGTGTTGGTTGCCAGTGGCGCAAGCGCTGCGCGCATTACCTCCGTCAAGGAGGCAGGGCGGCGCGTTTCGCGATCGACGTAGACGTGCACAAAGTGCCCTTGTGCCGCCGCTTCGGTCTCGCCTTCGCGGAACAGTCCGATGTCGTAGCGCACGCTCGACGAACCGAGTCGCGTCACACGCAGTCCGGCATCGATACGCTCCGGAAAAGCGATCGAAGAAAAATAATTGCATTGCGTCTCGACCACCAGACCGATCGTCGGGCTGTTGCCAAAATCGAGTACGTCGTTGCGCAGCAGGTACTCGTTGACGACGGTGTCGAAGTAGCTGTAATAGACGACGTTGTTGACGTGGGCATAGACATCGTTGTCCATCCAGCGCGTCGCGATCTGCAGGAAATGGGGGTATGCGTCGCGCAGCGCCGCTTCTGATTTTTTCATTTGCAATTACCTGTCACGTTTTCTGTCGATGTAAGGCGGGCACGCAGTGCCCTCCTTACACTTGCTAACTCCGGTCCTCAGGCCGCCTTCTTCTTGCCGTAGCGACGCACGCGGATGTCCGCCTGCTCCTTGTGGCCGGCAAAACCTTCAATCGCGCACAGGCGCGAGCAGTATTCGCCGATCATGGCCGACGCCTCATCGGTCGTCACGCGCTGATAGGTGCAGGTCTTGATGAACTTGCCGACCCACAGGCCGCCGGTGTAGCGCGCCGCCTTACCGGTAGGCAGCGTGTGGTTGGTGCCGATGACCTTGTCGCCGTACGACACGTTGGTGCGATGGCCGAGGAACAGCGCGCCATAGTTCGTCATGTTGTGCAGGAAGTAGTCCGGGTCCTTGGTCATCACTTGCACGTGCTCGGACGCGATGCGATCCGCCTCTTTCACCATTTCTTCGTACGAATCGCACAGGATGATTTCGCCGTACTCTTCCCATGCCACGCGGGCGATCGGCGCCGTCGGCAGCTTTGCCAGCTGGCGCTCGATTTCGGCGGGTACCGTCTCGGCCAGCGCACGGCTGTTGGTCAAGAGGATGGCGGGCGAATTCGGGCCGTGCTCAGCCTGACCCAGGAGGTCGGCCACCGCCAGTTCGGCGTCGCAGGTGTCGTCGGCAATGATCAGCGTCTCGGTCGGACCGGCCAGCAGGTCGATGCCGACGCGGCCGAACAACTGGCGCTTGGCTTCCGCGACGAAAGCATTGCCCGGACCGACGATCATGTCGACCGGTTCGATTTGCTCGGTGCCCAGCGCCATCGCAGCGATGGCTTGCACGCCACCCATGCAATAGATTTCATCGGCGCCGGCCAGGTGCATCGCGGCGACAATCGCCGGCGAGGGTTTGCCTTCGAATGGCGGCGCAGCGGCGATCACGCGCTTGACGCCGGCGACCTTGGCGGTCAGCACGCTCATGTGGGCCGACGCGACCAGCGGATACTTGCCGCCCGGGATGTAGCAACCCACGCTGTTGACCGGCAGGTTCTTGTGGCCGAGCACCACGCCCGGCAAGGTTTCGATCTCGATGTCGCGCAGCGCGCTTTTCTGGATCTGTGCGAAGCGCTTGATCTGCTCCTGCGCGAAGCGGATGTCGATCAACGCCTCTTCCGACAGCGAAGCGATGCAGGCGTCGATTTCTTCCTTGGAGAGACGAAAGCTGGCCGGGGTCCACTTGTCGAACTTGGTCGAATAATCGCGCACGGCCGCGTCGCCGCGCTTGGCGATATCGTCCAGGATGTTGGTGACGGTGTCGCGCACCTGGGCGTTGATTTCCGCTTTCACTTCTTGCGGCTTCGATGTTTTCAGATAGATAGCCATGTGGTTTCCTTTGGTGTTTTTGGAAGAATGTCTAATGGTGGTTTCAATGGCGGTCTAGGCGGAGCCGCGCAAGATGAGTTGTCCCGGCACTTCCTGCAGCACCGCGTGAATGCTGCCCGGCCGGTGCCCGGTGCGCAGCAGGCCGATCGCGAGATCGATCATCTCTCCCACGGGCTGACGCACCGTGGTCAGGTTGTATTCCGGATAGCTGGCGGCGCGGATGTCGTCGAAGCCGACCACGGCGACATCTTTGGGGACGTCGAGCGAAGTGTTCTGGCGCAGGTAGCCAAGCACGCCGAGGGCCATGATGTCGTTGGCGCAGAAAACCGCATCCACGAGAGGTTTACCTTTCGCAAAGAGTTCGCCGGCAGCAGCAAAGCCGCCATCATAGGTGTAACCACCCTGCACGTTTGCCAGCAGCTTCTGGCCATTTGCTGCCAAGCCGCGCTCGAATCCGCGCAAGCGGTCGACGGTAGTGGAGATGTTCATGTCACCGGCGATAAAGGCGCAGACCTTTCGATCTTTCTTGACCAGATATTCCGCGACCATGACGCCCATGCTCTCGTTGTTGCAGCACACGGACCAGACCATGGGGTCATCGACGCGCCGGTTCATGAAAACTACCGGAATCCCCTGGCGCGCGCACAGCTCGGATGTGCGCGACGACAGCTTCGCCGCAGTTACCACAATGGCATCCACCTGGTACTGCAAGACCTGCGGCATCACATCGTCCGCCTCGCCGCCCTTAGGCACGACGAACAGCAGCAACTGCCGGTGGGCCTGCTGCAGTCGCAGCGAAAACTCCTCCAGCGCTTCCGGATAAAACGGATTCGCCATATCGCCCATGACCAGCGCCACGATGCCGGAGCGCTGCTGATTCAGCGAGCGCGCAATGGCGTTCGGGCGATAGCCCATTTCATCGGCAAGGCTGATGATGCGCTGTCGCAAATCGTCTGAAATGCGCGAACCGCTATCGAAGGCGCGCGACACCGTCGAGGTCGCCACGCCCAATCGCACGGCCAAGTCTTTTGCCGTGACGCGCACACGGCCGATCGCCGGAGGATTTGCCGTTGGAGATGTATTGCGAACCATGGCGCTTTAATAGAGTGATAGGCAAGAAGGGCAACAGGATTGCGCACGGGGGCGGACAGTGCAGTCGTATGCACCTTCAAGTATTTACCTTGAGAATTTGATGACTTTATTTGTGCATACGTGTGCACACCCTGAGCAGATAGTAGTGGCCGGCGGCACGAGTTTCCCCCTCTCTTTTTGGGGGGGTATCTCGCGGGCGGCGGGTGACGCAGGCGATTAACCCTGGCCGACGGCAGTTTCTGGAGTTAGGAGCCGGCGCCGACATCGGCATGTTCGGATGACCGCAATAGCACCGCTATTGACGCCTCCTGCGCCTTACCAGGCGAAAGAATCCATCGATTTCCTCTGTCACGTTGCAGGCCGGGACTGGTATTAATCCGGAGTCGTCAACAGCGCATGCAGCATGCGGGCGAGCAGGAGCGGTGTGTCCGGCTCGCCCAGATATTCGGGCTTCATCAGACCCATCGCACGCGGCAGAGCCAAAATGGTCTGGTAGACCAGAAACCGTGCCTTTTCACGGTTGCGCACCAGGATCTCGTCAGGAAATCGCTCCATCAAGGCATTCGTTGCCACGGACGTCCAGGTGAATTCCGGCTTGACGAGATCCAGGCGGACCAATTCCTCGTAATGGGAAGAACGGGTGAAAAATTCCCGGTCGACCTGCGACCATTTGTGCAGCAGCGCAATGCCGATCTGCATGATCAATAGGACGCCGTCGAACAGCTTTGCCGAGGGCGGCAGCGCCCTAAGCTCTTCCACCAGCCGACGGCGTGCTTGCCCGCGGTAGTCCTCGAAGATCGCGGTGATCAGCGCTTCTATGGTCGGGAAGTATTCGTAGATGGAGCTGACTGCTACGCCGGAACGCAGCGATAGACGATCCAGCGACAAGGCATCGCGCCCTTCTTTCTCCAGGATGTCCCATCCCGTTTTCTTGAGGGCATCCACCAGCATGACCGAACGTTCCTGGCGCGGACGCTTGCGCGGCTTGGCAGGCAATTCGATATGCAGGATGTCATCGCCTGCAGGTTTTTTTCGGATGTACTTGGTCATGAGTCTTTATGCATGAATACAAGCAGCAAGAATAATCGAAGACAGACCAGAGAAACCTGGCTTGCCGATGTGCAATGCTGAAAATCAAATACGGAGATATGCCTTGAGCCATAGGCGAAAATTCGCAATTTCCTTTTTTATTCAAGTACTTGAGTGCTCTCCAAGCGAAGACCGAATCCGGAGAGAAATTTGCGCTTTCGCTCTCTATACTGACCTCGCAAAAACACGTTGCCGCTACGACGGCAACGACGCTGCTCTATGCCCATGCCGGCACGTCTGTTGATTGCCGGGATATCCACCACTTCGATTAGCGAGTTACCCATGTCCCTTGCGGAAATGTCAATCGAGAAAAAAGCCGAACTGCTGCTGAACAATCCGATAGCGCTGGCCGACTATAACTACCGCACCTGGCAACACTTACCGCGCGCCGAGCTTGATGCCGTCAAGCTCGAAGCCTTGAAGCAGCGCTTTGCCGCACTGCGCAACCGCATTCCGGTCCTGAAAAAACTCGCCGATGGCGAAGGCATCGAACAGATAGAGAAGTTCGACGATGTAGTGCCGCTCTTGTTCGAGCACACGGTCTTCAAATCCTATCCGCCCTCCCTGTTGGAAAAAAAGAACTTCACGCAGATCAACAAGTGGATCGGCAAGCTGGTGACGCCGGAGTATGCCGAAGCCATCGCCGCCGCCGACGTCAGCAGCTGCAAGGGGCTGGACGATTGGTTCGACACGATGGACCAGGCAGTGCCGCAAGTGCGCATCTGCCATACCTCCGGCACTTCCGGCACTCTGTCCTTCCTGCCCAACAGCGTGCGCGAATGGGAAAAGGCATGCGACGTGCGCAAGCTGTTCGTGTGGAAGATGGAGGGCCCGAACACGCCGCAACCGGACCTGCATACCGTCTACCCGTATTACCGCAAAGGCTATCTCTCTCACGTGCGCGCCAACGACTTCATGATTCAGGCGTTGCTGCCCGACGAATCGAATTTCCATGCCGCCTACCCGGCGACGCTCTCTTCCGACGTGCTGCACCTGGGCGCGAAACTGCGCGCCGCGCATGCCAAGGGTACGCTGGATCGTCTGGACATCAGCCCGGAAATGATCGAGAAGAAAAAGGCGTTCGACAAGCTGCAGGCCGAGATGCCGAAGCATCTGGCAGGCTTCTTCGAAGAGATGGCGACCAAGCTCAAGGGCAAGCGCGTGTATATCGGCGCGACCTGGAACCTGCTGCACAACATGGCCAAGGCCGGCCTCGAGCGCGGCCTGGAAGGCGTGTTCCACCCCGACTCCTACATCACCACCACCGGCGGCGCCAAGGGCGTGGTGCAGCCGGAGGGCTGGCGCGAGGATGTGATGCGCTTCACCGGCGTCAAGACGCTCAACGAGACCTACGCGATGTCGGAACTGGTGAGCGGTTCGAACCCGCGTTGCGAGCACGGCCACTTCCATTTCACGCCGACCGTGATCCCCTTCCTGCTCGACCCGGAAACCAGCAAGCCGCTGCCGCGCGAAGGCCGCGTCACCGGCCGCGCCGCTTTCTACGACTTGGGCGCCGACATCCACTGGGGCGGCTTCATCACCGGCGACGAAATCACGGTCGAATGGGATAAACCTTGCGCATGCGGCCGCCCGAGCGCCTATGTGGCCGGTCCGATCCAGCGCTATAGCGAAAAGAACGGCGGCGACGACAAGATCACCTGCGCCGCGACCGAAGGTTCGCACCGCGAGGCCATGGACTTCCTGAACAATATCGAAGGCTAAATACCATGACAAAACCCATTGCGCCGATGATCATCCGCGGCAAAGTCATCACCGACAACCTGATCGAAGTCGGCGGCCGCGGCGGTGACATCTCTTTCCTGACGCCGGATGCGCACAAGTACATCGACAAGCTACCGCTGGGCAATCCGGCCAAGCTGGCCGACCTGTACCAGCTCAGCTTCGACGACATCCTCGATTACGCGGTCGAACTGGGCAAGCATCTGGACTTCAGCAAGAACAAGTACCTGCAAGAAGCTTGCGAGCTGTCCTACCTGACCGCGCCGACCACGCCGACCATCGTCAAGGCGTCCTATATGGGCCTGCACAACATGCTGTCGCGCGAGTTCATCACCGAGATGGCGGAAAAGACGGTCGGCATCAAGTACCTGGAAGGCTGGGTCAAGGAGAAGCTGCTCGACGGCACCGAACTCGAAGTACGCTGCTTCGGCGCGCGCACCCTGCACATCGTGGCCGGCAATGCTGTCAGCCTGTCGCTCTGGACCATCATCCGCAACATGGTGCTGCGCAGCGACGCCATCATCAAGGCGCCGTCCAACGATCCGTTCACCGCGCTCGCGATTGCCCGCACCATGATCGACATGGCGCCGGACCATCCGATCACCAAGCACTTGAGCGTGGCTTACTGGAAGGGCGGCGACCAGGCCTTCGAACAGCGCTTGTACCAGCCGCAGAACCTGGAGAAGATCGTGGCCTGGGGCGGCTTCGCGGCGATGAAGCACGTTACCCAGTACATCCAGCCCGGCCTGGAACTGATCTCCCTCGATCCGAAACGCAGCGCCAGCATCATCGGCAAGGACACCTTCGACAGCGAAACGTCCATGCGCGAAGCCGCGGTGCGCCTGGCCGCCGACATCGGCGCCATCAACCAGAAGGGTTGCGTATGCGCACGCGTGATCTACGTGCAGAGCGGCACCGATGAGGAAGGCCTGGAAAAGCTGAACACCTTCGGTCGCTACGTCTACGACGCCATGATGGCCCTGCCGAATGTCCTGTCCACCAAGCCCAAGCGCTACGACCAGAAACTGAAAGCAGAAGTAGACGCGCTGCGCCTGGACGACGAGTGGTACAAGGTCATCGGCGGCAAGGATGGTGAAGGTGCCATCATCTGTTCTCAGATTCCGGAGGCCGTATCCTTCGCCGCCAGCCTGGACGATCGCACTGCCAACCTGGTGCCGGTGGATTCGCTCGACGAGATGATGGCTGCGGTCGATGCTTATACACAAACCGTCGGCGTCTATCCGGAGAGCGTAAAGGATGAACTGAAAGACATCCTGCCCTTGTACGGCGCACAGCGCATTGTGTCGCTGGGTTACGCGGCTGCGATGAAGTTTGCAGCCCCGCAGGATTCGATCGAGCCGATGCGCCGCATGGGCAAGTGGATCTCCAACCAGATTGCATCGCCGGAAACCACGGCGGCGCCCTGGTTGCGCCAGTCGATCGAGATGTAACGATCCGCTTTTATCCCTCCTCGCGCTAGCGAGCACTTTTGTTCAATTTTCCACCTCTCTCACCCCCGTCATCCCCGCGAAGGCGGGGATCCATACGGAGTTTGCTATATCCTCCGGCTTTTGGATCCCCGCCTGCGCGGGGATGACGGGGAAATTAATGTGAGAAATCGACCTCGGCTACCCGCCTCAACATTATTCAAGGATCAATCACATGACCACCTGCACAGCCTATGGCGCTTGCGAAGCGCACGCCGATCTCACCCAGATGCACATCGAGCGCCGCGCCCTGCGTCCCGACGATGTCGCCATCTCCATCGCCTACTGCGGCGTCTGCCACTCCGACGCGCACCAGGTCCACAACGACTGGGGCAACACCGTCTACCCCTGCGTGCCCGGTCATGAAATCATCGGCCACGTCACCGCCGTCGGCCCGCAGGTAACGAAATACAAGGTGGGCGACCGCGTCGCGGTCGGTTGCATGGTCGACAGCTGCCAGCATTGCGCGCCCTGCGAAGACGGCCAGGAACAGAATTGCGTCAATGGCTTGACCGCCACCTATAACGGCAAGGATCGCCACACCGGCGCAATCACGTACGGCGGCTACTCGGAAAGCATCGTGGTGCGCGAAAAGTTCGTGCTGCGCGTGCCGGACGCGCTTGACCCGCGCTATGCCGGTCCGCTCTTGTGCGCCGGCATCACGGTGTGGACACCGATGCGCAAGCACGGGGTGCGCAAAGGTTCAAAAGTGGCGGTCGTCGGCTTGGGCGGCTTGGGCCACATGGGTGTCAAACTTGCCGTCGCGCTGGGCGCCGAAGTCACCGTCATCACGACTTCGCCGAGCAAGGCCGACGATGCGCGTGCACTGGGTGCGCATCATGTGCTGCTGTCGAGCGATCCCAAGGCGATGATGACCGCGGCCAATGCCTTCGACTTTATCCTCGATACCATCCCGACCAAGCATAACGTCAACCCGTATCTGATGCTGCTGGGGCGCAACGGCGTGCTAGTGCTGGTCGGTGCCATCGAGCCGCTGGAGCCGATCCATGGCGGACTGTTGATGCGCAACAACCGCTCCATCGCCGGTTCGCTGATTGGCGGCATCGAAGATACTCAAGAGCTGCTGGACTTCTGCGCCGAGCACAATGTGTTGCCCAATTGCGAGATGGTCGATATCCGCGACATCAACACGGCGTTCAAGCGTATGCAGGCCAACGATGTGAAATACCGTTTCGTGATCGATATGACATCGCTGGGGGAAGCCGCGTCTGCCTGATGCGGCCGCGTAGCGCATGCGTTTGCCCTGTGCAAACGTCTCGGGCGATTGCCCCTCTCCAAAAGAGGGGCGCAACTGCAAGCAGGCATATATACCTTGTGATGAAATGGCCGCGAGGCGCGGTCCACATTATCAAGTCACTATCAAGAGAGATATCACAATGACACGAGACGCCATTCGCGCCGGTGTTGCCTTGTCCGCCCGCAATACCATCCTGGCAACGGCACTGGTTTTCATTTTCGGGGCCAACGCCGTTGCGGACAATGTCCCTGCGCCGCAAATGCAAACCAAGCCAGCCAGCACCTCCACCGCTGCCAGGAATGCCGCCGTATTGCAGCAGTTGCCATTCGCCGACCGCGAAGATTACGAATCGGTCAAGCGTGGCTTGATTGCATCGTACAAGGGCGAGATCAAGGCTGCCGATGGCCGCGTCGTGTGGAACATGCAGGCATACGATTTCCTTCAGGCTGACAAGAGCCCAGATACGGTGAATCCCAGTTTGTGGCGCCAGGCCCAACTGAATGCGAATGCCGGATTGTTTCAGGTCACCGATCGCCTCTATCAGGTGCGCGGACTCGACCTGGCGAACATGACCATCATCGAAGGCAGCAAGGGCTTAATCATCATCGATCCTCTGATGACGACGGAAACCGCGCGCGCGGCGCTCGAGCTCTATTACCAGCATCGGCCGAAAAAACCGGTGGTCGCGGTGATCTATTCGCACAGCCACATCGACCATTTCGGCGGCGTGCGCGGCGTGGTGGACGAAGCCGATGTCAAGGCCGGCAAGGTCAAGATCTATGCGCCGGCCGGCTTCATGGAAGAAGCAGTCAGCGAGAACGTGTTTGCGGGCACCGCGATGCTGCGCCGCGGGCAGTATCAGGGTGGCTCCCTGCTGCCGCGCGGCGAGCACGCTCACGTGGACACCGGCATCGGCAAGGGCACGCCGCAGGGCGGAACCGTCACTCTGATCGCGCCGACCGTGCTGCTGACCAAGCATTATGAAACGCATCGCATCGACGGTCTCGATATCGAGTTCCAGTTGACGCCCGGCACCGAAGCGCCAGCGGAAATGAACCTGTACCTGCCGCAGCTCAAGGCCCTGTGCATGGCCGAGAACGCCACCCACACGATGCACAATATCCTGACGCCGCGCGGCGCGCTGGTGCGCGACGCCAAGGCCTGGGGCAAGTACATCGATGACAGCCTGGTGCGCTACGGTGACAAGGCCACGGTGCTGTTTGCCCAGCACAACTGGCCGACCTGGGGCGGCGAACGCATCCGCACAATGCTGGCCGACCAGCGCGACATGTACACCTTCCTGAACGACCGCACGCTGCACCTGTTGAACCAGGGTCTCACGCCGATGGAAATCGCCGAGGCAATGCAGAAACTGCCGGGCGAGCTGGAAACCAAGTGGAGCACACGCGGCTACTACGGCACGCTCAGCCACAATTCGCGCGCGGTGTATCAGCGCTATCTGGGCTTTTATGACGCCAATCCAGCCAGCCTCAATCCTCTGTCACCGGTCGAAGCCGGCAAGCGCTATGTGGAAGCATTGGGCGGCGCGGCCAACGTGCTCAAACTGATGCGTAGCGCGATGGACAAGGGCGACTACCGCTGGGCCGTGCAGCTGGGCAATCACCTGGTTTTCGCCGAACCTGAGAACAGGGAGGCGCGTGCAGCACAAGCCGACACGCTGGAGCAGTTGGGCTATCAAGCCGAGAGCTCGCTGTGGCGCAACATCTATCTAAGCGGCGCGGCAGAACTGCGCAACGGCGTGCAGGCACAGAAAGGCATGCGCAGCACCGTCGACCTGGTCAAAGCACTGGAGCCGGGCATGTTCTTCGACTTCATGGCAGTGCGCCTGGATTCCAATAAGGCGGTGGGCCATGACATGGCGCTCAACTGGGTGTTCTCCGACCTGAAGAAGCCGTTCGCACTGACCTTGCGCAATGGCGTGCTGACCTATCGCGAGGGTAGCAAGCATGCAAAGGCTGATGCAACAATCACCATGAGCAAGGCCACGCTCGATCGCATCAACCTGCGCCAGATCGACTTGCCCGCAGCGATCAAGCAAGGCGAGATCAAGATCGAGGGCAACGGACAGAAACTGGGCGAGCTAATGGGCATGCTCGCCACGTTCAGTCCGTCCTTCAATATCGTCACGCCGTAAATTACTCCTCCTCTTTTGTCCTCCCCGCACTCCGAGTTCGGCTACGCAGCCCCTCCCTTAAGGAGGGGGGCCGCGGGGAGGGTCCACCTATATCGTTCATTCACACTTTCCGAGGTTTTTCGACCTCAGGAAACGTGCCGTCTGAATCTCGGCCCCATCCGGATGACCGAGCCAGAAGACCATAACAAGAACAAGAATAATTTTTCCAACTCAAGAGGAGCAACATGAGTCAAATCGAGCAGCTTTCGCCAGCGGCGGCGCATGCCCCAGCAACAGCAGCAGAAAACGTTTATCGCAAAGTCACCTGGCGGCTGATGCCCTATCTGCTTCTCGCCTGCGCGATCAATGCCATCGATCGCATGAATATTTCCTTCGCCAAGCTGCGCATGGCCGAGGACATCGCGTTGACCGACGCCGCTTTCGGTCTTGGCGCCGGCATCTTTTATCTCGGCTACATCCTCTTCGAAGTACCCAGCAATCTGTTTATGCAACGTATCGGTGCGCGTGCCACGCTGACGCGAATCATGATGTTGTGGGGGGCGGTCACGGTGGCAACCGCCTTCGTCACTACACCGAATCAATTGATCGTTGCGCGTTTTTTCCTCGGCATGGCCGAGGCCGGCTTCTTCCCGGGCGTGATCCTGTATCTGACCTACTGGTTTCCTGCTGCGATGCGCGGCCGCATCACCGCGGTTTTCGTGATGGCAGGGGTTGTTGCCGGCGTCGTCAGCGGTCCGCTGGCGGGCTGGATCATGACCCACTTCCAGGGCTGGATGGGGCTGCGCGACTGGCAGGTGCTGTTCATATTCGAAGGTATCCCAGCCATCGTGCTCGGTGTCTTCGGCTGGTTCTGGCTCACCGACAAGCCGGCGCAGGCTGCCTGGCTGAACGACTCGGAAAAAGAAACCATCGCTGCGGCACTGGCCGCCGAGTCGGGCAAAAGCGCAGCACACGGCGGTTTTGGCGAAGTGCTGCGCGATCCGAGGCTGTACATCGCCGGGCTGGTGTGCTTTTGCGTCTACAGCGGCATGAACACGGCCTCCTACTGGATGCCGACGCTACTGCGCAGCTTCGGCCTGGAAAGCTTGAAAACCATCGGCATGGTGTCCAGCCTGCCCTACCTCGGTGCCCTGATCGGCATGTACCTGCTCGGGCGCAGTTCCGACAAGCGCCAAGAGCGTCGCTGGCATCTTGCGTTGACCCTCCTGACGGGCGCGACCTGCTTCTTCCTGCTCGGCTTTGCACAAGGCAATGTGCCGCTGTCGATATTCCTGCTGTGTCTCGGCACTGCGGGCGCGCTGTGCGGCATTTCGCTGTTCTGGACCATTCCTCCCGCCCTGCTCAGTCCTACCAAGGCGGCCGCCGGCATCGCTGTGATCAGCAGTATCGGCAACCTGGCTGCCGCGCTCAGCCAGTTCATGGTCGGCGCCATCAAATCGGCAACGGGAAGTTTGTACCTGGCCTTCGATGTGATTGCGGCCGTGCTGGTAATCGGTGCCATCGTGCTGCTGCTCGCGATTCCGGCGCGGCATTTGCGCGAGCGCGAGCATTAACGCCAGACTGCGGCGTGCACTGATTCATTGTTTTTGTAATTTTTAATCGGGAGGAGTGAGATGCAAATAACAAAATTCACGGCATCACTATTGGCGGCGGCCGTCCTGGCCGGATGCGGTGGTGACAATACGCCGCACTTCAGTTCGATGGTGACGTTCGGGGATAGCTTGAGCGACGTCGGCAGCTACGCCGTCGGCAACATCAAGACACTGGGCGGCGGCAAGTTTACGGTGAATGCGCCCGACGCCCAGAACTGGACGGAAGTCATGGCGAACCGATTGCACGCGCTGGCCCAGTGCGCCGCGCAAACAGGTCTCGAAGGCGACGCGGCGCTGGGCTATGCGGCTCCGATCACCAATCACCCTAACTGCACCAACTATGCGCAGGGCGGCGCCCGCGTGACCAACCCGATCGGATCCGGCAACAAGGCGACGGGGACCGCCAGCCCGGTTCGCGGCATGACGGTTCCCGTAGTCACGCAGATCCAGAACCACCTTGCAAAAAATAACGGAAGTTTTAACGGATCGGAAATCGTTTTCGTGCACGCCGGCGGCAATGACGTTGGCGCCGCCCTCGTGTCGCTTGCTGCCGGAACCGCGCCAGCGACTGTGCTAACGGCGGTGGGAACCGCGGGCGCGGAACTGGCAGGCTATGTCAAGAACCAGATTGTCGGCAAAGGTGCGAAGTACGTTGTCGTCATTAATGTACCGGACGTCAGCAAGTTCCCGTTTGGCTTGGTGCAAAGCGCGCAGGCGCAAGGGTTGATGAATACCTTAGTCACCACATTCAACGCGCAATTGCAGGCCGGACTGGCTGGCACCGATGTGGTTCAGGTAGATTTCTATTCCATCAGCCGCGATCAAGCTGCCAATCCGGCGAAATATGGGATTACGAGCGCGACAACGCCAGCCTGTGACCTGTCCCCGGCGAAAAACCCGCTGGGCCATGTGCTCGTCTGCACCAAGGCAAATGTCATCCCCGGTGCAATCGACAACCTCCTGTTCGCCGACGCTGGGCATTACACGCCGTTCGGCTACAAGCTGATGGCGGACATGGTATCGGCAGAACTGGCGAAGCGCGACTTGATGTAAAGGCTATTCCTTATTGAGACGATCGGCGCACTTCAGTGTTCGGCACCGAAGCGCAAATCTTCTCCTTAACCTCCACACTCCCCCCTTTTTCGGGAGGGGCATGATTGCACACAGCCAATGAAGCCCCCTTGCACACACGGCCGTCTGCGACGGGCGGCCACATTGGAGACAAATATGCCGACAGTTAAAAAAGGAAGTACCGCAATTTTCGCCGCCATCCTCGTTGCGATGACAGGCTCATCCGTGTTCGCCCGCGAAGAAACGCTACCTTTCGGCAAAGTGCCGATGGAGGGCAATCTGCCTGCGCGCAGCGCCATTCCTCAGTTGTTTAACGAATTGGATTTTCAGCAGGCGACGCAAGCGTATCTGTGGGCGATACCTCTTGTCTCCTATGCGCAGTGGCAGAAAGAGACCTACGAGAAGTTTGGCGCGAAACCCAACGACCTGGTGATCTATACGACGTGGAAAGACAAGCTCGGCATTCTGACAGCCAATGCGACAACGCCCTACATCATCGGCTTTGCGGAACTGGACAAGTCCGGCCCGCTCGTCCTCGAATTGCCAGCGGGAGCCACCGCGGGCGGTGTCGGCGATTTCTGGCAGCGATCCGTCGTGGCCCTTGGCCAGAGTGGGCCCGACAAAGGCGCGGGCGGCAAGTACCTGATCGTCCCTCCCGGCAGCGAACCGCCGGCTGACACCAATGGTTACTACGTTGCGCAAGCCACGACCAATAACGTGCTGATGGGTTTTCGCGTGTTGGACCCGGACCCGGAAAAAGGCAAGGCCATTATCAGCAAGGTCAAGGTCTATCCCTACAACCAGCGCGCCAACGCTGCCCCGGTACGCATTCTGACTCCTGGCGGCAAGGACTGGTCCGGTACACAACCGGATGGCATGGCCTATTGGCAGCGCCTGCACGAGATCATTCAACGCGAACCGGTCGACGAGCGCGACCGCTTCTACATGGCCATGCTCGCCAGCCTGGGAATTGAAAAAGGCAAGCCATTCAATCCCGACGAGCGGCAGCGCAAGGCCTTGGAGCAAGGCGCTACCGCCGGCAAATTGCTGGCACAGTCCAACACCTTCGCCAAGCGCTTTTCCAACGTCAGGCATTGGCCGGACCGGCATTGGGAGTATGCGTTGTTCATCAAAGACTCATCACAGCGCCTGGAAAGCGTCGATCAGCTATGGGAACGAACCTCATGGTTCTATGAGGCGGTCGGCAACAGCAAGGGCATGACTTCGTCCACACCCGGACTCGGGCAAGCCTTTCTAGGCGCCTGCACCGACAAGAATGATGCATGGCTCGATGGCAGCAAGAACTATCGGTTGCGTGTCGCAGCCAATCCGCCGGCCAAACAATTCTGGTCAGTCACACTGTATGACACCGACACGCGCCGCTTTGTCGAAAATTCGAAGCAGAAGTCTGATGTATCCAGCCGCGAAAACCTGCAGAAAAACAGTGATGGCTCGGTCGACCTCTATTTCGGTCCCACGGCGCCGGCGGGGAAAGAAAGCAATTGGGTACAGACCGTACCGGGAAAACACTGGTTTGCTTACCTACGTCTCTATGCGCCCACGGAAACGTATTTCAACAAAAGCTGGAAAATGGATGACATCGAGGCTTTGCATTGAGACGCTTCGGCATTCATCCCAAAACGAAGCCTGCAAATCCGCCCTGATGTAGCGCATCGAAACAGCAGCACAACTCCAATACTTGCTTGTTTTCCCTACCCCTCCCATTGGGGGAGGGGCGTGCTCGCGCTTGACCCGCCTAGTGTTCTCCTTAGAGAGAGACTTAAGGCGACAAAGCGTTATTGGTTTCATTGACGACTTGACCGGCGCCACAAGAATCAACGCTACGCCACAGGAGGACGCCTATGTAAAGTCATTACGCCATTAACGCTGGAACTTCAATAAAACAAACCAACTTCCAATGGAGGGACTTATGAGAAAAATTACTCACTTCTTTCAGCCAACGACCCCGTCGCCTCGGCTGGCGCTTCGCCGAAGCGGCGCGCGGCATGCCTTCGCGCTAGTCGCTGCGGTTGCGCTTTCCACTACAGGCGCTCTCTACGCGCCGTCGGCCGACGCCGCCAACGGGCCGTTCACCACCACATACAGCGGCCGAACTTCGGGGGACTCCTGCAACACCTCGCGGCAGATCGTCTACTACGCACCGTCTACAGGCACAGCACCCTTCCCGCTGGTCACATGGACCCACGGCACATTGGGGATCTATAATGACGCCGCGACCCACGAGTACCTGCAGTACATGGCGGACGCGGGCTTCGTTGCAGCGTCAATCCAGTACGACAACGACACCGACGTCTCTGGGTCGGAGTTGGTGCAAAAGGCCAGATGCATCTTTGATGCCGCGAACCCGAACTCCGCCATCAATAAACTCGATGCGCTGGCTGTGGTCGATGTCTCCAAGGGTATCTTCGCGTCTGGGCTCAGCCAGGGATCCTTGATGGCGCACCTTTCTCGCAACTTTCATTCTCAAGTGCGCGGCGCTTGGCTCAGCGGAACGGGGGACACGGGGCTCTTTTCCGTGCACCTCACGGAGCTCCACTACACGAATACGGCTCTCGTGAACATCCGAGCCACGAATGGTCAGCAAGACGCGGTTTTCGGTCCAGGCTACTGCCCCGGGAATTATGCGGCCGGCAACGCCCAGCAATTGAAGCACGCGACAGGTGTGGGTTATGGCAGCGCATGCTCTGTAGCGACCTCGCATCCCAACAACACGGCCAACGTGTCTTGGTACGTCGTCCCTGGGTATATGCATACGACCGATTTCGGATTCTGGAACAAGCATGGTCAGTGCTCAGACCCGTGGAGCCGCTGCGCCGTCAAGGACTGGGCGAAGACGCTCGTGACTCCCTGATCGCGGCCGCATTGCACCGGTGGGAAATGGGGACATTGCCCATTTCCCACCCTTGCGCAATGATCTCAATGCTCGTGTCCCGAACGAGGAACGCCATGGGCGTAGCGGACATACTCAACCCGAAGTATCCGGATCAAAGCCGAGTCGGCGGTACGGTCCTACGCCAGCGATTAACATGGGCGTACAGTTGGAATAAGTCTTCCTGCTTTGATAAGCATCCTTCGCCCGGGAAGCTCATGATTTCTCGGGCGGCATTACACCAGCCTGAATCTGTTGCAGGATTTTTCAGGACAGAAAAAAGAATGGCAACCGATTGTAAATCGAGATCGATAGCCGACAAGAGGCTGACATGAAACTCAAGACAGCGCATGTAGCAGGTGGCATGGCCGCCATCTTTGTTGGCGTGGCGTGGTTCGCGCACGAAGACGAGGCGCCCGCCGCCAAGGTGGTGGTGGAAGAGAACCTATTTGCCTTCGTGCGCCCGATGGATGGCATGCAACTCGAGGCTCGGCCCAAGCCGGACGCAGCCAGGACGGTCGAAGTCCAGGCGCTGGTGGTCAATACTGATTTGCGACAACTGTTCGACCATTTCCTGGCGGAGCAAGGAGAAAAGAGCTTGAATGAGGTGCGGGCCGAAGCGGAACGCGAAATCGAGCAGCGCCTGCAACCCGGCCCGGCCGCTGAAGCCAAGCGCCTGTTGGGGCGCTACCTGGATTACCAGCGCGCGCTGGAAGACGCGGATAAGGAAGCGCTACCGGCAGACGGCACGATTGCAACCCTGCATGCGCAGGCGGAAGCGATGCGGTATAGGCGGGCCCGGTTTCTCAGCACCCAGGAAGTGCAAGGCTTGTTTGGTCCATATGACCCCTTGGGGCCGCATGCCTTGGCGAAGCTGGAACTCTATCAGGATCCCGCCTTGAGCAACGAGCAAAAGGCGGAAAAGATCGCGGCGCTGGAGGCGGACTTGCAGAAAACCGGGGAAGCGGCGCCTGACGAAGATGCTCAGGTGGAAGCCAGCAGCAAAGTGCGGTGGCAAAATCTTGCAGACGATGCGCATACGCCTTGAAGAACCTTGGGCTGTAACTGACAAGAGGCCCGAATGAAAATAACGAAATCTCTTGGTTGGTCTTTGGCGGCGGCAATTTGCGCCGCCGTTTTTTTCGGCGCAACGCGCCTTTGGCAGAGTGATGAGGTGAATACGAATGCAAGAGCGGAGCCCGACATGTTCGCCTTCGTGCGTGCAATGGAAGGCACGCATCGCCACTTACCTGGCCGAACGCAGCAAGTTGCTTAATGCCGGCGGCACGGAAGCGGATCGCCAGGCTGTCATCCAGCAATTGCGCCAATTGCGTTTTAGCCCGCAGGAGCAATTGCGTGTGCCGGTCTACGAATAAGAACATATTTCAAGATGAAAAGCGTGCGCGAAGGTGATCCGGGCCGCCACTGGTTTGCCTTCCTCCGCCTCTATGCGCCAGCAGAAGCGTATTTCGACAAGAGCTGGAAGATGGATAACATCGAAGTTATACGTTGAGCATCGACATTCTTCAGCATGGGGGCAGTTGCAGTAATCCCAGTCTGGCCTGCCAACCAGAAAAATATTGCACTTGTATTCTCTCGTGCGACACTGGATGCAGTCGGGGCGAGGACCGCTTCGCGTCGCCGGGCTGGCGTATTCGATAGTCAATAGTAAGCTTTATCTATAGATCTCGTTCCGAACATATTCAGGACCGGTGTCAATTTCTTGATCTGCTGCACCGTTGTATGGCGTTGAAACAGTAGAGTGGTCTGAACACCTCATCTGAGAAGCGGGTATTTCAGGAGACATGCCATGGCAAGCAAAATATGCATCGCACTGTTTGTCGTGCTCGCAGCAATCGCTCTGCCAAGCTGTGGCGGAAGCGACGATGCGGCGCCGGCTGCATGCCAGACACACCCACCTCTCCCCGTCGTAAAGGTTTCCTACCCGAATGATTCGGCTCCTGTCGGGGCGAATGTCAATGTTGCGCCGTCGATTGATGTAACGGCAGGCGATGGCTTGGATGGCGCGATACTGCGATTCGACCTTATCGGCGGCACACTCCCCAGCGGTCTTTCGCTCAATCCGACCACGGGGCGAATATCCGGAAGAGTCGCCGGATTTCCAGGTAGCTTCTCCTACACTGTCCGCGTGTCCGCAGATTGTTTTACTGGCTCGGTTACCACCAGTGCAGTTTTCTTTGTCAGATGAATGTACACAGCAGTGGCGGTTCTCACTTAAAGCTATTTCCCGCGAGGGACAGAGTCGATTGGTATGCCAAAAATGCCGATTCCTCTTGATTGAGCGATTCTTTCCATTGTGGCGTATTCGAATGGGGCATCAAACAAGGCAGGGTTACGGACGCCCAGCCACTCCGGTGCATTCAGCCGCGCAAGTCTTCATTCCGTTTAGGCGTTCGTTTTGTTCTGCGATTTCGAATGTGTCATCGACGGTGAATTTAGGTCCGCTGGCGGCCAGCTGACCATGGAGTGCTCGTTTTTCGGCCGGGTCCACGATCACCCAATCGATCTGGGCTGGAGCGTTCTATCGGCAGCAACGAAATAAGGGCGCTGCGCATGGGGGTTGCTGTTCGTGCGTTACCGTCCAAGTGGATCCGAATTCTTTACAAAGTCTGGAAAACAAGACAGCCATACAATGAAGCGACTTACCTGGATACATTGAAACGCCACGGCTCGCCGTTGATCGCGGTGGCCAAGTAAGCCACACAATCCCTTGACAAGTGACTCAGGGCGAAAAGCGGACAGTCGAAACAATTCTCAAAAAGAGACATTTTTGTTCTTTTTTAGTGGTGCGCCCGTCACCGCTTAGTTGCCTTGTAGACTGCTTTTGGGGTTTGAAGCACGAGATGCGTAAATTTTCTGTCTGTCTGAATCAGCAAAACACGCGATTGGCTAACCCGTAGCTCCAGATCTGATCCATCGAATTTGCACGGTCTGGCTTCAATTGCCGGCTCATTCATCTGCTGCCAATAGATTTTTCCGTCCTTGCCGCTAATTGAGAATACCAATCCTTCAACGTCGCCGTCATACGCGCCGGAGATTGCTGATGTGGTCTCGGGACTGAGCATAATCGGCTTGCGGGTAAAAACGATGTCGGGGACACCTTCTGCTAATGCCAGAGATACCGATCCGACTTCGTCGTTATCATCAATGACAAATCTTGTTTTGATTCTTTCGCTCCAATCGGAGGCGATCCATTCAAAGGTGTTCAGCACTTGGTGATTCAGCTCAGACCAAGGCATGCTCCCGACGGTACAACCATATAGCTTGCCGTTTTCCAGCTTGACGGCGAAATCCGGATATCCAGGAGAGGTATACGTGCCAGTGTACGCCTCAAGTGGATGAGACATTGGCGTCGATCCTTGACTTGCTTCGATGGAAACCAGATTTCCTTTTCCAGCTGCCGCGAAAATGGGGGCATATGTCTGATGAAACCTGGCCGACCAGTCCTGGCTTGGCAACCCGCGAGCTCGATCCATTGCCTCTCTGAGCAGAATGTGGGGGATCTGAGGTGCGTAAGCGTTCGTTAGAACAATAACGCCAATTTTCGACTCTGGAACAAAACCAACAATTGCACAGTGACCTTCAATAGTGCCGTCATGGGAAATCATCGTCCCCGCCGCATATGGATATGGGCGGATCATCCATCCTAAACCATAAGCAGACATCGTCAGGCCGGACATTGCATATCCCATGTCATTGGTAGGGATCATCATTTGCGGCATATGCATCTGCTTGAGATTTGCCTTGGAGACGAGCCGAACGTCCCCGAATTTGCCGTCACCGAGGTGTACTTTCAACCACTTGATCATGTCGGTTAACGTGGAATACAGCGCGCCAGCTGCTCCGGGAGACAGTTCCGTGTATCTGTTAAATGGTAACTGTGTCCATCGGTTGAATTTGCCTTCATCATCGCGCTCGATACGATGCCCTTTGGCCAGCGGAACGTCGGTGCCACTGAAGGCCGGACCGAAATTCGACGCTGTCATGCCCAACGGTGAAAAGATACGTTCAGCAATGAACTCGTCCCAACGCTGACCTGCGATCTTCTCAATGAGATAACCCGCTGCGTAGTACATGATATTGGTGTATTGCGCTTTCTCGCGAAATGTCGCACTAGGCTTCAGAAAGCGCATGCGCTTGATGAATTCGCTAACCGGCAAATTCAACCTCCAGGAGGCAAAATCATACCGGGGAAGGCCGGTGCGATGACTTAACATGTCGCGCACCGTGACATGGCGGGTCGCGTACGCATCATCCAGGATAAATTCCGGCATGTAGTGGAGCACCGGTTTGTCCCAGTCAAGCAATCCATCGTCCACAAGCAAGGCCGCGCTCATGGCAGTTATCGACTTCGTTACAGAGCCGAGAGGGAAGCGTGTCTCTTCAGTCAAAGGCAGTCTTTTTTCTGTATCGCGCAAGCCGAATGCCCGCTGATAAATCACCTCATCTTCTCTAATGATACAAATGGATGCGCCAGGACAATGCCACGAATCCATTGTGCTTTTAACGTAGCGGTCAAACTTATCGGTATCCATTTTGTTCTTCCAAGTCGTTTAGCGGTTTTAGGTTTGAACCGACAATTGCCGAAGACTAAGGGCCGGCCCGGTACAGATGAAAGGCGGGGCGGCGAGTTTAACAAAAAAATAACAAAATGGTAAGTTGATGCGGGCGTGCAGATTTATGGCGCTCTTGGAAGGACAGAATGGTACGTACTTCATCTACAGGAAAACCAAGAATCTGCGTGCGGTCCAGCTTCTGCTGAGTCGCACGAAGCTGGAGAGTACGGTGAGATACCTTGGCATCGAAGTTGATGATGCGCTTGAAGTCATCGAAGGGATCGAGGTCTGATGCACTGCCGGTAGGTGCTCAGGGCGATGGGCGCTGACCGGGTCAGCACCTCCCATATATATGATATTGATTTAATAACCGCCTCGAAGCAGCATACCTCGCTTTGACCTAGGATCCTGGATCATGCGAGGATTATGTTTAATGAAACGGACGGCCGACATCGTTAGGAAAGTATGTTGGATCGTTGGCAGTCTTTATGCCTTGGTAGGGATAGCAACGCCTTCACTTGCGAATGGCGCGCGTCCCTCCTGGTTGCAGGAATGTCGACTGCCCGGTTTCAAGGATCCTACCTTATGTGGCCACCATTCCGTCTTCGAAAACCGATCGGAAAAAGGTCGCCGGATCGAATTGAAGGTCGTTGTAGTGCCGGCGAAGTCCCCTAATCCGGCACCCGATCCGGTGTTTCTTATCACTGGCGGACCTGGACAGGCAGCAACAGACCTCGCACGATTCGCTAATCGGTCCCCTTTGGGCAGCCAACGTGACATCGTTCTTATCGATCAACGAGGGACTCGTGGGTCCAACCCACTTATCTGCGATTTGCCCGACTCTGATCGCAATCTTCAGTCCTATTTCGAAGATGTGTTCGAGGTTTCGACGTTTTCCCGATGCAGGGACGCGCTGGCAGATCGGGCCGACGTACGGTACTACACAACCATACAGGCAATCCAGGATCTCGATGAAGTGCGTGAGGCGCTTCAATACAGGCAGGTCAATTTATTGGGATGGTCGTACGGTACGCGGGTCGCGCTTCAATACGCACAGGCTTATCCTGAAAGGGTAAGAACGCTCATTCTAAACGGCACTGTGCCGGTCAATTTCAGGAACCCTCTTCCCCACGCAAGAAGTGCACAACAGAGTATAGATGCGATCTTCGCAGCGTGCGCTCAGGATACTGCCTGCAACAAAGCCTTTCCAAACCTTAACCAGAAATTTCAGCAAGTGCTGGCGCGCCTGAATCAGGCTGCTGCCGGAACCATCGTAAGGCACCCGGTATCCGGCGAACCGGAAAATGTCCTGATCACCAAACCTACTTTTGTCGAAGCGCTCAGAATGAGTTCGTATCATTACGATCAAATACCCTTGATCCCAAAACTCATCAACGATGCGTATCAAGGCAACTTCGCACTGTTAGCCGAAATCATCATGAAGAGAAACCGTTCAAGAGCCAAGTTCCCATGGGGAATGCTGTTGGCGGTTACCTGTTCTGAAGACGTTAGCCGCATTGCAGATGATGAGGTTGAATCGGCCACAGCCAATACTGCTCTCGGCGATTATCGAATTCGCCGGCAGATGAAAGTGTGCTCCGTCTGGCCGAAAACAACGCTGCCTGATAGCTACACACACACCGTTGCATTACCTGTTCCCGCACTCATCCTATCCGGCATCCAAGACCCGGTCACACCGACCGAATGGGGAGAGGAAGTTCGAAAAATTCTGCCCAATTCCCTACACATCGTGGTACCAGGTGGCCATATTGTTGGAGGAGGGTGTCTTACATCGGTCCAACAGGCGTTTCTTGAGGCGCAAACGGTGGACCAGCTGGACATCAGTTGCACTAGGAGCGTGAAATTGCTTGATTTTGCTGTTCTGGATTGAACGTAAGGTTTGCCATGGACATAGCGGCAGCCAGCCAACGAATTCGGGCGGTTCTAGTTTTTCTCGCCGCATGAGTCGCCGACCGTCCGCTCACGGAAAGAGCCAGCGGCCGGTTCGGGTCACGGGACATCTGACACACCTGATTGATATAGTCCCAACTTATACACGTCAGTTCACTGCCGAAATGCCGCCATCGATTGCCAAGACCTGACCAGTCACGTGTTTGTCGGCATACGATGCAAACAGCAATGCCGCACCTTTCAAGTCCTCGTCATCGCCGATGCGCTGCAGCGGCGTGCGCCGGGCGATATCGTCCTCGCCCATTTTTTCCAGCGTGTCCTTGGTCATCTTGCACGGGAAGAAGCCTGGCGCCAGCGCGTTCACCGTGATGCCGTAACGACCCCACTCCCCCACCAGCGTACGGGTGAAATTGAATAAGTCGGTTGTCTTTTCCGGGGCGGCGTGAACCTTTTTCAAACGCGTCTGTATCGATGGAAAACCGATCGCTGGCCGCTGCACGAGAAGACGACAAAACGGCTTTCCCCATCATGTGGCGCAAAACCGGATACCTCCTCATGCAATTCCCAATCGTTGCTTTGTACGATTGCCAAGGTACGACAACCTATCCCCCTCTTCACCTCCCCTTGCGGACGAGGAGGTCTGAAGCGAAGCGCGTCACCGGCCAGCGTCGCTGGAGGCACTCCGCACCCTCGCTTTTGGAGGGGGGCGTGGTAGCGTCCTCGCAGACTAGTCTTTGCATCTGGAATGAAAAGAAATGCAGGGACAATCAAATGAAAACCGTAATGAAACTGGCAGATTCTGGTTTGCTAAAGAATCGTGCATTTATTGATGGCGCATGGGTAGCGGCAGATGACGGGGCCACTTTCCCGGTGACCGATCCGGCGACCGGCGAGGTGCTGGCCAATGTGGCATCGCTCGGTGTTGCCGAAACCCGGCGCGCGATTGCAGCGGCGGAGACCGCGCAGCGGAAATGGCAGAGTAAATCTGGCAAGGAGCGCGCCAATATACTTCGCGCCTGGTATGACGCGATCATCGCCAATCTGGAAGACCTTGCAATTCTGATGACACATGAACAAGGCAAGCCGCTGGCGGAATCGCGTGGCGAAATCCAGTACGCGGCATCTTTCGTCGAATGGTTCGCTGAGGAAGCCAAGCGCATTACCGGCGACGTCTCACATCATCCACAGGCGGATAAGCGCATTATCGTGCTGAAGCAGCCTGTCGGCGTGTGCGCCGCGATCACGCCATGGAACTTCCCGGCCGCGATGATCACGCGCAAAGTAGCACCCGCACTTGCTGCCGGTTGCTCCATCATCGTCAAGCCTGCTTCTCAGACGCCGTTGTCCGCGTTGGCATTGGCAGCGCTCGCAGAGCGTGCCGGCGTTCCGCATGGCGTGATCCAGGTACTTACCGGAAACGCCCGCATGATCGGCGGCGAGCTGACTGCGAGTCCCGTCGTTCGCAAACTGTCCTTCACCGGCTCGACCGAGATTGGCCGCACACTCATGGAGCAATCGGCGCCGACCATCAAGCGTTTGTCGCTGGAGCTTGGTGGCAATGCACCCTTCATCGTCTTCGACGACGCCGACCTGCACAATGCGGTCGAAGGCGCTGTCGCCGCTAAATATCGCAACAGCGGTCAGACCTGCGTGTGCGCCAACCGCATCCTGGTACAAGACGGAATTTACGACGCCTTTGTGGACGCACTCGCGGCACGCGTCAGCAAACTTCAAGTTGGCAACGGCCTCGATCCGCAGACTGTGCAAGGACCGTTGATCGACGAAGCCGCGGTAGCCAAAGTGGAAGAGCTGATTGCTGACGCTACAGCGCTCGGCGCACGCGTGGTAACCGGCGGCAAACCGCACGCGCTCGGCGGAACCTTCTATCAACCGACTGTGCTCGCCAATGCAAGCGCGCACATGCGCGTCGCCCGCGAAGAAATCTTCGGTCCGGTTGCGCCGGTCTTCCGCTTCCATGACGAAGCCGATGCCATTACGCAAGCCAACGATACCGAGTTCGGCCTCGCTGCATACTTGTACACCCGCGACATCAGCCGATCCTGGCGTATCGCCGAGGCTCTGGAGTGCGGCATGGTCGGCCTCAATACCGGCCTGATCTCCAATGAGGTCGCACCCTTCGGCGGCATCAAGCATTCCGGCTTCGGACGTGAGGGCTCACGCTATGGCATAGACGAGTATCTCGAACTCAAATATATCTGCACGCAGTTATGATTCGGAGGTAGAGCATCATGACCGCATTCGAATTCAGCACCGTCCCCTCGATCATCGCCGAATATGGTGCTATGCGCCGTTTCGGCGTCATTCTGCGCGAACGTTTTGCACAGGAGCGCTTGTGCCTGATCACCGACCGATTCTTGCGGGACAGCGGGCTGCTTGCGCCGGCGCTCGCGAGCCTGCATGGAACCGGTTGGAAGGTGACCATCATCGACGATGTGGTTGCCGATCCTCCGGAAGAGGTCGTGCTGGCTGCGGCCGAACGTGCGCTTGCATCCGGTGCGGAACTCATCGTCGGCTTCGGCGGCGGCTCGTCGATGGACGTGGCGAAATTGATCGCCGCGCTTCTCGGATCAAACCAGTCACTACAAACGATGTATGGTGTCGGCAACATCACCGGCCCTCGACTTCCCCTCGTGCAGGTACCGACCACCGCAGGTACCGGCTCCGAAGTCACGCCGATTTCGATTGTCACCACTGGCGCAACCACCAAGGCGGGCGTCGTGTCGCCCATGCTGTACGCGGACCTGACGGTGCTCGATGCCGAACTGACCGTTGGCTTGCCGCCGCATGTGACCGCAGCCACCGGAATCGATGCGATCGTGCATGCGATCGAGGCCTATACCTCCAGGCACAAGAAGAATCCGCTATCGGACATGCTGGCGCGCGAAGCTCTTCGATTGCTCTCCACCAATCTGCTGCCAGTCTTCCGAAATGGCAGCGACCGCAAGGCACGCGAAGCGATGCTGCTGGGTGCGATGCTTGCGGGCCAGGCATTTGCCAATGCGCCGGTCGCCGCAGTGCACGCGCTCGCCTATCCGATCGGCGGCATCTTTCATGTTCCGCATGGATTGTCGAATTCGCTGGTACTGCCCCACGTGCTGCGCTTCAATGCGCCGGCCGCAAGCGCGCTTTATAGTGAGCTGGCAGAGATCGTGGTGCCCAATTGCAGCGGTAGCGATGAAGCGCGCTGCCATGCACTGATTCAAGCCCTCGAAGGACTCGCGGCCGCGACGGGTATCGAGCGCAAGTTGCGCGAGGTCGGCATCAGCGACGCGGACCTGCCACGCTTGGCCTCCGATGCGATGCTTCAAACGCGCCTCCTGGTCAATAATCCCCGCGAGGTAAGCGAAGTGGATGCCCTCGCCATTTATCTGGCCGCGTACTAATACTACTGCGTCACAAAATTTCGTCGTAAGGTTCCCTCCCCCATGCAGGGGGAGGGCTAGGGGCGCCCGGCGTAGGGTGGGGGTAGTACGGTTGAGTTATTGCAGTGATATCTCGAGCACCCTACCCCTGCGCGGGCCGCCCCATCCCAACCTTCCCCCTACGCCGGGCGCCCCTGCAAGGGGGAAGGAGCCTGACAGCGATGGACTTATGACGCAGTAGTACTAATGTCCGGCACCGAAGCGCAAAGTTTGAGACGGCAATTCGCCGAAAAACTGCCGGTAGTCGTTCGAGAAACTTCCCAGATGGAAGAAGCCCCAACGTGCCGCTGCTTCGCTGATTGTCATTTGAGAAGCGGGGATCGAGCGTAAAAGGCGCCTCACGCTGCCCAGGCGTATCTTGCGCAGATAGGAAGAAGGCGACATGCCCATGATGTGCGTGAAACTCGTTTGCAGCGTGCGCCGGCACACGCGAAGTTCCGTACATAGATCGAGTACCGAGGGCGGATCTTCAGGATTGCCCAGTACCAGGTCCTGGCTACGTTTCACGATATCGTTGTAAGTCTGGCGCGTCAGATTGGGACGCCCAGCCACTTCCGCTTCCTGCAGGGCGCAGAAGATCGCATCGAGCAACTGCTTGCGCAGCATGGCGCGCACCTGCTCGCGGTCGAGGTGCTCGACATGATTTTTCAATTCATCAATGCCCAAACGCAGTACAGAAAATGCATGACTGTCGTGCATGAACTTAATGTGCCGGCTGGCGTTTCGCTTTGTTGCGAATCCTAAAGGTTCAACAAGCCGATCGAATTCCGCAGCCGACATGGTGATGCCAGACACCTCCATGCCGCCAGCCACGCGGTACATCCAATCCCCTCCGCCGCGCTTGAATCCGGAATGCACGTGGCTGCCGTTGTTTCGGTCGCTTGCGTCCAAAGAATGCGCAGGAACGGTCCATGCCAACACGACGGCACTCGGTAAAACACCGCCGCACTGGACGATGTCGCAATTGGTGCGCTCGTGGAAGGCATGGATACCGTCGAGATCGATTTGCTGCAGGGTGCTTTGGAAACGACCCTTGTCGATTTGAAAATAATCCTGAGTGAGATTGACGACACTTCTTCCGTGCTCATTCGCATCAGAAAAACACTGCACTGAATAGTAAGTTTTCATTTCTGCATCTCGTTTGGGACTCGCCGCAGTACTTGCGTCCATGCAAAGACGGATTGAGGGTCTATACGCGGGAGTCTACACAATCTTGTGCCAAGTGCACACCGCGTCCACTCTTACACCGAACGGCTTGCCAATTTCTGATAAAGGGTTTTGCGTCCCCTGCCCTATGCTCGTTGCATCGTCCATTGAGAACTGAAACGAGAGGCAAACATGCAAGACAAAGAGCAAAACAGCAACACGCCGTTGGATTTCAATCGGCGCGACTTCATGCGCCGCGCAGGTGCAAGCGCAGGCGCGGTGGCTGCTGGCGGTGTCCTCGGCACAGCTTCCTCGGCGGCGAATGCAGGCGGTGCGCAACGCAAGGCAAAGACCAAGGGCGTCGACTACGACGTGATCGTGCTGGGCGGCGGTTTTGCCGGCGTGACGGCAGCACGCGACAGTTCCAAGAATGGTTACAAGACGCTGCTGCTGGAAGCGCGCGACCGTCTGGGCGGGCGCACCTTCACCAGCGAGTTCGCCGGTCACAAAGTTGAACTTGGCGGCACCTGGATTCACTGGACCCAGCCGTTCGTCTGGGCCGAAGTGCAGCGCTACCAGCTCGACGTGGTCGAGACGCCCAAAGGCAAGATCGTTGAGCCGGGCACGACGCTCAAGGTACTGGTCGACGGGCGCTGCGAGACGCTGGACAAGC
Organism: Noviherbaspirillum saxi; assembly: GCF_003591035.1. Taxonomy (NCBI): domain Bacteria; kingdom Pseudomonadati; phylum Pseudomonadota; class Betaproteobacteria; order Burkholderiales; family Oxalobacteraceae; genus Noviherbaspirillum; species Noviherbaspirillum saxi. The sequence continues at coordinate 315,187 of NZ_QYUO01000003.1, forward strand.
CGGAGCAGCTCGGCCCGGTGTTTGGCGCGTTCAACAAGTATTTCGCCGATGCCAGCGCGATCTGGGAGCGTCCGTACGACACAGCATTTTGCTTGCCGGAGGTCCTCAAGCACGAAAAGCTGAGCGCGCTGGATGCTGCGCAAAAGATGAACCTCACACCGGTGCAGCGGGTCGTGCTGGAAGCTTATCTAATGGGCTTGTCGCACGGCCCGGCCAGCCAGGCAGCGTATGTCGAAGTCAGCCGCTGGTGGGCTCTGCCGGGCGGCAATATGAAAGCGCTCTTCGATGCGGGCGGCCGCTACACCTTCAAGGATGGCACGGTCAGCCTGATCAACAAGATGATCGAGGATGGCAAGTTCGAGATGCGTCTGAAGACGCCGGTCAAGTCAGTCGATGACCGTGGCGATCATGTGGTCGTAACCACGGTGAACGGACAGCGTTATACAGCCGCTGCCGTGATCGTGGGCCTGCCGATGAACGTGGTGCACAACGTCCAGTTCACGCCGGCGCTGGACCCGCGGGTGGTCGAGGCCGGGCGCGAGAAGCATGTGGGCTGCGGCATCAAACTGATGATCAAGGTCAAGGGACGTCTGGCGAAAAACAAGGTGACTGCGCTGGGCCCCGCATCGCATCCGCTGCCGATCGTCTCGACCTATGTGGCTGAAGACGACTACACCATCATGACGATGTTCGGCTCCGATCCCAAACGCATCGACTACCGCGACAAGGCGGCGGTGCAGGCCGCGCTGCGCGATTACTTCCCGGAGGCGGTCGTCGAGCAAGTCCATTTCAATCCGTGGACGGACGATCCCTACAGCCAGGGCACCTGGTGCGACTACAAGCCGGGCTGGTTCGAAAAATACCTTCCTCATTTCCAGAAGGATCGCGGCCGGGTGGTCTTCGGCCAGGGCGATCACGGCGAGGGATGGCGCGGCTTCATCGATGGCGCGATCGGTGCCGGCATGGGCGCGGCCGTTCGCGTCAAGGCACGGCTCGGCTGATTCGATCTTCATGATCTGTGCTCCTTACCCGTGCAAGGCATGGGTAGCTACACATCTCCAGGCTTTGCTCGCAGGCGGGCGCTTGAGTTGAATTTTTCTGTATTTCTACCCCCGTCGTCCCCGAGAAATCGGGGACCCATGGTGAGTTCGCGGTTCAGCGCTGGTATGGAAGGAAACGGATTCTGCAACCGGCTTATGGGTTCCCGTTTTCACGGGAACGACGGGGCTAGGTTGGTAAAAAAAATACACACAGTCACCCGCACGCGAGCGAAGGATGGAGATGTGTAGATACCCATGCCTGCAAGGTTGACGCGGCGACGGCAGTAAAGGGAGGAATTCAGTACACAACATTAGGAAAACCAGCAGGATGCCCAGCCGCATCCACGCGGCAGACAAAAACAATCCACAAGCAATTCCAGGGAGACGTGAATGAACAACAAAAAACAAGTCCGATTCGGCACACTTCGCCGCACCGCCCTCGTCATGGCGGCAGCTGCACTGTGCGCCGGCGTGTGCGGCAGCGCCGCCGCCTTCCAGATCGATACCGGCAACGAGGACTTCCAGGTCCACTGGGACAACACGGTCCGCTACAACTTCGGCAAGCGCGTCGAAGCGCAAGACCCAGCGATTCTGGCAAATCCGAACAAGGATGACGGCAACCGCAATTTCGGCAAGGGCAGCGCGGTCACCAACCGCCTCGATCTGCTGACCGAACTCGATATCGTGTACAAGGAGAATTTTGGCGCGCGCGTGTCGGCCGCAGGCTGGTATGACCAGGCGTATTCGGGCGGGTTCGACAACACCAGCGTCGCCACTTCCAACCACTTGCTCAACGGCGCGCCGGCCCTGGGTTTGTCCAACTATACCAAGCGCTATTTCAAGGGACCGTCCGGCGAATGGCTCGATGCCTTCCTGTTCGGATCCTTCGATCTCGGCACCATGCCGATGACCGTGCGCGCGGGACGGCATACGGTGTACTGGGGCGAGAGCCTGCTGGACCCGGTGAACGGCATCGCCTACGGACAGGCGCCGCTGGACCTGGGCAAGGGCCTGTCCACCCCCGGGGTCGAGGCCAAGGAATTGTTCCGCCCCATCACACAGATTTCCGGCACGCTGCAGGCCACGCCGACACTGTCACTGGCCGGCCAATATTTCCTCAAGTGGGAAGAAAACCGGTTTCCGGAATCCGGCAGCTATTTGATGGACATCGATCCGCTGCTGCGTGGCGGGGAATCGTACATTCTCGGACCAGGATTCTCGCTGACGCAAGGAAAGACCATCGAGCCGAAGAACCGCGGCGAATGGGGCCTGGCAGCACGCTGGAGTCCGCAATGGCTGGACGGCACGGCGGGCTTCTACGTGCGCCGCTTCGCCGACAAGATGCCGCAACTCATTGTGAATATGGCCACCGGCGAGTACCTGACCAACTATGCCGCAGATGTCGACATGGTTGGCTTCAGCCTGTCCAAGCAGATCGCCGGTGTGAGCGTCGGCATGGACCTGAACTACCGCAAGAACATGCCGCTCAATAACGAGGGCGCACTCGTCTTCTCGAATGCGGAACTGCCTGCACTGGGCCAAACGCTTGCTCCGCGCGGCAAGACGCTGCACGGCGTGTTGAATGCACTTGGTTCGATCAAGCAAACACCGGTGTTCGATAGCGCGAGCTGGATCGCCGAACTTTCCTGGACCCGCTTGCTGTCGGTGACGAGCGATCCGCAAGACATCTTTACCGGCCGCGCCGCATACACGGATATCGACAGGGCAACCAAGGATTATGTGGGGATCGGCCTGAAGTTCACACCGAAGTGGTACCAAGTGTTCCCGGGTGCGGATTTGTCGATGCCGATCGCCTATTCGCGCGGCTTGTCGGGTAATTCGGTGGTACTCGGTGGCGGCAACAAGGATAGCGGCAGCTATTCGATCGGGCTGGGTCTGGACGTCTACAGCAAGTACCGCTTCGACCTGCAGTATGCCGATTACTTCGGACCGTACCGGACGGAAGACGGCGCAGTCGTCACCGCCAGCGGCAATGCCGCCGTCAAGGACCGCGGCACGGTTTACCTGACATTCAAGACCACATTCTAAGGGACGAGAACATGACGAAATTAACTAAAGCAATGCTTGCTGCCGGCTTGCTGGCGGCGCAGATGGATGCCGTGCACGCTGCCGTGACTGCGGAGGAAGCGAAGAAGCTGGGTACTACGCTCACGCTTGTCGGCGCAGAAAAAGCGGGCAACAAGGACGGCACCATTCCGGAATACACTGGCGGCCTGACCACAGCACCAGCCGGCTTCACCAAAGGCAGCGCCGTGCGCCCCGATCCATTCGCCGGCGAAAAGCCCTTGTTCTCGATCGATGCGAAGAATATGGCGCAGTATGCCGACAAGCTCACCGAAGGCACGAAAGCCTTGATGAAGACCCACTCTGGCTATCGCGTCGACGTCTACAAGACGCACCGTACCGCGGCACTCCCGAAGTGGGTTCTCGATAACACGGCCAAGAACGCGACTCGCGCCAAGAGCTCCGACGATGGCCTTTCCATGCATGGCGCACAAGCCGGCGTTCCATTCCCGATCCCGAAGAACGGCAATGAAGTCATGCATAACTATCTGTCAAGCTTCCAGGGCACGGCGATCGTGATTCCGAAGTTCAGCGCCTGGAACGTCGACAGCGCCGGCAAAACCATTCTGTCCGCACAAGGCGTATGGACACAGGATTTCCCGTACTACGATCAAAAGGCGGAAGACCGCTCGGTGCTTTATCGGGCGCGTGTCACTTACACTGGACCGGCGCGCCGTAACGGCGAGGGGCTGATGATGGTGGAGCCGTTGGACTACACGGCCAACCAGTCTCGTGCCTGGGCCTATTTGCCGGGCCAGCGTCGGGTGCGCCTGGCGCCGGATCTTGCCTACGACGCGCCCAATTCGAGCACGGCCGGCATGTCGACCATCGACGACGTCAACCTGTTCAACGGCAAGCAGGACCGCTACGACTTCAATCTGGTCGGCAAGAAGGAAATGTACGTGCCGTACAACACCTATCGCTTGACCTACACCGACAAGCCGGAAGACGTTTTGCAGGCCAAGTTCATCAACCCGGATATGGTGCGTTGGGAATTGCACCGGGTGTGGGTGGTCGATGCGAAACTGAAGGAAGGACAACGCCATATTTATTCGCGCCGCACGTTCTATGTGGATGAGGACAGCTGGAACATCATCGCCGTAGATCAGTATGACGGGCGCGGCCAATTGTGGCGCCCGGGCTTTGCGTACCAGGTCCAGAACTATGACGTGCCGGCCCCGAGCAACATGACCGCAGGCCATTACGACCTTATCGCCGGCAGCTACTACCTCAACACTTGGCCCGGCGCGGGCGGCATGAGGATTGGAGACATGCTGCAACCGGCATCGTCCTGGAGTCCCGATAACCTGGCGGGCAAGGGTATCCGCTAAAACGCTGCGGCATGAAGTAACGCAAAGTAACGCAAGGTGCGTTCCGCGCGCTGGTGCTCTATGGCATCAGTGCGCGGAACGCACTTTTGCACTATGTTTTATTCCAATTCCCGGCTCGGCCGGCAACACAAGTGCACGAGGAGATAACGATGAAGGATACTCAAACTGTGAAGGCGTCCGCCGGTGGCATCCTGGCCAAACTGGTCTCTGCCGCATTGCTGGCAACAAGCACGCTTCAGGCTGCCCCCGTATCGGCGCAGCCACAGCAGAAACCTAACATCCTGTTCATCCTCGTCGATAACCTCGGCTACGGCGAACTGGGCGTCTATGGCGGCGGCGCCACGCGCGGCGCGCCGACTCCGCGCATCGACAAGTTCGCCGGCGAAGGTTTGCGCCTGACCAACATGAACATGGAGCCGCAATGCACGCCCAGCCGCTCTTCCATGCTGACCGGGCGCCACGCAATTCGCTCCGGCACGTATGCCGTGCCTTACGGCGGCATGGCAGAAGGCCTGACGCAATGGGAAGTGACGATGGCCGAGTCGCTGTCGGACGCCGGGTATGCGACCGCGCTGTATGGCAAATGGCATCTCGGCAGCGAGAACGGCCGTCTGCCGAACGACCAGGGCTTCGATGAATGGTATGGCATCCCGCGCACCACGCATGAGGTGTTGTACGCGACTACGCCCGCTTATTCGCCGCAGATCACGCCGGGGCAACCGATCCTGGAAGGACGCAAGGGCGAGAAGAGCAATGAGGTGAGGGTCTATGACGTGGAGCAGCGCCGGCTGATGGACGGCGACCTCGCGCGGCGTTCGATCGCCTTCATGGAACGGCAGGCAAAGGCGAAAAAGCCGTTCTTTGCCTTTGCCTCGCTGACGCAACCGCATATGCCGACGCTGCCCAATCCCAAGTTCGCCGGCAAGACCGGCCACGGCGACTGGGCCGACATGCTGGCCGAGATGGACGACAACGTTGGACAGATGCTCGATGCCGTGGATCGCCTGGGGATTCGCGACAACACGATTGTGATTTTTGCCAGCGACAACGGCGCGGAATTCATGAAGCCGTGGGATGGTTGGTCCGGTCCGTGGCGCGGCAATTATTTCACCGCATGGGAAGGCGGCATCCGCGTGCCCTTCATGATTCGTTGGCCCGGCAAGATTCCGGCTGCGCGCGTGTCCGACGAGATCGTGCACGGGGTCGACCTGTTCCCGACGCTGGCCAGGATTACCGGCGCCAGGCTGCCGGACGACCGTCCGATCGACGGCATGGATCAGTCGGCTTTCTTTATGGGCAAGATCGGCAAATCAGCGCGCGAAGGTATCCTGATCTGGGTCGATAACCGCCTGCAGGCGGTGAAGTGGCGCAACTACAAGCTGCATTTCTATCAACAGGACACGATGGTCTCGCCTGCCGCCAAGCTGTCCGTACCGCTCCTGGTGGACTTGTACACCAATCCGCAAGAAGACGAGAACAAGCGTGATATGGCTGCGGGCTGGGCGACGCGCCCCATGCTCAAGATGATCGGCGCCTTCGAAGCCAGCGTGAAGAAATATCCATTGATTCCAATGGGGACGCCCGATCCATATCAACCGCCTCAATCGCCTCAACCGCCTGCCACGAAGCCGTGATATCGAATTGTCGCGCCACACGATTTGCCGATTTTGAATGTCGCGTGGCGCAGACTGACACTACCAATTCTTTGACTGATCGACGCAGGCAGGCGGTCGGCACCCCCGGAAAAAGGCGCGATGTCGTGTCATGTCAAGTTATGGGTTGGGATTGGTATAAGCTGCTTCGGTACATGGTCCGGCTGAACGCAGGCAATGGCTTCCAGCGAACATGCATGCCGATGTGACGTCATGGGGGGTGCGTATTCAAAACAAATGCGTGATACCGATGGCAACAGCGCCCTGTGTCACGCCCAAGCCCTCCGCGGCGTTCGTCTTGCGCGCGAAATTGGCGCCGTTGCTCCAGTCGCTGCGATCGAGCTCGGCATATAGACTGGTTCGCTTGGATAGTGCATAGCGGGCGACAAGAACACCGACGTCGACTTTTTCCTTGCCGTCGGGCCGGAACACCGGCAGCGCCACCGTGGACAATTTCACCCGGTAATACGCGCCGGTCAGCGAGAACGCCGGCGAGAAGTGATAGGTCACGCCTGCCCATCCGCCCTTGATCGTGGTGTCGCCACCGATCGTGTCGGCCTTGTGTTCCGCGTAGCCGACGGCGAGCCGCCACGGGCCGCGGTTGTAGGCGCCGCCGAAACTGTAGTCGATCTTGTCGGCATCCAGTGCAATACCCGGGTAGTTCGGGAATGCCGGCAGATTCGGGGGGATGGCGTTGCCGGCCTTCTGTTTCGTGTAAGTGGCGCCGATCAAGAACGGACTCTGCGCGTAGTTGACGCCGATGCCGGCTGCGCTGCCCGTCTTTTCGCTGCCCGGCGCCTCGCCGAATGCGTATTCGGCACGCAGCGTCAAACCGCCGAACACGCCGGTGTATTGGATGTCGTTATCGAAGCGCGCGCAAGCGCCGGCCGTAATGGGCCGGCAACCCGGCGTCGTGCCGCCGGGCGCCAGAAAAACGGTGGGATTGACGGCAGGCAACCTGGCGCTCAGTGCATCGTAGGGTGCCATGGTCTTGTACCCAGCGCTGTATTGGTGGCCGATGTCGACCGTGCCCCAGGGGCCGCCGAAGCCCACCGTCGCGCTACGGTTGAACAAGCGACCGGCGGCATTGTCCAGCGAGCCAGTATCAGGGACGAATCCTGCTTCAAGATTGAAGCGGGCGTTCAATCCGCCACCCAGATCTTCCACACCCCTGAAACCAAGACGGTTGATGTAGTCGTAACCGGTCACCATGGCCGTCGCGGATCCGACCGGGGTGCCGAGGTCGGGCGGCGCGACCACATTGGTCTGGTGGCGCACGGCGAGATCGACGCTGCCATAAACGGAAATGGTCGTTTGGGCGCAAGCGGCACCGGTAAACGTTCCGAGAATGGCAACTACAGAAATCGACTCTTTCATTTGTTCTGTCTTTCAAGAATATTTCGTAAATTGCGGTAGGGGTAGGGACAAATGTTACCCCCCCGAAACGGAGGTAGCCGTCCAGATGATTTGATTTTATGTTAACGCCATATTTATTCATGACGCCTTGATGCATTCGCCGCCACTGGTGCAGGCGAAAGGTATGGGATAACCGTGGTAGAAAAAACGTTGTTGCATGTTAGCAACTGTTTTAATTTCAGCAAAGAAATGAAAAATTCAGTCATCCAAACAATCCTCGTATCACTGCTTGGATGCATCCTTTCTCCGCTTACCGGTTTTGCCGAAGACATCAACAACGACGAACGCCTGCTCACATTGCGCGGTTTCGGCACGATCGGCGCTCTCTATAACACTGTTGACGATGCCGATTACGTGCGGACCCTCTTGCAGCCGGAAGGCGCGGGGCGGACGCGCAGGCTGGATCTGGGAACCGACTCCATCCTTGGGGTACAGCTGGACGCCGCTCCCGAGCGCGACCTGAGCGGCATGCTGCAGATCGTCGCCCACCGCCGTATGGACAAGTCCTACCGGCCGGAAGTGACTTGGGCGTTCGCGAAGTTCAGGCACGACGAGCATACGGAAGCGCGCGTCGGACGGCTAGGGTTCGATGTATACATGCTGGCCGATTCCCGCAACGTCGGCTATTCCTACCTGTGGGTGCGTCCACCGGTCGATTTCTTCAGTCCCTGGGCACTTACCTACTTCGACGGTGCGGACCTGGTTTTCAAACACGCCTTTCACGGCGCCGAAGCAAAGGTCAAGGTCTATGCAGGCCGCCCCAAGGAAAAGTTGCTGGGCGAGACTGGAAGCTACGACTGGAGCAAGACGCAGCTGTTCGGCGTCCACGCCGAGTATCAGTCCGACAAGTGGCGTTATCGCCTCGGGTACGCGCAGATCAAGATCACGGAGGAAGCCCCCGGCGGCGACGCGATTCTGGCCATTCTGAGATCGCCGATTGCGAACGCCCTGAGCGGTTCGGCAAGCAGTGCGTTTGCCGACGACATCGCGTTGACCGGCAAGTCGATCCGGTTCCTGTCCGCCGGTGCCGTGTACGAGGATGGGCCGTGGCAGGCACAGGGGATGGTTTCGCGCATCAGGGCGGTGAGCAGCGCCTATCCCGACCTTAAGGCGGGATACATCACGCTGGGTTATCGCAAGGGCGACTGGACGCCTTATTTCACCTTGTCAGCGATTTCTCCCAGCGGCAGCCCGCGTAGCAGCGGCCTGCCGCCGGCAGGCGCGTTTGCGCCGCTCGTCGCCTGGCTCGACCGCCTGCATCCGAGCCTTGCGGCCTCGCAGACGACACAGGCTGTTGGTGTCCGCTACGACTTCGCGCGCAACGCCGCCTTCAAGGTGCAGCTGGACAGTGTTCATGTGCGCAACAACACACTGTGGACCAATGCCCAACCGGCCGACTGGCGCGGCCGGGCCACCCTGTTCAGCGTTGCTGTGGACTTTATCTTCTAGGGCCGGCGATGCGAGTATTTTTTTCCTTCCTTCTCTGCATCGCAGCCCTGGATAGCGGCTTTGCCGCGGCCGCGGATTACGTCATTATCGTCAACCCCAACAGCGGGGTGGAAAGACTGAGCAAGGACGAAGTCATCAGCATCTTCATGGGCAGGCAACGCAAGCTCACGTCGGGCGTGACGGCACTTCCCGTCGACTTGGCCGGGCCGCCAGCCGCCAAGGAACAGTTCTATGCGTCCTTGGTGGGGAAAAAGCTCTCCGAAGTCAATTCGTACTGGGCACGGGTAATGTTTTCCGGCCAGGGATCGCCGCCGCGCCAGGCCGAAAGCGAAGATGAGGTCGTCGAGATCGTCGCCTCCAGCAAGGGGGCCATCGGTTACATCGACCGGAAGAAGCTGAATAAGCAAGTCAAGGCCGTGTTCAACCTGACCAACTGAGCGGAGGATGCCGATGCTGCAATTGTTCCGCACGAGCCTGGTGTTCCGTACCACGGTGAGCGTGGTGCTGGTCGTGCTGCTGGTTGGCGTCTTCTTCACCGTCGTCGCGCTGTCCTTGCTCAATGACCGCGAGCGGTTGCAGACAGCAGCGCACCTGGACGAACTCCTCAAGACCGTAGAAAGCACGGTCAGCATCAGCTGCTTCCTGCAGGACAAGAACTTGGCATCGGAAGTGAGCCGCGGTCTGATGAAGAACCGGGTGGTCAAGAGCGTCATCATCGTGGAAGAAGGAACGGTGCTGGCGCAGGAAGGCCGACCGTCGGGCACCAGCGGTCTGCGTCGCACGATCACCTCGCCATTCGATGCCTCAAAGCCGATCTGCCAGATCGTGATGGAGCCCAACGAGGCGGTCATCGAAGAACAGGTGTCGCGAAGTTCACGCCTGATCGTCTACTTGCTCCTGATGCAGGCCGCGGCCGTGGGCCTGACGGTGGTGATCGGCGTGTGGAAATGGGTCATTGAGCCGATTAAGACCATCTCCGACCAGCTGCACCGCCTGCCGGTGGAAGCCGGGGCCAGACTGCAACTGTCGCGCAAGTATGCCAAGGACGAAATTGCGCGCATGGTCGGCGATGTCAATGCGCTCATCACCAGCCTCGTCAAGACCCTGCACCAGGAGCGGGAGTTGCGCATATGGCGCGAGCGCGAGGAAAAGCGATTCCGCACGATCTTCGAGAATGCCGAAACGGGCATCTTCGTCATCGACAAGAACGGCTATATTTTTTCGTATAACCCCGCTTTCGTACGTACCTTGGGTATCCAGGAAGGAGACCTGTCCGACAGAACAAAGACCTCGCTTCCCGTCCTGTTGGGTATGTCGATGGAAAGCGGCAATGCAATCATTGCCAGGTCGCTCACCGAGAACCGCGTGGTTGCCGAGGACGTGCGCATCGATTCCGGAGGGCGCGAGCCGAGATGGATCAGCCTGGTGCTCAACCCCGTGGAAGAAGGAATGCTGCAGGGCCTGATCAACGACATTAGCGAGCGGAAAAAGTCGGAAGAATCGGCCAACCGGCTCGCCATGACCGACCGACTGACCGGGATTGCGAACCGGCTCGCCTTCGAAACGAAGCTGGCGGACCTGGCCGAGAGGGCAGCACTGGATAGTGGCGAACCCTATATCCTGATGCTGATGGATCTGGACGGATTCAAGCAGGTGAATGACACGCATGGCCATGATGCTGGCGACGCGGTACTGCGCCATTTCGCCGGGCTGCTCGAGAGCACGGTCCGGAAATCGGATTTTATCGGCCGGCTTGGCGGCGACGAGTTTGTCATCCTCCTTGAATCGCCGATACCGCGGGAGGGCGTCGAGCGCATTGCGCAGAAGATCATCGCCTCGCTGGCTGCGCCTATCCGTATCGGCCGCGACGTCGAGGCGAAGGTCGGCGCCAGCATAGGAATCGCCTTCTCGCGAGAGGCAGCGGACAAGGACGCCGTGTTCAAGCTAGCCGATGAGGCGATGTATCGCGCGAAGCGGGCGGGGAAGAATACCTATCGCATGCATCCGGAGGATGCCGATGCCGATGCGATCGTTGGCTCGGAGTGACTAGGGCGTGTCATCAATTGATGACACGCCCTAGATATGTTCAGGTTACGTTCAGGTGTATCAGAGGCTGCGCGAAATGATCAGCTTCTGGATATGGCTGGTGCCTTCGTAGATCTTGGTTACGCGCACATCGCGGTAATACCGCTCGACCGGGAAGTCATTGACGTAACCGTAGCCACCATGGACTTGCAGCGCATCCGAGCACACTTCTTCCGCCATTTCGCTGGCAAACAGTTTCGCCATCGAGGCTTCCTTGCCGCAGGGAATGCCAGCCTCGCACAGGCGCGCCGCATGGATCATGAACTGGCGTGCCACTTCGACTTTAGTTGCCATCCCGGCGAGATCGAAAGCCACGCCTTGCAACTTGATGATCGGCGCACCGTAGGCTTCGCGCTCCTTTGCGTATTGCACCGCGGCGTCCAACGCCGCACGCGCGGTGCCGATAGCTACTGCGGCAATCGCCACACGGCCCTCGGACAAGCCACTCATGATTTTCTTGTAGCCGCTGCCCTCTTCGCCGACCAGGTTCTCCACCGGCACGCGGAAGTCTTCCAGCTGAATTGCGGCAACATGTGCCGAACGCTGGCCCAGCTTGTGTTCCACACGCGTCACGGTGTAACCCGGCTCGCTCGGATCGATGATGAACATGCTGGCGCCGTTTTTGCCGGCGGCCTTGTCGGTGACCGACAGCACGATGCCGACGCCGGCGTGGTTGCCGTTGGAGATGAATTGCTTGCTGCCATTCAAAACGTAGTGGGAACCGTCGCGCCGCGCCGTGGTGCGGAAGGCGGCGGTATCCGAGCCGGCATGCGGCTCGGTCAGCAGGAAGGCGCCGATCTTTTCGCCGGAAGCCAGTGTCGGCAGGTACTTGCGCTTCTGTTCCTCGGTGCCGTCCTTGGCGATGGCAAAGCCGGCGGAATTGTGCACGTGGATGAGCGTGGCAAAGCCGGTATCGACAGCAGCGAATTCTTCGATGGCAAGGCAATACTCGACGAAGCTTGCACCGGCGCCGCCATATTCTTCCGGAATCAACATGCCGAGGAAGCCGAGTTCGGCCACGGCGTTCAATTCGTCGCGCGGCCATTCGCCGGTGCGGTCGCGTTCGGCGGCGGTCGGCGCCACCACTTCCATCGCCACTTTGCGGGCGGAATCGCGAATCATGACTTCCTGTTCGCTCAGGAATGCTGCTGTTGTATCACTCATTCTTTCCTCTTAAATCGGGCTAATCGCATCAAGCATGGCGGTTCTCTGCGCGAGCCTGCGCCCCTCTCTTTGGGAGGGACAAGCTAATCCACTCGCTGCAGCGCAGGCCTCTTCCATTCGCCGTTCAATGCCTCAGCCTTGGGCCAATAAAGACGCAGTGCAGTGAAAAACGGTGCATTCGGTGTAGGCAGCCAGTTTGATTCCTTATCCGCGCCGGGCGACTCGTGCTGAATGTAGACCGTGATTCCGCCGTCTGCATCGCGTTTCAGGTCAGGCAGCATCGGCGAATTGATCAGGTAACGATTGAGCGGATTAGCGACAAGCCGCCGCGCCGGTAGCTCATACATGGTGAGCGACCAGAATGCGTTTGCGGGTGGCAATTGTCCCGGCGCAAAGCGCAACTTATAACGATTACTCCCACCATTGAGCTTTTGGCCTGCGGAATCGACGTAATAGATCGGATAGATAGCTTCTTCTTTCGACAAGCCCCAGATGCCGCCATGGGTCGCTCGCATGCGATAAAGATAATTGTTCTTCAGATGCGCGCGCGACCCAAAGATATCGCCACTGGTCAATTCACCAGAGTTAATCTGTTTATCCACTTCCGCAATGGCAAGCCATGCATCGGCAATACCGTCTTCGATCGCCTTGCGCGTTTCTGGCGCGAACGCTTGCGCATCGAACTTCTTGCCTGCACCGATGCCAAGTTGGGCGAAGCGTTCCATGAGCGCTTTTTCGGAGGGATGCGTCGTCGGATAGAACTGCAGGACGAAGTTCAGAATGTCAAAAAATTCGAGCGAGTTACGCTGCTGCTCCTTAGTGAGCGGCTTCATGAAATCAATTGGACGCGCAGCTGCCGGAGCAGGCTTGCCGAGGAAAGCGGAAAGCGGCTGGACCTTGTAGCCGGCCTGGACTTTCTTCACATTCTCGATGTCATCCGGCTTGAAAAGCTGAGTCCGGTAAAAAACGTAGGTCAGTTCCGTTTCGGACCGGATCACGGCCTTGATGCCTTTTGGCATCTTTCCTTTCCAGTTCGGCCCCGCGACCAGGAAATTGCCAGCGCCGTTACCGGTGGTGCGCGTACCGATATAACCGGCGATGTGGGTAAAGAGGTCATTGACTTGAAGCGTGTAGTAGCGGTTTTGTTCGACGGCAGGCACGGACAACACCATCGGTTCCGTCCGCAAATCCAGACCGAGATTCGAATAAGGCGTATCCGCGTTCGGCGATTGCATCGCCTTGTCATCAGGCGTGAACACGCGCGCATTGTTGTAGATCGTGTTCCACCCGCCCTTGTATTCAGGATCGTTGCGATCGACGAAATAGGAGTACAGGATGCGATAGCTGTCCACCGGCGAGTACCCGTAGCTATAGGCTTCCTTCGCAATGGCGCGCGCCTCGGCGGGTGTGAGCGCAACAGACTTCGATTCTGCGGAGGTGAGCTTGGTCGCGGGAGTCATTGCACTGGCGGTCGAGCCCATGACCAGACCGATGCCGGCCAGCGATGCAGAGATGGCCAGGCGGATTGCCTTGCTTGCGATGGAGCGTTGTTTGATTTTCATGCGAGCGTGTCTCCTAATTTACGATCGGTGGTGTCGTGCTACTGCTTGAAAAATGCAACGATGCACGGCCGCTGGGGAAAAACTGATCGCCAGCGGCCATGACGGACGATAGGCTCGTCAGCGTACACCTGCTCCTGCAAGGCCTTCCGGCGACCAGGCCGAATCAGGCTGGCGTTCGTCGGCGATCTTCACGCCACCCGAGCCTGGCCACAGGTTGATGTAATACGTACCGGCGATCAGGTCGAAATGACCTACCATGGTCGCAGTCGAAGCCAACATATCGTAAGACTGCGTCAAGTACGCAAAACCCGGACGCCATAGTTGTCCGCGGCCGTCGTACTGGTCGCTGGCAAGAGCAATCCAGCTATCCTCGTCCACGTAGAAGGTGCGTTTCGAGTAGATGTGGCGCTTGCCTTCCTTCAGCGTCGCCTCCACCACCCAAACGCGATGCAGTTCCCAGCGCACCATCGCCGGATTGACGAACTTGGGGCCGAAGACGTCTTCCGCCTTGTCGGTGTAGGTCAGCTTGTAGGTGTTGTACGGGACGTACATTTCCTTCTTGCCGACCAGCTTCCAATCGAAGCGGTCCATTTTGCCGGCGAACAGATTGATATCGTCGATGGTCGACATGCCGGAGGTACTCGGATTCGGTGCGTCATAGGCAAGATCCGGCGCCAGGCGCACGCGGCGCTGCCCCGGCAGGTACTGCCATCTGCGGCTCCCCTTGTCGCCGTAGACGAGCATTTCCTGAGACAGGATCGCTTCGCCTGCACGGCGCGCCGGCCCGGTGTAGGACACCTTGGCCCGGGCGAGCAGGGTGGGATCCCCTGCCTTCGATTCATCATAGTAAACGCTTTCCTGTGTCCAGACGCCCTGGGTCGACAGCACCGCCTTGCCTGAGCTGTCGACGTTGTAGGCGCGGTACTTTGGAATCGTGAACCCCTGTCCCTTATAGGCCGTAAGGAAGTTCGTCATTACCTCGGCGCCGGTTTTCGGAATCGGGAATGGGATGCCCGCGCGTGCGCCGTGCGGATCCAGATTCGCGTCCAGGCTCGCCTTGGTCGCGTTCTTTACCGTATTGTCGAGCACGGACTTCGGGTAGGCCGCAGTACGATGTGTCTTGTACACGTCGATACGATAGTCGGCATTTCCCTTCATCAAAGCCTTCGTGCCATCGGTCAGCTTGTCGGCATACTGGGCCATGTTTTTCGCATCGATCGAGAACAGCGGCTTTTCGCTGGCGAACGGGTCGGGGCGCACACCGCTCCCCTTGACGAAGCCTGCCGGCGGTGTGGTCAGACCGCCTGTGTATTCGGGAATCGTACCGTCCTTGTTACCGGCTTTTTCCGCACCGACCAGGGTCAGCGTGGTGCCCAGTTTCTTCGCTTCGTCTGCACTCACGGCTGCGTGGAGTGCTCCTGCTTGGGCAGCCAGCAAGCCGGCTGCGATCATTGCCTTTACCAAGTGCTTCATATTGCTAACTATTTCCTTTTTTGTGGTTCAACTTCAAAACTGCTTCTAAACTTGTTTCATGAGATTTTTGGCGCGACTGACTTTTTCCGGCTCACTTGGAAGGGCGTCGAATAGGACTGCATCGAGTGGTAGATAGGCGTGTCCGGAAACGCATTCGCCCATAAGGAGAGAAAACAGAAGAGCGAACTCATGCCGGTAAGGGACATGCCGGCATGAAGCGCCGCGAAGGAAGAACATTGCACATGATGATGCATGGCCTCCACACGTCTTTATTACAAAGAACGGTTAAGCAGGTTGACAGATATTCTTTGACCCGCGTCAAATGCGCCTCCCCCTCTCTCGCAGGGGGGAGGGGGCGCCCGGCGTAGGGGTGAGGGTGCTTGCAAGAGCGCGTCCCTTGACAAACACCCTCATCCCCACCCCTTCTCCCGCTTGCGGGAGAAGGGAGCACTGCGGGCGCAGTCCAGCCCATTACGGCAAGGGCTACAGAACGCCTACGAGACGCGACGCGCCCTGTCCTTCCAGTACTTTTCACGCACCTCGCGGCGCAGCACCTTGCCGACTACGCTGACAGGCAGCGCATCGACAAACACGACGGTCTTGGGCGCCTTGAAACGGCCGAGTATGCCTTTGACGTGTTCGATCAAGGCTTCGGCGGTCACTTCCTCGCCGACCTTGAGCTTCACCTCGGCGTGCAAGGCCTCACCCCATTCATCATGCGGTACACCGACCACCGCCGACATCGATACGGCTGGATGCGAGCTAAGTGCGGCTTCCACTTCGATCGCGTAGACATTGAAGCCACCCGTGATGATCATGTCCTTCTTGCGGTCGACCAGATAGACGAAGCCTTCCTTGTCGAGGTGACCAAGATCGCCCGATTTCCAGAAACCGTTCTCGAATTCTGCGGCGGTGCCTTCCGGGTTGTTGTAATAGCCGGAGATGACGCCGCGGCAGCGGACCCAGATCTCGCCGGTGACGCCGGATGGCACTTCTTTTCCCGCATCGTCGACGATCATCATTTCCACGCCCGGCTGGATTCGGCCAGCAGACCCAAGCTGATGTTCGGTCGCTGTGAGGTGATCGCTCTTGCCGAGCAGACCGATGGTCTGAAGACATTCGGTCGAACCGTAGAATTGCAGGAATATGTTGCCGAAGCGTTCTTGCGCTTGCCTGAGCTTGGTCGGGCTCATCGGCGCACCGCCGTAGGCAATGCTGCGCAGTGAAGAAAGATCGTACTTGGTCGCCTCCGGCATTTCGAGCAGGCGATACACCAGCGTCGGCAGCAGCAAAGTCATCGTGATCTTCTCCGCCTCGATGTTCTTGCACATCAACGCTAGATCCGGGATGTTCTGCGTGACGGTGCATGCGCCGCGGAACAGGGTTGCCAGCACCCCGAATCCGGAGCCGTGGCTGATCGGTGCCATGTGCAGAAAGCGCGTGTCCGGAAGCTGGAACTGATCGGGCTCCATGAACATGGAATCCCGGCATGCCAGCCAGTTGTCCATCGAGTATTGGGCACACTTGCCCTTGCCGGTCGTACCGCCGGTGAAGCGATACACCAGAATGTCGTTGCGCGTATCGCTTTCGACATCGGGATTGGCGTCCGATACGCCTTCCAGCAGATCCCAGAAGTACAGCAAGCCTTCGCGCTCGGCCGGAGGCGGATCCATGCACACCACCGTGGCGCCTTGTGCGCGCAGCCTGTCGTAATACCGATCGAGCAGCGCGGTCTCGATAAACACCACCTTGGGACGCATGTACTCGGCCTGGCGGCAGTGTTCCTCAAATGAATCGCGGAAATTGGTGTAGGCGACGGCAGCCTCGCCTTTGAGAGCGGTCCAGACATGCATCAGGGACATGTTGTCGTTCTCAAGGATACAAAGGTAAATATCGCCGCGGCGCAATTGCAAACGCTCGCGCATCATGTTCACGATGCGATTGGTGACCGACTGGAATTCGCGGTAGGTATAGCGGCGATTGCGCTCGATATTGACCAGTGCCTCGCAGTCGCCGAAACGTAGGGCGAGATTGCCCATCATGCGTGCGAAATTCGTTTTCATCCAAGTCTCCTTCCTGTATTTCCCGTCGGGCACTCCGCCCATGTTATAAGAGTAAAACCATGCCATGGTACGGATCAATGCCAATCATGCGCCCTCCCATTGTGGACGCCAAGAATATCCCTTAGTCCGAAGCTGAGGCGGCGCACCGTCGTTGTGCACCTTTCCCCGCTCTTTAAGTCGATACGCACCCGGCACCTCTGTCGCGCGAATCCCGGCCCACGCTGAAAGCCGGGATTCCAAAGCCTTACTCACCACTGATCTACATCGGCGAATATCTCAAGCCTTCAGGCCCTTCATGGCGGTTTCGAAGAAGGCCGCCACTTGCTGGTTGGCATCGTCGCGCGGCACCGCCGTGCTCCAGTCGCTGATCTGCGCGAAATGCGCTGCCACGGTATCGGGCGTCAGTTCGCCGCCAAGGTACACCGGCGCCGTCTCGACCAGGCGCACCGACGAGAACACGCCGGCGCCCGCCCCCAGAATCACCTTGCTCGGCGCATCCTCGCTCACCAGGTACAGCGCACCCGGCGTCACTTGTTCCGGACGCACTGCCTTGAGCAGCGCTTCCGGCATCACGTCTTCGGTCATGCGGGTGGCCGCGATCGGCGCCAGCGTGTTGACCCGGATGTCGTTCTTCTTGCCTTCGATGGCCAGCATGTTCATCAGCCCCGCTACCGCCATCTTCGCCGCGCCATAGTTGGCCTGGCCGAAGTTGCCGAACAGACCCGCCGCCGAGGTCGTCATCAGGATGCGGCCATAGTTCTGTTCGCGCATCGTGTCCCATACCGCCTTGGTGCAGTAGGCCGAGCCCATCAGGTGCACATCGACCACCGCGCGGAAGTCGGCCATGTCCATCTTCGACAGGGTCTTGTCGCGCAGGATGCCGGCGTTGTTGATCAGGATGTCGACGCGGCCGAACTCGGCCTTGGCCTGCTCGACCATCGCGCTGACTTGCTCGAAGTCCGCCACGTTGGCGCCATTGGCAATCGCCGCCCCGCCCAGCGCCTTGATTTCCTCGACCACGGCCAGCGCCGCCTCCGACGAACTGCCGCCGCTCTTGCCGTCGCGGCTGCCGCCGAAGTCGTTGATCACCAGCCTGGCACCAAGCTTGGCCAATTCCAGCGCATGCACGCGGCCCAGGCCGTTGCCGGCACCCGTCACAATGGCCACACGGCCGTCAAAGCGAATTGTCATGGTATTACCCTCAAAAAAATTTCGAATTGAAATCATCACGGGCGACCGCTAGTGGCCGCCCGTGCTCAAGCTTGCTTAAGCCTTTGCAAATATCCCGACGTGTTCGGTGGATTCCTCGACGCGCCACAAGCCGCCGCCATTGCCCTGCAGCGCAATGCGCGCGCCGTCGACCTGGCGCTTGCCGCAGTTGCCGCGCAACTGCTCGACCAGTTCGAAGATCTGGCCGATGCCGGTGGCGCCGATCGGATGCCCCTTCGATTCCAGGCCGCCCGACGGATTGACCGGCAGCTTGCCGCCGAGGGCGCTGTCGCCGCGCTCGGCCATCACCCCGGACTGCCCCGGCGCGCACAGGCCCAGCGCTTCGATCGACAGCAGCTCGCCGATCGCGGTCGCATCGTGCACTTCGGCCACGTCGACATCCTTGGGACTGATGCCGGCTTGTTCGAATGCCGCCTTGCCCGCCAGATGGGTGCAGCCCTGGTCGAAGTCATCGGCCGCGCGCGCCGAGGCCGACCGCACCACCGAGGCCAGCACCTTGATCGCGCGGCGCTTGTCGAAACCGTATTTCTCCAGCGCCGACTCGGTGCACACGATCGCCGCCGCCGCGCCGTCGGAAATCGGCGAACACATCGGCAGCGTGATCGGATAGGTGATCGGCGGCGCCGCCAGGATTTCCTCGATGCCCATCGCGTTGCGGTATTGCGAACGCGCGTTGTGCACCGAATGGCCATGGTTCTTCGACGACACGGCCGCCAGCTGGCGCTGGGTGATGCCGAAGCGCTCCATCAGGCCGCCACGGCCCAGGGCCGCATACACGTCCATGAACGGGCTGTACGGCTTGGGCGACTGCGACCCCTCCGGCGGCACGATGCTCTTGCCCATCGCCGCCAGGTAATGCTTGTTGTCTTCGAAGGTTTCGATGTCCCACGCCGATTCGAAGGCCGAGAACATCTTGGCCTTGTCGCTGTAGAACATTTTTTCCGCACCGACGGCAATCGCCACGTCGGCCGCACCCGCCTTGAGCTGGGTGACGGCCAGGTTGAACGCGTGGCTGGACGAGGCGCACGCGCCTTCGAGGTTGTAGATCGGGATGCCGTCCAGGCCCAGCGGCAACAGCGCCACCTGGCCGCGGATCATGTGCTGGCCGTCGAAGTGGCCTTGCGTGCAGTTGCCGTAGAACGCGGCCTGGATGTGCTTGCGGTCGCAGCCGGCATCCTGCAAGGCGTCTTCCACCGCCCAGGCGGTCAGTTGCTTGACGGTCTTGTCGGTGTGGCGGCCGAACAGCGTCATGCCGACGCCGACGATGTAAATGTTTTCCATGAATGAGTCCTTGTCTTGAGAATCGGTGTACTCCCTTCTCCCGCCTGCGGGAGAGGGGAGTAAGAATCAATAGCCCTTGAAATCGGGCGCGCGCTTTTCGGCGAACGCGCGCAAGCCTTCGGCCATGTCGTACGAGCGCTGGTGGTTGCGCAGCGCCAGCACTTCGTGGCGCAGCGCATCGGCCACCGACTTGTCAGCCGCTTCGTTGGCCACTTTCTTCATGTTGCGCAACACCAGCGGGCTCTTCCTGGCCAGCTTGTCGCCAATCGCCTGCACGCGATCAACCAGTTCGCCATCGGCCACCACTTCGCTGACCAGGCCATAGGTCTTCATGTCCGCCGCCGGCAAGGCATCGCCGGTGAACAGCAGGTACATCGCGATGTTGTGCGGGATCTTGCGCGGCAGCACGGCGGCGCCGCCACCGCCCGGGAACACGCCGAAGTTCGAATGCGCATCGCCGAACTTGGCGCTGTGCGCCGCGATCACGAAGTCGCAGCACAACACCGCTTCCATGCCGCCGGCCAGCGCCAGGCCGTTGACGGCCGCGATCACCGGCTTGGGGAATGCGCGCAGCAAGTCGAAGAACACCACGATGGTGTCCAGGAAATCCGGTTCGCCCGGCTGCGGCGCACCGCCGGCGGCTTTGAGGTCGGCGCCGGCGCAAAAGGCGGGGCCGGTGCCGGTCAGCACCACCACGCGCACCGCCTCGTCGTCTTGCCAGTTGCGCAACTGCGCAGTCATGTCTTCGAACATGTCGCGGCTCAAGGCATTCATCGCCTTGGGGCGGGTCAAGGTGATCCAGCCAACCTGGCCCTTCACCTCGAAAGAAACGTTTTCGCTCAACTTCTTCTCCTCAATCAAAATCACATGCCGTGTTGCTACCCAAGCCAAGGTACGACAAGCCATCCCTACCATGCCCCTCCCCTTGCGGACGGTCTGCCTGCTAGGTCATTTCGAGCGGACAATGCAGTGCTTAATTGCATGGTTACGTGCTAGGATAAAAAAGCGTTCCGTGTTCTTTCCTTCGAAAATTGCAATGCGATAAACAGTGCAGATGCGCACGTAACTTTTGTTGGTGTACGCAAATTAGCGCAATGCAACTCCGAGTCAGCGCCATAAGCACAAGGGCTGAAAATCCATGCAAACGTCTGTAATGAATCCCAAGAATCTTCTCGTCGCGACGAAATTTTCGCCGCCGCGCATCAATGCCCGCCATATTCCGCGTACCCGCCTGCTTGCCCGCTTGCGTGAGGCACAGCATTACACTGCTGCCTTTATCACTGGAGGTGCCGGCTTCGGAAAAACCATTTTGCTCGCGCAATGGCGGCAAGAACTCATGCGGGCGGGCATCGAAGTCGCGTGGCTGTCGCTAAGCCACGACGACAAGCAGTTCCCAAGTTTCTGCTCCTACCTGCTAGCTGCCTTGCAGCGTCTTGGCATCGACGGCGAAGGCGACATGCTGCATACGGGAGGCAGCGCCCAGTCGATGGATGCCGTGGTTGCCATCGTGGCCAGCGCTGCGGAAAAAAACGGCAAGGAGCTCTATCTTCTGATCGATGACTACCAGCATGTCGAGGCCCCGTCCTCGCACAAGTTGATGCAAAAACTGCTCGATCATTGTCCTGCCAACCTGCATATCGTTATTTCCTCGCGTACCACGCCGCCGCTCAGCCTTGGTCGCCTGCGCATGCAGGGACAAGTCGAAGAAATCGAATTCGCGGAATTGCCTTTCGAATTGGAAGAAACGCGCGCATTCTTTGAACAAAACCTCAGCACGCTGAAGCTGACTGCGGACGAGGTGCGATTGATCCACGACCTGACCAATGGCTGGCCGGCCAGCCTTCAGCCGATCGCCACCATGTTGCGGATCCGTCCGGCGAAACGTTCAAAGCTGCGCTCTCTCCTGTGGAAATCAACGGACCTGCAATCGTACCTGGCCGAGGACGTCGTTGCTTACCTGCCACCGGAACTGGTCGAATTCATGGAGCAGATCTCGATCTTCCGTCGCTTCAATGCAGACCTCGCGGAATTCGTCACGGAGAATGCGCACGCCGCCGAACTGATCAAGCGTGCAGAGGACGAGAACCTTCTGATATACCGCGTCGATTCCGACGATAGCACGCCGTGGTATCGCTTCCATCCGCTGTTCGGCGAATTTCTTGCACAACGCTTATCCCAACGAGGACAAGCCGCGGTCGACGCTATCCACCGGCGTGCCAGCCAGTGGTTTGCGGAGCACGATCTTCTTGTCGAATCCATTCGCCACGCCAATTTGGGCGGCGATCTTGATTATGCGGCCAATGCCATGGAACAAGCCGCCTCGGGAACCTGGGGCTTCGCGTATATCAGCCCCATGCTGCATCTGCTCGACCGCTTGCCGCAGGAGACATTGTTTTCCCATCCCAAACTCTTTTTTCTTGGATGCCTGACTTACGCGTTTACCGGTAGAGCCGATACGGCGGAACGATGGCTCGAGCAGATTCGGAAAACGGACGCGGCAAAAAATCCGGCCATTTCCTCCAAATTCGCCTTGATGGATGCTGCAATCGCGGTGCAACGCGAGGACATGGAGCGGGTGATTGATTTGCTCGAACCCGCCCACAAGGTGCCGCTCGAAAATCAGACCATGCGCTACGCCAGTCTGGCGGGACTCGCGACAGCATACCTATCGCTTGGCCGCTATGAAGATGCGTGCAAGCTTTACGACGACAATCCGATCAATCCCGAAAATCGCGAAAACGATATGGCATTGGTCTTCGCAAGCGTTCGCGCGCAGATGTGTTTGACGGAAGGGAATGTCAAGGAAGCCGAACGCATCGGCTCAAGCATTCTCGCCCGTTCGGAAGAAACGTTTGGACGCGTGTCAGTCCCTGCGAACATCTGCGCCGCCGCAGTCTGCGATGCGTACTATGAGCTTGATCGAATCGACGACGCACTCGAAGTCCTTGCCAATCGCACGGGCACTCTTCGGTCTTCAAACCCGGATGTGATGGGACGCGCCTCGATCTGCCGCGCACGGATTGACGTCTTGCAGGGGGCGCCAAAGGCGGCCTTCGCTTTCCTGGAAACGCAGGCAGCCCATTTCAATATTCTCGGCCTGGATCGTCCCATGGCGTATATGTTCGCCGAGCAGGTGAAGATTCTTCTTGCGATGGGCGACCATATCCTCGCCGCCGAGCGGGTGGCGAAACTCAATGCGCTTAGTTCCATTTATCGCGACGCGACCGGTTTTCTTGCCGAGATACCTGCCATTGCGGCGTTTGCGCGCGCACGGCTCGCCCTCGTTGACTGCAATCCCAAGGAAGCGCTGGAGGCGCTGTCCGAAGCGCGTCGTTTTGCCGAAAAGTACGGGCGCGGCAGAACCATGGTCAGCGCGAATCTGCTCACGGCAATCGCGCACGACAGCCTCAAGCAAGATGAAGAGACAAGCAGGTGCCTGGTTCAAGCCTTGCAAACGGGAGCAAGGCTTGGTCTTGTCCGGACCATTCTCGATGAGTGGGAACACGTTGGAGATTTGCTCGCGGGCCTCCGGGATGCAGCAAGCCTGGATCGCCCGGTTGCGCGATATCTAACTGAACTGCTGGAAAGAACTGCCCATACCAGCTTGTCGCAGGATGCAGCACCTGCGGCTCGCGGCAACCTTGACATTCAGCGAGGAACGTTGACACCGCGCGAATTGGAAATCCTTGGCCTGATGGCGCAAGCGATGTCAAACAAGCGCATCGCGCTGACGCTTAACATCACCTTTGGAACGGTGAAATGGAATGTGAAGAATATTCTGGCAAAACTGGGCGTATCGAGCCGGTACGATGCAATTGCCGTGGCCCGGCAGCGGGGATTTCTCAAATAGTAGCTCGCGCGGCCCCCTGCAAGCATGCCGTGCGACGATCAGCGTAGCCGGTTGGCCACCACGCTAGCCGGTGACGTAGTTCGATCCCGGGATGCAGAACAGATAGATGGAACCGGCTGCTTCTTCCAGCCTGCCTTGGCAGCCCCATTCCTTGGCCAGCGTTTGTGTCGCGATCCATGTACGGCGAAACCAAAGCCATAGGCTTCGCCGAGATCGAATCCCAATGCATCGTTACAGGTTGCGCGCAATGATCACTTTTTGAATGTGGCTTGTGCCTTCATAAATCTTGGTCACACGCACATCACGGCAATACCGCTCGACCGGGAAGTCGTTCAGATAACCGTAGCCGCCGTGGATTTGCAAGGCATCGGAGCACACCTTTTCCGCCATCTCGCTGGCGAACAGCTTGGCCATCGACGCTTCCTTTGCGCAGGGTACGCCCGCTGCATGAAGACGTGCCGCATGCAACACGAATTGGTGCGCGACCTCAACTTGCGTTGCCATGTCGGCCAAGTCGAAAGCGACACCTTGCAGTTTGATGATCGGAGCGCCATAAGCTTCACGCTCCTTGGCGTACTGCACCGCCGCTTCCAGTGCTGCCCGAGCCGCGCCGACTGCCACGGCAGCGATGCCGATGCGACCTTCGGACAGCGTGGCCAACAGGCGCGCATAGGCAGTGCCCTCTTCGCCGATGATGTTCTCGACAGGTACGCGGCAGTTGTCCAGCTGGATCGCCGCAACATGGGCGGAACGCTGGCCCATCTTGTTCTCGACGCGCGTCACGTTATAGCCGGGCGTGCGCGGATCGATGATGATCATGCTGGCGCCCTTCTTGCCTTCGGGCGTTTCGGTGTGCGCGGCGATAGCGAAGGCGATGCCGGCTTCGTTGCCGTTAGAAATGAACTGCTTGCTGCCGTTCAGAACATAATGCGATCCTTCGCGGCGTGCAGTGGTGCGGAATGCCCCCGTATCCGAACCTGCCTGCGGTTCGGTCAAAAGGCCCGCGGCAATCGTCTCGCCCGATGTCATGCCGCGCAGATATTGACGCTTTTGCTCTTCGGTTCCGACACGGTGCACCATGTCGGCCATGCCGTTGTGAACATGCAAGATGGTGGCAAAGCCGGCATCCGCATAAGCGAATTCTTCAATGGCCAGGCAGTATTCGACAAAGCTGAGGCCGGAACCGCCAAATTCCTCCGGAACGTGCATGCCGAGAAAACCGAGTTCGGCGGCTGCCCTCAACTCATCGCGCGGCCATGCCGCGGTGCGATCGCGCTCTGCTGCCGTCGCCGCTACCACTTCCCTCGCCACCTTCCTGGCAGCGTCGCGAATCATGACTTCCTGCTCGCTCAGGAAGACTGCTGATGTATCACTCATTTTTCTCCTCTTAATAGACCGGACATTCGATGGAATTACGGGGGTGATATGACTATGTTTCAACAGCCTGCTGAAGCGCGACCTGATCGCCAAGCAACGGGCCAGCACAGGCCTGACGATGCGCCCTTGCCTTCGCCATATCACAACGTCTCAAGCATGAGCCTCGTCATATGGATTTCGCGCCTCCCGTCTTGGGAGGGGGAACGCTAGCTCCTTCGTTGTCGATTTACAAAGGATGAATCGCGTGCGTTGACAAGCGGACGACAGAAAGAGAGTGATGTCAGCGACGAATATCGCCATCCCGGGAAAGAAACACCAAGTCGACGTAACGTGTCCCTGAATGGTCGTTCTTGCTGTAGTTGACACTATAGCCATCGAAGTCGATTCTTCCCATGGTTTCGAGCGTGTGCATGTATCGCTCGCGCGTCAAATCCCGACCGGTGCGGCGCAAGCCTTCGACGAGGAACTTGGCGTAGAGGAATCCCGCCATCGATTCCTCGGAATATTTCAGTCCACGCTGGCGCATCAGCTTCTGGTATTCCATCACCACCCTACTGGTCGCGGAGTACGGATACGGCACAATCTCTGTCGCAACCATGCCAGCACCGTCCTTACCCAAGGCCTTGCCGATGACGTGCAATCCCAATGTGCTAGTGCCAAAATACTGAGCACCGGGCGAACGTCGGTTGTAGGTCTTCACGAAATCGATGGTTTGCCTGCCAGCGGTCAGCAGGAGAACGGCTTTGGGCGCCGACTTGGCGATATACGCGCTCACCTCGTCCGTGTCAGCCCCGTTAGCCTCCAGGCTGCTCTTCGCGGTGATGGCGATCTTGTTCGCCGCAAGCGCTCGTTCGGCGAGCGCCAAACCTTCCTCCCCAAACGCGCCATTCATGTACACGACGCCTACCTTGTCGATGCCTCGGACAGCCATGTGCTCGGCAAGCTTATTGACCTCGTCCGCCATGCCGCACATGACATGAAAGACATACCGGTTGAAGGGCTTGCGTAATGCCTCCGAGGAACTTAGCGGTGCGATACTTGGGATCCCCGCGTCGGCCAGCAAGGGCATGATCGCCATATTGGCTGCTGCGCCGGCGACACCGAACAGGGCAAAGACCTTGTCCTTCTCGATCAAGCGCTTGACGTTGGCGACAGCGCGTCCGGGATCGTAGGCGTCGTCGAGCTCGAGCAGGACTATCTTGCGATCATTCACACCTCCCTGCATGTTGATATGGTCCAAATAGACGCCAACGCCGGTGAATACCTCATTCGCAATGGATGTTATCGGGCCGGACATCGGACGCGAAGTTCCCAGCAACACTTGATCGGATGTCACGCCCTGGGCAAACGCGCCCAAATGAAAACCAGTAGCCAGGACGAGCACAGCCAAGTAACGCCAAACCCCTGTCATTCCCATTCGTTCCTCCAATTTCCCATTGTGTTTGAAAACGCGAATAAGAAAAACTTTGCCTTCTCGATTGCCATCAACCGCACGAGGGCTGTCCTTGCCAGATGCGCTCCCGGTGATCGACGCACAACAATAACCATATGACAACGATGTCTCCACCTCTCCATTTGGGAGGGAAGGCGACGCGCCGGCTGATGTGAAATTCCCAACGACCACGGTGGAAACCTTGCCAGCCAGACCACTGCGACTCCCACACCCTAACCCTCCCATATCCATACCCCCCCGGAAGGTGGGGAGTCGCCGCTGTTTTGCCGCGGTACATTTACACTCTTCGCCGAAGCGGCCGCTCTGATTGGGGTTATATCCCTTGCTGGGGTTATCTCCCTTGCGCGTTTCGCTTGGTGACACCATGCCGGCAACGACCGGCTCAATCAGTTTGTGGAGAGCATGGGAATGAAAGTACTCGTACCGGTCAAACGCGTGTTGGACTTCAACGTAAAGGCGCGCGTGAAATCCGATGGCAGCGGCGTCGAGCTGGGCAATGCCAAGATGTCGATGAACCCGTTTGATGAGATCGCCGTGGAAGAAGCCGTGCGGCTGAAGGAAGCCGGCGTTGCCACCGAAGTGGTGGTCGTGTCGTGCGGCGTCAACGCCTGCCAGGAAACCCTGCGCACGGCGCTGGCAATCGGTGCCGACCGCGCAATCCTGGTGGAGTCGGATGCCGAGTTGCAGCCACTGGCCGTGGCCAAGCTATTGAAAGCCATCGCCGACAAGGAACAACCTGCCCTCGTCATCGCCGGCAAGCAAGCCATTGACGACGATGCCAACCAGGTTGGCCAGATGCTGGCCGGCTTGATGCGCCGCCCGCAAGCAACCTTCGCCAGCAAGATTGAAGTCGCCGCCGACAAGGCCAGCGCGACCGTCACGCGCGAAATCGACGGTGGTCTCGAAACCCTATCGATCCAACTGCCTGCGGTGGTCACGAGCGACCTGCGCCTGAACGAACCGCGCTATGTGACTCTACCGAACATCATGAAGGCGAAGAAGAAGCCGCTGGACGTGGTCAAGGCGGTCGATCTGGGTGTCGATATCGCAGCGCGCCTGAAGACCTTGAAAGTCAGCGAACCGCCACAGCGCAGTGCCGGCATTGTCGTGCCGGACGTGAAGACGCTGGTGGAAAAACTAAAGAACACGGCCAAGGTGCTGTAAGCGACCCGGAGAAGATGACATGACGACCCTCGTAATTGCTGAACACGACAATCAACAACTGAAGGTGGCGACGCTGAATACGGTAACCGCAGCAACACGCTGCGGCGGCGAAGTCCACGTGCTGGTCGCCGGTGCCAATTGTGCTGCCGTGGCCCAAGCCGCATCGAAGATTGCGGGCGTAGCCAAGGTGCTGTGCGCCGATGCGCCGCATCTGGGCAATGGGCTTGCGGAGAATGTCGCCGAACAAGTCCTGGCACTGGCCGGCAACTACAGCCATATCCTGGCGCCGGCAACTGCCTCCGGCAAGAACGTGCAGCCACGCGTGGCGGCCGCACTGGACGTGGCGCAGATTTCCGATATCACGCGCGTGGATGCCCCCGACACATTCGAACGTCCGATCTATGCCGGCAATGTCTTGGCGGTAGTGCAGTCGTCCGACATCGTGAAGGTGATCACGGTGCGCGGCACGGGCTTTGACACTGCCGATGCCACCAGCGGTGCGGCCACAGTTGAACAAGTTACGCCGGCCGCCGATGTTGGCCTCTCGCAATTCGTGTCCCGCGAAGTGACGAAATCGGATCGTCCGGAACTGACTGCCGCCAAGATCATCGTTTCCGGCGGACGCGGTGTCGGTTCAGGCGAGAACTTCACCATGGTGCTGGAGCCCTTGGCTGACAAGTTGGGCGCGGCACTCGGTGCGTCGCGCGCTGCCGTCGACGCGGGCTTTGTGCCGAACGATTATCAGGTCGGACAGACCGGCAAGGTGGTGGCACCCCAACTGTATATCGCCACCGGCATCTCCGGCGCGATTCAGCATTTGGCCGGCATGAAGGACTCGAAAGTGATCGTCGCGATCAACAAGGATCCCGAAGCACCGATCTTCTCGGTCGCGGACTATGGAATTGTGGGGAACCTCTTCACGTTAGTACCGGAACTCGTGGCTGAACTGGGGTAAGGCTGGGGTAGTGTTGGGGAAAGACCGGCGGCGGGTGCAACACAAGCGTGCCCGCCGACCGGCCGGTCTGGCTCTTTCAGAGGAGCCGCCCGGATTTTCAATTCGAACTGAAGAGAGCTTCAATGCTGACAGAGCAAAAGCCGACCAAGGAACAGGTTCGGCGGTACATGGAACAGCGCAAGGCCGAGCACACACCGCCTCCATCCCTGGAAGAGATTCGAAAGCGTCTTGATTGGATATATCAAAAGGACTCCAAGTGAGCCAATATCAGCCTCCTTTGAGCGACATCCGCTTCTTGCTGGACAATGTCTTCCCGCTCGCCACCCATGTGCGTGATTGCAACATGGATCTGGAGCTCGATACCGCGCTGGCAGTGGTCGAAGAAGCGGGCAAGCTGGCCGCTGATTGCCTCGATCCGATCAATCGCAGCGGCGATATGGAACACGCACAGTGGGTCGATTCGCAAGTCGCGACACCTTCCGGCTTCAAGGACGCCTACCGCGCTTTCTGTGAAGGAGGCTGGAACGGCCTGAAGTTCCCCGCTCCCTATGGCGGGCAGGAACTGCCCAAAGTGGTAGCCACTTTGGTAGAAGAGATGTGGTTTGCCACCAATCTGAGCTTTGCGATGTGCCCGTCATTGACGAATGGCGCCATCGAGGCATTGCTGATCGCGGGAAGCGAAGAACTCAAAGCGCGCTATCTCCCCAAGCTCGTGAGCGGTGAGTGGAGCGGCACGATGAACTTGACAGAACCGCAGGCCGGCTCTGATTTAGCCGCCATCAAGACCAAAGCGATGCCGCAAGCGGACGGCACCTATCGTCTCTTCGGCCAAAAGATTTTCATTTCCTTTGGCGAACATGATTTGACGGACAACATCATCCATCTGGTGTTGGCCCGCACGCCTGACGCGCCACCGGGGGTCAAGGGAATTTCGCTGTTCGTTGCGCCGAAGTTTTTGGTCAATGCAGACGGCTCGCCCGGTTCGCGCAACGATGTGCGCTGCGGATCCATCGAGCACAAGATGGGCATTCGCGCCAGTCCGACCGCAGTCATGTTGTATGGGGAAACCGATGGCGCAGTCGGGCATCTTGTTGGCGAGGAAAACCGCGGCATCGAATACATGTTCATCATGATGAACGATGCGCGCTTCGCGGTCGGTTTGCAGGGCTTGGCAATTTCAGAGCGTGCCTACCAGCACGCGTTGTCGTACGCGGAAGAGCGGGTGCAGGGCAAGCCCGTCAACGAAGATGGCAGTCTTGGCACCACCATCCTGCGCCATCCCGATGTACGCCGCTTGCTCCTGTCAATGAAGAGCCACATCGAAGCCATGCGCAGCCTGGCCATGTATGTCGCGATGCAGAAGGATATCGCGCACAGCGCTCTCTCTGCCGAAGCCCGCCGCGCGGCGCAGGAGCGGATCGAGTTGCTCACCCCGGTCATGAAAGGCTGGCTCACGGAAACGGCCCAATGCGTCACCTATGACGCGCTGCAGGTCTTTGGCGGGATGGGCTTTATCGAAGAAACCGGTGCAGCACAATACTATCGGGACGCACGCATCATCACGATCTATGAAGGTACCACGGCCATCCAGGCCAATGACATCGTGGGACGCAAAACGATTCGTGACAAAGGAGCGGCCGCATCTTCTCTGCTCGATGAAATCCTGGAAACCAGTCGCAAGTTGCAGTTGCTCGGAAGGCCGTCGGCTTCGCGCTTGGCAGATCGCCTCGTCAGCGGCTGCGCCTCTTTGCGCACTGCCATCAAATGGTTACTTGACGAGAACACCAAGAACCCGCGTGCGGTATACGCAAGCGCCGTGCCGTATCTCGAACTGTGGGGCGTTGTCTGTGGTGGCTGGATGCATGGCTTGCGACTCGTCGGCATCAACAAGGGCAAGATGCAGTCAGACGAGATAGCAGCGCGAGAAGCTTCGGCGGAATTCTTCAGCGAGCATGTGCTAGTGGGCGCCACGGCACTGGAAACGACGATTCTGCACGGTGCGAGCGCAGCGGTGGATTATCCCGATACGCAGTGGCGACGGTGATCGGTGTACGAGAGGGCGTATCGCCAGCCAAGGCGGGGTTCTGTCGCATTGAGCTGCATGACTGTCGGCATCGAGGTACAGTCAGGATAAAACTGCTCTAGCGGTTGGGATGAACTAGTACCCGCCCGTTAGGAAACCTGCGAGCCCTGCCGATGGTCGCGGACCCATTCGAGGAAGGCCGGCCCGTCGAGCGGCGGGGACAGCAGATAGCCCTGCAAGGCCCAGCAGTTCATGGCTTCAAGCGTATTTCGTTGAAGCTCGGTTTCCACGCCTTCCGCCACCACATCCAGCCCCATGTACCGGCTTATCTCTATGATCGTCCGGATCATGTGCAGGTCGCGTCCATCCGCACCGAGGTTGCGCACGAACGCTTGGTCGATCTTCAATTCCTGCACAGGCAGCCGACGCAGGTAGGACAGGGACGAGTAGCCGGTGCCGAAATCGTCAATGCTGAAACGGACGCCGAATGCATGCAAGGAGTTGATCTTTTCGATTGCGTCTTCCATGTCGCCGATAAACGCACTTTCGGTAATCTCAAGCGTCAGCCGGGATGGATTGATACCGGTATCCAGAACCTGGCGCCTGACACTCTGTTCATAATCCGTTTGCATGAACTGGCTGGCGCTGACATTGACCGATACATGCCCCGTAAATTCGGGGACGACGCGGTTGAAGGTGGCGATGTACTCGCATGCCTGCTTCAGAACCCACTCCCCGATCGGCCGGATCAGGCCGCAACGCTCAGCCAGCGGTACAAAGACGGCCGGCGGGATAAAGCGGCCCTGCTCGTCTTTCCAACGCAGCAACACCTCGGCGCCGACCACCTCGCCCGATGCCGCTACCTGCGGCTGAAAGTACACGGCGAATTCGCTGTTCTGTTGCGCCTGTTGCAGGGCTCTTTCCATGCGCATCCGCGCGGTCATCTCTACCTGCATGCTCATGTCATACATCTGTACTTCTCCAGGGCCGGCACGTTTGGCATGCTGTAGCGCGAGGTCGGCACGCCGCAAGATATCCACCTCGGTGTCGCTCGCGACAGGGAAAATCACGATGCCGATGCCGACCGTGATCTCGACGATATCCGCGTTCAGCACAAAGGGAATCGCCAGTGAGCGCATGACACCGGCCGCCGCTTGCCGTGCCCCTTTGGCCGCGTAGTCATGCTCCTGACCGAGTTTTGGCATGAGCAAGGCAAAGTCGTCGCTTCCAAGGCGGATGGCGATGCTGTCGTGACACGCAGCACTCAGGCGGAACGCCACCTCCTTCAGAATCCGATCGCCGATCCGGTGGCCGAGCGTGTCGTTAATGGTCTTGAAATTGTCCAGGCCGATTTGCAACAGCGCGCCTTTCACGTCGCTTCCGTTGTTCCGTCTGGACAGCAAGACTGCCAGACGCTCTTCGAGGTCGGCACGATTCGGTAGGCCGGTCAGGTAGTCGCGGAATGCGAGGGAATGGATGTGACGGTTGCGGTCGCGCAACTCGAGGCCAAGTCCGATGGTCATCAACAGAACCAGGCCGAGAAAGGAGAACCCGGTGAAGTAGAAGATGCGCAGGATACCCAGGTCGACCAGGACGCCGATGATGAGCACCACGACCATGAGCCCAAGCGAAGCGCCGAGAAAACCCGCAGTTCGCCGGTCACCGCGCCGGTAGACGCCGGCTGCCGTGTACAGCCCCCACGTCAGGACAAGCCCGGCATACAGGCGGACTATGGCACTCGTAACCGTCATCTTCTGGCCGGCGATCATGCCCGGCAGCCTTAGTACATCGTCGAGCGCCGGTTCGAGAACGCCCTGGCCGAACAGCGTCATGGCACTCACCGCGATCAGAACTGCGAGCCATTTCGTGTAACGCCTCCCCTGCCCTGGATGTGCGTACTGCACGATGAACCAGAATAGCGCGGGAATCAGCGACAGGCTCTGCAGCGGACGCCAGTGGACGACCTCGCGCGCGTCCTGCATTGTTGCCTGTGTGTAATACAGGTACTCGGACAGGGGAAAGGTGGATGCAAGCAGGCACAGGATGCCAAAGCTCAGGTATAACTGCCGCCGATGGCCGACCGCTGCAAGAATGAATGCTTGAATCGATGTAAAGACAACGAACCCGCTACACAAGAGGAGTGCAATCAAGGTCACGTTGGTCGGGGTCGCACTCATGTCAGGCAACGGCCGCGGGTGCACTGTTCATCGTTCAAGTATAGACATTGCAAACAAACCTGTATTGGAAGCCAGCTTTGTTGCACCACTGATATACGCGGATACGCGGCTAAGCGAAGCGCGGACGTGAGTAGTAGAGATGCAGCCGTGATTTTTTAAGCGCACCTATATGAAGCGGTTAGGTATTCTTGCCGAGTGGTACTCATGGGCCAAGTCGTTTTAATTTCGCTTCGGAACTTTAATTCACATATAGAGTTGGCGACAATGATGTTGAAAGGCAGCTGATTGATCACACTCAATTATTAAAAAAATGGCAATAGTAGAGTGTGAGAAATTCAATCGATGGAGCCCGCTTTGAACTCATCTTGTCCCCAACGCGTTTCCGGATTGCTCATTTTGCTCATCAGCAGCCTGAGCGGATGCGGCGGCGGAAGCGAACCATCCTCAGGACAGAAAGCATCTTCCTCCGCGCAGGCGCCCGAAACTTATGTCGAAAGCTGGACCAAGTGCGCGGACGAATACGGTACCTGCGTTGTGCCTGAGACGACACAGGTGCGTTACGGCCTCAACGGCACCTATGCAACGCGTCAGGTCAGTGGTTCAATCGCTTGCAGCAACGAGGTGTTTGGCGACCCCTTACCCGGTGCGGACAAGATCTGCGAGTATCGGAGCCTGACTCCTGTGCCAGCTCCAAGTCCGACACCGACACCGACTCCAACGCCTGCCCCCACGCCGACTCCGACTCCGACTCCGACTCCGACTCCGACTCCGACTCCAACGCCGACCCCGACGCCGACACCCACTCCGTCGCCTGCGCCTACGGTCTGGACCAAATGCGCCGATGAGTACGGCACCTGCACCGTTCCGGGAACAAGGCAGGTGCGCTACGGTTTGAACGGAAGCTATGCGGTGCGCACGGCAACCGGCTCAATCGCCTGTACCAACGACGTATTCGGCGACCCCTTGCCGGGAGCGGACAAGATCTGCGAATACGCTTCGTCGACTCCAACCCCTTCACCGACACCCACACCGACACCAACACCAACGCCAACACCAACGCCGACACCGACACCAACACCGACTCCTACGCCAACGCCGTCACCGGCAATTCCTGCGCCAGTCCCGTCATCGACGCCGATGACGATGTCTTGCGTCGGCGGCGCCAGTGTCCAATGCAGCGGCCCCAGCGTGATCAGGATCGACAACGGTATCGCGCTTTCCAGATCCGGCGTGCAAGTCTACGGAAAATCGACAAACGATCTCGTCAAGCCGATAGCCAATCCCTCGACGGCTTTCGGGCTTGCGCCGGCTTCCGGCGGCGTGGCGGAGATTCGCGTGACCAAGGCCGGCAACGGCACGATATCATCACCGGCCATCTTGCTGAGCAACCTCGGTATTTCATGGGATGGCAAAGTCGAACGGCCTCTGATCATCGAGACCTTCCGTACGACACAAGGCCGTGTTCAGCGCGACGCCAACGGTGCGCTTGTGTTTGGATCGCTGCCGGCCAGTTCCAACCTCGCCTTCTACGATTTCGGCACTAAAGGCTCTGCCGGCACGCAGGGCAACTACGCCAACAACCGCTATTTCCCGCGTAGCGGCAATCCGTCACGCTGCGCTCCCGACATGAATCCGTGTCCGACTACGGAAACCAGCGGCATACAGTTCCATGCCGGCACCTGGCGCACCAGCGGTATCAATCCCGATATCACCACGGCCAGTCGCCTGCATGGCGACGGCGACGTGCACGCGGGCGATGGTCCGCCGGATGCCAATGGCAACCCGACAATACTGCCGGGCGGGAATGGTATTGGTGTGCCCTTCCCCGGTTCCAAGGGATACCGTCACTTTTCCAACTGGGGCTACCAGTATGGCAACCTCGGCGCATGGCTAACCCAGGATACGGTGGACATCGTCGAATGGACCGGCGGCGCGGGCACCGATGAACATAACCAAAGTCGCAGCGGCATGGTCGCCTATGGCAATGTGACCGATCCAGCCACCGTGCCAGGCACGGGGACGGCCAGTTATTACGGCTTTGCCTATGGCTGGTATGTACCAAATGGTAGTTCGGAAGCATCGTTCTACTACGGCACTGCCACGATGAGCGTCAATTTCAGTAACCGTCAGGTCACGATATCGATTCAGAATACCCAGACCTACGACGCCGCAGCGACGCCAGTACCGGCAACCATCAACGCCATGACCTACATGGGTGCGAGCAGCAGCAATGTCGCTGGTTACCTGACCGGCGCAACGAACAATGGCATATTGAGCGGAGGCGTGAGCGGGCGTTATTTCGGACCGGTTGTGTCCGGCGGCTTGAGCGGTCCCAGCCCGGCCGAACTCGGCGGCGCGTATACGCTGTCAAGTTCGGGGAGCGGAGCAACGGTCGTGGGCGGTTTCCTTGCACGCAGGCAGTAGCCGCTAAGAGAGTCCTTAGTCTAGCGTGACACCGGTTTGCTTGACGATCTTGGACCAGCGCGCCAGTTCCGATTTCACATAGGCGCCATATTCGGCCGGCGTGGAGCCGAGTGGAATCGCGCCTTGCGCCGCAAGCTTTTTCTGCACGTCGGGATTTTGCAAAGCCTTGGACATCTCTTCATTGAGGCGCTTGATGACAGGCTCGGGAGTTTTCGCCGGCACCATCAATCCTTGCCAGGCGCTGACCTCCAGACCTGGAAAGCCGGCCTCGGCGAGCGTAGGTACATCCGGAAACAGTTCAATACGCTTTGGCGTGGTGACCGCAAGCAGGCGCATACGCTTGTCGCGCACGAAACTGGCGACCGAATTAACGGTGTCGGTCATGAACTGGATCTGGCCGCTGACGAGGTCGGCGTCGGCCGGCGCGCTGCCCTTGTAGGGAACGTGCATCGCGTCGATGCCATTGGCTTGCAGAAGCTGGTATGCGCCGAGATGCGTGATGTTGCCACTGCCTGCGGAGCCATAGGACAGCTTACCCGGATTCGTCTTGGCGTAGGCAATGAATTCCTTGGCGTTGTTGACCGGCAGCGAAGGATGGACCACCAGGCCGAGCGGCACGGTAGCGCTCAGCCCCACCGGCGCCAGATCACGCTGGACGTCATAGGTCAGGCTTTTATACAGCGACGGACTCAGCACGATCGATGAAGTGTTATACAGCACCGTATAGCCATCGGGCTGCGCCTTTGCTACCAGGGCCGAGCCGATATTGCCGTTTGCTCCGCCACGATTGTCAACGATGATTTGCTGACCCATTTGCTCCCCCATCTTTTGCGCGAGTACGCGCGCCACAAGATCGGTGGGCCCGCCTGGCGGGAACGGCACGATCAGCGTGATCGGCTTGCTGGGATAGGCCGTCTGCGCCTGGACCAGCGGTGCGACCAATGTTGCCAGGCCTATCGTCGCAGCGATGCAGGCTTGCGCGAAACGCGAGCGAAACGGATGTAATACCAATCCCATGCCATAACGCGCCATGACATGGGATTGGTATAAGCGAAATGATTTCATGCGAAGTCTCCTTTGATTAATATGTGTGGCCTTGTGAGGCGATCGACTGCGATGCTGCCTTGAAACCGGGGTTGCCGTATCTATTCCTGTTTTGCGTTTTTTCCGTCGCGAAGTCAGCCGGCCTGGTCGCGGCCGGCCAGCATCCGGCGTGCGGTATAGGTCATCACGATTTCTTCGCGCTGGTTGAATACGGTGATGGTGGAGTCGACAATCGCCCGGCCACCCTTAGAGGTGGGTCGAATACCGTCGACTTCGACAATCGCATGGATGCTATCGCCGACGAGCACGGGCGCATGGATCTTTTGCGTCAGTTCGAGCATCGCAAGGCCGGTGCCCTGAATCATGCTTTGCAATAGCAAGCCTTCGATCAGCGTGTAGGTAAGTGCCGCCGGCACCGGACGACCGGCTATGCCGCCGGCCAGCGGCTCGCTATCGATGAACATGACTTCCAGCATGCCGGTCACGCCAATGAAGCCGACCAGATCCGCTTCCGTGACGGTGCGGCGAAAGGTCTTGAAGCGTTGGCCGGGTTCCAGTTCCTGCCAGTAGTAGCCTTGTCCGAGCTGACGGATTGCTTGTGTATTGCTCATGTTGCCCTTTCATTCCTCAATTGGTGGAGCGCTTGGCGGATGAGAGACCCGCCAGGACTTCTTCGGTGTGCTCGCCGAGACGCGGCGCCATGTGCACAGGCGGACGTTCGCCGTTGAACTTCACCGGCACGCCAGGAAAGGTAAGCGCCCCCATCCCGGGATCGACAATCGTTTCAAAGAAACCGGTCTGGCGCAGATGTTCATCCTGTTGCAGTTCTTCCAGCCTGCGCATCGGCGATGCGGGAATCTCGAGCCGACTGAATGTCTGCAGCCATTCGTCGGTACTGCGGCCGGCAATGATGTCGGCCGCAATTTCGTAGAGCGCAACAATATGGCTGGTGCGGGCAGCGATGTTGGTAAAGCGTGCATCGCTGGCAAGGACCGGCCTGCCGGCTTCGATGAAGAAACGCGACCAGTGCGCATCGGTATACGGCATCGCGCAGATGTACCCGTCGGTCGTGCGGTAAGGCCGCCGCCATTGATTGAGCACGCGCGGATATCCGGGATCAGCCAGCGGCGGATCGAAGTGCCGGCCGTAAAAATGTTCGACCAGGTTGAAGGCAACCATGGACTCCAGCATCGGCACTTCGACATACGCACCCTCGCCGGTACGCTCGCGCTTGAAGAGCGCCGCGAGGATCGCATGGGCCGCGACCAGCGCACAGGTCTTGTCGCCGGCGATGGTCGGAAAATACTGCGGCGTGCCAGTCTGCTTTTCCATCAAGGCGGCACATCCGGACAAGCCCTGGATAATGTCATCGTAGGCCGGCATGCCCCCATAGGGACCGTCCTCGCTGAAGCCGAGCAGTCCGACATATACCAGGCGCGGATTGCGCGCGCGTATGACGTCGGGGTCCAGCCCGATGGCGGCCAGCTTTTGCGGCCGGATACTATGGATCAGCACGTCCGCGGTATCGACTAGCTGGAGCAGCGCTTCACGGGCTGCCGGTGTTTTCAGGTCCAGCACGACGCTGCGCTTGCCGCGATTGACGCCCAGGAAGATCGCGCTCATGCCGGGCTCGTTGGCAGGTCCTGTCTTGCGGGTCGAATCGCCTTCCGGCGTTTCGATCTTGATGACGTCGGCGCCGTAATCGGCAAGGATCTGGCTGGCATAAGGGCCGAACACCACGGTGCTCAGGTCAAGTACACGAATGCCGTTCAAAGGAAGCATCAGTTCTCCAGAATCTGTGTAGTGCTGCAAGAGGCGCAAGCCTGTCTTGCCAAAACCACCTTGCCGATGACGCCACCGTCTTCCACCAGCGCGTGCGCCTTGCGAAGATTGTCGGCAGTCATGCCGTCAAGGCAGACCTGCGTAGTGCTGCGCAGCCGACCTGCATCGACCAGCGCTGCAACACGTTCGAGTATGCGGTGCTGTTCGATCATGTCGGGGGTCGCATGCAGGGAACGGGTAAACATGCCCTCCCAGCTGAACGATGCGCTCTTGCCGCGCAATTCATTCATCGGCAACGGCGACGCACTTTCGACCAACGCACAGATATGCCCGTGCGGCTTGATCAGCCTGGCCATCGTGCTGAAGTACCGATCGGTATCGGACAGGCAAAGGATGTAATCGACGCCCGGAATATCCTTGCCTGCCAGCTGGGGAACAAGATCGGTACGATGGTCAATGATTAGTTCAGCGCCAAGCTCGCTGCACCATGCCTGCGACGCAGGACGCGATGCCGTGGCGATGACGCGCAGGCGCCCGACAATGCTGGCCAGCTGAATTGCCATGGACCCCACGCCGCCCGCGCCACCGATCACAAGCAAGGTCTTGCCCGCATCGCTGCCGGTTGTTGAAATATGCATGCGCTCGAACAATGCTTCCCATGCCGCCAGCGACGCCACCGGCAAGGCCGCGGCTTGCGCGAAGTCCAGCGAAGCCGGCATCCTGGCAACCAGACGCTGATCCGCGAGATGCAGTTCGGCATTGCTGCCTGTCCGCGTGATGCTTCCCGCATAGTAGACACGGTCACCGGGCGCGAACAGCGTTACCTCGGGACCGGTGTCGATAACGATACCGGCTGCATCCCAGCCGAGGATGCGGGGCCGGCCATCGGCTTGCGGCCGGGCGCCGCGCATTTTGATATCGATCGGATTGACCGATACCGCCTGTACGCTGACCAGTATGTCTTGCCCGCGGGCGACCGGCGCTGCGAGCTCAAGGTCGGCCAGGGCCGCCGCGTCGTGACCGGAACTTCCGGCAGGGATCCCGATCGCCTTCATGCTTATTGCTGCTCGACTTTCGCTTTGACCGCGATCTGTTTCCACAACTCGATCTCGGTCGCCTGGAAACGACGCATTTCCTCGGCACCGCCGCTCATCACTTCGGCTCCCTGGCGTTCATAGAACTCGCGGGTTTCCGGCAGGCGGGCAATCTGGGTCAGGAGGGAAGACAGTTTTTCCGTTTCCGCCTTCGGCGTCTTGGCCGAAACCATCGCACCCACCCAGACATAAGCCTGGTATCCGGGCAACCCGGCTTCAGCGGTGGTCGGTACCTCCGGCAGTGCCGGGGCACGCCGCTCGGAAGCCACGGCGAGTGCGCGCACCTTGCCGCCCTTGATCAAACCCTGTGCCGCGGTAATGTCTGCAAAGGTCAGGTCGACGGTACCGGTGGCGACGCCGGCCAGCGCTTCCGAAGCGCCCTTGTAAGGCACATGCACGGTGCTGACGCCGGCAATATCATTAAAGAGTTCGGCCATCAACTGATAGCCGGCGGAGCCGGACGCGTAGTTCAGCTTGCCCGGCTGTGCCTTGGCAGCTTTCACCAGGTCCGATACCGATTTGTAGGGCGAAGCGGGCGGCACCGCAAGGACGGCCGGCGCACGCATCATCATCGACAGCGGAGCGAAGTCGGTTTGCGGGTTGTAGGGCAGTTTCTTGAACAGCGCGACATTGACCGCCAGCGTGGAATTGCTGCCGACGAATACCGTGTAACCATCCGCGGGCGCCGACAATACGTTCTGCACCCCGATAAAGCCGTTCCCGCCCGGGCGGTTTTCCACCACGACTGGCTGTCCCGTCAGTTCGGACAGTTTCTTGCCGAAGAAGCGTGCGGAAGTATCGGTGCCGCTGCCTGGCGGAAAAGGCACGACGAACTTGATCGGGCGGGATGGAAAATCCTGCGCAACCGCCTGCAGCGCCGGCAGCAAGGCAGCGCCACATACGACAGCAGCCGAAAACATCAATCTACGATGTGACTTGTTTATCATTTTCAGTCTCCTCTGGGCGTTATCGCCCTGTAGTGAATAAGCGATGGTCAAACACTAGCCGAACGCACGAAATCAACGATCCGGTCTTGTCCGGACTGCAGCAAACTGCGCCCGACAATCTGGTTCCAGTGCGCTTCCGAACCATGCGCGATGCGCCATTCATGCAGGCGGCGGGTCAGCAACTGGAGGTCGTATTCCTCGGTTACGCCGATCGCGCCATGCACCGCATGGGAAATCGATGCAACCAGTACCGCAGCTTCGCTGGTACGCGCCTTGGCGATCGCACTTGCAAGCGGCGGCGGCGTCGGCACACCGGCAGGGAATGCCGCTTCGGCGGCGATCAGCGACGCCGCCACATGCTCGGCCATCACGCTGATCTGGTGCTGGATAGCCTGGAATTTTCCGATCGACTTGCCGAACTGGGAGCGGTCGTTGGCATATTGCAGCGTCATGTCGAATACCCGGCGCATCGCGCCTGCCAGCAATGCCGCATGCAGCGCGGCACCGAAAGCGGACAATGTGCCTGCGGCCAGGTCGGTGTGAATGCTGTCGGCGTCGATCTGCCAGCTCATCGTGGCGACCATGCTGCCGTGTACTCCGGTCGCTGTCCTTGTCGCGCTCGCGCCGGGCAGAAGCAGCAGGCGGCCTTCATCCTGCGCCAGGACATGATCGGCTATCGTGCCGAACGGCACGACCGGACATACGAGACGGCCATCGTTGAGGCGGCGCAATCCCGGCGCGAAGGTCAGCATGCCTTCCGGGATCGTCATCCTGTCCGCCAGCAGCGCGCGTGCGGCAACGCTTTGCGCCAGCGGCACGGGTATCGCGTAGCCGCCCAGCGCAATCAGAACCGGAAACAATTCAGCCAGCGACAACGCGGCGCCGCCGTCGTTTTCGGAGGCGAGCAACTCCAGGAAGCCGGCATCACTTATCGCGTTCCACAACACGGCCGGCGATCCACCGGCTTCGATGGCACGCACCACTGCCGGTGTACATTGGTCTTTCAGGATTTCTTCGATCGCTTCTGCAAACATAATGGGTTCCTTTAGCGCAAACCGAGTCCGCGCGCGATCATGCCACGCAGGATTTCACGCGTGCCGCCGCGCAGCGAATACGTCGGGGCCACTTGGCTGACATAGGCAACCGTGCGGTACAGATCGGCATCCACGACGGCCAGCGGATCGGCGGCAATCGCGGCTTCGATGACGGCCGGAATGCTTTGCTCGAATTCGGTACCGATATCCTTGACCAGTGCTGCTTCGACCACCGGGCTCGCGCCCTGCACTAGCTGGCTGGTGACCGTCACCGACATGTTGCGCAGCGTCGCTAGATGCGTGGCGAAACGGCCAATGACCGCGACATGGGCTTCGGCGTCTCCGCTGCGGCGCAGGCAATCGATCCAGTGATCCAGCAGCATGATGCTGGAGTACAGCCGTTCGGGTCCGCTACGCTCGAACGCAAGCTCGGCTGTCACCTGCTCCCAGCCGCCGCCTTCCTGACCGATTAATGCATCGTCGGCCAGTTCCACATCGTCGAAGAACACTTCCGAAAAGTGGGCGTCGCCGGCCAGATCGCGAATCGGCCGTATGGTCACGCCCGGCAGCGACAGGTCGACAATGAATTGCGACAGGCCGCGCTGACGATCTTCCGGCTTGCCCGAGGTACGTACCAGCGCAATCATGTATTGGCAGCGCGGTGCATTGGTGGTCCAAATCTTGCGGCCGCTCAGCCGCCAACCCTTGTCAGTGCGAGTGGCGCGCGTGCCGACGCTGGCCAGATCCGAACCCGAATTGGGTTCGCTCATGCCGATGCAAAAAAATGCCTGGGCAGCGCAAATCTTCGGCAGGTAAAAACGGCGTTGCGCATCGGTGCCGTATTTCAGGATCAGCGGACCGCTCTGGCGATCGGCGATCCAGTGCGCGGAAACCGGCGCGCCGGCAACCAGCAATTCTTCCACCAGCACGAAGCGTGAGAAAGCATTCAGGCTGGCGCCGCCATACTCCTGCGGCAAGGTCATGCCGACCCAGCCGCGTTCGGCCATGGCGCGGCTGAATTCGGCGGAAAAGCCCATCCAGGAACGTGCACGCACATCGGGCGGCGAATCAGGCATGTGGCTGGCGAGGAAGTCTTTGACTTCCTCGCGAAACGCTTCAGCTTCAGGCGGAAGACTGGCCAGCCGGAAATGATTGAGCAGAGCGGTCATCGCGGCGCTTTCCTTTTATGAATGGCTAACTGCATGCTGTGGTCCTTAGGCGCGGTGTATTAGCTTGTCGGGGCATCAGACGACGCCTTGTTCTTTCAGTTCGGCGATGCGTTCCGGCGACAGGCCCAAGCGCGTGCCGAGCACTTCATCGGTGTGTTCGCCCAGCGTCGGGGCGGCACGTTTATACCGGATCGGCGTATCGGAAAAGCGGATCGGATTGGCAAGGTTGGGGACCTCTCTGCCGACAGGATGCGGCAGCGACAACTTCATCTGGCGATGCTGCACATGCGGATCTTCAAATA
Organism: Noviherbaspirillum saxi; assembly: GCF_003591035.1. Taxonomy (NCBI): domain Bacteria; kingdom Pseudomonadati; phylum Pseudomonadota; class Betaproteobacteria; order Burkholderiales; family Oxalobacteraceae; genus Noviherbaspirillum; species Noviherbaspirillum saxi. The sequence continues at coordinate 357,813 of NZ_QYUO01000003.1, forward strand.
CCTGCTGCATGTTGTTGATCGGCCCACAAGGTACATTGGCCGCTTCCATTTTTTGCACCCATTCGCTCATGCTGCATGCGAGCATGGCTTCCGCGATGTGAGGAATCAAGGCGTGGCGGTTGACGTTGCGCAGCCCCACCGTGGTAAAGCGCGGATCGACCGCCAGATCGGGTCGCCCGATCACTTCGCAAAAAGCGCGATACTGCGAGTCATTGCCGACCGCCACGATCACTTCCCCTTCGCTGCAGCGAAACACCTGGTACGGCACCATGTTGGGATGGGCATTGCCCATGCGCTGAGGGATCTTGCCGGACATGAAGTAATTGAGCGCCTGGTAGCCGTTGATCGCAACGATGCAATCGAGCAGGGCCATGTCGATGTATTGCCCCTTGCCGCTCACATGGCGATGTTCGAGCGCGGCCAGAATGGCGGTCGTCGCATACATGCCGGTCAACAGATCGGAAATGGCGATGCCGCTCTTGACGGGACCGCCGCCCGGTTCGCCGTCGGCTTGTCCGGTAATGCTCATCAGCCCGCCCATGCCCTGGAACACAAAATCGTAACCCGGCAGCGACGCATAGGGGCCGGTCTGGCCGAAACCGGTGATCGAGCAATAGACCAGGCGCGGGTTGAGTGCCTGCAAGTCTTCGTATGCAAGGCCATACCGCGCCAGGGTGCCTACCTTGTAGTTTTCCACCAGGACGTCGGCGTCGCGCGCCAGTTCGCGCACGATGCGCTGGCCTTCGGCGGAAGCGAGATCGACGGTGATCGACTTCTTGCCGCGGTTCGTGCTCAGGTAATACGCCGCATCGCTGGTGTCGCGCCCTTCCGCATCTTTCAGGAACGGCGGCCCCCAGCCTCGCGTGTCATCGCCCGCGCCGGGTCGTTCCACCTTGATGACCTCCGCGCCCATATCGGCCAGATTCTGGGTCGCCCATGGACCGGCGAGAACGCGGGTAAGGTCGAGCACTTTCAGATGTCCCAAAGCCGTCTTCATTAATGTTCCCTGTATCGTTGCGCTGCTGAAAGCCGCACTGCCAATGTGCAAAGAATAGTGCTGACGCGAACCGTCAGTCCAATATTAATTTTCTGTAAATTGATATTGAATCGGTATCAAGTCTGTGTGCCATGCTGCGAAGCAGCATGATTATTTGCCGCTATATAAAGAAGCGAGCAATATCTGATCAGTATCGGATGAATCGTTTTTGATATTGGACATTCCTATCCGCCTTCAATAATCTTGTTTCCCATCCAATACCAACAGGAGATATGCATGGCCGAATTTTTACGCTACGAACAAGATGGACATATCGTTACCCTGACGATGAACGAACCGGACCGTCGCAATCCACTGACCGGCAATACCGCAGTGCCTGAGTTTCTTGCCGCAATCGCGCGCATCGAAAACGACCGCAGCGTGCGTGCAGTGATTCTTACCGGCGCCGGCAAAGCCTTTTCTTCCGGCGGCGACATCAAGGATATGGAGCGGCAGGCTTCCGGCCAAGTCACCGGCATGCAGATACGCCAGGAATACCGCCAGGGCATTCAGCGTTTGCCGCTGGCGCTGTTCAACCTGGAAGTGCCGGTGATTGCCGCGGTCAATGGTGCAGCCATCGGCGCGGGGCTTGACCTTGCCTGCATGTGCGATATCCGTATTGCATCCGGACATGCCAAGTTCGCCGAAAGCTTTGTCAAACTGGGGATCATCCCCGGCGATGGCGGCGCCTGGCTGTTGCCGCGCCTGATCGGCCTGTCACGTGCAGCGGAAATGACCTTCACCGGCCAGGTGATCGATGCCGAACAGGCGCTCGCGTGGAATCTGGTATCCCGGGTGGTCGCGCCAGAAGACTTGTTGCCGATTGCGCGCACGTTGGCTGAGCAGATCGCCGCCAATCCGCCGCATGCGGTGCGCATGGCCAAGCGCCTCCTGCGCGAAGGCATTCATGCGCGCCTCGATACGCTGCTGGAAATGTCGGCCGCGTTCCAGGCGTTGTCGCACCAGACGAGCGACCACAGAGAAGCAGTGGCTGCCTTTCTGGAAAAGCGCGAACCGGTGTTCAAGGGCTGACGCAGATTCGATGCGCGATCCTGTGGCACAGGGCAAAGCGGTTATACTGCGGGCCTACGAGAATGCCCCGACCATGGATCTGCGCCGTATCCGTCACTTTGTCGTCCTTGCCGAGACGCTGAACTTCCGGCGCGCCGCGGAAAGGCTGCACATGGCCCAGCCGCCGCTGTCCGTCTCCATCCAAAAGCTGGAAGCGGAACTCGGCACCAAGCTCTTCGTTCGCGCCCCCAACGGCGTCAGCCTGACGCCCAGCGGGGAAGCCGCCTTGGCCGAAGCGCGGCGCCTGCTGTTCCATGGCAGCCAGTTCGCGCAGATCGCCCAGAGCGCGTCCGACGGCACCGGCGGCACGCTGCAGGTCGGCTTCGTCGGTTCCACTACTTTCGGCATGCTGCAAAAGCTGGTGCCCCTGTTCCGCGCCGAATATCCCGGCGTGGAATTGATCTTGCGGGAAGCAACCTCAGCCCGCATCGTCCAGATGGTGGAAGAGGATTCGCTCGACGTGGGCCTGGTGCGCACCCCCTTGCTGCGCAGCTCGGCCGCCACTCTGGTGCCGCTGGAACGCGATCAATTCATCGCTGCGCTGCCGCGCTCCAATCGTCTGGTCAACAAGGGCCTGCTTGCCCTCGGCGACCTTGCCGAAGAATCCTTCATCATGTACGCCCGGACCGAAGCGGCCGGCCTGCATGGCGCCGCGATGCTGGCCTGCCAGCAGGCCGGCTTCCTTCCCCGCATCACGCAGGAAGCGGTGCAGGTGCAAACCGTGCTCGCGCTGGTGGAAAGCGGCCTGGGTGTCGCGCTTGTACCTTCAGTGATGCAACGCTTCGTCAATGACAAGATCGTGTACCGTGCGTTGACGGATTTTCCCGCATCGGCCGAGATCGGCCTGGCCCTGATCTATCTGCCGCAACGCGAAACCCCTGCGGCACGGCACTTCCGCATGCTTGCCTGCCGCGAGTTTCCGGTACCAGGCAGAGGGATGTGACGAACCGAACAGATGCAATGGACAGGAAAGCTGGCGGTTTGGGCTGCGGTCGCTTCGTAGCGGCGTTCATTGCTCCCTTATCCAGACCAGTTTGGTACTTGCCCCGTTGCGTTCGATCAGGGCCTGCACCTCTAGTGCAGACCGGTTCATGCGCACCTTGCTGTGGACCAGAAAATACTCGGATGCCACCGCAAGTTCGCCGCTCGACAGCTTGGCAGCCCGTCCGGGCAGGCGTTGGGAAATATCGGCTAGATCGCGAAAGCTGGCCGTCTTGCGAGCGGTGAGCAGCACATACGCGTCCGCAACAGAGAGTGTGTCAATTCTCGCAGCCAGCACCTCGGCGGATGCGGTGTTGGCATTCACCGGGGTCACGCGCGGCAGGAATACGACGAACTCCCTTAACTTGATGATCATGTCCGGCGTAAATCCCGGTACCACGAGCAGATCGTCGATCTGCCCCAGCGGCATGGGATGCGGCACGCCGCCCGCAGCCGCGCCGACCGCAGGCTTACGCTGCGAGGCAGCCATCGCCTCGGCGGTCGCCATCGCCAGCGCCGGGCTGACCTGCAGGTTGCCCAGCAGCCGCTCGAACACCGCGACCTCCTTGCGGTTGATCGACCCGCCCACCGACAGATTGGAGAGGTTATAACGGGACTGCGCATCGACGATGTTTCCCGACAAGGTAGCGCCGGACGCATCGGTGTCGGCCTTGCCGTTTTCCACGAATTGATCAAGCCGGGTCGCTGTCAGTGGCACCGCCCAAGGCTCATCGAGGGTGTCGGCCTTGGAATACCTTGCATCCTCGTGCAGAATCAACTCGGCCCAGTCCAGCGCGCCGCGCAACATCCACTGTTTTTGCAGTTGCAGCCTCTGGTTCTCAATGAAGCGCACCTGCACCTGCTGTTGCCAGAACAGGTTAGCGACAACGGTCATGGCCAGCGTCGTGAGCAGCAGCGCAGTGACCACAGCGACGCCGCGCTGACGCACGCTGCGCAGGCCCGGCTCCCGCATGCGATTGGTCCGACGCCTGACGCAGCACGAAGCGCTTTGCTTCATGGATGTCTCCTGCTGCGGAAATGAAGACCATGCCTGGAACTGCCCTTGTGCGCATTACAGGCTTCCCGAAAGGCGCAAATGGGTGAGCTGGTAACAGCCGCCCCTTATATCAATCCGGACCTTAGGGAGCGACTGCCCTAGTAAAAACTGCCTCCTTTGCCGTGGCGGGTATCGGCCACGGCGGGTAAGCCAGAGTCAAAATCAACAGAGAGGAAACGGAAATGGATTTAATGAGCACTGGGCAGGACCGTTGAACGGACGGGATTGGCCTGCGCACTGCGCCGTACAAAATGCGTTTCTGTCAGCTTCACTCATGGCTAGACAGTTGTCAAAGCAGGCATAGATGCCGAAGTCTTGCGGGTTGGGAAAAGTCGTGCATTGGCAGAATATATGATTCAGCGTAGTGCAAGCCCCGTCAGAACATATCCCGTAACAACACGTTCCATTGCAAAGCGTCGCGCCGGACGGGCATCCGCAAGCTCCGCTGATACAGGGTTGTCCCGAGGGGCAGCATGTTTGGCCACAACCCGTTTCGCCACTATTGCAACAAATGTTATTACTGCATACCTTGCCACTGGCACAGCATGTCCCGCTGCAGCAGGCAATGCCTGCGTTACAGTAGGAAGCGCCGCAGCAGGCAGCACCGCTCGGGGCACAAACAAATGCGCCGAACTGGCCGCAGATTCGATTGGTGTCGCCATTGCACTGCAGGCAGACATTCATGCATTGTTGCCGACTCCTTGGGTTGGTGGAGTTCCTGGAGCAGAAATTGCTGCAGGCTTGGTTAGCACTTCCGCCGCCGCTTCCGCCTCCACCTGGCGTTCCGGGCGGCTTGGCACCGTATCCTACGAGCGGTGTGCCGAGCAGCATGCCGCCCACTATCCCACTCAGCCATCGCAGCGCCTCACGCCGCGTCTGTTCCGTTGCCATGGCTTTGGCAACGACATCAAATTTGTGGTCCATGATGCATCTCCTGTGAAATGGACCACTCCCTGCCAATTGTTCTTTGGATCGATCTATGCTGTGCGGGCTACCTCGCGAATCACTGGCTCGCTAGCCTTCTTCAGTAAGGCCAGGATCGGCTCCACGCCCGTAGCCACGTCGCTGGCAATCACGCCATGTTCATCGATCAGGTAGCCAAGCGGCGTGGCAAACATCGCGTACAGCCTGGAAATCTCCCACTGCTTTTGCAGCACGATAGGAAACTGCAAGCCATGCTCCTTGGCCTTGGCCAGATTCGCTTCCTTGTCGCCGCGACTGACCATCAGAATCTGCACCGCCGATTTCGGCGACCACACCTCTTTCAACCGCGCCGACAACTGCTGGCACGGCCCGCATCCGGGATCGGAAAAGATCAGCAGCACCTTGCGGCCTCGGAACTCATCCAGCGCCAGTTCGCCGCCATCGAGCTGGGGTAGCCGGAACCTTGGTGCCGGTGTGCCAGCCGACAAGCCATCGCGCTTGATCTTGCTATGGGTAAGCTCGTGTCCGACCTTGGGCGCAGCCTTGCCGGCATGCGTTTGCCCAGCGTGTGACTGCGCCGCCAACTCCAGCAACGCCGCAGCGCCCGTCGCCATGTCGCTGGCGATGTTGCTCTGTTCATCGATGAGGTAACCGATGGGCGTGCCGGAGACGCGGTATTGCGACGCGACTTCCATCTGCTGTTGCAGCAGCACCGGGCAGCGGATGCTATGTTCCTCGACCATCCTGCGGTTGTCTTCTGCACTGCCGGTACTCACCAGCAAAGGCATGGGCTTGCTGTTGTCGTCCAATGGCATGGCGGCAATATCCAGAGCCATCTGTCGGCAAAAGCCGCAACCGGGATTGAAGAAGATCAATAGCAAGTGGCGGCCACGCCATGTCGACAGGCTGTGCTGCTGACCGGAGAGGTCTGGCAATGTCAAGGCAGGGGCCGGTGTACCGATCGGCAGACCAGCAGGCATGGAGGGCGCGGCTTGTGGAGCAGCGATTGCTGGCGCGGGCCGGTTTTTCAGTTCGGCCAGTTGCTGCTCCAGCGATTCCAGGTGCAGCAGGATGCGGCCATTTTGCTTGACCAACAGGTACCCGATCCAGCAGCCAATGCCGACGATGGCCCACGCCAGAACAACGAGCACCTCCATGGTGCACCTTCTTTCCCACTGGCTTCTTCGTGCCGGGGAGCCCGCAGTTGCTTTCCATCGGCTTCTGGCGGCTGGCCGAAGAAGCTGCCCATAACAGTCTATGAGCGTGATCACGCGAAACAAGAGAAGCGCAATGTATTTGTCTGCTAAATGAAAGCTTGGTTGAGCTTCCTCAAAGTTGGAAATACCGAAGTTTGCTGTAAAAGGACCCTTTTTCTGTGTTGAGTCATAGCGCAGTCACGCCTCATCCGGCACCTCTTTATGCTGGCTGGCCATGCGCTGCTGCATGCCAGGCGGTACAGGGTCGTAGTGACTGAAGCTGACGGTATAACTGCCGCGTCCGGCGGTACTGGAATGCAGCTGCGACTGGTAACCGTTGAGTTCGGACAGCGGAATCTGGCCGCTGACGATCGTCGCGTCGCCATGGCCCTTGCGCATGCCACTGATCTGTCCGCGCCGCGCCGACAAATCGGATGTCACGTCGCCCATCTTTTCTTCCGGCACCGATACTTCGATGTTCACGATCGGTTCCAGTAGCAATGGACGCGCCTTCAGCACCGCATCCCGAAAAGCCTTGCGCCCGGCCACCATGAAAGCGATGTCTTTCGAATCGACGGGGTGACTCTTTCCATCGTGCACCGTGACCCGTACATCCTGCATCGGAAAGCCCGCAACCGGTCCGCTTTCCATCGCCTGCAGCACGCCTTTTTCAACGGCAGGAAGAAATTGGCGGGGGATCACGCCCCCCTTGACCGCATCGACAAACTCGAAACCCGCGCTACGCGGCAGGGATTCAACTTTCAGAAACACTTCTCCGAATTGCCCGGCGCCGCCGCTTTGTTTTTTGTGGCGGTAATGTCCCTCGCCGCCCGCGGCAATCGTCTCGCGATAGGCGATCTTGGGCGGATGGGTGTCGACTTCGGTCTTGTAAATTTCGGTCAGACGATCAAGCACGCTGCGCAAATGGAGTTCGCCCAAACCGGACATGACAGTTTCGCCGGTGCTCATCAACCTGTCCACACGCAGGCACGGATCTTCGGCGCACAGCTTTTGCAGAATGTCCCACAGGCGCTGCTCGTCGCCGCGCTTGCACGCCTCGATGGACAAGCCATAGATGGGCTGAGGAAGAGGAGGCGGTTCAAGATGGATGTGTGCATCCTCTGCGGCATCATGCAATATGGAATCGTAGGAGATATCCTCGATTCTGGTTACCGCGCAGATATCACCCGGCACGCCTTCCGCGATTTCAATCTGTTCCTTGCCTTGCAAGCGATAAAGATGGGCAACACGAAAGGGTTTGCGGATATCGCCGATATAGAGCGTGCCGTCGCGCCGGACCGTTCCTTGATGGATGCGGAATACACTCAGTTTGCCGACATACGGGTCCATTACGGTCTTGAACACATGCGCCAGGACATGGCGCGCCGGATCTTGCACTGCCTTGATGGTCGTATGCTTGTGCGCCGCATCGGGTTCTTCCTGGTAGAAGAGCGGCGGATTGCCTTCCGTCGGGTTTGGCATCAGCCTGATGAAGATATCGAGCAATTGCGCAATGCCTGCGCCGTTGCGTGCGGAGACAAAGCAGATCGGGATCAGGTGCCCTTCCCGCAAGGCTTGTTCAAAAGGGGCATGCAGTACCTCCGGCGCAATGTCGCCCTGTTCGAGATAAGTCTCCATGAATGCGGGATCGACCTCCACTACCTGGTCGATCAGGGCCCTATGCACCAATGCCACACTGGAAAAGTCGGCGTCGCCATCCGGATTAAAGAAGCAGTCGATCACCTCGCTGCCACCAGCGGCCGGCAAATTGATCGGGAGACATTCCTTGCCGAACACTTCCTGAATACCTTTGACCAGCCCCGGCAAGTCGATATCAGGCGCATCGATCTTGTTGACGATGATCAACCTGCACATTGCGCGTTCCCGAGCCAGCTCCATCATGCGCAGGGTAATCATTTCGATGCCGTTTTGGGCGTCGATGACCACTGCCGCAGTATCGGCGGCAGGCAGCGCGCTGATCGCCTGTCCGATGAAATCCGGATAGCCCGGCGTATCCGCCAGATAAATGCGCGTATCGCGATGATCGATATGGAGCAGGGAAGAGTACAGTGAATGCTGGTATGTGCGCTCGAGCGGGTCGTAATCGGACACGGTGCTTCCACGTTCCACGCTTCCCTGAGAGGCAATCATTCCTGATGCATGCAGCAATGCTTCCGACAGTGCCGTCTTGCCACTGCCACTATGCCCGACCAGGGCAATATTACGTATTTCTTCTGTGCGGTAAGGCATAAGCAGAATCCTCCTGTGAATGACTTTCGTGCCGCTGAACCGGACTTCATCTATTATGGTTCGGGAATCGGGAACGGCAAAGGAGAAAACCGACGCCAATGCTGTAGCGAAAAACCTTAAAAAGCGAAATTGCCCTATGCGGCTCAGCCAAAATTAAACGAGGAAAATGTGCCAGAGCAAAATTCTGTCGTAGGCCGCCAAGAGTTAGCAACTGGCGATCGCTGGTTAGGGCAATTGACCTACAGCAAGGATATCGAGGCAGAAGAATGAAGGGCTAACCATTTGGTGGACTCTTCTCTTTTTCGGAAGGACAGCGTTGATAGTAAGTAGCCGCGGTGGCCGCTTACTGGTGCTTACAGGTCAACGCGCTGCATGGCAGCTACGGTACACAGAGGGGGAAGTTCCCTCCCAGCGCTTGAATGCTCGCCGGAAGTTGGCCAGATCGGAATAACCTAATAAGTAGGCAATTTCTTGTATAGTCAGATGGTCCGATTTCAAATGCCCGACTGCTATCGTATGCCGTACCTCTTCAAGAATGTCTTTGAAGGACGTGCCCTCCTCTAACAGACGGCGATGCAAGGTGCGCGGCGTCAAATGGAACAAACGGGCGACAACGCTGAGCGAAGGGAAACCGTTCTTTTTTTCCAGCATGACTCTCTGCACCTTCGCACCCAACGTATCGTTCTTCGCCAACTTGTCGAGCTCTCGCTGACAGATAGATGCTGCCTCTTTGAACGTCGTCGAATCAGCCATTTTCAGCGGCAAGTCAACCATCTCCAATGGCACCGAGAAACCGGTCCAGGGCTGGCTGAAGCGCACATCGGATTTGAAAACATCTGCCGCCAATGCAGCATAACTGGTTCTCTCGAACGGGAATGCCACCTCGCTAACCCGGCACGCCCCCATGGTCACGTAATCCAGCACGTTTTTAATAGTGAGCACCACGGCTTCAAGTACAGGGCGACGGATATCCCCCAAGGGATGTGGCTCCTCGAATTTAACCCGAAATTGCGTACCGTCGACCTCGTGGCAAATAGAGACTAGCGGCGTACGCACAGCGACATAACGCTCAAACAATTCGACTGTTTGACGTACCGTACCGCTGCTGATGGCCGCATAGCCGAGAATGCCGTGCGCATTCACCAGAAGCCGTTCTCCCACCAGCAGCCCGAATGCCGGTTCCTGCGTCATTGCCATGGCATCTAATATCAGCTTCCGGAAAGTCGCGTAAGGAAGGCGCAACTGCGCATCATCCAGTTGCGTTTCACGGACTTGATTCCCTTCCAGCCAGCGCTGCATATCACCGCCCATATCTCGGATCTGATCTGCAACTTGGCGCAAGTAGTACACCGGCACTGTGAAATCCGAGTTGTGCATTTGATATTTGTACGCTGTTGCTTGCAATAAGGAATCATGAGTGGCGCGCTGATTGTCAATAAATGACCCATGAATGTCAACTGCGGCTCTGTTTGAGATTTGATCCGCTCTGCAAACTCGAGCTCTCACAAAAAAACAAAAATTTCATCTATTCGATACAGGAGATCATATGTTGGCACTTCTCTCTCGTAGAAAGGCGACAACCGCACATATCAACCTGCGGCCAGTCACAGTCAACCCAAAGGAGACCTTGTTGCAGGCGGCGCTACGCGAAGGAATTCCCTTTCCTAATAGTTGCCGTGTAGGAGGATGTGCCACCTGCAAATGCAAGCTTGTCCGCGGCAAGGTCAAGGAACTGACCGAGTCGGGCTATATCCTTTCCGATGAAGAAGTCAGGGAGGGCTATATCCTGGCATGCCAAAGCGTGCCGCAAACTGATGTCAGCATCGATGTTGAGCTTCTTCGTCCCGCGTCGCATCGCAAGACGAGCGGACGTGTCATTGGTCAGGAAAAGCTGACGCACGATATTACCCGCCTGCGTGTGCAACTGGACGCTCCCCTTCAATACAGGGCAGGTCAATTTGCCGATATTGGTATTGCCTCTTTGCCTGGCATCAGCCGAAGTTACTCTTTTGCCGCCCCCACTCGCTCCGACGGTCAGGTCAGCTTTTTTGTCCGCAAGGTCGCGGGAGGTGAGTTTTCTTCCCTGATTAACGACAGTAAGGTTATCGGCCAGTCCGTGCTTCTGGATGGTCCTTCGGGAGATTTTTGGTTACGTCCTGGGGAAGCCCCGTTATTGCTGGTGGCGGGGGGAAGCGGCCTCGCGCCAGTGCTGGCATTGCTTCAGGAGGCGGCAGCGAACGGCGTATCGCGATCCGTCATTTTGCTTTTTGGCGCACGCGAGGAAAAGGACCTTTACGCGCTCGAGGAAATCAATCGCATCGCAAGTCAATGGCGGGGGACGTTTCGGTTTGTTCCAGTGCTTTCCGATACTCCTGCAGAGTCGACGTGGGCAGGCGAACGCGGCCTGGTTGTCGACAAGATTCCAGAGTTGCTGGAAGCCGGTTCTCATGCATACCTCTGCGGTCCGCCGCCCATGATCGATCGCGGCATTGCGCTGCTTGAAGAACACGGCATCGCACGCGAGCACATTCATGCGGATCGTTTTCTCACTCGGCACGATGCCCCCGCCGCTGTAGCAAAGGTAGCAAAGGCTTCTTCCGCGCGAGTCCTTCAACACGCTTCTACGAGTGCAGGCGTACTGCATTACCTGAAGTACTTCCTGTTCCATGCCATTGGACTGATCGCACTGGCAGCGACACTCGCAGGCGGGTCTTTTATTACCGCAGGGCTGGCGGCCATCCTTGCGATTTATCTGCTGGGAGACGCGGTGCTCGGTGATGACACCTCCACGCCGCAGTTCCGGCACCCTGGCATCTTGACCGCGCAACTATGGCTGGCCTTGCCGCTGCTGGCATTGATCGTTTTTGCGGCGGTATGGCACGTCAGTCCAGGCGATCCATTCGGCTTTGGGAACTGGATTGCGCATCTCACCGGCTATGACGTCATTGCCGCTCGCGACGCAACGTCTTTTGGCGCGCACGTGTCCTTGACCTTCCTTACAGGGCTGATGATCGGAATGGTCGGCACCATACCCGCACACGAATTGACACACCGCACCTGGGATCCCGTGTCGATGTTGATTGGGCGCTGCTTGTTGGCATTCAGCTTTGACACCGTCTTCTCCATCGAGCATGTGTATGGCCACCACCGTTACGTCTCTACCGAGGAAGATCCTGCGACTGCCCCGCGCGGACGAAACGTGTACCACCATGTCGTCGCCTCTACCGTCAAGGGCAATATCAGTGCGTGGAACATTGAACAAAAGCGTCTGGCGCGTAAAGGCTTGCGATTGTTCTCCTGGCGTAATGCGGTCATCAGAGGGCACCTGATGAGCCTGCTGCTGGTCGTCGCTGCCTGGGCAGCCGGCGGATGGCAGGCAGCGGTGTACTTTACGCTGTTCGGCCTGTGGGGAAAAAGCCTTCTGGAGATCGTGAACTATATGGAACACTATGGAATGGTGCGTAACCCGCAAGTGCCCGTGCAGCCGCGCCACTCCTGGAACACGAACAAACGCATCAGCTCCTGGACCATGTTCAACCTGACGCGGCATTCCCATCACCACGCGCAAGGCGAGGTTCCCTATCAGGATCTCAAGCCGTTTCCCGACGCGCCAATAATGATCGGCGGTTACCTGACAACCATCGTCGTCGCGATGATTCCACCGCTCTGGCACAAGTTGATGACGCCGAAAGTACTCGCCTGGGACCGCGACTTTGCCAACGCCGAAGAGCGCCAGTTGGTCGCCCGTGCCAATGCCCGAAGCGACATCCCGGCCTTTCAGCGGGTAATCAAATGACGAACATGTTTCGTATGCGAGAAGACAGGGCACAGGAGGAGTTGACTGACGCACTGACCAGGCAGCGCGACGCCCAGCGACAAGAGCCGCTGCCGACGTGGGAGGTAAGAGCCGATCGCCTTCGCCGTCTTCGTGCATTGGTCAAGGAAAGCCGTGCAAGCATTGCCGCAGCCATTCATCGTGACTTCTCCCATCGGCCGCAGGCCGAAACCGATCTGCTGGAGATATTCCCGTCGATAGGCGGCATCGACCACGCGCTGCGCCACGGGAAGAAATGGATGAAGCCGCGCCGGCGTCAAACCGGTTTGTGGTTCAAGCCTGCACGGTCGGTACTGCTCCCCCAGCCATTGGGTGTGATCGGCATCATCGTTCCATGGAACTATCCGTTGTTCCTGGCCGTGGGGCCGCTAACATGTGCGCTGGCAGCGGGAAATCGGGCGATGGTGAAACTGTCCGAGCTAACGCCTGAATTCGCCGCGCTTTTTGCGGAGCTTATCCGCGCACATTTTGATCCGGCCGAAGCTACCGTCCTCAATGGCGATGCGGATGTCGCACGCGCCTTCAGCAGCCTGCCGTTTGATCACCTGCTGTTTACTGGTTCAACCCGCATCGGACGAGACGTAATGCGTGCGGCCAGTGCGAACTTGACGCCAGTTACGCTGGAGCTCGGTGGGAAATCCCCGGCTGTCATCGGCACCAACGCTGATTTCGATGCAGCTGTAACGTCCATTTTGCGTGGCAAGCTGTTCAATGCGGGACAGACCTGTATCGCGCCTGACTATGTGCTGCTGCCCAAAGGTAAAGAAGCAAGATTCATTGAAACCGCGCGAAGAGTCTTTGACAAGCTGTATCCGCCCAGCCGGCAATTCCAGGACTACGCGAGCATCATTACCGAGCGGCACCGCAATCGTCTGTTGTCGCTTATCGATGACGCCGCTCAAGCCGGCGCTACGGTTCATCCGCTGGCGGCAAGCAGCGAACCTCCGAGCGGGCGCTGCTTGCCTCCGGTGCTGATAACGGGCGTCGCCGACAACATGGCAGTCATGCAGGAAGAAATCTTTGGGCCGATTCTGCCGGTATTGAGTTATGCCTCGCTCGATGAAGCAGTCCATTACATCAACACACGGCCGCGCCCGCTGGCGCTCTACATGTTCGATCGCGATCGCGGCAGCATTGATCGCATGATCACGCAGACCGTAGCCGGCGGCGTAACGGTCAACGATACGTTGCTGCACATTGCACAGGACGACCTTCCGTTTGGTGGAGCCGGCGACAGCGGCATGGGGGCATACCATGGAAAGGACGGCTTCGACACGTTTTCAAAACTCAAGCCGGTCGTCTACCAATCGCGCCTGAACGGCATGTGGCTGATCCAGCCCCCATATGGCAAGCGCTTCAAGCAGATGATGCGACTGATGCTCCCATAACCCGCCGACGCATGCCAACAAGACCGGCTGATAAAAAGACCGGAAATCCGAAAAACATAAGGAGACATATGTCAAAAGCTCTTTCTCGCCGATCCTTCCTGAAGGTCGGTGTTGTCGGCGGATTGGCGCTCGCTACGGCAGGCAGCATTTACCGCCTTGTTCGAGACCCCGAGACGCCACGTCGTTTTGTTCTCGATGAGCGCACGCGCAACGTTCTGGCAGCGGTCGCTCCGGTGATCCTCACGGGTGCGCTTCATCCGGGATCAGACGACGTGCAGGCCGTGATCGAGCGCATTGAGGGGGCGATCCAGCAATTACCCCTGAAGGTGCAAAAGGAAATCCAGGATCTGTTCGCGTTGCTCACGCTGGCACCCACCCGCCGCTTCCTGGCAGGCCTGCCTGATGACTGGCGTATTGCGAAGCAGGAAGAGATCGCCGCTTTTCTGCAAAGCTGGCGACTGCACCGCATCGGCATGTTGCAAACCGCATATCACGCGCTGCATGACCTCGTCGTTGGCCCCTGGTATGCCGACGAATCGACATGGGCATCCATTGGTTACCCCGGCCCGATCAAGGAACTCAGCTGAGAAAAACAATGACAACGACGATGACAACGACAATCATGAACACGAACCCCATTCCCGATCCGATCCAGGCCGGTCTTGCCTCCGGCTGGAATGTCATCGATGCGTCCGCACTCGACGCCAACCGTCAATTCGAAGTGGATGTCGCGATCATCGGCACCGGTGCCGGTGGCGGCGTGACCGCGGAAATCCTCAGCATGGCAGGCTTGAAGATTCTTCTGATCGAGGAGGGACCGTTAAAGTCGTCGAAGGACTTCAAGATGCGCGAAGCGCAAGCCTACCCGGAGCTGTACCAGGAGTCGGCTGCGCGCAAGACCAAGGACAAGGCGATCAACATCATGCAGGGACGCAGCGTCGGCGGGTCGACGACGGTCAACTGGACCTCAAGCTTTCGTACACCGGAGGACACCCTGCACTACTGGCAAAAGAACTTTGGCCTTCAGGATTATGCTCCTCAGGCGTTAGCGCCGTGGTTCGACCAAATGGAGCGGCGCTTGCATGTCACCCCCTGGGCTGCCGCGCCGAACGAAAACAACGACCTGTTGCGACGTGGTGCAGAAAAACTGGGAATTTCTACTGCCGTCATTCCTCGCAATGTGAACGGGTGCTGGAACCTTGGCTACTGTGGCATGGGTTGTCCGACCAATGCCAAGCAATCGATGCTGGTGACCACGATCCCCGCGGCACTGTCGCGCGGAGCGGTCCTGCTTACACGCACCCGCGCTGAAAAGCTGAACTTCAAGGGCGACAGAGTCGACAGCCTGTCGTGCGTGGCGATAAGCGCAGACGGCCTTGCTCCGTCCGGCAAGACGATTACTGTGCGTGCCCGTCATTATGTCGTGTCCGGCGGTGCCATCAATTCGCCCGGCCTTCTCCTGCGCTCCAATGCGCCGGACCCGCACCGAATTCTTGGCAAGCGCACCGTCCTGCACCCGGTCGTGCTGTCGGCAGCACTCTACGACCACAAGGTCGACAGTTTCGCCGGTGCGCCGCAGTCGATCTATTCCGACCATTTCCTGAACACTGATGCGATCGACGGGCCGATCGGCTACAAACTGGAGGTGCCACCGCTGCATCCGCTACTGATCTCCGCCACGCTCAGTGGCTTCGGTGAACATCACTCACACCTCATGAAGCGGTTCGCGAACCTGCATGCAATCATTGCGTTGCTGCGCGATGGCTTTCACGAACAATCGGTCGGCGGCACGGTGGAACTGCGTGACGGCGGTTCTCCGGTACTGGATTACCCGATCACCGACTTTGTTTGGGACGGTATCCGACGCGCGCTACTCACGATGGTGGAAATCCAGTTCGCCGCCGGCGCAAAGATCGTGTATCCGGTACACGAATTGGCGGATGGCTATACCAGTTGGTCCAGCGCGAAAAAGGCGATCGAGGCGCTGCCATACAAGCCGCTGTTCACGCGCGTCGTTTCCGCACATGTGATGGGTGGCTGCACCATGTCCGACGACACGAAGCTTGGTGTGGTGTCGTCCACGGGGCGCTACCATGGCGTGAGCAACCTCTCCGTGCACGATGGCTCGCTATTCCCGACGTCTATCGGCGCCAACCCGCAATTATCGATCTACGGCATCACCTGTCGTCTGGCCAGCATGCTGGCGCAGCAGTTGACTGGCAAGCCGGCGCCGGTGCTGTGATCCGCATAGTCAGCGAAACACTCATCGGTGGGAATCCTCGTCGCGAATCATCGCCGCCGAGGGGCCCGGTTTGTTGCTCGAACAGGCGCTGGGCAATGACTGGAAAGGAAAGACGTCGCTGCTTCTCTATGTCGCAGGCGTCGTTGTATCGTTCTGGCTCCATTGGCTTTCGCAGGCAATCACGTATTCGTTGCGCTGATATGGCTTATTCCAGACTGCCCGATCGAGCGCGCTTTGGCGCAACGAGAGACATGAACTGATTCTTGCGCAGTCCGGTAAGGCGGAAAGACGGAGCGCCTTCCGCCAGCCAGCTATGTGACCATACCCGGCCTTTCAAATTTGATCTGCCAAGGGGTAAAGCTCTTGGTTCTCTTTTTGTATCCGTTCGTGCAAGGCCTTGAACAAATTGTTTGCCTCTTCCTTGAAGCCCTCCGGATTACTGGACACTTTTGATCCTATCGTCCACTTGCCTGCAAATTCCATGTATGCAGCAGCGATGCCTCCCATCTCCTGCTGAAACCGTTCGCCGACCTTTGCGACAGCGGGGTTCTGTGATTTTGCAAGTGCGGGATAAAGCACACGGTCTTCAGCCGCAAGATGAAGTTTGATCACGGAGCTCATGGTTCTGATTTGCTGGGCAATCGCATCTGCATTTTTCGCAATGCCTGCTTGGGTTATTGTCCTGAGTTCGGCCACGAGCGCCAGAATCTCGTTGTGATCCTTCTTGAATTTTTCAACATTCATAAACTCCCCTCTCTCGTCGATTTTATTCAAACTGTTCCTGTCGCGATTGCACTGATTACTCAGTGGCTGATCGCGCGAAATCTATAGTACTACTATGCCACAAGACAACATCCTTGGACGATCTTCGTCATATCGAACGCCGTGCGGGGTTTCAAACCGTAGCATTTCCGGCACCAATCCGAAATCCGCTGCATTGCTAAAGACTAAAGATCTTGGTAGCAAGCTGTGCGCCGGCTTCCGTCAGGCTGACGTGGCCCCTGCCCTCCTCCACAAGATGGACTTCGACCAATCCAATCGACTGCAATTGCGTCAGCGCGCGGCGCAGTATACTCATCGGCAGGCCTGCGCGCTTGGTGAGCTTGGCGAGTGACCATGGTGTGCTGCGGGCGTCGTGGCGGGCCTCCCACAGGACCCGCATTACTTCCGGGATGGATGGGTCGATTTCAAGGTCTTGCATCGTCTTGCCTAGCGCCCCGCCGGCTGCGCGCGAGCAAAGACTCCGCCAGCTTTCCCAGCGTTTGCACAGCGGCCTCAATCTCCGGCGACCAGTCCGCACTATAGTTCAGTCGGATGCAATGCCCGTACGTGAACCCGGGCGCAAACATATGTCCAGGAGCAACGGTAATGCGGCGTTCCAGTGCCGCATGGTATAGCTCCATGGCGTCAACCCCCTCCGGCAATTGCACCCAGAGGACATATCCGCCGGCTGGCCGCGAAGTAGTCGTGCCCTTGGGGAAAAAGCGGCGCACTGCAGCGACCATGATGTTGGCCTGCTGCGCGTATGCCTTTCGTACCCGTCTCAGGTGAAAGTCGTAGCCATCGTTCTTGAGGAACTCCGCAATAGCCCGCTGTGGGATTGTTGCGGTGGTTAGTGTGTTAAGAAACTTTAGTCGCTCCACCTGCCCGTGGTAGCGACCCGGCAACGCCCAACCGATCCGATAGGCGTTTGTCAGTGTCTTGGAGAATGAAGCGCAGTGCAGGACGATTCCGGCTGTATCGTATGCTTTGAGGGAGCTCGGATGGGCGTCGCCGTAATAGAGTTCGCCGTAGACATCGTTCTCGATGACCGGGATATTTTTCTCCGTCAGTAGCGCTACAAGCTTGCGCTTCTTTTCATCGGACATCTGAAAGCCCAGCGGATTCTGGAAGTTAGGCATCACCATGCAAGCAGCGATTCCCTTTTCATCGATAAGGCGCGCCAAGGCGTCGATATCGATGCCCTCCACCGGGTCAGTCGCAACTTCGATCACGCGCATGCCGAGCCGCTCGATGGCATGCAGCATGGCATAGTAAGTCGGTGACTCTACTGCGATGGTATCGCCCGGCTTGGCCACCGCCTGCAGGCATAGGTTGATGGCCTCGGTGGCTCCGATGGTGACAATCACTTCGTTCGGGTCAATGGCATAGCCGTTCTCGAGGTACCGGCGCGAGATCTGCCGAATCAGATCCGGACTCCCTGGGGGCAGATCATCCAGCACGTTCCAATTGGCGTAGCGCCGGGCGATGTTGGCAGCATATTGGCTGATGCGCTGCCACGGAAACAGCGACGAATCAGGATAGGGAGAGCCGAGCGGGATGGCCTCACCTGAGCGGATCGAGCGCAACGTGGACAGCACCAAGGCACTGACATCGACGGCCGATGGCTTCGGACTCGGCCGGGACGGGCGGAGCTCGATCGCGGACTCGCCAGGCCGAGCGCGCACAAAATATCCGGATTGCGGCCGGCTTTCGATAACGCCGCGGCTCTCAAGCAGGACGTAGGCGCGGACCACCGTGGTGGTGCTCAATCTGTGATGCTGGCTGGTTTGCCGCACGGAGGGGATGCGCTCGCCCGGCAGCAAGACGCCCTGCTGCACCAGTGCCGCGATGTCTGCCGCCAATTTTTCATACAATTTCACGCCGCATCCCCCTTGCGAATCTTTTCATGCTTGGAGCGCGGACATCATGGCCCTGCGCCGCAAAGAGTAGCGTAACACCCACAAAGCCAGTTGCCTGTCCTAAGCAGGTCCTTAAAAGTTATTTGACAATATGCGAACCAGCTTTTCGTCGCTTGCGGGCTATTGTCTGCAAGCCTCCTCAAATTTTCCCCGTCATTCCCGCGAAGGCGCTAACCTATGCCCACATCTTTGCAAGTTTCCAGCCCTGCACGATGCTGTCGAAGCGCTGTAATCCGTGCAGCATAGTGACAGGGCCGGGTTTGGCTTCGCTGGCATATCCCATCCAGCCACCCAGGCGTGCAATTGTCCAGGCCGCCCAGGCCATAACATGACGTGGATACGGGTTCTTCTGCTTGTCCGTCTTGCCTTCAAGCTTGCCTTGCAACTGCTCCAGCACCGTGATCTCGTCGCCGTCAAACGCATCGCTGGCGCGTTGCTGTGACTGGCCGTCCCGTGCGTTGACCAACTGCAGTGTGCGAGCGGCTACCAGCACGGCCATGCTGGCCAGCTTGAGCAGGGCGCCGGCGTCTTCCAGCTGGCTGGCCTCCAGGCCAAGCCCCTGCCGCTTCAACGTGCGAAACAGCTGTTCGATTTGCCAGCGCTGCCGGTACCAGTCCACCAACCGCAGTGCGTCTTGTACGTCGGCGACCGCATGCGTACTCAGCAACCGCCAGTGCACCGGCTGCTCGCCTGGCACCACCGTATGCGTCAATTCCAGCACGTCCACTACCGACAGCTCGATGCTTGGCTGCCGGGCCCGACAGTGCTGGGGCCGGGTAATGCGTACCTGCCCAAAGCGCACTTCCATGTGGGCACAATGGGCCGTGCGTGCAGCAGAACGCGCGCCATCGGTGCTTTTGTATGGACGGCCGGCTGCGCGCGCGGGCACCTCCAATGCGAAACAGGCCACTGCCGACTGGGCAGCGAGCCATCTGCACAAGCTCCCACCCTCGGCCAGCTTGCGGTCAAAGTGCGACCGGGTGAGCAGGTGGGTGTGGCCATTCGGGATGCGGTCCCATTGCTCATAGAGGTCGCTCTCACGGTCGGCAATCACGGTCACCTCGGCGGCCTGCTCCAGACATTGCTTGGCAGCTTGTGCCGCCTGCAGCCAGCGGTACGATTCCTTCTCTTCGATGGGCAGAAGGTCATAATTGCGGGCCGCTGTCTTGGTGCGTACCCATGCCTGTTGGTGCGCGATGCCCAGACAGTCCCGATTGTCGGCATCGATGGCCAGAACCGGATGGATGAACAGCCCCGCCCCTTGCTGTTGCTGATCTTACCCAAGCCTTCGGTACGCCGCCCGTGACCGGTGTAATCGAGTTCGCTGGTGTCCTGAATGGCCAGCACATGCCGGCCGGCTGCGGCGGCAGCAGTCCTGCTGCTGCCATGGCGGATGATTTCCTGAGGTGTCACGTCGGGATGCTCCAGCAAGCGGTCGAATCGCTTCTGCGTGGCACGGTCGTCGGCCAAATGGCGAATGCAGACCGTGCCCCGTTCCAGCATTCGACCGTAAAGCAGCTTGCCGGTTTTGCAAAGACGCTTGTCGCCGAATTCCCCGATGCAATACTCATCGCCCAGCACCAGTGTTTCCTCCATGGTTGCCTCCTGCTCTCGGTCGATTCACCACCAACTACAGAATAGCCGTTGGAAAAGTTGCAAAGATATGGGCACAGGTTAGCGCGAAGGCGGGAATCCATGCTGAGGTAATGAGAGCACATGCAGTGGCTTTTCAAACTCACTACGGATTCCCGCCTTCGCGGGAATGACGAAAATTTGAGACATGATGGCTCAATACTGTCAAAAAACTTTTGCGGACCTGCTTAGCGCGGGTTCGCGGGACTGTCCTGCCCCAGGCTTGTATAGTCCACGTACCCGTCCTTGCGGCAAAAGCTGAGCAAGCGCAGGCCAGCCAGTTCTGCGATCTGAATAGCAAGCGACGTCGGGGCCGAGATGGTGGCCAGCAACTGGATATTCATGCGGGCTGCCTTGCGCACCAGCTCATAGCTGGCGCGGCTGGACAAGAAAACAAAGCCATTATCCAAGGATACGCGGCGCATCATCAGGTAGCCGACGAGCTTGTCAAGGCCGTTGTGCCGGCCGACGTCCTCGAAGACGTGCATGACCTCTCCGCTGGCATTGCACCAGGCGGCGGCATGAACTCCCCCAGTAGCCTGCATCAGCCGTTGGTGCGACGGCAATGAGGCTGCCGCGCGCTCGATCATGTCACGCGATGGCGACAGCCTGACGACGGGTTCCGGCATTCGCCTGGGCACAAGGTCGAGTAACTCAATGCTCTCGATGCCGCATACGCCGCAACCCGTCCTCCCCGCGAGAGCACGCCGCCGTTCCTTCATCGCCGCAAAGGCGCGTTGGCTGATCTCCAACTGTACTTCGGCACTGTTCTTGAGGAGGGAAACTTCCACCTCGTAAATCTCGGAAGAGTGACTTACGATGCCTTCAGTCAGCGTGAAGCCTACTGCGAATTCCTCCAGATCCAGCGGAGTAGCCATCATCACGGCGTGCGAGATGCCGTTGTAAACAAGAGCAACCGGCGTTTCCTCGGCCACGCTGTCAGTCGTAATCTGTTCGGCACCGGCCTTGTGCCGGACGATCTTGCGCGCTTGATAACCTGTGTGCTCTACCGGAACGCTGCAAAGCATGTCAACCTCACTAAGATATTTTGGAAGCATCAGGCCGCAGCCGGCGGCTGCACCGTGGACAGCCGCAGCAACACCGGTACCGACTTGGAGGTTGGCGTTCCGCAACCGTCACCAGTGCTCTCAAGGGGAACCAACGGATTGGTTTCGGGATAATATGCCCCGAGACAGCCCTGCGGGATGTCATACTCGACCAGCAGGAAATCCTCCACATGACGTTCCACGGCGTCGCCCCAGACACTGGTGATATCCACCCGCTGTCCTGCCGTGAAGCCCAGCCGAGCCAGGTCGGCCGCATTGATGAAGACCACCCGGCGCAGCCCGAATACACCACGATAGCGGTCGTCCAGGCCGTAGATCGTGGTGTTGTACTGGTCGTGGGAGCGCATCGTCATCATGACCATCAGCTTGTCGCCATATTTTTCACGGGCGCG
The DNA here is from genome assembly GCF_003591035.1 of Noviherbaspirillum saxi. NCBI lineage: Bacteria > Pseudomonadati > Pseudomonadota > Betaproteobacteria > Burkholderiales > Oxalobacteraceae > Noviherbaspirillum > Noviherbaspirillum saxi. The sequence goes on from NZ_QYUO01000003.1 coordinate 379,565, forward strand.
GCGGATGGGCGACTCTTTGTCGATAGGGTTGACCAGGAACTCCGCCTTACCCGATGCAGTCTTCCACACACGCTTGCGTGACGCGGGTGTCAAGTGGAATCCGCCCGGGATCGACACGCGCTCGTTATAGTTGTCAAAGCCGTCCAGCACCTTCTCGATGGCGTCGCGAATGCGCGAATAGTCCTGCGCATACCATAGCCAATCGATCTTTTCCGATCCAAGCGTGGCAGCAGCCATGCGTGCAACGATCGCAGTCTCGGAGAGCAAGTGCGGCGACGCCGGCTCGTTCATGCCATAGGAGATATGCACCATGCATACCGAATCTTCCACCGTGACTCCCTGGGCCACGCCATTCTGCAAGTCAATTTCGGTGCGGCCCAGCGTAGGCAGAATCAACGATTCCTTCCCGTGTACGAGATGGCTGCGGTTGAGCTTGGTTGCTATATTCACCGTAAGCTCGCATTGGCGCAACGCTTGAGATGTGCGCGGGGTATCGGGTGTCGCAACGGAGAAGTTCCCGCCCAGGCCGATAAACATCTTGACCTTGCCATCCAGCATGGCGGAAATCGTGTTGACTACGTCATAACCGTGTTCTCGCGGCGGTTCAAAGCCGAAACTTGCCTGCAGGCGATCGAGGAATTCCGCATCCGGTCTTTCCTCGATGCCAACCGTGCGATCGCCCTGCACATTGGAATGCCCCCGCACCGGCAGCAGACCGGCGCCTTCGCGGCCGATGTTCCCGCGCATCATCATCAGATTGGACAGCAGCTGCACGGTTGACACCGAGTGTTTGTGCTGCGTCAGGCCCATTCCCCAACACGCGATTACCCGCTTCCCCTTCGCGTACACCTCAGTTAATGCGTGGATATCTTCGCGCGTGATCCCTGACTCGCCGACGATATCCGCCCAACTCTCCGCGCGGAGGTCATTCGCAAAGTCCTCGTAACCGTTGGTATGCTCGCGCACGAAATCAATGTCGATCAGGCGGGCCTCGCCGTGCATTACCGCTGCGTCATCCAGCTCGAGCAGCTGCTTCGCCACACCTTTGATCAATGCGAAGTCGCCGCCCAGCTTCGGCTGCACGAACATCGAGGCGATTTTCGTGCTGCTTGCGGTCAGCATCTCGACCGGGTGCTGCGGGCTCGTGAAGCGCTCCAGACCACGCTCACGCAATGGATTGATGGACACAATCGTCGCTCCGCGCCTGGCGCATTCGCGCAGTTCGCCCAGCATTCGGGGGTGATTGGTTGCCGCGTTGTGCCCGAAGATCAGGATGGTGTCGGCGTGCTCGAAATCGTCAAGCACGACCGTGGCCTTGCCGACGCCGACGGTCAGCGGCAAGCCCCGGCTGGTGGCCTCGTGGCACATGTTCGAGCAATCCGGAAAGTTATTTGTCCCGTATGCTCGCACGAACAACTGATAGAGGAATGCAGCTTCGTTGCTGGCCCGGCCTGAAGTATAAAAGCTGGCTTGATTCGGATCGTCAAGCGTTTTGAGGTGGCGCCCGATGAGCGCAAACGCCTCGCCCCACTCGATGGGATGATACTTGTCAGTCGTCCCATCGTAGACCATCGGATGCGTCAACCGACCGTGTTGCTCCAGCTCGAAGTCGGTTTGCGTCATCAGGGACGTGACAGTGTGCTCTGCAAAGAATTCCGGCGTGACCCGCTTGCTGGTCGCTTCTGCCGCTACCGCTTTGACGCCGTTCTCGCAGAACTCGAAGGTCGACGCATGTTGCCGATCCGGCCATGCGCAACCCGGACAGTCGAAGCCGTCAGCCTGGTTCTGCTTGAACAGAAGTTTGCACTTGCCTGCGGCAACTTTCTCTTTGATGAGATTGATGGCGACGTATTTCAGTGCCCCCCAGCCGGCGGCGGGGCGGGTATAAGGTGCAACGTGGCCCTTCTCGGGCGTCGGAGGATTCATGGCGTAAGTTCCTATGAAAATCGCATCGGCTCCGGCCTGCCTCGGGATGAAGCCCGGCACGCGGCGTACGCGTATATATAACGCTGATAGATTAGGTTCAGCGAGGCCGCTCAAGCACATACAGATGGCTGCATGACCGAGGAGTACAGTCTTCCGCATGGACCGTTGTTCTGGCATGGCTGGGAGCGTATGAACTGTATTCCCCAGCAGTACAGCGGACTGTACGCTGCGCGACCCTCGTCTGAGCCTACAGTTGACCTGCCGTGGCGCGTGGGTCCCTCCAGCCTCCTCAGGTTGTTCCCTGATGGCTCTTTGCACCCGCCCGCGGCACTTGTGTCCAAGGCCGGGCTGAGCGGAAAGCGACTTGCCTGCGCTCGTTTGCCACGGGCTCCCTTTCAACGGACTACGCAATGAAACTCGCTCTGAAGTCCTTTGCGGGTGTTCGTGAAGCCGTCAGATCTGGTGAGGAGATCCTCTTCGTTCCGGAGTCCGTTGAAACGGTAATCGATCTGCGCTTTTATATCGCAAATCGTGGTGGCTGAATCGCGGAGGCACGGGATACCGGAGATCGCTCAGCGCCGCAATTAACCAGATGGGAATATATCCTTTGAAATGTAATGACTATATGAATCATACGCAGTGGCTTGAACTGCAGGTGAAGGAGTGTAAGACTCTTCTACGTGACAGTCATCTCGAAACCATCTTCGCGCTCATGCGAGCATCACTCTTCAAGGACGAGGAGACTGGAGCGCACGTTCACCGGATCAGCCATTACAGTGCCCACCTGGCGACTGCTCTCGGCATGGATGCCAACTTTGTCGATACCATCTTTTTCGCCAGCGCTATGCACGACATCGGCAAGATCGGCGTCCCGGATGGAATCCTGCTCAAGCCTGGTCCGCATACTGCAGAAGAGGCCGCCGTCATGCAACGTCATCCGATCATTGGAGCAACGATCCTCGGGAAGAGCGGGTCACCTTTCGTTGCGATGGGCGCCGAGATCGCCCTGCGTCATCATGAGCGCTGGGACGGCAGCGGCTATCCGGATGGTCAAGCTGGCGAAGCGATCCCGCTGGCGGGCCGCATCATGGCCGTTTGCGATGTGTATGACGCGCTTCGATCGCGCCGTTCTTACAAAGACTCGATGACCCACACCGCAGCGGTACGCGTGATTGCCGAAGGGGATGGCCGGACAAGTCCCGCGCATTTCGATCCGGCGGTTCTTGCCGCATTTGTTCGCGATGCAGAATACTTCGAAGAAATTTTTGAGGAACATCACGACGATCCGTCAACTGCTGATTGGTTACCACGCATTCCCTGAAGGCTCTCAGCGCGATCAGTTTGTGGAAGTGCATGTCGTTGAAGACCTTGGCGAGATCCGGGTACCGCGTGCCGTTGGCGTGTACGGCGTCGACAAACTGATGAACCGCAAGACCGGACATAGCCAGCTGATGGGCGGCATCGTATGGGGCATCAGTCTGGCGCTGATGGAAAAGACGATCATGGGTACCCGGACCGGGCGCGCCGTCAATGGCAATCTTGCGGAATACCGTCTACCAGTCAATGCAGATATCGGCACAATTGACGTGTCGGTAGCGGATGAAGACGATCCGCACGTCAATCCGCTCGGTGCGAAGGGAATCGGTGACATCGGCATCACCGGCGTTGGCGCGGCGATTGCCAATGCCGTATTTCCTGCGACCGGCAAGCGGATCAGGAGTGTGCCCATCACATTTGACCAATTGCTATAACATGCTGTTGAAAACCACTCGGCCAGCCGATCTTGGGGTTTGCGGTGTTCTGCGTACATGCGTATGCGTACGCTTCTCTATTCCAACCTGCTCGCGGCCCCGTCTGAGTAGAAATCGCATCAGCGTTGAAAACTAAGTATTGCCTAAACGACTTTTAAAAAATACCTCTGCATAGAGATGCGTAAATCGCCTATTCCTTTCATCGCCGTCCTTTTAACTTTACTATTTGCATTAACAGCAACGTATGAACTCTGGAGAAACGCACGCGTTTCCGCAGACAAGTATCTTGCGGCTGAATTCGATTTCCGGGTACGCGACACGCTCACGCAAATCGTGCAAAGAATGCGTACCTATGAGCAAGTGCTGCGAGGCACGAAGGCCTTCTTGCAAGGCGCGCCGCATAAAGCGCGGAACGAGTTTCATGTCTATATCAATACGCTGCAACTGACCGAGCAATTTCCAGGCATCCAAGGAATCGGCATATCCGAAATCATTCCTCATGCGCGCTTGACCTCGCACATCGCGGAAGTTCGTCAGGAAGGATTTCCCAACTACACAGTATGGCCTCCCGGCGAACGTGACATTCTGACGTCCATTACGCAGATTGAGCCGTTTGACGAGCGTAACCAACGTGCGTTCGGATTCGATATGTACAGTCAACCTGTGCGACGAACCGCCATGGCGCAGGCGCGCGACTCCGGCAGGGCTGCATTATCGGGAAAGATCACGTTGGTACAGGAAAGCGGGACAGGCATCCAGCCCGGTTTTCTCATGTACCTCGCGGTATATCGCGCCGGCATGGATACTCATACGGTCGAGCAACGTCGTAACAGTATTGTAGGCTGGGTCTATGCTCCATTCCGTATCGCGGACTTTTTGCAGGGCCTCGGCGGTGAACGCTCCTCCGACCTGACCATACGTATCTATGATGGACCAGTGAAGTCGGAAGCAGCATGCCTGTACGGCTGCACCTCGGCGAACTCCACGCCGGCTCTGATGCATGTAACTGAATCCATACATATTGCAGGTCGCCCCTGGCTCCTGGAGATACAGTCATCACCTGCTTTGGAGCGCCGACTTTCGACAACGGCGCCAGAACTGATCGCTCTGAGCGGCGTAGTGGTCGCAGCACTGCTGTCGCTACTGGCGTGGAGCCTGGCAACGAGGCGAGCCCGGGCAACCGATCTGGCCGAAACCATGACCCGGGAACTAAAAGCATCGCATGACCGGCTTGAGGTTGAGCAAGACCGTATGAAAGTCATCCTGGAGAATTCTCACGAAGCTTTTATTGCTATTGACGAGCAAGGCGTCATTACCGACTGGAACAGGCAAGCCGAGCGCACCTTTGGCTGGACTGCTGCCCAGGCTATCGGTCGGAATCTTGCAAAAACCATTATCCCCGAAGACCAGCGAGACGCGCATAACGCCGGCTTTCAACGCTTCCTCAAGACCGGAACGGGACCGGTTATCAATCGCCGCATCGAGGTCAGCGCACTGCATCGCAACGGAACAGTTGTTCCAATCGAGTTGGCAATTGCTGCAGTCAGGAGTGAAAACGGCTACACGGCCAATGCCTTTATCAGGGACCTGACCCAGCGCAAACTGGCTGAAGCGCACGAAGCCGAGCGACAGAAAACCTTGGATGAGACCCGGCAAGCGCTGCAGCAGGCGCAAAAAATGGAAGCGGTGGGCAAACTCACCGGCGGCGTGGCACATGACTTCAACAATGTTCTGCAAATCATTTCAGGAAACATCCAGATGCTATTGTATGGCGGTGGTACCAAGGAACAGCACGAGAAGCGGCTACACGATGTAATGGGCGCCGTCGATAAAGCCGCCAATTTGTCCTCTCAGCTCCTGGCATTCGCACGACGTCAGCCATTGCAGCCTCGTGTGGTCAATGTCTGCACACTACTTGGCGCAATGGATGACATGGTGCGGCGGGTATTGGGAGCGGAAATAACGGTCGAGACGATGGTGATCGACAGCCGTTGCAATACGCTGGTCGATCCCAATCAGCTGGAGAACGTTATTCTCAACCTCGTCATCAATGCGCGAGACGCAATGAACGGCCGTGGAACGCTGACCATCGAAGTCGATCATGTCGAGATGGGCAATGACGATGTAGAGCCCTTTCCCGATCTACTGCCTGGACACTATGTACTGCTCGCGATTTCGGATACCGGCGTGGGAATGAACGCCGACGTGATGGCGCAGGCATTTGAACCTTTCTTTACGACCAAACCGGTAGGGGAAGGCACAGGCCTGGGCTTAAGCATGGTCTATGGATTTGTCAAGCAGAGCGGCGGCCACATTAAAATCTATAGCGAGATCGGACAAGGTACGTCGGTAAAAATTTACTTGCCAAGTTCGAATGAGCTGGAACAGCACACATCCGGCCCGGCGCCCAAAGATGTTGTGATTGGTGGAAACGAAACCATCCTGCTCGTGGAAGACGATCTCGATATCCAGTCCTCGGTCGGCGATATGCTGCTTGAACTTGGTTATCACGTGGTCACCGCGAATGATGGCGCAAGCGCGCTTGGCATCCTTAACCGGGGCGCAGCCATAGACTTACTGTTTACCGATGTCGTCATGCCGGGTCCTGTAAGCAGCACAGCATTGGTCGAACAGGCGAAACGGATTGCTCCCCAGATCGCCGTTCTCTTTACGTCAGGCTATACGCAGAATGCCATCGTTCATGGCGGTCGGCTTGATCCGGGAGTGCATTTACTAAGTAAACCCTATCATCGGGACCAGATGGCCCGCATGGTACGCCAGATCCTGGATCAAAGAACGACTGCACGGGCGTAACGATGCGCAAGTCTTATCAGCATGATTGCATGCCGGACCAGACAGGTGCCAATCCTGTGAATTCGCGTTCGATTGGACGAGCTCTTGAAAGCCGGGATAACTATAGGTAACTCCCATACGCGCCGGTACTATAGTGCGCTTTGGCATAAACGTTTTATGCCAGCGACAAATCGGCGAAACACCTGTCAACATCAATAAATAGCGTTGCGTGCGCGCTTTTATGTGCTAGTATTTTTCATGTTACTGACGAGTAAATAGATTTCCAAAAGTTGCAGCATGTCCGTAGTTTGTATAAAAACGAGGAGACGGCTTTGCATGCAGGAGACAACCCCATACTTGAGGTTGAGGGCGTCACGCTCGCGTTTGGCGGGATCAAGGCGCTCAACGAGGTCAGCTTTCGTGTTGCGGAAGGTTCGATTACTTCCGTGATTGGCCCGAACGGGGCCGGCAAGACGTCGGTATTCAATACCATTTCCGGTTTTTACAAGCCTGCGTCGGGCGATATCCGCTTTCGCGGACGCAGTCTGGCCGGCGTGCCGCCGCCGAAGCGCGCAGCGCTGGGACTGGCGCGCAGCTTTCAGAATATTGCGCTGTTCCGTGGCATGACCGTGCTGGATAACATCAAGCTGGGACGGCATAGCCATCTGAAGACCGGGCCGCTCGCTGCCCTGTTCTTCACGCCGGCCGCGCGGCGCGAGGAAGAACAGCTGCGGCAGGAAATCGAAGAGCGCATCATCGACTTTCTTGAAATCGACCATATCCGCAAGGCGCCTGTCGCTTCCCTCTCCTACGGTCTGCAAAAGCGCGTCGAACTGGCGCGCGCACTGGCGATGAAACCGCAGATCCTGCTGCTCGATGAGCCGGTTGCCGGCATGAATCGCGAAGAGACCGAAGACATGGCGCGCTTTATTCTCGAAGTGCGGCGCGAATGGGGCATCACGATTCTGATGGTCGAGCATGACATGGGGATGGTGATGGATCTGTCGGACCATGTGATCGTATTGAATTTCGGCCAGGTAATTGCCGACGGCAGGCCGGCGGAAGTGCAGGCCAATCCCGAGGTCATCAAGGCGTATCTGGGCTCCGGCGATGTGCTCGCGCTGCGCGCACGTTTCAGCGCTGCCGCACGCAAGGCCGAAGGTGCAACCATGCGGACCGCGGCATGAATGTCGACTGGCTGTTCTTCCTCGAGATTTCGCTGGCCGGCCTGGGCACCGGCGGTCTGTATGCGCTGACCGGCCTGGCCTTTGTCATCATTTACAAGGCGACCAGGGTGGTCAATCTGGCGATCGGCGACATGCTGATGATCGGCGCCTATCTGTTCTTTGCCTTCTCGGCCGGACTGGGATTGCCGCTCTGGATCTCGGTGCCGGCGGCACTGCTCGGCGTGGCTGCGCTGGGGGCATTGATCGAACGCACGATGATACGTCCGATGCTGGGCGAATCGCCGATTTCTTCCTTCATGGTGACAGTGGGCTTGTCGTCGATTCTGGTCGGACTGGTCGAATTGATCTGGACCGCGGATCAACGACGCTTGCCCGAGTTCCTGCCCACGACGCCGATCCAGATTGGCGAAGCCTTCCTGCCGCCGAAAATTTTCTATGGCTTCTGGATCGCCGTGTCGCTGATTGCGCTGGTGCTGCTGACCTTCCGCTTCTGGCGCGGCGGCATCGCGCTGCGTGCGACCGCATCCGACCAGGCGGCAGCCTATTCGATGGGCATCAATGTGCCGCGCGTGTTTTCGCTGTCGTGGTGCTTCGCAGCCCTGATTGCCGGCGTGGCGGGTATCGTGGTCGGTACGATCGGCGGGCTGTCGTCGACGATGGGGGTATTTGGCCTGTCGGTATTGGTCGTGGTGATTTTCGGCGGGCTGGACAGTGTGTTGGGCGCCTTGGTCGGCGGCTTGTTCGTGGGCTTGATCGAGGCCTGGGCCGGCACCTATCTCGGCGGCGAGTACAAACTGCTCGCCACATTCAGCCTGCTGGTGCTGATCCTGCTGGTCCGGCCCTACGGCCTGTTCGGCACCCACGAAATCGAGAGGCTGTAATGCGCATCGGCTCCGCCAAACAAAGCTATCGGGTCGATGAAGCCCTGTTCGACAGCACGACACAACAGACGTGGTTCGGCGTGCTGGTACTGATGCTCGCGGCCTTTCCCTTCGTGGCCAACGATTACTGGCTGTATCTGGCATGCCTGGTGTCGATCAATATCGCCAGCACCATAGGCTTGAATATCCTCACCGGCTATACCGGTCTTGTGAGCCTCGGCCAAGCCGCCTTCATGGGACTTGGCGCTTATACCGTGGCCATTTTACAGATCCGATATGGCACGCCATTTCTGCTGAACCTGCTCGCGGGCGGCGTGGTCGCGATGATAGGCGGCATCGTGGTCGGCCTGCCCTCGCTGCGTGTCAAAGGGCTGTATCTGGCCATCGCTACCATCGCCGCCGGGTTCATGACGCACTTCCTGTTTTCACACTGGGCAAGCCTGACCGGCGGCACCGGCGGGTTGACGGTGCCGCCCGCCACGTTTCTCGGCAATGAGCTTGATACCTCGTTCCGCATCTACTGGTTCGTGGTTCCCATTACCGTGCTGATGCTGTTCGGTGCTGCCAACCTGTTCCGTACCCGTATCGGACGCGCCTTCATCGCGATCCGCGACCGCGATATCTCGGCGGCCGTGCTCGGCATTCCCTTGCTGCGCTACAAACTCATGTCATTTGCCTTGTCCTCGTTCTATGCAGGCGTGGCGGGCGGCATGTTTGCCTATTTCTTCCGGCTGGTGACGCCGGAAAGCTTCCCTCTCATCATGTCGATCTTTTTTCTTGCAGCGGTCATCGTCGGTGGCATGGGCACCATTCTCGGCAGCGTGCTGGGAGCGGTTTTCATGACTCTAGTGCCGGAACTGCTGAAGCTGATTGTCGGCTGGCTGCCGCTGGGCGGCAATGCGACGCTGGTGCTGTCGCCGGTGCGCACCATTGTTTTCGGTTTGATGATCGTGCTGTTTCTGATCCTTGAACCGCATGGTTTGGCGGAGATCTGGCGACGCATCCGCCGCGTGTTCCACCTATGGCCATTCCGGACATAGGCCCTGACAAGAGGAGACGACAAGATGTTTGGCATGCAAATGAAAAAATGGATCACCGCATTGACGGCGGCCAGCGCCATGACGATGGCCGCCTCGGCCTCGGCCCAACAGGAAGACATCGTGCTCGGCGGTTCGATCCCGATGACCGGCGTATTTGCCTTTGCCGGCATTGCGATCGACCAAGGGATCAAGGACTACGTCAAGATGCTCAACGATGCAGGCGGCATCAAGGGACGCAAGGTGCTCTACGTGCCGGAAGACACTGCGTACAAGGTCGATCAATCCATGGCGGCATATAAGAAGATCACCAGCCAGCACAAGGTCAATCTGTATTATGCCGACTCGACCGGCTTTTCCAAGACCGTCAATCCCGAAATCGAAAGAGCGGGATCAATCCTGATGACTGGTGCTTCGTTCGGCAAGGAAATCAACGATCCCAAAAAATATCCGTCGCAATTCATGGTCGGTCCCGACTACACGGAAATGGTCAGCATCCTGTTGAACTACATTGCCAAAACCAAGCCGGGTGCGAAGGTCGCATTGGTCTACTCGGATACAGAATTCGGCCGCGATCCGGTGGACGAGGCGCGCGACACCGCCAAGAAGCTCAACCTGAATATGGTGGCGGAAATCGTCACGCCGCCCACCAGCGTCGACGTGTCGGCAGAAGTGATCAAGCTGCGTCGTGCCGCGCCGGATTACACGATCTTCCATGGCTATGTGCTGGCACCGATTCCGGAGTTCATCAACCAGGCCAAGTCCTTGGGCATGAAGACTGAATTCATGGGCACCTTCTGGAGCATGGACCATCAGACCGTGATGCGCATGGGCGACAATGCCGATGGTTTCATGGGTGTGATGCCATATCGCTATTACTACGATACCGAGGGCAAGTCGCCGATGCTGGAAAAGATCCGCCAACTGCGTCCGGAATACCAGACCACCGGCTATACCCAGGGCTTCCTGGCCGCGATGCTGCTGACCGAAGCGGCCAAGCGTACGCTGGATGCGGGCAAGCCACTGACCGGTTCGAACATGAAAACCGCGCTCAATTCGATCAGCAACTTCGACACTGGCGGTCTCATCGGCACACCGATTTCCATCAAGGGCAATTCCATCCCGGTCGGGCGCGTCTACAAGGCTGACATGAAGCAAAAGAAGATGGTGCCCGCATCCGATTGGATCACCCTGAAATAGCGAGGGAAGACGTGAGCGCAAGCGACGGCATGGTCCTCGAAGTCAACAACATCGAGGTGGTCTACAATAAGGCAGTGCAAGTGCTGCGGGGCCTGTCGCTGGCAGTCCCGCGCGGCAAGATCGTCGCACTGCTGGGCAGCAATGGCGCGGGCAAATCGACGATGCTCAAGGCCGTGTCCAATCTGCTGCCGCTGGAAGACGGCGCCATGACGCGCGGCGAAGTCAGTTTCGATGGCAAGGCGACCACCGGCAGCAGTCCGCACCAACTGGTGCGGTCCGGGCTGTTCCATGTGATGGAAGGACGGCGCGTGTTTGAAGACTTGAGCATCGAGGAAAACCTGGTCGCCGCCGGCTATGCGCTCACTGATGGAAGGAAACCGGATTTCGATCTGGTGTATGAATATTTCCCACGCCTGTATGAGCGGCGCAAGGGCCTGGCCGGTTATCTGTCCGGCGGCGAACAGCAGATGCTTGCGATCGGACGCGCGCTAGTCGCACAGCCGAAACTGATCCTGCTCGATGAACCGTCGCTGGGCTTGTCGCCGGTGCTGGTCGAAACCATTTTCACCATCATTGCCCGCATCAATGCCGAGCGCGGCGTGTCGATGTTGCTGGTCGAGCAGAATGCCTCCGTCGCGCTGGCTGTGGCGGACTATGGCTACATCATGGAAACCGGCAAGATCGTGATCGATGGCAGCGCCGAAAAACTGGCAGCCGATCCCGATGTGCGCGAGTTTTATCTCGGTGTCGGCACGGAAGGCGGTGCAAAGAGTTTCCGCGAACTTAAACATTACAAGCGCCGCAAGCGCTGGCTTTCCTGATATGAACACGCTCGCCGCATCCTTTGACAAGACCCAGGCGCAGATGCTGCGCCAGCAAGCGCAACTGCGTCCGGACGCACTGGCCATTCGCCAGAAGGAATATGGGATCTGGCGCCCGGTGAGCTGGTCCGCTTACTATCGACGCGCGCGGCATGTCGGGCTCGGTTACCATGCGCTCGGCCTGCGCGCCGGCGCGCATATCGGCATTCTTTCGGAAAACCGGATCGAGTGGGTGTTGTCCCAACTCGGCGCCGGACTGGTCGGCATGGTCACGGTCGGCGTCTATCCAACCAGTCCGGCCAATGAAATCGCCTATGTGCTCAACCATGCCGACGCGGAACTGGTGATATGCGAAGACCAGGAGCAGGCGGACAAGGTGCTTGCGTCGCTGGATCAACTGCCGTTGCTGAAGAAAATCGTCGTGATGGAACGCAAGGGATTCGCTGAAACCCAGGCGCTCGATCCGACGCGCATCATCGGCTTTGGCGAACTCGAAGAACTGGGTGCCGCGCATGAGCACCACTACCTGCGCTTGATCGATGACTGCCTCGATGCGCAAACGCTGGAAGACATCGCCCTCATCATCTATACCTCGGGCTCGACCGGCAAGCCCAAGGGCGCCATGATCAGCTACGGCAATATTGCTGCCATGGCGCCCGGCGTGATCGATCGCCTTGGACTGGACGGACATACCGCTCACCTCTCTTATCTGCCGCTTTGCCATGTCGCGGAGCAGATGCTCACGACTTTCGTGCCGCTGTACCTTGGTTCGCGCGTCGATTTCGGCGAATCCATTCGTACCGTGCAGGAAGACTTGCGTGAAGTGGCGCCGACCATGTTCCTTGGCGTGCCGCGCATCTGGGAAAAGCTGCACTCGGCGATCCTGATCAAGATGCAGGAAACCGGAGCTTTGCAGCGGTGGCTGTTTGCACAGGCCATGCGCGCCTGCGACGGTTTTTCCGACAAGGCAACGCATCAGCGTTCGGCATCCGAGAAGATGCTTTTTACGTTCTGGTACCTGCTGGTATTTCGCGCGTTGCAAAATTTCATCGGTTTGCGCGCCGCGCGAATCGCGCTGACCGGCGCCGCACCGATCTCGCCCGGTATCGTCCGATTCTTTCGCACGATGGGTATTCCTTTGGTCGAAGTTTATGGAATGACGGAAACCAGCGGCATGGTGCTCGGACAGAAAGTCGATGCTGCGCGTCCCGGCAATGTCGGTGTACCGACGCTGGGCGTTGACTACCGGCTCTCCCCACAGGGAGAGTTGCAGATCAAGGGTCCGGTCGTCTTCAAAGGGTATTACAAGACTCCCGAAGCCACATCGTCGACCATCGTTGACGGATGGCTGCATACCGGCGATGTGGTGGCGGAAGAATCCGGCATGCTCAAGATCGTCGATCGGTTGAAGGACATCATGATCACCGCCGGCGGCAAGAACCTGACGCCATCCGAAATCGAAAACACGATGAAGTCCAGCCGTTTCATCAAGGAATGCATCGTCATCGCGGAAGCGCGGAAATATGTATCGGCGCTGATCCAGATCGATTACGAAGCTGTCGCGCAGTGGGCGGAAGCGCGTAATATCGCATTCACGCATTTTCGGTCGCTGGTCGAGTCGCCCGAAGTACTCAAGCTGATCCAGGCCGAAGTCGATGCCGGCAATAGCCGTCTGGCGCAGGTATCGCAGATCCGGAAATTTCATTTGCTGGTCAAGGAACTCGACCATGACGATGGCGAAGTCACGGCAACGATGAAAGTACGCCGTGCGAGCATCTACAAAACTTATGCAATGGAAATTGAAGCGATGTATCGCTAAGCCGCAATCTTTTTATGAAGCGTTAACCAATGGCATCCAAAACCAGCCCGCCGGCAAAAGCGGCGGCCAAGTCATCTGCAAAAACCGCAACACGTTCCCGCGCAACGTCGCCCTCGCTGCCGTCGCCATGGAGCAAGACACGCGACATCGAGCGCGAACGGGAAGCCAAGCGCGATGCCGTGCTGCGTACTGCAGCGCAAATCTTCAATGAAAAGGGTTTTCATGCCACCTCGCTCGATGAAGTCGCGGAAAGACTGCAGATCACCAAGCCCACGCTCTACTACTACGTCAAGAACAAGGACGACATCCTGTTTCAGTGCGTCAGCCGCGGCCTCGACATGATGCAGGAAGCGATCCGCCTTACAGGCCAGTCCGGCGGCACCGCGCGGGATAAGCTGGTGGCGGCGATGCGGCAATACGCCGAAATCGTCACGATGGATTTCGGCATGTGCGTGATCCGGGTGGGTGAAGATCCGTTGCCGCCCGAAAGCCGCAAGAAGCTGCGCCAGATGAAAGGCGCCATCGATCTTGAGTTTCGCGAACTGATCCGGCAGGGCATAGAAGAAGGCACGATGGTGAAATGCGATCCGAAAATGGCGGCCTTTGCGATTGCCGGCGCACTCAGTTGGATAGGACGCTGGTACCGTTCGGACGGCCCACAAGGACCGCAGGAAATCGCCGATCAATTCATCAATCTGCTTGAGTGCGGACTGTGCAGCAATCAAAACAGCGGCAGCCAAAAGACTGCGATCGCTGATGTACCCAAGCGCACGACGCGCAGCCGGAAGACCGCCCCGGCATAGTTGACCAATCAGAAGCGAGCCCGCCATGACCGAATCCGAAACACCCGTTCTATTGCGCCGCGAGGGCGCGGTAGCCTGGATCATCCTGAACCGCCCGGCCAATCTGAATGCGCTGGATGTTCCGGCCGCCGAGGCCCTGCGCGCCTGTTGCGCCGAACTTGCCGCCGATTCCGGCGTGCGCGCCGTAGTGCTCAAAGGCGCCGGCAAGGCGTTCGGCGTAGGCGGCGACCTGTCAGCCTTGCGTACCGATTCTTCCGCCACCGCCGCCGCCCTGATCGAACCGCTGCACCAGGCGGTCCGTTTGCTCGCCGAAATGAATGCGCCGGTGATTGTCAGTCTACACGGCGCGGTCGCGGGAGGCAGCCTCAGTCTGTCCATGGCTTGCGATCTCGCACTCGCCGCCGATACTGCAAAGTTCAACCTGGCCTACGTCAATGTCGCGGCCAATTGCGATGTGTCGGGTTCGTGGAATCTGCCGCGGCTGGTCGGTCTGCGCAACGCGATGGCGATCGCCCTGCTCGGGGAAAGCTTCGATGCCCAGGAAGCATTGCGCCTTGGCTTGGTCAATCGTGTGGTGCCGGCCGCTGAACTGGATGCGGCGACCGATGCGTTGGCAAAACGTCTGGCTGACGGCCCGACGCTGGCCATTGGCCGCATGAAGCGACTGATGCGCCAATCGTTTGATAACGATCTCGCTACGCAACTCGACCTGGAGCGCGAAAACTTTCGCGCCAGCGCCGCCACGGAAGATTTCGCCGAAGCGCTGGATGCCTTCTTTTCCAAGCGGCCGGCCCGTTTTCACGGTCGTTAACAGCTTGCCTACCTACTCAGATTGAAAGAAATTGCCATGGCCGAAGCCGTTATTCTTGATGCAATCCGTACTCCCTTTGGACGTCGCAAGGGCGGTTTGCGCGACATTCGCCCGGATAGCTTGCTTGCCGGTGTCCTGCAGCAGCTCATGCAACGCAACAAGCTGGCGCCCGAGAAGCTGGACGATGTCGTGACCGGCTGCGTCAGCCAGGCTGGTGAGCAAGGCGCCAATGTGGGGCGCCTTGCAGTGCTGCTTGCCGGCCTGCCCTATACAGTCCCGGCCGTCAGCCTGAACCGCATGTGCGGTTCCAGCCAGCAAGCCGTGCACTTCGCGGCACAGGCCATCGCTGCCGGCGACAACCGCTACGCCATAGGCTGCGGCGTCGAAAGCATGACGCGCGTGCCCATGTTCCTGGACCTGACCTTGGGCAGCAATGAATTCCGAGGTTTTGCCGAACTCAATCCGGCACTGCGCGAAGCCTATCCGCTGATTCATCAGGTCGAAAGCGCGGAACGGATCGCGGACCACTGGCAATTGTCTCGCGCCGAACTGGACGCCTATGCGAAGGAAAGCCATCGCCGCGCGCACGCTGCCGCGGCCGCCGGCCTCAATCGGGAAATTGTTGCGGCCCAAGGCATCGACGCGGATGGCGCTTCGACACTGCTGTCGCATGACGAAGGTATACGCGCCGTCATCGATGACGCAAAGATGGCGTCGATGGCACCGGTATTCCGGCCGATGAATGAAGGTGTCGTCACCGCCGCCAACGCCAGCCAGATTGCCGATGGCGCGGCTGCCGTGCTACTGGCCGACGAAGCGACGGCGCGCGCCGATGGGATGCGGCCGCGCGCCCGTTTTCGCAGCCGAGTCGCCTGCGGCTCCGACCCGGTGATGCAATTGACCGGCGTGATACCTGCCACGCGCATGGCCCTGGAGCGCGCCGGCTTGTCCATCGCAGACCTTGACTGGATCGAAATCAACGAAGCGTTTGCCAGTGTCGTCGTGTCATGGGCGCGCGAGCTGCGTCCTGATATGGCCAAGGTCAATCCCTGGGGCGGGGCGATCGCTCACGGGCATCCCTTGGGCGCGACCGGCGCGGCCTTGATGGGCAAGATGCTGAACGGGCTGGAAGCCACCGATGGAGAATTCGGATTGCAGGTGATGTGCATCGGACACGGGATGGCGACCGCGACGGTTATTCAGCGCATCTGAAGTCAGTGGACTTCAAGTCCTCCTAGCGCAGAGCGCGCATCGGTGTCTATAGCGTCTGGCCATTTTCAACCTTGACGATCTGGCCGGTCATCGATTCGGCGGTAAGCAAGAGCAGTACCGTTTCAGCGATGTCGGCCGGGGTGGAAATGCGGTTAAGCGCAAGATTACCTGCGAGTGCTCTCATTTTCTCTTCCTTTCCGCTCCACCAGCGGGTCTGTACCGCACCCGGAGCCAGGCAGTTGACCCTGATCTCGGGCGCAAGGGCACGCGCAAGCGATCTGGTCAGGCCGTGCATCGCTGCCTTCGAGACGGCATACGGTAACGAGGACCCGTAGCCGGTTTCCCCAGCGATGCTGCCAATATTGACGATCGCACTACCGGTGTGCTTCTTCAGGTGAGGCGCAGCCGCCCGGCTGCAATGGAAGGCGCCCTTGACGTTCACCGCATACAGCGTGTCCCATGCCTCATCGCTTATTGCATCAAGGTCCTCAAATGTCATTTGGTGAGTAATCCCGGCATTGTTGACCAAGTAATCGATCCTTCCAAATTTGTGCAAGACCTCGTCAATCATGCTGGCGACCTCGTCATCGGCGGCAACATTTGCCCGGATGGCAATTGCCTCGCCGCCAGCCGCATCCACCTGGCGGACCGTGTCCTGGGCGTCTTGTGCGCTTCGCGAGTAGATCACTGCAACCATCGCTCCTTGCGAGGCGAGCAATAGACTTACCGCACGTCCGATGCCCGTACCGCCGCCGGTAACAATCGCAACTTTGCCTTTCACCGTCGTGCCCATTCACTTACTCCCGATATCAGTGTCGATAAGCTCCCGAATATCGCCGAACAGGACATCCCGCGATATCTCGGCAAGCTTGGGTGCGACTCGTCCCAAGTCGAGCAGCCTTCCACCATTTACTGTGTTCATTCTTCTCTCCAGGTCTCATTGACCTGATCATCCTAATGGCGGATGATGATTTCGAAAATCAGAAACTTTTTAAGAGACACTTTTGAAAATCAGGACGATAAATGCGAAAAGTTAACTTCGATCTTGATGCCCTGCGTAGCTTTGCCACTGGTATTGAACTGGGAAGCTTTGCGAAGGCGGCCGACAGGGCCGGACGTTCTGCTTCGGCCGTCAGCGCGCAATTGAAAAAACTCGAGGAGCAGGCCGGCAGGCCGTTGCTGCAGAAATCAGGACGCGGAATGGTACTGACGAACGCGGGCGAAATCCTTCTCAGTTACGCTCGCCGCATGTTGAGCCTTAATGATGAAGCGGCACTGGCGATTGCCGGCCATGAGATCGAGGGCTCCGTTCGCCTCGGACTGCAGGAAGATTTTAGCGAGCATCTACTGCCTGCAGTGTTAGGCGAGTTCGCTCGCAGCCATCCTGGCGTGCGGATCGAAGTCAGGGTGGCCAGGAATGCCGAACTCCTGGCGGGAATAGTAGATGGGCATCTCGATCTCGCTCTTGCATGGCACACCGGGGCCAATACCCTTCACATGTCGATATTGGGAAGCTATCCGTTACGCTGGATCGGGCCGGCAGATACAGCCGGACCCGCCTGGCCGGGACCGTCAGCCTTGCTGCCTCTGGTCACCTTCGAGTCGCCCTGCCAGTTGCGCACGGCGGCTACACAGGCGCTTGATGGCGCCGCGATTCCATGGCGTATTGTCTATTCGAGCCCAAGCTTGAGCGGCGTCTGGGCAGCTATCACCGCGGGTCTGGGCGTGACTGTCCGTACCGAATTCGGACTGCCCGCTACTCTGACTCCGTTGCTACCGTCCGCGGCCGGCTTGCCGGAATTACCGAGCATCGGTCTAGCGCTTCACCGATCACAAGCGGAACTAACGCCAGCTTCCTGGCGCCTTCATGAGGTTATTAAGGAACGTCTCACAACACATCAAATGCGGAAATAATACCAATCCTAATCCATAACGTGACAAATGAAATCGACGGATTTTTTCGACTGGCAAGGCGCAGGAGGAGTCAATAGCGGGCTATTGACGA
Source organism: Noviherbaspirillum saxi (assembly GCF_003591035.1). NCBI lineage: Bacteria > Pseudomonadati > Pseudomonadota > Betaproteobacteria > Burkholderiales > Oxalobacteraceae > Noviherbaspirillum > Noviherbaspirillum saxi. Next base: position 397,811 of record NZ_QYUO01000003.1, read on the forward strand.
CGAGTGCAACGCAGGCAGGCGGCTCGGCGCCCCCAGAAAAAGACGCGATTTCATGTCACGTTATGGGTTGGGATTGGTATAAGGCTGGGCATGCCCGAATCGATGGCAGGCCTTGGGGGCAATTGCAAGCCATTAAAAGCAACTTCTTTCTCTTGGCTCGAGTAGGAAAGCCGAATGGCTGAAAACAAGCAGCTTGAACCTATCCACCAAAGACCAGTGCCCAGTATCCGACTTTTGACATGCTGTGCTGAACGAGCTTTCTTCGCCTGGAGCAATTCCCATCTAATCACGCAAGGCAGACAAAAAAGCCTGCATTCATGCAAAGGCAACGAGATTGACAGCGGAGGAAGCAATGCCTTGCCGAACCGAACCACGCCCCCTTACAAGACAGGGAACGTTATACATGCCTAGGGTAACGCGTCCCGTCGCCACGCCGCGCTGACCGCTCAACAGACAAACTGACATTGCGAGGCCGGCGTCCGGGTATCCATATTGCGTCCCCGGTTCAGATGATCGTCGATTTCGGCCGCTCCACCGATCATGCGCGCATAGAGGAACGCAGTAAATGCCGCATTCTCGATGGCTGCCTCGGTAAGCAGTCCACCTCGATAGGAATGCCAGAGTATCTTCAGCAGCAATGCTGCGATCACCGCATCAATATTGACGCAATATACGTTGCGTGACAGCCCTTGCTCGAACAGCGCCTTGACGAGCTCATGGTAATACTCGTGGAATACGTTGTAGTCGCCCCGCTGGTCAAGCAACTGCTTCAAGTGGCGTTCCCGCGGATCGTAATTGACCGGCTGGCCTTTGAACACCGGGTGATTCACGCCGGGAATCTTGCTGATGTCGGCGTCGCCCAACAGCTTTTTATCCGCCTTGTACAGTCCATACTTCCGGACATATTCGCCTGCCAGTTTTTCCAGATCGATCCCGTGCCTGGGATCTGTCGGGTCAAGCATGCCGGTATCCTGGAACTGTTCGATAAGAAACTTGATTCCCTCGTAGCCGTTGCCGCCATGCGTAAACCCGGAGTGCGTCAGGAAGCCAACCATGGCCTTGTTCAGTTGTACCCGCTCCGGGTTTTCCGGACCGTCGGCCGACACCGCGCCTTTCGCGCCTTGCGCGGAGATCGTTCCTGGGCCGTTAGTCAACAGCAGGCCGATCAATGCCTGGAACGCAAAGAGGTTTTCCGATGAAGGCGTGTTCCCGAGCAAGGCGACATAGCAGATCTCGCCTAGCGACAATCGATCCAGCATGTCTTTCTGCCTGAATCCGCAGAACTCATCCTTTTTATGACGGGCCGGATCGACCGAAGCGCCGATCATGACGCCGAACAAACGGATCCACCATGGCAGGGATGCGACGGTAAGACGCGATATCCGTTTTTGCGATAGCGGTTCCCAGGCGATCGAGGTCGTGATGGCGGCCAGAACGGCATCTGCTGTCAGCGAACCGCCCAAAGTCTGCAGGAAGCGGACAAATACCGGTTTGCTTGCTCTGGCTTCCAGCGCACTTAGCATGGCTTCCGCCTGCTCATCGGGTCGCTCTGTCACAACCAGGCGGCGCAACTGCGAATCAACGACAATCTGGTCGAACGCACATGTCTCGTCGAAGCCGTTTCGTAGCGGAGTTCTGGCAAACACTTCCATCAGGCGGAGGGAAATCGCTTTCGCACGCTCGCTGCGACCGGGCCCCAGGATGCTGCAGGCGGTCGCCAAAACGCTGTTTGGCGCGTTGCCGGCAGATCGCGCTGCGTCGACCGCGGACAGGACAGGATCTCCATACAGGTTAATTTGTGACGCGACCGCCAAACTGATCAGGCCGCATTCGGGTTCGGTACCCGGTGTACGCAGCAAGGCCAGACATATATTCGCTTCGACCGAGTACTGCGCGGCGTCGAGTACCGACACGCCATGCAAGAAGGAAATCTGGGTCTTCGCATCCATTTGCGATGCGCCTGACGCATCTTTCAACGCCTGTCGCGGAAAGACCGCGCCCAACTGCTTGTTCAGTTCAAAGATCTGGCGATCGTACGGCGCGGAAGCGGTTGCCACCGCCACATCGAGATCCACGGGCAACCGCAAACCCTGATTTGATCCGAACCAGGGTTTGAGCGCCATGTTTCCTTCCGGTGGAAAATCCGATTGTGTATCGTTCTGCCGCATCACCGCAGTCAATGCCGATGCGATATGCGCGATATTCGTCACTACCGCACCCTTTGCGGAAAAAATCGGCCGTTCCGGCGTGTATATGCCATCCACGCCAAACTTTTCCATGAACCAGCATTCCTTGGACTCTGCATCGTCACTTCCGCCTGACATTGCCCCGGCATGGCCCACGGCACGCGTGAGTTTGGACTTCCATCGCCCGACGACGCAGGCGATTACCGGCTTTGTGAAATCGGCATCCTTTTCATAGAAACCACCCGGCTCGACATAGAGCACCGCCGCCTTGCTGCGCTCGTCGGTCGACAGCGCGTAGGCAAATTCGGGCGCCGCATAGTGAATGTAGACATCCTTGCCGCTAGAAACCAAGGTAGTCGTTCCCCAGCCCATGAGCCGCAGATAGGCTGCAATGGTCGTTGTAAAACCGCCGGAATTCGAGAGAATCGCGATAGAGCCTTTTCGAAGTACGTCTTCCGGCGCATCGCCACCCAGGGCGCCGCCTATCCGCACCCGGTTCCAGGAATCCGCGACGCCGAGGCAGTTCGCGCCGAAAATATCGATGCCGTTGATCTGACCCATGGCGCGAATTTCGCGTGCATCATGCACGGAGATTTTTTCGGTGACGATGAATATTTTTTTCAACTCCGAGTTGAGCCGGATAAGCTCAGCCACTCCGTCACGCGCTCCGCTAGGCGGAAGATATACAACACCGCAATTGAATCGATGCCCATCGGCGATTCCCTCAAGGACGTTGTTGTACACAGGGATATTCCCGACCGGTGTCGCGAGCACCTGGCCGCCTCGCCCTGGTGAAGTGCCGAAAACGACATTGCCGCCCGAATACGCATGGCCAACCGGCGTTACTTCGCTTGATTCCGCGCCGAGGATGTTGAGTACGCATACGCGATCTTCCCGTGTCGCAATATCCGACAGCGACCGCATGCCTACGTAATATTTGAACTTTTCAATACCTTGCTTATACATGTGATTCTCCCGGTTTCGCGGCGATTCATGGCCGCACATCCTGTTTCCTCAAAAATTTACACCAGTCCCAACCTGTAGCGTGACAAATGCAATCGATGAATTTTTTTCGGCTGGCAAGGCGCAGGCGCAGTCAATAGCGGCGCTATTGACGACGAGTGCAAAGCGGGCAGGCGGCTCGGCGCCCCCGGAAAAAAACGCGATGTCATGTCACGTTATGGGTCAGGATCGGTATTAGCCAATCACCGTGCTTCGCTTGAGTCGCGCAGCCAATTGTTCCCTGCCTTCCGCCTTCATCCATGCATTGACCTGCTTTGCGTAGCCGACGACCTCACTCATATCGGAGTCAAAGCCGAAGATGCGATAGGGAATACCCAGACTTTCCAGGGTGTCGCGCATCGCTCCCATCCCGCGCACCAGGTTCGGACCGCCGCGGCCGATGACGACATGGAGCGGCGTGGGTCCGTACTCGCTGAAATTCTCGCGCAATGCGTCAGCCATCGCACGGAAGGTCTCATAAATATCCGTGTTATTCGACTTGCCGCCGATGATAAAAAGAACATTGGCCTGCCTTAGCCAGTGTTTGAAGCAGATTGCTGCAACCTCTTTCATTTTCCGGTAGGGAGGATTGCCGCCGAAATCGGATGAAATAATCGCGTCATCGCCAAGCAGTTCGGTAACCAGCGAATTCGCACCGCCGCCAAAGGTTGGCGCAAGGATGGTTCCTTCCGGATTGATGACGTAGACATCGCTCTGTCCCTGATGGGTCCGGAGCTGATTGATTTCATGCTCGAAATCCGAATAGTTGACTGCGAACAGATGCGCCGGCAGATTCAGTCGTTGCCACCGTGGATCATCGCGGTCAAAGGAACATTTGAAATCGCATGCGACCGGTGTCAGTCGCCCATTTTCGGCCGGACGCATGCGGATCGGATTGAGTTCGAGCGTGGTCATGCCGTAGTTGTGATACAGCTCCCACAGTTTGGGTAAATGTTGTACCAGAGGGGATATGATTTCCTTCGGTGCATCAAGCTGGGAAAGCGCATTGGCGACGACAAAGGCTTTCAACCCGGTGAGACATTCAAACGGCACCTGCACGACTTTGCTCTTGTCGAGTTCTTCAATATCCACACCGCCGAGGTGACTGAGCGTCATCGTCGGCGCGCGGTAGCGCGTAGAGTCGGTAATTGAAAAATAGACCTCATGGGTTGCGGGCACTGCGCCTTCGAAGGTGACGCCATTCGATTTCGCAAACTGGAAGCCATGCCGATGCTCGGCGAAATACAGCCGTTCTTTCTCCGTTAATGCCGTGCTTAGATTGTATGCACGTCCGACTAATCCGGCCTTTCCTTTCTTGCCTATGCCTCCTTTGAAAACGGGCTTTACGAATACTGAGCCATGATGATCGATCAAGCGTTTGATCTGGTCTTCACCTGCGCCAGGACCAAGCACTTCCGCCGCCGGGAATCCGACAAAACTTAACAGCTGCGATCCATACAGCATGCCGGTAATCTGCATATTCTTCCTTCGCGTAAGGTTCGAATGAAATTTGATGGCCAAAACGGAATAAAACAATACAACGCAAGGCCGAAATGTCTGATCAATTGCATGCACACAGCGTCAGCAAAGCTGTCGTCAGCGTCGGCTCTTTGTATTGGTATACGATACCTCGTATTTATCAATGAAACAATAAATTGGCGGCATGAAAGCATTAATAATCGCTTTGTATGACATATATCTATTGGGACACATGCATATAGAAAAATTCGATATGCATGTTTCATCGATTAAGCTCATATAAGCGAATATCTACTGAGCGTTCAGGATATAGATGACATTAGGGTTTCAGGCCAGCCTGCTTCCAAAACGATGCTATCAATCCGACGCGACGCTGCATAGATTTCAGGCGACCGCAGGCGAATGCCTTGACCTCGCCAATCGTGTTGCGACATAAGTTGCCTAGTTCCCGTTGCTTCATATAGGCCCAGATGTATTCAGAGGGATTGAGTTCAGGTGCGTAGCCAGGCAAATAGTCAACCACGACCTTTCCCGATGTTGACTTCAGATAATCGGCAACGAGCCTGCTTTTATGCTGAGGCAGACCATCCCAAATAACCAGCAGTTTCCGATGAAGCTTCTTGTGCAGCGTCTTCAGAAAATGCACGAGCTCAGGTTTTTCAATCGGCCCGTACACGAATCGGAAATAGAAATTGCGCACACCCAGCGCAGCAATCACCGTCAGCTGCTTCCAGTTGAAACTGTGCCGCAGTACCGGTGTGCATCCCACCGGTGCCCATGTCTTGATTCGAGTAGGCCTCTCACTCAAGCCGCTCTCGTCGATGAAGAGCAGGATTCTTCTCTCCCGGCGGGCTTTTTTTTGAGCATCGGCCAGCGTTTGAGTCGCCACTGCCGTATCGCCTCTTCATTGCGCTGGCTCGCACGCCCCGCAGGACGTTGACAGGAAAAACCCATTGCCTTCATCAACAACCAGATATTTGTCTTTCCATACGCGATGCCGAACTCCTGCTCGATCAGTTGCCCAATCCGACGCAGTGTCCAGGCATCATTGGGAAATCCGTTCGCTTGCGCTCCCCTGGCGAGAAGCTTGCACAGCCACCGTCGTTGCGCCGGATTCAGGCCAGGGCATGAGCCCAATGGTTTGCGACGCCATCCTTCCTTGTCGACGGCCTGCGCTTTAGCCCAGACAGACACGCTTTGCCGGCTTACATGAAGTTCACGGGCCACCTGCGCCTGCTTCATCCCTTTCGCGAGAAGCTTCGCTGCAATCTTGCGACGTTGCTCCAGTGCTTCAAAATCCCGTTTATACCGTTTCTTTGCCATGAGATAACCTCCTGCAGCAAGGTCATCCTTCTTTATACGCCATTTGCCTGTCACCTACCATCTGAACGCTCAGTAAGCAGGTATACAAAAGTCTTTTGGCAGTATTTGACCCCTCGCCTCTCAAATCATCGTTTTTCCCGCGAAGGCGGGAAAGACGGGCGAAGGGAATTTCTCATCCAACAGCCAAGCCCGCTTGCGACTTCACATCTTTGTCAAAAACTTTTGTACACCTGCTTAGTCATCGTAGTGAGCGTCATGCAGCTCTCTTTGAATGGATGATGGTGACAACGATTCGTACCGGGACCTTGACTAAAAACACTTTCCAAAATGACGATGGCAAGGCATGCCGGCGAAGACAGTACGGACGTTCGGCAAGGAGGCTTCGGCGGCCCCGCACAACGGAGAAAGCGGCATTTTTGATATGTGCACTTAGTAAGCGCTTGACGCAGAAGCTAAAGATTAGCTGGCTAGTTACATGCTAGTTGCATGCCTCAACTACGTATGTGCATCAGCTTTTGCTCAATCTGATATCGTCAATAAACCTCGCGGGCAAAAAAAACCCAGAAGGCCGAAACCTTCTGGGAAACGAGGTGCTTACCACCCCAGGAGACAACCTTTTCAAGCGGATATCCCTGCTTGATACTGCTCCATCAGCGCATCAGTTTTCCATTTTTGAGCACAATCGCCAATTCCGCATATCTTGACCCCGTATGATTCGACGGCGAGAAATCGATAATCACCCCGCCCGCATCGAAATACTTTATTGAGTTAAGTGCAGAGCATATTTTCTTTCGCGTCGGCTTTGGTCCGGCAACGCGTAACGCTTCTACCAAAACCTTCGCCGACAGATAACCTTCGACCACCGTCTGATCAATTGCAATCTCCGCCGGGCCGAATTTCTCCACATATTTGTGCAACTCTCTCACCAGCGGTATCGTCGTATTTGTCGCATCGGGTACGACTTGTGTCACGATCAAACCCTTTGCCGACGCGGGTCCTATCCGCTTGACCACTTCAGCGCTATCCACCGTTGAGAGTGCAAGGACCTGCGCGTTTTTCTCAATTTGTCGGTATTCCCTATAGAATTCCGCTGTGGCTGCGCTATTCGCGACTGCAATCACTCCTTGCGACTTGGTCATTGCGAGATTCTTCGCCGCTTCCCGTACGTCGGTGGTACCAGGTTCGTACGTCGCCTGCCCGGCGAGTTGCATTGCCGGCTTGTTCTTAATAATCCGTTGCACCAAGCCCATTCCTTCCTTTCCGAAGGAACTGTTTTCATAAAACACGCTGACCCGATTAAAGCCGATCGTGGTTAGCTGAGTTAATATCTTTTCAATCTCACCTGCATAACTGGTACGGATATGAAACAGGTATGGATTGGTCGGCTTGTGTAGCGAGACCGCACCTGTTCTGATTCCGACAACCGGCAGCCCCGATTCTGCCAACAGACCGCTCGCCACCAGCTCTTCCATCGGCCCGGTACCAACCAGTCCGAGAAGCGCGAGAGGCTCCGTCTCCTGCACCAGTTTTCGCGTCGTCGTTACAGTTTCTCCATTTCTGAGCCCACGATCTCTGGAGACCAGTTTCAATGTCATTCCGTGAACCCCACCCGCTCTGTTTATCGCGTCGAAATACACCTGTGCCCCAAGACGCAACTGGTTACCCGGAGATCCTGGAGCGCCCAGCGGCGCTACCTGACCTACCACGACGGTCTCTCCCAAAGCCCCGCCGACCATACACATTGCGGTTACAAGCGCCATTGCTCGAAACACATTCAGCCGCATATTCAATCCCCCAATTTCATTGCGTGAGCTTGCTACCGGGTTCCGAACTTCCTTTACTGCACGCCGTACCTGTAATACCTTCCTTCTGGCAGAAGCAACATTCTGTGACGCTATTTCAGATTTCTCGCGCCGATCCATATGCACGCAAAAGCCCAATAACGGAAGTAAGGCAGGCCTAGTTTCGTTAACCAGCATTCCAAGCACGATGGCCTTGCTGAAACAACAGCCCGCCGTGTGCTACATGCAGGAAGGGAGCCGGATCACGACCCGGCATTTCAATCCCTTCCTCGCCCTCAGGTTTTAGAAGTTATGCTGAATACCTGCGCTAACGACGCGAATCTTGTTGTTGGCAACATTGCTGTTCGGGTCTTGAACGTCAGCCAGCGCATACAGCGAAGTCCGCTTGCTCATGCCATGAGAAACACCAAACTGGAGCCGCTTCAGCTTGCCGTTTCTGTCGCTCTGCACATCTTTTTGCATGTAGTTAGCAATCACGCGGTTGTTGCCACCAAACGGAGCACTCACACCGACCAGCCAATAGTCAACCGAGCTGCGGCGTGTCGGCGTAGTGACGTGGTGGTTGTCATGCCCATAGAACCCGTAGGTATTGATGAATCCGAAGTCATAAGAAGCGACGGCCTGCCATTTGTTCTTGAAGTCGTTAGCCAGGAATCCGGCGCTCTTGGAGTCCTTGCCGTAACCGATTCCTGCCGTGAACGGGCCTTGCTCATAGTTCAGGCCGATATCGAACTGTTTCATGTCATCTTCTTGTGCAACGCCAGGGATGGCTGCGGGAGCGGCACCGGACAGGTAATAACGCGCACGCACATTGAATCCGCCATAAGTCGGCGACATGTAGCCGAACGCATTCGATACCCGGTTGCGAGCACGCAGCACGCTGGTACCGATCGCTGTAGCGCCTGCATCGTGAACTACGAAGTCGACATTCTTCGTTACTTGCGAATAGAGCGGCGACCCGGTCGGGTTGGCGGAGTCAAGACGGCCGAATGCGACCGCACCAAAACCACCAGTGAAGCCAACATAAGTATTGCGGAATGGATTGGTTGCGGTGGAGAACGCACCGGTGCCTGCATCGAATCCGTACTCGGCGCCAAATACCGCCTTAAAACCGCTGCCCAGATCTTCCACACCTTTGAAACCCAGACGCGAAGCGTTGTCGGCCTGCTCGGTCAGACTGCTACGTCCCTGTGTTTTTTCATGGTCAATGCTCACATCAAGGCGACCGTAGACAGTAACGCTTGTTTGCGCAAATGCAAATGCTGGCAGCAAGGCTCCTGCTACTGTAAGAATCATCAATGACTTTTTCACTTATACTCTCCCTCAAGTTTGAATCGATCCGTTACCTGTTCGGTTAAACGAAAATTTTTATACGCACCTTGGTCCTCGTCATTCAATGACTGGCCGCGATCGCGTTCCATTGCCGTTTTTTCGGCGTACAGAGGCCCCTGGCACAGGTAGCGCCATATCTGCACTCTTGTTTGATGGTCACGGCATCAAAGCATCTTCATGTCACCTCCATTGCTAAATTCCTGGTCTTGCTATTCACATTCTTCGAGTACCTGACAACTCCAATCTTGTCGTCATCGTGAGCAGTGGATTGCCGCTGCAGGTCGACTAAGGCTGCAATCGCAGATAAATTAATATCGCGCGAGACATCCTCAAGCGCACCCTTGGACTGGGCTTGGAGAAATTCCGGTATTTTTTCTGACGTATCGCGCAAGCTCGGCCAGGAACAACAAGAGGTCGAATTTCAATTTTTCAAAGCCTGCTGTTTTCTCGAAATTACTTTCGTTCATATACAGTGAACGGTTAAATTCGATTTGCAGACAATGGCGTCCGGCCGAAGGATTGCCATATTGCGTGACGATATGGCCGCCCAGGTAAGGAGAATTAATGGATACGGCATATCCGAGCCCTTTAAATCTTCCAGCGACCCATTGGGTAAATGCAGGGTCGCACGAGGTACCTTGGCGATCGCTCACAACAATGTCAGGGCGGGGACTGCCGTTGTCCACATTCATTGCATTGCCGACCGATTTCATCGAATGGCAATCGATGTGCCAGACTGCCCCAAAATCCTGATGCGCTGTATCGAGAAGTTTGCGAAGTACCCTATGATATTCGTCGTAATACTGGGAGATTCGTTGTCTGACTTCGCTTGCCGACAGTGCGTCTTTGTACATGGGAACACCTGGAAGCGCATAACGGCGAACCAGACCCATTCCGCGTTTCGAACGCTCGGTAGGAAAAAGTGGTTCATGCCATGCGTCCGCCAGCAAATCAGGATCTATATCAAGCGGGCTTCGATTCGGATCTATATAAGCACGCGGAAAGCGGGCCGCGAGTATCGAAGCGCCCACCGATGGCGCCGCACTCCACAGTTCATCTACGTAGGCATCCCAAGTCGAACGCAAGGCTGCTGCGGGCGCAACGATACCCGAATTGAGCGGATATACCGTTCCGCTATGAGGCGAATCGAACACCAATGGAATAACTGCCTCTGACGAGGCGGGCTGATGTAAGGAGTAAATCTGATTAATGGCGCGATTCATCTTAGTATTCGCTGGATAGGCTTAAATTAAAGCGCTAATCGTTCAAATGGCATGCCGAAAAATGCATCGGCGCTATTTCCTTTAACGCCGGTCTTTCTTCCTTGCATCGGCTGGTTGCATTCTGACAACGAGGATGAAACGGGCAGCCGGCTGGCGGATTCAATGGGCTTGGCAATTCCCCTTGAATTGGACGATGCTCGGCAACTTTGGCATCAAGCCGTGGTGCATCGGCGATGAGCGCCTGGGTATAGGGATGATTAGCCGATTTGAAGATCGTCTTGGTGTCGGTAATCTCGACAATCCGACCGAGATACATAATTGCCACGCGGTCGGCAATATACTCGACGACAGCGAGGTTATGGCTGATGAATAAATAGGTCAGGCCTTTGGATTCGCGCAGATCCATGAACAGGTTAAGGATCTGGGCCTGTACCGACACGTCAAGCGCGGATACGGCCTCGTCACACACCACGAATTTCGGATTCAGCGACAGTGCGCGTGCAATGGCGATACGCTGACGCTGGCCGCCTGAGAACTGGTGCGGATACCGGTTGGCATACGAAGGGTCGAGTCCTACCTGTTGCAATAGACTCGCTACGAACTGAGGCGCGTCGGCCGGTTTCAATATCCCGTGGTACTGCGCAGCTTCGCTAATCAGCTGATCTACACGCAGGCGTGGATTGAGCGAGGCATAGGGGTTCTGAAAAACCATTTGCACATTCAGATGATTTTCCACGCTTGCCCGAGTGGCGTTCTTTCCTTCAAAAGTAATCGAGCCGTTTGTCGGCGGAAGAATTCCTGCGACCATCCGTCCAAAGGTCGACTTGCCGCAGCCGGATTCACCCACGAGTCCGAGGACTTCACCAGGTTTCACGCTGAGGGACACGTTGTCAACGGCGTGGACCTTTTTCTGATTGTCCTTTGCCAGCCCTACCGCGCTTGCCGCGCGTGCGAAGGTGCTGCGCTTTAAGCCGAAGCTTTTGCTAAGGTTTCGAGTTTCGAGCATCGCATTCATAATGTATCTATCGGGTGGAAGCAACGATGCGCGCGCGCATCATCAGCGAAAACTGGGGGCACGGTGTTGCATCGGCTTGTCGCGCGAGTACATCGCGGAGAAAATGCACATCCAGCCGGCAAGGAAAGCAAAGGCGGTGTCGATCCCGGTATCGAATACAGTCGCTTGCCTCGCGTTCCCGCGTGAGGCAAAGAATCAATCAATCCCCTGGTGTAAGGATGACGTGGATTTTCAATGATTTCATCCACTGGTCCTTGCTCGACAATGCGTCCGGCATACATGACACAAATATCGTCTGCCAGATCCTTTACAACGCTCAGGTCATGCGTGATCCAGATTAATGCGGTTCCGCTTTCGCGCGTGAGGCAGCGCATCTCGTAAAGAATTTGTGCCTGTATCGTTACATCGAGCGCAGTGGTAGGCTCGTCCGCAATGATCAGATCCGGCTGATTGACGATAGCATTCGCAATGGCGACCCTTTGACGCATGCCTCCGGACAGCTCATGCGGATATGCGCGCATCCGCTCTACAGGTGCAGGAATGCCCACCCGCTTCAATGCATTTTCCACAATTTTTTCTGCAGAACTGCGTTTTGAGCGATGATGAATGAGCAACGTCTCCGAAAGCTGATCGCCGATCTTCATCACGGGGTTAAGGGACATCATAGGGTCCTGGAACACCATCGCAATGCGGTCGCCTCTGAGCTCGTTCCAGCGTTGCTTCGAGGCTGCTCTCAAGTTTTCGCCTTTGAACCACACTTCACCGCCCGCAATGTGGCCCGGTGGATCGACTAGATTCATCAGTGAATATGCGGTTACCGATTTTCCCGAACCGGATTCGCCGACAATGCCGAGAACCTTTCCCGCCCCTAGCGAAAACGAGATGTGATCGACTGCCTTCGCTGTTCCACTAGGCGTTCGAAATTCAGTGACCAGATTTTTTACTTCCAACAGTCCCATCGACATCACTCCTCCTACGATTCCAGCTTTGGATTAAGTACGGTTCTTAAATGGTCGCCAATCAGATTGATCGAGATGACGAGGATGACGAGCGCCACACCAGGAAACATGCTGATCCAGTATTTGTTTGAAAACATGTACTCGAAACCATTTGAGATCAGGAGGCCGAGAGAAGGCTTTGTCTGCGGAAGACCAATGCCGAGAAAACTCATGGTGGCTTCCAGCGTAATTGCATGTCCCATTTGCAGGGTCGCCGTAACAACCAGTGGTGCGATACAGTTGGGGAGAATGTGCCTGAACATGATCCTGGACGAAGGCAGTCCCTGTCCTATCGCCGCTTCGACATATTCTTTCTGGCGTTCCACAAGTGCCGCGCCGCGTACATTTCTGGCGAAGTATGCCCATTGGACGATAACCAGTGCGAAAAGTGTTTTGTCTACGCCCTGCCCTAACGCTGCAAGGAGAACAAGTGCAACCAGAATTGCCGGCAAACTCAACTGAAGATCCACAAGGCGCATGATGATCGCATCGATCTTGCCACCAAAATGCGCCGCGACCAGACCTACGCATGTACCCAGCAACAGAGCAAATATCGCGCTTGCGACACCGATGCCGATACTGATTCTCAAGCCGTACAGAATCGCACTCAGCATGTCGCGTCCGGCACCATCAGTTCCAAGCAAATAGCTTGTGTCGCTACCGGCGCTCGCTATCCCAGGTGGGATTTCTGCGTCCAAGATCGAAACCGAGGCAAGATCATATGGATCCTGGGGAGCGATGACAGGTGCCGCCAACGCCACAACGACGAGTAGCGCCAAGGTCAATAATGCAATGGCTGCGATCCGACTCTTCAGGTACTGTCTTACCAACCGGCGCCAAGGCGCCTCGGGTAGCGGTATCGCGGTAGCGTCGTTTACGATGGCGACGCGAGGAGTTGTATCGTTCATGGCGTCACTGTGTAACGTGATTGGTATGGCATTCTGTTTCATGATCCTGGGTGTCCCCAACGTCTTAGGGTTATCAAACGTCGGCTACGTTTACTTTCGTTCGGCGCCGTATCGTTTCACTTATGTGAATTTTTCCGCATTAAATATCGGTCTCACTTCGCAGTAGAGCGAAGACGTGGATCGAGCAACAGATACAGAACATCGACTACAAAGTTGATGAATACAAAAATCAGAAGTGTAATCATCAGGTATGCGACGACGACAGGTCTGTCGAGGTGCAGCACCGAGTCTATGATGAGCTTCCCCATACCCGGCCACGCAAATATCGACTCTGTAACTAATGAGAATGCAATCAGATGTCCAAGCTCAAGGCCCAATGCTGTAACGATCGGAATTAATACGTTCGGAGCAATGTGCTTGAGCATCAGACGCGAACCATGCACACCCTTGGCACGCGCAAATTTGATGTATTCCTGCATCGACACTTCACGAGTTCCGGCCTCGGTCAGGCGGATTACCAAGGCAATCTTGAAGAGGGACAGCGTAAGCGCGGGCAGAATAAGATATTTGAGGCCTTCCCAGCTAGTGAAACTAACGTCGATGCCAAGTACCGATGTTGTCGGCCCGCGACCTCCAGAAGGAAACCAGCCGAGGTTAACCGAGAATACGAGGATGAAAATCAAGCCGATCCAGAAAGTCGGGGCGGTGACGCCTGCGATCGAGCAACCCATAATGGCTCGGCGGATCCGGCTTTTTGGCATGAGACCGGCAATCATGCCAAGCGGGATGCCGATAACGACGGAAAAGAATAAGGCAGTGAAGGCAAGTTCAAGTGTTGCCGGAATACGTTCGATAATGAGAGAAACCGCCGGCTGGTTGAATACAAACGATTTTCCCAAGTCCCCATGGAATGCGTTAACGAGGAAACGCCAGTATTGTTCGTACGCCGGAAGATGCAGCCCAAGTGAGCGGGCCGCTTCTTCAATTTCTTGCTGCGAAGCGGTCGGACTCACCAGCAAGTAAATGGGATCACCGACCAGGTTGATTCCGGCAAAGGCAAGGAGTGACATCAGCAGAATGACAGCCGCACTTTGCAGTATCCGCTTCGTTAGCATTTCAATCATGATTTTGGCTCGTACAATTCGGGTTAGTTCTTACTTGGCACTGCTGCTTTCACGAATACCCATCGCAAGGGTGAAGCCGTCGCTACGCGGCTTGACAGTCAGCCCTTTTCGATAAGCCCAGGTCGACTTCAGGAAGAACAGCGGAACAATTCCAACATCGTCGATGACGGCCTTGGCTGCTGCTTTTTGCAGATCTTCCCGTGCTTTTTCATTCATGGTGACGGAAGCCTTGATAACGAGCGCATCGACTTCTTTGCTGCTGTAGCGACCCCGATTGTTGGCCCCCAAACCAGCTGCCTTATCGTGACTGTGTGCAACGGCAAGCAGAGGCTCGAGGGAGTCGCCGGTAACAGCGCCAATCCCGAACATGAAGAGGCTGAATTCAGGCTCGCCGGACGCTCCGCCAGCAGTCGCACGGCCGGCATAAACAGCGAACGGCATTGTCGCCACTTCTGTTTTGATGCCGATTTGGCTGAATACCTGGCCGAGCGCTTCACATACTTTCGCGTCATTAAGGTACCGGTCGTTGGAGCAATGCATGGTCATGCGGAATCCGTTCGGGTAACCAGCTTCCGCGAGCAAGGCCTTGGCCTTCGCCAAGTCATGCGCCGGAACCTTCAGTGCCGGGTCATTGCCGAAAAATCCTGCCGGAACGAACTGGCTTGCGGCTTCGGCATCGCCTTTCATCAGGCGATTAACAATGCCTTCGCGATTTACTGCCGCCATCAGCGCTTGCCGGACCTTAATGTCATTGAAGGGATTTTTCGCGAGAGGCGCACCTTCGTTGCTCTTGAGATAAGGCGAGTTGTCACGAAAACGATCGAGCTGGAGGTAGTTCAACATGTACGAGGTGGTCGAAACCACATCGATCTTGTTGGATGACTTGAAGCTATCCATTACGTTCGCAGTTGCCGCATCAATCAAATCCACCGACCCGGATAGCAAAGCGGATGCTCGGGCCGGCTCGCGCGGAATGAATTGAAACGTGACGTTGTCCCATGGCTCTTTCTCGCCCCAATAGGCGCTATTTTTTGCCAGTGATACGCGTTGACCATGCGCCCATGACACAAACTTGTAGGGACCAGTTCCGAACGTCGTTTTTCCAGTGGCGAAGTCTTCTTCGGACGCCTTGTCGCCAATCGTTTTAGGCAGGATCGCAATCAAACCGAGACTGTCGGGCAGTGTCGGGCTTGGCCCCTTGGTTTTGATGGTTACCGTGCCCGGACCGGTAACGGTAACTGACTGAACAGCTTTGAGATAGGTTCGAAATGTGCGCGGGCCAGACAGGTTCATGGCGCGCTCAATGGAAAACTTGACGTCTTCCGCGGTCATCGTTGCACCGTTGTGGAATGTGACGTTAGGCCGGAGTTTGAACTCCCATGTCGTGGAATCCACGTTCCGCCATGAAGTGGCCAGCGCAGGCTTGGCTTTAAGGTTTTCGTCTTGCGCAACAAGGGATTCGTACACGTGCACCCAGACGTTCCGGTTGTTCCCGTTCAGGACGTGGGGATCAGCAGACGTCACTTCTGCCTTGAAGCCGATCTTGAGATCGGCGGCATGTACCGTGTATGCAGGAACGGCAAGTATCAGTGCCGAGGTAACGAAATTGATTTTTGCTAGAAGTCTCCACAACATAGCGCTCTCCATTTTTGGCCACTTAGGTTATGTTTCAATGAATGATACGTCATTTCGATTGATGATACACGATATTGTTGTTGGAAACAAACTGACACAAAATTTTTTGGATGCTCATTGGGGTGCCGCAATGAACGTAGACAAGAAGCCACAGCTAAAGCACGGACGTGCTTTACTGGGAATTATCTTTGCCTGCTTAAGACGCACATCAGGCGCGGCTCTTTAACTGGAATCCCCTGGCGGATTTGTCACGCAAGCGGTTTCTTCAGAAGAGAAATATGGGCGCAACAGTTCGAAGAGGAAGCGCATCACGAACTCAGCTTTGCGGAAAACGACGCCGCTCCAGATGGACAGCCGGAGACGAAGCCGAAAACGACATCGACGTAAATGCTGGGTAAGACAAGGGGAGAAAAAGCTGCAGTGCTGGTTAGACCAGACGAGAATTAACAGCGAGGACGACCAAGCCGGCATCGCCAATATGATTAAAGGCGGCCCTTCGCTTGGACCTTGCATGCAGACTCGCCGCACAATCGCGAGCCTGAGCGGTGCCGGATACCGCCTGCCGGCTAGAACAGCCGGCTCTTATGATATTTGTGCGAATTTGCGCTTAGCCTGGCAGCGCCCGATCCAGGCCCGTTGCAATTTGGATTGATACCGGATTTAATACCGGATCATTCAGGACTATTCAATGTAGCCGAGTTCGCGTGAAAGACGACGTGCACCATCCAGAATGGTGTCAGTCAGTTTGGGCAGAATTTCTTCGCGCATTCGGGTACTCGGGCCGGTAATACTGATTGCTGCAATTACCTCTCCGGAGACGTCTCTGACGGGAGCGGCGATCGAAACGGTATCCGATGTTCTTTCGGCGAACGAGACCGCGTAGCCCTGCGTCAGGATTTTTGAAAGCTCTTTTTTTAATTTGGTCGGTGACGTAATGGTGTTAGGCGTGAATTTCTCCATGTCACCTTGCAGTACTTTTGTTTGCACATCGGCCGGTGCATAGGCGAGAAGAAGTTTTCCGGATGCGCCGACGTACAAAGGCCGTCGATTGCCGATCTCGGAATGGATGCGTACTGCGTGCGTCGAATCCCAGCGGGCGATTGACACGGTTTCCAACCCATCGCGAATCCGAATCAGGACGGTTTCATTGCTGCATGATCCAATTTCTTCAAGATGGCGCTTTGCGAGACGCGCCAGGCTCAGCTGCTCGCTGGCAGCGGCGCCAAGATAGAAGGCTTTGTAACCCAAAATGTAGGTAGCATTCCCCAATTCACGCTGTACCAGACCACCCTGCTCGAGAGTCTCTAGCAGTCGGAAAGCTCTTGCTTTGGTATTGCCCGAGCGCTTCGCTAGTTCGGTAACGCCTAATCCAGGTTGTTGTGCCACGAGAAAAAGTAATCCCAATGCCTTGTCAACCGCGTCAACGGTGTAATCCGCCATAAAACCAACCTCGTCCTTCTACGCAATCATTTTCGTTCAACCTGCCATATGCCCGGTTGCCGGCAATGAATTCAATTATACGGTGGATGCCTTCATGCAGAATGCTATGCATACGGATGCTTCAGGAAGGCAGCATGACCGGCAACGCGCTTTCCGATTCTGCAGCGGTTTGCCGGTCTGGCAGCATACATCAGCTTTTGCATGCTTCATTCACATTTACTGTTTTTTTTGTAAATATCCGCCGACTTTTCGGAGAATGCATTGCCCCGGTAATGGCAACAGCAGCGCGCACCGGGCCTACAATACTCCTTATCCCAGACGGCAAATATCTTCTTCGTCTGCGGCCGGCTCCGACGCACGCGGAACCGGTTCCATGCGTACGATATCGGACCGTAGCCCCTCCGTCTCACGCACGTGCGGTGAAAGCGAGGCTTCAAGTTCCAGCAGCCTCGCATGCTTCTGATCTTCTGGGATATGCGTACTCAAATTGATTTCAAGGCACGCAAGCAAGACCTGTTCATAGGTGCCGTCGGCGGGAAACAGGCATCGATTTCGGATCGGTTAAAAATGGCGTATCGCAGGTCGCGCAGCGTTTGCAGTTGCGTACGCAGACTGGCAACATCCTGCTCGCCGTCGATAGCAGTTTGGATAGAAATCATCCGGGCTTTGTACTGGAGATATTTCTCTAGCAGCGCCCGCGATTGCGCCATCTTCGTCGGCGCCAGCTGTCGTGCGAGTTCCTGTTCAAGCTGCTGCCCGAGTTCAGTGGTGTCAAGCCCGCCGGAGAGAATGAACACGCGGTCGAACAGGCGTCTGGACGGTGGCATCGTTTCGCCGACGGCTTCAGGAAGACCGACAGTCGGTTCTGGCACACTGATATCCGGCAAAGGACGCACGCTGCATGCGACCGCCGCGCATAAGACAGCCGCCATCCTGACCAAAATCATGGCTCTGTTCTTCATTGATTGTGTCTCTATTGATATTGGCAATTTGCCAAATATTGTGGCTCTGCGGTCACTCGTTCGTATTTGATAAAATGCATGACCTACGGCAAGAGCTGTCCGTCAAACCGCGCACACGCGGCCGTCCTATCAAGAGCGAGACGGGCCAGGCAGAAATTCGCGACGGAGATTGTCAATGCGACAGAAGCCGCATACGGCGAAACCGGTTACCACGCGCTTTCACCGGCAACATTACGCTGGACATGATCAAGGATGCGATGCTGCGCCTCATGGCATGCACGCTTGCGCCGTCGGGCTCGCTTATACAAATTCTCGCTTCGGTCCAGTCTCGTTCAACACCCTGAACAATGGCCAATGACGGCATAGCCGTCAATCGTTCTTCTGCGTAAACGCAACTTAGTGCAGACAAACTCCTCTAAGCTGAAAGTATCCAACGATTTCGGCGCGAATGAATACGATTACCAAACGTTTGCTTGCAGCGGCCCTGGGCGTAGCCGGTTCGACATGGCTGGGCGTACTGGCCACACTGACGGCGCGACAGCACAGATTCATTTTCAATCCGCTCTCCAGCCAGGTACCGCGACCCAGAAGTAACGGTCATCGTTGTCGTCCGGTCGTGCTGCGCAGCAGCGATGGCACCAGGTTATGTGGTTGGCTGTTGACACCGAGGTCTCCGGGCAGGCATCCGGCCGCCATTTACTTCGGCGGCCGCTCGGAAGAAGTATCCTGGGTGATCGGCGCGGCCGAAACCATGTTCCCCGACATGGCGGTGCTCGCAGTGAATTATCGCGGTTATGGCGACTCGCATGGACAACCTAGCGAACGGCACCTGATCGGCGATGCGCAAATGCTGTTCGACTGGTTTGCAGGACACAGTCGCATCAATGCCGAAAAGATTGCCATCATCGGCCGCAGCCTGGGGTCCGGCGTTGCGCTGCAACTGGCGGCGCAACGCCCGGTGGCGGCGATCGCGCTTCTCACGCCTTACGATTCGATTCTCGCGATCGCCCAAAGGCGTTTTCGTTCGATGCCGATTTCACTGGTGCTCAAGCATCGTTTCGAATCAATCAAGGTTGCGGAAAAAATTTCCGCACCTGTGCTGGTGCTGCGCGCGGAAAGTGACGACGTGGTGCCGCGCGCCCATACCGACGCACTGGTAGCCAAGCTGCATACTGTGCGGATCGATCAGACGATTCCGGAGTCGAACCATTTCAACATACCTTTTTTGCCGGCGACGCAACAGCGCGTCGCTTCGTATCTGACCGACCTGCTGTTCGCCAGCGAAATCGAGGTGCCGCAACCGGCAACAGCATTGGCGACCGCAGCATTTGAATGAGTGCTGCGCAAACCGGGTCATAGCCCGAGATACGAACGGCGCACTCTTTCTCCTTGCAGCAGTTCGGGGCCGGAGCCGTCCGCCACGACCTGACCCTGCTCCAGAATGTAAGCGTGGTCGCATACGGAAAGCGCCTGCCGTACATTCTGTTCGACCAGCAGGACACCGGTTCCGGCGTCGCAGATCTGCCGCAGGATGCGAAACAGCTCAGTCACCATCTTCGGCGCCAGACCGAGCGAAGGCTCATCGAGCAGCATGCACTTCGGTTTGCCCATCAGCGCCCGTCCGACCGCAACCATTTGCTGCTCGCCGCCGCTCATGGTGCCGGCCAGCTGCTTTCTGCGTTCTGCCAGACGCGGAAACAGGGCAAGCACCTGATCCAGCAAAGCACGGCGTTCAGATTGTTTGAGCAGATAGCCGCCCAGTTCAAGGTTTTCTTCCACCGTCATCTGGGCAAACAGATGGCGCCCTTCGGGAACCAGCACCAAACCGTTCGCCACGCGCCTCGATACGCCAAGAGAATTGACTTGCGTGCCAGCCAGCGTAACGCTACCGCCGGAAATCGGGATGATTCCCACCAATGCCCGCATCAGCGTCGTCTTGCCCGCGCCGTTCGGGCCGACGACGACCGTCAGCTGTCGTTCCGGCACACGCACGCTGATATCGCGGATGATTTGAAGCCGGCCATAGCCGGCGCATAGTTGACTGGCTTGCAGCAGTGTCGTCATTGCGTGACCTCGTCGCCCAGATAGGCGCTGATGACCTTGGGATCTGCCGTGACTTCGGCCGGCGCGCCATCAGCGAGCAGTTGGCCGAAATGCAGGACCGCGACGCGGTCCACGGTCCGCATCAGGGTGCGTACCGCATGTTCGATCCAGACCACCGTTAATTGATACTGGTCTCGCAGTCGCAGGATAAGCCGTGCCACTTCGTCGACTTCGCCCTCGGTCAAGCCAGCAGCGACTTCATCGAGAAGCAACAGACGCGGCGCGGTGGCCAGCGCCATCGCGATTTCGAGCTGGCGTTGACGTGCCGGCGGCAATTCGCCCGCAAGTTCCTGTCGCAACGAACCGATATGTACTTCGTCAATGACCTCATCGATCAGGCTTGCATCTCCACCGCGATTGCCGAAAGTGAATGCAAAGCGCACATTGTCATGTACCGTCATGTCCGAAAACACGCGCGGCGTCTGGAACGTGCGGGCAACACCCGCCTTGCAAAATGCATCGGCGCTCTTTCCCTGAAACTCGGCACCGTCAATGCGCACCTTGCCGCTGGTAGGCAGATAGATACCGCTGACGGCATGAAAGAATGTGGTCTTTCCCGCGCCATTCGGACCAATAATGCCAAGGAACTCGCCGCGCTCGACCTTCATCGTGACCTCGGACAAGGCCTTGAGCCCGCCGAATTGCATGCCGAGATTTTCTACCGATAGCATAGGCTGTTGCGTCATGCCGTTCCCTTCTTTCCGGAGAATACCGTACGCCATTTGATGCTGGCGATACCATTCGGAATGAACAGCACGCATACGATCAACAGGACACCCAGCAAGATCAGGTAGGCATATGGCAGATTGAGTCGCAATGCATCCGACAGCAGGCTGAGTACCACTGCGGCGATAACCGGGCCACGCCATGTCGTCGCGCCGCCGACCATTGCGATCAGCACCGTCTGAAAACCGATCAAGGGATTAAAGGCGGAATGCGGATCGATATAGGTCCATCGCACCGCCATCGTCGCACCCACTGCGCCGGCGAACCAGGCGCTCAATGCAAATCCGATCAATTTGACGGTTTTGGGATTGACCCCAAAGGTAGCCGCTCGTTGCTCGTCCGCGCCGATGCCGCGCATCGCCAAGCCGAGCCTGGATACCGATACGAACTTGTACGTCACTACCGACAACAAGGCTAGCAGCAACATGGTCCAGTACAGCAGATTGTTGGACGGCACCTCGGTCAATACGCGCCCTACCGTCCCGAATAGGCTTTTTTCGGAATACGTGACCGAATGCCGCACCAACTCGCCCAAACCAAAGGTCAATACCGCAAAGTAGGTGCCGCGCAAATGCATGACCGCCGCACCGGCAATCAACGCAAACAGGGAGGCAACCAAACCGCCCGCGAAAATCAGCACCGGCCAGGGCAAATGCTGCATCGCCATGGCAGTCGTGTAAGTGCCCAAGCCGAACAATGCGGATGTCGCCAGCGACAGATAGCGTGTCGCCCCGCTGAACATGGACCAGCTCACCGCAAGCGCGGAATACATCATGCAGGTCATCGCGAGCGATAACCAGAAGTCGGACAGCACCCACGGACCGGCTGCGAGCAATACGCCAACGGCCCCGATCGACAATAAGAATTTTTTCATTTGGCGAACAGTCCTCTCGGCCGAGTCATCAGAATGATCACGAAGATGCCATAGCTCAGCAGCATCTTGAGCGAGGGATTGGTAAAGTGCGTGCCGAAGCTTTCCACCAGCCCGAGCAGCATTGCCGCCGCAAAGCTTCCGCCTATACTGCCAAGACCGCCGAGCGTGATGACAATGAGCGCCATCACCGTGTAGGACTCACCGATGGACGGCGATACTTCATAGATCATGCTCAACAATGCGCCGGCCAGACCGGCCATCGCGATGCCGAGTGCAAACACGAAGGGATGGAGCCGTTGTGTATCGATGCCGACCAGCCATGCTCCCAGCGGAGATTGCAGCATGCCGCGCACGGCCTTGCCGAGTAGCGTACGCTGCAGCAGCAGTATCAGCCCGACGCTGGCAACCATGGCGAGAAACAATACCAGCAGGCGGTTCTGCGTAACGATCACACCTGCATACTTGACCGGTTCGCTCATGAAGTCATAGCCGCGCAGATCGGCGCCCCAGATCAGCGACGCCATGTTCTGCAGGATAAACATCAGGCCAAAGCCGACGATCAGGCTGCGTTCTTCCACCTGGTCGAGCGATTTTGACGTGGCCGACAAACGCTTGAATACCAGCCTGTGGAGCATCAGGCCGCAGGCAAAACTGATCAATACGACCACCGGCAAAAACAGCAAGGGATTGATGCCGGTGGTCGTATGCAGCGTAAACATCAGAAACGCGCCTATCATCAGAAACTCGCCATGGGCTATGTTGAGTATCCGCATCAGGCCGTATTGCATGTTCAAGCCGATCGCAATGACGGCATAGATGCCGCCGATTACCAATCCGTTGACCACCAGATCGGCAAACAAGGAAAAATCCATTTTAGTTATCCGTGACGTGAACCCGCGATGCGATTATTTCCACGCCGGCTTGGCGACCAGCTTGGCCGTGGCGCGCTGTTCCGGCCAGACCACCTCAAATTCGCCACCCTGCCACTGGCCCACCGTGCCGGGAACGCTCGCATTCTCGCCACGTTCGAAACGAAGCTTGCCCAGGATCGTATTGAATTCATTGCTAGCGATGTGATCGCGCAAAGCCTTGCGTTCGAGACCGACCTTATCGACCGCCTGTTGCAGGATTTCCAGGCCGGCCCAGGCATGGCCGCTGGCCCAGCGATCGGGTTCCTTCTTCAGCTGCGCCGCATGGGCATCGAAATACGCTTTGGCTCCGGCAGACACCTTGGGATTCCACGAACCCATGCCAAGCACGCCTTCGGTATTCGCCGCGAGCCGCTGCTTATAGAGCGGAAATGCCGTGCCGACCGATGCATAAAAGAATTTCGGATTGAATTCGATTTCGCGCGCCTGCGTGGAAGCCAGAATCGTGTCGGGCGGATAGGTGATGCCGATGAAGGCATCGGGATTCATGCTCTTGATCGATTTGAGCACCGGCGACAAATCCTTCACGCCGAGCGGATAGCTCTTGCTTTCGACGATCTGGATATTCTTGCCGCGCAATGCCAGGCGCAATGACGCGATGTTTTCAATGCCGAACAAGTCATCCATATAGATGACGGCGACCGTCTTGACGTTGTTTGCCGCCAGCATGTCGGCCAGCGCGCCCATCATCTTGTCTGGCTGCTGCAGCAGCGAGAAATAATACGGCAGCTGCATATCGATCAGTTTGCGCGACAAGGCAGTCGGCGCCAGGAAGGGGTAACCGTAGCGATTGGCCAGCGGCGCGACCGCGAAGTTCATCGCCGAACCCCATGGCGGAAGAATCAGATCGACCTTGTCGCTGCCCATCAGCTTTTCATAGGTACGCACGGCGGTTTCGATTTCGCTGCGGTCGTCGTATCCGATCAATTCGATCTTGCGCTTCTGGCCCTTGACCGACAGGCCGCCGGCCGCATTGAGCTGTTGCGCCCATAGCAGATAATTCGGTTCCTGCGATACCTGTGCGCCGGACGCATAGGGACCGGTGCGCGACATCGTGTAACCAATGCGAACCGGCTTGTCGGCGGACTGCGCGAAGCCGATAGCCGGCGCGACCATGGCGACGCCGATTGCGGCGGCAAGCGTTCTGCGTTTGGCATTGAAATCCTGTTTCATCATGTCTCCTTCTTCTTATGAATGGGCGTGACCGTTGTTTGTTTTTTGCCGATCGTTCAGAACGGGTAAGCGTTGGCTTTGTCCTGGATCGTGATCCACTGCCATTGCGTGAACTCTTCCCAGTTCGCGGGCCCGCCGTGCCGCCCGCCATTGCCGGACGCGCCCGAACCGCCGAAAGGAATCCAGGGTTCGTCGCCTACGGTCTGATCGTTGATGTGCACCTTGCCGGTATTGACCCGGTGCGCGACATACATTGCCCGCTCGAGCGATTTCGTCAGAATGCCGCAGGAGAGTCCATACTCGGTCGCATTGTTGAGCGCAATGGCTTCATCCTCATTCTCGAATGTCACCACCGACGTGACCGGGCCGAACACTTCCTCGTCGAATGAACGCATGCCGGGCTTGACATCGGTGAGCACGGTGGGCCGGTAGAACAGGTTCTCGTACTTGCCGCCGGCGCGCAGGCTTGCGCCCGCCGCGACCGTATCCTTGACGATACCGTCGATGCGCTGCAACTGTTTCTGGTTGATCACGGGGCCGAGCGCGACTTGCCCGGTGGCTGGATTACCGACCGGCAGATGCTCTGCCTTGTCGGCAAGACGCTTGATGAATTCTTCGGCAATGCTTTTTTGCACCAATACCCGGCCGGTCGTCATGCAAATCTGGCCCTGATGCAGGTAGCTGCCCCAGGCAACGTTGGATGCGGCGATATCAAGATCGGCATCGTCGAAAACGATCATGGAATTCTTGCCGCCCAACTCCAATGTGACTTTCTTCAGATGACGGCTCGCCAGTTCGCCGACACGGCGGCCAGCCTGCGTCGAGCCGGTAAACGAAATCATTGCCACATTCGGATCGGTTACCAGCGCTTCGCCCGCGTCGACGCCGCCGGGCAAAATGAACAGGCAATCCTGCGGCAAGCCCGCTTCCAGCAGTGCCGCGGCCACTGCATAACCGCCGGCATAACTGGTTTGCGGATCCGGCTTCAGTACGACCGTATTCCCTACCGCAAGCGCGGGTGCGACGGCGCGGGTCGACAAGGCCATTGGTGCATTGAAAGGCGCGATCACACCGACCACGCCATGCGGAATACGGCGCCCTATGCTCATGCGTTGCATGGTGCTCGGCAACAGCAATCCATGCGGTTGTGTCAGCATGGCGGCCGCTTCGCGCAGCATGCCTTCGGCCAGGCCGAGTTCGAAATCGACCTTGGGCGGAACGCTGCCGGTCTCGCGCACGAAGCGCGGCTTGATGGTCTCGGCATTCGCGCGCAGGATGTCGGCGGCGCGACGCAGGATCGCGGCACGCTCTTCAAACGGTGTTGCGGCCCAGCGCGGCTGCGCTTTCTTTGCCAGCAGCGCCGCTTCCGCGATGTCTTGCGGATTGGCGATGGCGATGGTGTGCAGCGCTTCTCCGGTCGCAGGTTCAAGCACCTGGTGCACGCCGCCGCCGGTTGCGCGCCAGCCATTGAACAGCGCCTTGCCTTCCCAGATCGTTGTATCGGCAAAATTATTCGTCGTCATGTCGGTTCTCCTGAAGAACGGTGTAGGTGATAGGCCAGCGGGGTGTCAGCAAATCAGTCAAGCTTGATATTGGCTTGCTTGATGATCTGGTCCCACTTGCTGCGCTCGCTCTTGATGAAACGGTCAAATTCGGCGGGCGAATTACCGACCGCACGCGTACCCAGCGAAGCCAGCTTTTGCTCGACTTCCGGTTCATGCACGGCCTTGGCGGTTTCCTTGCTCAAGCGCTCGATGATGTCGGGCGGCGTTTTGGCCGGTGCGACGATGCCGAACCAGGAAAGCACTTCGGCATTGGCAATGCCGGCTTCAGTCGTGGTCGGAACATCGGGCATCTGCGCGAGGCGGCGCGGTCCTGCGATTGCAAGGGCGCGCAGTTTCCCGGATTTCATCTGATTGATGACCGAGGGTGGCGTTTCGATTGCGCCGGTGACTTGCCCTGCAACGATGCTATTCAGCGATTCCGCGCCGCTCTTGTATGGCACATGGGTGATCTTGATATTGGCTGCCCGCTGCAGCAATTCGAGACCGAGATGCGGGGTGGTGCCGTTCCCCGGCGAGCTGAAGAAGACCTTGCCTTCATTCTTCCTGGCGTAGGTAACGAATTCCGGCAAGGTCTTTGCCTCGACAGCTGAATTCACCACCAGCACCATCGGCATATCCGCCACCAGCGATACCGGAGCAAAGCTGTTGGCCGGATCGAAACTCAGTTTCGGGTAGAGACTGCCGTTGATGGTCAGAATACCTGCCGAAGTCATCAGCAAGGTATAACCGTCAGGCTCAGCTTTCGCTACGACGTCGGCTCCGATGTTGCCGCCTGCACCTGGACGATTTTCGACGATGACGGGCGTGCCGAGCGACTTGGATAATTTATCGCCGACCAGCCGGGCCATCACATCGGCGACGCCGCCCGGCGCGAAGGGTGCGATCAGCTTGATCGGCTTGGACGGATAGTTCTGGGCCGATGCGGGTGCAACGCTGAGACTGCCCAGCGCGAATGCCGCAAGCGTCAGGGCAGCTTTCAGTTTTGTTTTCATGCTTGTCTCCTATGGTAATTTGGCCGGATGCTTCTGCGCGAAGCTCCGGCTATGCAATCAGGCTACTTCAATTTCCACCAGCATCGGTCCGGGCGAGCGCAATGCGCTGACCAAGGTCTCGCGCAACGCATCCGCCCGATCAATACGTACCGCATCGCATCCCTGCCCTTTCGCCAGCGCGACAAAATCGATATCCGGCAAATCGGTGCCCTCCAGTCTGGCATCCGGCGCGAAACCGAATACCGTAGCGAACTCTTGCAGGGCCGCATAGCGACGATTCTTCAAGATCAGGATCGTCATCGGCAGCTTCAGCTGGGCCGCACTCCACAAGGCTTGGATCGAATACATGCTCGATCCATCGCCAATCAAGCCGATCACCCTGGACGACCGCTTCGCCATCGCGACGCCGACCGCGGCGGGCAAGCCATAGCCAAGACCCCCGCTGCACATCGTATAAAAAGTTTCGCTTTGCAGGATGGGCAGATATTTGTGCATCACCGGACGCGAGCTTGGCGCTTCTTCCACAATGATGTCGGCCGGATCGCGCGTTTCGGCAAGCGTTTGCAAGACATACGCCACCGACATGCGCTCTCCTGGCGATGGCGGATCGGCGCGCGGCTGTTCGCTGCGCAATACGGGTTGCGCACGCCGCTTCGGCTCGGGCCGCGCAAGCAAGTCTTCGACGCCCAACCGGATGCTGCCGACCGCCGAGGTGCCGGTCGGCGTCCATGCAGCAATGGCCGGATCATCGATCAACTGACCCAAGGTGGCACCGGCCGGGATGTGCGGCCCCTTGCCCTCGATGTGATAGGTGAAAGCCGGCGCGCCGATCGCGAAGATGAAATCATGGCCATCAAGCAGACCGACGATCTTCTCTCTCATCGCCGGCAAAAAACCGGCAAACAAAGGATGATCCTCCGGAAAACCGCAGCGGCCAGACATGGGGGCGACAAAGACGCGGGCATTGTGCCGCTCCGCCAGGCTTACTACCGCGTTCCAGGCATCGCCCCGGTCCACCGCCGCGCCGACGACAAAGGCAGGCCGTTCGCTCGCATCCAGCGCGTCGCCGATCGTATTCAATACCGAAGGTTCGGGCCGGTAGCCGCTGCTCACGAGACGTGGCTCCACCGGTGCGGCAGGCCGGTCCCAGTCGTCCGCGGGAATCGATACCAGCACCGGCCCGCGCGGCTCTTGCATCGCGATGTAATAGGCCCGGGCAATCGCCAGCGGAACGTCTTCCGCGCGAGCGGGTTCGCAACTCCATTTGACGTAGGGCTTGGGCAGTTCGGTTGCCTGACCCGAAAACAGGAAGGGATCGAACGGCAGAATGGCCCTGGCCTGCTGACCTGCGGTAATGACCATCGGCGTGCGGTTTTTGTGCGCGGTGAAGATATTGCCCATTGCGTGGCCGACGCCGGCGGCGGAATGGAGATTGACAAAGGAAGCATTACGCGTGGCCTGCGCATAACCGTCCGCCATGCCGACGACAACCGATTCCTGCAGCCCAAGCACATAGCGAAAATCTTCCGGAAAATCCAGAAACAGTGGCAACTCGGTCGAACCCGGATTGCCAAAGATCGACGTCATGCCCAGTTTACGTAGCAGGTCGATCACCACGTCGCGTACGGTCGCGGCAGGTTGGATTGCAGGCTTGCTCTCTTCCATGGTGTTGCTTAACGACATTAACCCTCTCCTGAATCAATAAACGGCAGATATTGGCCTACCTGCGCGTTAAACCAAGCCAGCAGTATTAACAATTTTTCCTTGCCTTAGAATTGATTTTTTCGCCGCAAGTCATTACATTTCGTTATGACTTTCGACGGACGACAACTTGCTGCCTTTCTCGCCATAGTCCAGCACGGTAGCTTGGGCCGTGCGGCCGAGGAATTGCACATCACCCAACCGGGCTTGAGCCGGACCATCAAGCGGCTGGAAGAACAGCTGGGTGCACCGCTGTTCGAGCGCAATTCCAAGGGCATGCTGCTCACGCCGATCGGCGAAGCGCTGCTGCCGCGAGCCACGCTGCTCCAGCAGGAATCCGCGCATGCGATAGAAGAAATCAATGCCATGCGGGGTCTTGCAAAAGGCACCATCAAGGTGGGATCGATCGGCAGCGTCGCGAGCCATATCCTGCCCATGGCGATCGACCGCGTGCTCAATCGCTGGCCCAACCTGCGGGTGTATGTGATTGAAGGCGTGTGGGACAGGCTGGCCGAAGGCTTGAACAAGCACGAAATCGACATTGCGCTGGGCGTGGCAATGGAGGACAGCGATGACATCGTCGCCATCGCGGACTGCCGCTGGGAAGACAACAGCTACATCGTCGCGTCGCCGGCCCATCCTTTACACGCGCAAACGACTGTCAGCCTGGCGGATACCCTGCATCATCGCTGGGCCACCATGCCGCGCGGGACGGCGCCGTTCAATCACATGCGCGATATTTTTCGGGCGCATGGCATCACACCGCCCAATGTCGTGGTCGAAACGCGTTCCGTGGTCATGCTCAAGAGCCTGGTCAGCGAAGCGGGATTTCTCAGCTGGATGTCGGGGACAATGTATGAAGCGGAAAGCAAGGCCGGGCTGATCGAAGCCCTGCCGATCAAGAATATCAAAGCAACACGGAGTCTGACCGCGTTCCGGCGCCGCAAAGGGATTCTTCCGAAACCGGCGGTGAAGTTGATTGAGGAGTTGCGCTTGATTGCGGCCGGTGGGTAGTGTCGTTCACGCCTGTGAGACCATTGCGCATGCCGCCAGAAGTTCTCCCGGCGTCATCCCCATCTGTTCGCGAAAGGCGGCGATGAACGCAGACATGCTCTCATAGCCGCACGCCAGCGCCACGTCCGTCACGCGGTCTCCCCGCTCAAGCAGCGGCAAGGCACTCAGTATGCGTGCACGCTGTCGCCACAGTCTGAAGCTGAGGCCGGTCTGCTGCCGGAACAAGCGGCTCAGCGTTCTTTCGGAAAGATGAAGCCGCGCGCCATAATCGGCGAGGCTCGCGCCGCCGTCCGGCTTCGCGTTCATTTCCGTGCATATGTGCCGAAGACGCGCATCCTGGGGCCAGGGCAGTGACAAACCCAGCTCCGGTGCGCAAGCGAGCTGATCCAGCAACACCTGCACCAGCCTGCCTTCCGTTCCCTGTTCGTCATATTCCGCCGGAAATTCACTAAACGTGCGAATCAGTTCACGCGTCAACGGCGTCACTGCCAACACGCGGCATTCGGAAGCATGACGTGGCACGGCAGCCGATTCGATATAAAGGCTTCTGATTTCCGTATGCGGCGCACACCGTACCGCATGCGGCACCCTGGCAGGAATCCAGATTGCCCGAAGCGGAGGAGCCACAAATCGCCCGGTCGACGTTACCACTTCGATCACACCGTGCAGCGCATAGGACAACTGCACCCAGGAATGCGTATGCCGATGCCCGATGGGGCGATTCGGCAACCCGCGGATATGTCCGTAGACGGGACGCGGCAAGGTTCGCAGTGAGTTCAGCTCTGACTGCGGTGCCGTGAAAATGTCCGATGGGCGATGTTTCATATCCGTTTAGCGACAAACCTCATGAAAGCAACACGGTAATGTATCTCCAATCAGCCTGCAAGCAAGTCCGTTGACAAGCTCGCCGTGTTGTTGATGTTCAGTTATCAGCAAGCCGGCGGAATACAAATCATCTCTGGACCAATAACATGATGCGAGATGTCGAGATTCTCCCCGTGCACGCCAGGAACCCGGTCGAAAGCCTGTTCTTGCATCATCGACATATCCAGGCCATCAGGACAGCGAAACGTCCAGTCTTGTTGACGGATTCCGAACGCAGTCATGCTTATCGGAAAATCTTGGTCCCCGTCGACTTTACCGAAACAGCAAAAACGGCGGCGCAATTTGTGCTGGATTGCTATCCCTATGCGCAAATGGTTTTTCTTCATGCCTTGCCTGTCACTGACTACAAACTGCATGACGCTGATCTGCGATCAAAAGCTGCCCTTCCCTGCAAGGTTCAGGCATGGCAGTCCTCAAGAGAAAACTTGCGTCGCTTTATCGACGAACTCAATCCCGGTCAACAGTTGCTGTCGGGCGTAGTGCATTCCGGATCTTCGCTCACTGTCATCAGCGATTATGCGGTGCGGATGCGAGCCGATCTGATCGTTATTGGCATTGAAAGATCTTCCTGGATCGAAGCCCTTGTTCTGGGAAGCGCCGCATGGCGTCTTGCGAAAACCTTGGATACCGATGTGCTGGCCGTGCCCGCTTGCTACCGTCGGCACAACTCGGCAATATCTAAGCAAGCTGTACCAATGTTGAAGAATTCCACCTGTTTTTCGTCTGGCCGCTAAGGAATGTGTACGGAATAAGTTACCGATTTGGACGCGTCCGACGGGATGCGCTGCAAGGGGCCCGCCGAGGGGCGCGAGAAGGAGTCATAGCGAGCTATGGCGACGCCGAGCAACGCTGCAGCGCGCCCGTCAGACGTGAACCAAATCGGGAAATTATTTCGTACACATTCCTTAATACCAATCCCAACCCATAGCGTGACCAATGAAATCGATGGATTTTTTTGACTGGCAAGGCGCAGGAGGAATCGAGCGGTCGAGTTGACGAAATATCTGAAGTGTATATACTCGACTCAAACAAACCTCCCGTCATCCAAGCAATCCCGTGAACAAGATCTGCATCCTCGCGAATCGCAACTGTTCCTCCCTGGTTAAGGGAGTGTCGGCTATTGCTGGATCGATCACCCGCATTCGTCTTCAGGACCGTTCATCGTATGGCTATTCTGCCCTGAATATCTGTCGTGTCCAGTTGTCCAACCGAGACCTCGCCTGCCTTTCTTAGGCTCGGTGAGGCCAGGAAGAACCTAGCCGTTCTCTCCATCCTCCCGAGCCACGCTCTCCCGAGATTTGAATGACTTGCCGGTGCGCTGCTGCGCCTGACAAGCCTTGTCTTTTTCCATTACCGGCCATGCCTTCATCATCGGCCGAGGGGAATCTTTTGCCATGAGAACCGAACGCGTGTTGGCCGGCATTGCCGCAGTACCCATTCCTTATGGTTGTGTGCAGCACGTTGAAATTGTCGATGTGCGTGCCGCAATCCGTTGAAGTTCCAACGCATCTGGACGCAACTCCATATCAATGCATTTGCTATTGGAATCACAATAATGAAACCATCTATCACCGTATCACTGCACGACCTGGAACGCCTTGAATTATTATTGGATACGCTGCCTTCCACAGCCGGGGAAAGCAAACGTGCACTACTCGATGAACTGACCCGGGCGCACATCGTCGAATCCACGGACATTCCTTCTTCAGTAGTGGCGATGCATTCCAAAGTGCGCTTCGACATCGCGGCCACAAGAGAAGAATTTTGCCTGACGCTTGTATATCCGAAAGAAACACACACCGCGCCTGACACCATTTCAGTCCTCACGCCGATCGGCACTGCGCTATTGGGCATGTCCGTCGGAAGCAGTATTGAGTGGCCGCGACGCGACGGCCAAATGCTGACGCTCAAGGTACTGGAGATCATTTCCCGTTCCGAGCGGGAGGAAGAAAATAAGCGTTGATGGTCAACCATGAAGCACTAAACTTGTCATGATGAATACAAATACTTTTGCATATCGAGCGATTGAAATCAGCGATATACCCGACATCCTCCATATTCAGGCGGAAAACTACCCCATATCGATGCAAGAAGATGAAGGTATTGTCAGAAGCCGGATTCTTGCCGCACCGGATACCTCGCTGCTCGTGCTCGACCATCATGGCGTCTGCGGATATCTATTCGCCTATCCATCATTATTGGGGCGTGTGGCCGCCCTCAATCGGCCATTCGTCATTGCCAGGAAAGCCGACACCCTGTATCTGCATGATTTAGCCATCTCCAGGCGGGTCACCGGGGCGGGATTGGGAAAATCATTGGTCAGCGTGGCAACCGAGCTGGGCAAAATGAAAGGGTTTACCTATTCCTCTTTGATGTCGGTGCAGGATTCGCTTGGATTCTGGAAAAAGCTTGGATATCAGGTACGACCTTCGATTGACCATGCTTCTACTGCGGCCCTGCATTCCTATCCGGACAATGCGGTCTATATGGTGAAGCCGTTGGTTGTCTAAACTTGGCGTTGAGGATGTGCAAAAAGTCATACAGATCAATTACGGCTACGTCACGACGGCCGTGCCCGGACACTTACACATAGGCGTTAAACGCATCCGCTTCCGCGTCAATACGGCTCAGACCTGACCCAATACTGTTCCTGACCATTGAATTTTTCAAGGGCTTGAGAAGCCGGCTTGAACCGGATGAACAGTGAGTCATCACGTTTCAAGGGGACGGGGACAGACCACTATTAAGCTTTCGAAAACCGTGGTCTGCCCCTCTATTACGGGCTGCGCCTGCTGGGGCTTGCAGGAACCGGGAGCGGGTAAAACGACTTTGCCCAACTCAGCGATGAGTCAGTCAGACCGCGACTTTTTCAGCGCGTTTCTCGACAAAATCGCTTAATCGGCTTTGCACTTCGTCGCCGGTCTGCACCAAGGCGGCAATCAACGACTCGGTGAACAAGCCGTCCGTGGCGGACATGTCCCACACTTTGTTGATCCCCGACACAATCGCGTAGTTCGACAATGGCGCATTGGTCGCAATCTTTTGTGCCAGCGCGATGGCTTTTGCCAGCGCGCCGCCGGTCGGCGTGAGGTAATGCAGCAGACCGGTGCGCAGGCCTTCTTCGCAATCCATGACGCGGCCAGTGAGCATCATTTCGATCATGCGGTTCGGCGTGATGATGCGCGCCGTGCGGACTGTCGCGCCACCGCCGGTAAAGATGCCGCGCTGTCCTTCCGGCAGCGCGAAATAGGATGTCTGGTCGCCGACCCGGATATGGGCTGCCGTGGCAAGCTCAAGTCCGCCGCCGACCACGGCACCCTGTAACGCGGCGATCACCGGAATGCCGCCATGCTGGATACGGTCGAAGGCGCGGTGCCATCCCTGGCACACACGCATGAATTCAGCCGCTGATCGCGCCTTGACGTAATGCTCTTTCAAATCCAGCCCGGCGCAGAAGTGCGAACCCTGTGCTGCCAGCACGATCGCGCGGACCTGTTTTGGTACGGATGAAAAATAGTGTTCGATCTCGGCCACGGCTGCTTCGTCCAAGGCATTGCGCCTGTCTGGACGGTTCAGCGTGACGACGGCAATCGGGCCTTCCATTTTCAATTCGAGAGACGAATAGTTCATGAGCGCTCCATGCGTAAGCAAACAATTAGGCAGACAATAATTACCTAACCCGGCCACTGCTTGCCGTGGCCGGGCGATGTTGAAACCCTGTACCTATTCAGGTATTTACGGGTAAAGTATAGGTACCGGATCAGGGACGAGAACGCACTTTGCGCCAACTTATATGCATAACGCGCCATAATTATTTCGATGATCGAGAACCCACATCAGGTCTCCGCAACCGTGTCTGCGCATTTTCTGCATGCGATGCTGCGTCCTGTACGGCAGGTGCGCAATCATGCGGCGGTGATGGGCATACTGAGCGAAGCCCGGATAGCGCCGGAGTTGCTTGATCGACCCGGCGCCAGGATTACGCGCGAACAATTTGTGTTGCTCTACAAGCGGATTGCGTTTGAATTGGACGATGAAATGCTTGGCCTGTGGTCCAGGCCAGTACGCGGGGGAACGCTCAAATACCTGTGTCTCAGCTTGCTGGATGCACCAACGATCCTGATCGCGTTAAATCGCTTTCTTCGTTTCTGGAACCTCATCCTCGACGATTACCGTTTGCACATGTCGCGGCAAAACGGCCTGGTGCGCATCAGTCTGGCGCCACGCCATCCAGCAGTACCCGTGACGATGCTGGGCCATGAACTGATGATGAAGTTGATACATGGAATCGTGTCATGGCTGCTGGCCAAGGAGATTGCGATTGAACGCGTGGAGTTCGCATTCGATCGTCCGGCGCACGCCGCCGATTACATTTTTTTGTACCCTGGAGAAGTTACTTATTCCGCCAGAGAGTCGTGCGTCTGGCTCGCCGATGCCTACTGCCAGATGTCATTCAAGCGCGAAAAGCACCAGCTCTGGGCATTCCTGAAAAGAGCGCCGGAAGACTGGGCATTCACCATGTTTAATCGTGGCTCGATCAGTGCGCGCACACGCGAGTATCTGGAAACTCGCCTCGATCAAGCGGTGGACATCCAACACGTCGCCGACGCCTTCCATTTATCGGTGCGCACCCTGACCCGTAAATTTACCGACGAAGGTGTCACGTTTCAGTCGGTTAAGGATGCATTGCGGCGCGACGTCGCGGTACAACGCCTGAGCAAATCGACGACGTCCATTGCCGCCATCGCGATGGACCTGGGGTATGCCAATGCGGCGGCATTCTGCCGCGCGTTCAAGCAATGGACTGGGAGCACGCCGACCGCTTATCGGCGCGGCGATGATCGTCATGAAGTGTCGTGAAGGTCGAGAGAGGTGTGCCCTTATCCTGGACTCCGGGCAAACTGCGATTCCTCCATGCTGATCACGCGCCGGATTTCATCGGTCTTGAAACCAAGCGCCATCGGGCGGCGGATGTTCGGCAGCGCCACTACGTCGTACAGTTCTTCGACCACGCCTTCCATGCGAAGCCAGTGCACCACGTCGCCGGTGCGTAGGTCGATGACCTGAATCCCGCAGCGCGGCTCGGCGTTGCGTCCCCTCAGATTGCCGTCCAGCGCCAGACCGCTGAAGGTCTTGTTGTGGCGCGGCTTCGACAAGCCGACCAGCGCGAAGTCGCCATGAAAACTCAAGCCGCGCAGATAGCCGGGGCAGAAGCGCGCTGGCACGAAGCGTCCGGCAGCTAAGCAGGTGTACAAAAGTTTTTTGACAAAGATGTGAAGTCGCAAGCGGGCTTGGCCGTCGGATGAGAAATTCCCTTCGCCCGTCTTTCCCGCGAAGGCGGGAATCCATACTGAGGTTGGTCCGAGTGACTCCCTATGGATTCCCGCCGTCGCGGGAAAGACGATGATTTGAGCGGCGAGGGGTCAAATACTGCCAAAAGACTTTTGTATACCTGCTTATGGGGTCACACCCAGTATGGGGTCAGATACCGTCTTTAAAGTCAATCGCCATGCCAGGTCTTGTAAGCCAACATATGCATGATTGCAAGACCTCATCCTTCTTTCTCATCTCGGCTTCGGCGGCAATGACCTAATTACACCGCCACTACCTCCGAGATCTGCCAACGATGCATCGTTATATGCCCCTTGTGATTCGGTTCGCCCCATTGGATCAGAGTCAACATTACTTAAAAACTCATCCATCTCGATCTGTTTGGCTGCGTAATTCGATCCCCCCTTGAACACGACGGACCCGATAAACGGCATCGCCCCCGGCTCGGTGGCATTCCTCTCCCGAATCTCGGATTGTCGGAACGTGGTCAGCTCGCTTTCCTGCTGACTTCCCCTGCCGATGCCATCCACGATGGAATTCCCCAGTGCATTGCCGAACGCATTCGGCCCGACGTGAAGTCGTAGCCGCATGCCCCGCGCACGCAGAGTCGGCGCGGGTTTCGGCGGAGTGGCGTAGGCAAACATCCGGGCATTTTAACTTTTTGGCCCCGATGTGCAGTTTTCGGCCGCGCAGCGGCCGGCAGGTGGTCACGGATTGTGACCGCCTCGATGCCGGTGTTTGAGGTCACAGTCTGTGACCTCAAACCGACCAACGGCGGCTAAGGGAAGATCGCGCCGTCGCCGGCCGCCGCTCCGTCAAGGCCGCGCAGCGCCCGCAGGGCTTGGCCTTGACGGCGATGGATAAAGACACGCTGGCAAGTGCGGTGCAAGGCGGGTTGATGCCTTGCACCGCTTGCCGAACGCGGGGTTGCGTTGTTGTTGATGTGCGGCGCAGCCGCCTGACATGGGGAGCCCCTGCGGGGCGGACGGGAAGGCAGGCCCGTCCCACGGGGAACGAGCAACGCAGTGCGAGCCCGTGGGACGGGCCTGCCTGGGTGGGCGGGGGCTGGTGGTCGTTGTGATTGCGCGATAGCGCCTGACTGAAACAGATGTGCCGGCGGTACGCGGGCACACAAGCCATGCAGCTGAGCACGGCGTGGGCCTGGCCGTGCGTTGTTGTTGCGTACCCTCTGACTGCCGGCGCAGCGCGGCCGCAAGCGAGGCACGAGCGCGCACCGTAACCCTGACCAATCCCTGCGCGCTCCAGCGCACATGCCAGGGGGTGCAGCCGTGGAGGGGCGCCAGACATAACGCCCCGTTCTGCGAACCCGCAGGGCGCGAAGCGGTCGTTGCACCGAGCGCAACGAAGTGGAGCGAATGCAGCAACTTTGCAGAATGCGGCGTTATGTTAACTGCCGCAGGCAGTTACCCCGGAACGGCTGTGCCTTTGACCTTGCGTTGCTCTTGTCTGGCTAACGGCGAAGCGCGGCGGCAAGCGACGCAGGAGCGCGCTTCGTTCCCCTGACTCTGGTTTCTCGTGCGGTTCCGGTGCCACCGGCCATCGCACACCACCGGCGTCCAGCCTGGCGCGCGCCATGCCGTGCCCTGACTTTCCCCTTGCACGCCTGGCATGGCGCGTGACAGGCGGGTTAACGTCTTGCGACGTTCGCGCTTGCCTCTGATCTCAACGCGGCGCAATCCCTCGTTCCGCCAGCGCCGCGCGCACCTTCTCGCCGGCGTCCTGCATGTCGTATGCCTCTTGCTCGCTGACCGCCAGCTGCCGGTAATCGCTGTAGCCGGCGCGTTTCAGGAACTCGGCCAAGGCCCACGCCAATTCATCCGGCAGGTTCACTTCGATCAGCATGCATCCTCCTCGTCGGCTTCCGCGTCCAGCGCAGCCAACAGCGCGTCTGCGGCGTTTTCCGCATCGGGTTGAGACGTGGAGCCGTCCACGGTCATTTGATCGCCTCTGACGCGCCGTAATGCACCCGGATGCGTGCTCGCATGCACCAGTTGCAATTGCCGGATCGCCACTTGCGCGTAAATCTGCGTGGTCGACAGCTCCGCATGCCCCAGCATCGCCTGAATGAAGCGGATGTCGGCTCCGCCTTCGAGCATCAGGGTCGCCATCGTGTGCCGAAACAAATGGCAGCCGCCGTGCTTGCCCAGCTCCGCCCGCTTGACGTAGGACGCCACATGCGTGGATAGCCAGGTCGGCGACAACGCCATGCCTTCCTGCCCGAGAAACAAGGTGCTGTCCTGCTGGTTCCACGCCAGCAGCGGCCGGCTCTTGTCGAGATATTCCTGCACCCAGTGCAGCGCGCGCTCGCCCAGCGGAATCAAGCGGTCTTTTCGGCCTTTTCCCTCGCGGATCAGCACTACGCACTTGTCGGCATCGATGTCACCGATTTCCAGCTTGGCGATTTCCATTCTCCGCATACCGGTCGCATACAGCACTTCCATCATCGCGCGGTCACGCAAGCCGATCAGGCTCGCCGTGTCGGCGAGCGCCAACACGCGCTCGGTTTCATCGACGCTGAGCACATGGCGCGGCAGCCGCCGTATCGCCTTGGGCAGCTCGATTTCGGAGGCAGGATTGGCCGGAATCTGTCCGGTCTTGGTCAGCCACTTGAAGAAGCTTTTAAGCGGCGTGATCTTGCTGCGCCGGCTCGCCACCGACAGCGGCGCACCGTCCTTCTTGCGGTAGTGGTGCAGCCAGCGCTGATAGCGTTCGAGCACCGCTTGCGTCACATGTTCGGGATGCGTGACGGCCCGCGCATCGGCCCACACGATGAAGTCGCGGAGGTAACGCTCCATGCTCCACAACCCCGATTCCGTGCTGCCGATCATGGTGCGGTAGTCGATGAAGCGGCGCATCGCCGCAGTCAGGCCGCGCGCGTCGCGCGGGTCGCCTACCGGGCTATTGAACTGCCGCTTGCCGCGCGTGCGGAACGGTTG
Organism: Noviherbaspirillum saxi; assembly: GCF_003591035.1. Taxonomy (NCBI): domain Bacteria; kingdom Pseudomonadati; phylum Pseudomonadota; class Betaproteobacteria; order Burkholderiales; family Oxalobacteraceae; genus Noviherbaspirillum; species Noviherbaspirillum saxi. Next base: position 436,490 of record NZ_QYUO01000003.1, read on the forward strand.
AACGCCAGCACGCATGTTCAGCCTCCCGCTACGACAGGACCGGCACCGTTCGCATGGTGTAGTGCATTTGGCGCAAACACACCGCTTTGCACGGCATCATCGTCCGCAGAGCCGCATGGAGGCTCGCTTTGCGCGTTCGGCACCATACCCCGACCGGCCCCCGACACCAAGCCGACCAAGGGCCGACCGAACCCCGACCGATGCTCATTGCCCCCGACCGCTCGCCGTCGTAGCCGTGCATCTCGCCCAATGCCGCCACGTCGATCAAGCCGCACAGGTGCTTGCCTTCATCTTTGCCGTCATACAGCAGCTCGTAATCGAATGTCGTGCCGCGCCGATGCACGGCCAGGTATTCGAGATCGACCAGCCGGCCCAGATGCAGCTTCAGTTGCGTATCGCCCCATTGCAAGGCGTCGCGCACCTGCTTGCGGGTGAAGCGGAACTCACGCGGCGGCAGTTTCTGCGCCATCGCTTCCTGATCGACCCACGCATGGAGCTGCGTCAACAAGCGGCGCGTCTGCGGCGGCAGCTCGTCCAGCGTCCTGCCCAGCACGTCGTGCGCGATGCGGTTGGCCAACGCAATGTCGGCCTTGGTCGCCTCGATATAGGCCAGCGTGCGCCCGCGATGCGCGACCGTTTTAACCGGCCGCTGGTGCTGGTGGATCAGCGCAATGGCACGAATCAGCGTCAGATACTTCATGTGGTCGCGCCGGGTGCGCGTCTTGTCGTCGAGGAATGTCAATTTGTCGGCATACGGGTTCACCACCAGCACCGGCTTCAACAGCCGTTGCGCATTCTGGTGCAAGGCAATGATCGCCTCTTTCTCGCTCGATGCCAGCAACCCTTCGAGGGTCTGCTTCATGCGCTGGCGTGCATGAATCGCCCGCGTCTGCTCGCGCGATTCGTTCACGCTCAAGACCAGGCAGCGGTTCATCAGCTCTTCGTCGATGTCGATCGCAGTCGTCGTCATCATCAGCATCACCGGCCCCTTGACCTTGTACTGTTTCGTCACGAGATTGCCGGTCGTCTCGTCCTTGCCGGTCGAGGCCATCGTCAATTCGCCGTCGGACTGCAGCAGCTTCAACGCATACGCGCCTGCCGCACGCCTTCTTCTTCCGCAATCGCGAGGATCTTGTGCTGCATGTCGTCTCGCCCAGGTAGAACAGGGATTGCCCCGTCATCGCGCTGTACTGGACGCGCTCTTCGGGCGGCACCATCGCCAGCACCGCCTCCATCAGGCTGCTTTTGCCGGCTGCGCTCGAACTCTGAATCAGGATCGCCAGCGGCGTGTCGAGTTTGCGCGAGACGGCGGCCAGATACCCGGCCAGGCAATTGTTCGACTCGCCCACCATGCCGCAGCGCTCCATGTCGGCCACGATGCGCGCGATCAGGTCGGGCGCTTGCAACAATGCCAGGGCGGTTTTTTCATCCTCGGCCGACATCAGCGGCACCGTGCTTTTCGGCTTGGTGTTTTGACGGATCGCTTCGTCCTGCAGCGTTTCCAGCTTCAACAGCACATGGCCCATATCTCTCTTGATCGTGTCGTCGGGCAACCCCAGCTCGATCGCCGCTTGCCGGATGTATGCAGCGCGGGCGCGCGCCGCGTACAGGTCGAGCGTGTCGACGTGGTAGCCGCCCGCCTCCTCCGGCGTGCGCCGCACTTGCAGGTTCACGCGCATCTGCTCGGGCGACAGGTTCTTTTTCCAGCCGCGCACCGCGCCATTGCCTATCCCCCTGCACGATCAGCAGTTCATCGCCGGCCGACTCGATCGGCGGCTCGGCGTCGGCATCGTCCGCCATAGCGGCTAAAGGAACGGCCAACGGTGCAGCGGGCGGCGGCATGGGGAAGTCTTGCGCAGCGGCGGGCACAGCCGGCACGGCGTCCGGTTGCCGCCCGCGCCCGATCCATTCGGCCTGCCGCAGCACCAGGCCCAGGCTATGGGCGGCCGGCGTCAATTTCAATGCATAACTGTTCGCGTCCATCCCTTTGGGGAACAGTACGCGCAAACACTCGATGCCTTGCTCCATCAATTGCGCCGCCAGCTTCTCGGCGGCGCGGTTGCCGGCGTCGTCGCGGTCATACGCGATCAGCACGCGCTCGGTGCCGTATTTCCTGAACGCGGCCAGGTGGTCGTCGGTGAAGCCCTCCACGCCATAGGCAGCAGTGACATTCGTAAAACCGGCGCACCAGAACGTCATCGCATCGATCAACGCTTCGCACAGGATGATTTCCTTGTTTTCCGCTAGCGCCTGCTCGTTCCACACGCCGCGATGCGGCCCCGGCAGGTACAGGTGCAACGGCGTTCCCTTGCGCAAATCGTCGCGGATTTTGCGGCCATACACCTCGGTGACGTTACCGGCGTCGTCCAGCACCGGCACCACCAGCGAGCCGTTGAAGTGTTCATGGCCGCTCTCGCGGTAGATGCCGATCTTTTGCAGGCGCGTGCGAATGTCAGCGCCGGACAGACGATTCTTTTCCGGCAGGCGCAGACCCAGCGTGCGGTTCGCATAACCCAGCACGAAACGCTCGACCAGCTCCGGGTGGTCCAGCCCGCGTGCCTTCAGATAGGCCAGCGCTTCCGGCGACTGCTTTAGCGTCTCGTGGTAGTAGCTGACGGATTGGTTCAATAATGCCTGGTCATCGGCGTCGAACGTGACCGGCGACGGCAAGGCGCGTACCGTCGCACGCTTGACTGGCGCATCGCCCTGCGCGGCTAAAGAAGGATCGGCCTTCAGCAATTCGACCGCATGACGAAATGACACCCCCTTGAATTTCATCACCCAGTCGAGCGGCCCGCCGCCGATCTGGCAACCGAAGCAGTGCCACAGGTTCTTGGCCGGCGTCACCACCAGCGACGGTTCGCTGTCGTCGTGGAACGGACAAGTGCCGATCCTGTCCTTGCCGGACTTCTTCAGCGCAATCCCGGCCGCCTCCACTAGGCACTCGACCGACACGTCGCTTTTTAGCTGCTCGATCTCCGCTGCTGGTATCCGTGCCATAAATCGCCTTTCGCTCCGAAACCTGTCAAGATACTTAACGTATATTATTATGGTATCGTATACTATACTTTCGTCAACCCCCTCCGAAACAAGGAGCTAGCATCATGGCCTGTCTTCATCACTGGTTATCCACCATGAGTTTCTCTGCAAGAGTGATCGGGCTGCGCAAGCAGAAGGGTTTGACCCAGCAAAGCCTGGCCGATGCCTCCGGCATCCACGTCCAGCAAATTAAGCGCTACGAGGCCGGTAGCGCCCAGCCTACGGCCGAAGCCTTGAAGAAGCTCGCGCTCGCACTGCATGTCACGGCCGATTTCCTGCTGTTCGAGGAAGGCGAGCGCGAGCTCGACGACGATCTGAAGCTGCGCTTCGAGGCGATCGCGGCAATGCCGTCAGAAGAACAGGCGATCGCCAAGGCCGTGCTCGATGCGATGATCGTCAAGAATCAGGTCGCCGGCGCATTGGAGCGCGTGGGTAGGCCGGCACCGGCGGCTAAAGAGAAGAAAGCAACGGCGGGAAGGAACAAGGCATGAGCAAACCTTCGACCCCACCCATCCACATTGAGCGCCGCATCCTCGTCATGCGCGGCCACCGGGTGATGATCGACGCCGATCTAGCGCGCTCTACGGCGTCACCACCAGCGCCCTGGTGCAGGCCGTCAAGCGCAATCTCGACCGATTCCCGGAAGATTTCATGTTCCAGCTCGATGCTGCCGAGTGGGATGTTTTGAGATCACAATCTGTGACCTCAAACACCGGCCGCGGCGGCCGGCGCTATGCGCCCTATGCCTTCACGGAACAAGGCGTGGCAATGCTGTCTTCCGTGCTCAACAGTGCGCAGGCGATTGCGGTCAATATCGAGATCATGCGCGCCTTCGTGCGCCTGCGCGAAGTGATCGTGTCGAACAAGGAACTGGCGCTGCGTCTGGATGAGCTGAGAACAAGGCCGAGCTGATGGAGTTAAAGCACGATACGTTTTCGCACAACACCCGCGTGCAATTGAAACAGGTGTTCGACGCCATCCGCGAATTGATGACGCCGCCGGCACCATCGCCGAAACGACCGATCGGCTTCGTTGCCCCGGAGGAGAAACCAAACAAACCGAAGGCAATCAAGAAGCGCTGATGCCGCAGTCGGCATCACCGTTCTTTAGCAGCTAAAAAGAAGCCGCTCCATCACCCATGCAGCTAGTGGGGTTGGGAGCGGCTTTCTTATTTCAAGGAAGAGAAGAAGAACGGTATATGACTTGGCCTACCGTTGCACTGACTTTGGATCGACGTCATTGCGCAGACGGAAGCTCATCGTCACTTCGTAACGCATCGTCCGGCGCTGCTCTTCGGTCAAATTACTGCCGCCGAATTCGGCAACCTTGGATACCCCAATCTCGAAGATCGCATGCTTGCCAGCATAGACACCGACGAATGCTTCAGTTGCGCCACTTTCCACTTAGTATTTCTCATTGCCGCCGGCAGCCTCTTGCGCAAACTTGGCATCCGCTTCTTCGAGCGTCCGAAGCATGTCCATGTCTTGTTGTGACTTGCGCCATTGCTTTCCACCGATCTTTTGCAATTCCGGCTCGCTGGCATTACGGTAGAAATCGCGCAGGTTCTGCACCTGCGGATTCTGCTGCTCCAGGCGGCGCATGATCTCGGTTGCCCGCTGCAAGGCCGGTTTCCAGTCGTTCAGCGGCTGGTCGCACAGCTTGATGCCGATGAAGGCCGCGCCCGGGAAGCGTGCATTGCCGTATATTCGTCGTGAATGCGCATCCCACGTCCAGCTTGATGTCGCCGTCGTCGTAATGCACGTCCAGCTTCGTCATCAGCGGTAGTCGCAATTCCTCTTGGTCGTTCAGCTTGAATTGCTTCAGATACGGATTGCGTGCCATCAGCCGCGTCGCGGTATCGCCCACCCCACATGCAGCGGCTGCGCCGGTTGGGTGTCGTCGCCCAGAATCATCCCGTTCATGTCTTTCCTCAATTTTCCATGCTCGCCCTGCGGCTGGCAGGCCGCCAACCCGGATATAGCGACGAGCACCAATCCCATCCATAGCTTGTTCATCCGCACCCCCATTTAGAACCCGAGCCGGCGGCGGACATCGAATGCCTCCGTTACACCATACGTATTTTGCAGAACATTAAACTGTTCTTGGTAAATACGTTGCGATCCGCTCAGCCAATCGCCCGAACTGCCGCTACTGTAGGTCCGCATCAGGTTGCCGGCGAGCGAATAGACGAACGGCATGCGCGCTGCTTCACGTTGCCCACGTCGTTGCCGGTGAAACTGAGCGACTGGCCGTTGATCGTCACCGTCGACATGCGCTCCGCATAGCTTTGAGCAATGCTGTCCGGCCCAATGCTCGCCATGCCCTGGATGGCTTGCCGCAGCGTCTTCGTCACCGGCTTGCCGAGCCAGTCGTTCGCGGTGTACTTGGTATCGTAATACTGCTGCAACACGACGCGCTGCTCGAAGTCGGCGGACGATTTCAGCGACTGGCCCAGCAACTGTTCACCGCGTCCAGTCTGCCCGTTCCGGAAGGCGTCCTTGGCCTGATCGCGCAACTCGAAGCTTTGAACAAGGGCATCGCTATATTCCCTGTTGTCACGATTCCAGCTTGCCCCAAAGCTCCGTGAATCGATATTCACCATCGACCGTATCGCATCGGTTCCGCCGGCCTGGTAGAACTGTTCGGCCGTGAACATACTCATGAAGATCGCGCGGTTGCCTTCCTGGAAGGCGGAACGAATGATACCCGCATCGGCCCGGCCCATGAACCGAACGTGTTGAGCTGCTGGTAAGTCTCGCCGACCTTCGACGTGGCATACGGCGCCAGGCCGAACCATCGCCGTCCGGTCTTCTCCGAACACCTTGTGATACGCCATGCCCGTGGTCAGGCTCGTCTCTTCCGGCGTCAGGTTCGTCGGCAGCCAGGTGCGGCTGTTGTCCATCGCGATACCGTAGAGCCGGCGCATTGCTTGCTCATCGGCGCGCACCGCTGGATCGCGCAGCGCGTACAACTCCTGCGGCACCATCGTCAGCTTGGCGTTGCCCGAGCTTCGCGATACGCCGCCGGCTGCGGCAACCACGCCGTCGTTTTCAAACGGATCGCCGAAATCGTAGACCGGGCGCGTGCCGTCTGCCTTGATCTCCGGAGTGAACTCGGCTGCTCTCGACAGCAGCGGATTCATCGCCTTGCGCAGCCCATATCGCCGGCGAATGTGCTGCCCAGCCCAATCTCCCGTTCGCAACAGCATCCGCATTCATCGCGCGATCTCAGCCTGCCGGAACGACGTTAGCGCGCTTTCCTGCTGGCTACCGCCCCAATCGCCGTAAGCGATGCTGTTACCCAATGCATTGCCGAACGCATTCGGCCCGACGTGAAGTCGTAGCCGCATGCCCCGCGCACGCAGAGTCGGCGCGGGTTTCGGCGGAGTGGCGTAGGCAAATCCGGGCATTTTAACTTTTTGGCCCCGATGTGCAGTTTTCGGCCGCGCAGCGGCCGGCAGGTGGTCACGGATTGTGACCGCCTCGATGCCGGTGTTTGAGGTCACAGTCTGTGACCTCAAACCGACCAACGGCGGCTAAGGGAAGATCGCGCCGTCGCCGGCCGCCGCTCCGTCAAGGCCGCGCAGCGCCCGCAGGGCTTGGCCTTGACGGCGATGGATAAAGACACGCTGGCAAGTGCGGTGCAAGGCGGGTTGATGCCTTGCACCGCTTGCCGAACGCGGGGTTGCGTTTGTTGTTGATGTGCGGCGCAGCCGCCTGACATGGGGAGCCCCTGCGGGGCGGACGGGAAGGCAGGCCCGTCCCACGGGGAACGAGCAACGCAGTGCGAGCCCGTGGGACGGGCCTGCCTGGGTGGGCGGGGGCTGGTGGTCGTTGTGATTGCGCGATAGCGCCTGACTGAAACAGATGTGCCGGCGGTACGCGGGCACACAAGCCATGCAGCTGAGCACGGCGTGGGCCTGGCCGTGCGTTGTTGTTGCGTACCCTCTGACTGCCGGCGCAGCGCGGCCGCAAGCGAGGCACGAGCGCGCACCGTAACCCTGACCAATCCCTGCGCGCTCCAGCGCACATGCCAGGGGGTGCAGCCGTGGAGGGGCGCCAGACATAACGCCCCGTTCTGCGAACCCGCAGGGCGCGAAGCGGTCGTTGCACCGAGCGCAACGAAGTGGAGCGAATGCAGCAACTTTGCAGAATGCGGCGTTATGTTAACTGCCGCAGGCAGTTACCCCGGAACGGCTGTGCCTTTGACCTTGCGTTGCTCTTGTCTGGCTAACGGCGAAGCGCGGCGGCAAGCGACGCAGGAGCGCGCTTCGTTCCCTGACTCTGGTTTCTCGTGCGGTTCCGGTGCCACCGGCCATCGCACACCACCGGCGTCCAGCCTGGCGCGCGCCATGCCGTGCCCTGACTTTCCCCTTGCACGCCTGGCATGGCGCGTGACAGGCGGGTTAACGTCTTGCGACGTTCGCGCTTGCCTCTGATCTCAACGCGGCGCAATCCCTCGTTCCGCCAGCGCCGCGCGCACCTTCTCGCCGGCGTCCTGCATGTCGTATGCCTCTTGCTCGCTGACCGCCAGCTGCCGGTAATCGCTGTAGCCGGCGCGTTTCAGGAACTCGGCCAAGGCCCACGCCAATTCATCCGGCAGGTTCACTTCGATCAGCATGCATCCTCCTCGTCGGCTTCCGCGTCCAGCGCAGCCAACAGCGCGTCTGCGGCGTTTTCCGCATCGGGTTGAGACGTGGAGCCGTCCACGGTCATTTGATCGCCTCTGACGCGCCGTAATGCACCCGGATGCGTGCTCGCATGCACCAGTTGCAATTGCCGGATCGCCACTTGCGCGTAAATCTGCGTGGTCGACAGCTCCGCATGCCCCAGCATCGCCTGAATGAAGCGGATGTCGGCTCCGCCTTCGAGCATCAGGGTCGCCATCGTGTGCCGAAACAAATGGCAGCCGCCGTGCTTGCCCAGCTCCGCCCGCTTGACGTAGGACGCCACATGCGGGATAGCCAGGTCGGCGACAACGCCATGCCTTCCTGCCCGAGAACAAGGTGCTGTCCTGCTGGTTCCCGCCAGCAGCGGCCGGCTCTTGTCGAGATATTCCTGCACCCAGTGCAGCGCGCGCTCGCCCAGCGGAATCAAGCGGTCTTTTCGGCCTTTTCCCTCGGATCAGCACTACGCACTTGTCGGCATCGATGTCACCGATTTCCAGCTTGGCGATTTCCATTCTCCGCATACCGGTCGCATACAGCTTCCATCATCGCGCGGTCACGCAAGCCGATCAGGCTCGCCGTGTCGGCGAGCGCCAACACGCGCTCGGTTTCATCGACGCTGAGCACATGGCGCGGCAGCCGCCGTATCGCCTTGGGCAGCTCGATTTCGGAGGCAGGATTGGCCGGAATCTGTCCGGTCTTGGTCAGCCACTTGAAGAAGCTTTTAAGCGGCGTGATCTTGCTGCGCCGGCTCGCCACCGACAGCGGCGCACCGTCCTTCTTGCGGTAGTGGTGCAGCCAGCGCTGATAGCGTTCGAGCACCGCTTGCGTCACATGTTCGGGATGCGTGACGGCCCGCGCATCGGCCCACACGATGAAGTCGCGGAGGTAACGCTCCATGCTCCACAACCCCGATTCCGTGCTGCCGATCATGGTGCGGTAGTCGATGAAGCGGCGCATCGCCGCAGTCAGGCCGCGCGCGTCGCGCGGGTCGCCTACCGGGCTATTGAACTGCCGCTTGCCGCGCGTGCGGAACGGTTGAACGCCAGCACGCATGTTCAGCCTCCCGCTACGACAGGACCGGCACCGTTCGCATGGTGTAGTGCATTTGGCGCAAACACACCGCTTTGCACGGCATCATCGTCCGCAGAGCCGCATGGAGGCTCGCTTTGCGCGTTCGGCACCATACCCCGACCGGCCCCCGACACCAAGCCGACCAAGGGCCGACCGAACCCCGACCGATGCTCATTGCCCCCCGACCGCTCGCCGTCGTAGCCGTGCATCTCGCCCAATGCCGCCACGTCGATCAAGCCGCACAGGTGCTTGCCTTCATCTTTGCCGTCATACAGCAGCTCGTAATCGAATGTCGTGCCGCGCCGATGCACGGCCAGGTATTCGAGATCGACCAGCCGGCCCAGATGCAGCTTCAGTTGCGTATCGCCCCATTGCAAGGCGTCGCGCACCTGCTTGCGGGTGAAGCGGAACTCACGCGGCGGCAGTTTCTGCGCCATCGCTTCCTGATCGACCCACGCATGGAGCTGCGTCAACAAGCGGCGCGTCTGCGGCGGCAGCTCGTCCAGCGTCCTGCCCAGCACGTCGTGCGCGATGCGGTTGGCCAACGCAATGTCGGCCTTGGTCGCCTCGATATAGGCCAGCGTGCGCCGCGATGCGCGACCGTTTTAACCGGCCGCTGGTGCTGGTGGATCAGCGCAATGGCACGAATCAGCGTCAGATACTTCATGTGGTCGCGCCGGGTGCGCGTCTTGTCGTCGAGGAATGTCAATTTGTCGGCATACGGGTTCACCACCAGCACCGGCTTCAACAGCCGTTGCGCATTCTGGTGCAAGGCAATGATCGCCTCTTTCTCGCTCGATGCCAGCAACCCTTCGAGGGTCTGCTTCATGCGCTGGCGTGCATGAATCGCCCGCGTCTGCTCGCGCGATTCGTTCACGCTCAAGACCAGGCAGCGGTTCATCAGCTCTTCGTCGATGTCGATCGCAGTCGTCGTCATCATCAGCATCACCGGCCCCTTGACCTTGTACTGTTTCGTCACGAGATTGCCGGTCGTCTCGTCCTTGCCGGTCGAGGCCATCGTCAATTCGCCGTCGGACTGCAGCAGCTTCAACGCATACGCCGCCTGCCGCACGCCTTCTTCTTCCGCAATCGCGAGGATCTTGTGCTGCATGTCGGTCTCGCCCAGGTAGAACAGGGATTGCCCCGTCATCGCGCTGTACTGGACGCGCTCTTCGGGCGGCACCATCGCCAGCACCGCCTCCATCAGGCTGCTTTTGCCGGCTGCGCTCGAACTCTGAATCAGGATCGCCAGCGGCGTGTCGAGTTTGCGCGAGACGGCGGCCAGATACCCGGCCAGGCAATTGTTCGACTCGCCCACCATGCCGCAGCGCTCCATGTCGGCCACGATGCGCGCGATCAGGTCGGGCGCTTGCAACAATGCCAGGGCGGTTTTTTCATCCTCGGCCGACATCAGCGGCACCGTGCTTTTCGGCTTGGTGTTTTGACGGATCGCTTCGTCCTGCAGCGTTTCCAGCTTCAACAGCACATGGCCCATATCTCTCTTGATCGTGTCGTCGGGCAACCCCAGCTCGATCGCCGCTTGCCGGATGTATGCAGCGCGGGCGCGCGCCGCGTACAGGTCGAGCGTGTCGACGTGGTAGCCGCCCGCCTCCTCCGGCGTGCGCCGCACTTGCAGGTTCACGCGCATCTGCTCGGGCGACAGGTTCTTTTTCCAGCGCGCACGCGCCATTGCCTATCCCCCTGCACGATCAGCAGTTCATCGCCGGCCGACTCGATCGGCGGCTCGGCGTCGGCATCGTCCGCCATAGCGGCTAAAGGAACGGCCAACGGTGCAGCGGGCGGCGGGGGAAGTCTTGCGCAGCGGGGCACAGCCGGCACGGCGTCCGGTTGCCGCCCGCGCCCGATCCATTCGGCCTGCCGCAGCACCAGGCCCAGGCTATGGGCGGCCGGCGTCAATTTCAATGCATAACTGTTCGCGTCCATCCCTTTGGGGAACAGTACGCGCAAACACTCGATGCCTTGCTCCATCAATTGCGCCGCCAGCTTCTCGGCGGCGCGGTTGCCGGCGTCGTCGCGGTCATACGCGATCAGCACGCGCTCGGTGCCGTATTTCCTGAACGCGGCCAGGTGGTCGTCGGTGAAGCCCTCCACGCCATAGGCAGCAGTGACATTCGTAAAACCGGCGCACCAGAACGTCATCGCATCGATCAACGCTTCGCACAGGATGATTTCCTTGTTTTCCGCTAGCGCCTGCTCGTTCCACACGCCGCGATGCGGCCCCGGCAGGTACAGGTGCAACGGCGTTCCCTTGCGCAAATCGTCGCGGATTTTGCGGCCATACACCTCGGTGACGTTACCGGCGTCGTCCAGCACCGGCACCACCAGCGAGCCGTTGAAGTGTTCATGGCCGCTCTCGCGGTAGATGCCGATCTTTTGCAGGCGCGTGCGAATGTCAGCGCCGGACAGACGATTCTTTTCCGGCAGGCGCAGACCCAGCGTGCGGTTCGCATAACCCAGCACGAAAACGCTCGACCAGCTCCGGGTGGTCCAGCCCGCGTGCCTTCAGATAGGCCAGCGCTTCCGGCGACTGCTTTAGCGTCTCGTGGTAGTAGCTGACGGATTGGTTCAATAATGCCTGGTCATCGGCGTCGAACGTGACCGGCGACGGCAAGGCGCGTACCGTCGCACGCTTGACTGGCGCATCGCCCTGCGCGGCTAAAGAAGGATCGGCCTTCAGCAATTCGACCGCATGACGAAATGACACCCCCTTGAATTTCATCACCCAGTCGAGCGGCCCGCCGCCGATCTGGCAACCGAAGCAGTGCCACAGGTTCTTGGCCGGCGTCACCACCAGCGACGGTTCGCTGTCGTCGTGGAACGGACAAGTGCCGATCCTGTCCTTGCCGGACTTCTTCAGCGCAATCCCGGCCGCCTCCACTAGGCACTCGACCGACACGTCGCTTTTTAGCTGCTCGATCTCCGCTGCTGGTATCCGTGCCATAAATCGCCTTTCGCTCCGAAACCTGTCAAGATACTTAACGTATATTATTATGGTATCGTATACTATACTTTCGTCAACCCCCTCCGAAACAAGGAGCTAGCATCATGGCCTGTCTTCATCACTGGTTATCCACCATGAGTTTCTCTGCAAGAGTGATCGGGCTGCGCAAGCAGAAGGGTTTGACCCAGCAAAGCCTGGCCGATGCCTCCGGCATCCACGTCCAGCAAATTAAGCGCTACGAGGCCGGTAGCGCCCAGCCTACGGCCGAAGCCTTGAAGAAGCTCGCGCTCGCACTGCATGTCACGGCCGATTTCCTGCTGTTCGAGGAAGGCGAGCGCGAGCTCGACGACGATCTGAAGCTGCGCTTCGAGGCGATCGCGGCAATGCCGTCAGAAGAACAGGCGATCGCCAAGGCCGTGCTCGATGCGATGATCGTCAAGAATCAGGTCGCCGGCGCATTGGAGCGCGTGGGTAGGCCGGCACCGGCGGCTAAAGAGAAGAAAGCAACGGCGGGAAGGAAAGGCATGAGCAAACCTTCGACCCACCCATCCACATTGAGCGCCGCATCCTCGTCATGCGCGGCCACCGGGTGATGATCGACGCCGATCTAGCCGCGCTCTACGGCGTCCACCAGCGCCCTGGTGCAGGCCGTCAAGCGCAATCTCGACCGATTCCCGGAAGATTTCATGTTCCAGCTCGATGCTGCCGAGTGGGATGTTTTGAGATCACAATCTGTGACCTCAAACACCGGCCGCGGCGGCCGGCGCTATGCGCCCTATGCCTTCACGGAACAAGGCGTGGCAATGCTGTCTTCCGTGCTCAACAGTGCGCAGGCGATTGCGGTCAATATCGAGATCATGCGCGCCTTCGTGCCCTGCGCGAAGTGATCGTGTCGAACAAGGAACTGGCGCTGCGTCTGGATGAGCTGGAGAACAAGGCCGAGCTGATGGAGTTAAAGCACGATACGTTTTCGCACAACACCCGCGTGCAATTGAAACAGGTGTTCGACGCCATCCGCGAATTGATGACGCCGCCGGCACCATCGCCGAAACCCGATCGGCTTCGTTGCCCCGGAGAGAAACCAAACAAACCGAAGGCAATCAAGAAGCGCTGATGCCGCAGTCGGCATCACCGTTCTTTAGCAGCTAAAAAGAAGCCGCTCCATCACCCCATGCAGCTAGTGGGGTTGGGAGCGGCTTTCTTATTTCAAGGAAGAGAAGAAGAACGGTATATGACTTGGCCTACCGTTGCACTGACTTTGGATCGACGTCATTGCGCAGACGGAAGCTCATCGTCACTTCGTAACGCATCGTCCGGCGCTGCTCTTCGGTCAAATTACTGCCCCGAATTCGGCAACCTTGGATACCCCAATCTCGAAGATCGCATGCTTGCCAGCATAGACACCGACGAATGCTTCAGTGTTGCGCCACTTTCCACTTAGTATTTCCTCATTGCCGCCGGCAGCCTCTTGCGCAAACTTGGCATCCGCTTCTTCGAGCGTCCGAAGCATGTCCATGTCTTGTTGTGACTTGCGCCATTGCTTTCCACCGATCTTTTGCAATTCCGGCTCGCTGGCATTACGGTAGAAATCGCGCAGGTTCTGCACCTGGATTCTGCTGCTCCAGGCGGCGCATGATCTCGGTTGCCCGCTGCAAGGCCGGTTTCCAGTCGTTCAGCGGCTGGTCGCACAGCTTGATGCCGATGAAGGCCGCGCCCGGGAAGCGTGCATTGCCGTCGATATTCGTCGTGAATGCGCATCCCACGTCCAGCTTGATGTCGCCGTCGTCGTAATGCACGTCCAGCTTCGTCATCAGCGGTAGTCGCAATTCCTCTTGGTCGTTCAGCTTGAATTGCTTCAGATACGGATTGCGTGCCATCAGCCGCGTCGCGGTATCGCCCACCCCCACATGCAGCGGCTGCGCCGGTTGGGTGTCGTCGCCCAGAATCATCCCGTTCATGTCTTTCCTCAATTTTCCATGCTCGCCCTGCGGCTGGCAGGCCGCCAACCCGGATATAGCGACGAGCACCAATCCCATCCATAGCTTGTTCATCCGCACCCCCATTTAGAACCCGAGCCGGCGGCGGACATCGAATGCCTCCGTTACACCATACGTATTTTGCAGAACATTAAACTGTTCTTTAAATACGTTGCGATCGCTCAGCCAATCGCCCGAACTGCCGCTACTGTAGGTCCGCATCAGGTTGCCGGCGAGCGAATAGACGAACGGCATGCGCTGCTTCACGTTGCCACGTCGTTGCCGGTGAAACTGAGCGACTGGCCGTTGATCGTCACCGTCGACATGCGCTCCGCATAGCTTTGAGCAATGCTGTCCGGCCCAATGCTCGCCATGCCCTGGATGGCTTGCCGCAGCGTCTTCGTCACCGGCTTGCCGAGCCAGTCGTTCGCGGTGTACTTGGTATCGTAATACTGCTGCAACACGACGCGCTGCTCGAAGTCGGCGGACGATTTCAGCGACTGGCCCAGCAACTGTTCACCGCGTCCAGTCTGCCCGTTCCGGAAGGCGTCCTTGGCCTGATCGCGCAACTCGAAGCTTTGAACAAGGGCATCGCTATATTCCCTGTTGTCACGATTCCAGCTTGCCCCAAAGCTCCGTGAATCGATATTCACCATCGACCGTATCGCATCGGTTCCGCCGGCCTGGTAGAACTGTTCGGCCGTGAACATACTCATGAAGATCGCGCGGTTGCCTTCCTGGAAGGCGGAACGAATGATACCCGCATCGGCCCGGCCCATGAACCCGAACGTGTTGAGCTGCTGGTAAGTCTCGCCGACCTTCGACGTGGCATACGGCGCCAGGCCGAACCAGATCGCCGTCCGGTCTTCTCCGAACACCTTGTGATACGCCATGCCCGTGGTCAGGCTCGTCTCTTCCGGCGTCAGGTTCGTCGGCAGCCAGGTGCGGCTGTTGTCCATCGCGATACCGTAGAGCCGGCGCATTGCTTGCTCATCGGCGCGCACCGCTGGATCGCGCAGCGCGTACAACTCCTGCGGCACCATCGTCAGCTTGGCGTTGCCCGAGCTTCGCGATACGCCGCCGGCTGCGGCAACCACGCCGTCGTTTTCAAACGGATCGCCGAAATCGTAGACCGGGCGCGTGCCGTCTGCCTTGATCTCCGGAGTGAACTCGGCTGCTCTCGACAGCAGCGGATTCATCGCCTTGCGCAGCCCCATATCGCCGGCGAATGTGCTGCCCAGCCCAATCTCCCCGTTCGCAACAGCATCCGCATTCATCGCCGCGATCTCAGCCTGCCGGAACGACGTTAGCGCGCTTTCCTGCTGGCTACCGCCCCAATCGCCGTAAGCGATGCTGTTACCCAATGCATTGCCGAACGCATTCGGCCCGACGTGAAGTCGTAGCCGCATGCCCGCGCACGCAGAGTCGGCGCGGGTTTCGGCGGAGTGGCGTAGGCAAACATCCGGGCATTTTAACTTTTTGGCCCCGATGTGCAGTTTTCGGCCGCGCAGCGGCCGGCAGGTGGTCACGGATTGTGACCGCCTCGATGCCGGTGTTTGAGGTCACAGTCTGTGACCTCAAACCGACCAACGGCGGCTAAGGGAAGATCGCGCCGTCGCCGGCCGCCGCTCCGTCAAGGCCGCGCAGCGCCCGCAGGGCTTGGCCTTGACGGCGATGGATAAAGACACGCTGGCAAGTGCGGTGCAAGGCGGGTTGATGCCTTGCACCGCTTGCCGAACGCGGGTTGCGTTGTTGTTGATGTGCGGCGCAGCCGCCTGACATGGGAGCCCCTGCGGGGCGGACGGGAAGGCAGGCCCGTCCCACGGGGAACGAGCAACGCAGTGCGAGCCCGTGGGACGGGCCTGCCTGGGTGGCGGGGGCTGGTGGTCGTTGTGATTGCGCGATAGCGCCTGACTGAAACAGATGTGCCGGCGGTACGCGGGCACACAAGCCATGCAGCTGAGCACGGCGTGGGCCTGGCCGTGCGTTGTTGTTGCGTACCCTCTGACTGCCGGCGCAGCGCGGCCGCAAGCGAGGCACGAGCGCGCACCGTAACCCTGACCAATCCCTGCGCGCTCCAGCGCACATGCCAGGGGGTGCAGCCGTGGAGGGGCGCCAGACATAACGCCCGTTCTGCGAACCCAGGGCGCGAAGCGGTCGTTGCACCGAGCGCAACGAAGTGGAGCGAATGCAGCAACTTTGCAGAATGCGGCGTTATGTTAACTGCCGCAGGCAGTTACCCCGGAACGGCTGTGCCTTTGACCTTGCGTTGCTCTTGTCTGGCTAACGGCGAAGCGCGGCGGCAAGCGACGCAGGAGCGCGCTTCGTTCCCCTGACTCTGGTTTCTCGTCCGGTGCCACCGGCCATCGCACACCACCGGCGTCCAGCCTGGCGCGCGCCATGCCGTGCCCTGACTTTCCCCTTGCACGCCTGGCATGGCGCGTGACAGGCGGGTTAACGTCTTGCGACGTTCGCGCTTGCCTCTGATCTCAACGCGGCGCAATCCCTCGTTCCGCCAGCGCCGCGCGCACCTTCTCGCCGGCGTCCTGCATGTCGTATGCCTCTTGCTCGCTGACCGCCAGCTGCCGGTAATCGCTGTAGCCGGCGTTTCAGGAACTCGGCCAAGGCCCACGCCAATTCATCCGGCAGGTTCACTTCGATCAGCATGCATCCTCCTCGTCGGCTTCCGCGTCCAGCGCAGCCAACAGCGCGTCTGCGGCGTTTTCCGCATCGGGTTGAGACGTGGAGCCGTCCACGGTCATTTGATCGCCTCTGACGCGCCGTAATGCACCCGGATGCTCGCATGCACCAGTTGCAATTGCCGGATCGCCACTTGCGCGTAAATCTGCGTGGTCGACAGCTCCGCATGCCCCAGCATCGCCTGAATGAAGCGGATGTCGGCTCCGCCTTCGAGCATCAGGGTCGCCATCGTGTGCCGAAACAAATGGCAGCCGCCGTGCTTGCCCAGCTCCGCCCGCTTGACGTAGGACGCCACATGCGTGGATAGCCAGGTCGGCGACAACGCCATGCCTTCCTGCCCGAGAAACAAGGTGCTGTCCTGCTGGTTCCACGCCAGCAGCGGCCGGCTCTTGTCGAGATATTCCTGCACCCAGTGCAGCGCGCGCTCGCCCAGCGGAATCAAGCGGTCTTTTCGGCCTTTTCCCTCGCGGATCAGCACTACGCACTTGTCGGCATCGATGTCACCGATTTCCAGCTTGGCGATTTCCATTCTCCGCATACCGGTCGCATACAGCACTTCCATCATCGCGCGGTCACGCAAGCCGATCAGGCTCGCCGTGTCGGCGAGCGCCAACACGCGCTCGGTTTCATCGACGCTGAGCACATGGCGCGGCAGCCGCCGTATCGCCTTGGGCAGCTCGATTTCGGAGGCAGGATTGGCCGGAATCTGTCCGGTCTTGGTCAGCCACTTGAAGAAGCTTTTAAGCGGCGTGATCTTGCTGCGCCGGCTCGCCACCGACAGCGGCGCACCGTCCTTCTTGCGGTAGTGGTGCAGCCAGCGCTGATAGCGTTCGAGCACCGCTTGCGTCACATGTTCGGGATGCGTGACGGCCCGCGCATCGGCCCACACGATGAAGTCGCGGAGGTAACGCTCCATGCTCCACAACCCCGATTCCGTGCTGCCGATCATGGTGCGGTAGTCGATGAAGCGGCGCATCGCCGCAGTCAGGCCGCGCGCGTCGCGCGGGTCGCCTACCTATTGAACTGCCGCTTGCCGCGCGTGCGGAACGGTTGAACGCCAGCACGCATGTTCAGCCTCCCGCTACGACAGGACCGGCACCGTTCGCATGGTGTAGTGCATTTGGCGCAAACACACCGCTTTGCACGGCATCATCGTCCGCAGAGCCGCATGGAGGCTCGCTTTGCGCGTTCGGCACCATACCCCGACCGGCCCCCGACACCAAGCCGACCAAGGGCCGACCGAACCCCGACCGATGCTCATTGCCCCCCGACCGCTCGCCGTCGTAGCCGTGCATCTCGCCCAATGCCGCCACGTCGATCAAGCCGCACAGGTGCTTGCCTTCATCTTTGCCGTCATACAGCAGCTCGTAATCGAATGTCGTGCCGCGCCGATGCACGGCCAGGTATTCGAGATCGACCAGCCGGCCCAGATGCAGCTTCAGTTGCGTATCGCCCCATTGCAAGGCGTCGCGCACCTGCTTGCGGGTGAAGCGGAACTCACGCGGCGGCAGTTTCTGCGCCATCGCTTCCTGATCGACCCACGCATGGAGCTGCGTCAACAAGCGGCGCGTCTGCGGCGGCAGCTCGTCCAGCGTCCTGCCCAGCACGTCGTGCGCGATGCGGTTGGCCAACGCAATGTCGGCCTTGGTCGCCTCGATATAGGCCAGCGTGCGCCCGCGATGCGCGACCGTTTTAACCGGCCGCTGGTGCTGGTGGATCAGCGCAATGGCACGAATCAGCGTCAGATACTTCATGTGGTCGCGCCGGGTGCGCGTCTTGTCGTCGAGGAATGTCAATTTGTCGGCATACGGGTTCACCACCAGCACCGGCTTCAACAGCCGTTGCGCATTCTGGTGCAAGGCAATGATCGCCTCTTTCTCGCTCGATGCCAGCAACCCTTCGAGGGTCTGCTTCATGCGCTGGCGTGCATGAATCGCCCGCTGCTCGCGCGATTCGTTCACGCTCAAGACCAGGCAGCGGTTCATCAGCTCTTCGTCGATGTCGATCGCAGTCGTCGTCATCATCAGCATCACCGGCCCCTTGACCTTGTACTGTTTCGTCACGAGATTGCCGGTCGTCTCGTCCTTGCCGGTCGAGGCCATCGTCAATTCGCCGTCGGACTGCAGCAGCTTCAACGCATACGCCGCCTGCCGCACGCCTTCTTCTTCCGCAATCGCGAGGATCTTGTGCTGCATGTCGGTCTCGCCCAGGTAGAACAGGGATTGCCCCGTCATCGCGCTGTACTGGACGCGCTCTTCGGGCGGCACCATCGCCAGCACCGCCTCCATCAGGCTGCTTTTGCCGGCTGCGCTCGAACTCTGAATCAGGATCGCCAGCGGCGTGTCGAGTTTGCGCGAGACGGCGGCCAGATACCCGGCCAGGCAATTGTTCGACTCGCCCACCATGCCAGCGCTCCATGTCGGCCACGATGCGCGCGATCAGGTCGGGCGCTTGCAACAATGCCAGGGCGGTTTTTTCATCCTCGGCCGACATCAGGGCACCGTGCTTTTCGGCTTGGTGTTTGACGGATCGCTTCGTCCTGCAGCGTTTCCAGCTTCAACAGCACATGGCCCATATCTCTCTTGATCGTGTCGTCGGGCAACCCCAGCTCGATCGCCGCTTGCCGGATGTATGCAGCGCGGGCGCGCGCCGCGTACAGGTCGAGCGTGTCGACGTGGTAGCCGCCCGCCTCCTCCGGCGTGCGCCGCACTTGCAGGTTCACGCGCATCTGCTCGGGCGACAGGTTCTTTTTCCAGCCGCGCACGCGCCATTGCCTATCCCCCTGCACGATCAGCAGTTCATCGCCGGCCGACTCGATCGGCGGCTCGGCGTCGGCATCGTCCGCCATAGCGGCTAAAGGAACGGCCAACGGTGCAGCGGGCGGCGGCATGGGGAAGTCTTGCGCAGCGGCGGGCACAGCCGGCACGGCGTCCGGTTGCCGCCCGCGCCCGATCCATTCGGCCTGCCGCAGCACCAGGCCCAGGCTATGGGCGGCCGGCGTCAATTTCAATGCATAACTGTTCGCGTCCATCCCTTTGGGGAACAGTACGCGCAAACACTCGATGCCTTGCTCCATCAATTGCGCCGCCAGCTTCTCGGCGCGCGGGTTGCCGGCGTCGTCGCGGTCATACGCGATCAGCACGCGCTCGGTGCCGTATTTCCTGAACGCGGCCAGGTGGTCGTCGGTGAAGCCCTCCACGCCATAGGCAGCAGTGACATTCGTAAAACCGGCGCACCAGAACGTCATCGCATCGATCAACGCTTCGCACAGGATGATTTCCTTGTTTTCCGCTAGCGCCTGCTCGTTCCACACGCCGCGATGCGGCCCCGGCAGGTACAGGTGCAACGGCGTTCCCTTGCGCAAATCGTCGCGGATTTTGCGGCCATACACCTCGGTGACGTTACCGGCGTCGTCCAGCACCGGCACCACCAGCGAGCCGTTGAAGTGTTCATGGCCGCTCTCGCGGTAGATGCCGATCTTTTGCAGGCGCGTGCGAATGTCAGCGCCGGACAGACGATTCTTTCCGGCAGGCGCAGACCCAGCGTGCGGTTCGCATAACCCAGCACGAAACGCTCGACCAGCTCCGGGTGGTCCAGCCCGCGTGCCTTCAGATAGGCCAGCGCTTCCGGCGACTGCTTTAGCGTCTCGTGGTAGTAGCTGACGGATTGGTTCAATAATGCCTGGTCATCGGCGTCGAACGTGACCGGCGACGGCAAGGCGCGTACCGTCGCACGCTTGACTGGCGCATCGCCCTGCGCGGCTAAAGAAGGATCGGCCTTCAGCAATTCGACCGCATGACGAAATGACACCCCCTTGAATTTCATCACCCAGTCGAGCGGCCCGCCGCCGATCTGGCAACCGAAGCAGTGCCACAGGTTCTTGGCCGGCGTCACCACCAGCGACGGTTCGCTGTCGTCGTGGAACGGACAAGTGCCGATCCTGTCCTTGCCGGACTTCTTCAGCGCAATCCCGGCCGCCTCCACTAGGCACTCGACCGACACGTCGCTTTTTAGCTGCTCGATCTCCGCTGCTGGTATCCGTGCCATAAATCGCCTTTCGCTCCGAAACCTGTCAAGATACTTAACGTATATTATTATGGTATCGTATACTATACTTTCGTCAACCCCCTCCGAAACAAGGAGCTAGCATCATGGCCTGTCTTCATCACTGGTTATCCACCATGAGTTTCTCTGCAAGAGTGATCGGGCTGCGCAAGCAGAAGGGTTTGACCCAGCAAAGCCTGGCCGATGCCTCCGGCATCCACGTCCAGCAAATTAAGCGCTACGAGGCCGGTAGCGCCCAGCCTACGGCCGAAGCCTTGAAGAAGCTCGCGCTCGCACTGCATGTCACGGCCGATTTCCTGCTGTTCGAGGAAGGCGAGCGCGAGCTCGACGACGATCTGAAGCTGCGCTTCGAGGCGATCGCGGCAATGCCGTCAGAAGAACAGGCGATCGCCAAGGCCGTGCTCGATGCGATGATCGTCAAGAATCAGGTCGCCGGCGCATTGGGAGCGCGTGGGTAGGCCGGCACCGGGCTAAAGAGAAGAAAGCAACGGCGGGAAGGAACAAGGCATGAGCAAACCTTCGACCCCACCCATCCACATTGAGCGCCGCATCCTCGTCATGCGCGGCCACCGGGTGATGATCGACGCCGATCTAGCCGCGCTCTACGGCGTCACCACCAGCGCCCTGGTGCAGGCCGTCAAGCGCAATCTCGACCGATTCCCGGAAGATTTCATGTTCCAGCTCGATGCTGCCGAGTGGGATGTTTTGAGATCACAATCTGTGACCTCAAACACCGGCCGCGGCGGCCGGCGCTATGCGCCCTATGCCTTCACGGAACAAGGCGTGGCAATGCTGTCTTCCGTGCTCAACAGTGCGCAGGCGATTGCGGTCAATATCGAGATCATGCGCGCCTTCGTGCGCCTGCGCGAAGTGATCGTGTCGAACAAGGAACTGGCGCTGCGTCTGGATGAGCTGGAGAACAAGGCCGAGCTGATGGAGTTAAAGCACGATACGTTTTCGCACAACACCCGCGTGCAATTGAAACAGGTGTTCGACGCCATCCGCGAATTGATGACGCCGCCGGCACCATCGCCGAAACGACCGATCGGCTTCGTTGCCCCGGAGGAGAAACCAAACAAACCGAAGGCAATCAAGAAGCGCTGATGCCGCAGTCGGCATCACCGTTCTTTAGCAGCTAAAAAGAAGCCGCTCCATCACCCCATGCAGCTAGTGGGGTTGGGAGCGGCTTTCTTATTTCAAGGAAGAGAAGAAGAACGGTATATGACTTGGCCTACCGTTGCACTGACTTTGGATCGACGTCATTGCGCAGACGGAAGCTCATCGTCACTTCGTAACGCATCGTCCGGCGCTGCTCTTCGGTCAAATTACTGCCGCCGAATTCGGCAACCTTGGATACCCCAATCTCGAAGATCGCATGCTTGCCAGCATAGACACCGACGAATGCTTCAGTGTTGCGCCACTTTCCACTTAGTATTTCCTCATTGCCGCCGGCAGCCTCTTGCGCAAACTTGGCATCCGCTTCTTCGAGCGTCCGAAGCATGTCCATGTCTTGTTGTGACTTGCGCCATTGCTTTCCACCGATCTTTTGCAATTCCGGCTCGCTGGCATTACGGTAGAAATCGCGCAGGTTCTGCACCTGCGGATTCTGCTGCTCCAGGCGGCGCATGATCTCGGTTGCCCGCTGCAAGGCCGGTTTCCAGTCGTTCAGCGGCTGGTCGCACAGCTTGATGCCGATGAAGGCCGCGCCCGGGAAGCGTGCATTGCCGTCGATATTCGTCGTGAATGCGCATCCCACGTCCAGCTTGATGTCGCCGTCGTCGTAATGCACGTCCAGCTTCGTCATCAGCGGTAGTCGCAATTCCTCTTGGTCGTTCAGCTTGAATTGCTTCAGATACGGATTGCGTGCCATCAGCCGCGTCGCGGTATCGCCCACCCCCACATGCAGCGGCTGCGCCGGTTGGGTGTCGTCGCCCAGAATCATCCCGTTCATGTCTTTCCTCAATTTTCCATGCTCGCCCTGCGGCTGGCAGGCCGCCAACCCGGATATAGCGACGAGCACCAATCCCATCCATAGCTTGTTCATCCGCACCCCCATTTAGAACCCGAGCCGGCGGCGGACATCGAATGCCTCCGTTACACCATACGTATTTTGCAGAACATTAAACTGTTCTTGGTAAATACGTTGCGATCCGCTCAGCCAATCGCCCGAACTGCCGCTACTGTAGGTCCGCATCAGGTTGCCGGCGAGCGAATAGACGAACGGCATGCGCTGCTTCACGTTGCCCACGTCGTTGCCGGTGAAACTGAGCGACTGGCCGTTGATCGTCACCGTCGACATGCGCTCCGCATAGCTTTGAGCAATGCTGTCCGGCCCAATGCTCGCCATGCCCTGGATGGCTTGCCGCAGCGTCTTCGTCACCGGCTTGCCGAGCCAGTCGTTCGCGGTGTACTTGGTATCGTAATACTGCTGCAACACGACGCGCTGCTCGAAGTCGGCGGACGATTTCAGCGACTGGCCCAGCAACTGTTCACCGCGTCCAGTCTGCCCGTTCCGGAAGGCGTCCTTGGCCTGATCGCGCAACTCGAAGCTTTGAACAAGGGCATCGCTATATTCCCTGTTGTCACGATTCCAGCTTGCCCCAAAGCTCCGTGAATCGATATTCACCATCGACCGTATCGCATCGGTTCCGCCGGCCTGGTAGAACTGTTCGGCCGTGAACATACTCATGAAGATCGCGCGGTTGCCTTCCTGGAAGGCGGAACGAATGATACCCGCATCGGCCCGGCCCATGAACCCGAACGTGTTGAGCTGCTGGTAAGTCTCGCCGACCTTCGACGTGGCATACGGCGCCAGGCCGAACCAGATCGCCGTCCGGTCTTCTCCGAACACCTTGTGATACGCCATGCCCGTGGTCAGGCTCGTCTCTTCCGGCGTCAGGTTCGTCGGCAGCCAGGTGCGGCTGTTGTCCATCGCGATACCGTAGAGCCGGCGCATTGCTTGCTCATCGGCGCGCACCGCTGGATCGCGCAGCGCGTACAACTCCTGCGGCACCATCGTCAGCTTGGCGTTGCCCGAGCTTCGCGATACGCCGCCGGCTGCGGCAACCACGCCGTCGTTTTCAAACGGATCGCCGAAATCGTAGACCGGGCGCGTGCCGTCTGCCTTGATCTCCGGAGTGAACTCGGCTGCTCTCGACAGCAGCGGATTCATCGCCTTGCGCAGCCCCATATCGCCGGCGAATGTGCTGCCCAGCCCAATCTCCCCGTTCGCAACAGCATCCGCATTCATCGCCGCGATCTCAGCCTGCCGGAACGACGTTAGCGCGCTTTCCTGCTGGCTACCGCCCCAATCGCCGTAAGCGATGCTGTTACCCAATGCATTGCCGAACGCATTCGGCCCGACGTGAAGTCGTAGCCGCATGCCCCGCGCACGCAGAGTCGGCGCGGGTTTCGGCGGAGTGGCG
This sequence comes from Noviherbaspirillum saxi, assembly GCF_003591035.1. Taxonomy (NCBI): domain Bacteria; kingdom Pseudomonadati; phylum Pseudomonadota; class Betaproteobacteria; order Burkholderiales; family Oxalobacteraceae; genus Noviherbaspirillum; species Noviherbaspirillum saxi. Next base: position 460,397 of record NZ_QYUO01000003.1, read on the forward strand.
TAGGCAAACATCCGGGCATTTTAACTTTTTGGCCCCGATGTGCAGTTTTCGGCCGCGCAGCGGCCGGCAGGTGGTCACGGATTGTGACCGCCTCGATGCCGGTGTTTGAGGTCACAGTCTGTGACCTCAAACCGACCAACGGCGGCTAAGGGAAGATCGCGCCGTCGCCGGCCGCCGCTCCGTCAAGGCCGCGCAGCGCCCGCAGGGCTTGGCCTTGACGGCGATGGATAAAGACACGCTGGCAAGTGCGGTGCAAGGCGGGTTGATGCCTTGCACCGCTTGCCGAACGCGGGGTTGCGTTGTTGTTGATGTGCGGCGCAGCCGCCTGACATGGGGAGCCCCTGCGGGGCGGACGGGAAGGCAGGCCCGTCCCACGGGGAACGAGCAACGCAGTGCGAGCCCGTGGGACGGGCCTGCCTGGGTGGGCGGGGGCTGGTGGTCGTTGTGATTGCGCGATAGCGCCTGACTGAAACAGATGTGCCGGCGGTACGCGGGCACACAAGCCATGCAGCTGAGCACGGCGTGGGCCTGGCCGTGCGTTGTTGTTGCGTACCCTCTGACTGCCGGCGCAGCGCGGCCGCAAGCGAGGCACGAGCGCGCACCGTAACCCTGACCAATCCCTGCGCGCTCCAGCGCACATGCCAGGGGGTGCAGCCGTGGAGGGGCGCCAGACATAACGCCCCGTTCTGCGAACCCGCAGGGCGCGAAGCGGTCGTTGCACCGAGCGCAACGAAGTGGAGCGAATGCAGCAACTTTGCAGAATGCGGCGTTATGTTAACTGCCGCAGGCAGTTACCCCGGAACGGCTGTGCCTTTGACCTTGCGTTGCTCTTGTCTGGCTAACGGCGAAGCGCGGCGGCAAGCGACGCAGGAGCGCGCTTCGTTCCCCTGACTCTGGTTTCTCGTGCGGTTCCGGTGCCACCGGCCATCGCACACCACCGGCGTCCAGCCTGGCGCGCGCCATGCCGTGCCCTGACTTTCCCCTTGCACGCCTGGCATGGCGCGTGACAGGCGGGTTAACGTCTTGCGACGTTCGCGCTTGCCTCTGATCTCAACGCGGCGCAATCCCTCGTTCCGCCAGCGCCGCGCGCACCTTCTCGCCGGCGTCCTGCATGTCGTATGCCTCTTGCTCGCTGACCGCCAGCTGCCGGTAATCGCTGTAGCCGGCGCGTTTCAGGAACTCGGCCAAGGCCCACGCCAATTCATCCGGCAGGTTCACTTCGATCAGCATGCATCCTCCTCGTCGGCTTCCGCGTCCAGCGCAGCCAACAGCGCGTCTGCGGCGTTTTCCGCATCGGGTTGAGACGTGGAGCCGTCCACGGTCATTTGATCGCCTCTGACGCGCCGTAATGCACCCGGATGCGTGCTCGCATGCACCAGTTGCAATTGCCGGATCGCCACTTGCGCGTAAATCTGCGTGGTCGACAGCTCCGCATGCCCCAGCATCGCCTGAATGAAGCGGATGTCGGCTCCGCCTTCGAGCATCAGGGTCGCCATCGTGTGCCGAAACAAATGGCAGCCGCCGTGCTTGCCCAGCTCCGCCCGCTTGACGTAGGACGCCACATGCGTGGATAGCCAGGTCGGCGACAACGCCATGCCTTCCTGCCCGAGAAACAAGGTGCTGTCCTGCTGGTTCCACGCCAGCAGCGGCCGGCTCTTGTCGAGATATTCCTGCACCCAGTGCAGCGCGCGCTCGCCCAGCGGAATCAAGCGGTCTTTTCGGCCTTTTCCCTCGCGGATCAGCACTACGCACTTGTCGGCATCGATGTCACCGATTTCCAGCTTGGCGATTTCCATTCTCCGCATACCGGTCGCATACAGCACTTCCATCATCGCGCGGTCACGCAAGCCGATCAGGCTCGCCGTGTCGGCGAGCGCCAACACGCGCTCGGTTTCATCGACGCTGAGCACATGGCGCGGCAGCCGCCGTATCGCCTTGGGCAGCTCGATTTCGGAGGCAGGATTGGCCGGAATCTGTCCGGTCTTGGTCAGCCACTTGAAGAAGCTTTTAAGCGGCGTGATCTTGCTGCGCCGGCTCGCCACCGACAGCGGCGCACCGTCCTTCTTGCGGTAGTGGTGCAGCCAGCGCTGATAGCGTTCGAGCACCGCTTGCGTCACATGTTCGGGATGCGTGACGGCCCGCGCATCGGCCCACACGATGAAGTCGCGGAGGTAACGCTCCATGCTCCACAACCCCGATTCCGTGCTGCCGATCATGGTGCGGTAGTCGATGAAGCGGCGCATCGCCGCAGTCAGGCCGCGCGCGTCGCGCGGGTCGCCTACCGGGCTATTGAACTGCCGCTTGCCGCGCGTGCGGAACGGTTGAACGCCAGCACGCATGTTCAGCCTCCCGCTACGACAGGACCGGCACCGTTCGCATGGTGTAGTGCATTTGGCGCAAACACACCGCTTTGCACGGCATCATCGTCCGCAGAGCCGCATGGAGGCTCGCTTTGCGCGTTCGGCACCATACCCCGACCGGCCCCCGACACCAAGCCGACCAAGGGCCGACCGAACCCCGACCGATGCTCATTGCCCCCCGACCGCTCGCCGTCGTAGCCGTGCATCTCGCCCAATGCCGCCACGTCGATCAAGCCGCACAGGTGCTTGCCTTCATCTTTGCCGTCATACAGCAGCTCGTAATCGAATGTCGTGCCGCGCCGATGCACGGCCAGGTATTCGAGATCGACCAGCCGGCCCAGATGCAGCTTCAGTTGCGTATCGCCCCATTGCAAGGCGTCGCGCACCTGCTTGCGGGTGAAGCGGAACTCACGCGGCGGCAGTTTCTGCGCCATCGCTTCCTGATCGACCCACGCATGGAGCTGCGTCAACAAGCGGCGCGTCTGCGGCGGCAGCTCGTCCAGCGTCCTGCCCAGCACGTCGTGCGCGATGCGGTTGGCCAACGCAATGTCGGCCTTGGTCGCCTCGATATAGGCCAGCGTGCGCCCGCGATGCGCGACCGTTTTAACCGGCCGCTGGTGCTGGTGGATCAGCGCAATGGCACGAATCAGCGTCAGATACTTCATGTGGTCGCGCCGGGTGCGCGTCTTGTCGTCGAGGAATGTCAATTTGTCGGCATACGGGTTCACCACCAGCACCGGCTTCAACAGCCGTTGCGCATTCTGGTGCAAGGCAATGATCGCCTCTTTCTCGCTCGATGCCAGCAACCCTTCGAGGGTCTGCTTCATGCGCTGGCGTGCATGAATCGCCCGCGTCTGCTCGCGCGATTCGTTCACGCTCAAGACCAGGCAGCGGTTCATCAGCTCTTCGTCGATGTCGATCGCAGTCGTCGTCATCATCAGCATCACCGGCCCCTTGACCTTGTACTGTTTCGTCACGAGATTGCCGGTCGTCTCGTCCTTGCCGGTCGAGGCCATCGTCAATTCGCCGTCGGACTGCAGCAGCTTCAACGCATACGCCGCCTGCCGCACGCCTTCTTCTTCCGCAATCGCGAGGATCTTGTGCTGCATGTCGGTCTCGCCCAGGTAGAACAGGGATTGCCCCGTCATCGCGCTGTACTGGACGCGCTCTTCGGGCGGCACCATCGCCAGCACCGCCTCCATCAGGCTGCTTTTGCCGGCTGCGCTCGAACTCTGAATCAGGATCGCCAGCGGCGTGTCGAGTTTGCGCGAGACGGCGGCCAGATACCCGGCCAGGCAATTGTTCGACTCGCCCACCATGCCGCAGCGCTCCATGTCGGCCACGATGCGCGCGATCAGGTCGGGCGCTTGCAACAATGCCAGGGCGGTTTTTTCATCCTCGGCCGACATCAGCGGCACCGTGCTTTTCGGCTTGGTGTTTTGACGGATCGCTTCGTCCTGCAGCGTTTCCAGCTTCAACAGCACATGGCCCATATCTCTCTTGATCGTGTCGTCGGGCAACCCCAGCTCGATCGCCGCTTGCCGGATGTATGCAGCGCGGGCGCGCGCCGCGTACAGGTCGAGCGTGTCGACGTGGTAGCCGCCCGCCTCCTCCGGCGTGCGCCGCACTTGCAGGTTCACGCGCATCTGCTCGGGCGACAGGTTCTTTTTCCAGCCGCGCACGCGCCATTGCCTATCCCCCTGCACGATCAGCAGTTCATCGCCGGCCGACTCGATCGGCGGCTCGGCGTCGGCATCGTCCGCCATAGCGGCTAAAGGAACGGCCAACGGTGCAGCGGGCGGCGGCATGGGGAAGTCTTGCGCAGCGGCGGGCACAGCCGGCACGGCGTCCGGTTGCCGCCCGCGCCCGATCCATTCGGCCTGCCGCAGCACCAGGCCCAGGCTATGGGCGGCCGGCGTCAATTTCAATGCATAACTGTTCGCGTCCATCCCTTTGGGGAACAGTACGCGCAAACACTCGATGCCTTGCTCCATCAATTGCGCCGCCAGCTTCTCGGCGGCGCGGTTGCCGGCGTCGTCGCGGTCATACGCGATCAGCACGCGCTCGGTGCCGTATTTCCTGAACGCGGCCAGGTGGTCGTCGGTGAAGCCCTCCACGCCATAGGCAGCAGTGACATTCGTAAAACCGGCGCACCAGAACGTCATCGCATCGATCAACGCTTCGCACAGGATGATTTCCTTGTTTTCCGCTAGCGCCTGCTCGTTCCACACGCCGCGATGCGGCCCCGGCAGGTACAGGTGCAACGGCGTTCCCTTGCGCAAATCGTCGCGGATTTTGCGGCCATACACCTCGGTGACGTTACCGGCGTCGTCCAGCACCGGCACCACCAGCGAGCCGTTGAAGTGTTCATGGCCGCTCTCGCGGTAGATGCCGATCTTTTGCAGGCGCGTGCGAATGTCAGCGCCGGACAGACGATTCTTTTCCGGCAGGCGCAGACCCAGCGTGCGGTTCGCATAACCCAGCACGAAACGCTCGACCAGCTCCGGGTGGTCCAGCCCGCGTGCCTTCAGATAGGCCAGCGCTTCCGGCGACTGCTTTAGCGTCTCGTGGTAGTAGCTGACGGATTGGTTCAATAATGCCTGGTCATCGGCGTCGAACGTGACCGGCGACGGCAAGGCGCGTACCGTCGCACGCTTGACTGGCGCATCGCCCTGCGCGGCTAAAGAAGGATCGGCCTTCAGCAATTCGACCGCATGACGAAATGACACCCCCTTGAATTTCATCACCCAGTCGAGCGGCCCGCCGCCGATCTGGCAACCGAAGCAGTGCCACAGGTTCTTGGCCGGCGTCACCACCAGCGACGGTTCGCTGTCGTCGTGGAACGGACAAGTGCCGATCCTGTCCTTGCCGGACTTCTTCAGCGCAATCCCGGCCGCCTCCACTAGGCACTCGACCGACACGTCGCTTTTTAGCTGCTCGATCTCCGCTGCTGGTATCCGTGCCATAAATCGCCTTTCGCTCCGAAACCTGTCAAGATACTTAACGTATATTATTATGGTATCGTATACTATACTTTCGTCAACCCCCTCCGAAACAAGGAGCTAGCATCATGGCCTGTCTTCATCACTGGTTATCCACCATGAGTTTCTCTGCAAGAGTGATCGGGCTGCGCAAGCAGAAGGGTTTGACCCAGCAAAGCCTGGCCGATGCCTCCGGCATCCACGTCCAGCAAATTAAGCGCTACGAGGCCGGTAGCGCCCAGCCTACGGCCGAAGCCTTGAAGAAGCTCGCGCTCGCACTGCATGTCACGGCCGATTTCCTGCTGTTCGAGGAAGGCGAGCGCGAGCTCGACGACGATCTGAAGCTGCGCTTCGAGGCGATCGCGGCAATGCCGTCAGAAGAACAGGCGATCGCCAAGGCCGTGCTCGATGCGATGATCGTCAAGAATCAGGTCGCCGGCGCATTGGAGCGCGTGGGTAGGCCGGCACCGGCGGCTAAAGAGAAGAAAGCAACGGCGGGAAGGAACAAGGCATGAGCAAACCTTCGACCCCACCCATCCACATTGAGCGCCGCATCCTCGTCATGCGCGGCCACCGGGTGATGATCGACGCCGATCTAGCCGCGCTCTACGGCGTCACCACCAGCGCCCTGGTGCAGGCCGTCAAGCGCAATCTCGACCGATTCCCGGAAGATTTCATGTTCCAGCTCGATGCTGCCGAGTGGGATGTTTTGAGATCACAATCTGTGACCTCAAACACCGGCCGCGGCGGCCGGCGCTATGCGCCCTATGCCTTCACGGAACAAGGCGTGGCAATGCTGTCTTCCGTGCTCAACAGTGCGCAGGCGATTGCGGTCAATATCGAGATCATGCGCGCCTTCGTGCGCCTGCGCGAAGTGATCGTGTCGAACAAGGAACTGGCGCTGCGTCTGGATGAGCTGGAGAACAAGGCCGAGCTGATGGAGTTAAAGCACGATACGTTTTCGCACAACACCCGCGTGCAATTGAAACAGGTGTTCGACGCCATCCGCGAATTGATGACGCCGCCGGCACCATCGCCGAAACGACCGATCGGCTTCGTTGCCCCGGAGGAGAAACCAAACAAACCGAAGGCAATCAAGAAGCGCTGATGCCGCAGTCGGCATCACCGTTCTTTAGCAGCTAAAAAGAAGCCGCTCCATCACCCCATGCAGCTAGTGGGGTTGGGAGCGGCTTTCTTATTTCAAGGAAGAGAAGAAGAACGGTATATGACTTGGCCTACCGTTGCACTGACTTTGGATCGACGTCATTGCGCAGACGGAAGCTCATCGTCACTTCGTAACGCATCGTCCGGCGCTGCTCTTCGGTCAAATTACTGCCGCCGAATTCGGCAACCTTGGATACCCCAATCTCGAAGATCGCATGCTTGCCAGCATAGACACCGACGAATGCTTCAGTGTTGCGCCACTTTCCACTTAGTATTTCCTCATTGCCGCCGGCAGCCTCTTGCGCAAACTTGGCATCCGCTTCTTCGAGCGTCCGAAGCATGTCCATGTCTTGTTGTGACTTGCGCCATTGCTTTCCACCGATCTTTTGCAATTCCGGCTCGCTGGCATTACGGTAGAAATCGCGCAGGTTCTGCACCTGCGGATTCTGCTGCTCCAGGCGGCGCATGATCTCGGTTGCCCGCTGCAAGGCCGGTTTCCAGTCGTTCAGCGGCTGGTCGCACAGCTTGATGCCGATGAAGGCCGCGCCCGGGAAGCGTGCATTGCCGTCGATATTCGTCGTGAATGCGCATCCCACGTCCAGCTTGATGTCGCCGTCGTCGTAATGCACGTCCAGCTTCGTCATCAGCGGTAGTCGCAATTCCTCTTGGTCGTTCAGCTTGAATTGCTTCAGATACGGATTGCGTGCCATCAGCCGCGTCGCGGTATCGCCCACCCCCACATGCAGCGGCTGCGCCGGTTGGGTGTCGTCGCCCAGAATCATCCCGTTCATGTCTTTCCTCAATTTTCCATGCTCGCCCTGCGGCTGGCAGGCCGCCAACCCGGATATAGCGACGAGCACCAATCCCATCCATAGCTTGTTCATCCGCACCCCCATTTAGAACCCGAGCCGGCGGCGGACATCGAATGCCTCCGTTACACCATACGTATTTTGCAGAACATTAAACTGTTCTTGGTAAATACGTTGCGATCCGCTCAGCCAATCGCCCGAACTGCCGCTACTGTAGGTCCGCATCAGGTTGCCGGCGAGCGAATAGACGAACGGCATGCGCTGCTTCACGTTGCCCACGTCGTTGCCGGTGAAACTGAGCGACTGGCCGTTGATCGTCACCGTCGACATGCGCTCCGCATAGCTTTGAGCAATGCTGTCCGGCCCAATGCTCGCCATGCCCTGGATGGCTTGCCGCAGCGTCTTCGTCACCGGCTTGCCGAGCCAGTCGTTCGCGGTGTACTTGGTATCGTAATACTGCTGCAACACGACGCGCTGCTCGAAGTCGGCGGACGATTTCAGCGACTGGCCCAGCAACTGTTCACCGCGTCCAGTCTGCCCGTTCCGGAAGGCGTCCTTGGCCTGATCGCGCAACTCGAAGCTTTGAACAAGGGCATCGCTATATTCCCTGTTGTCACGATTCCAGCTTGCCCCAAAGCTCCGTGAATCGATATTCACCATCGACCGTATCGCATCGGTTCCGCCGGCCTGGTAGAACTGTTCGGCCGTGAACATACTCATGAAGATCGCGCGGTTGCCTTCCTGGAAGGCGGAACGAATGATACCCGCATCGGCCCGGCCCATGAACCCGAACGTGTTGAGCTGCTGGTAAGTCTCGCCGACCTTCGACGTGGCATACGGCGCCAGGCCGAACCAGATCGCCGTCCGGTCTTCTCCGAACACCTTGTGATACGCCATGCCCGTGGTCAGGCTCGTCTCTTCCGGCGTCAGGTTCGTCGGCAGCCAGGTGCGGCTGTTGTCCATCGCGATACCGTAGAGCCGGCGCATTGCTTGCTCATCGGCGCGCACCGCTGGATCGCGCAGCGCGTACAACTCCTGCGGCACCATCGTCAGCTTGGCGTTGCCCGAGCTTCGCGATACGCCGCCGGCTGCGGCAACCACGCCGTCGTTTTCAAACGGATCGCCGAAATCGTAGACCGGGCGCGTGCCGTCTGCCTTGATCTCCGGAGTGAACTCGGCTGCTCTCGACAGCAGCGGATTCATCGCCTTGCGCAGCCCCATATCGCCGGCGAATGTGCTGCCCAGCCCAATCTCCCCGTTCGCAACAGCATCCGCATTCATCGCCGCGATCTCAGCCTGCCGGAACGACGTTAGCGCGCTTTCCTGCTGGCTACCGCCCCAATCGCCGTAAGCGATGCTGTTACCCAATGCATTGCCGAACGCATTCGGCCCGACGTGAAGTCGTAGCCGCATGCCCCGCGCACGCAGAGTCGGCGCGGGTTTCGGCGGAGTGGCGTAGGCAAACATCCGGGCATTTTAACTTTTTGGCCCCGATGTGCAGTTTTCGGCCGCGCAGCGGCCGGCAGGTGGTCACGGATTGTGACCGCCTCGATGCCGGTGTTTGAGGTCACAGTCTGTGACCTCAAACCGACCAACGGCGGCTAAGGGAAGATCGCGCCGTCGCCGGCCGCCGCTCCGTCAAGGCCGCGCAGCGCCCGCAGGGCTTGGCCTTGACGGCGATGGATAAAGACACGCTGGCAAGTGCGGTGCAAGGCGGGTTGATGCCTTGCACCGCTTGCCGAACGCGGGGTTGCGTTGTTGTTGATGTGCGGCGCAGCCGCCTGACATGGGGAGCCCCTGCGGGGCGGACGGGAAGGCAGGCCCGTCCCACGGGGAACGAGCAACGCAGTGCGAGCCCGTGGGACGGGCCTGCCTGGGTGGGCGGGGGCTGGTGGTCGTTGTGATTGCGCGATAGCGCCTGACTGAAACAGATGTGCCGGCGGTACGCGGGCACACAAGCCATGCAGCTGAGCACGGCGTGGGCCTGGCCGTGCGTTGTTGTTGCGTACCCTCTGACTGCCGGCGCAGCGCGGCCGCAAGCGAGGCACGAGCGCGCACCGTAACCCTGACCAATCCCTGCGCGCTCCAGCGCACATGCCAGGGGGTGCAGCCGTGGAGGGGCGCCAGACATAACGCCCCGTTCTGCGAACCCGCAGGGCGCGAAGCGGTCGTTGCACCGAGCGCAACGAAGTGGAGCGAATGCAGCAACTTTGCAGAATGCGGCGTTATGTTAACTGCCGCAGGCAGTTACCCCGGAACGGCTGTGCCTTTGACCTTGCGTTGCTCTTGTCTGGCTAACGGCGAAGCGCGGCGGCAAGCGACGCAGGAGCGCGCTTCGTTCCCCTGACTCTGGTTTCTCGTGCGGTTCCGGTGCCACCGGCCATCGCACACCACCGGCGTCCAGCCTGGCGCGCGCCATGCCGTGCCCTGACTTTCCCCTTGCACGCCTGGCATGGCGCGTGACAGGCGGGTTAACGTCTTGCGACGTTCGCGCTTGCCTCTGATCTCAACGCGGCGCAATCCCTCGTTCCGCCAGCGCCGCGCGCACCTTCTCGCCGGCGTCCTGCATGTCGTATGCCTCTTGCTCGCTGACCGCCAGCTGCCGGTAATCGCTGTAGCCGGCGCGTTTCAGGAACTCGGCCAAGGCCCACGCCAATTCATCCGGCAGGTTCACTTCGATCAGCATGCATCCTCCTCGTCGGCTTCCGCGTCCAGCGCAGCCAACAGCGCGTCTGCGGCGTTTTCCGCATCGGGTTGAGACGTGGAGCCGTCCACGGTCATTTGATCGCCTCTGACGCGCCGTAATGCACCCGGATGCGTGCTCGCATGCACCAGTTGCAATTGCCGGATCGCCACTTGCGCGTAAATCTGCGTGGTCGACAGCTCCGCATGCCCCAGCATCGCCTGAATGAAGCGGATGTCGGCTCCGCCTTCGAGCATCAGGGTCGCCATCGTGTGCCGAAACAAATGGCAGCCGCCGTGCTTGCCCAGCTCCGCCCGCTTGACGTAGGACGCCACATGCGTGGATAGCCAGGTCGGCGACAACGCCATGCCTTCCTGCCCGAGAAACAAGGTGCTGTCCTGCTGGTTCCACGCCAGCAGCGGCCGGCTCTTGTCGAGATATTCCTGCACCCAGTGCAGCGCGCGCTCGCCCAGCGGAATCAAGCGGTCTTTTCGGCCTTTTCCCTCGCGGATCAGCACTACGCACTTGTCGGCATCGATGTCACCGATTTCCAGCTTGGCGATTTCCATTCTCCGCATACCGGTCGCATACAGCACTTCCATCATCGCGCGGTCACGCAAGCCGATCAGGCTCGCCGTGTCGGCGAGCGCCAACACGCGCTCGGTTTCATCGACGCTGAGCACATGGCGCGGCAGCCGCCGTATCGCCTTGGGCAGCTCGATTTCGGAGGCAGGATTGGCCGGAATCTGTCCGGTCTTGGTCAGCCACTTGAAGAAGCTTTTAAGCGGCGTGATCTTGCTGCGCCGGCTCGCCACCGACAGCGGCGCACCGTCCTTCTTGCGGTAGTGGTGCAGCCAGCGCTGATAGCGTTCGAGCACCGCTTGCGTCACATGTTCGGGATGCGTGACGGCCCGCGCATCGGCCCACACGATGAAGTCGCGGAGGTAACGCTCCATGCTCCACAACCCCGATTCCGTGCTGCCGATCATGGTGCGGTAGTCGATGAAGCGGCGCATCGCCGCAGTCAGGCCGCGCGCGTCGCGCGGGTCGCCTACCGGGCTATTGAACTGCCGCTTGCCGCGCGTGCGGAACGGTTGAACGCCAGCACGCATGTTCAGCCTCCCGCTACGACAGGACCGGCACCGTTCGCATGGTGTAGTGCATTTGGCGCAAACACACCGCTTTGCACGGCATCATCGTCCGCAGAGCCGCATGGAGGCTCGCTTTGCGCGTTCGGCACCATACCCCGACCGGCCCCCGACACCAAGCCGACCAAGGGCCGACCGAACCCCGACCGATGCTCATTGCCCCCCGACCGCTCGCCGTCGTAGCCGTGCATCTCGCCCAATGCCGCCACGTCGATCAAGCCGCACAGGTGCTTGCCTTCATCTTTGCCGTCATACAGCAGCTCGTAATCGAATGTCGTGCCGCGCCGATGCACGGCCAGGTATTCGAGATCGACCAGCCGGCCCAGATGCAGCTTCAGTTGCGTATCGCCCCATTGCAAGGCGTCGCGCACCTGCTTGCGGGTGAAGCGGAACTCACGCGGCGGCAGTTTCTGCGCCATCGCTTCCTGATCGACCCACGCATGGAGCTGCGTCAACAAGCGGCGCGTCTGCGGCGGCAGCTCGTCCAGCGTCCTGCCCAGCACGTCGTGCGCGATGCGGTTGGCCAACGCAATGTCGGCCTTGGTCGCCTCGATATAGGCCAGCGTGCGCCCGCGATGCGCGACCGTTTTAACCGGCCGCTGGTGCTGGTGGATCAGCGCAATGGCACGAATCAGCGTCAGATACTTCATGTGGTCGCGCCGGGTGCGCGTCTTGTCGTCGAGGAATGTCAATTTGTCGGCATACGGGTTCACCACCAGCACCGGCTTCAACAGCCGTTGCGCATTCTGGTGCAAGGCAATGATCGCCTCTTTCTCGCTCGATGCCAGCAACCCTTCGAGGGTCTGCTTCATGCGCTGGCGTGCATGAATCGCCCGCGTCTGCTCGCGCGATTCGTTCACGCTCAAGACCAGGCAGCGGTTCATCAGCTCTTCGTCGATGTCGATCGCAGTCGTCGTCATCATCAGCATCACCGGCCCCTTGACCTTGTACTGTTTCGTCACGAGATGCCGGTCGTCTCGTCCTTGCCGGTCGAGGCCATCGTCAATTCGCCGTCGGACTGCAGCAGCTTCAACGCATACGCCGCCTGCCGCACGCCTTCTTCTCCGCAATCGCGAGGATCTTGTGCTGCATGTCGGTCTCGCCCAGGTAGAACAGGGATTGCCCCGTCATCGCGCTGTATGGACGCGCTCTTCGGGCGGCACCATCGCCAGCACCGCCTCCATCAGGCTGCTTTTGCCGGCTGCGCTCGAACTCTGAATCAGGATCGCCAGCGGCGTGTCGAGTTTGCGCGAGACGGCGGCCAGATACCCGGCCAGGCAATTGTTCGACTCGCCCACCATGCCGCAGCGCTCCATGTCGGCCACGATGCGCGCGATCAGGTCGGGCGCTTGCAACAATGCCAGGGCGGTTTTTTCATCCTCGGCCGACATCAGCGGCACCGTGCTTTTCGGCTTGGTGTTTTGACGGATCGCTTCGTCCTGCAGCGTTTCCAGCTTCAACAGCACATGGCCCATATCTCTCTTGATCGTGTCGTCGGGCAACCCCAGCTCGATCGCCGCTTGCCGGATGTATGCAGCGCGGGCGCGCGCCGCGTACAGGTCGAGCGTGTCGACGTGGTAGCCGCCCGCCTCCTCCGGCGTGCGCCGCACTTGCAGGTTCACGCGCATCTGCTCGGGCGACAGGTTCTTTTTCCAGCCGCGCACGCGCCATTGCCTATCCCCTGCACGATCAGCAGTTCATCGCCGGCCGACTCGATCGGCGGCTCGGCGTCGGCATCGTCCGCCATAGCGGCTAAAGGAACGGCCAACGGTGCAGCGGGCGGCGGCATGGGGAAGTCTTGCGCAGCGGCGGGCACAGCCGGCACGGCGTCCGGTTGCCGCCCGCGCCCGATCCATTCGGCCTGCCGCAGCACCAGGCCCAGGCTATGGGCGGCCGGCGTCAATTTCAATGCATAACTGTTCGCGTCCATCCCTTTGGGGAACAGTACGCGCAAACACTCGATGCCTTGCTCCATCAATTGCGCCGCCAGCTTCTCGGCGGCGCGGTTGCCGGCGTCGTCGCGGTCATACGCGATCAGCACGCGCTCGGTGCCGTATTTCCTGAACGCGGCCAGGTGGTCGTCGGTGAAGCCCTCCACGCCATAGGCAGCAGTGACATTCGTAAAACCGGCGCACCAGAACGTCATCGCATCGATCAACGCTTCGCACAGGATGATTCCTTGTTTTCCGCTAGCGCCTGCTCGTTCCACACGCCGCGATGCGGCCCCGGCAGGTACAGGTGCAACGGCGTTCCCTTGCGCAAATCGTCGCGGATTTTGCGGCCATACACCTCGGTGACGTTACCGGCGTCGTCCAGCACCGGCACCACCAGCGAGCCGTTGAAGTGTTCATGGCCGCTCTCGCGGTAGATGCCGATCTTTTGCAGGCGCGTGCGAATGTCAGCGCCGGACAGACGATTCTTTTCCGGCAGGCGCAGACCCAGCGTGCGGTTCGCATAACCCAGCACGAAACGCTCGACCAGCTCCGGGTGGTCCAGCCCGCGTGCCTTCAGATAGGCCAGCGCTTCCGGCGACTGCTTTAGCGTCTCGTGGTAGTAGCTGACGGATTGGTTCAATAATGCCTGGTCATCGGCGTCGAACGTGACCGGCGACGGCAAGGCGCGTACCGTCGCACGCTTGACTGGCGCATCGCCCTGCGCGGCTAAAGAAGGATCGGCCTTCAGCAATTCGACCGCATGACGAAATGACACCCCTTGAATTTCATCACCCAGTCGAGCGGCCCGCCGCCGATCTGGCAACCGAAGCAGTGCCACAGGTTCTTGGCCGGCGTCACCACCAGCGACGGTTCGCTGTCGTCGTGGAACGGACAAGTGCCGATCCTGTCCTTGCCGGACTTCTTCAGCGCAATCCCGGCCGCCTCCACTAGGCACTCGACCGACACGTCGCTTTTTAGCTGCTCGATCTCCGCTGCTGGTATCCGTGCCATAAATCGCCTTTCGCTCCGAAACCTGTCAAGATACTTAACGTATATTATTATGGTATCGTATACTATACTTTCGTCAACCCCCTCCGAAACAAGGAGCTAGCATCATGGCCTGTCTTCATCACTGGTTATCCACCATGAGTTTCTCTGCAAGAGTGATCGGGCTGCGCAAGCAGAAGGGTTTGACCCAGCAAAGCCTGGCCGATGCCTCCGGCATCCACGTCCAGCAAATTAAGCGCTACGAGGCCGGTAGCGCCCAGCCTACGGCCGAAGCCTTGAAGAAGCTCGCGCTCGCACTGCATGTCACGGCCGATTTCCTGCTGTTCGAGGAAGGCGAGCGCGAGCTCGACGACGATCTGAAGCTGCGCTTCGAGGCGATCGCGGCAATGCCGTCAGAAGAACAGGCGATCGCCAAGGCCGTGCTCGATGCGATGATCGTCAAGAATCAGGTCGCCGGCGCATTGGAGCGCGTGGGTAGGCCGGCACCGGCGGCTAAAGAGAAGAAAGCAACGGCGGGAAGGAACAAGGCATGAGCAAACCTTCGACCCCACCCATCCACATTGAGCGCCGCATCCTCGTCATGCGCGGCCACCGGGTGATGATCGACGCCGATCTAGCCGCGCTCTACGGCGTCACCACCAGCGCCCTGGTGCAGGCCGTCAAGCGCAATCTCGACCGATTCCCGGAAGATTTCATGTTCCAGCTCGATGCTGCCGAGTGGGATGTTTTGAGATCACAATCTGTGACCTCAAACACCGGCCGCGGCGGCCGGCGCTATGCGCCCTATGCCTTCACGGAACAAGGCGTGGCAATGCTGTCTTCCGTGCTCAACAGTGCGCAGGCGATTGCGGTCAATATCGAGATCATGCGCGCCTTCGTGCGCCTGCGCGAAGTGATCGTGTCGAACAAGGAACTGGCGCTGCGTCTGGATGAGCTGGAGAACAAGGCCGAGCTGATGGAGTTAAAGCACGATACGTTTTCGCACAACACCCGCGTGCAATTGAAACAGGTGTTCGACGCCATCCGCGAATTGATGACGCCGCCGGCACCATCGCCGAAACGACCGATCGGCTTCGTTGCCCCGGAGGAGAAACCAAACAAACCGAAGGCAATCAAGAAGCGCTGATGCCGCAGTCGGCATCACCGTTCTTTAGCAGCTAAAAAGAAGCCGCTCCATCACCCCATGCAGCTAGTGGGGTTGGGAGCGGCTTTCTTATTTCAAGGAAGAGAAGAAGAACGGTATATGACTTGGCCTACCGTTGCACTGACTTTGGATCGACGTCATTGCGCAGACGGAAGCTCATCGTCACTTCGTAACGCATCGTCCGGCGCTGCTCTTCGGTCAAATTACTGCCGCCGAATTCGGCAACCTTGGATACCCCAATCTCGAAGATCGCATGCTTGCCAGCATAGACACCGACGAATGCTTCAGTGTTGCGCCACTTTCCACTTAGTATTTCCTCATTGCCGCCGGCAGCCTCTTGCGCAAACTTGGCATCCGCTTCTTCGAGCGTCCGAAGCATGTCCATGTCTTGTTGTGACTTGCGCCATTGCTTTCCACCGATCTTTTGCAATTCCGGCTCGCTGGCATTACGGTAGAAATCGCGCAGGTTCTGCACCTGCGGATTCTGCTGCTCCAGGCGGCGCATGATCTCGGTTGCCCGCTGCAAGGCCGGTTTCCAGTCGTTCAGCGGCTGGTCGCACAGCTTGATGCCGATGAAGGCCGCGCCCGGGAAGCGTGCATTGCCGTCGATATTCGTCGTGAATGCGCATCCCACGTCCAGCTTGATGTCGCCGTCGTCGTAATGCACGTCCAGCTTCGTCATCAGCGGTAGTCGCAATTCCTCTTGGTCGTTCAGCTTGAATTGCTTCAGATACGGATTGCGTGCCATCAGCCGCGTCGCGGTATCGCCCACCCCCACATGCAGCGGCTGCGCCGGTTGGGTGTCGTCGCCCAGAATCATCCCGTTCATGTCTTTCCTCAATTTTCCATGCTCGCCCTGCGGCTGGCAGGCCGCCAACCCGGATATAGCGACGAGCACCAATCCCATCCATAGCTTGTTCATCCGCACCCCCATTTAGAACCCGAGCCGGCGGCGGACATCGAATGCCTCCGTTACACCATACGTATTTTGCAGAACATTAAACTGTTCTTGGTAAATACGTTGCGATCCGCTCAGCCAATCGCCCGAACTGCCGCTACTGTAGGTCCGCATCAGGTTGCCGGCGAGCGAATAGACGAACGGCATGCGCTGCTTCACGTTGCCCACGTCGTTGCCGGTGAAACTGAGCGACTGGCCGTTGATCGTCACCGTCGACATGCGCTCCGCATAGCTTTGAGCAATGCTGTCCGGCCCAATGCTCGCCATGCCCTGGATGGCTTGCCGCAGCGTCTTCGTCACCGGCTTGCCGAGCCAGTCGTTCGCGGTGTACTTGGTATCGTAATACTGCTGCAACACGACGCGCTGCTCGAAGTCGGCGGACGATTTCAGCGACTGGCCCAGCAACTGTTCACCGCGTCCAGTCTGCCCGTTCCGGAAGGCGTCCTTGGCCTGATCGCGCAACTCGAAGCTTTGAACAAGGGCATCGCTATATTCCCTGTTGTCACGATTCCAGCTTGCCCCAAAGCTCCGTGAATCGATATTCACCATCGACCGTATCGCATCGGTTCCGCCGGCCTGGTAGAACTGTTCGGCCGTGAACATACTCATGAAGATCGCGCGGTTGCCTTCCTGGAAGGCGGAACGAATGATACCCGCATCGGCCCGGCCCATGAACCCGAACGTGTTGAGCTGCTGGTAAGTCTCGCCGACCTTCGACGTGGCATACGGCGCCAGGCCGAACCAGATCGCCGTCCGGTCTTCTCCGAACACCTTGTGATACGCCATGCCCGTGGTCAGGCTCGTCTCTTCCGGCGTCAGGTTCGTCGGCAGCCAGGTGCGGCTGTTGTCCATCGCGATACCGTAGAGCCGGCGCATTGCTTGCTCATCGGCGCGCACCGCTGGATCGCGCAGCGCGTACAACTCCTGCGGCACCATCGTCAGCTTGGCGTTGCCCGAGCTTCGCGATACGCCGCCGGCTGCGGCAACCACGCCGTCGTTTTCAAACGGATCGCCGAAATCGTAGACCGGGCGCGTGCCGTCTGCCTTGATCTCCGGAGTGAACTCGGCTGCTCTCGACAGCAGCGGATTCATCGCCTTGCGCAGCCCCATATCGCCGGCGAATGTGCTGCCCAGCCCAATCTCCCCGTTCGCAACAGCATCCGCATTCATCGCCGCGATCTCAGCCTGCCGGAACGACGTTAGCGCGCTTTCCTGCTGGCTACCGCCCCAATCGCCGTAAGCGATGCTGTTACCCAATGCATTGCCGAACGCATCTGTTGCAACTGTGTTCCCATCAGGTCATACACATATTGAAGAACTTCCTGCTTCTGGTCTCTGGTTTTGGCATGCCGTCACAAACCTGCATGTGCCAGGTCGTAGACGTAGATCGTGAGGTCAACGCATCTTGGTTCTTGGCTTTAAAAGAACGGATAGGCTCAAGTCACTTTCTTCACCGTTGGTACAGATCGCAACGTAGTAGAACGACTGAAAACAACTGCTTCCGCCGCAGTCGAGCAAGTCCTGCATCTGAGACGCCGGATACTGCCTGACCCGATACAGGACATCGCCGAAGTAGTCGTCGGGAGTGATGCCATGCGGCCTGCATGTCACTAGCGGACGACCCAAGAGCGGCAAGGAGCGGACTGCCTAGCTGCTAACCTCGTGTCACTTTTTTACGTTGGTACTTTAGGAGACGTGTACGGGTACTGCTATTTTTTGTCTATAACGCCGCTGCGTGGCCGCGCAATCCCTGTCGATGGAACTTCTTTTACGGCCGGAATCTCACTCCAATATTACGGCATGTGAGCAGCCAGCGCCCAGACCGTCATTCTCTTTTCCGGGAATTCTTGAGTCACTTTGCCACCTCTCGCATTGCACAAGCATCCGGTTTCTTATAGCTTATGAATTATGGATATGCATTCCTCCTTACCGTTCGCTTCGCAACCGCTGGCTGCCGTCAAGGCAACGCATGTGAAACTGTCGAAGCACTTGACCGTGGCGCAAGCGTTTCAGGAAATCGCAACGAACTGTCTCGCACAGATCCGGGCGAATGAAGCCGCCGTCGCGCAGACGCATCACGAAGAGAGTTTGCATCAGATGCGTGTTGGCTTGCGTCGCTTGCGCTCTCTACTTGGATTGTTCAACAGCATGTTGCAACTGCCTGATGAAGTGCAACACGAGATAAATTGGCTTGCCGAAGAACTCGGTATTGCGCGAGACTGGGATGTGCTGGCGGGGTCTACTCTGCCAGTGGCGGCTTCCATCGCTGCGGAAATCGAATTTGAGCCTGTCAGGCTGGCGACAAAAGCAAACGCACAGGAAAGGCATGAAGCAGTCGCGGCCGTAGTCCGATCAGACCGTTATTTCCAACTGGTTCTTTTCTTAACGAACTGGGTTCAGACCCGCAGCTGGCGTGAAGCGATCTCTCCATCGAATCGCAAGCGCATGAAGACTCCGATCATCCGCTTCGCGAAAATCTCCCTGAAGCACGCGCAACGGCGTCTGCACAAGCGCGGCAGACGGTTGAAGGAAGCGACGCCCGAGGCGCGCCACCGCGTACGCATTGCCGCAAAGAAGGCACGCTACGCCACCGAATTCTTCCAATCACTCTATCCGACCAGAAAGACCAAACCCTATGTGCGTGCACTGTCGCAACTGCAGAATGAACTTGGCTGGATGAATGACGTGGCCGTAGGCGATCGGTTACTGAAGGAATTACAAGAGGAACAAGATACCCTCGCTGGCACGGCGGCATACATTCGTGGCTACCTGGCCGGAAGTGTGGAAGCCGACAAAAAGCAGCTTGAAAAGCTCTGGAAAAAATTCAAGGTCATGAAGCTCCCTGTTTAGTTTTCGGGACCTGCGCTTCTATGCTTCAATATTTTTTCCTCCATGGTCTATAGCTTTGCCTTGATCTGTTGCTGGAGCGTCAGATAAGTTGCCAGACGCGGCCCTCCCAGCGCCACCGCCTTACTGATTGCCGCCATCGCCTCGCGATGCTGGCCCTGATCGAAAAGCACCTGTGCCAGATTATTCCATCCATCGGCAAATCCAGGATGCGACTTCACCAGCGTTTGATATGCCTGTGTCGCTTCGGTGATCTTTCCCAGCGTGTACGCGCTATTGCCGGCGCCCAATTGCAAGATTGGGTCGGCAGGCCATCGCTTGAGTGCAGTGTTGTAGGCGGTATGCGCAGCCCTGGCCGAACTGCGCTCGAGCACGGCGATCGATCTTGCATAGCCGTCTGCTTCCGCTGTGGCAGGCAGGCGGTCTGGCGGCATCGCCAGCATTGCCCACCGGTCTGCACGCTGCCAGGTGCGTTCAAAGGTATAAAGCGACATCTCCATGCGTTCGGTACGGCCGGAATGCAGGACAATGGTATTGCGATCGCGGTCGAATCCGATCACAACCGCGTAATGCCACAATGGCGCGAACTGAAAAGACAGGTTCTGCAATACGATCACAGGATGGCCGGCCGCAACTTCCCGCAGCAATGTTTCCGTATCGGGTTTGATCCGGTGTGAGACCAGCGCCAGGCGTCTGCCGGTGGCGAGCATTTCCAGCTGTAGCGAGCCTTGTCTGGCAGGCAGATACACCTGATCGACCAGTTGCTCGGGCAATACCGGCACCCCTGCAGCACTGGCCACCATCGCGAGCGCCGCAGGTCCGCACTGATAATCGCTTTGCGGGTAGAAAGGAACGCTGCCTATCATGGCAGCAGGCAATAGCGAGTCGGGCCAGCTCTGCTGCAATGTGGATACCTGGGGTGTTGCGCACCCGACCAATGCCAGTACCACAGCCGACAACACGGCCATACGCATCGATTCGCGCCAGCGGAAACTGCCTGGCCTCATCGAACCGATCGGGTAAACGGAAATACCTTCGTCAAGCCAAGGATGTCGGTAACCAGCAAGACGATGAATATCGTAAACAACACGCCCAGAATGTCACCGCCGGCCGGCAACTGGTCGATGCGACCGGCCAGCTGCTGCACTTCCTCATCGGACATTGCCTGTACGCGATCGATGGCTTCGCGGGGATCAACGCCTTGCGCTTCAATCGACTTGCGCACCTCTTCGCGCGACAAAAATCCGATTACCCGGTCCCGTTCGGCACTTGCAGCCGGTGCGGCAGCCTCCTGCGTGCCGACAATGGCTGCGCTTGCCTGCATCGGCAAGCTTGCGCCGGTCATGCAGACGACGAGCAGGGAGGCAATGAGTCGTTTGGGTCCGTTCATGTTTTTCTCCTATATTGGTAGAAGCGGCTCATGGCAGCATGCTGATGCGATGCGCGGGCACGCCCTTCCATTACTTCTACTGTATTCTGTTCGTACGGAATTGATAGCCCTCAATGGACAGCCAGCGAATACAGTACCGTGGCTTAGGATAGACACAATCTGGCCGATTTGGCCGAGGCTCATTGAACATCCAACAAAGTTAACAATGCCCTTCATCGCAGGAGAAAACGACATGCAGATCGCACTCGATCACACCATTGTTCCTTCGCGTCATCAGATTGCTTCAGCGAAGCTTTTGGGCGAGCTTCTCGGCGTGCCTTGGGAAGAAGCAGGAATTGGCCCGTTCTCGCCAGTCTATGTGAATGACGGCCTCACTCTCGATTTCATCGAGACCGCCGAGGCATATCCCGTCTACCACTTTTGCTTTCGCGTCAGCCAGGAAGACTTCGACACAATCCTCGGGCGCATCAAAGCGGCTGGCATTCCGTATCGGAGTTCGGTGCGCGGGCCGATGGATATGCAGATCAATACCGATTACGGCGGAAACTTGATCTACTGGAACGAGCCGGATGGCCACCAGTGGGAGATGCTGACTGTCAGTTATGCGCGTCAGCCTGCCTAAGAAATGCAACTGCGGTACCTGACGATGCCACCGCGTTCGGAGTAGATGAAACGACCAAAAGTTTGGCCGGTTGCCTTTTTTATCTTGGCTACCCTTCGAAGCTAGGCTGAACTGAGTGCGATAAAATGCAGGAATGCGAATGACTCGGTGCACAAGATTTCTGACGGCGTGGATGGCAATGTTTGCCATCCTGCTGGTCGCACTTGTGCCATCGATTTCTCATGCACTCGCATTAAAAAATGCCTCTTCGCCAAGGTTGACAGAAGTATGCACGTCATTTGGTATCAAGCAGCTTAAATTGCCTGCAGAAGAGGCGACCAAGCCGTTTTCGACGGTCAAACATGACCAGCACTTCGAGGATTGCCCGTTTTGCAGAATCGACGGAGATACCCCAGTGCTGCCTCCTGTAAGTGCTTTGGTCAGGCTTACAACTATTGCATCATTTCCACAGCCATTCCTCTTCTATCAGGCCCCTCAGCGATTGTTCGCATGGACGCCCGCGCAGTCTCGCGCTCCACCGGCACATTCTTAACTCCCTTGTTTATCGCTGCCATCCTGCTCATGTCGGGACGGGCAATTACACCTTTCGTGACCACAAGGTGTTTGTAAGCGGGACTTCCTGACCAATTTCTAGGCGCTGAATGCACTGCACCTGCACCTGCGTGTGCAGGTGCATGTACGCGCCGCTGTAAGCGTTTCTCAAAATTTAAGATTATGAAAAAACTAATATTTGCACTGTTATTTACGGTGGGTGCTTCAAGCGCATTTGCTGAAGTTTCCATTACAGATGCCTGGGCACGAGCGACCGTCCCAGGGCAACCGGTCGGCGCCATCTACATGAAAATTAGCAGTTCAACTGCGACTCGCATGGTTAGCGCGGAGACAGACGCAGCCAAGCAGGTCCAAGTCCACGATATGCATATGCATGACGGCGTCATGAGAATGCGGGAACACGGGCAGCTAGACGTAACGCCCGGTCAAACGGTCGAGCTTGCACCAGGCGGAAAGCATTTGATGCTGATGGGCCTGACGAAGCCCTTGGTAGCAGGGGAATCTGTGACAGTGAAAATGACATTCGAAGATGCCAAAAATAAGAAAAGCACATCTATTGTCACTGTTCCTATCCGCGCTCTGAGGAAATAAGCAATGAACACGACTATAAAAACTTTTCGCTACCTCGCAGCCTTGTTTGTTGTGTCGGCGGCCTTATTAGGGTGTGAGAAAGCGGGCACGTCAGCGCAGAAGTTCGGCACAGTGGATATCACGGGAGGTTCGTGGGGTGCCAACTTTCAGTTGACCGACCACAATGGTCAACCGCGGACGATCGCTGATTTCAAAGAGAAAGCCGTCTTGCTTTTCTTTGGCTATACCAATTGTCCTGACGTGTGTCCAACCACAATGGTCAAGCTTGCATCGGTCATGGAAAAACTCGGGAAGGACGCCGAGCGGGTACAGGTGCTAATGGTGACGTTGGACCCCAAACGAGATACTCCTGACGTCTTGAAGACATACGTACCTTCGTTCCATCCATCGTTTCTCGGCCTTCTGGGCTCCGAGCAGCAGGTAGAGAACACGGTAAAGGAATTCAAGGTAATTCGTGCCATTCAGACATCGGACCAAAACGGTTTTTATACGGTGGACCACTCAGGCGGCACGTATGCATTTGACCCGCAAGGACGCCTTCGCTTGTTAATTAGCGACTCTCATTCCGTGGACCTTATTGCGCAGGACCTGAAAAGCCTGCTTAAAACATGATGGCAAATTCTGTGGACTCAGCTAAAACGCCCGGGTGGGCTCTCCTATTCGCTTGCTGGCTTTTAGCTACTATTTCTTCCCTTGGCGCGCTGTTTTTAGGAGAGGTCATGGGGCTGACACCATGCGTATTGTGCTGGTATCAGCGTATTTGCATGTTCCCGCTCGTTCTCATTCTTGCGGCAAGCCTGTTCCCCTTAGACGTCAAGGTCGTACGTTACGCTTTTCCGTTGGCAGTCACCGGACTGGGAATTGCAATATTTCATCTGCTGGTTGCTCAGGGTTTGATTGCTGAGACTCTTAGCCCTTGCACGCAAGGAGTCCCATGCTCAGCGGAACAGATTGAATGGTTCGGATTTTTGACCATTCCCATGCTCTCTGTCGGGGCCTTCGCATTCATAACTGCATTGCTTATTACTACCCAACTCAAGGCATCCAAGTGAAACAAAAAACGCTCTTTATCGCGACCACCGTCATACTGGCAGTTGCATTCGCTCTCGGCATCAGTCTCTATAAGAGCCGGAAGGTCGAGCAAGTTACGCAGGCGACTTCGCAAAACAGTGAGGCCCTTGTGCGGTTTCATTCGCCATCGCTAGGCAACGCAAGTGCACCGGTACATATCGTCGAGTTTCTCGACCCGGCTTGCGAAGCATGTCGTGCGTTTTATCCTTTTGTAAAAGAGTTGATGGCCGCACATCCTGAGAAAATCCGACTTTCCATTCGCTATGCGCCTTTTCATCAAGGCGCAGATCAGGTCGTGAAGGTTCTTGAGGCGAGCAGGAAACAAGGCAAATACTGGCAAGCGCTCGAAGCCTTGCTTGTTGCGCAGCCACAATGGGCACCAGACCATTCCGCACATCTGGATTTAGTTTGGCCCCACCTGGAAGGATTGGGGCTGGATATGTCGCGCCTGAAGGAGGACATGAAGTCCCAAGAATTGGTGCAACTGATCGAGCAAGACCTACAAGACGTAAAAACGCTGAACGTCAAGGGGACACCGGAATTTTACGTGAACGGAAAGCCACTGCCGTCTTTCGGGCCAGAACAGCTCCAGAAGTTAGTCGAACAAGAACTTGCAAGTACCGGCACGGCAAAATAATAGAGCCCCACGCATCATATAGACGGAGCCTACGTCCGACCAGAGCGTCCCCAAAGAGTTACGGAAAAACATTCACAATAAATTTCGCGTAACTACTTGGCAGCTGTCACTCACATGCTCGATTTGCTCTGCAACGAATAGATCGCCGAATAACTCGCACTGAAATTTGGCGGCAACTCTATCGTTCCCGCTTTCACACGTGCATGGCGCGCCGGTTCGCCGCGTACCATGCGATTGCGATGCCGGCTGTCGATCACCGGCGCCATATAGGCAAACGCATCCGCTGCAGCAGTCGGATACGCAGCGACATTGAAAATGGCGCTGCATGAAACGATATGTTCACGGTGATCTTAACGTGAGCGTCGACGTAGGGATAAACATCTTCAGGCCGGGATCCCTGCGGGTACGCCTGAAGTGAATTGTTCCTGCCATCGAAGCACCGTCACGGATTGTCCGGCGACGCCCCAGTTGTCGGTATCGACTTCGTCGATGATGACAAAGGTAGTCGCCGGATTTTTATTCAACACGCGCACCAGCAGCTCGGTAGCCCCCTTGATGAGTTCGGCCTTCTGCTCGGGCGTGGCGCCTTCGCGGGTGATTTGGATATTCACATATGGCATGACAAGAATTCCTTATCGCTTTTCGTGTTGGATTTCGGTAGAAGGCGGGACGTGGGTAAACAGCTTGTTGACAATCAGCCATCGGCCCTCCTGACGAACCAGGGCGAGATAGTCGAAGTAGTTAAACCCCAGCATCTGGCAATGGGTTTTGGCATAGGCGATGTTGTCCAACACCTCGACCGCCAGGGTTTTCATGCGAAAGGACTCGCCCGATGCTTGCGGGGACTGGCGGTTTTCAACTGCGTTCAAATAGTCGGCGAGCAGCTTGAGGTAAGGCTGGCCGTTGATCTCGCCGAACAAGATGGCTTGAGGATGAAACGCGCCTTTCAGTTGCGGGACATCGCCCCTGTAGATGGCGTCGAAATAGCGATTGAGTACATCGTGGATTTCCTGATGATTGTTCATGTTTTTTCCTCGGATGAATGAGTCCACTGCTTACCACTTCCCGGAGCTCATGCCGCCATCGACCGGAAGCACGACGCCAGTGGTGAATTCCGCATCGGTGAGGTAGAGCACCGCATCGACCACCTCCCTGGTTGTTCCTATCCGTCCCACCGGTTGCATGGTGTTCAGGAAGCCGTGCATGTCGCTGGTATATAACGGCGTGTCGATGATGCCGGGGGCGACTGCGGTCACTTTGATGTTGTGCGGGGCAAGTTCGAGCGCGAGGGCCTTGGTCGCATGGTTGATGCCGCCCTTGATCAGAATAGGAAGCGCAGCGGGCACGCTCGCATTGGGCTGCAACGCGATACTTGCGGTGATGCTGACGATGTGGCCTTGCTTGTGCTGCGCCATGTGGGCAGCCGCCTGCTGGCTCGCGTGGAAGAAGCCTTTCAGATTGGTATTGACCAGACTGTCGAGTTCTGTCTCCGTGTATTCGGTAAACGGCTTGGCGTTGAAGATGCCAGCATTGTTGACCAGGATATCGACTTTCCCGAATGCGGCGACGGCGCGCTCGAACAGCTTTTTCGCGGTCGCCTTTTCAGCGATATCGCCTTCGACCAACAGAAAATTCTCGGGATTGCCGAGCTTGGCGGCTGCATGCATCAACCGCTCATGGGTGCGTGCGTTGCCAACGACATTGAAGCCGCGCTGAAGATACGCCTCGGCCAAAGCGAGTCCGATACCGCTGGATGCGCCGGTGACAATCACGGTTCTGCTGTTGCGTTCCATAGTGGAAGTCCTTTCCGATGGTGTTGATATGAATGTTTTCCACAGGCGAACAAGGCACCAATTGCCGGATTCGCCAAATGCGAAATGCAGTTTATTGATGAGCCGGGAATCAATAAATGGCTTACCATTCAAATTTGCTGATACATGATGTAATAAATTATGGCCAGACAGTTCGACGATGTTTTACTCGGCAGCATCGAGCTTTTTTGTTCAGCAGCGGAGTTGGGAAGCTTTACCGCTGCAGCGACGATGGCTGGAATAACGCCTGCAGCGGTCAGCCGTTCAATTCTCCGGCTGGAAGCCAGATTGGGCGTGCGGCTGTTCGTGCGCACGACCAGGAGCATCAAGTTGACGGAGCCCGGTCGCGCTTACTTTGAACAGTGTCGGCAAGCGCTGAATCAACTGGCCGATGCGGAGCGTGCAGTGACCGGTCAACAGAGCGTGCCTGCGGGCATGTTGCGCATCAGTTTGCCCACGCCCTATGGACACTATCGAGTCTTGCCCCTGCTACCGGAATTCGGCGCGCGCTATCCGGAGGTGCAGATAGAGGTCCATTTAAGTAACAGGAACATCGACTTTGCCGAAGAAGGCTATGACCTCGCGATACGCGCCCGTACGCCGTCCGACTCAAGCATGATCGTCCGTAAGCTGGAAGATGCGGCACTGGTCGTGGTGGCCACACCTGCTTATCTGCAGCAGGCAGGCATCCCGGAATCGCTCGAGGCCTTGCGCGATCACACTTGCATACAGTTTCTGCTGCCAAGCAACGGCCGGCAAATTCCATGGCTGTTCAGAAAAAACGGCAAAGACCTGGAAGTGACAACAGAGGGCGGCTACCGCTGCGCAGAGGATGTGTTGGGTGGCGTCACATTGGCACGCAGCGGCGCAGGACTGTTCCAGACTTACCGGTTTATTGTGGAGGATGATTTACGGCACGGGAAATTGGTCGAAGTTTTGCAGCCGTTCGCTGGTCGCTCGCGTCCATTCTCATTGCTTTATCCACATGCAAGGCTTGTCCCGCTACGGGTACGGACCTTCGTTGATTTTTTACTTGACGCGCTTGGAAACGGGCATTCCGTTCCAGCGACATGAATGGACGGCCTACAACTTTCCACAGGACCTGTTGCAAGTACGCCGGAAATCGGTGTAGGTCCGGCCCGATTTGTCCTATGTCAAATGCACCGTACGGAATCGGTAGCAAATTGAATACGTAGAGAAAGTAAGCTTGCATGTCTGCTCGCCATGAATCCTGCTTATGGCGAGCATGAAGAACCGGGACCTGTCGGATGTTTCACTGCGCATCTTGATGACGGCCCCGTTTGAAATGGTTCAAGCCGTCATGAAAACAAGTGATGATCGCGTTGCCTTTCCATTTGACAGCGAAGCGCCGGGCGGTCTGCGATTGCGCCTGAAGCCTTCAAGACCTGGTTCACGCCATTTTCCGGAAGGTGCTCAGCATTTCAGCAAGCCGCCGCGCAGCGCTTTCCGCACGGACCACGTGTCTGTACAGCCAGCATCAGCATCGCCGACGCTGCCGTCTCCCTTGAGCGAACGGAGCGCCCTCGGCTTCGAAAGCCCGGCGGCCTTTTTACGCAAGCATCTTTTTGTGATCCTGAGCATATGTGCTGCGGCTTCCGTTGTTGGCGCGGCGATGGGATTTTATTTTGCCTGGTCATTGCTTCCCCTGCCGATGCAAGCCGGTTCCACCGAAGCAGAACATGACCGTCCTGCTACTGCCCGGCCGTCTCCATCCGACACCATCGCGATCAGGATCGCTGAAATGCGGAGGATCGCATCCGAAGATTCAGAGACGCCTGCGGATCAGGAGCAATTAACGACGCCGGGTAATAGCTCCGCTTTAACGCCGCTGCAAAACAACGGTTCGCCCCAGGATGCCTCGGCGCTGCGGATGCCGGCAATTCCTGCACCCGATCGGCCCTGCACGGCTGCCTCCATGGCGCTGGCCCTGTGTGGAAAAAGTCCGCCTTGAAGACCCGCGTGCGTCAGATGCTGACTGCTGAGGATGAATTCACGGCTACCAAGGCGAGGAATCGAGATTTGCGGAACAGAAAACAGAAACTGAAAGAATGAAGAATGACAGAACCGGAAAGTTCTGATATCGACGAGAAGGGAGGCGGTCCGTGAGATACATCCAATTTGTCCTTTGCCTGTTCCTGCTTCCAGTGGTGACGGCCTATTCCCAAACCGACTACAAGATTGTCACCGCATCAGAACGTGGTACCTATATTCAGATCGGCCGGGACCTGGCGAAATGGGTGGCGCCGCCAGCAATGATCAATCTTGAAGTTCTGCCCTCGAACGGCTCGGCGGAAAACGTCAAGCGCCTGCGTTACGAAGCCGGAGTCAAGCTCGCGCTGGTGCAATCCGACGTGTACCAGGCATTTGTCGACCAGGCTGCGGCGGGTAATGCAGCCGCCGGTACGCTGATCAATCCGCTGCGCGTCGTGCTGCCGCTATACGATGAAGAAATCTATTTTGTCACGCGCGCAGATTCTCCCCTGACGTACATCCACGAACTCAAAGGCAAGAAGATCAACGTCGGCCCGGTCGGCAGTGGCACCGCGCTCAGTGCAACGACGCTCTACCGTCTGATGTTTTCGACGCCATTACCCGAATCCGATGCAAGTTATCTGTCCAATGAAGAGGCGTTGCTGAAACTGACCAATGACAAGACGCTCGATGCGGTGGTCATCGTTGCAGGACAGCCGGCGAAACTGTTTTCGGAAATGGCACCGGAAGCGCGTCAGTACATCAAGCTTTTGCGCCGGGACGACAAGGCGCCCGAAATAGCGCGGGCGGTGACAACCTACTATCCGGCCAACATACGCAGTAAAAGTTATCCATCGTGGATGACCGAGGACGTGCCCACGCTGTCGGTAAAGGCATTCCTGGTCACCTACAACTATGGTAAGGAATCGACGCAAAGCAGCCTGAAAATGTTCGCGGAATCCTTATGCGCCAACTTCGATCAGTTGCAAACCCAGGGACATCCGAAGTGGCTGGAGGTGCAATTGCAAATGCCGGTCCTGGGTAAGGGCTGGAAGTATTACCCGACCATGGAACGCGTCCTGCGCTCCTGCATCGCCAACAAGTCCCGGCCTTCCCAGGCGACCTCGCCTTCGCCGGTTATAAGGAACTGCAGCCAGCAAGAGAAGGTGCTTGGATTGTGCCGCATGTAGCCGGCATGGATGGGAAGTGCTGGCGATGACAGAGACGTTTGCGTTAAACCATGTCGTAAGCAAGGGTCTTCCATGTGATACCGAGCTGGACGTCGGTCTTGAGGTGAACCAGGTCCCGCGACAGAAACAGAAGCTCTTTTTCCTTGCGCAAGGTCTCGCCGATCCTGTCTTTCAGGATACCTGCCCCGGCCATGATGCCATCCAGGTCGCCGTAAGACTGGACGAGTTTGGCTGCCTTTTTTACACCGATGCCCGTTACACCGGGTACACCATCCGTATCGTCGCCACAAAGAGCCAGCAAGTCCGGCATGTGCAATGGAGGTACGCCATACTTTTCCTGTACCCAAGCCTGGTCGCGCCATTCGCCGGTAAAGTATTCATAGAAGAGCGCACCCTGCGCCATCAGTATGTAGGTGTCCTTGTCATTTGCGACCACCACCGCTGCGCCGCGATCTTCGCGCAGCCAGCGGGATATCACGGTCGCGATCACGTCATCTGCTTCGACGCCCGGTTGAGAGACGACATGAAGCCCCAGTTCATGGAGTCGCTCATACAGCATGGGCAACGCATCCTTCAGCGCTTGGGGCATGGGTGCGCGGTTTTCGCGGTACCGTGGATGAATTTCATTGCGCCAGGTGGTACCGCCAAAATCAAAGGCAGGCAGGACGTGGGTGGGCTGGTGCATGGACAAGAGCTTGCGCATGGCGGCAACGGTATTGCGCACCGCGGCCTCGGCCTTTTCAGGTGAGTCCGGGTCTTTATTGGCCTCGTACATTCGACGTGTGATGTACAGCCCATCTATCGCCAGCAATTTGCGCATTCCTGCCGCCCTTCTCCGTTACACTTTTTCCCTCACCATTGTAGTCGGGCGCGCTGCAGAGCATCAAGCTTTGCAAGGCGATCGCTCTCACCCGGCGATTAATACCAATCCCAACCCATAACGTGCCATGAAACCGCGTCTTTTTCTGGGGGCGCCGAGCCGCCTGGCGGCGTTGCACTCGTCGTCAATAGCACGGCTATTGACTCCTCCTGCGCCTTGCCAGACGAAAAAATCCATCGATTTCATTTGTCACGTTACAGGTCGGGATTGGTATAACTCAAACAATTTCGGATAATGCGCGACGGCACCGGAAGGTAGTACTTGCAGCGTGCCCGCATAGCCCACCGTCGGGGCTTCATATGCATACTCGGTCGCTCCGATCCGGTGATAGGTTTGCGGCAGTGTTACAAACCGCATGCCGGGAAATTTCAAATAGGCTGCCGGCGCGTCGGCGTATTCACCAACTGCCAAAGCAAGCCGGTTTAGTACAATCAGATTGGTCGACGGCGTAAATCCGAGATCGACATCGACACAACCTGTAAGGTTTTTTTGTATGTCGTCACCAACTCTCCATTGTCTGTTTCGGACTGCAGCGGCTGCGGCAATTTTTAGCCTGATTTCTTTATTACCCAGATAACCCGATACTGCGGCGCGACGCGTTCGCCACGCCGTATCCACAACAACTTCATACTGAAAGTGACATGGTCGGTTGTCCTCGTGGAACACGGCGGCGCCGGCGAGCCGCCATCCATTAGGCAGTCTGAACAGGCGGCAACTGTCGTGGCCAGGACCATCCAGCTTCCTCCAGAAAAAAGATCCTGCGGGTTTCATGTCGCCTCCGCTGTCGTAATGCCTTCTCGGTTCGTTTGCAGCGTTTGTTCTGCGATCAAGTCCACGGCTGCCATGCTGATGCGGCATATGGCGTTGCACTTATCGGCAACGCCGGCCTCAACATCCTAAGGTCGCTGCCAGGTCAACGATGCTGGAAGCGTGAAACGTGTTCTCCTGGTTCGGCGATACGTCCTTTTTCTGCGTCGCCCCCAGTTCATAAGGTCGTTCTATGTAGGCTGTCTTCAAGCCCGCAGCCCGCGCTCCGGCCAGATCGTCCTGATGCGCCGCGACCAGCATGACTTCTTCCGGCGCGACATCGAATATCTTGGCGACGCCAAGGTAGGTCGCAGGATCCGGCTTGTATTTCCCGAAGACTTCGGCCGAGAGTATGCAATCCCAGGGCAGTCCTGCATTCTTGGCCATGTTGGTCAACAATCCGATATTGCCGTTCGACAAGGTGCAGATAGTGAACCTGGACTTCAACCGCGTTAAGCCTTCTACCGAATCAGGCCATGCGTCGAGACGATGCCATACCTTGTTCAGGTGCCGTTTCTGTGATTCATCCAGGCTTGAAATGGCATACTTCGCCAGCAGCTCATCCAGCACCATGCGGTGCAAGTCATCGATCAAGGTCCAGCCGAGTTCGCCCGACATCACCCGCTTCATGGCTGGCTGATAGCCGGCTCGCCATGCCAGCGCAAACTCATTGCCATCGACGCCCAGTTGCATGCGGTCGATTTCACGCGCAATGCTGGAATGCCAATCTACTACCGTGCCGAATACATCGAAAGCCAATATTTTTATTTGCATTGATGTGTCTCCTTATGTTGAGATGAATCGGATCAGGCGCGATGCGCGAAATTCAGTTCGATTCCATTGTCCATCGGATCACGCAAAAATAGTTACCGCTGCCTGACGAGTGGAACTTCGGACAGGCGATAGCCGATTTCAAGAGATTTGAGCCAGCTTTTCATTGCATCGAAGTTTTCACAAGAAGAGGCGACATGGTCGAGGATACTCTGAGCCGCTTCGCCGCGTTGATCTGCTTCCCGTGCAATGGACAGTCTAGCGTAACGGGCTCGCCGGAGGCGGGCTCAAGTTAGCGCTCTTGTCAGGATTGCGTGCGGCGCGGTTCAATCTGTATGCGATCGACGCGCAAATCACAACCATGACAAGCACCAATCCGTACAAACTCAATCTGATATTAAGCGGCATAGGTAGTGGCTCCCATAGCCTCAAGGCATCATTTATCAAGAGAACATTGCCTATAACAATAACGCCTGTCGTTCGATAGTATTTTTTGCCGTTCTTATTTATTGAGAAGAGCGACAAAGCGAGGGCCAACAGCGCAAGCACTACACCAAACAGAGAAATAGCGCCAGGTACCAGGTTAGGGGCGATTGCGAATAACGCCACTGTGACCGCCATCCTTCCAGCCCATCTGCTCATGTTGTTGAATCCTGAGGACACGTTATATCGATCGCTGATAGTGTAAACAGCGCATTCTTTCTTAGTGCCGGTGAAATTCAATTGGCCCAGCCATTTTCGGGGTCAATATAAAGTGTGTAGGAGTCGTCATTCCATAGATGCATATCTCCCCGTTATACGGACAGACAAGAAACCGGGAAACAAGGAGAGCATGAAAGCACGACGAATTCAGAGCATTTCTATAAATCTCAAGCATCATCGATCGGAAAGCGCGAGATTGGCACCCAAGCCGGCAAACGCAGCAGCGAAACTGCGGCGTAGCCAGGTTTGAACGCGCGCCGACTCGATGACGAATTTACGAAAAGCATGTGCAAGGACCGCGTACACGACAAACACTGCGAACGTCATCGCCATGAAAACACTGCTTAATAGCAGCAGTTGCGCGAGCGGAGATGCGGCTGCAGGTTCGACGAACTGCGGCAGGAAAGCCAGGAAAAAGATCGTGAGCTTTGGATTGAGTATATTGAGAAGAAAGGCCTTGATGATGATATTTGCTGCTGTACGGGTCGGCGCCGTTCCATCGATGGAAAAAGCAGCTTTATCTTTCCATGTCATATAGGCCACATAGAATAAGTAAGCGACGCCGGCAAACTTGAGCACCTGGAAGGCGATCGCGCTCGTATGGAGCAGCGCCGCCAACCCAAGTATGGTGGCAATCAGGTGGGGCACGATACCGGCGGTGCAACCAAGCGCGGCGAATACGCCGGCTTTACGCCCTTGAATGAGGCCTGCCGACACGGTGAATACCACGCCCGTGCCAGGGATCAAAACCACAATGAGAGAAGTGATGATGAATTCCAGACTGACCATGAATGTTTTCTCCGATAGGTAGACCGAACGAATTGGCGGTCAAGATAAGATGCTTTACATGACTGTCAGGCAGCTTTTGTCCGTGCGTGACTATCGATTTTACCGAGCAGCCACTGCAGTCCCGACAAATGCTGCTGATCGTGACTACATAGGTAATGCATGAGACCTTTGACCGTAAGCCGTCCGTATCCCTCGAAATAACCGCTGCGTGCGAGTTGCTCAGGGGTTAAGTTCTGCAGCAGTTGCACGGTTTCCCTGCGGGCTGCCCGGATCTCTTCAAACATCTTGGCAGGATCGGCATCGGCATAACGCCGTTCTTTGGCCAATGCATACCCATCAATGGAATCAAGCGTCGGATTGGATTCGCTCAACAGGCGACGAAAACGGACATGGTAGCCATCGATCTCAATGTCGCGCACATGGCATACCTGCTCAATGGCTGTAAATGATTCACTAGGAATGCCGTCCCAGGATTCCGGTGCCCAGTTCCAGTGGCTTTTCGGTATCGCGAGAAAAAACTGTTCGAACTGTGCGGGAAATGCTTCCAGGGCGGATATGGTTGCCTGGTTCATGTTCCAATCTCCCTAGCGTTGGTTAATGTCAGATTGAGCTGCCTGCTGAACAGGATGGTACATCCGTTTCCCTTTGCGTTGCCATGCTTGACTTTATACGTCCCGCGACGGCACTGGGGGTGACAAAATCAAGCGGCTGGAAAACAGACGGCGAAACGCACACCTTTGCCGTCAGGTCCGGTATCGAGCTCTATCCGGGCATGATGCGCAACGGCGATGTCGTGCACGATCGCGAGGCCGAGGCCGGTTCCATTGATTTTGTCATCCAGGCGGACGAAACGCTGGAAAACTTTTTCCCGGTCTTCGAGCGCTATGCCGGGTCCCGAATCCTCGACAATGAGATGTACGTCGCCGGCGATTTCCAGACATCTGACCGTGATGCGACCATCGACAAAGCTGTAGCGGATGGCGTTGTCGACAAGGTTGTCCACCAAATCGCGCAACAAAAAACGATCGCCCATGACGCGCGCGGGTTGCAGGTCGAAACCGATGTCGATGCGTTTCTTGTCCGCTTCCTGTACGAAGTGCTGTATCGACTCGGTGACAAGCTTGTCGATCTCGACGGGTGCGAGCCGCTTGCTCTCGAATTGAGCGGGTTCCGCACGCGCTAGCGAAAGCAGCTGGTTGGTCTGGCGAATCATCCGCTCCACCGATGAACTGATGAGGCGGGTCGATTGCTCCATCTCTGCGGTTAGGCGCTGGCCGGACTGCAACAGCTCAAGCTGTGCGCTGATGCCTGCCAGCGGCGTACGCAACTGGTGCGCGATATCGGCCAGAAACGATTGACGCGCGCGACTGTCTTCCTGGGCTCTGGCCAGCAAGCCGTTGATGGCGCGCGCCAGCGGGCGCAACTCCGCCGGCATGCCCTCTTCTTCGGTCGGCGACAGATCGTTCGCATTGCGCGTATCGAGTCGCTTGCGCATTGTCTGCAGCGGAAACAAGCCTTCTGTCACGGCGAACCAGACGATCGCCAGCGATGCGACAACCAGCAGGGCTTCCAGTCCGAGCAGCGCCAGCAGGATGCGCGACTGGATCTGCCGTCGCGCCGAGAGGGTTTCTGCGGCACCGATCCATACGGCTTCCGTGCCGACCACAGTCTTCATCGCGACGATCCGGATATGATATTCGCGCAGATTGCCCATATAGGCGATGACTTCATTGTTCTTACCGCCGTACACGAGAAACGATGGAAAATCCGGGTCGCCAGCAATGAGCTTACCGGACTGATTCCGGACCGCATAAAACACCGAATCGGTCAGGTTGAAGCGCAGCATCCGATCGGCCTGATCCGAGAAATCCAAACGGACCGTGCCGTCCACCACCTTGAGGTGAGCGCGCATGTCGTACACGGCTTCTGCCAATTTCTGGTCAAGCGCATCCTGCGCCGGGGCCCAGGCCAGCATATAGATCAGCAGCGCGCCGATAAGATTGATGACCACCAGCGGCGCAATCAGCCATTTCAGGAGGTCCGAGCGTATGCTTGCCGTCATTCCTTGCTCGCTTCGAGCATGTAGCCGAAGCCGCGGATCGTGCGGATGGCAATCCCGGCGCCCGCGATCTTGATCCGGATGCGGGATACATAGACTTCGACGGCATTGAGTGTGATTTCTTCACCCCACGGCAGGATGGCGTCCAGTATCTGCTCCTTGGACACCACGCGCGAAGCCTGCTGCAACAGGTATTCGAGTACTGCCCATTCGCGTGCCGACAGTTCCACCACATTGCCATTGACGCGCGCGCGCTTGGCATGCATGTCGAGCGACAGGCCCATCATCTGCAGTTCGGCGGGACGAGGACTGCTGCGGCGTACCAGCGCGCGGATACGCGCGGCCAGCTCCGGTGCGGCGAACGGCTTGACCAGATAATCGTCGGCGCCGAGTTCAAGGCCGCGCACCCGGTCCTCGACGGCGTCGCGCGCGGTGAGGAGCAATACCGGCACATTACTGCCTCTTGCGCGCAAGCGGCGCACCACCTCGAATCCATCGATGCCCGGCAAGCCGATATCCAGCACCACGACCGCAAGTTCACTGCGCTTGAGAATCGCATCCGCTTCCGATCCATTCGACGTGACGTCGACCACCATCCCGTAACCTTTCAGGATGCGGGATATGCCGTCGGCGAGCACGGCATCGTCTTCTACCAAGAGTACATGCATGGGTCTTCAATGAGCAGGGTTTGCGGTTCGGCCGCGACGCATTTGCACGCCGCGACCTTGACAGCCTTCAATGGTATTGGAAAAGCGACTCCAATGCCGCCGGCAGACAAGATTTTCGGGCGATCGGGCACATGTGTTGTCAGCTTATTGTCAGGAATTCTTCAGCTTCGCGACAGGAGTGGGCCATATAGTCGCCACATCTTTAATAGCGATCCTTATCAATATCTGATGCAGGATCGATAACAATGGAGACTGTCGTGCCAAACTTCATCCGTAACCCGCAGGATTTCTGGTCGGGTTTTATCTTTCTATTTGTCGGCCTGGCCGCGGTGCTGATCGGCCGCGACTATGCCATGGGCAGCGCAGGACGCATGGGCCCGGCTTATTTCCCCACCATGCTGGGCGCGCTGCTCAGCCTCATCGGCGCCATGTCGGTTGCTCGTTCCATGTTTCGTTCAGGCGAGGCAATAGGACGTATTGCGTTGAAAAACCTGCTCCTGATCATCGGAGCCGTGATCCTGTTCGGCATTCTCGTCCGTGGCGCAGGCTTGGTCGTTGCCGTCATTTTCCTGGTCATGGCAAGCGGCTTTGCCAGCACCAAATTCAAGGCATTGCCCTTCCTTGCCGTCGCCATCGGTCTGGCGGTATTCAGCGCGCTGGTGTTCGTCGTCGCGCTGGGATTGCCGATGCCGGTATTCGGCCCTTGGTTCGGCTTTTAAGGAGACAACATGGAAATCCTCGGCTATCTGTCTCTCGGTTTCGATACCGCTCTTTCGCTGAACAATCTTCTTTATTGTCTGATCGGCGTTTTCCTCGGTACCGCCATCGGCGTGCTGCCCGGTCTGGGACCGGTGGCCACCATCGCCATGCTGCTGCCGGCTACCTTCGCACTGCCCCCGATCTCGTCGCTGATCATGCTGTCGGGGATCTATTACGGTGCACAGTACGGCGGCTCGACCACCGCGATCCTGGTCAACCTGCCCGGCGAATCGTCGTCGGTGGTGACCGCGATCGACGGCTACCAGATGGCGCGCAACGGCAATGCCGGCAAGGCGCTGGCGACCGCCGGAATCGGCTCGTTCTTCGCCGGCACGGTGGCCACGCTGCTGCTGGCGCTGTTCGCCCCGCCCCTGGCCGAACTGGCGCTGAAGTTTGGTCCGGCCGAATACTTTTCGCTGATGGTGCTGGGTCTGGTCGCCTCGGTGGTGCTGGCGCATGGCTCGCTGCTGCGCGCCATCGGCATGATCATCCTCGGCTTGTTACTGGGCCTGGTCGGCACCGACGTGAACTCCGGCACGCCGCGCTATACCTTCGATCTGCCGCAACTGGCCGATGGCATCAACTTCGTCGTGGTCGCGATGGGCATGTTCGGCCTGGGGGAAATCATTGCCAACCTCGACCACGAAGAGACGCGCTCGCTGCTGTCGATGAAGGTAGGCCGCCTCATGCCTGACAAGGATGATCTCAAGCGCATCGTCGCGCCAATCCTGCGCGGCACCGCGCTGGGGTCCATGCTGGGCATTTTGCCGGGCGGCGGCGCGATGCTATCGTCGTTTGCCGCGTATTCGATCGAAAAGAAGATTTCGAAGAATTCGGCCCAGTTCGGCAAGGGCGCGATCGAAGGTGTGGCGGCCCCCGAATCGGCTAACAATGCCGGTGCGCAAACTTCGTTCATCCCGATGCTGACCCTGGGCATTCCGTCCAATCCGGTGATGGCGCTGATGATCGGCGCGATGATCATCCAGGGCATCCAGCCGGGACCGGCGGTCATGACGGAACAGCCGGCGCTGTTCTGGGGCATCATCGCGTCGATGTGGATCGGCAACTTCTTTTTGATCGTGCTGAACCTGCCGATGATTGGCTTGTGGGTGCGCATGATCATGGTGCCGTACCACTACCTGTATCCAGGCATCCTGGTGTTCTGCGCGATTGGGGTGTTCAGCCTGAATAACAGCGAATTCGACGTGTTCCTGATGGCGGGCTTCGGTCTGTTCGGCTACGTCTGCAGCAAGCTGAAAATGGAAGCGGCGCCGATGCTGCTGGGTTTCATCATCGGACCGATGATGGAAGAGTATCTGCGTCGTGCGCTGCTGTTGTCGCGCAGCGATCCGATGGTGTTTTTGCAGCGCCCGATCAGCGCGACGATGCTGATTCTGGCAGCACTGGCCATGGCGGTAGTGCTGCTGCCAGCCTTGCGCAAGAAACGCGAAGAAGCCTTCGTCGAGTAAACAGCTGCGCCGGCGCAGCATCGTCGATCCAACGCCGGTATCCCGGGGTTGGATCGATAGTTCTTCGCAAGAGTGTGCGACTCTTGACTACGGTTTGAGCTGTACCCGAATCTCTCCCGCCGGGTATGCGACGCTGTGAACATTGATATACAGATTGCCGGCTTTGTAATCTGCAAACTGGGCGTCCGTCAGTTTTGCGCTGGCCGGTACGGAAAACACCTTATCCGAAGTCTTTGTCAACGGAATGATAACGGGGCCGTTTTCGCTCTTGGATCCCCGATGGATATGAGCGGCCGTTGCGCTCAGGTCGTCGATGATGACCGATCCGCTGACGGTTCTGTCGTCGGCAACGGTGATCGTACTTTTTCCCGATGCCTTGGTTGTAATCGGTGGCACCTCGTTGGCCCCGCTCAACGTCGTGGTGGGTTTGGAGCCGCCAAGACCGACCTTTTCCATCATGCCGCAGCCGCTGGACCATACTGCGATACCGGCAACGATGACGGCAGCAGCCACACGCCGGGCAGCACTATATTCTGAACGCTTCATTATTGTCTCCTTAAGCTGCAGGTTGGAATCGGTGCAGTATTGTTCTGCGGAACAGTGCATCGCAATCGCTGCATATTGAGCTTAGAAGAATGCGTTACGCGTGAACTTAAGTAATCAATAAGAATTGATTCAAATCAAGTCGTGCCGGAGAGAAGAGATATTCGCCCAACTGCAGTTCGCGTCGTAGGTGCCCTGCGCGAGTCTGCGTATTGCCTCGTTGAATGAAAACCGGGATTTTTTATTGCTTCAAGCGCACGACTCGCGCGCATCGTTAACTTTCCGGGCGTGGGCGGCATGCCCGCGACCACGCCCGATAATAGGTCTGGACCGCAGCGTCCTTAGTGGTGG
This sequence comes from Noviherbaspirillum saxi, assembly GCF_003591035.1. Taxonomy (NCBI): domain Bacteria; kingdom Pseudomonadati; phylum Pseudomonadota; class Betaproteobacteria; order Burkholderiales; family Oxalobacteraceae; genus Noviherbaspirillum; species Noviherbaspirillum saxi. Next base: position 499,087 of record NZ_QYUO01000003.1, read on the forward strand.
CTTCCCCCATTCAAAGGTCCGGGATTCCTACTGCCGTCGTTTCCATTTCCTCCAGAGCCTATGACCGTATGATGGAGATCGTGTATCTCTCCGTCGCTTAAAGGCTCGCCAATCTTGATGGAAACATCCCCGGAACCGTCAGAATTTTCTCCTACTATGCGGCCATTTTCGATCCTAAGTCTACCACCCGAGTTTTTAACAATTTCTTCGGCATCTTTTTGGGTGAGTATTTCTCCCGGAGTAAATTCGTCCTGACTAAGGCTAACGTTGGGCAAAGTGAAAGAGACACCGGACATAGCTATTCTCCCTATAAGTATTGAAAGTCCCCAAGCACCCCATGATGCTCGCGATAGACTTAATACGTGAGTGGATCGAGCCGGAAAAATAGTTCCTATCGCTGCGGATAACACATCAAAAAAACGGTTGGGACTTGCAGCCTGCATCCCGCCACCGCATAGCTGGTGCAGTGGATGCCAGACTATCTGGCCGCTTCGGTGACAAATGCGATTTTGGTAATGCCGACGCTTTGCGCGATGGCCATCACTTCGGCAAGCTGCTCATAGTGCGTGCGGCGGTCGGCGCGCAAGTGCATTTCGGGTGACGGCGCACCCTGGGCCAATGTTCCTTTCAAGTGTCCCGCCAACGAAGCATTGCCAACTTCTTCACCGCCGACAAATATCCGGTTCCGGGCATCCAGTGAGACCTGGACCGTAAGCGCCTGATCGTTCATGCGCGTAGCGTCTACCTTGGGCAGGTCCACCGGCACCGCCTGGTTCAGCAAAGGTGCCGTGATGATGAAGATGACCAGCAACACGAGCATCACATCGACCAGCGGCGTGGTGTTGATCTCGACCATAGGTTGGCTGTGACCGCTCTTGCTGCCGTTGTAGTTGAATCCCATCGTTGCCCCCGGGTTAGCTCGCTGCGCGCAGAGCCGTCACCGCGACCGCTCTGGCCTGACCGTCGACGCGCACCCCTGCCACCAGATAGGCATGCAGGCTATTCGCAAAGCCATCCAGCTGGGCCAGCACGAGGCGATTTCCGCGGGTGAATGCGTTATACGCCAGCACAGCCGGAATCGCGACAAACAGGCCGGCGGCCGTCATGATCAGTGCCTCACCGACCGGCCCCGCCACCTTGTCGAGTACGACTTGCGTCGCTCCCGACAATCCGACCAGCGCGTGGTAAATGCCCCAGACGGTGCCGAACAGGCCGACAAACGGCGCGGTCGAACCGACCGAAGCGAGAAACGTCAACCCACGTTCGACGCGCGCCTGGGCAAGCACGGTCGACTGTTGCAAGGTGCGTCCGATAAACTCGCTTGCATCCACGCCGGCTCCGATGCCGCCCGATGACTTTTCTTCCCATGCCTGGGCGGCCAGAATCGCATCGGTGGCAAGGAGGGCAAACACGCCGGTTTTGTCCTGTGCCCGGATGGTGTCGAGCGCCTGCGCACGCGAACTCGCATTCCAGAATACGGTCATGGCGGCAGAGATGATTGAGCGATTACGCCACTGCGCGAACGCCTTGCCGATGATGATGTACCAGCTGGCAACCGACATCAGCAGCAACATGACGGCGACGGCATACGACACCGCATCGCCTTGGGCCAGGAAGTGCGCCAGTCCGAGTTTGTCATTCATGGGAAGACTCCTTGTTCAACGAGGTTGATTGTCAAAAGATCAGGCCGTCGCGGGCTTGCGCATGCGCCAATGCAGCAGCAATTCGGTAATCAGCACCAAGCCTGCCGACAGCCCCAACAAGGGCATTGCCATGCTCAGGATGATGGCCGTCACCCATGTCGCGGGAGAGGCCGATGTCCATGCGCCGGGTAGCAGGCGCGGCAGCCCGAGCGCACCGCTTTGCCGGCGCTTGAAGTACATCACCCATCCGGATACGAGCGAGAACAGGATGCCGAGTCCGAACATCAGCAGCACTGCCTGATTCCACCAGCCGAATTCGCCGCGATGGAAGGGAATGCCGATCGCCGTTGCCTTGCCAAACGCCGTTTGCCTGTCCCATCCCGCGTAGTAGAGACTGTTGCCACTGTACGCATCCAGTACCAGGTCGAACTTCTTTTCCGGCTGCCTGCGGTCGAAGCTGGCTGCGCGCCAGACGCCGTGTGCTCCTCGCGGCGCCGTCAGTTGCATTGACACATCCGGAGCCTGCCGGCGCGCGGCATCCCATGCTGATTGCCAGTTCATCGGCGTCGCGCCTTCGATCGCCGCGGATTTCAGATTCCGCGGCGCTTGCGGCGGTGCCTGCCCCGCCAGATCGCGTGCACCCCGTATCTGTTCGCCCGCGTACTTGCTCCATGTCAGTCCGGTTGCCACCATGATCAGGCTGATCAGGCTCAGCGCGATACCGATGAAGGCATGCCATTGCCTCCAGGCCGGGCGCCCTTGCGTTCCCTTTTGCGGCAACGCGTTCTGCTTCTTCGATGGCCACCACAACACGATGCCGGTGATCAGCATGATCATTAGCCAGCTCGCGGCAAGCTCGATCATCCAGCGCCAGCCGTCGCCTTGCAGCAGACTGGAGTGCAGTTTTCTCGACCAGTTGCCGAAACGCTCCGCCTCCACTTGACTACCCAGCACTTCCGCCGTGTACGGGTTGACGTACATGACCGTGGGCCGCGCCGAAATGCTGTCGGCGGCAGGCCCGTGGTCATGTCCTTCGTGTCCGGGCCTGGTGCCGACCGGTGCGAAATAAACCTTCACGCTATCGCGCTCGTTATAGGCGGGCACGACGGAGCGCAACATCAGGCCCTCCGGCATTGCGGCATTTGCCGCAGCAACTGCATCGTCGAGCGGCCGCATGGCCCCGGCAGGAACGACCCGATCCATTTTGCCGTACAACGCGCTTTCGATCTGCGGTGTGAAGATGTACAGGATGCCCGTGAATGCCGCAACCAGTGCAAATGGCGAGGCGATCAGCGCCGCCCAGAAATGGATACGCCAGAACAGGCTCCTGCGCTGGGCCTCCAGTAATTTCTCATTATTGACGGTGCTTATCCTGGTTCGAATCATGCATGCTCTCCTGATGATCAACGCCTGCCGTCTCACATACTGAACTTCAGCTCAGCGACGACAGTGCGCTGGGTATACGGATGGAAGGCCCAGTACTTGTAGTTGTTGAGGTTGTCGATGCCCAGCGCCAGGCTCCACTGCCTGGCGACGCGGTAGTGCATGCGCACATCGGCTACCAGGAACTTGCTGACGCCGGTGTAGCTGAAGCCGTTCGGATCGCTGTTGTCCAGCGTGCCGTACTGCCTTCCGCTATAGCGCAGGCCGAGCGTGTGGGTCCATTTTTCATTGGCGCGATAAGTGGCCAGCAGGTTGGCGCGCCATTTCGGCACGCGCGGCTGCCATTTGCCCACGCTCGCCGGGAACTTGGCATTCTTCGCTATCGTCGAATCGGCATAGGTCAGGCTGCTGTTCAGGTCCAGGCCGCGCAAGCCGATGTCATTGGCCTGGTAGGCCAGCTCCAGGCCGGAAGTGTGGATCTCGTCCACGTTCTGGATATTGGTCAGGCTCGGCGTGACCGTGACGTTCGTTTGCGAATACAGCGCGTCGCGCGTGTTTTCATGGAACAGCGTGGCGCGCATCAAACCGTTGCCTAAGTCGCGTTCCACGGTCCATTCGCTGGTCCAGGATTTCTCCGGCCTCAGGTTCGGATCGTTGTTGACGATGGTGCCGGTAGAAATGCTGCCCTGGTACAGTTCGGCGACCGTCGGCATGCGCACCGCGCGTCCCAACGATGCCTTCAGCGCCAGTTCGGACGATACCTGGTAGGCGATCGCCGCCTTCGGCGAAAAATGGGTTTCCTTGCGTTCCACGAACGGCAACACCGAACTTGCGTTCGCGATCTCGCCGCCATAGGCATGCCATTCTTCGAGGCGTCCACCCAGCGTAGCGCGCCATGCTGGCGCGAAGCGCCAAGTGTCTTGCAGATACAGGCTTTGCAGTGCACTGTTGCCATTGAAAGCGGAGAAGCGGGCCGCCGCGCCGCCATTGAGCCAGTCCGGCGTATCGGACACCAGCGTGCGCAGCTTGTAGTTCTCGCGCTGGTAGCCCATATCGACAATGTGCGCGCCCGCCGCGCCATCCGGACGCCAGGTGCCTTTCAGCGACAGCGCATGCCAGCCAGTGCCGCCCATGTCGGTGATGCGGCCGGCGCTGGCCGCCGGCAATGCGGTGGTCGGCGTGCGTACCTGGTCCTTTGCATAATCGTAGAGACTGGCCGCGACTTCCCAATCCCAGACACCCTGGATATTGCTCTTCACCGACAAGCCATGCATCACATGTTCCAGCTTGCCGTTGCTCGGCGCGAAGTCGGCCGGCGTCAATGCAAACTGGCGGCCGCCGATATTGACGTTGCCGCTGTAGACAGGCTTGCCGGCCGCGTCATGCAAATAGGTTTGGGAGGTGCGCTTTGCTTCGTTCTGCCACCAGCCGAGCGTATAGCTGGCGCGCAAGGTTGGTGAAAAATCATAGGCAAGCTTGGCTTTCGCATGGTCCTGGATGGTGTGCACCTGGTTCGTGGCGCCGAGAATCCACCAGTCCCGGTTTTGCGGATTCTTGTCCGCGATCGCCCCCGTCACGGGCGTGCCGGCGCCGCTCGCCGTGCCGGCACTGACCAGCCTGGTCGCGAAAACGAGCGGCTGGCCGTCGCTGTCGAGCCGGTTGACGTTCAGCCACCAGAACCAGTTGCCGTTCCTGTTGCCCAGCGACGCGCTGGCCTGGTGTCCGGAATAGGTGTCATCGGCGCCATATTGCTGGAAGCTTTGGGTGAAGCCGGTCAGCTTGGCATGGCCTTCGAATTTCGTCGGCATACGCGTCAGATAGTCCACCACGGCGCCGACCGAGTTGCCCGGATAGGCTGCCGAGAACGGACCGTACAACACATCCACGCGCTCGATCTCTTCCGGCGTTACCAATCCCCAGCGCGGCGTAAAGGAAGCGCCGTTGCCCAGCAGGTTGGACAGCAGGATGCCGTCCGCATAGACCAGCGAGCGTGCGCTGTTGCCGGTTCCCGATGCGCGGCTGGCCAGGACCGCATGGTCGTAGTCGCCGATGTAGCGCTTGCGCACCAGCAGGCTCGGCAGGTATTTCAGCGCATCTTCGCTGTCGGTTGCATTGATCGTATCCTCGACCTGTTCACCGGTCACGCCTTCGATGGTGGTCGGGATCTGCGTCGGCAGGGAAGTCGGACGCCCGCCGGTGACCGTGACCGTGCCCAAGGTCTTGACCGGACCGCCGGATACCTGCTGGGCCGATGCGCCGGTAGCCAGGGCGGCAAGCAAGGCAGCGTATAGCAGGCGGTAGCTGGATTTCATTCTTGTGTTCCCCCCTTTGTTGTTTTAAATGGCCGTATTGGCCTAACCTTCCAGTCGGAAAACAATCGGTACCATTACGTTTGCAGCCACTGTTTCTTCGCCGCGGCGCGCCGGTACGAAGCGCCAGCGCTGCACGGTATCGACAGCCGCCTCGTCCAGACGCGGAATGCCGCTGCTTTGCTTGATCTGTATCTGTTCGGGCAGGCCTGCCGTGCTTACCCGGACCTGCAGCAATACCTTGCCCTCTTCGCGCTTGCGGCGCGAAATCGACGGATAGGCAGGCGCAGGGTTTTGCAGGTAGTCCGCGTCGAACCGTGGCCCCTGTACTACTACCGGTGCGGGTGCCGGCGTAGCGGCCGGACCAGGAGCCGCAGGGAGCCCGGCTTCACTGCTCGGTGCGGTCGGCGCAGCCGGGAACATGGGCGATACCGGCTCTGCGCTTGGTACTGCTGCAAGCATCGGCTTCTGCGCTGGTACTTGTGCGTTGCGCTTCACTGACGTCGCAGCCGCCGGCAGCGGTGCAGGGGGAGTCGTCACGGATGTCGGGGGTTCAGGCAATGAAGGCGACGGGATCTCGATGGTGCGCGTTTCCAAGCGCAGCACAACTGGCTCTATCGTGTTGTGTGCCTGCGCAGACATCAGGCAGGCAATCAGTCCGGCGTGCAAACCTACGACCGCGGCAAACTGCGATGCACGTTGCGCCAGCGGACGGTGCTCCTGAGGTTCATCGGAAAACGCAGCAGTTGTCATAGGTGGATGAGATGTTTCAACGGGCCATGGAACAATCCGGGTTCGGCAGAGAATTCTCCTTTTGTCCGATATTGAGTGGCGCCTGCGAAGCGATGGTTCCAGAACGAACGAATTTTTAATCTGCTCTACAACCTGTCACTTGCAAGCGGATGCACTGGCCAGGCAGTAGATATCGAAGGAGCGGCTTCGAGAATGGGGCCACCTACGTTGATGCCGTGGCCATGAGCGATGATGATCGCGGTGACGGTCGCGCGATCTCTATCTTGATATGGTTGACCTGGGCTAAAAACGAGAACAAAACCGCATCCTGCAGGAACCTTTTGCGTTCTACTTCCACTTAGTCCACGCACAAAGACGTGACTGGCGTCGCTTGAACACGTCAGTGGCAATTCGACGCCAAAAGACGGGGCGATGACCGTCGCACCAGCCGGTTTCGTTCGGTGTATCCATGACCAGAATTCTTCCAGCGCCCTCTTCTTCGTATCACTCAGCTGACAATGGATGCGTGAAAATCAGCGAGATGCGCTCTGTCGGCAATCTGCGGCTCGATGATGTTAGTCATTTGTTACGCACTCCAGACAACGCCCACCAGGTCGGTTGTCCAGAGCCTACATCATCCCCATGCCCACCGGCCCTCGGCGGCACGCCGACACTAGATACGGTCATCAAGCAGTGGCACGACGAACAGCACGCCACTTTTAATATAGCCGTTGCACTTCAAGCAGTGCGCTGTCTCAAAAAGCAGAGTGCACGATCGAACTTCAACAACAGCAAAGAAATGGAAGAGCGTCTCCAGCAATGGCAGAATATCCCGCCAGCCTTAACGGAAACAGCGGGAACGACCGCCGGTTTATGGCCAGGATGGGACGAGCTGCGTGAAAGCATTCCGGGAATCCTGATGTCGCAGCTCGTCCCGTCCTGGTTAGAACCGGCGACATCCGATATTGCTGTGGTCGTCTCCGATATTACGTCGACCTTGAGGCAGACTGAGTGGGTGCCGCGACTTGACCAGCGTATCTCTCAAGCTCCGTGTTTTCGGGAGATCCGGAATCAATATGCGGACGTCTCGCTTGCGCTACAGCGGGCGCTGGCTGAGTTCATTTCTGCGCGCGCAGAAGTGCTTATGGCGGTACGAAAAGGGAAAGTTGAAAAAAGCACGATAGACTTATACCGGGCTAGTCATGAGACGCTCACACACTATATCGATACTGCGGGGGCGGCTCGCGTCGCGCATCAGAAAGCAGCGGGCATAGTGCGGCACCGTCTCGAGGACAACCGTGCATCGACCACAGTCAAAATTATTAGGGCAGGCGCCGCCGCAACGGCGGCGAACGTACTATCGCCTCTGTTTGAAGCTGCGCAAATGGTGGCGAGAAATAGTGATCGGGCGCGCGCTAACCGCGTCATCGACGAGTTAAACATGCGCTTTGCCGACATCCTGAATGACGGTTGTGAAGCCAAGGCTGCCAGTCAATTGAAAGAGACGGATATCGACGCGCGAAAATTGCGAAAGCAGTGGAAAGGTCCGATGGAGTCGCGGTTGGAATTGGTAGCGGAAGCGCTGGACTACGAGGCGAAGCAAGAATGCAACGAGCGGGCGCATCGACTTCTCGTTCTGCAACGGGATCTGGTGATGAAGGGGGATCTGGGCGGACTCGGTCACCAATCACGTGCGGCCGAATTGCTGGTAAATGACAGTGACCTACTTCGGGCAGCACTGAAGGCAAGACTGCTAGGCGACGGGGCAGTTGCTCGTTTAAGCAAGGCGTACTGCACGCGGGCACTGTCCGATACGCTGGGCATAGTCTCCGAGGAGGCTTCATCGGCGCTTCTCGATGGGCTCTGCAGCGATCAGGTCATCGATGCCGCAGCGTCCGCCGCCACGGCCGCCGAGACGTCACTCGTCATGGGTTCTGGCGTCATGGCGAGGCAGATCGAGCCTTCGGCATCGCATTTGGAGCGTAGACATGTGAGTACGTTAAGCTACCTCGGGCAGCTTACCAAGGTCGGGACAAGGCTGTACAAGAATACCGTTGCGACTGCGAGATCGATTCCGCAAATGTGGCATAACGCCCGCGATGGCATACATGGGGCGCAACAGGGATCTGCGATCGACAGAGACCTCGCTCAGGCGCGCGTAATGATGGCGGAGGGAATAATAGGGGCCTGTGTTGGTGACGTGATGACTGCCGCAAAATCGGATAGCGAGGTCAAGGTACAGAATAGTTTTGACGTCCTGATGCCTCTGCTATATGGCTTAAAAGGAAAAGGCCATGATTGGCATCGAAACAGGCTCAAGGACGCTAAATTAAAGATAACAACGTACATTCCAATTGCCGATGTCGGCCGCGTCAAAGAGGTCGAACAGAACAACGAAACGGTACTGCTATTGCTCAAAACCGAGAAAGCGAACCTCGTTTTTTTCAAGGGATTGAAACACCGTGGCAGCGATGCATGGTATCAAATCGATGACGATGGTTTGAATTTGCGCCATGTACCTACGATGCCACTGTCCGAGCTCATGAAGGGCCTGGAAGGTACTGTTGTGGAGGTACTGGTTGCGAGCCGGACTCTGCACGGAGAAGCTACCGATCGCCCAAAGCAGCATCTTGGGAAAGATTGCCGTCCTCTCTCTGCTTCGCTCCGATTACGGCCTGTTCTTCACCAGCGTTAGCTGCGCAGCTTTGGGGCGCAGTTATAGCCTGAAGCTGAATCGCATGGTCGAACGCTTGACATGCAATTCGACTGCTGAATTTCTTTTTTCTTACCTTGCTTAAAGTGGTCATAGCGCCATCTCGCATCATCGAGATGGCGCTATCACTTCTTAGCATTGCCTCGGCAATGATCTTTGCCTTCAAAACCACTTACTTTCCGGAAGGCTTATCGCCAAGCCAATCAGTTATGCTAATTGCAAGATTTTTAACTGGCTCAGTAAGAATTTCGACATTATCCGCGTGCCATTTCAATAGTTTTTCTATCGCCTTCTGTCGCTTCTTGTTGTTGTCCGGATCGGTGGGCATTTGGCTGAGGATATTTTGAATGATGGTCAAAGTCTCTTCTTGAAGATCGCTATCCAAAGCATGTCCGACTACCAAATCTCTTAATCGGCTTAAACATGTTCCCACCGAAGCCCAGGAAACTTCGGGCTGTGCGGTGCTGCACATGGATTCCTTGACCAAATGCGAAATCACATGCAAGGCTTCTTTTTTCTCGGCTTTATCGGTAATTTGTACAGGGACACCTGCCGCTACCTGGGTGCCTAACAAAGCGTTAACAAGGAATAGCATCACTGAATCATTTTTCACGATGGTATGCTGGCTACATTTCTTACGTAGAGCAGCTAATGCTTCACTTAATTTGGCATCTTGTTTTACGCGGCCGCTCATTTGATCAATGAACTTCTCAACAGTGGCCACTCTGTCTGTGCTGATGCGTTTCCCGCCCATCTCTTCTTGCGCATGAACCGCATATATATCACTAACTATCTGCAGGACCGTAGCGTCGTCGTACCAATCGATAGGTTGATCTTGGTTACTTAGTTCATGCTCGATTCGAGAGATAAATTTCGAGACGACTTCTTTGATAACTCGACCTCCCGGATTCCGTTTGATATCCTCATTAACGATATGCTCACGTCAATGATCGAAGACATTCTGTACCTTTCCTGCAAATTCATCGCCATGTTGAGTCTTGATTCGTTCGATGATGACGCTGAATTTCTCTGATGCCGCAGCAATTTTTTGATCCTCGGTTAGTGCCTGGAAAGTGATGATTGGAAAACGTTGGGCCAGGGCGGCGTCTTTCACAACGTCGTTTGAGGCGAAGATCAAATTGATACGGTTGAGCGGTATTTTGATATTGCAGCTTGGGACGTTTAATACGGGTGACGCCTGTAACAAAAATTTCATATACGAGGCCATGTTATTGGCGTTCAAGTTGGCTTCATCAAAAAATACCAATGGATTACTGACACCAGAACGAACAATCTCAAGCGCTAATTTTCCGACAAGCTCTTCCAAGTCCTGCTTCCCCTGTTTTACCTGGCCGGATTTTTGTTCGCCCTGAAGTTTAGCAAGCGTCGTGGAAGACATATCAATCTTGATGAAGAGAACACCAAGAAGCTCCGCAATCTTCTCAACCATTGTTGTCTTGCCAGTGCCTCCGTATCCACCCAAATAAGCAACTGCCGTCGACTCAGGAGTGTTATTCGGATTCGAATTGTGTACGGCAACCGATATGAAGTTCCCTATCGCTCCTTGAATGGCAGTATCGTATCCACTTAGAGTTTTCTGGAATTCCTGGTAAGCAGATGAGTTGAAAAGCGAGGCTGCAATATGTTTAGGAGGGCTGTTAGTACAAATGAGCCATACATAACGTAGAAAAAACGGGCGGTAGATGTCAATATGAGCTGCTGTTACGTTTTCATCTTTGTTGAATTCACCTATGCCATATTGAATGGTATTGCCAATTGCAACAGCCGTCTCTTTAACATCGTCATGGCACTCCTTTAATCGCGGAGCTAAAAAATCTTCGATACGACTCCCTGGGTCGGCACCATACTCTCGATTAGGTCCTGAACTGCTCGTTGGGTAGCAGCATTGCTATACATTTTTGATCCTTTCTATTTTGATACACATGTTCCCGATTCTGTCGCCGTCCTACGCAAAGGCGATAGTCGCTGTACTTGCGTTCAGGTTTCCCGGATACGGTTGGCCCGGAGAACATTTCTTCAAGTTGACTTAGGCGACGGCTGTACGGACGTATTTGACCGAACGAGCGCCCCGCACTTACCAAACCGTTTGCAGGCGCTGTAACACTCTTGGCTTCCGGTGGGTAGCATCGTTCGGGATTGAAGTCGTCGCTTGAACCGACTTGAAAACTGCGCTGGCGAATCAATCCCGCAGTGTTTCGGCTTTCTGCAAACGGTTTGAATTGGGTTGGTGGTGCTGACTGACAGACCGGTTCCTGCATCTGTCAGTTCTGCGGGGTATTTTTTACTTCATTGCTTGGGTTGATAGCGCCAAGTATGGGCGAAACGGTTGTCGATTACGCTGTGTTCGCTTGGTGGAAAATCATGAATTTAATACCCCTCGGCGCATCAGCAAATAAGCCGCCGGCACCACCAGCATCGACAGCAACGGTGCCGTTATCATCCCTCCCACCATCGGCGCGACGATGCGCTGCATCACCTCCGAACCAGTTCCCGAACCCGCCATGATTGGCACCAATCCCGCGATGATGACCGCCACTGTCATGGCCTTGGGACGCACCCGCAGCACGGCTCCGTCGCGTATTGCGTCGAGCAGGTCGGCATCCGACACCAGGCCGCGCATACGTTTTTCCTCCCATGCGTTCTTGATATACAGCAGCATGACCACCCCGAACTCCGCCGCGACACCGGCCAACGCAATGAAGCCGACGCTGCCGGCGACGGACAGATGATGCCCGAGCAGCCATAGCAGCCAGACGCCGCCGCAGCATGCGAAGGGCAATGCCGACATGATCAGCAGGGCTTCGTCGGTTCGCTTGAACAGGAAGAACAGCAGGATGAAAATGATGAGCAGCGTCGCCGGCACCACCAGTGCAAGTTTCGCCTGCGCCCGCTCCAGGTATTCGAACTGTCCCGACCAGGACACCGAATAACCAGCGGGCAGCGCGACCTGCGCGGCAACCGCCGCCTGCATCTCCCGCACGGCGGAACGCAGGTCGCGTTCGCGGATATCGACGTAGACCCATCCTGACAGGCGCGCATTCTCGCTCCTGAGCATGGGCGGGCCGCTGCTGATGCGGATGGTCGCGAGATCACCCAGGCGCACCTGCGCGCCGCGCTCGGTCAGGACAGGTAACTGGCGCAGCTTCTCGACCGAATCGCGCACTTCGCGCGGATAACGCACGTTGATCGGGAAGCGCTGCAAGCCCTCGACGGTTTCTCCGATATTGTCGCCGCCGATCCCGGCCGACACGAGGCTTTGCACATCGTCGACATTCATGCCGTAACGGGCGGCCGCATCGCGGTCGATGTTGACGTCGATGTAGCGTCCGCCGCTCAGCCGTTCCGCGAGCGCCGATGACACGCCCGGCAGCGTCTTGACCAGCCGTTCGATGTCGGCAGTGATGCGGTCAATTTCCTTCAGGCTGCTCCCGGCGACCTTGATGCCGACCGGGCTCTTGATGCCGGTGGCGAGCATGTCGATCCGGTTGCGGATCGGCGGCACCCAGATGTTGGACAGCCCGGGAACCTTGACCGTGCGGTCCAGCTCTTCGACCAGCTTGGTGGGCGTCATGCCCGCTCGCCATTGGTCGCGCGGCTTGAAGCGGATGGTCGTTTCCAGCATTTCCAGCGGCGCGGGATCGGTCGCGGTTTCGGCGCGGCCTGCCTTGCCGAATACGCTTTCCACTTCCGGCACAGTTTTGATCAGGCGGTCGGTTTGCTGCAGCAATTCCGCTGCCTTGCCCGCGGACAGTCCCGGCAATGCAGAGGGCATGTACAACAGATCGCCTTCATCGAGTGGCGGCATGAATTCGCTGCCGAGGCGGGACAAGGGCCACAGTGTGACGATGACGATGCACGCTGCGATGCACAAGGTCGCCTTCGGATGACGCAGCACACGCTCAAGCACCGGGCGATACAGCACGATCAGCGCACGGTTGAGCGGGTTGGCCTGCTCGTCCGGAATGCGCCCGCGAATCAGGTAGCCCATCAATACCGGAATCAGCGTGATGGCGAGCCCGGCCGCTGCGGCCATGGCATAGGTTTTGGTGAAGGCCAGCGGCGCGAATAGCTTTCCCTCCTGCGCTTCGAGCGTAAACACCGGTACGAAGGACAGGACGACGATCAGCAGCGACATGAATAAGGCCGGTCCGACTTCCACTGCGGCGTCGCCGATGACGCGCCAGTGTTCGTCACCTCGCAACTCTTCACTTGGATGGGCATGACGCCATGCCTCGATATGCTTGTGGGCGTTTTCGATCATTACCACGGCCGCATCGACCATCGCGCCGACGGCAATGGCGATACCGCCGAGCGACATGATGTTGGCATTGACGCCCTGGTAATGCATGACGATGAAGGCCGTCAGTATGCCGATCGGCAGTGTGGCGATCGCCACCAGCGACGAGCGCACATGAAACAGGAATAACCCGCACACCAGCGCCACGACGATGAATTCCTCGATCAGCTTTTCCACCAGGTTCCTGATCGCGCTCTTGATCAGTACCGAGCGATCATAGACCGGGACGATCTCCACACCCTGCGGCAATCCCGGCTTCAACATCTCGAGACGGGCTTTCACGGCATCGATGGTGTCGAGCGCGTTCTTGCCGGATCGCATGACGATGATGCCGCCAGCAACTTCTCCTTCGCCATTCAATTCCGCGATGCCGCGCCGCATTTCCGGACCCACCTGTATGCGCGCCACATCGCCGAGCCGCACCGGCACGCCCGCATCGCTGGCCGCCAGCGGAATGCGCCGAAAATCGTCCAGCGACGCCAGGTATCCGGACGCGCGCACCATATACTCCGCTTCGCCCAGTTCGAGCACCGAGCCGCCGGTTTCCTGGTTCGCCTTGCGCACCGCCTCGATCACCTTGCCATGCGTGATGCGATAGGCACGCATCTTGTCCGGATCGAGCACGATCTGGTATTGACGCACCATGCCGCCGATGCTGGCCACCTCGGCCACATTCGGTACCGCCTTCAGTTCGTATTTGAGGAACCAGTCCTGCAAGGCGCGCAGTTGCGACACATCCATCCTGCCGCTGCGGTCGACCAGCGCGTATTCGTAGATCCACCCGACGCCCGTCGCGTCCGGTCCGAGCGATGCCTTTGCCTGTGCCGGCAGGCGCGACTGCACCTGGTTTAAATACTCCAGCACGCGCGAGCGCGCCCAGTACAGATCGGTGCCATCCTCGAACAATACATACACAAACGAATCGCCGAAGAAGGAATATCCTCGCACCGCTTTCGCGCCCGGCACCGACAGCATGGTGGTGGTCAGCGGATAGGTAACCTGGTTCTCCACGATCTGCGGCGCCTGCCCGGGATACGTGGTGCGAATGATCACTTGCACATCCGAGAGATCGGGAATCGCATCGAGCGGCGCGCGCAGCAGCGCCCAGCTTCCCCATAGCGTGAGCAACAGCGCGCTTATCAGCACCAGCAGCCGATTGGCGATGGACCAGCGGATCAGCCGGGCCATCAACTGGCGCCTGCTGCTTTTCGGCCACCCGAACCGGATGCGGTCGCGCGCGAAATCGTGGTGATCTGGTACACGCCTTCTTTGGGCATGCTGAACTCGAACACGACCTTGTCACCGACGGCGATCCCTTTCGGCATGCCGCCTGCGGGCAAGGCGAACTCCATCGTCATCTCTCCCCATTTGAGCGCGGGAATTGGCGCATGTGAAATGGTGGCTTCCTCCTTGCTAATGTCCTCGACCTTGCCCTCGGTGCGATAGGTGCGGTGAGTGGCCTGCGTGACTGCGTTCATGCGCGTCGCGGTGCCTTTCAGGCTGGCTTCCGAATCGATCAGGAACTGGCCGGAAACGACCACGGTTTGTCCGGCTTCGACGCCTTTCCGGATTTCGGTCCAGCCATTGGCTTCGATGCCGGCCTGCACATCGACCGGCTTGAATGTGCCGCCTTCTTGCATCAGGATCACGACTTGCCGTTCTCCGGTCTGAATCACCGCTTCGCTCGGGACGGCAAGCACCGCCGCGCGCGGCGCGGAAGCGAGGCTGACGGTGGCAAACATGCCCGGCGTCAGTTCGCCGGAGGCATTCGCCAGCTCAATGCGTGCCTTGCGCGTGCGGGTGGCCGGATCGATCTCGGGCAACAGCTCGCTGACCTTGCCTTTGAAAACCATCCCCGGCATGGAGGAAACCTGGGCTTCGACCGCCGTACCGGCCCGCACCTGGACCGACATGTTTTCCGGGAGGTCTGCGTTGAGCCAGACGGTGCCAGTGCCGTTGAGCCGAAATAAGCTCATCCCGGGCGCGACGGTCATGCCTTCCCTGGCGGCGAGTTCCGTGACCACGCCGTCGACGGGGGCCGTCACCGCTTGGTGCGGCTGGACGTTGCCGCGCGCTTCCACCGTGCGGATCTGGTCTTCGGACATGCCGGCCAGACGCATGCGCTGCCGCGCCGCTTTGGCCAGCCCGTTCAGTCCGGTTCCGCCGCCCACGCGCCGCGCTGCCAGGTATTCCTCCTGCGCGGCAATCCACTCCGGCACATACAACTCCGCCAATGCTTGTCCCTTGTGTACCCGGGCTAGCGGTGCGCGCACATGAAGACCTTCGACGAATCCGTTGCTGCGCGCCTGTATCAGCACAACATCGCGCTCGTTATAGGCAATGCTGCCCACAGCGCTCACCACCGGCGCCAACTCCTTCCTTGCGACTTCGGTGGTGCGTATTCCCAGATTCTGCTGTACGCGCGGGTTGATGCCGACCTTGCCGTCGTCGCCCGCCGCGCCAGCCTCATCCGCGTAGACCGGCACCAATTGCATGTCCATGAATGGCGACTTGCCCGGTTTGTCGAAACGCGGGCCGGGAACCATCGGATCATGCCAATACAGCACTTTCTTTTCCGGCGCCCCGATACCCGCTTCGCGGCTCGACGTATCCTCTCCCTGCGTCATGATCACCCGGTAAAGGCCGTAGCCCGAAGCAGTGCCAAGGCTCACCGCCGCTAACGCGACCGCAATCAGTCCGCGATTCATTGCATGTTCCCCGGACCGCCGGTTGCAGCATGCGGCGCCGGGTCGGACTGGGCTGTGTAGAAGCGCAGCTGCACCCACAAGCGGGCGATGTCTGCTTCCAGTTGCAGCGCTTGGAGACGTACGTCAATTTCATTGCGGCGTGCCGCCAACACATCGGCCAACATCACCTTGCCGCCTCTATAGGCCGCCAGCGATGCCTGGGTACGTTGCTTCGCCAGCGGCAACAATTCTCGCTCGAAGCGCAGGTGGCGCTCACGGCCATTTTCCCATTCGGCCGCAGTGTTGCGGACTTCCGCAGTGACAGCCCGCAAGGCTTCTTCCCGCTCGGCCGCCGCTTGCGCACCCTTTGCGATACTGGCCGAGATTTCACGGTCCTGGCGATTCTTCGGATCGATCTGAAAAGGGATGGAGAGGCCGACCGACAGCATGTTGCCCTGCATGGAACCGCGCTGGCTGTAGGCCAGTTCCACGCTCCAGTCGGAAGATTTGTTCGCTTGCGCAAGCTGTATTTCAGTCGTACTGATTTTTTCCTGCCTGGCCAGCAACGCAATTTGCGGATGCTCATCCAGCTGGCGAAGAATTGTGGACACATCGACCGGCACGAGGTCAACGGAAGGCCGTTCCGCCAGCGGCCGGCTCGCCGCCTCGCCTATCCAGCGTGCCAGCATGGTCCTCGCGCTCCGGATCCTGCGCGCGGTCTCGCTGGCGCGGTTGTCGACCTCAGCCAGTCCGCTTTTGGCGGCAAGAATATCCGCCTGGCTACCAGTCCCGCCACGATAACTGCTTTCGGCAGCCACGATCTCCGCCTTCGCCTGCTCGCGCTGACTTGCGATGACGCTTGCCATCGTCTCGGCGTAGTAAACATCGAACCAGACAAGCGCCGTATCCCGCTCGATCGCGGCGGCCGCGAGGTCCTTTTCGGCCAGCATCTTTTCGGATTCGCGCGTGAAACGGTCCGCGCGCAAACGGCGTTTGTCGCTACCGGTGAATTCCTGCGAGACACCGATCCGACGCATTGTCATTGCGTCGCCGGTCAGGCTGAACCGATCCGCTCCGCTCACGGGAAGATTTTCGATACCGCCCCTGAGAACAGGATCGGGCAATTGACGTGCGGCGGTTGCCATTTCCAGCGATGCGGACGCCGAGCGATCCTGTGCGACGAGCTGAAGCGACCGGGCGGTCGCGTGGCGTAATGCCTCGGCCAGAGTGAGTCCGCTCGAGGTCGTGCCGACGCGCCGGCTCCTGATCTCCGGCTCCATGGGATAGCCGGCGTTGAAGCTCGTGCCGGGTGCCGGAAGGGCCGGTAGAGACGAGGGCAGCGCCGCGACATGACGCTTATCCTCCGCTCGCAGCAACGCAAACTCGGGGCGAAATGCCGGCTTGCGATTGGGATCAGGCGGCGGCACGGGGCCGGCCATGACGGGCAGGCGCTGCGCGGGATGCCCTGCCTGGAGGGCGGTATCGCCAACGCGTGCCGTCTCGGTCTGCGTCCGCCTGGCTCCGGGGACGTAGGCGATCCCGCGGTGAAGAATCAGATCGGGCAATACATCGTCTCCGGTCTCGGCGCGTCGGTCCGGAGCCGGCGGAGGAACACGCGCGGCATGCGGCTGGTTCCGCGCCTTCGCATGCGCAGCCTTCGGTGTGTAGGCAATTCCCGCGCGCAGGACGAGATCCGGCACACGACCGTCGTCAACACCCACCGTCCTCTCTTCCAAACGCGGCGCAGTCTGGTATCCACGGTCTTGCGAATCCGACGCAGCGGCAAGGGACATCACCGACAGCAGCATCGCCGCGCTGAGTGGCATCGGCAGACAAGCACGACCATCCGCTCTGATCTCCGTTGCTAGTAGAGTCGCGCCTGCCAATCGATATCCAAACATCCTCATCTCAACGGGTTCCTGAAAAAGACGTGATTCGCTACGTTGCGATTCCCTCTGATGTTCATCCTCTGAAGCAGCCGCGACCTGGATGCAAGCCGCATCGCCAACACTTCAGCATTAAACGTGCCATGCGCCATTTTTCGCACATGCCTCAAGCAGCCATCGTGGTCTGGCGAAAGACATGGAGCGAGGCTATTGCAGACTTGCATAGAGCGCAGCGACCTTATCTTGCGGCCCTGCCCTGCAAGATTTCGTGGACCGACAGATCGGGGGCCGAATGCCTGAACTGCAGCACGCTCACGCTGAAACGAACCTGATCTGTGGATATTGAGTGACCTGGATTGTCATGATGGTTCCATCCTGCGCGGAGGCGGCTTGCCCCAGCCTGCGCGCACGGGAACATCCTGCCGAGCAAAGTGCGTGATGCCTCATCGGGCACAGCTTCAGCCAGAGAAGTCGCCGATCAGCTTGGGCAGGGAAGATGCAAGCAATGCGATGCCGGATGCGGTCAACAGACCGAGGACCAGTTTTCGAAAGTTCGTCTCGCTCATGCCGATATACAGCCGTGCACCGAGGAGTGAAGGAATGAGCATCGCAGGCCCGACAATCACAAACATGGGAATCATGTCTGCGTTCACCACACCAGTGCTGACATAAATGAGCATCGTCACGAACAAAACGGCCAAGTTGAAATTCTGGATAACGGAACGCTGCTCGCTCTTGTCGAATCTCTTCAGGGTGCACCACAGCGTGGGGATGGTGCCGCTAAAGCCGCCCAGGCCACCCATCATGCCCCCCAGGACGCCAACGATTCCATTGGCGAGCGATCCCCCGGCTTCGATACGCCGCAGGCGATGCGCGAACAGCATGATGGGGCACCAGACGACAAGGATCGTTCCCAATGTTGCCTTGAACAGTTGAATGTTCAGGTGCGGCAGGATACCTACCCCGATCGGGATGCCGACCAGGCCGCCGAGGATAAAGGGAAGCAGAAGCTTTAGATCCATGCGGCGTCGCACCGTGAACACGGCCACGATCTGCCCGGTCAGTCCGCCGAAGACGGCCATTGCGGCGGCCAGCCTGGGATCGATGGCCCAGGCCCAGAACGACATCGCCACCAGTCCGAACGCGAAGCCGGAAAGGCCTTGAACGAAGCCGGCGACCACTGCGCCGAGTATTACGATCAAAATTGTTATATCCATGCGGTGTGCATTTTCAATCTGTGGTGCGGTAATGAATAGGTCCGTGGATGACGGTCGATGGCTGCCGCGCACGCGGTGCCGGTCCGATTTAGCGCGCCAGCACCAGCTTTCGCGTGGCCTCGGTGGGCTGCAGCAGATGTCCCAATGGCAGAACGTTGGTCTGCTTTATTCTCTTGAGCGTGATATTCGACTTTACGTTGACCACACCCGGTGCGCGCAGCAGGCTGCTCATCAGAAATGCCGAAAAAGACGCCAGGTCGGGCACCACAATCCTGAGGATGTAATCCGCTTCGCCGGTAACCGACAGGCACTCGAGAACTTCCGGCATGTCGGAAACCGCCCGTTCGAAAGTGTCGCTGCGTGCTTCCCCATGGCGTTCCAGCGTGACCGAGGTAAACGCCATCACGCTCAGGCCGACGATGTCGGGATCGAGCATCGCTGCATAGTGACTGATCACCTTTGCTTCTTCCAGCCGCTGTATGCGTCGGCTGACTTGCGACGTGGACAGATGAATTTTCTCGCCCAGGGTACCGTTGGTTGTCCTTCCGTCCTGCTGCAATTCGTCCAAAATCTCCAAATCATACCGATCGACATTTATCGTAGTCATTCTATTCAATCTCCGCCATAAATTTGCACACTTTGTGCATGTTGACCTTTAAATACTACACATAACGCGCACAAATTGCATGCTTCGCGCATTAGACTTTGCCTATTGTCACTAGATTACGCCGTCCGGCCAATGTGATCGATTGGCGGATTCCCGGCACTGTTTCACAGGCAGCGGATCTGAACAACAGGTGTCCGTCACTACTCTGCTCCACTCTTTTTCAGGAATACATCATGGCTGATTTGTTTGAAAACCCGATGGGCCTCATGGGCTTCGAATTTGTTGAATTCGCGTCGCCGACGCCGGGAGTGCTGGAGCCGATGTTCGAGACGATGGGCTTTACCAAGGTGGCGCGCCATCGTTCCAAGAATGTGGTGTTGTACCGCCAGGGCGGCATCAATTTCATCATCAACAGCGAACCCCACAGCATCGCCTCTTACTTTGCCGCCGAGCATGGCCCGTCCGCCTGCGGCATGGCTTTCCGCGTCAAGGATGCGCACAAGGCCTATGCGCGCGCGCTGGAGCTCGGCGCGCAACCGGTCGACATCCCGACCGGACCGATGGAATTGCGTCTTCCCGCCATCAAGGGCATCGGCGGCGCTCCGCTGTATCTGATCGACCGCTTCGAAGAAGGCAAGTCGATCTACGATATCGACTTTGAATTTATCGAAGGCGTCGACCGCAATCCTCAAGGCGCCGGCCTGAAGCTGATCGATCACCTGACCCACAACGTCTATCGTGGCCGCATGTCTTACTGGGCTGCCTTCTATGAGCGCCTGTTCAACTTCCGCGAAATTCGCTACTTCGACATCCAGGGCGAATATACCGGCCTGACCTCCAAGGCGATGACCGCGCCCGATGGCATGATCCGCATTCCGCTCAATGAAGAATCGAAGAAGGGCTCCGGCCAGATCGAAGAATTCCTGATGCAGTTCAACGGCGAAGGCATCCAGCACATCGCACTCTATACCGATGACCTGATTTCGACCCTGGACCAGTTGAAGATGGCGGGTGTCGACTTCATGCCGTCGCCGCCCGAAACGTACTACGAAATGCTGTCTGAAAGACTGCCGGGACATGGCGAAAACGTCAGCGAATTGCAGACACGCGGCATCCTGCTCGACGGCTCGACCAACGGCGGTGAAAAGCGTTTGCTGCTGCAGATCTTTTCCAAGACCGTGTTTGGCCCCGTCTTCTTCGAATTCATCCAGCGCAAGGGCGACGATGGCTTTGGCGAAGGCAACTTCAAGGCATTGTTCGAATCCATCGAACGGGATCAGGTGCGTCGCGGCGTACTGCAAACCGCTTAAGGCATAGGAACCGGCAGGCGGCATTTCTCAACGATTGAGCAACGACACACGAGCAGCGCTGTCATCCGGCTTCTGGGTTGTCGAATGAAAACATCGCGGTTGACGACAGCCCGGTGTGCGTTGCGCTATTCCCTGAACGTCTTCGCAATCACGGTACGCAACCATTGGTTGCCACTGTCCTGGTTGAAACGGCGGTGCCAGAAAATGCTTGTCTGCAGCGGCGGCAGTTTCAGCGGCGGGTAGATGAAGGCGAGCCCGAAGGGCGCGGCGGCTCGCTGTGCCAGCTTTTCCGGCACGGTCACCACCATGTCGGTGCTGCTGACGATATAGGGTACGGATGTAAAGTGCGGTACATGGAATTGCGCCCTGCTCGCCACGCCTGCCTTCTCCAGCCTGTCATTAATCACGTCATACGGGTTCTCGCGCGACGAGACGATGAGATGTCTTGCCTGAAGGAATTCGGCAAGACTGACTTTGCCGTTCGCAAAGACATGATCCTTGCGAAACATCGTGACATACTTCTGACTAAATAAGCTGCGGTGGTAGAGGCTTTCCGATGCATCGGTAAACGCCCCGATCACCAGGTCGATCTGGCCTGTCTCGATACCTTCACGCCAGTCCACCGTGTTCACCCGCACGGCACTAATCCGGACATGCGGTGCGATTTTGTTACATTGTTCCAGTAGCGTCGGCATGAAATGGATCTCGCCCACGTCGGTCATCGCGATCACGAACTGGCGGTCGCTACTCAGCGGCTCGAACTGCTGCTGCCGATTCAGCGCGCGGGAAACGTTTGCCAATGCGTTGGTAATCGGCTCGGCAATATCCTGCGCATAAGGCGTGGGCTGCATGCCCTGTGCGGTACGGACGAACAACTCATCATCGAAGGTCTTGCGTAGTCGCGCAAGCGCATTACTGATCGTAGGCTGAGACAGGCCGAGACGTTCCGCGACCAGCGATACTTGCCGCTGCTGAAATAGTTCATGGAAGATCACGAGCAGATTAAGATCGATATCGGAGGGATTACGCATTATTGATTATCTAAATATCCGAAATTTGTGTATTTGTATTTTAATTCATCGAGTATGGTCCTATAGTCGTTGCTGTCATTCTTTCGTTTCCGGTATTCCGGCACGAATTTGCCATTTATCGTTCGCACAGGAACATTTTCATGACAACCATCGACGATCTCGCCAAAGCGCCTGGTCTAACCATCAACAAGGCACGCTACCAGTCTGGTTTTGCCAATGAATTTGCAAGCGAAGCCTTGCCCGGCGCCTTGCCTATCGGACAGAATTCCCCGCAGCGTGCGCCGTATGGCCTGTACGCCGAGCAAATTTCGGGTACCGCATTCACTGCTCCGCGTAGCCATAACAGACGTTCGTGGCTGTATCGCATCCGGCCAGCCGCAGTGCATCAGCCCTTCAAGTTGGTCGAGTCGAGCACCATCGTGTCCGATTTTGCTAGCGTGCCGCCGACCCCACCGAATCAGCTGCGCTGGAATCCCCTGCCAATGCCCACCACGCCAACGGACTTCATCGAAGGCTGGGTCACTATGGCCGGTAACGGCTCACCGGACGCCATGGCCGGATGCGCAATTCATCTGTATGCCGCCAACAAAACAATGGAAGGCCGCTACTTCTATAACGCTGACGGCGAATTACTGATCGTGCCGCAGCAGGGCCGGCTTCAGATTGCAACCGAAATGGGGATGCTGGAAATCGAGCCTCAGGAAATCGCCGTCATTCCGCGCGGCGTGCGTTTCCGCGTTGCACTGCCGGACGCTCAGGCGCGCGGTTATATCTGCGAAAACTTTGGCGCGCTGTTCCGGTTGCCCGATCTGGGCATCATCGGTTCCAACGGTCTCGCCAATCCGCGCGACTTCCTGACGCCGCATGCGGCCTATGAAGACGTGGAAGGAGAGTTCGAACTGCTGGCCAAGTTCAACGGCCACTTGTGGAGCGCCGCGATCAGCCATTCGCCGCTGGACGTCGTGGCATGGCACGGCAACTACGCGCCGTACAAATACGACCTGCGCCGCTTCAATACCATCGGTTCGATCAGCTACGATCATCCTGATCCGTCGATTTTCCTGGTGCTGCAGTCGCCGAGCGACACGCCGGGTGTTGATACCATCGACTTCGTGATCTTTCCACCGCGCTGGCTCGCCGCGGAAAACACGTTCCGGCCGCCCTGGTTCCACCGCAACATCGCGAGTGAATTCATGGGCCTGATTCATGGCGAGTACGATGCCAAGGCAGAAGGTTTCGTCCCCGGCGGCGCCAGCCTGCACAACTGCATGTCGGGGCACGGCCCGGACGGCGAAACTTATGAAAAGGCATCCCGCATCGACACCACCGCGCCCAACAAGGTGGCCGACACCATGGCTTTCATGTTCGAGACACCGACTGTGATCAAGCCGACGCGGTTCGCGCTGGAGACCTCGCAGTTGCAGAACGAATACTTTCAATGCTGGCAGACCATCAAGAAAAATTTCAATCCGAACGCAAAATGAATACATCAGATATGACAACCGCGCCCGATCTCAAGAGCTGGGTGGAAAGTGCGAATGCCGCCGACAATGAATTTCCGATCCAAAACCTCCCGTTCGGACGCTTTCGCCGCGACAGCAATAGCGACTGGCTGATCGGCGTCGCCATCGGCGACCAGGTGCTGGACTTGCGCAAGGCAAAGCTGATCGACACCATCGACATGAATCACTTGATGGCGTCAACCAGCGACGAGCGCCGTCGCCTGCGCCTGGCGATTTCCGAAGGCCTGCGACATGGCAGTGCACAGCAGGCGGCATTCGCTTCTGCACTTGTGCCGCAAGACCAGGTGGAACTCGGCCTGCCCTGCCAGATCGGCGACTACACGGATTTCTATACCGGCATTCATCATGCGACAACCGTCGGCAAGCTGTTCCGCCCCGACAATCCGCTGATGCCGAACTACAAATGGGTGCCGATCGGTTATCACGGCCGCGCATCGTCCATCGGCGCCAGCGGGCAGCAATTCCATCGTCCGCGCGGCCAGACTAAAGGACCGGACGATCCGGCGCCGTCGCTCGGGCCGTCGCGCAGAATGGATTACGAACTGGAACTGGGCATTTTCGTCGCACGGCAAAACGCATTGGGCGATCCGGTCACGATGGAACAAGCGGAAGAGCATGTGTTCGGCCTGGCCTTGCTCAACGACTGGAGCGCGCGCGATATCCAGGCTTGGGAGTACCAGCCGCTAGGACCGTTCCTGGCAAAAAACTTCGCGACCACCGTATCGCCATGGATCGTAACGATGGAAGCGCTGGCACCATTCCGTATTCCATTCCAGCGCCCTGCGGGCGATCCGGCACCCTTGCCTTACCTCGATTCGGCATTGAACCGTGCAGCTGGTGGCATCGACATCAAGCTGGAAGTATGGCTGCAAACCGAAGCGATGCAGAAATCCAAGCTCGCGCCGCAACTGCTGACGACCTCCAATTACAGCGATGCCTACTGGACCGTGGCACAACTGATTGCGCATCACACCGTGAATGGCTGCAACCTGCAAAGCGGCGACCTGCTTGGTTCCGGAACATTGTCGGGTGCTGCAGCCGATCAGGGCGGTTCGCTGCTGGAGTTGACGCTCGGCGGCAAACAGGCACTGACGCTGTCCAATGGCGAAAAACGCACCTTCCTGGAAGATGGCGACACGGTGATCCTGCGCGGGTATTGTGAAAAACCGGGGGCAAGACGGATTGGTTTTGGCGAGTGTCGCGGTACCTTGCAGGGCGTAAGGAAGTAGTGAGATCGATGATGCCAACTGGCGTTGCATTGATGTGCGACGCCAGCCGATCATGTTGGCTCAGGAAACATTGCGAAATTGCAGAAATACAATGTCGACCTGCTGCCCATTGGATCGCCTGTACTCAATCCAGCGCAGCAAGTCTGGCAACCACTGCGCGACCGACGCTTGGCCAATCGGTGCTACGACAGCTACGCGCAAATCGTCGACGCCTGTTGCCGAGGCTGGAATCAATTCACACACATCCCCGGCGCCATTCGTTCGCTATGCACGCGGAGATGGACCAGCCTGACATCCGAGTTCAAGACCGGATAAAGTGGGATTGGTAGTAGCCGGTCAGGGCGATCAAGCCCATGGCCACGGTTTGCGCGAATGCGCGACGCTCATGAGCAACCTCGTCACCGTTCATTTCTGGCAGTCCTATATCGATAATCGCGATATCTGATAATTCCGCACGGGTGATCTGAATGCCGATTCTTCCGTCCGCATTTGCAACTTGGAAACAATATTGATGTTATGATAAACCGCTTCCTGAAGTACCTTCTCAAGAAGCAAGCCTATGTCCTTGATTTAGAAGCCGGATCCGCGTTGTTATTTTTTCATCACCATGCGTCCAGATTAAGCGCAAATTATGGAGACTTCGGTTCCCGACATCCAGCATCGCCTGATGGCTGCAAGCCTGCCTGCGTTACCGCAAGTGCTGGTGCAGCTGATCAGCCATTGCGAGTCGGAGGAGGGCGGCATGGCGGCGCTTGCCGAACTCCTTTCCAGGGATGCGGCACTCGCCATGAAAGTGCTGCGCGTCGCGGCCAGCCCCGTCTATCGCCGCGGTCCGGTGCCGGCGAATCTCGAGCAGGCACTGACGGCCATCGGCATCGACATGGTGCGCACCCTACTCCTCACCGAATCGGTCTACCAGACCTTCAACGGCTTTGCGGCCACGCGCGGCATTGACCTTCGGCCCTTCTGGGCGCATGCCATTGCAACCGCGATTTCTGCGCGTGCCATCGCCGACAAGCTCGGCTATGCGCAGGTCGAAGAAGCCTATCTCGCCGGACTGCTCCACGATATCGGCCGGCTGGCGCTGGTCACCGCCGCACCGGACGAGTACGCGGCCAACTTCCATGCGGAAGACGACGACGCACTGTGTGCGACGGAAGAACGCACGCTGGAAATCACGCACCCTGAGGCGGGCGCACTGCTCATCGAAGGATTGGCACTGGACTCCTTCCTCGCCGACAGCATCCGGTATCACCACGAACCGCTGGAACGCTTGCAGACATCGCATCCCTTGGTGCGCCTGACCGCCCTTGCCGATGCCTTCGCGACGCACGCCGGCAGCGCGGACGGGATCCCGCCCGCGGTGGCGCGCATGGCCGGCTTCTCGCAGGAGGAGGCGCGCGAGCACGCACAGACGCTTGCGGAGCAGATCGCGCATCTGGCGGCCTCGCTGGGCATCGAAGTGGCGAAGGAGACGCGCCCCGCATTGCTGGCCCGGCGCACCGGCCTAGCGGCAACAGCGATCCTCGGCGGTGACCGGCTCAATGAAAAGGTGCGCGATCTCATCCTCGTGTCGAAAACGGCGGAGGAACTCCGCAAGTTCCACGACGCGAACGCGTGCACCCGCGCCATCGTGAAGTCGTCGGTCGTCCTGTTCGGCTTCTCCGACGCAATCGTGCTGTCCGGATCGGCCGGCAGCGACATCCTCACGCCCGCTGCGCTGGAAGACGGCCGGATGCGCCTGTCCGGATTGTCGCTGCCGCTGGACGAAGGCAACATTGCCGGCATGGCGGCGCTGCACGGTATCGCGGCTTTCCATATTCCCCCGCGCGTGGCTTCGGTGGTCGAGGATCAGCTGCTCCGCTTTTTCAAGACGAATGCACTCGTTGCGCTGCGCCTTTCCCCCTCGGCGGAAGAGCCGGTGGTCTTGCTCGGCGCGATGAGCGCGGGGCAGGCGCAGCTCTTGCGGAACCGACAGCACCTGCTCGGCGACTTCGGCCGCCAGTCCGGCGCCATCCTCGGCCAGACGGTGCAACATAACGATAAAGCGGGCTTTCCGGATGCGGCCCTCGCCAGTGAATTCCAGCTTGCCGCGCGGCGTGTCGCGCATGAAGTCAACAACCCGCTGTCGATTATCAAAAACTATCTCGCGTTGTTGGATCGCAAGGCCGACAACAAGCAAGCGTTCGGCGACGATTTATCGGTCGTGACCGAAGAGGTTGACAGGGTGGCACAAATCGTCAATGACTTCGCCCAGGAGCACCAGGCGCGGCCGGACGACAGTGCCGACGTCAATGGCGCACTCGCGCACGCCGCCCGCATGTTTTCCGAGAGCGGTTCGTTGCATCCGGAGGTACGCATCGCGCATCACGCCTCGCGCGAACCGGTCCGCGCCGCCATCGATTCGCGCGTCTTCAACCAGATCCTGATCAACCTGGTGAAGAATGCCAATGAAGCGATGGCCAACGGCGGACGGATCGATTTGCGCAACGCCGGACTGGTTCCGCGTGACGGCCGGCACTGGATCGCCGTCAGCGTGATCGACACCGGTCCCGGCATTCCGGACACCTTGATGCCCCGGCTGTTCTCGCCGATAGCCAGTGCGAAAGACGGCCCCAACCGTGGCCTCGGCCTGTCCATCGTGCACGACCTGGTGACCAAGGCGGGCGGGCAGATCAGCTGCCGCAGCAGCAATGCCGGCACGGTGTTCGACATTCTCCTGCGCCATGCGCCCTTTCATGCCCAGCCCGAACCTGGAGAACGCGGATGAACCTACAGAAAGCACCGATCTTCGTTCCCGATTTCACCGGCCGGAATGACACGCCGGCCATCGCACCCGTCGCACCGCGCTTGCTGCTGGTGGACGACGAACCGCGTCTCCTGTCCAGCCTGGCCGCCCTGCTCGACGGCAACGGCTACGAACTGACCACCGTCGGCGGCGGGCACGAGGCGATCACCATGCTCGCACGCCGGCATTTCGACCTCGTGCTGCTCGACCTGCGCATGCCCGGCGTGAGCGGTCACGACGTCATGGACTTCATCAACGAGCGCGGCATCGACACCGATGTCATCGTGCTGAGCGGGGACAGCGGGATCGAGGCGGCGATCGGCGCCATCAACCGGCGCGCCTACGGCTACCTGCGCAAGCCCTACCGGCACGATGAACTGCTCAGCCTCGTCGGCAACGCGCTTGAGCGCCGCAGGCTGGCTGCGGAAAACCGCGACTTCGCCTGGCGGCTCGAATGCTCGGAAAAGCTGTACCGCTTCCTCATCGACAGCTCTCCCGACATCATCTATACCCTCGACCCCGAAGGCCGCTTCACGTACGTCAACCGCCGTGTGACCGAACTGCTCGGCTTCGACCGCAACGAATTGATAGGCGCCTCGTATACCGCCATCGTGCACGACGACGACCTCGAGCGCGCACGTTACGTCTTCAACGAACGCCGGGTCGGGGAGCGCGCCACGCGCAACGTGGAACTGCGGCTGAAATGCGCGGACCCGATGAAGGCACGTACTTTCGAAACCTCGCTGCGCACCATCTCGTTCAACTCCATCGGCATGTACCTGAACAACGGCAAACAAGGCACGGTCGAGTACACCGGCACTTACGGCATCGCGCGCGACGTCACCGAAAAGCGCCGCACCGAAGAGGTCATCGCCTACCAGGCTTACCACGACATCCTCACGGACCTCCCGAACCGGGCGCTGTTTCGCGACCGGCTGGAGCTGGCCATCGTCCAGACCCGGCGCAAGGAAGAGGAACTTGCTCTGATGTTCGTCGACCTCGACCGCTTCAAGACGGTGAACGATTCGCTCGGCCATCTGAAGGGGGACGAACTCCTGCGGCAAGTCGCCGTGCGCCTGAAGAGCTGCATTCGCAAGGGCGATACCCTGGCGCGCATCGGCGGCGACGAATTCGTGGTGCTCATGCCGGAGTTGCGCGAACGCTCGTCCGCCTCCGTGGTCGCGCAAAAATTCCTGCAGGTGCTGGCAGCGCCGTTCATTCTCGATGACACGACGCTCCATATCTCCGCCAGCATCGGCATCGCGGTGTTCCCCGAGGACGGCGACAAGATCGACGACCTGATTCGCCACGCGGACATGGCGATGTACAAGGTTAAAGGAGAAGGAAAGAACGGGTTCAGCTTCTACGACCGTTCACTGCTCGACGCCGCGCATGATAAGGTCCTGCTGGAGCAGGACCTGCGGCGCGGCTTCAAGGCCGGCGAACTCGAAATGTATTACCAGCCGCAGATCGATGCCAGGACCGGCGCAGTGGTCGGCGCCGAGGCCGTCATGCGCTGGAATCATCCCCAGCGCGGCGTGCTTCCAGCGGGCGAATTCCTGCCGCTGGCCGAGGAAGTCGGCTTGATGGTGCCGTTCAGCGACTGGATGGTGGACAGCGTGTGCCGCGACCTCCGGCGCCTGCGCGATGAAGGCAAGGAGGCCGTGCGGGTGTCGATCAATCTGTCGCCGACCTGCCTCATGCGGGACAACTTCTTCCGGACATTGACGAGCGCGCTCGAAGCGTACCGGATACCGGCGACGCAACTGGAAGTCGAGATCACCGAAAACATATGCATCCGCGATCCTGAAACCGCCATCAAGCATCTGAAAAAGCTGAGCAGCTTCGGTGTGCGCATCGCGATCGACGATTTCGGCACCGGCTATTCCTCGCTGGCCTATCTGCAACGCTTCCCCGTCAACACGCTTAAGATCGACCAAGCCTTCATCCGCGAGATCGGCCATGCCGACGGCCATTTCCCTGTCGTGCTCGCCGTCATTGCCATTGCGCGGGGTCTGAAACTCGATCTGATTGCGGAGGGCGTGGAATCGGAGTTGCAGGCGCGCTATCTCGAACAGGCCGGGTGCAGGATCATGCAGGGCTTCCTGTACCACAAGCCGCTTCGGCTGGAACGGTTCAGTGAACTGCTGCATGTGCAGGCGTCCACGCCCAGGCTAGGAGCGGGTTGATGGAAACCGCGGCGACAGCTGACCGGGTCGAGGCTTCGGCGCAGAGCGGCACGCCGGAAGCGCAGTTTGCGCTCGCGCTCATGTACCTGATCGGGCGCGGCGTGCCGCGCGACGAGCAACAGGGCATCGCATGGCTGGAGAAAGCTGCCACGCAGGGCCACGCCGAGGCGCAGTTCCATCTCGGTGCGCGCCATGCGACGAGCCAGGGCATTCACGGCATTAAGCAGGACATCGACAAGGCGATCGCCTGGTACCGCAAGTCCGCGGGTCAAGGACACGCCAAGGCCCAGTACAACCTTGGCCTGCTGCTGTATGGCCGGAAAGGCGCGAACGCCGAAGAGAAACGAGAGGCCATCGACTGGTTTGAGAAAGCGGCGAGCGGCGGCCACGCCGGCGCGCAGAACAACCTCGGCCTGGTCTACGCGAATGGCGTCGAGGCGCCCCGCGACTACCGCAAGGCGATCGACTTGTTCGCCCGGGCCGCGGCGCAGGGCGACGCGGCCGGACAGAACAACCTTGGCATCCTGTACAGCAGCGGCAAAGGCGTGCCGCAGAATCAGATGCAAGCCGCCGGCTGGTACGCGAAGGCGGCGGCGCTCGGTCACGCCGCAGCCCAGTACAACCTGGCGAACCTGTATGAAACGGGCAAAGGCGTCAGCCAGAACATGGACGTTGCAGCCAGGTGGTACCGCAAGGCAGCCGAACAAGGCCACCTGAAGGCCCAGCTCAGCCTGGCGCAAATCCTGGCCCGGGGCAGCCACCTGCCGAAGGACATGGTTGAAGCCATGTCCTGGTATCGCAAGGCAGCCGAGCGGGGCCATGCGGAAGCCCAGTTGCAAGTGGCGAAGATCCTGGACGCAGGTGACGGCGTCGAACGGGACACCCGGGAAGCGCTGCGCTTCTATGAGCTCGCCGCGCACCAGGATGTGGTGGAAGCCCAGTTCCGCCTCGGGATGTTCTACGACTGCGGCGTCGATGTCGATAAGAACGACGAAATGGCCTTGCACTGGTATGGCAAGGCAGCCGAGCAGGGCATCGCGCGCGCGCAATATAACCTTGGACTGATGCTTGCCTATGAACAGGGCACGCCGGCCGATCCGGTGAAGGCCTGGCAATGGCTTAACCTCGCCGAAGCCGCCGGACTGCAGCGGGCGGCCCGTCATCGCCGTGCCGTCGAAACGCGTCTTTCAGGACAGGAACTCGCTGCTGCAAAGAGTGCGGTGGCCGAATGGATGCCGCGGCACAAAAGGCAGCGTGATCGATGACCCGCGGGCGTTCCCATCGCCTGGACGTGAGCGAGGCATTTTTCTGGCGGGTAGTAGCGATCGAATATCGCTAGAACTTGGTACGGATTGACGGCGCGCACAGCCATCGACATGCGTTACCCCCCGCACGGACTTACTTCCCCGGCGCGAGCAATGCCGAATTCCTTTGTATCGCCCCTGGCGTCACCCCGGTAACACGCTTGAACGCACGATTGAAGGCCGCCTCGGATTTGTAGCCGACCCGGCTGGCGATATGCGCGAGCCGCTCATCACGTTCCTTGAGAGAGGCAAGCGCAAGGTTTATTCTCCAGCGCGCGAGGTATTGCATCGCGGGCATGCCCACCAGTTCGGTGAAGCGGGCGGCAAACGCCGAGCGCGACATGGCGACTTCACTCGCCAGCATGCTCAGCGTCCATGCGCGTGCAGGATCGCCATGGATCAGCGAGATTGCGCGTCCGATCTGCCTGTCCTTGAGTGCGCCAAGCCAGCCGGTCTGCGCCGCCGGGTCATGGTCGATCCATGAGCGTATCGCCTGGATCACCAGGATATCGGCAAGCCGCGTCATCACGGTTTCTCCACCCGGTCGCATATCGCGTGCTTCCGATGCCATCAGGCGTAGCGTGCCCTGCATCCAGTCGCTATACCGTACACCGGATGTCTCGACCACAATGGCCGGCGGCAGCAGCGAGATTAGCTGCCGTGCAACCGGATGATCGAACCGAACCACTGCACAAACAAGCGTGGTCGCCGCCCCAGTGCCGCCATGACGGATGATTTCGTAACGCTCACTGAGGGCTTCGCGCGGCAGATCAAAGAGCTCGACAGCATCGGCGCCGGTATCGCTTGTCAGCCGATGCCCTGCTCCATGCGGCACCAACGCCAGATCACCGAGCTGTAACACCTGCGCCGGCAATCCTTCGACTTCCAGCCAACAGCGCCCCGAGATGATGACATGAAACATCATGCAATCCGGAAACGGCGGTAGTGCAATACCCCAAGGTGCCGTTAATTCCGCGTGACTATAGAAAGTCCCGCTCATGCGAAGAAAATGCAGCGCTTCGCCAAGCGGATCCGTGGTGCCCCAAGTGTGGATGTCAATCATTCCTCATTTTAGCGGCTGGAGATTTTTATCGTCCAGCGGTTCTGGACGAATGAGCAATACATCGCGACTTCCAGTCATTGATAGTCCTATCTTCATACGCCACACTGGACCTCATGCAAGTTCACTCTCAACCGCACGATAAAGGAGATCGACATGAAAGTACTAGTGATTGGCGCAACCGGCGGATCGGGGATCGCCGCTGTCAAGGCATTGCTGTCTGCCGGCCATGAAGTGACCGCGTTTTCCAGGCATCCGGAAAAGCTGAAGGAGTTAGGCAACAGGATTGCCATGGTAGCCGGCGATGCCTCGAGCTTGGCCGACGTTGATCGTGCAGTCCAGGGAAAAGACGCCGTCGTCGTGACGCTAGGCATCAGCGAAAGCGCGCTGCGTGTACGCCTGTTCGGAAGCCGGAATACACCGATCAATATCCGATCAGCCGGAACTGCCAATGCCATTACGGCAATGCACAGGCACGGCCTGCGGAAACTGGTAGTGCAGACCAGTTTTGGTGTGGGCGAGTCGCGTGCAAAATTGCCGCTGTTGTACCGGTTGATATTCAAGCTGCTGCTTGCCCCGCAAATTGCGGATACTGAAGAACAAGAGCGGCTAGTACGCAATAGCAGGCTGGACTGGGTTATTGCCCAACCCGTCAATTTGACCGATACCCTTGAAGACGGATATCCGCTCGCATCGCCGGAGGGCGAAGTTAATGCCATGAAAGTGTCGCGCAAGCAAGTCGGAAGTTTTCTGGCAAACGCCATTGATACCTCGGCTTACCTGCACCGGTCGGTTGCGCTGTCAGGACAGTAATGCCGTCGCTTTGGGATGCTGATACTTATGCCGGCATTGCGCGGAAAGCACCGTTTTTAAGCGGCGCTTTCCGAAAGTGTTTGCTACTTCGGGAGTCTCAGTCAATTCCCAGTACCCGCAAGAGCACTGGCACTGCCATGGCGCTGCATGTCGGTCAGCCTTAAAGAACCAGCGGACCGTCTGGTCCGCTATCAGAATGTCAGTCGATGGCCATGCCGGACTGTTTGACCAGCGTCGCATATTTCACCATTTCGGACTGGAACAAGCCTGCCGTCACATCAGGCGTGCTGCCCACGGCGGAGAACCCTTGAGCGGCCAGGG
The DNA here is from genome assembly GCF_003591035.1 of Noviherbaspirillum saxi. Taxonomy (NCBI): domain Bacteria; kingdom Pseudomonadati; phylum Pseudomonadota; class Betaproteobacteria; order Burkholderiales; family Oxalobacteraceae; genus Noviherbaspirillum; species Noviherbaspirillum saxi. The sequence goes on from NZ_QYUO01000003.1 coordinate 532,150, forward strand.
AATCCTGGACTTCCTTGGTGGCCAGCAGAGCCTTGGTGTCGGAATACAGCTTGGACACGGTGGCCGGCGGCATGCCGGCAGGACCGATCAACGCGATCCATCCCTGCATGCTGTAATTCGGCACACCCTGCTGGGACAGCGGCAACACGTTCGGCAGAATCGATGAAGGCGTCGTCGTCGACACCCCGATCGCCTTCAGCTTACCCGACTTGATGTGCTGGGCAGCGCCGGTCACGCCCAGAAAGCCGAGCTGGATCTGGCCTCCGAGCAGGTCGGTCGTCATCTGGCCAGTGCCCTTGTACGGGATATGTTTAAGCTTGATGCCGGCCTCGTGCTGCAACGCTTCTGCGGCAAGATGCAGGATGGTGCCGTTACCGGAAGAGCCGTAGGTCAGGTCGTCGGGCTTGGCCTTGGCAAGCGCGATGAGTTCCTTCAAATCCTTGGCCGGAACCGATGGATGTGCCACCAGTACAAACGGCGATCCGGCCACGATGGTGATCGGCGTAATGTCCTTGATCGAATCGAAGGGCATCGATTTGTACAAGCTCGGGTTGACCACATGGTTATTCGATACCATGCCCAGCGCCGTGCCATCCTTGGGCGCTCGCACCAGCTGGCCGGTGCCGGGCACGCCGCCGGCGCCCGGCAGGTTTTCTATCACGATAGGACTGCCGATCGCCTTCGACAGCGGGTTACCCACGGTCCGCGCGAGCGCGTCGACACTCGAACCGGGTGCGTTCGGGACAATCATCCGGACCGGCTTGTCGGTTTGCGCCGCAGCGGGCAGAAAAGGTGTCGCCAATGCCAGCGCAACGATGGCAAGTACGGCACGGCGGGTGTTTGATGCGTGATTCATGCTGGTCTCCAATGGTTATATCGGCGGCCGTTACATGCCGGGCCGCCTTCCGTAAAATCAGGTTCAGCCAATCCGGACGAGGCGTTCCTTGAAGTCGGCGCCGCGTTCCACATAGCCGGCTGTGTTCTTGTGCATGCTCGCGATGGCGTCCGCACTCAGTTCGCGTAGTACCTTGGCCGGCGATCCCAATATCAGCGAATTGTCCGGGAATTCTTTTCCTTCGGTGATGACCGCCCCGGCCGCAACCAGGCAATTCTTTCCGATCACTGCGCCATTCAGGATCACGGCCTGGATCCCGATCAGCGATCCTTCCTTCACGGTACAGCCGTGCAGCATCGCCTGGTGCCCGATCGTCACATTGCTTTCCACCGTCAGAGGGAAGCCCGGGTCGGCGTGCAATACCGCGCCTTCCTGTACATTGCTTCCACGGCCGATCGAGATGGGCTCATTGTCGCCGCGCAGTACGGCCGATGGCCACACGCTGGTGTTTTCCTGTAGCCCGACATCGCCGATGACGGTCGCTGTCTCGGCCACGAATGCCGAGACATGAATCTCCGGCGTCTGGTTTCCGATCTTGTATATCGCCACGCTGCTCTCCTTTGACTGTGTTACACCGCTGCCGTGGCAGGCGCTGCCTGCAGCGCTGCGATCTGTTCGTCGCTGTAGCCAAGTGCAAGCAGCACGTCGCGCGTGTCCTCGCCGATCTTTGGAATGGCGCGACGCGGTTTCAGGCGTTCGCCGTTCAGTGAGATCGGCAGCAGCGGCATATCGGTTTGCGAGCCGTCATCGAGCGTGAGCCTGGTCAAGCCGCCGCTGGCTTTCAGGTGCGGATCGTCGAACAGCTGCTCCGGACGGACGATGGAAGCGAAAGGAACATTGCGTGCTTCCAGTTGCGCCGCGAGCGTCTTGGCATCGATATGTTGCAGGGTCTCGCGCAGCGTCGACAGCAGCCACGGGCGCACGACGACGCGCTGATTGTTGGTTGCGAGCTTGGGGTCAGTCAGCAGGTCCGGCCTGCCGATCAGTTCGCACAGGGCGCGCCACTGGCCGTCGCCAGTCGCGGCGATGAAGAGTTGTTCCTGGTTCGCCATTTCAAACACGTCATACACTGACCAGGCGCTGATGCGTTCCGGCATGGGCGCGGCGGCTTCGCCGGTAACGACATACTGCTGCATATGCTGGGCAGAGAGCAGCACGCAGTTTTCAAACAGGGCGCTTTGGACTTCCTTGCCGGCACCGGTGGTCCAGCGCTCGTTGAGCGCGGCAAGCACGCCGATCGCGCCGAACATGCCGCCCATGATGTCGTTGACCGAGCTGCCCGCGCGCAGCGGGCGGCCGACCGGACCGGTCATGTAGGCCAGGCCGGCCATCATCTGCACGACTTCATCAAGCGCCAGGCGGTTTTCGTAAGGGCCGCTCAGGAAACCCTTGTGCGACACATAGATCAGGCGCGGATTGAGCTTGCTGAGCGTCGCATAATCCAGGCCGAGATCCTTCATGCGGCCGGGCTTGAAATTTTCGACAAACACGTCGGCGGTCGCCGCCAGCTTGCGCAGCGCGTCGCGCCCTTCTTCAGTCTCGGTATCGAGCGCCACGCTTTTCTTGTTGCGGTTGAAGGTGCGGAAGAAACCCGCGCCTGCGCCGAGCAGGCGGCGTGTTCCATCGCCCTTGGGCGGCTCGACCTTGATGACTTCGGCGCCGAGATCTCCCAGAATCATCCCGCAGGTCGGGCCCATCACCATATGCGATACCTCGACGACACGGATGCCGCTCAGCGGCAAACGGGCGTTCTGATCGCTTTTCAATTCTTTAGTCATACAACAGCCTTTTCGATGTTCGATTGCTTGGAATAAGCTTTGGGCAGTCCGGCGTGTGCCAAAGAGCCATACATCACTGCCTGCGGAAGCGCCTGCTGGATGATCGAGCGTGCATCGAGCAGCTGCTGCACATCGATTCCGGTGTGATAGCCCAGGCTTTCGAGCATGAACACCAAATCTTCCGTGGCGACATTGCCGGTCGCTCCCGGCGCGTGCGGGCATCCGCCGAGACCGGCCAGCGATGCATCGAATTCATGAATCCCATGCTGCAAGGCGATCATGGTGTTCGGCAGCGCCATGCCGCGCGTGTCATGGAAATGCGCGATCGTAAGTTTTCCCTGTGCCTGTGGAATCAAGGCATCGAAGAAACGGTCGACCTGGCCGGGCGTAGCATGTCCGGTCGTGTCGGCCAAGGCGACGATGTCGCTGCCGGCATCGAGTACGCGCAAGACGATATCCTGTACATCTTCAAGCGGCACCTCACCCTGCAGCGTGCAGCCGAATACGGTGGACAGACCGGCGATCAGTTTGGTGCGTCCAACCTTGTCCATGTCGTCGCGCAGTTCGCGGATGCGGCGAAATTCTTCGACCATGTCGGCCGGTGTTTTTCTGACGTTTGCCATGCTGTGCGCAACGCTCACCGAGATCGGCGCGACGATGCGATGAACACCGGCGGCCAGTGCCTTTTCCGCACCCTTCAAATTAGGAACCAGCGCGGTCACCGTCAGGTCGCCATAGGTCAGTGCATGCGCGACCACTTCATCCGCATCGGCCATTTGCGGCAGCAGCTTGGCGGGCACATAAGAGGCCACTTCCATATAACGCACGCCGGCAACATAGGCCGCGTCGATCCAGCGCTTCTTGTCGTGCGTGGGCATGATGCCGGACACGCTTTGCAAGCCGTCCCGCATTCCCACTTCCTGCACCGTCGCATGTCTTTTCTGCATCATCAGACTCTTTCCTGGTTGCACACGCTGATAAAAATCGCGTTGTTTACATTGGCTCGAGAGGGAGAATAGCGATCAAACAACATCTTAAAAAGCGGTATTTCGGAACGCTATCCATCGCGGATGACGATGGCAGGAGATGGATAGAGATGCGGAAGAATCTTAATCAACGGAATCCGTAGGCAATACGCAATATGAATGCGGCAAAACGCATTTACCTGCGCCGGCGATCCCGATGGAGTAATCCTCATTCCCTTCCCGACGTGCGTCTAGCTGAGCGCTGGATTGCAATCATTGCTCCTGCCAATCGTTCCAAATGAGCGGACAACGAGGCAGATTCCGATGGTTGAAACCCAACTGTAAGTTGCGACTCGTCCACAAAAACCGCATCCAAGGCCCTCCGCATGTACATAACATACCGATTTTTTAAAAATCTTAGATCCTTGATTAAGTGGCACAACCTTTGCAGCCTTTATGCATCAGCAAGGACGTTCTTGCGAACACCATCATTGAGGAGAATACAAATGAGCACTACTGTCATCAAGCATCTGGCTAACAGCCGTGAGTTAACCGCTGAAGGTCGAGACGTTCGGACACGGTTGGGTACGACGTTGATACTGATCGTGTCGCTGGCGGTGCTGATTGCGCCTGCAAGGGCGACCGATCTTGGCGCGGAAGTGAAGCTTCATGACAGAGCCGGCAACCAGGTGGGAAAAGCGAGGCTTGCTCAGCAAGGGGACGGTAATGTAGTTGTCCAGGTACACGTCCATGACCTCCCCCCAGGCTTCCACGGGTTCCATGTGCATGCAGTCGGCGAATGCGTCCCGCCTTTCATCTCGGCCGGTGGTCACTTCGATCGGGATGGACATAGTCATAAAAGTCACACCGGTGACCTGCCCGTTTTGCTGGTGAATACCGACGGTACGGCGAATGCGAAGCTCGATACGGATCGCTTCGCGGTCGCCGATCTCTTCGATGCGGATGGCAGTACGATCATCATCCATGCGAACCCGGACAACTACGCAAATATCCCGAATCGGTATGTCGCCGCGCCGGACGCGACGACACTGGCGACGGGTGATGCTGGAGACAGGATCGCGTGTGGAGTGGTAGAAAAGGTGGTGGAAAGATAAGCGCTTTGGAGAAAGTTATATGACCGGTTAGGGTGGGGATCCGCATGCCAGTAGCTCGATTGAACGATCGTTTCCCTCTCCTTACCGGACATTAAAGAGCCTCACCGTTAGGCCAGCCGAACGCTTACGCCATCATTCAAAGATATGCATCACGCCGGTTTTAATCACCTATGCGCTGTTTTAATGCGGAATCCTCACGGTCCCATGCACGGTAATGCCAGGCTCCACAACGATAGCAGGAGACGCTGGCATATAGATCGGGGCCTGTTGCAAACCACCGTGTCGAGATCCCTTACATTTACGTTCCTCTTCATATTCGCCATTCTTGGCTTGCTTGCGTTTTACTTTGCAGTCCCCGTCCCGATATTCCTCTTGGTACTCTCTGCGTTCCGCGTGATATCCGCTGCGCAGAGGCCGGCATTTCCGCTCTTCCTCGTACTCGCCGTTCTTGTCCTGTTTGCGCTTGACCTTGCAGTTCCCGTCCCAATACTCTTCCTTGTATTCGCGACGCTCATGCCCTCGGCCTTTTCCTTGGCCGCTTTCATCGTCCCAAGAATCTGCCATGGCAATGAGTGGCAAAGCGAGTAGCAATGTCGGCAATAAAAGCGCGCCTACCTTTTTCACGGCGTTTCTCCATGTTCATATGACGAAATTTTCTTTTCGGCTCAGAACTTAACAGCTAAACCACAAAGCAGCTGTAAGAAGATGTTTCGGAGATGGCTGCCCGCGATTGCTGCAGATGAAGCATGACGTCGATGCTGCGATTTCCCGGATGATTGTCACTGTCGCCAACGCCACTCTATGGCGGCATCTGGTTGAAGAAAACAGGATTCAATGGCGTGGATCAGACCCACTGCGCATGCAATTGGCGCAAGCGCAGACGTTTCCTACGAGACAAATACCTTGGCCCAGGGTCATACCGTCGGGATGGAATCACAGGAAAGCCATACGTTTTATCGTGTGCCGCACACGCTTTAACTTTTATATTCCTCTCGCACATTGTTCCACACCACCTATACTAAATTTACCAGCTGTTTGAACAAATGGCGGCGTCCGGTAAATTTAACGAGCGTACGTCTTGTTTTCGCATCTGTCAGGTGCAGTCTCATTTACGGAGGCAATATGTACCGCTCTATTCTGGTGGCGTACAACGGAACCCCTGAAAGCCGTTCGGCATTGCATGAATGCATTCGGCTCACTCCCCCATCTTCTACACAAGTCCATCTGCTTGCCGTGATTCACCCGCACGATCCGCTGGTGGACGGTGAATACGGCGCAAGAGCCGCTTACAGTACACAGGAAATGATGCAGGAAGAGCAGGCAAAAATGGAGAGGGAGCTTGCCGAGGGTTGCAGGATGCTGCAGGAAGCCGGCCTCAATACAGATATTTTCCTTGAGACAGGAGAGCCGGCGGACATCATCAGCAATATGGCCGCCAAACTCGGCGCCGATCTCGTCATCGTCGGGCATCCGCGCCACAGGTCATGGGTGCAGCGCTGGTGGCGTGGCTCGACCGATGCCTTGCTGCTGGGAAAAGTGCATTGCACGCTGATGATCGCGCCTGAACGGGCAGAAGCGGCGTAGCTGCCAGCCCGGATCACTCCGTCGCCGGCCAGTGACATGAGCCTGCCTTGGTCGGGCTATGCCTGGTCCTATGCCTGGTCCTATGCCTGGTCTATTGCGCAACCTTGCCAATGAAGTCGACAAACAAGCGCGTCGGCATCGGCAATGCTTCGTAATCGCGCATGCAAATGACAAAGCGCCGGTGCGCCCATGGATCGGTCAGGGGAATGACCCGCAAGTCCAATGCGGTCTGGTATGGCGCGATCGCTTCGGCCGGAATGATGCTCATGGCGAGATTGGCGCGAACGATGCGACATGCCGCTTCAAAGGTCGCGACATGGATACGGTTGAATACCGTTTTACCGGTATCGGCCGCGACACGGCGCAGGAACAGGTTCATCAGGCTTTCAGGCTGTTGTCCGACATGGTCGTATTGCAGCGTTTCCTCGAATGACACCGACTCGCGTTTGGCCAATGGATGATCGGGATGGACTACCGCGGTCAGATGATCGGTCTTGTAGGGAATGACCTGCAGTCCGCGGGTATCGGCAAAGTCCCAGCAGACGCCGATGGCTGCGCTGTTTTCCTCGACCGCGCGGATCACCTGATTGCTGACGCGCTCCTCCATGTCGACCTTGATATTGTCGTGCTGCGCGAGGAAGGCGCTGATGTCGTCCGGCAGGAATTCGACAACGGCCGAGACGCTGGCATAGATATGGATATGGCCGCGAACGCCGCTGGCATACTCGCTCAGTTCCGCCTGCATTTTTTCGGCACCGCGCAACAACAGGCGTGCGTGCTGCAGCAAGGCTTCGCCCGCCGGTGTAGGCGTGACGCCGGAACGATGTCTCAGCAGCAGCGGCGTGCCGATGACGTCTTCTATATCGGTGATGCGTTTGCTGACCGCGGACGCCACGATAGCCTCGCGCTCGGCAGCATGCGCGATGCTGGCTTCTTCGCACACGGCGACAAAAAGACGCAGGGTGATGAAGTCGACCTGCCACAATCGTTTTTTGGCGGGTTTCATGACGCTTCCTTGTAATCGGATGAATTTGGCATCGCTTTCTGCATGCATGGACTAGGCATTGCCGATGTCATTCAACAGGCTCACGAGTTTGGCGATATCGACAGGTTTGACGAAATAGTGGTCGAATCCCGCTCCCTGGCTGCTATGCTGATGCCGATCCTGACCGTAGCCGGTAACGGCGACCAGGATTGTTCCGACATTTTCCGGCTGGATGCGCAGGCGGCGTGCCAGTTCGTTGCCATCCATATCGGGCATGCCGATATCGAGCAGGCAGACATCGGGATTTTCCATTCGCGCCCGCTCCAGCGCTTTGTGCGCGCTGTGCTCGACGCACGCCTGATGGCCGACGGCCTCGACAAACATTGCGAGCATATCCGCGGCATCGGCATTGTCATCGACAACCATGACTTTCAAAACCCTGCGCGGCGTGGCTTCTGGCTGTGCAGGTTGCTCAATCGCGGCGCTGCCGGTTCCTTCATCCAGGTGCGGCAGCCTTACCGTGAACGTGCTGCCTGTTCCCATGCCTTCGCTATGGGCGGTAACGCTACCGCCGTGCAAATCGATCAGGCTTTTTACCAATGCCAGCCCGATTCCCAGACCGCCTTGCGCGCGATCGGGTGTTCGCTCAGCCTGTGCGAACAGTTCAAACGCCCGCTCCTTCACATCGGGCGACATACCGATGCCATTGTCGGTGACACTGATCCATACCTGATCGTCGTATACGTCCATATTCAAGACGATGTCGCCGCCTGCAGGTGTGTACTTTGCGGCGTTGTTCAACAGATTGCTCATCACTTGCACCAGACGTTTCTTATCGCCCAGGACAAACGTCGATTCGGGCGGCGTACGAACGGTCAGCCTGTGTCTCCTGGATTCGATCAACGGCCGCACCTGCTCGACCGCGTCGGAGACGATGTGTTTTGCATCCAGCTTCGCTTTTTCCAGCGACACGAGCCCGCGTGTGACACGCGATACGTCGACCAAGTCGTCCACCAGGCCAATCATGTGCGCGACCTGACGCGAGATGGTGGCGCTGGTCTGCTTCAGCCGTTCTGCGCTGGGCTGACTCAGGGTCAACAGATCGGCGGCGGTGGAAATGGGCGCCAGCAGATTCCGCAGTTCATGGGCCAGCATTGCACGAAATTCATCATTTCTGCGATCGGCCTGTCTTAGTGCTTCTTCAGCCCTCACCCGGTTGGTGATATCCATTTGCGCGACCACCGCACCGACGACCCGTCCATCATCATCCTTGATGGGCGCCCCCGTATTGAACACGATCCGGCGTACGGGCGGTGCGTCAAACGATTCGATTTCTATTATGTCTTCGAGCGCTTCCTCGCCGCGCAAGATACGGGCGGTCGTCCATTCCGACGGCTGAAGGGGCAGACCTGTCCTTGCCGATCCGTCCGCCCACCAGCCTTTCCATGCGCTGAAGTCTTCTATGTGCTCACTGATCGGATGTCGTTCGCCCCACAAGCGCCGGTTGCTTGCATTGGCGAGCCGGATTGCGCCACTTGCATCGCTCACTACGATCCCTACCGGTACTGCTTCCAGTACTGCGTTCAGGCGATGCCGTTCGGCTTCGGCTTCACGCGCGGCCGCAAGTGCCTGATGCCGGCTGTGGAGTAATTCTTCGTCCGCTCTTCTTTGCTCGGAAATATCCTTGAAAAGAACGCCGACCTGTTTGCTGTCTGCAGCATCGAGGCGAAACGCGTAAACGTCGAACCACCGGTCAAGCGCCTTTGCCTCGCTCTTGAAGCGAACAGGCTCACCGGTCTTTGCCACCTTGCCGTAGATCTCGATCCAATGGGTTTCATGGAGCGGCGCGAGCTCGCGGATGGTTTTTCCTATCGAGTTCCGCAGGCCGGTCTGTTGTTCGAACATGGGGTTGACTTCACAGAACCGGTAATCGCAGGCTTGTTCGTCCTGGTCGTACAGCATTTCAATGACACAGAAGCCTTCATCGATCGATTCAAAAAGGCTACGGTATTTTTCTTCGCTTTTCTTCAAAGCGCTTTCGGCCACCTTGAGATCATGCACATCGGTGGACGTGCCGAACCAGCGCCTGATTTCACCTGTCTGCGAATCGCGGTAGGGTTCCGCCCGGACACGCTCGGTTACATTGCGGAAGTAGATGGAAATACCGACCGTTGCAGGATAAGCATGAGCTTCATACCAGCGGTCATGGTCAGGATAATACGAAATGACTGTAGTGCCGACTTGTTCACTTGCAGCTTTGTGATAGGCCTTTGCTTGGCGATTCACATAGGTGAATTCCCAGTTCTTGTCTACGAAGCAAGACGCATCTGTGATGCTTTCCAGAATAGTAGTCGCGTCGCCAGCCTTATCCTTTAAGGAATCGTTAGTTGAGTGCACGTCTCTTTCCCTAGCCAATGTGACTTGTTGCCAGATTATAAGGCGTACCGATTTGGGCTACCTGGTCGCGCCGTACCTGGAGTGGTTTGTGCCCGGACGGGCAATTTGCTTGGCCTACACCCACTTTGCGACTGTCATCACGCCTGCAGCATGTTCATATTTTCAGGAAACGAATCACGCGGCAGGGGTTGCCGACGGCGACGACATCTTCGGGGAGATCCCTGGTTACGACGCTGCCAGCCCCAATGATGGATCTTGCGCCGACAGTCACGCCAGGGCAAAGAATGGCGCCGCCGCCGATCCAGACATCGGCCCCGATGACAACGGGTTTGCCGCCTTCCAGGCCTTGGCGCCGCTCGGCCGCATTTTCGGGATGGGTTGCGGTATATATCTGCACAGCCGGCCCAAACAATACGAAGTCCCCAATATGCACCGGCGCCACGTCGAGAATGACGCAATTGAAGTTCATGAAAACCTTCTTTCCCAGGGCGATATTGGTCCCATAATCGCAGAAAAACGGCGGCTGGATAAAGGCATCGGTTTTGGCTGCTACGAGTTCGCTGATCAGCCTGGTCCGCGTTTCCACATCGTCGTCGGCCAGCGCATTCAATCTTCCAAGCAAGTCTCTCGCACGAAGTCTTTCCGCCACGAGCTGCGCATCGTTGGGATCGTAAAGTTCTCCCGCGATCATTTTTTGCTTTTCGGTTTTCATGACATGACGGCGTGATCGAGGACGCAGGAAAAATATACATTCACGCGTCAACAGAATGTTGCGCTTAGGCGCCCCGGCCCGCAGGGCTGAAGTATAGGGTCATTCACATGTATTCAATCTTCTTTTCCGCTTGCTTTCAAGCCGGATCAATATCAGGAACTTATAGAAGAACCCTGTCTCCAATTTTTCCAAATAAGCATTGTTTTCATTCATTGTTTTTCATTAACGGGAGTAACTATGGGCGTCCTTAGCAATATCTTCAGCAAGATCTTTCCGTCCTCTCATGCAGCACCGGCACAAGCACCAACGAATACTGCGCCAGCTCCGGAAGCCACTGCGGCAAATCAAGCGGCCGCACCGGGGGTGCCGCCTTCCGCCGCCGCTCCAGCCATGAGCGAAGTCGATGTGGAAGCGGTCCTCAACGGACTCGCGCAAAAAAATCCGCAAAAGCTGAACTGGCGCAGTTCAATTGTGGATTTGTTGAAGCTGCTCGATCTGGACAACAGCCTCGCGGCTCGCAAAGAACTCGCGCAAGAACTTAATTACACCGGTGATATGAGCGATTCCGCGACGATGAATATCTGGCTGCATAAACAAGTGATGAACAAGCTTGCCGCAAATGGCGGCAGGGTGCCGGCGGATTTGAAGGATTAGGCAGAACGTTAGAGCCGTTTCGCGAAAGGCAGCGAGGTCGTTTACCACGGCCGCGACCGTCATGTCCGCGCGATGGCTTTTATCTTGCGCTTCTTGTGCAAAACCTTGAAGTTCAGCTTTTGCGCATCCCTTTCTACCGCGTATAGCTGCTCTTCATGTCTCCGCTTCATGTCGTCGACGCGCTTCCTTATCAAATAACGAATGTTTCCCTGATTCCCAATTAGAACAGTCGCTCCACCGATAAAGCTTCGCCTTCCGTCATTGCGTTCTTGTGTGACTTCGGCGACAAGTTGACTGCGATACATGCCGTCGGACATGGCTTGGTGTGCAAGCCGAATCGACTCGACCACGACAGGACCGTAGCGCTGCCCGGGCTCGTGTAATCCGAACACGGCCAAACGTTCCGGCGACGCGGTAACGTATCGGCCGAGAGCATGTGCGCGTCGCTCATATTCGCTGGCGTTCGCGCGTTCGATTCCCGTATCCGTGAATCGCAGCAGGCTGAAACGTAAGGCATCGACAGGCGGCAAGTCGAGGTCCGGCGCTTTCCAGCGCAATGAATCTTCACTGAGGTCGACAACATGGTCCAGTGCAATATCGCGTCTGCGGAACGCCTTGATCAATGCATCGCGGTAGCCAAGGCGGTCGTTGGCGACGATATCATGGTCAGCAGTAATCAGGGCTCGCAGGTATTCGCCGAAACGGATATCCACCGGCGGACAATAATCGATTGCGCGTATGCAGATACTGAGGAAATGCGCGGCGAGTTTGCCGACTTCGCTTGCCAGCAGCTGAAGCAGTTCAGCGGACATCTGTGTGCCTGTCTCGGCGCCGGTAAGCCTGGCAATTTTGAAAAACGGCTTTGCCTTGCGCTGATATACGCTCAGGAAGGCTTCGAAAATGGCGGATACCAGGATCGAGCCGCGATCATGCGATTCGGTGCAATGCGGGTCGGAATATTTGACCAGCTTGTCGCTCGGGGTATCGGGGCTCTCTTCCCGTTTCAATGCGCGCCGCAAGGCGCCGCCGATTTCCCCATTGATGGCTTCGCCGAATTGCTTTCCCATTTCGAGCAGCAAGTCGACATTCAAGCCGCGCGTCGATTCTTCCAATGCCTGCACGACCAGTTCTTCGCGTGAAAAATGCATCAGCATCGCGATGATATCGGCAAAGCCTTCATGGAATGCGCCAACATCGATGTGGGTGTCATGGACGAATTGCGCGCGCATGCCGTCCAGCAAGGCGTGGCTTAGTTCATGCGCAATGATGTCGCGCGAAAGTGCGGTAAAGACCAGTCCGCCGGGCAGTACATAAGGGGACGATGTCTTTTCCGCATGAAAGAATCCGAACTCCAGCGTGCCCGCTACCGGATCGTAATAGGCGTTGGTATCACGGAAGGCCTGTGGCTTGAGGATGAGCGCAGTCGGTTTGCGGTCCGCAACGCGTTGCGCCGCCCATGGTCCCCAGGACGGATTGCGGCCAAGTGCCTTGCGAAACACGCCGTAGACTTCCTGACAAACCGCATACGTCATCTGCGCCGCGAAACGCGGATCGCCGGTGGAAGGCAGCAGTCCGGCGTTGAGCGCCATGGACAGTTCATTCAGGTCGAGCGGATGCGCAGCATAGCGTTCAGCCCGGCTGGGCATCCAGTCCATCGCCTGCACCAGGTCCGGATGCAGGGCACCGCCCGCCACCGCGAACAAGGCACCGCTCGGCCCCGGCAGCAGGCGCTCGTACGGCACCGCGATTTTCAGGACAGGTTCCCTGAGCCCGACGGTGGCCGGGTCCAGCGCATAGATCCATAACGATCGCGTTGCCGGTTCGCTTTCCGAGCTTGCATAGGGGGCAATGTAAGCCGGAAGCGTGACGCGCGGACCCAGCGTATAAGGCAATGCCATGTGCGCTCCTTGTTGTGTGCTCCGTGTCGTGCGCTCTACAGCCTGTCGATTTTTTCATCCAGCCTGTCCAGCCGTCGTGACAGTTCGCGCAAGGCTGTCACTACCGGTGCCATATTGCCGTCGTCCGGATTGGCAAGCAGTCCGTTTTCGGGAAAGGCGATTCCGCCCTTCATCATCGATGCGCCGCCCTGTGCTACACCATGCCTGAACAAGAGCTTGCCGCTTTTCAGCGCGGGATCGTTCAACCCCGGACTCTGTAGCGCATTGCCGCTGAATGCCCTGGCGATAGTGGCGGCCAGTTCGGCATAGCTGCTTGGCCTTTGACGGGCCGCTGCCAGCGCCTTGACCAGCTCGACCGTAAAGTCGCCGCGTCCGCCGTGCTCATAAGCGGATTGCTGATCGTTACAGGCCGCATAATGAAGCTCCCAGCCGGATACAGTGCCGATGCCCCGTCTGGAAATCTTGCGGATGGCGCGGCCGCCAACGATCTGATCCGCGTTGGTGTACTTTGCCAGAAATGCCTGCATCAGGTTATCGGGCACTTTCATGTAACGGCTGTTTCTATCGCGCTGCGGCTGTTGCCTGTCAAACGCCGCGCGTGTAATGGTGCCGCAATGACAGCAGTCGGTGAACAGCACCAGTTCCAGGTTGCGATCGCGATACTGGTCCAATAGGCTGCCCACTTCATCGTCGAGAATGAATTCGCCGTTGTTGTAATCATACGGAACAAGCACTTCGTTATAGCCATCCGGTTCATCCGGATTAGGAAACTGGGTTCCATGGCCGGCATACTGGATCACGACCATGTCGCCGCTTCCTGCGCTATCCAGCAAAGCGGCAATGCGTGCAAGGATTGCGGCCCTCGTCGCGTCGCGATCAAGCAGCAATTCAACAGTAAAGCCCCATTCTTCCAGCGCCACGGCGGACGCGCGCGCATCGGCGACGCAGCCCGAGAGCGGCTGCGTGCTATAGGAATCGATGCCTATGCACAGCGCGCGTCCGCCCCGGCCCGCAAGCTCCGACGATACAGGCTTCGGGGCAAGGGAAGCGATGTTCATCGCCGACGCACGCTTTATTTCCCGCTCTCCGTCGCCCAAATGCGGAACGGGAATGGCGTCCGTGTCATTCAGACGAAGAATTCTACGGATGACGGAATTCATTGTCGGCGCATCATTGTCGAAGTCTCCGTGCGCATAGGCGCGGCTGGCGCTTCGACCGGAGATCTGCACGCTCGGACTCCAGATGACTTCGGCCTGTCGCGCATTACCGGATATGCCGAAGAATTCGTTCAGATGAGGATCGGCGCGGATCGACTCTTCCAGCCCAAGGATGGGTGTCGCATACGGCGGCGTCTCGCAGGCATTGCGCACGAAGTACAACAGTGACTTGCGATACAAACCGATCACATCGTCCCGCAGCTCTTCATGTTGATACATGGTAAACATGGACAACTCGCCGATGCTCTTGCCGACCTGGTCCAGTAGCGTCGCCTTGAACAAGTCGATGCGTGCGGCCGGCGCCAGCAGGTTGACGGTTTTGATCGCCGGCGCCGCTGCCTGATCATTCACGGCTTCCGCATGGAGCTGTGCCAGCAGGGTCAACAAATGACAGTGAAAGATCGCGCCCGCGCTATGCCCAATCGCATGCACTTCTACCTGCTTGTGTTGCCTGTCCTTGAAATGCCGGATCCACCGGACCAGCTTGTGCGCCATCAGCGCCGCCCCGCCCGCCTGGCCCGTTGCGCCTGCCGGCAGCGAAGCCATGAAGGCACTCGCCTTGATGCCGTCCCAGGTCGGTCGCCCGATAGTCGGGCCAAGCGTTGCTTCAAGAAACGGATCGGTAAAAAACTCGCGTCGCTGCAATGCGAGTTCGCGCCTCGAACCCTGCAGCAGCACTTCAATAAATCCGGTCTCCCATACGAAAAAAACAGGATAGACGCCGTTGCCCAGCCACCACTGGTAATCCCTCAGACACATGCTCAGGCCTACCGGCTCGTCCACCAGGCCGCCATGGGCAATCAGGGCAATACGGGGCGTCGCGCCCACTGTCAGTGCCCATGCATCCAGATCGGCGATCAGGCGGTCCAGGTCGTGTTCCGAGGTCTGGTACCAGCCCCCCGATGAGAGATGCCCGCCCTGGAGGTTGACGACATGGCGGCGAAAAACTTCCATGTCGCCCGGAGTAAAACCTTCACGGGCATCGCGGCCGCCGGTTGCACCTCCGGTCCATGCATAGGACGCCTGACGCAGATCGTTAGGCGGCTCAGCATTCTGCATCGGTATCCAGCCAGTGCCGTCCTGCGGCATGCCGAAGTGCGAAGCATAGGCACGCGCATGACTGGAAGGCGATCGACCGGCCGGTGCATCTTGCGCCTGCAAGCGTCCCCTGATTTTGCTTCTGAGAAGCTCCGCATTCAGGCCAGATCCCGGCGACGACCGGCCCGATATCATCTCGCTAGGGAACCTGATAGTTTCTGCACCAAGCAGAAACCCCGTGCAGATTTCCGCGAGGACTTGATGCAAGACGGCTTCCTGCTTGCCGCACAAGGTATCACGACCATGGTCGAAATCGCCTACCAGCGCGACTGCCATCGGCCCGTCCTGCAAGTCGCCATTGTGTCCGGCTACGCTCGCGGGAGGGCAGTCGAGATTGCGCGCGGTCCAGATCGAACCATCCGGTCCGAGATACAAATGCGCGGGCGCAGCTTGCCAGCCGAGAACGTCGCCATGGAATCGATCGATGGCGTGCATGGTTGCGGCGCCGGCCCAGTGCGATTGGCTGGGTCGCCAGGTGTGATGAAGATGGATTGCGTTGATGCGCCTTGTCCAGCCTCGGCGCAGTAATAGTCTGAGCTGCTCGATATCGATTTGCTGTACGTGGCCAATCATCATTTCTCCTTTCGCGCGGGCGCAAGGCCGCGATACTTCCGGCAATGGCAGAAGGCATCACGATACGGTTCGGGCGACGTCACGAGGAGGGGCGTGTCACCGAGCCGTTCATAAAGGCTAGATTCCACGCAGACGAATCTCTATCCCATAAATATGGTGATAGGGGGATGCCGTGCGATATGTCAAACCGCATTGCCTGCAAAGAGTTTTGTAAAAGTAAAGACGGATCGCGCCGTCGGAGCATGAGCCGACCTTGCGCAGGAAAAAGACAAGTTATGCAGCAGTCGTTCCAAACATTGTCATGGCTCCACAAATTCGTCTTTTCTGTCGCAGGATGTGCGGCTGGATCAGGCATTCACGGATGGCAGCTGCGCGAGGATTTAATTTTTTAATGGCTCTTTGGTGAATCAATTCCACCATTAAGCAGTCTTACGCTTATTAGAACGGACACTAGTACATTTTCCGGATTATCTGTTACGCTTCATGCGTTGTCGGCAATCAGATCCATATTGCCCGGCTCATTATCCCTTGAGACAGGCTATCCAAAATCACTTTGGGCATTAAAGGAAACGATTTCCTTGATGCGGCTTCACACTTTATACAATTATTATTTTTACATGACCAACAAAGCTGAAAAGTCTGTTGCGGTGGCGGTTATTAAATGGACCGATGAGGAATGGACGGCGATCGCAAGGCAGCTCCATTCGACCATGGGCTCGGCGCTTCTCGCATCCGAACATCTGGAAGAAGTTAAGGCGAAGGATGTCTTTACCGCGCAGGAAACGGCCTTGCCGGAGCACCGGCATCGCAAGTTAATCTCGATTTCGCAGGGTTTTCAGGCGATACGTCAAAAGCTCAAAAACATCCTGTCGGAAACAACGTCGGAGCCGCCGGCACATGCCGGAACGCAGGAACAGCTTTTTACACAGCCCGTCCCGCCCACTGCCCGATCCGGATCCGACAGCGAGGAGGATATCGCCGGCGAAAGCGCCATTGCAATGAACGATATACCTTCCCATTCGACGCATTCCCAGCCCGCAACTGTGCACTCGGCAGCAGCGCAACCTGCCTCGGTCCAGCCTTCAGGCAACGCCGATGACATCCTGGATACATCGCATGCGCACGAATCCGGTTCCGGCAGCGAGACCGGCATGTCCGGGAAAGTTAACGAAGAACATCCGGCCACGCGTGACACCGGCCCAAGTGCGGCTGCCATGGCAAAGCCGCACGCTGCAACCTCGCCGGTCAGGCAGAACAACACCAGACCAGCCGTTGCGCCGCGCGGAGCACATCGTAACGAAGAACGCGTTGAGCCGGCGTCAGGCGCCAATCTGGTTGAAATCGCCCGTCCTTTCGTCGCCATGGTATGCCAGGAACTCGCTCGCGCCCTGGTCGATGCGCTGGCACAGTCGAAGAGCCCGGGCACTTTATCGGCCCTCGTACAGCAAGCCGTGGCGCAGGCCGGATCGGGCCAGCCGCCTTCACAGATGCCGGCGGACGTCAGGCCGATGCACCACGCAGCTTCAACCGATGAAGACGACACCGGCGTTGCAGAGAGCGAAGTCCAGCCGCTGTTCGATCCCAAGCTGCCGCCATCGGCCAATAGCAGCTTCAAGCCCACGGTGGGCGTGGTCGGCGCGAATGCGCATGATTTTGACGAATTGCAGCAGATGTATCCGCAGTTGCTATTGACTGCGGTCGCAGTGGACGATGTGCCGCATGCCAATTCACTGCGTCAATGTCAGCGCATCATCGGCTTGCGCGAGGACGTGCCCGCAAAAACCGATGAAATCCTGAGGCGTATTTTCAGAAACCGCTATCTGCGTCTGACCGGCGGCATGGAGCGCGTTCGGGAACAGCTGGATGCTTGGCTGGACAAACCGGGATCGATTGATGCCGGCCGGCCAACTCCCCGGAAGCCGCGTAAGCCGGGCAATGGCCCAAAGAAACGGCATGGTAACTATCCGCCGCGTACGCCGCGTTAAATAGCTCATTTAGCCACTCCTCCATCAATCAGATATTCACGCAAGAAGGCACGTGCCCGGTGCAAACGGCTTTTTGCGGCTTCCCGGGTGATACCAATGCGCCGGGACGCCTCGTGAATGGTGAGTTCTTCAAGATCCCGCAGAATAATGATTTCACGGTATGGCGCGGGCAGCGACTCGATTGCACGTACCAGATCGAGCCGCAAATCATCGTTCGGCACGCTGGCAAGATATCGGGTCTCGTCTACGGCTGTCAGCTCCTCGGCGCCGCGCATCAGCATCAGTGCCGGCAGCATGCAGAGACGGGTGATCATCGTGATGAGCCAGCCGGCAAGCGCGGCGGGAGTGCGTACGCTGCCCACGCGCCGGTAAATCACGATGAGCGCTTCCTGGACCACATCTTCGATGACGGAAGAGCGGTGGCATTGCCGCCGGGCGTAGCGCCGTATGTCCGGCTTGAGCTGCAACAGTAGCTGGTTCAGCGCGTCGGGGTCTCCTGCTTGCGCGGCTTCGAAAAGGCTGCTGGATATCTGCATCGGTTTATCGTCCTATGGGTTTGCGCCCTGCAGCGGCGCAGGCAGGACAATACCCGAACATCGCCGTCAACACACTGACGGCGCCCGCGCCGGCAAGCAAGAGGCCCAGCAGCGAAGCCTGCAGGCCGAACAAGCCGCAAAGAATCATTGCCACGCCCGCTAGCAGTCGGCCCATACGCTCTTTTCCGCTTACATTTTTACGATAGATCATCGAGATTCCCTTGTTTAAACACACAGGATTGGTGTGCAAACGGTAAGAGGAAGGGAAATTGATAAAGGATTCGCGGGATCGGTTTTTTTATTTGCCGTGAGCAGAATGTTTCACGGCAGCTGAATTTAATTATAAAAATTGCAATTAAGTCCATTTGTTGAAATGTTATTAAAACAAATGTCGTTCTATGGAGATCGCGGATAAGGATTCCCCGTTGGCAAGCAAATAATTACAAGGATACAACTGCGCCATTTATTTGGCGCAGTTCTGCAAACTGCGCCATAATTACGCCACCTCATGTGACGAACTGCGCCACCCACCTTATGTCGTCCACTTCCAGATTATTAAAGACAGTCCAGGAATCACCAGCCGGCTTGACGCTGGCTGAACTGCTGACCGCCCATCCGGACCTGCCGCGCCGTACTGCCCAGCGGTGGATCAGCCAGTTGATTGGGAACGGCGATATTACGGCAGTCGGCGAGGGGCGCGCCCGTCGGTATTTCATCGCTCGGTCGATGTCGCCTGGTACTCGGCAAGACATCTTCCCGACTTACATTCCCCTATCCGCCGATAGCCGAGATATCGTTCACTATATCGACCAGCCGCTTGAGGCGCGCAAACCTGTCGGTTACCAGCCTGACTTCCTCAACGCCTACCAACCGAACAAGACCTGGTATCTGCCCGAGCCGTTGCGGCGCCAGCTGCACAAGATGGGCAAGACCGCGCAAGCCGATGCCCCGGCCGGCACCTACAGCCGTGCGATCCTGAATCGTTTGCTGATCGATTTGTCGTGGGCATCAAGTCATCTGGAAGGCAATACGTATTCGCGCCTCGATACGCGCGAACTGATCGAACATGGCACGGCGGCGCATGGCAAGGCGGCGATTGAAACGCAGATGATCCTCAACCATAAGACCGCAATAGAGCTACTGGTAGAGAATATCGGAACCGCGGAATTCAACCGCTATACCCTGATGAATCTGCATAGCGCCCTGTCGGAAAACCTGCTTCCCAATCCCGCGGATGAAGGTCGCATTCGCCAGCATGCGGTGGATATCGGCAAGAGCGTATATCGTCCGCTATCGGCGCCGCAGCAGATCGATGAAGCACTCGATGTGGTTCTCGCCAAGGCTAACCACATCGTCGACCCGTTCGAGCAATCCTTTTTCGTGCTGGTGCATCTGCCCTATCTGCAGCCGTTCGCTGACATCAACAAGCGCACTTCACGCCTGGCCGCCAATCTTCCACTGTTTCGCGCCAACTTTTGCCCGCTCACCTTTCTTGACGTACCGGAGCAGGCATACAGCCGCGCAGTTCTCGGCCTCTACGAAATGACGCGGATTGAACTGCTGCGCGATCTTTATGTATGGGCCTATGAGCGATCGACCCAAGAGTACCTGGCCATCAAACAGGACCTTGCGGAGCCGGACCCCGCCCGGCTTGCCTATCGAGACATCATCAAGCAGACGATACGCGACGTTGTCACGCGACCGGAAACGGACGCCCTGTCGCTGATCCGGCAGGCAGTAAAATCTGCCGTACCCGATCCCGATCGCGACAATGTACAGGCCCTGATCGTCGAGGAACTGCGACGTCTGCATGAAGGCGTACTTGCCCGTTATGGCTTGCGACCTTCCGAACTCGCGGCGTGGAAATCGCAGCAAGCGTCGGAGATGTCTAATGACCGATAAGCTACCCTCCTTGATCAATCAACGTCCCTTTGCTGCACAATCAACGTCCCTTTGCTGCAACTAGAGCAGATTGATACCGCAATCCGGTAGGCACCAAAGCGACGCGCATGCCGCATACGCTCACAATATCCGCATCAGTTAATTGCATTACTCGCGATGAAAAAAACGGCATGAGTCATGACGAAAAAGGATGCGCGTGTCGCACTCATCGATCCACTACCACCGATCTCGGAGCCAATGGAGAGCACTTGCACAACTCACTATTCGTAACAACTTCTACCGATGAAGTTGGCATATCGGCTATTGATAGCGCGATGTTGACGTGCTGAAATGCAAGACCTTTATGTTTTCAGTCTGATGCCCGTGCGGTTATCGGCATAGCCCAAGCAATGATCAAACTCTTATCCCCTACACGTTCAGCAGCACGTTTCATCATCGTGGCATCATCTTGTCTGGGTTTGGTCGCTTGCGGCGGCGGTTCCTCCACATCAACCACGTCGGAGGCGGCAACAGAAACGACGACAGCAAGCGCCGCAACATCAGCAACGCCCACGAATATCGCGGCGCCACAAGGGGCCTCGTCATCGGATGCTGCGAGCCCCTCCCCGTCATCGCCCGCATCCGCGACATCGCCAACGGTCACAATCCCAGCGACACCAATCCAGGTTGCGCCACAAGGCTTGCCCATCCTTCCAATGCCAAGCGGTATCGCGAACGGCGCGACGCTCGATCTGCAATGCGGCAGGACCTATCATGGCACGCTCGACCTGAAGGGAAAGTCGGACATCACGGCAAGAACCGTAGGTGACTGCGGAAACGCCGTGCTCACGCCTGGTCAGGTTATTGCCGGATGGACTCGATACCAGGGGAATGTCTTTTCCGCGCCGGTGCCGTTCGAAGTGGCACAGGTCATTATCGCGGACCAGCCGCTCACTCGCGCGCATTGGCCATCGCGCGCGCAGACATGGGCAAAGGCCAGCGCCTCCGATGCAGGAAGCCTCACTTATGCAATGCCGAATTCGGACCTGGTCGGCGCCACGCTCGTCTTCAAGCCGTATGAGTGGGCCGTGGAGGCACGAAAGATAACGGCATATTCCGCTTCCGGAATGACGTTGACGTCCACCGGTGACATCAACTTCGATGGATACACGCTCAATGGCGCGGTAGACTTTTATGTCGAAGGCAAACTATGGATGCTGGACGAACCGGGCGAGTGGGCGCTCAGTAACGGACGCCTGTATGTCTGGGCACCCGATGGCCAGTCTCCGGAAGGCCGGGTCTGGGTATCGCCGAACAAAGACGGAATTGATGCGACGAATGCCAAAAACATCACGCTTGAAAATCTCAGCATCTACGGTGCTGCCAATGGGATCAATGCGCTCGGTGCAAGCAACCTGAGCGTAAACAAAACGCACATCATCCACTCTTCCGCGAATGGCATTCTCAATTCCGGCGGCACGCATCTTTCGGTTGACGCAACCACAATTCGCAATTCACGCCATGATGCGATCGCGGTGAAATGGGGCGGCGGAAATGAAGTGATTAGGAATTCGACCATCGATGCATCGGGCACGATCGGCATGCCGACCAATGCGCATGCGGCGATCAACCTCACTGCCGGTCGCGGTGCGCTCGTGCAAAACAATCAGGTGACCAATTCCGGATACATCGGCATTCGCGTATTCCGCGATGCAAAGGTAAACAGCAACACCGTCGACGGCGCCTGCCAGGTGCTGACCGACTGCGGCGGCATATTCACATCGGCGCCGGACCGAGCCGCGCTCAATACCAGCATTGCCAACAACGTCATCCGTAACGTCGGTAAAGCCCAGAGGCTGGCATGGGCAATTTATCTGGGCGACTATGCAAACGGCACGTCGGTGACCGGGAATACCGTCTCCGACAGCGGAAACGGGATGGAAATCTTGAATGGTTACAACAATCTGATCGACGGCAACAATTTCTCGTCCAGCACGCAATCGCATATACAGATTGTGGAAGCAGGCACTACGGCGACCGTACGCGACAACATCTTCTCCAATAATCGATTCACCATGACCGGTAGCCAGGAGGCATACCGCATCAGCAGCGATCTCGGTGTGAATGCCGTGGCACGGTTTGCAAGCTACGCATCGAACACCTACCAGAGCTCGTCGTCCATCTTTGCGAACTATAACGGCGAGGCGCTTAACTACGCGCAGTGGAAACAACGCACGGGACAGGACGGCAGTTCGACGTTCGGTACGCCTTAGTCGATGCGAAGCAAAGTCATCATGCTGGTCATGATTGTCTCCGAACATGCGAATTGACGGCCACGCGCGGGCACGCGGCGGCCGGCATCTTACTAAAATTGCATGTTTGCACTCTCCAGGAACAGGCTGATGCAATCGAGACGGGGGCTTGCGCTTTCACAGCCTGCCGCTTGATAGTATTCTTCTGACATAAGCGCGAAAACAACAGACCCGATGCCAAACTTTGTAGATCTCTTGCTCGACGCGGTATTCCTGGTGGATGTTCACGGGCGCATTGTGTACGTCAGTGCGGCCTGCGAGCGCATCCTGGGTTATACGCCGGAAGAGATGATTGGCAAGACAATGATCGATTTCATCTCGCCCGAAGATCGCGCAAGGACCCGCGAAGAGGCAAGCCATGTGATGGCAGGACATCCGAGGATAGGCTTCGAGAACCGCTATATTCGCAAAGATGGCAGTCTCGCCAATATCATGTGGTCCGCGCGCTGGTCTGAAGTTGACCAATTGCGCGTTGGCGTTGCGCGCGACATCACGGAACGAAAACGCGCAGACGCACAGCAAGCGGCAATATATGCAATCTCTGAAGCTGCGCACTCTGCTCTTGATCTGACTGCCTTGTTCCGGGAAATTCATCAAATCATAGCGCAGCTGATCCCAGCGGACGGTTTTGCCGTTGGGATGTGCGATGAAGACAGCGATCTGCTCGGTTTTCCGTACCAGCTTGGCGGCCATGGCGACGGATCCCTCATACCCGAAGGTATCGTATTGCGGATCTGTGCTGAAGTTATCCGTGGCAGAAAATCGATGGTGATACGGCGCGAGCCATCGGCTTCGATCGCCGGTGCTGAGGTATCTCCGAGTATCGATGCATCCTGGCTGGCCGTACCGCTTTTCTCGCAAAAAGCCACAATGGGTGCGCTGATTATGAAAAGCACCCCAGGAACGTCTTATACCGAGAAAGACAAGGAATTGCTGGAGTTCGTTTCCAAGCAGGCGGCTGCGGCCATCGAGCGCAAGCAGCTACATGCGGAGTTGGTGAAGATAGCGCAGTTCGACGAACTGACCGGTTTGCCCAACCGGCGCATACTGCATGACCGGATGAAGATCGCGCTTGCTCGATCCCGCCGGGAAGAGGGCCGGACGGCCGTGCTCTATATCGATCTCGACGATTTCAAGCAAGTCAATGACACGCTCGGACATGCGGCCGGCGATCTGTTGCTGCAGGAGGTTGCGCGGCGATTGAAGCAATGCGTGCGCGAGGAAGATACGGTCGCGCGCCTGAGTGGAGACGAATTTGTGGTACTAATCGAGCGCATTCACCAATCCGAAGACGCCTTCACCGCCGCGCACAAGATCCGCACCGTGGTCCATGAATCGGTAACGATAGATGGCAAATCGCTGCGCATGATGCCGAGTGTAGGAATCGCGTTCTACCCCGATCATGGCGATCACGCGGAACAACTCATGAAGCATGCCGACCAGGCCATGTACCTTGCGAAGAAACAAGGTAAAGTTTCCGCAGCGAATTGATCCTGGCAATGGAATCCATTGGAATCCATTGGATTCATATAAGATAGTTTCACCTTAGGTTTTTAGAATTACTGTTTGATAAGTCGACCACATCGGCAACCCGAACGCCACCATCTTGCGAAGGATGAAGCAATCAGGCAGAGTGCCGGTTTATCAATCGGAACTTTCCGTATCAATGCAGCCATGCAAAACAAGTCTGTCAAATACTTGCATCTGAGGTCGGGCGATTCTCTGCCGACCATGAGCGAAATCTCTCCTTTCAAGGCCATCGTCATCATCGAGGAGGACGTGTCTGAATTCTGGCAATGGGATGTCAGTCGTTGGCTTGTCTCTTCCGGTTGCCGATACATGCTCGCCTGGGGAACGGAATGCACTTCCTGGGACGAATCCGTCGACGAGGCCGGTCTGGAAGCATTCGACTATGAGGACATTCCAGAAGACCAACGCGTGATGACCACATCGCACGACGACGAAGAATTGAGCGAGGCATTCTGGTTTGCGAAGCACCGCGCGCATCATCCTGCGCAAGAGCTGCGGGATACGATTATCCTGCATATCGCTGAACAGGCACGGCAACAAGAACTGATTGAGATGTATGAGGATTCATGACATATCCGCACTGGCGGCGAGGTACACAGAATTTAAGGAGCCATAGGCTGCGATCTGCAGCTAAGCAGCTTTCGAGCAAGCATCAAAGGTGGTAACGATCTGGTTTTGCGACCGTAGGAATCTGATGACGTAAACGGCATACCGGCCTGGTGAAGAACCTGTAAATTCAAATGGCTTTCGAAGCCGCGGACATTTTTAAGGGTTACCAGGCGCGACTCTCATCGTGGCGCGGAGAATGTACTCCAATCAGACGCCGTATAGATTTGCGCAAGCCAACAACGTCAGCAATCCAGGGTTGCAAATCGGAGGGTGACCATAGATTTGAACTTAGCTACAACATTACGTGTAGGTCCCCAAGTCGAAATGCGTGATTCCAGCTCGCATCAATGCCTACTCATACAGTCTCACCAATCACGCTGAACCATTTTTCCTTTTTCCCCCTCCGCTTGATTCGCTCACGCAATATGGTACTGCATTGGTTCAACCGAGTCCGTCCGGAAACTCGCTCGGCATACCATCCTCGTCCGCTACGCAAGCAGTTTCGGTTCTTTCTGTCCCAGCTTGAGTGTCTCTTCGCGCGGCAGCCACTGCCCTGTTACTTCAAAGCGCCCCTGCATCACGAAACGCGGCTTGTTGCTGCCGCGCTGCTCCGCGGCCAGCTTGCACAGGCTCCCGATGTTGCCTTTCTTCAGGCGGTTGACCAGCAGGCCGACTTCGGTTTCCGGAAAGTCGCGCAGCATGTCATAGTCGCCGTCGCTGTCACCGGCCACGAAGATGGGCCCGTAGCCCTTGGTGGCGATGAGTTCGCTGCGGATCGTCAGGCTCTTGCCGGGTCCCCAATTCAGCGGCCAGTTCTTGCGGTACGCCGACTGGTAGACATCGCCATTCATGTCCAGCCGCAAGCCGATCACGTTTTCCGGCGCGACGTGATAACCGTACTTGGGCAGGCTGGCAAATACGCGCACCACGTCTTCGAGTGATGCGGTGCTGACGTAAATATCGATGCCATTGCGGCGCAGCACTTCCATCAGGTTCGCTATTTCCGGGGTCAGGCGCAGCCCGCGCGTGTGCGACACGCTGACCACGCCGGCCTTGCCGGGCAGGCTCTTGGCGCTGGCAAGCTTGAGTTTGGCGATCTGGTCGCTCAAGCCGTTGTCGTTCGATTCTTCCGCCAGTGCGGCCACTTCGGCGCGCGTCATGTTGGCGAAAAAATAGATCACCCAGGGATACCCGATGTTCGGACCGTGGGTGTCGTTGATGGCTTCGTACAGGTAATACAGCTTGGCGCGGAAATCGATGAAGTGATCGTCCGCGGTAATTTCTTCGAGCGTTTTGCTGCCTTTCATGCCACGGTAGTTCGCGTGCAGGTACGCGTAGTCCGCATCAAGGTCGGCGGTGATGGCGTCGAGCGTGACGGATTGACCTTCGGCATTCTTGTAGTCCGCGGCAAAGGCGCCGGCGGGAACGCCCTTGCGGATGATGGTGCCGAAATCTTCCGGCGTCAGGCGAAAGGCCAGCTTGTTGATCTGGTACATGAACAACGCTTCTTCGGTGTCGTTCATGATGCAGGTATTGTCCCAGTCGAACACTGCGTAGGGACGGCGGTTAGCCGTATAGCCAGCGCTGTGCTTGCCGTGGCGCGCGATCAGTGCTTCGATCGCCTGGCGCGTCGGAGCGCTCCATTTGGCGCGATCCAGTTCCACCGGCGCTGCCGCCACGTCCGGCGCGTTGGCTGCCAAGACCGACAGCGGCAGCGTTGCCGCCGCTGCAGTACCCACTCGACCCAAAAATAACCGACGATCCATGTTCTTTACTCCTTTTCTGGTTGTGATACATCTAAAGAATGATCGACTGCGGCCGATCTTCTGCCGTCCACCTTGCCGAGACCTCCGCTCAAAAACCAATGGCACATCGCATCCGGCCTTCCGGTAAAACGGATTACTTCGCCTTCTTTCCTGAAATCGTGATGGACTGCGCAGTCACCGTGCTGACTTCACCGTCCATGCTGGCGTGAATCGATGCACCCAACGCCCCCTCTTCCATCTGTGCGATCAACTGGCCCCGGTGTACGTAGTCGCCCTCACGCACGACCGGCGTAGCGGCAGCACCGATATGCTGACGCAAGGGCAAACTCACTTTTTCCGGCAGCCAGCCGTCCTCAATCAGCGGCGCGTCCTGGACGTATCGGGTAATGGCATTGCGATGAACGAGTCGTATCGACGGAATCAACCGATCCTCTGCCAGCACATCGAGCGGACGAAGATCACCAACGTAACGCGCGCCTTCGGCGCGGAGCTCGGCCTTGTACGCGATGTTCAGGCGCATCGGGGAAATGTCGACCGGACAGGCATAGGCTTCGCAGATCGCGCATTCGGAACAGGTCAGCGCGGCCAGCCGTACCAGCGGCGTACCGACATCGTTGAAATTGCTCGAGCGGACCAACAGGTGCGGAGGCAGTTCGTGGCCGATCATGTGGCGCGGGCATAGCTCGGTGCACAAGTTGCATTGCACGCAATTGGTTTCTGCCACCCGGCGAATCTGTTCCATGCTGGTGGTACGGCGCCTGATCAGGATATGGTCGGCCGGGAACACCAGCAAGCCGCCGGTGGTCTTGGTCACCGGCTGGTTGATGTCGTTGACCAGCTTGCCCATCATCGGCCCGCCATCCAAGTAGGCCGGATTGTCAATGGTGACGCCGCCCGCCATGGCCAGCACTTCCGCCATCGACGTGCCGATCGGCACCGTCACGGTCAGCGGCTTGCGCACCGCGCCGCTGACCGTGAGCGTGCGGGTAATCACCGGCATGTCCTGGTCCACCGCGCGCGCGACATTGATCAGCGTGAGCGGGTTGTTGACCACCACGCCAATGCTGATCGGGATCGCGCCCGGCGGCACCCGCCTGCCGGTGGCCATCCAGATGGTGATGACTTCATCGCCGGCCGGATAGACATCCTTGAGAATGTGGATGCGCATGCTGGACGGCAGCAGCGGTTCCAGCGCCGCGATCGCCGCCTTGTACTTGGCCTTGAGGCAGATCACGCCTTCCCTGGCGCCAGTGGCCGTCATGCCCAGTTCGATCCCGCGGATCAGCTCGCGCGGATACTTCGCCATCAATTGCTGGTCCACCTTCAGCATCGGCTCGCACTCGGCGCCGTTGACCAGAAAAATTTCTGCCTTGCTGGCGAACTTCACGTGCGTCGGAAATCCGGCTCCGCCGGATCCCACCACGCCCGCCGCCTTGATCTTTCCGGCAATCTCGTTGACTTGCATCGTCGTATCCGTTTCAGATAGTCATAAGGTCATGCTGCGACCGCTCTGTGTCACAGCAGGTGATTGACCATTTCCGCATGCGGCCGCGGAATCACGACGTACTGGACCAGCATTCCCTTGCTGCCGGCCAGCTCCGCGCCGACCTTGACCGCTGCCTCGACCGCAGCGACGTCGCCGGTGAACAGGCCGTAGCACTTGCCACCGATACCGAATGCGAGATGCAGGCGCAGGCAGGACACATCGGCCGCCTTGACCGCCGCATCGGCCGAATCGACCATGGCGGCGACCGAATACGTTTCAAGAATCCCGAGCGCGCTCATATGGTCGACCGAGGTCACGCCGCTGATGGCGGGTAAAATCGATGAATGGATGTTAGCGATGACGAACTTATCAACCAGCGTTGCTCCGCCCACTGCTTCGCCCCGCGCAACCGCCGCATCCACGGCGGCGACTTCGCCGCCAATCATTACAATGTATTTACCGGGGCAAATCGTTTTCGCGGCGAGGATGGTGACGTTGGCCGTCTTGGCCATGGCGTCGCCGACCTCGATACCTTTTGCGATACTGCTCGTTTCTATTAATCCAATGGAATGCATGATTTCCTCCTTATCTGGTAATCGTGATGGTCTGTGAAGTCACGGCCGTGACTTCACCTTCTATGCTGGCGTGGATCGGCACGCCAAGCGCGCCCTCTTCCATGTCTGCGATCAACTGGCCCCGGTGTACGCGGTCGCCCGGGCGCACTACCGGCGTGGCGGGCGCGCCGATGTGCTGGCGCAACGGCAGCACCACGCTCGTCGGCCGCCAACCGTCTTCCTCCAGCGGCGCATCCATCACGTATTGGCCGACAGCGATGCGAGTGACCAGTCGCGGCGAAGGAATCAGACGATGCTCGGCCATCGGGTCGGCATCGTTAAGCTCGCCGACATAGCGCGAGCCTTCGGCGCGGAACTGGGATTTGAGCGCCATGTTCAGGCGCATCGGCGAAATGTCGACCGGGCAGGCATAGGCTTCGCAGATCGCACATTCGGAACAGGTCAGGGCCGACAGCAGCACCGAAGGCCGATTGACGTCGCCATAGTTCACCGCGCGCACGATCAGGCTGGGCGGCAGCTCATGGCCGATGAAGTGGCGCGGGCACATCTCGGTACACAAACCGCATTGATCGCAGGTGCTCTTCGCTACCTTCAGTATGTGTTCCATGCTGGTGGTGCGGCGCCTGATCAGGATATGGTCGGCCGGGAACACCAGCAAGCCGCCGGTGGTCTTGGTCACCGGCTGGTTGATGTCGTTCACCAGCTTGCCCATCATCGGTCCGCCATCCAGGTAGGCCGGATTGTCAATGGTGACGCCGCCCGCCATGGCCAGCACTTCCGTCATCGACGTGCCGATCGGCACCGTCACGGTCAGCGGCTTGCGCACCGCGCCGCTGACCGTGAGCGTGCGGGTAATCACCGGCATGTCCTGGTCCACCGCGCGCGCGACATTGATCAGGGTGAGCGGGTTGTTGACCACCACCCCAATGCTGATCGGGATCGCACCCGGCGGTACCCGCCTGCCGGTGGCCATCCAGATGGTGATGACTTCATCGCCGGCCGGATAGACATCCTTGAGAATGTGGATGCGCATGCTGGACGGCAGCAGCGGTTCCAGCGCCGCGATCGCCGCCTTGTACTTGGCCTTGAGGCAGATCACGCCTTCCCTGGCGCCAGTGGCCGTCATGCCCAGTTCGATCCCGCGGATCAGCTCGCGCGGATACTTCGCCATCAATTGCTGGTCCACCTTCAGCATCGGCTCGCACTCGGCGCCGTTGACCAGAAAAATTTCTGCCTTGCTGGCGAACTTCACGTGCGTCGGAAATCCGGCTCCGCCGGATCCCACCACGCCCGCCGCCTTGATCTTTCCGGCAATCTCGTTGACTTGCATCGTCGTATCCGTTTCAGATAGTCATAAGGTCATGCTGCGACCGACGACACGCGGAAGCGCTTGCCGGATCGTTCGATTTTTTGTTCGCGCTCCAGCCGGTTCAGCATTGTCCGCACCAGTTGAACGTTGGTCTTGAAATGAGCGGCCAGCACCGACACCGTGCATCCGCCCGGCGCGTCAGCCAGGAAAACCAGCAAGGTGCGTTCGCTCATGCCGTAGTCCTCATGCCCACCGGTTGATGGGGCCGGAGCTGCGGGTGCGGCAGACTGTGCTAAAACGATCGGAGCGGCCACCTTCTGTGCGGCGGAACGCTGTTCGCGAAGCAGTGCTTCAATCGCGATATCCGGTTTGCCTTTCACCAGCACACCCACCAGTGCATCCAAACCACGCGCCACCTCTGCGCCGGCCGTCACCGCGGCATCGCAAGCGCCGAGATCTCCTTCCACCACAATCGTGATCTGCGCGGGATCTCGTTGCATCTGCGCATACAGGCACACACTGCTGCTCTTGAGCATCGCGTCAGCGACCGCAATTGCGCAGGACAATCCTTTAACTTCGACAAAACCGAGTGATGTAATTCGGGCATTCATAGATAAACCGGCTGCTGCGCAACGCCCAGCACCCCTTTTGAAAATGCGTCGCAGGCGGCGCGACAGGATGCTTCATCGCCTGCAAGAACAGCCCCGCCGTAGTTCGTTTCGGAAGGCGGGGAAATGAATCTGGCAAGCTCGACTTCGGCCGCTTTCAATGCCGCATCCAGGCCGTACATTGCTTCCAGCGGCGGTGCGATCAGGTAAGCCAGCGGACGTCCGGCCGGCCCGCCGGCCAGCTCGGACAGATAGCTGCCGCAGCTCGAGACCACGTGGGCGAGAAACGCGATCGTGCCGGCATCATCGGCATGGCGAAATGCCGGCCCGCTTTCAATCGTGGCGATCATCCGGTCCAGTCCCGCCCGTACCTCGGATGGCGATGGACCGCCCAGCACGATGATCACTTCGCCGGCGGTAGGCGAGCAACTGTGGCTTGCCCCGGCATACAGAGAGTTCCCAAGATAGACTTCGACCTGCGCATGCTTGGTCGCTTCATCGGCGGCAATATAGGCGACATCGTCCGAGTCGGATGTCAGCAGGCCAAGGCTGTGCACATGGGCCGGCAATTTGAGCTGCTGCCGCAAGCCGGCATGCACCGACGGAATCAGGCGTACGGCCCGTACCGATGGTTTGACAATGTCGAGGATGGCCATGCCCGCTCTACCTGGTTGCGCCTGCGCTCTTGCCATCGCGCAGGAACTTCTTGGCAAGATCGACGATCACCGCTGCCGCTTCGATCGGCGGCGTGCCGGCCGCATGGATGTTGGAGATGCAGATGCGATCCGACTCCACCGTTTTCTCCACGGTGGGGCCGTAGACCATGTAGCAACTCAGGCTTTCCGATTGTCCCAAGCCCGGCCGTTCACCGATCAGCAGGATAACGACCTTCGCACCAAGGATTTCGCCGAGGTGATCCTGGACCTTGACCCGGCCGTGGCGGACAAAGACCGGCGTGCCAACATCGAGCCCGGCATTTTCCAGACCCTTGAGCAAGGGCGGAATGATTTCGTCGAAGTTCACCACCACCGCGTCGGTGGACAGGCCGTCGGACACCATGACCTGTACCTGCGGCTGCGGCTTGCAGCGGCTGATCGCGAGTTGCACGCTTTCCTTGCACAGGCGGCGGCCGAGATCCGGGCGCGTCAGGAATTGGTCCTTCTCTATGATTTCCGTACGCAGTTCGAGCAGCTTCGACTCCTCGACCCAGCTCATCGGAAAATCCTTGAGCACCGTGTCCTTCGAACGCGAGTGATCCGCCAGGAAGCGCAATACCGAGGTTGTGCGCGGGCGTGGGCCGGCGCGGCCAACCGCCACCCGCGCACCGGTGCTGTTCACCAGGTCCTGCAGCACTTCCGGCTTGTGCGGGTGCGGTACCGAAACCCGGCGGCGGAAAGTTTCTCCGCTCAGGTCGGGCAAAGCATCGCGCTCGTCCTCTGTCACAGACGACGGCGACGACGGCGACGACGGCGAAGTCGCGGCGGCAGCCGCATTGTCGCGGCTGATTTCGGCAATGACGGCCTGGACGATGTCATCGATAGTGTCGTGATTCATACCGGCTCCTGTCAGAAAAAGATTGATGCATCGCCTGCCTTGCGGGTCAGGCGGCCGTTTTCCATCACGCCTTGCTGCTCAAGCCAGGCCTCGAACTCCGCCGCCGGCCGCAGATTCAGCAATTGGCGGATCGTTGCGATATCGTGAAAGGCAAGCGTCTGATAATTCAGCATGATGTCGTCGCCCATCGCCATGTTGATCACGAAATTGCATCCCGCCGTGGCGAGCAGCACCGCCAGGTTTTCGTTCGAGTTCTGGTCCGCCTCGGCGTGATTGGTGTAGCAGCAATCGCATCCCATCGACAGGCCGGACAACTTGCCCATGAAGTGATCTTCGAGGCCAGCGCGAATAATCTGCCGGTCGTTGTACAGGTATTCAGGACCGATAAAGCCGACCACGGTGTTGACCATAAACGGGTCCCAACGCGCCGCCAAACCGTAGTTGCGCGCTTCCATCGTGGTCTGGTCGGCACCGTAGTGGGCATTGGCAGACAGCGCCGATCCCTGGCCGGTCTCGAAATACATCACATGCGGGCCCGAGATGCGGCTGTAGTGTTTGGCAACTTCGTAGGCTTCATCGATCAGTTCAACCGATATGCCGTATTCCTTAAGACCCTTTTCGCTGCCGCACAAGCTCTGAAAAATCAGTCCGGCGGGCGCGCCCTGGCGAATCGCTTCCATCTGGGTCGTGACGTGCGCCAGCACGCAGCCCTGGGTCGGGATCGCATACTTGTCGATCACCTCGTAGATCTGTCCGAGCATGCGCTTGCAGCTTTCCACATTGTCGGAAACCGGATTGATGCCGATCAGTGCGTCGCCGGCGCCATACGACAGGCCCTCGTAAATCTGCGCCCGGACGCTTTTCAGCTCGTCGCGCGTATCGTTGGGCTGCAGCCGGCTGCTGAAGGTGCCGGGACGGCCGAGCGTGGTGTTCGCGGTCTTGATCACCGGCATCTTCTTCGCGCCATAGATCAGGTCGGCGTTCGAGCACAGCTTGGCAACGGCGGCAATCATTTCGGCGGTCATGCCCTTGCGCGCAAATTCGATATCACTCACCGAGGTATCGTCGCACAACAGCCATTCCCGCAATTCCCCGACGGTCCAGTTTCTGATCTTTTCGTACGCGCTTCCGTTGACGGCATCCTGGATCACCCTGGTGACCGAATCCTGTTCGTAAGGCACCACCGGGTTGTTGCGCAGATCGGCGAGAGTCAGGTTGCTCAGCACCTGCTTGGCCGCGACACGTTCCTTGGCGGTCTGCGCCGCGACGCCGGCAAGGATGTCGCCCGAGCGCGCATTGCTGGCCTTGGCCATGACCTCCTTGACGTCCGCAAAACGGTAGAACTCTTTGAATAGATGGGTCGTCAACTTCATTGCAATCGTCCTATGATGGAAAGGCCAGCGACTTGACGGTCAACGGCACCACGGTGTCGCCGAACAGGCCTTTGCCGATATCGATGTAATCCCACTCGCGCGTCTCGACTTCGTCGATGACCGCCAGCTCGCGTTGCCGCATGCAAGGCTGCAATTCCATACCCAGCGCCATGCCGAAGTCCTGCCTGGATATGACAATCAGCGGATAGGACACATTCCTGCATTCGGCCATGAACAATTGCAGCGCCGCTGCGCACAGCTGCACCGAGCGGTAAGTCACAGGCAGCGCCAATGGAATCGCAAGGGCGTAGCATTCGACGTCGAGCGCGATGTCCTGCATCTGCGCATTGGCCTTCCATGCATGCACCAGATCTTCAGGTGCCTTCGTGGCGCTGTCCGACGCATGCAGTACCGGCACGTTGCGTATCGGCAGTGCCGCAAAATCCAGCCAGATCGTGCTGCCGGACAGGGACAGTGTGTGAGCGCCGGCGCCGATGACGGTGGCGCGTAGCGTATGACTGGGCCGCCGCACGGACATGGCACGCAATGCAGGATGGCGGCGCAGGGCCGCGGCAAGCCGGGGACCTATATCACCGTAATCCTGTTGCGCACTTTCGTCACTGTAAAAGCATTCGCCCACGCCGCCGGAGATGAAAACCGCATCCAGCGCAGCATGTGTATTCAGCGGCGGCGTCATCAACAGCAGGCTTGCCAGACCGGAAATGCGACCCTCGACCACTTCCACGATCAGTTCGGCCATGCGATTGACGGCGACCTCGACATGCTCGTTCGTCACACGCTCGGGTAGCGCCGAAAAGCAATCCTTCAAGACCATCCTGGCAGGCTGGTGCACGCGCAGCACTTCACCGCTATCGCCGGTTTCGATCAAATGCCCGCCGATGTTGAGGCAAGCCGTATCGGCCAGCTTCCCGGCCTCGAAGAGGGCGTAGTTCGAGGTGCCTCCGCCGATGTCGATATTCAGCACACGCGCCGAGTGTTTGCGCGAGTATTCCGCTGCCCCCGATCCATGGCCGGAAATGACCGATTCCAGGTGCGGCCCTGCGGTCGCCACCACGAAGTCACCGAGCCGCTCGGCGAGTTGCATCACGGTATCGCGCGCATTCGCCGCTTTCGACGTTTCTCCGGTCACGATGATGGCGCCACTTTCCACGTCGCTCATCGCGAGCCCCGCTGCACTGTATTGCGACACGATGAAATCCATCAACTCGGGGCTGCGGATGCGTCCCTCGAAGTCGACCGGCGTGAAGATCACCGGACTCAGATAGGTCACATCCCGCCGAGAAAATTCATAGCGCGGCACTTCCGATGCCGCAGCTGTGTTCAACAGCTCCAGCTGCGAAAAAATGATCTGGGTCGTTGTCGTTCCCACGTCGATTCCCACGCTGTTAATCCTCTTGGAAGCCATATGTGCTCTTCGATCGCCGCGCCAGGCACTTATATAATGCGGAAGTTATCTACCAGAACGCACCGCCTCAGGCGCACGAACGTCGCTGCGGACGTCACGCCTTCGCCGGTCGGAGTCGAGATGGTCATCGTGGTCCAGCCCTCCCCGCCGAACCCCAGCCCTGCGAGGCACGGTCCATTCTTCACGAAAATGCTGGTATTGATTTCGTTCGCCATGCGGTCCAGATTGTCGAGATCTCGGGAATGCATTGCGGCGGTATGCTTGCAGCCACCCTCCAGTGCCACCGCGATGTCGATCGCCTCGTCCGCATTGGCGGCGCGGATGACAGGGATCACCGGCATCATCAATTCGGTGACGGCGAACGGATGGTCGCGCTCTGTTTCAACGAACAGCAGGCGGGTATCTTCCGGCACGGTCACGCCGATTGCGGCCGCGATCTTGGCAGCATCCCTACCCACCCATTTGCGGCTGACGGTGCCTTTGCCGTCGGCGCCGATATTCGACAACAGCACGTCCTGCAACTGGCGCGCCTGGGCAGCGGTCAGTTCGACCGCCTTGTGCTTCTTCATCTCGGCTTTAAGCTTGTCGCATACCTGGTCGACCACGACGATTTCCTTCTCGTCGACGCAGATGATGTTGTTGTCGAATGACGCACCCCACACGATGTCACGTGCCGCACGCGGGATATCGGCCGTTTCGTCGACCACGACCGGGGGATTGCCGGCACCGGCCGCAATCAGGCGCTTGTCGGTGTGCTTGCGCGCTTCATGAATCACCGCTTCGCCGCCGGTGACCGTGAGCAGATTGATGCCTGGGTAGCGGAACAGGCGCTGTGCTGTCGCGATGTCCGGTTCGGCCACCGTGGTCAACAGATTGTCCGGCCCGCCCGCGGCGACGATCGCTGCATTCAGCAGGGTGATCGCGCGCTGCGATACTTTCTTGGCGGCGGGATGCGGTGCGAACACCACCGAATTACCGGCCGCAATCATGCTGATGGCGTTGTTGATGACAGTGGCCGCCGGATTGGTGGACGGCGTCACGGAAGCGATGACTCCCCATGCGGCATTTTCGATCAGCGTCAGGCCGTGGTCGCCGGTCAGTGCGCGCGCTTGCAGGCACTCCACGCCAGGCGTCAGTTTCGCCTGCGCGATGTTCTTGGCGGTCTTGTCGTCCACGCGGCCCATGCCCGTTTCGGCGACCGCCATTTCGGCCAACTCCTTCGCGTATTGCTGGCCGGCTTTGCGCATCGCCTCAACCGCCGTAATTCGCTCCGAGACCTTGCGAATCGCACGGCGTGCGCGATCGGCTTCGACGACCGCATCGTCGAGACTGGCAAACACGCCCTGCGCCAGCTTGCCGGACGAGTTTCCTGCGGCCGCCGGCACTTTGCCGCTTTCCTTGAGAACGGAGCGCACGATCCGCTCTATTTCTTTTGCATCGATATCCACAATGTTTTCCTTTGTTTCCAGACAGTGCTTGATGCTTCATCCGATCATTTGTGAAAGATGGCTTTGCCCTGGATCGTGACCTCGTCGACGATGCCGACAATGCTGAGGTCGATCGCGCCCTCCGCATTGGTTGCCAGACGAGCGGAACTTCCTTCCACCACCAGCACCCACTCGCCGTTGCCCGCCCCGATGGGGTCGGCCGCGACGTGTCGGTTACCGCACGGCTTGCCGTCGTTGTCGACGTAGTCGACAATCAACAACGGATCGCCGAACAGTGACTTGCACTTGACTGTCGATACGACCTGTCCTACAACAATCGCGAGCTTCATGCTGCCTCCTGACCTTGCATCGAAACGGTCTTGCCATGGCCTTGGCCGCGCTCAACCGCGACACCGACGGCTCAATCCTTGATGCCGCCGTCGGTCATCTTGATCGGGAAAATCGCTTCCAAATCGGCGTGGGGGCGCGGAATCACATGCACCGAAATCAGTTCGCCATATCGCTTGGCCGCCTCTGCACCGGCATCGGTTGCCGCCTTGCAAGCCGCCACGTCGCCGCGCACCATCGTGGTCACCAGTCCGCCGCCAATCTGCTTGTAGCCGACCAGCTTCACGCGCGCCGCCTTGACCATCGCATCAGATGCTTCGATCAACGCCACCAGACCCTTGGTCTCAATCATTCCCAGTGCTTCCATGACAATCTCCTTGAAAATTAATGCGTGCCTAGCCGGCGGTTGTTGCCGTTTTCAGCGCCTTGCTTCCCATGACGCCGGTACCTGCATTCCGGCCGTCATCCAAAGACATCTCGCGATGCCCTCCTTCACCACCAAAAGCCATCTTCATGGCCAACAGAGAAACCTCGACCATGTCCTGGGCACTGCAGCCGCGCGACAGATCGTGCATCGGCAAATCCAGTCCCTGGATCATCGGGCCGAGCGCAGAGAAACCACCCAGCCGTTCGGCGATCTTGTAGCCGATGTTTCCGGCTGCCAGCGACGGGAAGACGAATACGTTTGCACTGCCGGCAACCAGGCTACCCGGCACCTTGCGCGCCGCCACCGAGGGCACGAACGCCGCATCGAATTGCAGTTCGCCATCCACCTTCAGGTCGGGGCGACGCTCGCGCACCATGCGTACCGCCTCCTGCACCACCGTGACCGATGGATGCTTGACGCTGCCGACACTGGAAAAAGACAGCATCGCGATGCGCGCCTCGTCACCGGTGACGTTGCGGTAACTGTCTGCGGAACTGATGGCGATGTCTGCCAGCTGCTCCGTGGTTGGTTCCGGCACCACGCCGCAATCGGAAAAACCGAACACCCGCCCGTCTTCCGGCGAAATCATGAAAAACAGGCTGGAGACTGTCTTGATTCCTTCTGCCGCGCCGATTACCCGCAGCGCTGCTTTCAGCACCAACGATGTCGCCGACAAGTTTCCGGCCACGCAGCAATCGGTATCGCCGGCGCTCAGCATCATGGCGCCATACCAGAGCGGATCCTTCAGTTGCTGACGTGCCTCCTCAAGCGATACGCCTTTCTTGGCGAGGCGCTGGTGCAGAGCGCCGGCATAGGCATCCAGACGCGACGATGTAGCCGGATCGATGATCGGCACCGAGCCCAACGCGATGCCCTTGCCCAAT
Source organism: Noviherbaspirillum saxi (assembly GCF_003591035.1). NCBI lineage: Bacteria > Pseudomonadati > Pseudomonadota > Betaproteobacteria > Burkholderiales > Oxalobacteraceae > Noviherbaspirillum > Noviherbaspirillum saxi. The sequence goes on from NZ_QYUO01000003.1 coordinate 570,057, forward strand.
GCAAGACTGTGAATCTCAAGCGGATTGCCCAGCAATACCGGGTGCATGCCGCCGCTTTCGGCAAGCGAGACAGCGGCGGAAATTGCACGTTCGTCCAGTGCATCGGGAAATACCACGTGCCGCGGTTGTTGGCGGCACCAGTCGGCGCAAGACTTGATGAGATTCATGAGATCGGTTTCCGTTATTTGGCTTGCCAGTCGGCCGGATAGGTGACGTACAAGAATCGGGTGGATGTCGGCGTGCCGAACTCGATGACGGACCCCTTGGGAATGAACACCACATCGCCCGCGCGGCAAATCACTTCCTGTCCTTCGCAACGGATATGCAGTTCGCCTTCCAGCACGACATCGATCTCGTCGTAACTCAGAGTCCAAGGGAAGAAGCACTCGCTCCATGCCATGAAGCCAGCCGCCATCGGGCTTCCATCGGCGGTATTCACCACATCGGCGATGCCAATGCTGTCACCAGTCGATACCTCATCGAGCTTGCCGAAATGGATGGACTGGCCGTCCACGCGCTTGATGCCGCCCGCGGTTTTCTGAAAGGTGTAATGCGCTGTTTTCTCATTTGTCGGCTGCACGGCTTTTGCTGTCGCGCGACCTTCCTTCATGACCTTGTCGACCAGCTGCCCTACCACTGCCTCGGATACGATTCCCGGCGGTAGTTTGGCGAGCACCTGGGCACGTACTTTTGCATGAAGGTCGTCGTCCGTTGCCACTGCCAATGCCACGGCTGTCTTGTTAGCAGCACCGCCGTTCGAGACGGTCGACGCAATCGATGCGGTGTCCGCATGTGCAGGCGACGTGGGAACCGCATCAATAAATTCCACGCCCAGCCTGGCCGCGACCGTGAGTGCCTCCGGCGTCACGATGCTGGTCGTCCTTGACGCGGCGATCCTGGTGCGCCCGGCGGCGTGCTCGCTCCGAACGACTTGTGCAGAAATCAGATGCTTCATGCTTTTTTCCTTTCGACGTCACCGCACGCATGCGGGCCATCGGATAATTCGCCAAACAGAAAGCGCTTCAGTGGGCCGACCGTTTCACGTACCCGGCTGGAGACCCGGAATATCGCGTCGTTCACGCCGTTTTCGCGCAGCAGCCGCTCCGCAAAATCGGGATCGCATTCCGGCATATCGATCTTGGTAATGGCGCCAACCACCCGCTTTCCTCCATACACGCGCAACATGCCCGGCGGCAGACGGCAGGTCCGGTCGGTGCCGTCATGCACGTATACGATGGTGCCCACATCCGATACGGTCTGAATCAATGCGTTGTACAGCCGTGGGTGGCTGAAAAATTCGCCGGGAGTATCCATTCCGCCGGTTTCGAAGACAACAGCCTGGGTCTTCAGCGCCGCTTCTTCCTTGTCGAACAAAACATTGAACAGGCTGCTCTTTCCGGCGCCTACCGCGCCTACCAGCACAAATGCATTCGAGCGGTCCATGTCATGTCCTTGTCATCGTGCAGATCGAGTATGAAAGCTGGCTTCCCAGCACCATGAGTACCTGTGCGAGCGACTCCTCGACGGCGCCCACCGAGCCGTAAATCACCAACGCGCCACTGAAGCGGTCGAGAAAGCCGATCTTCACTTCCGCTGCCTTGGTTGCGATATCGCCGGCGATCATCGCTGTCTCGCCTGGCGTCAAGGTCATGATCCCGAGCGCATCCGTGCCCGGCACACCCACCTTGCCGCTCAATTCTGCGGTGGGATGGGCAATCAAATGCGCCAGCGTGACCTGCTTGCCAGGAACAAATTCCTGGATCACGCGTTCCTTGGTCACGGCATTCATTTCAGTAGACATGGATCAGCTCCATCATCAAATATCAGCTCCATCATCAAATGAGATTACGAGGCGAATACCTACGCCAGCTCCTCGCTGGGCTCGAACACTTCATTCTGCGGTGGCGTTTCGCGCTGGCTCCGGGTCAACCGGAAATACACATAGCCAAGCATCAGGACACCGGCAAAGATCGCGGCTATCAGCGGATTGAAGTAGATCATCGTGCCCATGCAAACCAGCGCGCCGAACAATGCAAAGGCCGGGAAATACGGGTAAAACGGCGCCTGGAAAGAGCGCTCCATGCCGGGCTCGGCGCGGCGCAACTTGAACAGGGCGAGCATGCTGACGATGTACATCAGAATCGCGCCGAACACCGCCATCGTTACGATGTTCGCGGTCAGGGTCTGGCCGCCGATCTTGATCATCTCGTCGCTGAAGATGGCTGCGATACCGATTACGCCGCCGGCAAGAATGGCGCGATGCGGTGTCTTGAAGCGCGGATGCACCTTGGCGAAGTAATGCGGCAGATACCCTGAGCGAGCCAGTGCAAAGATCTGCCGCGAGTAGCCGAGGATGATGCCGTGGAAGGATGCGATCAGACCGAACAGTCCGAGCCAGACCAGCATATGCAACCAGCCGCTGTTGTCGCCTACAATGAACTTCATCGCCTTCGGCAAGGGATCGTTGATATTGGCAAGCGTCGTCCAGTCGCCCGAACCACCTGCAAAAACCATGACGCCGATGGCCAGCACCAGCAAGGTGAGAATGCCGGTGACATACGCGATGGGAATTGAACGCTTCGGATCCTTTGCTTCTTCAGCCGCCATCGCGACGCCTTCGATCGCCAGGAAGAACCAGATCGCAAACGGAATCGCCGCGAATATGCCGGGGATGGCGCCGAGGCTGAACACATCCTGCCCGGACCAGCCGCCTTTGGTGAAATTGGCTATCGAGAAGCCCGGCGCCACGACACCCATGAATACCATCAGCTCAAAGATCGCGATCACCGTTACCACCAGCTCGAATGTCGCCGCGATCGCGACGCCGATGATGTTGAGACCCATGAACAAAAGATAGGCGCCCAGTGCTGCATGCTTGGGATCGAGCGAGGGGAATTGCACATTCAGGTAAGCACCGATGGCTAGCGCGATGGCAGGCGGTGCAAATACGAATTCGACCAGCGTCGCAGCACCCGCGATATAGCCGCCGGTCGGACCAAACGCCCGTCTGGCATAGGCAAAAGGGCCGCCTGCGTGCGGGATGGAAGTTGTCAGCTCGGTGAAACTGAAAATGAAAGTCGTATACATCGCCGCGACAAACAACGACGTGATTACGAAGCCAAGCGTACCTGCAGCAGCCCAGCCGTAGCTCCAGCCGAAATATTCGCCGGAGATCACCAGGCCGACAGCGATTCCCCAAAGCTGCAGCGTGGAGAGCGTCTGCTTCAGCTCATACCTCTCGGCTTTATCTTCATGGCTTCCATGCTGCTTATTCATTGTGTCCCCTCATAAAAGCATTAATCAATCTTTGCGCTCGTATGAAGTATTGCCTTAGCGAAGCCGGTGCGATATCGGAATCTGGCAAACCAATATCAAGAATTGGCAAAGTTGCGGTCCGCTGCGTCAGAGTGCAGTCAAAGGAATGCGGGCAGCCAGGGGAACGAGAGAGAAGCTTGCACCGTCACGTCGCCGGGATCGACTTAAGGGAGCCTTGCGCCTGCGCAAGTGCACCCATGCCAATGGCACCAAAAAAAATCGCACGCGGTCAGGCGTGCGATAAAATCGGAGGCGAATTGGCTTAAATGGCGAAAACCCCATGACATGGCGACTTCAGTCACTTGGCCTAACTGACACTTGAAAAATAATTCACGTCTTACCGCATTGAGCCGCACGGTGCGCAGGAAATTCAATGGGGACATGCCGACCACCTCCTCGAAACAATATTGAAGGGTTCGTCGACTGACCTGGTTGGTGGATTCCAGGAATAGCTGCGTCTTGGTCAGCCATAGTTCAGTGATTTTTCCTGAAAATACGCCTGCTGAAAATTGGTCGTACTCTTGATTCCAGCGACTGAGGTTGCGGGCATGGTCGTCCGCATCGGAGGCCGTCGCTACGCGCAATTCATGGTGGTGTTGTACCGCGCGTGCGGCGATGCCGGTATGATCGGGACGGATGCTGATGTTGATGTCATGTGTCATTGGATACCCCGGTTTCCCTGCAGATGCCCGCAGAACAATCTCCGATTCCTCTTGCGCCACCGGCATCGTTAAGCGCATGCGGTGAACTGTATCAACTGAAATACACGGCGTCTTTCCCACCTGGCTGCGTTGCTCGTGATTGCATTAGTCGCTATGCGGGCTTTCCACCCTAGAGCGGTTTTCCTCCGCACGTACGGGGCCAATCTCGGGCCTGCGAGGCTCGTCGTACCATTCGTACGACTGGTGTAGCAGGGAATTCGGGCTGCATGCAGCCCGCCTGCGGAACGGCAAAGGCTTACAAGCCTTTGCGCGCCCTGCAAGGGCTTCTCGACCCGACCTTGTCTCCCGTACATGCGGAGGAAAACCGCTCTAGTCAGGTAAAAAAATCCGGCGACTTCTTCTCTGTTGATGCAGCAACACCGGCTAGAAGCGCCCTCGATCGAGCTTCAGCATCGCGCCCAGTCTGCCGAAGCGCGCCGTCACCTCCTCGAAGCGCTTCTGGCGCTGTTCGGGGGTCAGCTTTTCATTTTGCCAACTGCTGTGAAGCGCATTGAACCGTTCGATGTCGGCGATCGGATGAAGCTGCGCATTGTTGGATGCCTTGAACCCGGACAAGCCGAGGATATTGTTCAAGACTTTCATTTCGTTGACGTTATTTTCTTTGCCGTATCCGATGAAAAAATCCTGAATCTTCGCTTTAAGTGCCTTCGGCAAATCCGCGCGATACAGCAGTGGGTCATGAGGAACCAGCGGCGATTCCCAAAACACCCTGATTTTCTCGAACTGTTCAGGCATCTCTTGCTTGAAGCGCTCAAGGTCTTCCGTATTGTTTGTCGTAACATCCACTTCGCCACTTGCCACGGCGAGGAAATTACGTTTATGACTTCCCGATACAACGCTCTTGAAAATTTGCTCAGGCGTGGCTTTGTTTTTGGCAAAGGCGTAATAACCGGGAACAAGGAAACTGGAAGTCGAATTGGCATCGCCGTTGCTGAAGCTGTAGATACCGCGATTCAGCAGGACATCGTCCAGCTTATTGATAGGCTTTTTGGCAGATGTGATCAACACGGATTTATAACCACGGGAGCCGTCGAGCTTCACCATCTGCGAAAAAAGCGGAGCGAGTTCTGCGGGCCCCCGCCGGAGTCGAGCAGCGCAGGTTGCCCGTAGCGAAGCGAAGGGACCCGGACAGTCGGGTCGCCTTTCTTTTGGGTACTTTTCTTTGGCGACGCAAAGAAAAGTGCCTGCAAGCCGGGGCGAGACCCGGCTTGCAGGCAAACCACTGCCGCTCAAATCACCCGAGCGAATTGACTTCCCACCGCGAACCCGGAAGCGCCGCTGCCCCTTGCCCACTAAACTAGCCCCATGATTCGCTGGATGCTCGTGATTTTCCCGGCGCTGATCCTGATCAGCTGGTTCACACCCCTGCTGCACAAGCTCGGCTTCGGGGAACTGCCGGGCGACCTGCGCTTCAAACTGTTCGACCGGGAGTGGTTCATCCCGCTGACCACCACCATCGTGCTGAGCCTGGTGGCCAGCCTGGTCAGCAAGCTGATCTGATGGCGGGAGGACAGAAGATGCTCAGCGCACTTTTTGTCCGGTCGACACGTCCACCGCGGAGCCGTCGACCAGATTGATCCGGTAGAACTCGCGCAGCACATTGCCCGAGAACGCCAGTTCGACGATGGACACGTTCTGGAACGAGGTCGTTATGCCCTCAGGCAGTACCTTGTTGAATTCCGCGGCGACCTGGTTCATGTCGGCCTGCACCTGCGGCGTGAAGCGGGTCATGCTGTAAACCAGGGTGTTGTGCGGGTTGTGCGAGCGCAGTTCCTTGCCGTCCTTCATCACGTTCACGCCGCTCACACCCACGGTGCGCACCAGGTCCTTGCCGGCCTCGCCCATTTTGGCGAAGACCGGGCCGGTGACGCGCGGCAGCGGGCCGTCGCGCAGCGGTGCGAAAGCGACAGTGGCACGGGTGTTGAAAGTCATCATGTCTTCGTAGGCCTTGCCGGTCTTGACGATGCCCAGGTCGAGCCACCACGGATGGCCTGCGTCCTTGGCGGCCTCGGTGGTGTAGAAGTTCTTCAGCACCACGCCGTTGAGCGCCGGCGGCAGCGCGGGCAGCGCCTTCAGCATTTTCTGCGGCGTGGTCGGGTCGGCGCTGTGGATATGCACCACCGTGACGTGTGGCAGGTTGAAGGTCTGGACTTCGGCGTCCAGGCCCAGGCGCACCAGGTGCTGCTGCAGCGGGGTGGTGATTTTCGCTTCCATCACGTCCACCACGTCCCTGGGCAGACGGTAGACCAGGCCGTAAGTGCGGGTGTGCGCGCGAAAAGCGGGCTGCGCCAGCGCGCTATTGTCGATCGCCGCCGGGGCCTGTGCGGAGCTGGAGGCGCAGACGCCCAGCAGGACGAGGGACAGGGCCATCGACAGGGCGGCGCCCAGTTGGCGCCAGGAGGCGTGCTTGCTTGTGCGGTTCATGGTGTTTACTCCGGTTGTTGGTATGTCGATCATTGCATCCCCTCATAAAAGCGTTAATCAAGCTGTGCACTCGTATGAAGTATTGCCTTAGCGAAGCCGGTGCGATATCGGAATCTGGCAAACCAATATCAAGAATTGGCAAAGTTGCGGTCCGCTGCGTCAGAGTGCAGTCAAAGGAATGCGGGCAGCCAGGGGAACGAGAGAGAAGCTTGCACCGTCACGTCGCCGGGATCGACTTAAGGGGGCCTTGCGCCTGCGCAAGTGTACCCATGCCAATGGCACCAAAAAAATCGCACGCGGTCAGGCGTGCGATAAAGCCTTCCCTTGGACGGGAAGGGAGAGACAACAAACTTTCTGGTAAATCAGGAAACGCAACACTCGCGCTCGAGGCGTGGTGACCGATTACCACCGGATTGCTTAAATCATAGGCGACAGGTATGAAACGCGATATCTAAAACCGGCAAACGTCATCGTTCGCAACCAGCGTTGGAGTACGCATACTTCCCGCTTCGAAACTAGCGATACACGTTATGGCCGTTGGCAGCACTGGCACGCAAGGTATCGGAAGGGAGCATGCCGAATAACTTGCGGTAATCGGAGGCGAATTGGCTTAAATGGCGAAAACCCCATGACATGGCGACTTCAGTCACTTGGCCTAACTGACACTTGAAAAATAATTCACGTCTTACCGCATTGAGCCGCACGGTGCGCAGGAAATTCAATGGGGACATGCCGACCACCTCCTCGAAGCAATATTGAAGGGTTCGTCGACTGACGTGAAAGCGCCTGCAGAGATCGGGAATGGAAATGTCCTCACCTGGATTCTCAAGAATATATGCCCTCACCTCGTGCACAATGCGCTCCCGATTGAGCAATGTCGACGAAATGCGCTGCTCCTTCGAAGTCGCCGTCAACAGCAGCGGTACAAGATTCATCAGAATACGGTCTTGCAGCATTTCAGGGCTAAGCGAAAGCGCCGGTCTGTCCGGCGCGGCATCGGTCCCGGACAGGATGCGCAGCAGTGCTTCGCATACCTCGCGCTTGGCACGCAAATCGACGGCCAGCACTTCGCGCAGCCCAAGCAAGCCGTAGCAGTCCAAGTGCTCGACCTCCTGCACATACTGAGCGAAAGTGTCTTCATCGATCACGATGCCGAGTATATTGAAGTTCGCCGGAGTAACCAGTTTGAATTCAGTCCCTCCGCGTTTGACCGCTACCGACACATCGGGGATCTGGTTGCTGCCCATGGCGGCTTGCTGGCCGTTGGGAATCGGAATGCCGAACCACAGTGAACCCGGCCAGGCAGCGCAGGACTGATGCAGAACCTGGTTGGTGGATTCCAGGAATAGCTGCGTCTTGGTCAGCCATAGTTCAGTGATTCTTCCTGAAAATACGCCTGCTGAAAATTGGTCGTACTCTTGATTCCAGCGACTGAGGTTGCGGGCATGGTCATCCGCATCGGAGGCCGTCGCTACGCGCAATTCATGGTGGTGTTGTACCGCGCGTGCGGCGATGCCAGTATGATCGGGACGGATACTGATGTTGATGTCATGTGTCATTGGATACCCCGGTTTCCCTGCAGGCGTCTGCAGAACAATCTATACTGCCGCTCCACCTTAGCCATGCAAAAACATCGGCTAAAAGCGCTCTCGAAACGGACTCATCGCTCCAGGCAAAGACGCTGCCGCGAGTCGCCTTTTCCAATGCCGATCGCCGCACTTGAGCCGCTTGAACCCAGCTTGAATACTGCCACCGCCTTGACCAGGTTCTGCGCCTGATCCCGCAAGAGTGCTGCGGACACCGCACTTTCTTCCACTAAAGCGGCATTCTGCTGGGTGACCTGATCCATCTGGCCGACCGTTTGGGCCACCTGCACCACGCCTCGGCTTTGCTCGCTGCTCGCCGTACTGATTTCCGTCACGATCTGCGTAACGCGCTGAATGGAGGCAACCACACGTTGCATCGTCGCTCCAGCCTCGTTGACTAACAGGGTACCTTGCCCGACACGCTCCACACTGGTGCCGATGAGCGTCTTGATTTCCTGGGCGGCGTCAGCGCTCCGGTGTGCCAGACTACGTACCTCGCTGGCGACAACGGCGAAACCTCGTCCGTGCTGCCCCGCGCGCGCGGCCTCTACGGCGGCATTTAGCGCGAGGATGTTGGTCTGAAAGGCGATGCTGTCAATGACACCGAGGACTTCTGCGATTCTGTGGCTGCTTTCGTCAATGCCCTGCATCGTCTCGACGACACGGCCGACAGCTTCGCCACCCTGAATTGCGACATTGCTTGCATCAAACGCAAGGTTGTTAGCTGCGCGTGCACGGTCGGCAGTCTGCCTTACCGTCGCACTCAACTCTTCCATCGACGAAGCGGTTTGCTGGAGCGCGCCGGCCTGGTGCTCAGTGCGACTGGACAAGTCGTTGTTCCCCTGCGCGATCTGGGTGCTGGCAACTGCCAGACGCTCGGCGTTTTGCCTCACATTGGATACGACCTCGACAAGGCTTTCTTGCATTGCTTTCAAGGCGAGCAGCAGCTGCGCCGTCTCACTATTGCCGCGTGCATCGAAAGCCATGCTCAGGTTGCCCGAGGCCACGCTTTGCGCCACGTCAACCGCGCGCTTCAAGGGGCGAGTGATTGATCGGATAATCCCGACGGCAACCATCGCGGCGATGGCCAAAGCGAGCCCGAGCAAAGTCAGTGTACGCAAGAGCGCTTGCCGACTTGCCGCCTCCACATCGCGTGTCGCCACTTCCATCTGGTCGGCCTGCTGTTTGACCAGTTCGTCGACCGCGGCGATATAGGCCTGCTGCGTCGGTTCCAACACCTCAAATAGCAGCGTCTTGGCTTCGATCATGCGATCTCCACGTACCCGCTTCACCAATTCATCGCGTGGTACCGCGTAGGCCGCGTGCGCGGCAAGCAGCCTGGCCAACGCGGCTTGCCCTTCGCCATCGGTAATCGACTTGCGTAAAACGCCAAGGGCCTGATCGGTCGAGACGCTCGCTGCCTTGATGCGTTCATACTGAGCGCGTATTTGCGTCGAATCGGTAAGCACGAAGAGTCCGAGTAACGCACGTGCCACATTGCTGCTGTCGGCCTTGATCTGTTGCAGCGTCATCAGCTTGGGCATTCTGTCGCCCGTGATTACGCCGAACTGCGTCCGCGTCGCGTAGGTCTGTCCGATGAAGAGGCCCGCCATGAGGGCCATCAATGCCCCCGTGCATGCGAACCCCAGTACAAGGCGGGTCGAGATTTTCATATCGGAGATGTGCATGACGATCCTCGCATGTACGTCGAAGGCAGAATTGTTCACATTGCGATGCGTTATGTTTGCTTGCATCAGGCAAGTAGCACATTGTTACTTACGGCTTTGAGATCTGCGAAGACCGGATGCGTGCTCGCCTTTTTGTCGACTATTAGCGTATCTATTTCTTCCATGAGGCAAAAACCGATACGGCTTACCTGCCCGATCTTGCTGTGGTCAGCGAGGATCACCGTCCGCTTTGCCCGTTGCGCCATCGCCCTGGCGACCGCCGCTTCGTTATGGGCATAACTGGTAGCGCCGTACTTGGGATGTATTCCGACCGGTGACAGGAAGGCCCAATCGGTGAAGTGACGGTAGATTTCCGCAACCGTTGATTCGCCATAGGTAGCAGCGATACCGCTGCCGAGCTGTCCTCCAAGCATGATGACGTGGTGGCGCGGTTGCCCTTTCCCGTCGGCTGCAGCAAGTTTGAGCGCGACATCGAACGAATTGGTAATGATTGTCAGTCCGCTGAGCGAGGCTATTTCTTCGGCCAGTGCCAGGACTGTTGTGCTGCCGCCGTCGAGAAACAGGGTATCGCCTGGGGAAGGAAGTTTGGCTGCCACACCCGCGATGCGGCGCTTTTCCCTGAGCCGGACGTTCAAACGCTCGTCGATGGGCGGCTCGGGCTCCGGTCCGGTAGCAATTACGCCGCCATGCACGCGGCGCAGCTCTCCCAATGCTTCAAGTTCCAGCACGTCACGTCGTACTGTCTCACGGGATACACCGAGATCAGTTGCGATGCGATTGGTCTTGATCTGCCGGAGGCTGGACAGTATGGAGCGCAGTCGCTGAAGTCTTTCTTCTTGAAGCATGGTGTGCAAATTCCTTCTAAATAGTCAAATCAGATATCAAACCGTTGGTCGTGCCTTGCGGTTCGACAGTCCGTTCAACGTGATGGATGCAATACCGACGACGACCATGATACAAGTCGAAAACGCGGCGGCCTGCGAGGTAAAACCCGCTTCGTCGAGACGCATTACGGTGACGGCCGCCAGGTTGAGCGATGGCGTGATGAGGAAAATCACCGCGGAGAGCGTGACCATCGAACGCATGAAGAGGAACAAGCCTACTGCCCATAATGTGGGACGCAACACCGGCAGAAAAACATCGCGCAGTACTCGCCCGGCTCCGCCGCCCAGCACGGTGCAAGCCTCTTCCAGAGCGGTCGGCACGGCGCGCACGCCGGTGGCCATCGTCACGTAAGCCTGCGTATGATAATGATAGAAGTTGCATAGAGCCACGAGTAGGAGCGTGCCGTACAGCGCTCCCCAAGGCATCGTTGCCGTGTTGAACGCAAATACGTAGGCCAGGCCAAGCACCACTCCCGGGACACCGACAGGCAATGCCGACAACCACGCAATCCTGCGCGCTGCTTTCTCCGGCAGGCGCCGCACACTAATCGTCAGTGCTACCAACAGCAAGGTGCCCAGCACTGCAGTCAAGACCGACATGCCAAGCGAAGTCCATAGAGACGCGTGGCCTCCGGCTAGCGTAATGGCGTAGTGCTTGAACGTGAACTCCATCTTGTACGGCCACAGACGCATGAAGCTGCCCGATACGACGGTGACGATCACCGCCAGCAGGCTGCACGAAACAGTCATGCATACTGCAAAGAAGGCGCCGTCGCGCAGCAACTGGCGCTTAGGAACCGGCTGCACCGCCGATTCGGCTCCTAGTCCGGTCTGACGCTGTGCCGTCACCCGTTCGATCCACACCGAGAAGGCGGACGGCAGCAACAACAACAGCCCAACTACCGCCCCCATGCCGAACCGCATTTGCCCGAAGACCTGGTTGTATATTTCCGTGGCGAGTACGGGAAAATTCCCTCCAATGACAACCGCATTTCCGAAATCGGTAATGGTGACGGTGAAGACGACAAAAGCAGCACTCAGTGCACCGTAACGCATGCCCGGCAGGGTGATGTCGCGGAACTGTCTCCACGCCGACGCGCCAATCACCTCGGCTGCTTCATATTGACGCGAATCACCGAAACGCAACGAAGCCCGCAAAATCATTACCGCTTGCGGCAGCGCATACATGACATCGGCGATGAGCAGGCCCCAAAAGCCGTAAATTTCAATGCGGATGCCAAGCCACTGTCCAATGAGGCCGTTGCGGCCAAGGAGAAAGATGAGTCCCAAGCCCAACACCAGTGATGGCGCAAGCACGGGCAGCGAGAGGCACATCATGACGAAGCGTCGGCCCGGCATACGCGTGCGCTCCACGCCATACGCGAGCACAAAGCCGAGCAGCAGCGTAATCGCCATTGTTGAGAAGCCCAGCCACAGGCTATTGAAAAGTGCGCGCCACACTCCCGGCGAACGCCACAGGTCCAGGTAGTTGGAAAGCCCAATGCTGCCGTCAGTCAGTATGAAGCTGCGCCAGAAAATGGTACACATCGGCAGCGCAAAAAACAGTAGAAGCCCTGCCAAAGGCACCAGCAGAAACACGTGAAACAGCCACCGGTCGACGACGGTAACGGGCGCCGCCGCTACCAGATTGGTGGATGCGGCGCCGTTCATCCCTGCACCCATGCGCAGTCTTCAGCGTCGATATCAAGACGCACGGCATCGCCCGGCGCGATGGATTCTGTTGCGGACGAGAGTTCCGCCAGCAATTCACGGCCGCGCCATAGCACGCGTGCGCGGCGCACGCTTCCGAGGAAGTTCAGGTCGATTACGCGCGCATCCGCATCGGGGTCGGCTGATAGCGCCACGTATTCCGGACGAATGCAGGCCTCGATGAAATCCGTTCCGACCTCACGCGGTGCGTCACGTAGCAAATGCGGCGCCGCTTCACGCAACCAGTCCAAGGGTAACAGGTTGCTATGACCCATGAAGTCCGCGACGAAACGGGTGCGCGGTCTCAAGTAGAGGTCCTCCGGCGTACCCATCTGCTCGATGCGTCCGTGGTTCATGCAGACAATGACGTCGGCCAGCGCCATGGCCTCTTCCTGGTCATGAGTGACCATCAAGGTTGGAATGCCGAGGCGCCGCTGAAGCTCGCGCAGCTCACGCCGCAAGTCCGAACGCACTCGTGCATCGAGTGCTGACAGGGGCTCATCCAAGAGGATGAGCGACGGATCGACTGCCAGCGCGCGCGCAAGCGCTACACGTTGTTGCTGTCCGCCCGATAACTGCCCCGGAAAGCGTTCCGCGAAATCCGGAAGCTTGACGAGTGTGAGCAGTTCCCTTACCCGGGCCGCCCGTTTTTCAGCCGGGACGTTTCGAATACGCAGACCGTAGCCCACATTCTCCGCCACCGACATGTGCGGAAATAGCGAGTACGACTGAAACACGATGCCGAAGCCGCGTTCCCGCGCGGGTACCGAGACAAGGTCGCGACCGCCCAACGTCAAACTGCCACTGTCGGCCTCCAGCAACCCCGCGATGATACGTAACAAAGTCGTCTTGCCGCAGCCGCTCGGGCCCAGCAGGCAGACAAATTCGTTAGCTCCGATCGCGAGATCAATATCGTCCAGCGCGACGAACTCGCCAAAGGTCTTGCGGAGCTGACGAATATGCAGTGACATCGCGGCTTTCTCCTGATTTAACGGCCGATCTTTTTTTGCCAGGCCGCTAGCGCCGCATCACGCTCTTTGGCAGAAAGCGTAAAGTCCATCGGATAGAGTACCTGCGAGAGGTCCGCCGGCAATCCTGCAGTCTGGGCAGCTTTTGAACGAGGCGCACCGGGAGCGGTGACGATTTCCTTGTATTTTCCGTACAGCGCTGCAGCCGAAGGCGAGAGCGTCCAATCGAGGAAACGCTTTGCATCGGCTTTGTTCTTGGCGGTTTTCATCAACGCCGACGCCTCGATCTCATACCCGGCACTGTCGCTTGGAATTACCATCTTCACCGGAAAGCCTTCCTCAATGGACTGAATGGCGGCAAAGGCTAGTGACGCGCCAATCGCATATTCGCCTGCGCGTGCCGCCTTGCACGGACGCGAACCGGACTTGCTGTATTGCGCAACGTTCGCATCGATCGCCTTCAAGAGGTCCCATCCCTTCTCATTGCCAAGCGACTGCAGCATGGCTGCGATCTGAAGGTAGCCGGTGCCCGAAGATACCGGGTTTGGCATCACCACCTCGCCCTTGTAGACCGGCTTGGCGAGGTCCTTCCACGAAGTGGGCATCGGCAGGTGCTTGGCTTTCAACACTTCGGTGTTGACGCAAAAGGCGACCATAAAACCAGTCGCGGCGAACCATTTGTTGTCACTCGCTTTGTACGCTTTGGGAAGCTTGTCGATGCCCTTGGCGGCATAGGGTTCCATCATTGCCGTGATGCGGGAATCCAGCATATTGGTCACGGCCCAGCCCCAGATCACGTCGTGTTGCGGATTGGCCGCCTCTGCGAGCACGCGCGCACCCAGATCGCCCGTCGAGAGGCGCAGCACCTTTACATCTATATCGGGCATGTCCTTCTTCGCTGCGGCCAAGTATTCGGCGATCTCGTTTTCTTCGAGTGCTGTATAGGCAATGACGTTTCCCGCATGCGTGGCAGCGCCGACCATGGCAAGCAATGCGACCAAGACTGGCTTGAGAACGAAAGAACGGACAGTAGAAGGCATGACAGGCTCCAGTTCGTGGCATTTAAGAAAGTGCTGGGACGGGCGGTGGATAGCCGTGGCGCAACACAATGGCGCGCATTTGCAACTGCAGTTTATGCGTTTCGGTGTATTTGTGCAAGTATGTGCATTTGATCTAAAATTGCCTTCCAAGATCGTGCAAGTCCACACCCATCGAAAGGCTCGTCATGACCCAGACATCTCCCGCAAGCAAGGGCGCAAAAATGCGGTCCATCGCTGCCGACCTTCAGTCGGTCGTGCAACTGGCGCACTCGTTCGCAGATACTGCAGGCGCTATGTCAATGCAATGGTTCCGCACACGGCTGGATATCGATACGAAGGCAGACGCAAGCCCGGTGACCATCGTGGATCAAGAGGTCGAGCGCCTTTTGAGGGCAAGCATTGGCGAACACTTTCCGACGCATGGCATCCTGGGCGAAGAACATGGGCGCGACCGCATCGATGCCGAATACGTGTGGGTGGTCGATCCGATCGACGGCACACGGAGTTTCATTACCGGCTCGCCGCTTTGGGGCACGCTCCTGGCCTTGCTGCGGCAGGGCCGCCCGCAGGTAGGCATGATCGATATGCCGGCGCTTGAAGAACGTTGGGTTGGCTGTGCCGGGCAACCCACCCGGTTCAATGGCGTCGACTGCCACACGAGCGGGTGCACCAGGCTTGACCAAGCGCGTGTTTACGCCACATCACCTGACGCCTTCACAGCAACGGAATGGGCGGCCTTCGATGCCGTTAGCCGAGCGGCCCAGATGCGCCGCTTCGGTGGCGATTGCCATAGCTACGGTCTGCTTGCCTCGGGGCATGTGGACCTGGTGATCGAAGCAGAGCTGCAGCCCTACGACTATCTTGCCTTGGTCCCGATCGTCGAAGGGGCTGGCGGCGTCATTACTGATTGGAGAGGAAAGGCATTGAACATACGATCAGACGGTCGTGTCGTGGCAGCGGCGACACCAGAATTGCATCATCAGGTAATTTCGCAATTGGCTGAACCTCATAGAGGTTAGGGCCCGTCATCAGATAGAGCGCGATAGTGGTATCTCTCTTAAGAAACACCTCCTAACCGATTGATTTCCGATGAGTTTTTCAAGCGGCCTGTTCCAATGCGATGAGTTTCATGCCCATTTTTTCGGCACGCCGGGACATGTGCCGCAGCACCCGTTCGCGGTAACGTTCTTCGTAGTACTCCTGCCCCTGGTCGGTGTACTCCTCGCCCTTGGTCAGCATCGTGTAGATCAAGCGCGCCAGTTTATGCGCCGCCGCAGTCACTGCCTTGGGCTTGTCCATGCGCGCGCACATTCTGCGGAAGTACGCCCCCAGCGCCGACTGGCTGCTGCGCAGCGCCGCTGCGGCCAATCGCAACGCTTGCGCGGCGCGATTGGCGACGCGCTTGGTCTTGCCACTCATGACCTTGCCGCCCGTAATCTTGGTACCGGGGCACAAGCCCAGCCAACTCGTGAAGTGCCCCACCGAAGGGAAGCGCGACATGTCCGCGCCGGTTTCTGAGATCACCGCCAAGGCGGTCGTGACATCGATGCCGTCGATGCGCGTGAGGTCCACGCCGCAGACCTTGAACAACTGTGTGCGCAAGTCGAACTTCGGCGCGTTGCGGGCACGGCTGCGCTTCTTGCCACGGGCGGGCTCGCCGTCATGAGCCTGCAGGCTTTGCAGTTGCTGTTCGATTTCACGATCGCACTCGGCCAGTTGCATGCCGATGAAATCGAACATGTCCAGCGCCTGCTTAAGCGCAAACAAATGCTCGGGGCGCCAAGAGCCTTGCAGGCTCTTGGCGATTTCGGCAGTGCTGGCGCGAATGCGCACGTTCTTCATCGCCGCCAGCGCGTACGGATCGCGTTCGCCCTCAATGATGGCGCGCAGGATCTTCTGGCCGGTCTCGCCAGCCACGTCGGAGATGACGTTGGTCAACTGGATGTTCATCTGCGTGAGGGCCTTTTGCATGTGCTGCACCTGCCGCCCCTGGCCGCGCAAGAGCATACCGCGCTGGCGCCACAGCGAACGCAACACGCACACCGCGTCGGCGGGGCGAAATGCGCCGTGGAGCAAGCCGTAGGTCATGAGCTGCTGCAACCACTGGCAATCCAGCACATCGGACTTGCGGCCCGAGACGTTCTTGACATGCCGCGCGTTGACCAGCAGCACGGTGAAACCGCGCGACTCCAGCAGTTCAAACAAGGCAATCCAGTACACGCCGGTCGATTCCAGGGCCACCGTATCGACACCGCATGCCGTGAGCCAATCGGCCAAGGCGTGCAGGTCGGCAGTAAAGCTGGGAAACTCGCGCACCGGCTCGTCGTCCCGATCGGGCGGCACGGCCACATAGTGGCTCGCGCTGCCGATATCGATGCCGGCGGCATTGGGGTGGGTAATGGTCAGTGCGGCTCGGGACTTGCTCGGTTTGAGCGGGAGGGGGCGATTGCGTTTTACCATGGCTTGCTCCATCATCCAGTTTGGAATGTGGCGCCGCATCGGGTACGTCGTCTTGCTCACTCTCTTAAACGGGATATTGGCTTAGCGGCTGCGAACCGCCCATCCAATTCACCAATGTCGATGACGTCACCCAGGACCACGCTAACCCGCGGGCAATATGCACCATTGCTACATCGGTCTTCCGCTGCGCCGCATTCCACCTTGCCACAACGCAGCCGACTTGTGTTTCTTCGGCGCGATTTGCGGCATAAAGCCGATTACTTCGCTAACCCTTCCTTCCATCGAACGGCCTTGCTCCGGGAAGTTACTTATATCAAAAGTTGAAACCTTTGATTTTGTGATGTGGTCTATACGTGCATAATGCATATATGTGACATAAATTGATTTATGGCGTATATATGCGACATTCCTACGAATTTATTTCCACTGCCGCAACAGATGCTGCCAAGCGCCTCGGTGAGCGAATCCGCACGGCTCGCAAGGCTCGCCAGCTTACGTTGACGCAGTTGGAACACCAATGCAGGATACACCGCGCCACCTTGGGGCGGCTCGAAAAGGGAGATCCGAACGTGACATTTGCGGTCATCCTGTCGGTCCTCGAGGCGCTTGGCGAGCTATCAGAGCTTGAGCTCATCCTGAGCCGGCCGGAGGTACCGAAGCACAAACGCGAGACGCCGGCCATCGAACTGGATACCGACTTCTAAATGGAAAATTGTATCGTCTTTAACTATACTGACCCGGCCATGCCGGTTCCTGTGGCCCGTTTTGTATTGGACGCCAACGGCAATGGCTTACTTGCGTATGGCAAAAGCTATCGCGCAGTTGACAATCCCTTGCCGCTGGATCCGATTCACCTACCCGTTTCTTCGATCACCCATCATGTGCCACGCCATCCTGACGGCTCCTACGGTGTGATCTCCGATGCCGGACCCGATGCCTGGGACGTAAAGTTGACGGCGAGCATATGCCGCGTGACCAGGCAGCGGGTGCCAGAAACGCCGGTGGACTGGCTGCTGCGCTCCTGGCATTACGGCGCTGGGTGCTTGGGGTTCTCTGCTGGGGCAGATACGCCGCCGCGGCTAGGCGTGGCGCCAGAGTCCGTCAGCCGCCTGTCAGCACGCGTCGTAACGGCCATTGAGAAGCTATCAACGCGGGCCGACAATGACCTGGACCATGAGGCTATCCGCCTCGCTTTGCCGGGTGCCAGCTTGGGCGGTGTGAGGCCAAAGACAGTGGTCATGCATGGCGGCCGCGAATACATAGCCAAGTTTTCCAGGCAGGACGACCGGTTCGACGTACCGGCCGTCGAGTACGCTACTTTGATGCTCGCTTGTCGCGCCGGCGTGCATCTTCCTGAGTTCGAGCTCATGGAGATCGGTGGCAGGTCCGTGCTTCTGATCGAGCGCTTCGACCGCAAGGACGATGGCAAGCGCGTCCACTACATTAGCGCCAACTCGTTGATTGGGATCGGCTCCCTCACTGACAACGACTACAAGACCCGCTATTCCTATGGCGGAATTGCCGAGGCCATGCGTGGCATCAACGATGAGGTGGTGCCCGATAGCCATGAGTTGTTCCGTCGTATGGTGGTCCACATTTTGGTTGGCAATGTGGACCACCACATGCGCAACCATGGACTGATTCTGACTGAAAACAGCAAATACCGGCTCTCGCCGGCGTTCGATATCATTCCGCACCTTGACGCCGTAGTCATGCCCCAGTCAATTGGTGTTGGCGCCCTTGGCCGTGCGAGCACGATGGAAAACGCAATGTCCCAACGCGGCCGTTTCCAGCTCACTCACAATGAAGCCGTGGAAATCATTAAAGAGGTGCGCGCGGTGGCGGCTGGCTGGGTATCGATCTTCCGTGAGGCTGGCGTCTCCGATCGCGACATCATTCTGCTAAGACCCTGCTTCAGCGTAGCTGAAGAGGCGGATCGTCCTGTTATTGCAGTCGCACCACGGCAGGATGAGGATGACACATCCGAAAACGTCAAAATGCGCTAACGGACTTCCATTCGCGGACTACCGTAAGCGCCCTGGAGTTCGGCATGGATGGCGTGAATCACCGCCAGCATCTGATGATCCGTGGGTCGCTTGCTCTGGGCATCAATCCAGGCGTTACTTCACAGAACATCCTTCGCGAAGTACGCCGCTGCTTATTTATGATCTCGTTCTCCCGCTTCAGACGAGCATTCTCGGCACGCAGCCTGGAAAGTTCCATGTGCTCCAGCGTCGCCACTTTGGTGCCAACACCTTTGAGCTTGCCTTCTTTCGCTGCCTTGATCCAGTTGCGCAGCGCCTGGTTGTGAACTTGGCTTGAACACGCATCATCGGTTTTTAATCTGCACCGGAACATAGCGGAATGCCGGCTATGTCCCGGTGCATAGATCAGGCGTTCATCACCGCCACAGCGCGCACATTCAGATAAGCCTCCACCGCTTCCGGTCCGCCCTCGGAGCCGTAACCGGAATCCTTGATGCCGCCGAAGGGCATTTCCGCCGATGGCAGTGCGGGCATGTTTACCCACAGCATGCCGACCTCGACTTTACGCGCCAGCAGATCGGCATTCTTCAGCGAACGCGTGAAGGCATAGCCGGCCAAGCCGTAAGGCAGGCGATTGGATTCGGCGATCGCTTCTTCCAGCGTGTTGAAGCTGCGAATCGCTGCCATCGGGCCGAACGGTTCATCGTTGAAGACCTTGGCGTCCAGCGGCACGTCGGCCAGGATGGTGGGTTGCCAGAAGTTGCCGTCGGCGCCGATACGCTCGCCGCCGGCCAGCACCTTGGCGCCGCGCTCGACCGCATCCTGGGTGAACTCGGCCATGGCGGTCAGGCGGCGCGGATTGGCCAGCGGTCCCATCTGGGTGCCTTCGGCCAGGCCGTCGCCGATCTTCAACCCTTGCGCATGCTTGACCAGTGCTTGTTCGAAGTCGTTGCGGATGCTTTCATGCACCAGGAAGCGGGTCGGCGCAATGCAAACCTGTCCGGCGTTGCGGAACTTGGCGGCACCGGCCGACTTCACGGCGAGCGCAATGTCGGCATCGTCGGCAACGATCACCGGGGCATGACCGCCCAGCTCCATCGTCACGCGCTTCATGTGCTGGCCGGCCAGTGCGGCAAGCTGCTTGCCGACGGGGGTGGAACCGGTGAACGTGATCTTGCGGATCACGGGATGGGCAATCAGGTAGCTGGAAATTTCTGCCGGATTGCCATAGACCAATCCCAGCACGCCCGCCGGGATGCCCGCATCGGCGAAGGCTTGGATCAGCGCGGCTGGGCCCGCCGGCGTTTCTTCCGGCGCCTTGACCAGCATCGAGCAGCCGGCGGCCAGCGCCGCGCCGACTTTGCGCACCACCTGGTTGATCGGGAAGTTCCAGGGGGTAAAGGCGGCGACCGGGCCGACCGGATCCTTCAATACCATCTGGCGGATCGCCAGATTGTTACGCGACGGCACGATGCGGCCATACACGCGAAAGCCTTCTTCGGCGAACCATTCGATGATGTCGGCGGCGGCCAGGGCTTCGCCCTTGGCTTCGGCCAGCGGCTTGCCCTGTTCCTGGGTCAAGACGCGGCCGATGGCCTCGGCGCGCTCGCGCATCAGGCCGGCGGCCCGGCGCATGATCTTGCTGCGCTCGGCCGGCGTCATGTCGCGCCAGGTGTCGAAACCGTTCTGGGCGGCTTCCAGCGCCTGGTCCAGCTCGGCCCGGCCGGCGTGCGCGACGTGTCCGATTTCCTTGCCGGTGGCCGGGTTATGAACTGCAAGCGTGCGGCCATCGGCGGCGTCTTGCCACTGGCCATTGATAAATAACTGAGTGTTCGGATAAGTCATGGTGTGCTCACTTTGCCCAACGCAGGACGCATGGATCAAGCCGCCGCGCGGCGTCCGGCAGGCCTGCGCGAACTGCCGGATACATGAGTGCGAACGGGTGGTATGGCGCATTGCAGGCGATCAGCCGCCTGTTTCATCAACGCCGTGATCCTCGGATACGGCCTTGGCGAATCACATAGTTTATCAGCGACCACCAACCGGCGTACGACAGGCCATCGCCGCATCCCAAGGTCGCCTTGCATCGGGTCCGCCGTCCGGCCGTTGAACCGGCAACGTCATGCAGGCCGCAAATAGTGAAGCCTATGCTTCGATCGCGGAAAAACGCTGCGCCAATTTCGCTTCGCGAAAATGCGTAACAACGAAATCGACAAACGCGCGCGTCTTCGCCGGCATCAGATTCTGTGCGGGAAAATACAAGGCCAGCATGCCAGCATCGACATACCAGTCGGGAAGCACCCGTACCAGGGTACCTTTTTCCAGATACGGCAGCGCATGCGGCAGGCTCGTCAATGCGATGCCCAGACCCATTTCAGCGATACGGCAAACGGCATCCGGGTCACTCATCGTAATGTGCTGCCGCAGATCGATCGAAACCTGCTGACCGGCGCGGTTGCGCAGTGTCCAAGGGCGCACCCGTCCGGTCTGCGGTGAACGCACCAGAATACCATCGCACTCCGACAGCTCCGATGGCATGACGATAGCCGCGCGTTGTTCCAGATATCGGGTAGACGCCACCAATACCCTATGGGCCGGCCCGAGTTCCCGCGCCACCACACCGGGAGGGATATCAAAGCCGCCGCCGATTGCGGCATCGAAATTCTCGCTGATCAGGTCCACCGTACGGTTATCGAAATGCCAGTCCGGCGAGATGTGCGGGTAGCGTTGAAGGAAGCGCTCCAGCAAAGGCACGATATAGGTCATCCCGAACGCATTGCCCATACTCACACGTAGCGTTCCGGAAGGCTCGCCGTCGGCGTTGGAAAGATTGGCGATAGCGGCTTGAATGGTGCCAAGGCCACCGCTGACTTCGGCCAAAAAACGCTGCCCTGCCTCGGTCAGTGCGAGGGAGCGCGTACTGCGGTGAAACAGTCGCACGCCGGCCTGGGCTTCCAGTTTCGCGACATTCTTGCCAACGGCGGCGGGGGTCAAGCCCAAGCGGCGGGCTGCTTCAGAAAAGCTGCCCGCCTCCGCCGCACGCACAAAACATTCAATACTGTTGAGAGTTTCCATTTTTCACTTTAAACCGTTTGGATCAAATGATTAGAAGGATTATGGACTAGTTGTATGCGGTTCGAGCCTGGATACTGAGCGCCTCACTTACTTTTATGGAGGACATAACATGGTCAGCAGAGCAGACTTATCCGGCAAGGCGGCATTCATTCAAGGCGGCTCGCGCGGTATCGGCGCCGCCATCGCCCGGCGTCTGGCAGCCGATGGCGCCGCGGTTGCGCTTACGTACATCAACGCCGCCGACAAAGCGCAGGCGCTCGTCAGCGAGATCGAAGCCGCAGGCGGACGTGCGCTGGCATTGAAGGCCGACAGTGCCGACGCAGTCGCGCTGAAAAACGCCATACGTCACGCAGTCGAAAGACTGGGTCGTCTCGACATTCTGGTCAACAATGCCGGCGTACTGGCTCTGGCGCCTCTTGACGAATTCTCGCTTGATGATTTCGACCGCACGCTGGCAGTCAATGTCCGCAGCGTATTCGTCGCTACCCAGGAAGCGGCGCGTCACATGAACGATGGAGGCCGGGTAATCAACATCGGCAGCACCAATGCCGAACGCATGCCCTTTCCCGGCGGCGGCCCGTATGCGATGAGCAAATCCGCGCTGGTCGGCCTTACCCGCGGTCTCGCGCGCGATCTTGGTCCGCGCGGCATCACCGTCAACAACGTGCAGCCTGGCCCGGTCGACACCGATATGAATCCGGACAGCGGTGAATTCGCGCAAACATTGAAAGAGATGATGCCGTTGAACCGCTACGGGCACGCCGATGAGATCGCCGGCTTCGTCTCTTATCTCGCCAGCGCGGAAGCCGGTTATATCACTGGTGCCAGCCTGTCGATCGATGGCGGATTTTCAGCGTAGCAGAGACCCGGCATTCGTTGGCGGCACAATTGATCCCGGCATTTATTTTTGCGCCGCTCCGGGTTTTATCTGCATCCTGCTGCATCCAAAATCGGCATTGCTGCGTAGTGAATGTAGCAGCATCCAAGCTGCAGAAACTTGACCGTCAGATTAACTCTTGGAGAACCCTAATGAATGCCTCCCTCCACCCCTATCCCTTATGTGCTGCTGTCTGCGCAATCGCACTGCTGACCGCTTGCGGCACCATGTCATCAACGCCGAGGATGTACTCGCAAGACAGCTTGCCAGAATCCATCAAGGTCGCCGCCGGTAACAAGGTTGCGATGGAAACCGTCGGCACCGGTGAAATCATGTACGAATGCCGGGACAAGGCAAATACCGCGGGAGCGATGGAGTGGGTCTTTGTCGGACCAAAGGCTGTGCTCAGCGACCGCAGCGGCAAACAGGTGGGAACCTATTATGGTCCGCCAGCGACTTGGGAGGCGGCCGATGGCTCGAAAATTACCGGCACCCAACTGGCGGTCGCACCGTCCGGCACGGGAAATCTGCCGTACCAACTCGTCAAGGCGAATCCTGCGATGGGATCCGGCATGATGACCGGCGTGACTTTCATCCAGCGTGTTGCACTCAAAGGGGGTGTGGCTCCGGCTTCCGAATGCAGCGCAGCCACCAAAGGCAAGCGGGAAATAGTCAAATACCAGGCGGATTACATCTTCTGGAAAGCGGCCTGAATTCATCAAGATTCGCCAACGCAAGACCACTGTAGGATAAAGGCCGTGGAGTGGTGCATCTATTCCAGGCAAACCCACCATCGGTAATTCAATTTACTCGCCGGCCGCCGATGGACGGCGAGTAAAACCGCGGGCAGCGGGTTATACCAATCCTGACCCATGACGTGGCGCAGGAAATCGATGGCTTGTTTCGACTGGCAAGGCGCAGGAGGAGTCAATAGCGGGCGATTGACGACGAGTGCAACCCAGCCAAGCGGGGCTCGGCGCCCCCAGAAAAAGACGGGATTTCATGGCACGTTATGAGTTGGGATTGGTATTACACTCGGTGCGTCGGGACCATGCATTAATTTCAGCCCATTGCCGCCAATCAAAGAGCGGGTTTGAGCCATGGGTTATAATACGGACTCACTGGGCTGACTTCCCTCTGGTTGGGTTGGTCGTCAGTCTTCACACTTTCATCGTTCTGGTTCACACGCATTCAGAATGCTTTACGCGTGTCAATTCTTCTCCAACGTTTTTCTGCTGTGCAACAAGGGTACACGCTGATGTGCCCAGTCTAAGCGTGCTTTATCCCGCTTGCCATACCACAAGTGAGAAGCGCGGAATCATGCGATCGTGCCTGCGAACAGCAGGATTATTTTTACCGTCTGCAAGACAAGCTGACCCGGAATATGTCGCTTGCATCGGTTGCCTCGGCAACAGCATTCGTTTTTACATGAAATGAAATATGGCTAAAGAAGAACTTCTAGAAATGAACGGTCTTGTGGAAGAAGTACTTCCCGATTCCCGTTTCCGTGTTAACCTTGAAAATGGTCACCAGTTGGTTGCCTACACTTCAGGGAAGATGCGACAGCATCACATCCGCATCCTCGCTGGCGACAAGGTGACGATCGAAATGTCTCCATATGATTTGAGCAAGGGACGCATTACTTTCAGGCATCTCGAGAAACGCGGCCCCGTCAATCCAAATCAACATCGACGCCGTTACTAAGGCGAAGGAAGCAGTCATGGATCAGAACAGCAAAACCCAGTCTGATCGCCAAGCAGGTGCAGAAGCCATCTCCGCAAAGGCGGTGGTGATTGGTAGAGAGAATGGCATAGAAATTTCCAAGTGCGTCTGGGACTTGGGCAAAGATTTCTCGCTCCAACATGCGCATCAGCTAGAGCTCTCTACCGAAACAAAGACCGTGCGTCTCTACTTTCCCGATGTGGAACTTACCAGCACGGACAGCGGGAGCCGAACACGCCGAACCGAGGAGCGACTGCGCAGTGCTATTGCCCAATTATTGTCGCGCCCTCCCGCCGCGACGTATGCGTTCTGAAAGTTAGTGTTCATTCGTATCATGATTAATGGAAATGCCTTTCAGGCAGCAACAAAATAAACGCAAATAACATTAGGGGATTCCCGCTTTCACCTGTATATTGCGCTCTACACTTGCATCAAGTCGTCGTTATTGTTGGTCTCTTTCCCGTCTTGCTCTCTTCTGAGCCATTCCTGTTTGAATCCCTTCGGTTACCTATCTTGGTTTTGGGTGTGTCTGGGCATCGGCCCTAATTTTTCAACAAGGAAGTAACATGAGTATTCAAACTGGCACAGTAAAGTGGTTCAATGACGCCAAGGGTTTTGGCTTTATTACCCCGGACAACGGTGGCGCCGACCTGTTCGCCCACTTTCAGGACATCAAAGGAAACGGCTTCAAAAGCCTGGCAGAAAACCAGCGCGTCTCCTTCGAACGCGGTACCGGCCCGAAAGGCGAGAAGGCAAGCAATATCAGCCCCATTTAATCATGTCGCTGCCACAAACGGCGGCTGGCATATTCATCCCCAAGTCGGCGATACCGGTAATGCGGCTATCACCGACAAGCAGCGGAATCAGATCGGCTATAGATGACACCATGCAGATAGCATGGGTTGTCGAATGACCATAGCCAAGGGCACCACGCAGATAGCGCGGGTCTTTGGCGGTTACTCTGAGTAGTAAATTAAAGCTCGCCTCGGCGAGCTTTTTTCGTTTCCATAACCTGTCCTGAACTACATTGGCCTTTTCGTAAAGGCGTCAAATGCGAAGAACGGGCAAATCAAAAGACGATGATCATGCGTGCCAAAGAGGCCATCACGGCTGTACGGAAAGGATGCAACGCAGCAAGCGGACCTGATAGACGCCCCCGATTTAAGTAGTCATTGATATTTCCACTTTGCACATCAATGCCGTTACGGGTATGCGCGTCCATCCTATTGCGCTAATACACTTTGAAAAACTAATGTGCTTAGCAAGAGCGAGCCCTTCGGTGCTATTCGCACCATTCGTACGCGTCCGCGCACTTCCTTCTTCAACAGCCTGCTAAGTTTCCTTAGGCCAAAGCTATACATGCCTGTCCGTGCCAGGCCTCGCCCCTGTCCACACCGAAGGGGTGTATTGCTTTAGTCACGTAGAGCGCGCTGAAGCGCCAAGCCCATCTTGACCAGTTTTTCAATTACTTCTGCCTGACTCTCGACAGCCATTGCGTCTTTCAACTCGTGCAGTCCTTCACGCGTTTCTGCGGAAACAGGGACATTCATAAATAGCTTTGAGGATTTTGCGGTGTCATTGCGGCCTGGATTTTTGCGTTCCATGATTTTTCCGAAAGTGAATAAACACTTCTATCATACTACTGCAAGATCGGCGGATACATTGAAATAAACGCTTAGCGTTACTTGCATGTGCCACGCAGACTTAGCATGCAGGACCATATAAATGAACGCAAACAGGCAAGCCTAAGCTTGGGCATGCATCCAAAAAACAGGCGAGTCAGCACTGTTACAGTGCGCAAGCACACACTTACATAAACATCGGCTGCGACTCCGGCAAGCCGAAAGACCTTAGCCAGTCATGGCTTATCCTAAACCCGACCTCGATTCAATCGCACTTTACCTGATAGTGCGTGCTAGCCATAGTCGGTAATGAATTTTGCTTAAAACGCATATCAGAATGCGGCTTGTCGCGTTGCGCCTGCTTGCGCGTCAGTATGGCCTTCGACATCCTGCCTTGTTATCGCAGTTCTGATAGACGTCCTTCGTTTTCTTGGCAACGCATCGCCTCCTTGTTCTTTCGCAATTAGCCGACCTTATGCGACCGACTCATGTCAATCGCGCTCTTGCAACCGGAAAATAGAATAAATAAACAATCTGAAAATCCGCCTAAGGAGCTTGGATATGAGGTCTGTACGCCCGCCGGTGTTAAGCAGCTTACTCCTATCGATCCTAAGCGGATTAACAGCCTGCGGAGGCGGGACTACCGAATCAGACATCCATACCAGGCGTGCCGGAGCCGGCGCGTCACCACAGTTGGCACCCGAATTGGAAACCGTCGTTTGGACCAAATGCGCGGACGAGTATGGAACGTGTTCATTTTCAGGAACCACACAAGTAAGGTATGGACTAAACGGTACCTATGCCACACGTAGCGCGACGAGCAGCATAGGCTGCAGTAATGAAGTATTTGGTGACCCGCTGCCCGGTGCGGACAAGATCTGCGAATATGCGACGCCTACTCCGACGCCTACTCCGACGCCTACTCCGACACCTACTCCGACACCTACTCCCGGTTCCTGGACTAAGTGCGCTGACGAACACGGCGTATGCGTATTCACTGGCACGCGGGAAGTCCGTTATGGATTAAACGGTACTTATGCCACGAGGATCGCTTCCGGGTCAATCGGATGCAATAACAACGTATTTGGCGATCCGCTACCAGGCGCCAACAAGATTTGTGAATATGGGGCCGCCGCCCCGACTCCGACTCCGACTCCGACTCCGACTCCGACTCCGACTCCGACTCCGACTCCGACTCCGACTCCGACTCCGACTCCGACTCCGACTCCGACTCCGACTCCGACTCCGACTCCGACTCCGACTCCGACTCCGACTCCAACTCCAACTCCAACTCCAACTCCAACTCCAACTCCAACTCCAACTCCAGGGTCATGGACCAAATGTGCGGACGAGTATGGCGTATGTACGTTCTCCGGAACGCGCCAAGTGCGTTATGGTCTCAACGGTACCTATGCGATCTTGACGGCCACCGCATCGATCGGCTGTAACAATAGCGTGTTCGGCGACCCGCTGCCGGGCGCCAACAAGATATGCGAGTATGCGGCGACATCGCCAGCCCCCGCACCGACCCCCTCGCCGGGTACCGATTGCAATGCAATCATCGATCGCTGTTTCGATCTGACTGCGCCGCAGATAACGCGCTACAAGGGTAATAAGGATGCGGCCGCATCGTACACCTTCGACGATGGCTATACTTCGAGCGACAAGATTGCTGCGATATTCGAAAGCTTCGGCGTACGCGCGACCTTTTACATTGTCGCGAGCACCGTTCAGGATCTTACCGGCTGGACATTCTGGAAAGACCTGGCGAACAAAGGCCACGAGATCGGCAATCACTCGATGACACATGCCATTGAGATGGCGGACCCTAGCTTAAGTGATCAAACCCTGAATTCCGAAATCAATGGTGCGCAGCAAATGATCGAACAGCAGCTCGGTATCCGCCCATTAAGCTTTGCATTTCCCTGGCACCAGTACACCAGCAAAGCGCTCGCGATGGCCAATACCAGTCATCTTGCGGTGCGCAAGCTTGATATGGGGGAAAGCGCTTATGCCTTCGCATTTTTTGACCAGGACCACAGCTCCAGTTTGTCCGCAGCGCTAACCGAGGCGAACAATCAGCTGGCCAATATGGTGAGCGCCGGCGGATGGCTGGTCGCTGGCGGGCACGGCGTCGACGGCGACGGGTGGAGTCCGGTGACGTCGCAATTCCTTCGTGACCATCTTACTTATGCAAGCCAATTCTCTTCCAAACTCTGGATCGACACTTATGTGAACGTTGCGCGATACCGGTTGTGCCGCCCCCAGGTGACGCCTGCAATTACGTCGGCTTCATCGCGTCAAGCGATCGTTCAACTTGGCGGAAGCTATAACGCCTCGGTATGCATGACCCCGCTAACCGTTGGCATACCTGTGAAAG
The DNA here is from genome assembly GCF_003591035.1 of Noviherbaspirillum saxi. Classification (NCBI taxonomy): domain Bacteria; kingdom Pseudomonadati; phylum Pseudomonadota; class Betaproteobacteria; order Burkholderiales; family Oxalobacteraceae; genus Noviherbaspirillum; species Noviherbaspirillum saxi. The sequence continues at coordinate 598,515 of NZ_QYUO01000003.1, forward strand.
AAACGCTGAAAGGACAAGTTCGCGCGCGCAATGCGGCAGGCACCGCGATTCCCGCAACGATTTCAAACGGCAAACTAGTGTTCGACATGCGTCCTGGTGAAACGGTGACCGTCGAAGTCGCGCCGTAGAAGTGCGGAAAAATGGTCGAGAGAGTGCAGGCAGATCGGACAACGGCGATAGAAGTAGAATTGCATACTACCTTTGCACGCCAAGTTGGCGATCCGCAGCCATGGACAATCTTCTTAGAAAGCTCGACCTCACCTCGCTTCGTTTGTTCGTCGCGGTATGTCAGGAACGGAATATCGCCCGCGCTGCCGAACGCGAGTTCATTGCACCGTCTGCGGTAAGCCGCCGTATCGCGGATATAGAGGCGCTCATCGGCCTGCCAGTGATTCAGAGACAGTCGCGTGGCATCGTAGTTACTCCGGTCGGAGAGACATTGCTGCGGCATGCGCTTACCGTGATTGGGACCATCGAATCCCTCGGCGCAGAACTGTCTCAGTATTGTTCGGGGGCAAAGGGCAACGTGCGCATCGTTGCCAATCTGGCCTCGATTGTGCAGTTCCTGCCTGAAGATATCGCTGCCTTTCAGCGCCTTTTCCCCGATGTGAATATCGACATTGAAGAACACAACAGCGTCGAAGTGCTGCGCGTGCTTGAGGAACGAGGCGCCGATTTCGGTATCTGCAATGCGATCGAAGGCCTTGAACACTTTGAGCGCCTGCATTACCGCACCGACCGCCTGTCGCTCATGATTCCGCATGGACACGCACTGGCGGGGGCGACACAGATACATTTCGCAAGCCTGATGCAGGAAAATTTTGTCGGATTGCGTAGCCCGAGTGCCCTGACGATTTTGCTGGCCAGGGAAGCGAAAAAGCTGGGAGCAGACTTGAACATCAAGATCCGCGTCAGCAGCCTCGATGCGCTTTGTCGCATGGTGCACGCCGGGCTGGGTGTAGCCATAGTCCCGCACCAGGTCGGCGAGCTTTACCTGAACACCTTGAATGTGCAACTGATTCCACTCGCCGATGTCTGGGCAACGCGCGAGCTGGTCGTCGTGTTCAAGGAATTGGGTCAATTGAGCGCAACAGCACATACACTGGTGAACTTCCTTGCGCAAAACGGCTAACTCATTCCCATACACACCGGATGTCATCCTTTTTTCGCCATCGCAATTGGCGATTCCTGCCTTGCCAAAACAGCGGTTCATGTTCAGCAAGCGATGCATGATCATTTCATGAAATGAATCCTTTTGCTCATCACGCTTGAACAGATTGCCGAGAATGATAAATGACGATGCACGGTCGCCGAAAGGCCCCGTATCTCTGAACAATGACCAGGCGTTTTCTACTGCAGACTTGCATGACCGTTACATGGATACTCCGGGCCTGCGCTTGCAAGTAGCGAGATCCGGCCTCATTGCGCTGGCTGGGCAAAAACATTATTGCGGACAGATCGCAACCGTTTCTGGCATTGATGGGGTTCCTCCCCGCCTCACAGATATTCTGGCAGAGCCGGGCAACGAACGCGTGCTTGTTGTAGACGGAGGGGGGCCGGAGGCGGCGTGGGCCATATTAGGCGACCGCATGGCGATGCTTGGATTGCGCAACAATTGGGCTGGTATCATCATCCATGGCTATGTACGAGATCTGACAATCTTGCGAGATATCCCGCTCGGCATCCATGCATTGGGAAGCCTTCCCTCCAAGCCATGCTGGCCCGCCTCGGTACCGTGCGAACGCGAGATTTCTCTGGCATTTCAGCACATATCCTTTTGTCCTAACCATTGGCTATATGCCGACGAAGATGGAATCGTCGTCGCAGATCGCAAGCTGAGTTTATAGCGCGTCGCCGCATTTCGTTTCCTGATTGGAAAAAGGCTGCGACCCATCGCAAGTTGCGATGCCTGACACTGCCATCCAGCACTTCATCGTTGTGCGATCGATGTGTAGATTGCGTCTCAGGAGGTCAGCATGACAAAACTTTCGTTTTCCGGACGCATACTTTTCCTGAGCGCAGATCCTGAACTGGTTACAGCACAGCTGAGCGGTCGGGATCTGACGCTGGATGAAGCCGGGGCGCTACGCAATGATGTGTCCACCGATGAGATAACGCCCATCCCGGTGCTTGCCTACTACGACGAGCGGCTCGGCCGCTATCCCTATGTCGGATTCAAGGCCGGCGAAACCTTGCCGATCAGCAGGGATGCCGTGATGAATGGCGGGTTTTGCGTCACGGTTGCGGGCAAGCGTTTCGGCAAGGGCTCGTCGCGTGAGCACAGTCCGGTAGCCGAACGCACGGCTGGCATCCGTCTCGTGATTGCAGAAAGCTTCGAGCGCATCTATCGCCAAAACGCCGACAACGTTGGATTGTTCACATCCACCGATTTTGGACTGCTCGACCGTATACGACGCGGAGAAGCAATCGATATGGAAGAACTGGTTGCCTCACGCGATAAGGTCGCGGCAGCGATCTTGCGCAGCGGCGGATTGTTACGTTACGGCCAGCAACGGATGCGCAAGGTCGAAGTCGCTACGGCCGCTCATGACAGCAGTTCTGCGCAAACCCTGGCGCAAAAGATTCTCGCACGCCACCTGATCCGTACTGAAGATACCGACGGCACGCTGCTGGCGGGCAATGGTGGTTTTGTACGGGCGGACTGGCGCTTCATTCATGAGTACTACACCGGCATGTGCACTCACATGCTGCATGCGACATTCGGCAAACCGGTGACGCTGCATGATCCGCAATCGATCCTCGCATTCGAGGACCATCTCTCTTATTCGCATCGCAGCCCCGCACATTTGAATAACGGGTTGCTCAGTGACGTGCGCAATCTCTCCAACGCGCATCGCGCTTTCGTCAGCGATTATCAGGTGCGCAGCCATGGATATCTGGAAGGGCTGGACGGAATGGAAGGCGGGTCGCACGGAATATCGCATGCAATGATGGCCGAACTGTATGCCCTGCCCGGCCAAGTCGTGGTCGGTACCGATTCCCATACGCCGCATAGCGGCGCGGTCGGGTGCGTCGCATTCGGCGTAGGCACCACCGACATGGCAAACAGCATGGTGACGGGCGCCGTGCGGCTAACCGTACCGGAATCCTTGCGTATCGATTTTGCAGGGAAAATGCAAGCCGGCGTCACCGCCAAGGACTTGGTGCTTCATCTGCTCGCCGATGACAGGATCAAGGCTGGGGCGGGTGTCGGCAAGATATTTGAGTTCACCGGTCCGGTGATCGCAGGCTTGTCGACCGACGAGCGTGCGACATTGACCAACATGACTGCAGAGCTGGGCGGGTTTACCGGTATCGTCGCACCGGATGAAGAAACGGTACGCTTTCTGCGCGAGCGCCGTGGTATCGATTTCAGGCTTGAGCCATGGATGCGCAGCGACGAAGGCGCTCACTATGCGGATACCATCCGGATCGACTGCGACAAGATCGTTCCCATGGTCGCTGCGCCTGGCGATCCGGGGAACGGCATAGCGCTCGAAAAATTGAGCGAACGCGTCAAGTTCGACATTGCATATGGCGGCTCTTGCACTGCAGGCAAGCGCGAAGACTTTGACCACTATCACGAGGTGCTGCAATGGGCAGCGGAAAACGGTTTGCGCGTGCCGCCGAACGTGAAGTTGTATCTGCAGTTCGGTACCAGCGCGGTTCGGGATTACTGTATTGAACGCGGATACCTGAAGGCGTTTGAAGAAGTCGGTGCCGAAATGCTCCAACCCGCATGCGGTGCGTGCGCCAACTGCGGTCCCGGATCGTCGACCGATGCGGGGCAAGTCACCATCAGCGCGATCAACCGCAATTTTCCCGGCCGCTCCGGCCCCGGAAAGGTATGGCTGGCAAGCCCTCCCACCGTGGCCGCGAGCGCCATTGCCGGCGAGCTTGTGTCTTTTGCCGAACTGCGCAAACGCTTTCCCAACTAACTATCCACATTGATGGAGTGAAGGAGACATCATGACTATCCAATCGCCCAGGCGCCGTAGCACGATCGCCCTGCTCGCAGCTACACTCGCGTTGCCCACCCTCTCCCTTTCGGCGCAAGGACTGGGCGACAAACCCATCCGTCTGATCGTGCCGCTGACGGCGGGCTCGACCGTCGATGCGGTTGCACGGGTCATGGCCAACCAGTACGCAAAAACCGCAGGACGTGCGGTGATGGTGGAAAACCTGGTAGGCGCAGGTGGCGTCACCGGTACCACACAGTTGGTACGCGCACCGAAGGATGGCTCGACATTCGGCATGGTATCGTCCAATCACGTAATCAATCCCAGTATCTACAAATCAGTCCCGTTCGATGCCATCACGGACATTACGCCGATCTCGGTGATCGGCACGGTACCGCTGGTGCTGGTGGCGCACCCTTCGTTGCCGGCCAAGGACTTGAAGGAACTGCTTGCGTTGGCAAAAGCCAAGCCGGGTGAATTGAACTATGGATCGGCGGGAAACGGCAGCTCCCTGCATCTGGCCGGAGAAATGTTGAAAGCGGAGGCCGCCATTGATATCAGGCATGTGCCGTACCGCGGAACCGGACCACTAACCAACGATCTTCTCGGCGGGCAAGTACAGCTGGGTTTCGTCTCGGTGACTGCAGTCGCGGCGCATGTCAAAGCGGGGAAATTGCGCGCCATTGGCCTTTCGACCGCGAAGCGATCGGCCGTGCTGCCCGATGTGCCTACACTTGCGGAACAAGGCCTGGTCAACTACAGCTTCGATTCCTGGATTGCCGTGATCGGCCCGGCCGGATTGCCGGCTAGCGTCGTTGACAAGCTTCACAGCGACACCAAAACAGCCCTGTCGACAAAAGAGGCTCAGGAAGCGTTGTCGGCACAGGGAATCATGTTGATCGGTAGCTCACCGGAGGCAGCCACCCAATTCTTCAAGACCGAACTCGAAAAGCATGCAAAGCTCGTCAAGCAGTCCGGCGCACGTCTGGAGTAGATACGAAAAAAATAATAGTGTGTCCGTTTAACCGGTTGCACACAAAAAAAAGCCCGCCAATCTTTCGAGGGCGGGCTGAATCCAATTCAAGAAGAGTTGGAGGAGACGGGGTCACTATATCTTCCTGTCACCAAGTCGTCTTCTTTATTGTGGTGATTACAGTTATTCACCAACGTGATAGCACGTCGCGCGCCTTGCAGATCTTCCGAAAACGGTTGCGCAAACCGCCAAGCGAAACAAATGACGTGCAGAGGTAAAGAAAGTGGACAACCGTTCGATTCGTATGCTCAAATAAAAAATCGATAGGCAGCGAATAAAAACGAGCCCGGTTGGATGGAGACAAGCATGACGAATTTCCGGAATGCCTTAGCACCGCCGAAGAACCGTCCTTTTATGCGCTGGCGACGAGCATGTTAGCCGGTCGACTAACGACGCTTGATCGCCGATCTCAACGCCTGCGATCTTTCACTTTGCATTTCCCGTTTTTGATTATTCCACAGGTTTGAGTCGCGTACCGGCAACGTAACGCGAAGCCCGTGCTGTGGCGCGGTTTAACCAACTGATATCTGATATTGGTGAGGAATACGATGGAGCAAATTGGCAAGGCCGTGGTCTGGCGTGAAAAAAATCAACCGGTGGTCGTCGAGCGAGTGGTGGTCGAAGCACCGCGGCGTGGTGAAGTCATGATCAAGCTCGCGGCATGCGGTGTGTGTCACAGCGACTTGTCCGCAACCAATGGCACAATCCCTTTTACTCCCCCCGTCATCCTTGGGCATGAAGGCGCCGGCAGAGTGGTTGCGGTCGGCGAAGGCGTTGATGAATACAAGGTGGGCGATCACGTCCTCAGTTCTTTTGTCAGCATGTGCGGCAAGTGCCGCTATTGCCAGACCGGGCGTCCACAGCTGTGCGACCAGGCCGCCAGGACCACAACGACGCTGCCTGACAGGACTGTACGCACCCGTGACCTTGCGGGCCATGCGCTGAGCGTGTTTTCGGGATGCGGCGTGATGGCGGAATACGCGACACTCCATGTCGACAATGTCGTCAAGGTCGATGCCACCGTTCCATTGGAAAAGGCTGCCTTGATTGGATGCGGCGTCATGACGGGGGTCGGTGCAGCGATCAACACTGCCAAGGTCACCCCTGGTTCGACTGCGGTAGTGTTTGGCTGTGGCGGCGTTGGCCTGAATGCGATTCAAGGGTGTGCGATCGCCGGTGCGACAATGATTATCGCGATAGACACCTCGGATGCCAAGCTTGACATGGCCAGGCAGTTTGGCGCCACACATAGTGTGAATGCGACTGGTGTCGATAATATCGTCAAGGCGATCAATGCGCTCACCCGTGGCGGAGCCGATTATGCATTCGAATGCGTCGGCTCGGGCGACATCGCGGCGCAAGCATATGGCTGTCTCGGCAAGGGAGGGACGGCGGTCGTGGTGGGCGTTGCGCCGTTGACGGATCGGACATCGATCAAGACTGCGTCGCTGACCTTCGGTGAAAAGACTTTAACCGGAAGCTATTTCGGATCGGCCCGGCCAAGAGAAGACTTCCCTCGCCTGCTGCGGTTGTACCACACGCACCAGCTCAAGCTGGACGAACTCATTACCCGCACTTACACCATTGATGAAGCGCCACAGGCATTCGCCGACCTGAGCGCCGGACGTAATGCGCGTGGCGTCATTGTTTTTCCATCGCAGTAAAAGTACTGCGCTTCATTACCAATAAAAACGCCCGCTAACCAGTGAGGGTAAGCGGGCGAAAGGGACTCATTACTTGGGAGTGTTGCATATTTAGACTACCGAAGCGCGAAGGCGAGACTTTGGCATCTATCAATATGACAAGAGCTGCTTACAATTTTAGTGCGGTATCTGCACATGGTTATGCTCACATGGTGCTTCCTAACTCTGTTGTGCCAGTCCTTGCCTCAAATCATTATCATTGATCGCAAAATTCAGTGAAGAAAGCGCTTGATCCGCCATGTGGCAGCATATTGTCCTTAATAATCAATGCCTTGCACAAGGAAATTAATGCACTTGGGAATTTTACTTTAAATCGCTATTAGGAATTCTGTGGATCAAGGTATTTCATTTCACCCCGCGCCATGTCGCCGCTGATCGTGCCGGGTCTGGATAGTCGATCCCTGTGGAGTCTCACCTTTGATGATGACTTCAACGATAACTTCCTCGGCATGCAACTCTTATCCGACCTTGCCATACCTACCAGTAGCGGTAATACATAAAGGCAGAAAGTTGGTGCGGAACAAGATTCGCAACGGCGAGGTTGGGTCTGTTAAACAAAATCCTAGGGTGTATTGTTTCGGCCTGACTGTCGACGCCGGACGCTTTGCCTGGAGCATAGCGTTGCGGAGGCCGCCAATGCCTCCTTGTGATGGCACCGGCATGTTGTGTCGCTGTGCCTTGTTCCACCGGCAAACCGCCTTGAACTCGTCTGACCAGTCACACCGAAACTGCTCTCAGAATTGCGGCAACCTTCATTTGGTTAGCAGCGGGTGTTCTGGCCTTAGAAAGCGGCGTCTCTGCGGTACGAGAAGCGGTATCTGCGTACCGCGCATGATTAGTGACGAGCCGAGCTTGCCCTGCAGGAAGCTTACCGGATAAGGAACACTGATCGGTGCAGCATGAATGATTGCGTGGGGCTATAGGTATGCAGGCGGAAGATTGGAAATTGAGTGCGAATACGCTATGAATGCTCTCCCGAGCAATCAAATTCGCTAAGTCATTGATTTTAAAGCGGGTGATACTATCACACAGCTTTCCAGTCAGCCAGAAGACCAAAAGGGATCTGACAGCAGGCGGATATGAAAAGGCTTGCAGAGTTATTTGCACTTAAACCATAAGTCCGCTTCGGGATGATATGGTTTAAGTGCTTGGCCTACCCGCTTCACACTCAAGGGGATCGGCCATTCATGCACTACTTTTTGTAAGCCATTGAATTTAAAGCGAGTGATAGTATCACCTGCTCTAACCAACCCTATTTTCAGCGGCGAGCTTCTCAAGTACGTCCTGGATCATCTCTTGCGCAGCACTTGCTTCCTCTGCACTTTGAAACTGCAGCCGCAACACATTATTCGCACGACGCAGGTCGCAATAGGTAGTCTTTCCGCTCCGAATTCTGACCGGCTCGGACTTGATAACCATCCTCTTTACTGCACTATCTAGTGCTGCATAGCGCACTGCTTGCGCTTGGTCCAATTCGCCGGATGCTGCTTTTGCGATCGCTTCTATAACTTTTTCACTCTTGCCTTTTTTTGCCAGCACAGCAAGATCCTGTGCCGCATTCGCCCCTATCGCACCGGGCTTTTCCAAAAGGATTGCAATAGCTTCCTCCGGCAACTCATCAAATGCCATCAACTGCGACACGAATGAACGCGAGACTCCAGCGGCGCTAGCGATTTGGGTATGTGTCAACTGGGGGTGCTTACTCAAGATTTTTTTAAATCCGAGGTACTTTTCGAATGGCGGGAGATCGGGCTGAATCAGGTTTGCATAGAATGCATTGATCTCAGCCTGGTCATCGTCGCTTTCCAACAGTACGGCTGGGATATGCGTACGTCCCAGTTCGCGGAATACGGCGACGCGATTATTACCGGAAACAATTTCAAAACCGCCCTCTTCTCTTTTCCGGACTGTTACCGGAGTGACCAAAGGATTTTGTCGAAGATTTTCTTTGAGTTCGTTATATTGCTGTTCGGTCAGCTTCCGGCGCCGGCCAGCAACTTCATGCAAGGCATCGAGCGAAAGCTCCCGGCCAACTGCGGCGGCTTCCGCTTCTTTCAACCGCGCTTCGAGTTCTTCGACCTTGGTTTCCGCTGCATCAATGCGTTGCGCAGCGTTCAGGAACATGCCGGGAGCGGTACGCGGCGTTTTTTCGGTCGGCTTGTCGACGGTCCGTGCCTTGATTCCAGCGGTTTTTGCGCCGAGCTTATCGTAGATACTCATTATTGCCTCCAGCCGAGAGCGAGTTGGTCAAGAACATAATCGGCGAGTCGGTCCAAAGGATCCTTGTAGCGTCGATATGCTTCCGCACTGCCATCCGGCTTGCTGAGGTCATAGATGGTTTTCAATTGCGCCGATGCGGTTCGTGCCGCGGTACTGTCCGGAATTTCTATGCCATTGATATGTGTGCCATAGGCTTGTTTCATCCAGGTTTTAACCAGGCGAGAAATCTCGTTTGCCTGCACCTTTGTGTAAATGATCGATATGAAGTCGTAGCGCTTTTCTTTTGCGTCGGGCAATCCATCCACCAGCTCGGAGAAAATTCCCCAGAACTGGACGCTGGAAGCAAAATCCAGGGCGTCGGGCGGGCAGGGCATCAACAGGCCGTCTGCGGCGATCATCGCATTCACCGTGAGATGAGATAAGCTCGGAGAGGTATCGATCAGGATAAGATCGAAATCCTTGCGGAGTGGCGCTATACCTGTTTTGAGCATTTCCCAGAATCGGAAGCCGCGTTGCGACATGGCCTTGGCTGGAATAGCAAACTCGGCAGCGAGCAATCCGCTGGATGCCGGAATGACGGACAGGTTATGCCAATAACTCGATTGCACGGCATAGCGCAGATCCGGTTCGTCGCCATGGATATACGGCATGATGGTTTGTTCAATCTCGACATCCTGCTCCGGACTAATGCCAATCAGTTGCGTTGCTGTTCCCTGTCCATCGCAATCGATGACTAATACTTTCAATCCGCGCAGCGTCAATGCCTGAGCAATTGCAACGGTGGTGCTGGTCTTTGCCACGCCGCCCTTGTAATTGCAGACCGAAATCACCTTGCCGGATTTATCTTCGGGACGGGAAGGGCGTTTGCCGATTGTCATGACCCATGCGATCGCATCTTCAAGGCTGTATTCTTTGGCTTTCGAACCTTCGATCTTTTGGCCATTCGGCAGGTTATGTTTTTGAGCAAGGTACTTCACTTGCGTTTTATCGACTCCGCATAGGTCGGCGATCGCCGCACTACTGAAGGTCGGTGCAACTTTGCGCGGATGCGGCTCGACCATAGCATCGCGGACTTGCGCAAGGACATCCGCAGCAGTGCTCGCCAAATCGTCCAAGTCATGCATGCTGACTTGCGAAAGGCTTACCCCTTGGTTTTCCATCATTTCTCCATTTCTTGTGGAATGTTTCGCATTTGTGGCATGATATTACCAAATACGGAACCACGCGCATATTCGAGAAATAACTGCGAATACCGAATAGGGCGGAAAGGTGGATAGAGCGCCTCACCTCTAAAGAGGGAATATGTGCTCTACCACGGATATAGGTGAGCCTCTACGGGGATCAAATATCAAGCCTAAGCTTGATGACCCACATTACAAGGCTCTTCCAGGATGCATGGAGAGGCGAAAAGGGCAGGGGAGACGAAAAAACTGGGCATGGCATAAAAAAACAGCTTAAAACGCAAGCCTTCATCATCAAAGGTGAGCCTTTACAGGAAGCGATAATCAAAATGCTTCCTGTAATGCATTCCTGCACTGCGAAAGGTGAGGATATACGGGGACTGACTCCCTGTATATCCTCACCTTTGCACGTCTAAACGCCATCTCGCTAGCAGATTTCTGAGTAAATATCCGATCTCGGAACCATTCTTTAGACAAAGGTGAGGTTCTACGGGGATTAAAAGACAACTGATCCCTGTAGAACCTCACCTTTCTACAAGCAAATACATCGAGAAGGCGTCTTGCCTGTCTGGTAAAGGTGAGCTTTTACAGGCAGATGTCTATCACTCCCTGTGGAAGCTCACCTTAAACGCTTCAAACGATGAACACACAACGAAAGGTGAGATTCTACGGGGACTAAAATTCCTGTTGGTTCAATGAGTTACCATTTACAAGGCCCTAAAGACAGCTTCTGAGGCTTGCATAAGCATTCATGACCATGATGAAGTAAAAAACTGAATTCAGTCGAATAGGAGAATGCCTATCCAATGAAAGGTGAGGTTCTACAGGGATTAGAGGTTCTGTTGATTACTTGATTTGAGATTGATCGGCTTATGGAACTAGAAAAATTTATCTCCGATGTCACGATCCGCATGGGGAGGTTGATTTGCTTATTCTGTTATTCCCACGATGTTGCATTGAGAGATTAAAAAGTAAACACCTGTAAACCTTAAATACATTGAATTCCGCTGAAGCCAGTAACAGCAACCCTTTGCGGTGAAAATGGTGAGTCGCTACAGGGACTGAGGTGAGCTTTTACAGGGGCAAAGGTGAGTGGATACAGGTTCTTGTCGATGCAGCGGTGAGCTTTAGCAGGACCACCGGTGAGTGGATACGGGAACTGGAATACTCTAAAGGTGAGACTCTACAGGGAGCATGAATACGACGGATCCCCAGTCCGCGTTGTTGCGTGTCCAATGGCACCGTTGAATGGTGATTGCGATGCAATCACTTTTCGGGCAACATAGCATCGGTGAGTAAAGCTGGGCCACATCACCTCACTTTTCGCCATCATGACTGTTAAAAAAAAATCCGGAAAATCGGCAGCGCCTCCGAACGCCAACCTGAAAGAGTTCCGCAAGACGAATGAAGCGATCGGCTTGCGCGTGTCCGAAGGCCGTTTGTCTCTGTTGTCGAGGAAGATCTTCAATGTCATGGTGTATCACGCGCAGCGCATCCGGAATAAGGGGGAGAATGCGCCGATCGAGACGGAAGCCGCAAAAAACTACTATTGGATTCCATTGGCTGAACTCGCACGCGACGCAGCATACGACAGCAGGGATACCGAACTCTTCAAGGAACAGGTGCAGGAATTGCAGAACATCCGGATCTTTTCCGAAGACGCGATTCAATGGACCAGCGAACGACTGGTTTCATCTGTAAAGCTGGTCAACCCCAGAGGGCTCAAGAAGCAGGGCGGGATGTTATGGTTCGGATTTGCCTTTCCTCCGGAAGTCGAAAGCATGGTGATGGCACCAGGTTCCTATACCAAGCTGTCGGTGTACTATCAGGCGCTATTGCGCAGCGGCGCCAGCCTCGCCCTATATGAGATTTGCCGTCGTTATGCGACCAATCCCTCTAAGGTTACCAACCGGGCCGACTGGGAATGGTGGTACGGCGCACTGACTGGTAATCCGGTGACTGAAGCGATCCCGGAATACAAGTACTTCAAGCGCGATGTGCTCAAGTATGCGATCAGCGAAATCAACATGGTGACCGATATCAATGTCGAATTGATCGAACATAAGCAGGGCAGAAGGGTCGCCAGCCTGCAATTCCGTGTCGTTCCCGCCCAGCAGGAATCGCTGGCCTTGTCTGCACCGCCGGTCATCGACGGCATACTGGTTCAGCGCATGATGGCGCTGGGCTTGTCACAGGATGATGCGTGCAACATCCTCGCCACAACCGAGGATGGCAAGCTCAGGGCAACGCTGGACCTGACCGAGAGCCGCATACAGAATCCGAAAGCCGCCAAAATTGGTTCGCCCGCCGGTTACTTCAAGCAGGCACTGCGCGATGGCTATGCATCCAATACCGATATTGCGCGAAAGACGATCGAGAAAGCCGAACAAAAGCCGAGTATCGAAGCCTCCATCGAAGCGATCAAGGAACGTTACTTCGTCGAACGCGCCAAGGATGCGTTCGCGATGTACCACGAACTCGAAGAAGAAGAGCAGGAACAATGGCTGTCGCGCTTTCAGGATAGCGACAGTGCCAAAGGCATCAATCTCAGCCGAGGTCTGGCGACAACCAGCGCACGCACCGCGTTCAGCATGTGGTTTGCGCGGGAACAATGGAATGACCCGACTGATTCCGACCTGTTGCGTTTCGCTGCGGCCGGCAGCATGCGACCCAAGTAAAGCCGTACAGAAATCGTCGTCTCTTGGGCCAGGAGCGCAGGCCGAACCCGCTCAAATCGCTTCCGGGACTGGCGGCAGCACCGGATCTATAATCCTTGTTTTATTTGCAAAGGAAAGTCCATGAGCTCACGTCTGCGCCGCTTGCCTTCCATGTTCGGCCTCTCTCTTGCGATGCTGGCCGCGCCAGCGTTTGCTCAGATCAAGATTGGCGTCACGATTTCATCCACCGGACCTGCCGCCGCCATCGGCATACCCACCAAGAATGCGATGCTGTTGTGGCCCAAGGAAATCGCGGGACAAAAAGCCGAGTACATCATTCTTGACGATGCCTCCGACGTGACCAATGCAACCCGCAACATGCGGCGATTGACTGCAGAAGAAAAGGTCGATGCGGTCGTCGGGCCGGTCACTACACCCAATGCCTTGGCGATGCTGGATATCGCTGCGGAATCCGAGACACCGATGATTGCGCTGGCAGCTTCGTCGGCGATTGTGGAACCGATGGATGCCAAGCGGGCTTGGGCGTTCAAGATCCCGCAAAACGATTCGCATATGGCGACTATCATTACCCAGCATATGTCGGATAACGGAATCAAGACAGTCGGCTTCATCGGTTTTGCCGATGCCTATGGCGAAGGCTGGTGGCGCGAATTTTCCAAGGTCGCTGAAATCCGCAAGCTGAAGATTGTAGGCAGCGAGCGCTATGCGCGTACCGACACCAGCGTCACCGGCCAGATCCTGAAGTTGATGACGGCCCAGCCCGACGCGATCCTGGTTGCAGGATCGGCAACGCCGGCAGTACTGCCTCAGAAGACCCTCGTCGAGCGCGGCTACAAGGGGCGTATTTATCAGACCCATGGTATCGGTACGCTGGATTTCCTGCGTGTAGGCGGCAAGGATGTCGAAGGAACGTTCTTTCCCTCCGGCCCGGGCGTCGTCGCCAAGACACTACCTAACTCGAACGCGAATAAAAAAACCGCGATGGATTTTCTGCGACGTTATGAAGCCGCATATGGTCCGGATACGATGACACAATTTTCCGCCGATGCATGGGGTGCCTATCTGCTGATCGCCAACGCGGTGCCGCAGGCATTGAAGGCCGCGCAGCCCGGCACCAGGGAATTTCGCGCCGCGCTGCGCACTGCCATTGAAAACACAAAAAACTTGATGGTGCCGCAAGGCGTGATCACGATGAGCCCGAAAGATCATGTCGGTCTCGATCAACGCTCGCGCGTGATGGGCCGCATTGTCGGGAACAAGTTTACCTATGCGTACGGTGGGGAATAAGTCGGGTACTGTGAGCACGCGATGCACCTTTCATCGAGGAAAGGTGCATCGGAGAAGATGAGTTGTCCGAAACCGCGGCTATCGGACACGGCAAATGCGACGGCGATCGTCGCACTTACGTAAAGCTTATTTCGTGATCGCTGTGTGGCTGAGCCGGAAAACGCCTACGGCTTCCGCCAGCACACTCGCTCTTTCCTGCATCGTACCGGCAGCCGATGCGGCTTCTTCCACCAGCACGGCATTTTGTTGTGTGACCCTGTCCATTTCGGTAATGGCCTTGTTCACTTCTTCAATGCCGGCACTTTGTTCTTCGCTGGCCGACAAGATCTCGGCCATGATGTCGGTCACGCGCTTGACGCTGTTGACGACTTCGTCCATGGTGGCGCCCGCCTGATTGACCAGCTCGCTTCCGGAATCGACTTTGTTGACGGAATCGCCGATCAGGGTCTTGATCTCCTTGGCTGCAGAGGCCGAACGTTGGGCCAGGTTGCGCACCTCGGTAGCTACGACGGCGAATCCTCGTCCCTGTTCCCCGGCGCGGGCAGCTTCTACCGCCGCATTCAGCGCCAGGATGTTGGTCTGGAATGCGATGCCATCAATGACGCTGATGATGTCCACGATCTTGCGCGAGCTATCCTTGATCGAAGCCATCGTTTCGACCACATCGCCGACCACACGTCCACCGCGCGTTGCCACGGACGACGCAGATTGCACCAGCTGGTTCGCCTGGCGCGCATTTTCTGCGTTTTGCCGTACGGTGGACGTCAACTCTTCCATGGCGGACGCCGTCTCTTCAAGCGACCCGGCCTGCGATTCGGTGCGCGACGAGAGATCTGCATTATCGGCTGCAAGCTGCTGCGAAACGCTGCCGATCGTATCGGTTGTGCTGCGCACGTTGCCGATGATGGCATTCAGGCTGACATTCATTTTGCGCAATGCATCGAACAATTGTCCGATCTCATCGCGGTGTTGATCGTTGATATTCGAAGTCAGATCGCCGGCAGCGACTGTGCTGGCAAGGCTCACCGCCTGATTCAATGGGCCGGTAATGCTGCGTGTGACACGCCAGGAAATCAGGGCGCCGATCGCGACGGTGACCAGTGTCAGACCGATAAGCAGCATCATGAGAACGCGGTCAGCAGATTCCGAGTCGGATATCACCTTGCGTTCGGCCACGCGCTGAATGGTCAACAGCTTGTCGATCTCGGCGACCGACTTCAAGTTCATCGGGTCGATATATTTGGTGATGACAGAGGCAGCACCTTCGGAATTCATGTTCTGCGCCTGAACGATTGCGATCTTGTAGCGCGGCTCGATGCTTTTCTCAACCTTCACCAATTCGGCGAGGATTGCCTTTTCGGCATCGGTGAGAGGCATGCTGACAAGCTTGGCATGGGCCTCGGCGTACAGCTTGTTCTGTGCATCTACTCTTGCCTTTTGCTGGTCTACCGTGGAAATGTCGAGCATGTTACGCATTGCCACACCGCTTTGCAGCAACGCGCTTTTCATGTCTGCCACCAGCTCGCCCTTGAGATTGGCGACTTCCAGGCCTTTTTTCAGGGCATTCTTATTTTGCGTGACCAGCAGGGTACTCACTGCAACGACGACAGTCAAAAGTGCGAGGATGACGGCAAAGCCGATCCCCAGCCGGGTCCCAATACGCATTGCGCGCAAGTTCATCAGTATCTCCTTTGGGTGTTATTCATTTGCTTCGCGCTTTGCGCGCCCCCGTCAACCGTCCGGGCATTCGTATTTGCGCCAATGTCAGAACGGTCGTGCAGTTTTATTGTTCTATGGCAATATCTGCCGTCATCTTATTCCTTAATCGTCGTAGCCGCCACCTGCCGCGACCGCGTTACTAGTCTCCTGTTTCCTAATCGGACGCGGCCAACCGATTGGACCAAACCAGGCACCGCCCGCGATCGCACTTGCGTTTACCACGCCATACACGACCAGCGCCACGGCCTGCGCCAGAAAAACCAACGTCAGACCGCCGCCCCAACGCAACATGATCCAGCCACCGCCGGCCGCCACTGCCAGTCTCAGTACATTGCCGGCTACCGGCCACCACAGACGCCCCGCACCCTGTGATGCAAAATACAAGACCAGACCGAGGCCGAAAAAACCATACGCCGGTCCGACGACTTGTAGATAGCGGCTGCCCGCTTCCAGCATTGCGGGATCCGTATCGAATAGCGACAGCCATGCATGCGGGAAGAATGCGGCCAAAAGTCCGATCATTTCCGCCATCGCGAATGCAAGTGCCGCACCGGCCCAGGTCGCGCGAAGAGCTCGTTCCCGTTGTCCGGCGCCGATGCAGGTTCCTACCATGGCGACTAGCGGTGCGCCCAGCCCGAACACCAAGGGCACAAGCAGATATTCAAGGCGGGAGCCGGTGCCGTATCCGGCAATCGCTTCCGTACCAAATGAGCCGACCAGCGCGGTCGTAATACCAATCGCAAGGTTGGTGGCAACGGTGGAAACCATGCCGATCAAACCAATCCGGAGAATGTCGCGAAATAGCGGCCAGCGAAACCGCAGCTCTGCAAATGATGGGCGCAACAAGCTATTGCGGGACCACAGATAGGCAGCAAGAATGATGCTGCCAACCAGGTAATACATTAACAATGCTGCCGCACCGCCAGCGATCCCCATGCCCGGTATCGGTCCCCAGCCAAAGATCAGCAGCGGCGACATTGGAATCAGCACCACCATGCCTGCCACAGTGACAAAGGCGGGTACCGCCATGTTGCCGGTACCGCGCAGGATCGCCGACAGCGAATTGAAAATCCAGACGATGATTGCGCCGGCAAAGACCCAGTTGGAATAAATAAGCGCGGCATCGAGCGCTTCTCCTGTGCCCCCATTCGGGCATACATGTAAGGTCCGCCCAACAGCACTGCAGCCATGAATGCCAAACCAAAAACGACGGCAATCAGCAATGCATGCAATACCAATGCATCGGCATCGGCACGGCGGCGCGCGCCAAGTGCGCGCGCAATCGAGGAAGCAATGCCGCCTCCCATTGCTCCGGCCGAGGTCATCTGCATCAGCATCACGACGGGAAACACCAGCGCCATGCCGGCCAGTGCGTCGGTGCCAAGCTTTCCGACGAAATAAGTCTCGATCAGACCGACCGCCGCTTGCGCGAACATCACAAGGACATTGGGCGCGCCAAGCCGCAGCAGGGTCGGAATGATCGGCGCTTCGAGCAAACGCTGCGTTCTGGGGTCAAGTGTTGAACTGTCCATGGTTCGTGTAGTTATGCGAAGAAGCTACAGGTATTGGCAGGCTGTACCTGCCATGTCGATATCCGAAGGGATACGGCGCAGCGGGTGTCATCCCTCTTCAAGACCGTCGCCGGATGACAACAGTGCGAGCGACTCGTCGATCAGTGCGTGCAGTGCCTGTACGCGCTCGATGCCAAGCGTTTCATTAATCTTGTCTTGCGCGCTCTTCCAGTGGCGTCGTGCTTCATCGAGTTTGACGCGGCCGGCCGCAGTGATGGCGACGCTGCGGCTGCGTTCATCTGATCCGGCTTGGATGCATAGCCAGCCGGCGTCTACCAGCGGCTTAAGATTGCGGCTGAGGGTAGAGGCATCCATGCGCATCGACAGCGCCAGTTCCCCGGGTCGGATCGGTCCCAGCTTGTGAGCATGCACCAGCAAGGAGTATTGCGTCGCTTTCAATCCCGCTCTGGTGAGTTCCGCGTCGTAATGTTGCGACACCAGGCGCGCCAGTTGGCGAACCCTGAAACTGGTGCAGCCTTGCGGCTTCTTTTGTCGATCGGCGGCCATACGCGCTCCTCAATAATTTGTATATGCAAATATTGTATATGCAAATGAAAGGCGGCGTTGCGGTTATGTTTATGGCATTCCAAGCTATCCGATTTTTGACGTGTACCTCGACCCGATCGGACCTTGGCATCCATATAAATTCGCCGCTTGATTGAGTTCGTTGTACATGCTTCGATAAGGCAAGCATAGCGTCAAATTCACCGACATGACGCCAGACAACCGACCGCCGATGACAGACAACTGACCACCGCTCATTGTCTTGACTGCTCCAGGGTACGGTGCGATGATAATTTCCGACAATCAACAAAGAGAGGGTATGCAAATCCGGCCCAGCCTGGCATAGGTAGAGCCCAACGGCTTAGGTATCCTGCTGAAGCTGGCGGGGCCTTGAAACAGTAGCCGCCCTCGAATTGCCGGCTATTGTTTCAAGGCCCACCAGCTTTGCCAAGACACGCGTACGAGGCCTGGAAAATCTCCGAAGCAATGATAAGTGGAGAACTGCGCATTGGCTCTTGCGCGAGAATGCGAGGAGAAAAAATGAATAACCGGACTATCGGCCATTACGCCATTCGACGCGTGCAGCCAAAGCCTCACGCGGTTCTGCCAGCAAATGCAGGACGGAAAAACATGCTGCTGGCTTCCATCAAGTCGCTGGCCGTCGGTACGATCTTTATGGCAAGCGCACCATCGTATTCAAGCGACGACGACAATACGCAGATATTGCCGGAAGTAAGCGTCACCGGCATTCGCGCGTCGCTCCAGCAATCGCTTAATGCAAAGCGCGACGCCGATTCAATTGTCGAAACTGTCACGGCGGAAGACATCGGCAAAATGCCGGACAGGAATGTCGCCGATGCGATCCAGCGCGTGCCGGGCGTCAACACCAGTTCGTCGGCCGGTGGCGAGGGCGGTTTCGACGAAAACGATCGCGTCAGCATCCGCGGCACCAGTCCGAACCTGACGCAAACTCTGATCAACGGGCACGCGGTCGGCACTGGCGACTGGTTCATTCTCAACCAGGTTGGCAACGTCGGCCGCAGCGTCAGCTATTCGCTACTGCCATCCGAACTGGTAGGGCGTGTGACGGTACACAAGACTGCGCAAGCCGATCTGGTCGAGGGGGGCGTGGCCGGCACAGTCAACATCGAAACCCGCAAACCGCTGCAATTCAAGAAGCAGCTGACTACCGAGGCGACGCTGGAAGGTGTCTATTCCGATCTCGCGAGGAAAACCGGCCCGCAGCTGTCGGCGCTGATGAACTGGAAGAACGATGCCGATACCATGGGTGTCATGGTGCAAGCGTTTTCGCAAACGCGCCATCTGCGGCGCGACGGACAGGAGCTACTGGGCTACGGCGTCATCAACTCCGCCAATACGCCGGACGTGGTAGCGGCGCGGCCCGACCTGAATGGCGTCGCCTATCCGCAATTGATCGGATCCACTCTGTTCCAGCAAGAGCGCAAGCGCGAAGGCAGCGCCTTCGAAGTACAGATCAAGCCGAGCAATGATTTGACCCTGGGATTGAACGGCCTTTATTCCCGCCTCAGTGCGAAGAACTATAACAATAACTTTTTGGCTTGGCCCGACAATCTCTTGATCAACGGCGTGGCACCGGATGCCTATACCATAAATAACGGCACGCTGACCTCGGCAAGCTTTCCGGCGCAAGGCGAATATGCGGCCGGCGTGGTTGATGCCATTTACCGGCCCGGATCCCGCTCCGAAACCTGGTATCTCAATCTGGATGGAAAATGGCGCGCCAGCTCCCATCTGGTGGTGAGCGGCCAGATCGGCACCACCAGAGGTGTCGGCGAAACCGCGAAGGAAGTTGCCTTCGAGGGCAATATCAACAATACAGGCCTGAACTACAGCATGAATGGCCTGAGCCGCGCAACGACCGTGTCCTTCCCCGGCGCCAACGTCACGGACTTCGCCGGTACGTCCTTCGGCTGGGCATGGGGGTCGCAGATCAAATCGATTGATGCGGAGCGCTACGGTCAGCTCGACGGTGAACTGGCGATCGACAATAGTGTGATCCAGACCGTCAAGTTCGGAGTGCGGCTTGCCAACCACGAACGCCGGGTCGACTGGCCGGTTGCAGCAGGTCCCCTCAGTGATACGCCGGCGAGCTTGCCGGTATGGAGCGGCATGCGCTATCCAGGCAATTTTGGTCACGGCTTTGGCGGGGCGCTGAACAATATCTGGTTGCTGAGCCCGGCAGACATCGAAACCTGGGCCGATGCTAACCTGAACACCGATCCGGTGACGCGCCGCAACTGGACGGGCGAATTCAAAGTCAAGGAAGACACCACCGCCGGTTATGCGATGGCCAATCTGGCTAAAGACGCATGGCGCGGCAATGTCGGTCTGCGGCTCGTGCGTACCAGGCAGTCCACCACGTCCAACGTCGCCGGGGGCGCTGATCCGATCGTCGGTTCGGATTTCGGAGCCTACACGCCTCAGGTCATTCGGCATACCTACGTCGACATACTGCCGAGCGCCAATCTCAGTGTCGATGTATCGAAGGACCTGGTACTGCGCGCGGCAGTCGCACGCACCATGGCGCGTCCCGATTACAGTGCATTGGGCGGCGCTGTGACGCTGGACAACCTTCAGCGCACTGGCACTGGCGGCAACCCGAATCTCAAGCCGGTGCGTTCGACCAATGTCGATGCGGCGATCGAGTGGTATTTTGCACCCAAGTCGCTGCTGCAATTCGGCCTGTTTTACATGGATATGTCGTCGTATGTGTCTTTCGGTACCGCGCCTGCGCAGTATTTCAACGACCAGACGCGAAGAGTCGAGACCTACCAGATCACATCGCCGCTCAATGTCGCCGCCAAAAACAAGGGATTTGAACTCGGCTACCAGCAGCCGCTTGCCCGCAATTTCGGCGTGCTGGCCAACTATACGTATGCCGACGGCAAAGCGGCTGATGGCAGCGAGATGCTGGGTTCATCGAAAAACACCTGGAATCTGACCGGCTACTACGAGAACGAGCGCTTCAACGCGCGCCTGGCCTATACTTACCGCTCGGATTTTCTGGTCGGATTGGACCGCAGCTTCGCCCAGCACGCAGCGGGTGTTGGCAACCTCGCCGCGTCGCTTAGCTACAAGATCAGCGCCAACGCGATGCTGACCTTCGATGCGCTCAACCTGAACAATGCGACGCTGAAGTATTATGGTGAAAACAAGGATCAGCCGCGCGCGCTGTATTCGAACGGACGTCAATTTTATGTCGGCGTACGGGCCAGGATGTAGAACCGATATGCGCTCAGGTAGCTCGATCCCGCTTGCCGGTGTCGGTGAACTGCGCAATGAACAACGGACTCTACCCATTGGCAGGGAACGGAAGTAACCCACAGAAAGAACCAGGTCATGGCGTTCTCAATCCGTGCTTTGCTGCTTACGTCGGCTCTTATCACGCTTCCCGGATCGGCAACGGCCCAGCACGCC
The DNA here is from genome assembly GCF_003591035.1 of Noviherbaspirillum saxi. NCBI lineage: Bacteria > Pseudomonadati > Pseudomonadota > Betaproteobacteria > Burkholderiales > Oxalobacteraceae > Noviherbaspirillum > Noviherbaspirillum saxi. The sequence continues at coordinate 619,829 of NZ_QYUO01000003.1, forward strand.
ATCAATGCCGAAAAAGCGGTGCGGCAAAATCAAGTGCAAACCGATAACCAGCCGCATCAAATGTCGGAACGCGCCCGTCAATGGGACGAAGTCGTTCTGGCAGCGCAGCGAAATCCACAAGAAGTGCTCGCAGACGGCAACCGGATGCTCGAACGTGCCACACAGCAGAACGATAAAGCCGGTCAGTTGAAAGCATTACGCACATTGGTGATCGCCTACGGTGCGCTAGAAACCTATATCGGGCGTAAAGAGGAACTCGAATACGGCCTTGCACTTGCCCGTGAGCTCAATGATTTCGATTCTCAGTGCGAGTTCCTTGATTATCTTGCCTGGAAGGAATGGAGTGAGGGCCGTTCCGATGCGGCATCCAGAATCCTTGATGAAGAAACGCTCATTGCCGAAGCGCATCCTAAAGAATGCACGCTGGCCGAAATTTACGTCAGCCGATCGTTCATGGCGAAAGCGCGTGGAGCCGCGTCCGAGTCCATGTCGTGGCTTTCCAAGGCATACGCCGGGTTTGAACAGAAAGGAGACGAATTTGGCATGGCCAGAACGCTCCAGTACATTGGCACCGCATTCAGCAGCAATACCCGCAACATGGAGGATCAGGCCAAGGCCGCAGATTATTTTCATCGAGCGTTTGCTCTGTTCGATCCGAAAGATCATCAGCTGTTTGCGATTGAGAATAATGCACAGCTCGCGATGACGTATTACCACCGCAAGGATTATGCGAATGCCATGCGTTTTCTGGAGGTGGCCCATGCGATTGCGACCGAAATGAAACATCCCTTGATTGCGCAAGTTGAATATCGGCTTGGACAGGTGGAACTGGCAGCACATCGCTATGCCGCCGCGCTTGCGCATTTTGACCGTGCCTTTCCCGGCTTGTCCGGGATAAGCAGCGGAAATAAAACCGCCGTGGAAGTCCTGACGGGACGTGCTGTGGCGCTGGCACAGCTGGGTCGACGTGAAGAAAGCCTGGATACTCTGGCGGCTGCACGAAAAGCGCAGCGTGAGCTGGGCGACCGGACGCTGGACGTGATTTACTTCGCCGGATCGAATCAGATCCATGCCCATTTCAAAGACTATGAGTCCGCATATCGGGATTTGCTGCTATTGCAAGCCGCCGAGAGAGAAGCGATTGAAACGGCAAACGCAAAACACGACGAAGAACTCAAAGTGCGCTTCGACGTTAGGTTGCGGGAAAGCGAAAACGAACTGCTGCGCGTGCAACAAAAGGAGGCCGAAAGCAAACGGCAGGTGTACGCACTGGTGTCGCTGGTCAGCCTGCTTTTGCTTCTCGGTCTGGCCTTCTATCTAAGGCGGCGAGCCGTGGTTTCGAAAATCGAATTGCAGCACCAGAAAGCCTTGGCTGAAGCGGAAGCCAGCGCGAACCGGGCCAAGACGACGTTTCTTGCCAATATGAGCCACGAATTACGCTCTCCATTGAACGCGATTCTCGGATTTACCCGGCTACTGGCGCGCGAATCGAGTCTTCCAGCAGAGGCCCAAAGCGATCTGCGCATTGTGGTAAAGAGCAGCGAGCATTTGCATGGTTTGATCAACCAGGTGCTGGATTTGTCAAAAATCGAATCCGGTCATATTGCGCTCATTGACACCGATGTCGACCTCCATGCGCTACTGGATGATGTGGAGGATATGTTTTCGTTGTTGGCATACCAGAAGGGATTGCAGCTCATTGTCGATAGGCCTACGGACCTGCCGCGCTATATCCGGATCGATGCCGGCAAGCTGCGCCAGGTATTGATCAACCTGTTGAACAATGCATTGAAGTTCACAGCGCAAGGTAGCGTGACGCTGAGGGTCGGCAAAACTGACAGAAATGGCCGCCTGGCGTTCGAGGTTCTCGACACCGGTCCCGGTATCGCTTCGGACGAGCTGAGCAAACTCGGGCAGCCGTTCGTGCAGGCACAGGCAGGCCGGCAGGCCAATGAAGGAAGCGGACTTGGATTGACCATCAGCCGCGGCTTCGTGCAATTGATGGGGGGCAGCTTGAACATATCGAGCGAACCGGGTAAGGGCTCGACATTCGCGTTCGACATTAAGATACATGAGAACCAGGAAACGCATGCTGTAGAGTACCGCCGTGTGGCTGGCCTGGCGGGCGGGCAGCCGCGTTACCGTATTCTCGCGGTGGATGATCGCGAGGAGGGACGTCAGTTACTGGTACGCATGCTCACGTCGCTGGGATTCGAGGTGCGCGAAGCAAGCAATGGCGAAGAGGCGATTGCGATCTGGGCGAATTGGGAACCGCATGTCATCTGCATGGACTTGCGCATGCCTGTGATGGATGGACGCGAGGCGACACGACGCATCCGAGGGACTGAAAAAGGGAAAGCAACGGTCATCATCGCACTGACCGCGAGCAGCTTCGAGGATGGCCGGGAAGCAATTCTGGCCGACGGCTGCAACGACCTTGTGCATAAACCGTTTCGCGAACATGAACTATTCGATGCGCTGCACAGACATCTGGGTGTCGAGTTCGTTTATGAAAAAACGCACGACAGGATGGTCGCCGCATTACCTGACCCCAGACATTTGGAAGCACTGCCGCCGGAACTGCAGACTCGCCTGCGAGTGGCATTGCTCGGGCTGGATGTCGACGCGATCGCCAGCGCGATTGCGTCGATACGCGAGTATGATGCCGGCTTGGCCGATGCGCTGGCCGGCCTGGCAGCTAACTTCGACTATGAGAAGATTGGGACATTGCTGCCTGCTTCGAATGAAACAGGACACGAATGAGGGGCAACATCATCTCGTTCGGAGCCCGTTTGCCGGATGCACTGCCAGCACTGCGGAGCGATTTATGCCATGCATGATTTCCCTTCAGGATTCGGTTCAATATGCAGATGTCGCGCTTGATGATGGCCCCAAGTGCTATTGCACAGGCAATCAGATGGACATAAACCAGGGCCAGTCGAATGGCGCCTGCAGGTTCTAATATTCTCTTTCTCCATTGCTCGGAAACGCTGACGAATGAATCGTTGCCGATTTCAAACGGGCGTTGCTTTGCGCGCGCACTGAACGTCTACCGGGCGGGTGCGAGCGCAGGGCAGGTCGCGGCCGCCGGCATACTGGCGGAGGAAGTTTGCGCGATCTTTGTGCTGGAACGATAGCCGATACGAAAACCGCCCCAATGCCTGCCCCTGACATAAATCGGTACCGACAGGTCATGCATCACTTCACCGGTATCGCGTTTGTAAGTCTGCAGCAAAAAGGGTTTGGTATGCGCGCCGCAGCGCGACCCGGTACGGTCGGTAAAGATGCGCTTGGTGCGATTGTTGAGCAGGTCGCTATCGTAGTTGCCGGTGAGCGGCTGGGAAAATTTTCTGTTATGCGTCGGGAAGTAGCCGTTGTTGTCTACCGCGCCGGCGTAGGCGAGATGGGGGATTTGCTCCAGCAAGCGCTCTTGCACGGACGGTAGCGTCATATCCGTAAAGCCGTCGAACAGGGTCGTGTACTTGGGCGGGTTGGTATGCGGAATAGGCACATACTTGCGGTCGAACAGCGCGTCCTCGGTCAGACGGCCGTCGTCCAGTGCCTGCGTAAAGAGACGCTCGACGTCGCAGGACGCCGCAAGGGCGGCATCGCGTATCTCGTCGTGGGATGTAGGGACGTGCGCATTGGTGAGCGCCTCAAACACATTTTCCGCCCGTTCCGCCAGCTCCATCGCCGAGTTCGTTGCGCGCGGCAGTTCCGCCTCGGTCGAGAGCATGTTGTCGCGAATCTGGGAGATCGCATCGGTAATCACGCAGGTCGTGTCGACATGTTCACGCGACGCCCCAGCGATCTGTTGCACCTCGGCCTCCGACACGCCGGCCAGCTGCTCGATCCTGGACAAAAAGGTATGAACCTGTTCGACATTCTGTGCCGCTTCGGTGACCTTCCCGGCCAGCGCGGCCATGCCGCCGGCCGCATGCTCGGCTTCCTCATGAATTTCGCGCACCATGAGCGCGATGTCGTCGGTAGCGTCTTTGGTACGTTGCGCCAGCAGCTTGACTTCATGCGCGACGATGGCAAAACCGCGCCCGTGCAAGCCTGCATGGGCGGCCTCGATGGCGGCGTTGAGCGCCAGCAAATTGGTGCGGGAAGCGATTTCGGTGATCAGGTCGGTGATGCTTTGAATGCGTCGCGACTTTTCCTGCAGCGAAGCCATGGTGGCGCAAGTCGTCTGAGCGTCGCGTCGCGCATCGCTGATCAGGCGCAAACCACGGTCGACCTCGGCTCCTCCGGCGCGGCTTTCGTTGCGCACCTCGGCTGCTGCCTTAGAGGCGCGCTCCGCATTCTGTGCGATTTGCCGGGTGGTCACGGCGTTGTGTCTTGAACTGGCGACGATTTCGTTGGTTGCTTGCACATCTTGTTCAATCTTTTTCTTGATCGAGTCCACGAAATGCGAGGTTTCGGCCGCGCCGATCATCATGTGGTCGATCTCTTCGCCGATCTGGCGCAGACGATCGGCGGCCGCCTTATTGCCCGTGCAGCCAACCGAGGTCAGCGCAAGGACACTGCAGGCGCCGGCGACTATGGCCAAAAGGACAGGATCCATGGCCGGGCCCGCCAGCAGCTTCACCATGAGCGCCACAGCCGCACTGATGGAGGCCGCCACGGCGACAAGGATGAGCGTGCGATAGATAGGGTAGGACGGTCTCATTGATTTTCCTCTTGAACATATCGGACGACCGGCGATCCGGCCGTCGTTTTTATGGAAGCAATAGCACTCTTCATGCCAAGCGGCAGAGCAGACTGGAATGCGATCATCGCACTAGGGCCTGTTGACATTCAGTTTGGGAGATGCGTTCGAGCCAAAACGCGTGCTGGCGGTGGCGCGTGGCAACGCAAAGGCTGGACGCCTTTGCTAGCCATGCAACGCCGGTAGCGCGCGTTTTGGCTCGAACCCTTCGGGAAGGTGTCCTATGCGTCGCATGGCGTTGTTGCGGCTCCTTGCCGTAGCACTGCTACGTCGCGTCGCCGCGCCTAGCCCTACAACGCATAGGACACCTTCGCACTCCCAAACTGAATGTCAACAGGCCCTAGGTCAGCCAGCGACGGTCGACCGCGACAATGCAGGTACGAAAGAGTGACGCGCGAAGCGCCATGCAAATTCGAAAGAACATTGGCAGCCCGCAGCGAGTATCGAACCCGGCTCATGCGAACGGAACCGATCGACACCGATGTGCCACTCAGAGATGTCATCAGACCTTTTTCGGGAACGCAGTGCCATGTCTTCAACTAGTGACTTCACGGGCGAACCTTCTTTGCCCCGGATTCGACCGCCTGCCAATGCACTGGCGGAACTGGCCCGGCCGGATGGTAGCGCTACTCTGCCCGTAATAACTTATTCACGCTATGGCGATCTCATCTTGATGCACTTCAATTCTCGCTGGGACATCGGCCAAGGGTGCATGCAGATCTCCGATCCGGACTGGATAGCGCTTGACATAGCGCAGCAAATGATGGGGTGGATGCTGTTTAACGAACGACCGGCGCACATCGTGCAACTTGGCCTGGGTGCGGCAACCCTGACCAAGTTTTGTTATCGCCACTTTCCCGATGCGCGGGTGACTGCGGTTGAACTTAATCCGGCCGTCGTGGATGCGTGCCAGGCCGTATTTCAACTGCCCGCCGACAACCAGCGCCTGTCCGTCATCCTCATGGACGCGCTGGATTTTGTGTCTAATTCCTCGAATACAGGACAGATCGATGTACTGCAGGTCGACTTGTATGAAGAGAGTGCAGATGGGCCGGCACTCGACACGGCAGAATTCTATGCGGCCTGCGCGCAATGCCTTGCGCCGCAAGGAATCATGACGGTCAATCTGTGTGGCGTTTCCATCGACGACATTCGACAGCGCAATCTGGACGCGATGCGGGACTCGTTTGAAACGATCCTCTTTTTCAGGACATGCGGCAGCAATGTCGTCGCGATCGCATTCAAATCCGCACCGATCGTCGATGTGGAAGCCTTGGCCGAACGCGCATTATGCATTGAACGATGCACCCGCCTTCCGGCCGGAACGTGGCTGCCGGACATGATGCCGGCATGCGTTGAACAGGAACCGCGCCGCAACGTTTTTACTGCTCCCGCCACTTAGGCGATGCGCCGACCTGACAAAGATCGGCATCATCAGGCATTTTTGTCGTATGCGGCGGAATCGTATCAACGATTTACAAGGTGTTGTGTATGTTATGCATTGATCGAATGACATGTGGTTCCCTGGCCATACCGGCTGACTCCTCAACAGAAAAAAATCGACGCCTTCATAGGGAATCTTCAACGGGCATAACGTGACGGTTCAGATTCGTCCGCTCGAGTCTCTTCGTTCCGAAGTACGCAAAGTCGTATCCGGCGACTGTGTGCGCTTTCCATGTCAATCCAAGACATGAACGAAAATTTGTTTGGTGGCGCAGTCGCTGGAACAGGTGCCACTCCGCCGAAATGTATATTGAAATCCCTGAAACCATAAAGCGCGCATGCAGCGTGCGGAGATAGAAGAGATGGATCAAAAAAAGGACTTCCATAATCTCATGGCATCGTTGTGGAGGTACATGGATGTTGCGCTTCCGCTTGGGCAATGCAACGAGGTGTATACGGTCACCTTCGATAATCAGGTCGAAGTGCATTTCCTTAACACCCTCCCGGGCCGGCTCGACATGATTGCCGAAGCAGGAATCCTCAATAACAAACAGGCGGCGCAACCGCTATTGGATCTTCTGGAACTCAATCATCCGCCATACAACGTGAACGTAGATCAGGACACCGGTGCCGTCATGGTATGGACGCGTCAGGAACTTGCCACTCTCGACTGTAGTCAACTGATTGAGATTATCAGCGTGTTGATGGCACGCGTTCAGCAGGCCAAGCTCTGCATCGAGTATCGGCATGCGCAGAGCGTTCTCTCCCCGGCTCCGAATCATCACCGTATGATCCTCATCAAGGAAAGGAAAAAACATACTGATACCGGGTTGAGGAATTGAAGTCTTGACGGTAACTGATCATCGTCCAAAACGTTAACGCTGATACAAAATGACCTAGTCTGAGTACATCTTCTTTCAGATTCAACCAAGCGTCGAGTCGAAGTTATCAACTGCTTTGCGCTCGATCAATGTGAGACACATACCGAAGGAACTCCCGCTCCATGTACGCCACTCAACGGCCGTCAGCACACATCGTTGCTGTGTTTTTTGAGGGAGGCCCCATGCACGATATTCCAGTAGTTTTTGATAGCGGCTGCGTAGTGGCCGACTCCGTCCGTATTGCGCTTTCACCCGCGATGGCCGCGCAAGAGCGGATAGCGCCTTGCAATAAGCCAGGCACGTCGATGCCTGGCCATCCAAACGACGCCGTAAACAGGACGCGCAAGGAAAACGAGGCAGCGTTCGAGTCGAATGTCATGGGCGTCATGGTGATTCAGGGCGGTGTCGTCATGCGCAGTAACCAGAAATTGGCCCGCATGTACGGCTATACCCCGGAACATGTCATCGGTATGGACGTCGGTTGCTTTTTTCTGGCAATGGATTACCACGCAGCGCAGGCCGGCAGGCCAATGAACGTTATTCATCCCAGCCGCTCTTTTGAAGGCGAATCGTATGCGTTGCGTGACGATGGGACTGTCATATGGACCATGGCATACGTTCGTCCCCTGGACGATCCGGACAGCGATTCAAGTATATGTTTTGTGATCGACATTACAGAGAGCAAGCGTGTCGAGCTTTCACTGCGTAGAACGCGTGGCAACGAACGGCATCTGCAGGAAAAGATACGCGATCTGGAGTATGCCAATGCCCAGTTGGGGGAAAATCTGCATAAACTGGCCGAGACGGAGCAGAAAATGTGGTACGTCGCTCACCATGATCCTTTGACCGGGTTGGCAAACAGGATTTTGCTGACCGATCGTCTGTCGCATGCGATTCAGGTGTCGCGAAGAGAGCAGTGGGGCGTTGCCGTGATGTTTATCGACCTGGATGGATTCAAGCGCATTAACGACACACTGGGGCACGACGCAGGAGACAGAATCCTATCTGAAGTCGCGTTGCGCTTGCGGAAAGCCGTGCGCGAGTCTGACTTGGTGGTGCGCATGAGTGGTGACGAGTTCGTCATTTTGATGGAAAAGGTCACGCATGTGAAGGACGCCCGCTTGGTCGCGCGCAAGCTTCTGAACTCAGTGAAAGAGCCAGTAGAGGTCTCCGGCCAGGAAATACGTCCGGAAGCATCCATCGGAATCAGTCACTTTCCCGAACATGGCGGCGATAACAACACGCTTTTGTATCATGCTGATATCGCGATGTACCATGCGAAAAATAATAAGAGTTGTGACGGCATTGCCGTATATGATGCCAGCATGTGCGTTGGACGCACCGTTGATGAAGTCGATATGAAAAGACGGCGCCGACTCGATTGAAATTCGGACGCATGGCGGGACAATCCGGAAAAACCAAATCAACCAATTAACGATTTAAATAGTCCGGCAAATCTGTGCTGGATGCCACCCGTATTTTTCGATGCCCTGTATTGGATTGGAACGCGTTCATGCGGGGCCGCAATATCAATCTTGTGCACGGCAAAATCAACCGACACGATGTGTCGCGTCATCGAATTTTTCTCCATTAAATGCTGCCTCTCTCCTGTAAAAGTTAACAGGAATCGCTGTGAACGGCGAGTATATGGTTGACTGAGTGTATTGCGGCGACCATATTATGCATATGAAAGCACGTATGCGTGCTCGAACATCAGGCATACGTATTGACAATAGACCGCACACAATGAATTGAGAGGTAGCCAATGCAACTAAGTGCCAAGCGAGTTCAATTTAGCGACGCAAAACCGGATGTCAGCTGTCTGGCAGCGATTGAAGTTCTATCGGATGTCTTAATCGGAAGCGCGCATGCAGTGTCGCCGGTAGCCCAGCCTAACACGGTCGCAGCAAACGTCGGAAGGCTCGCGCAAGATTATGCGCAGGCGGCAAAGAAAATCCAGACACTTCTTAAGTCCTCTATTGAGAAAAGTTCTCCTCAAAGTGGGATGAAGCACTACTGCGAACCGACTGTGGACGAAATTTTATCCACCATTCAACGGATGAAAGACATCATGAGTGACATGCCGCCGGCAAGCTTTCGTCAATTGTAGCGTCTCATTTGCATCATTACGCGGCACACACCGGAGTGCGATTCCTAGCATTTATCCGGATAGTGGTGTTCGGAAGGTCGATGCTGGTTGCCAGTATTGCCGCGCAGATTCGCTATGCCGAGATTTTTCATCGAGAATCTGGGGTTCCTGATTCTCTTGATTGGTCATCCTATCGGCACATTTGGCAATGTCGGGAACTTCCTTGCTTTGAATATCGCATTCAGGCAAGCATTCCCAATACGGCCGCCTTTACGGCAGCCTGAGTCTTATTTGTTGTACCCAGTTTGGTCACAATATTGTTGATATGAAAATTAATCGTACGCTCCGAAATCGAAAGAATCTGGGAAATCTCATATGCTGTTTTCCCTTCTGCGGTCCAACGCAATACATCCCTCTCGCGTACAGTGAGCCTCACTTGCGTCTCAGGTACTAGTTTTGGAATCAATTTTTGCGCCATGGAAGCATGGACGAATTGCGTGAGCCAGGACATCGCCGCTTGATTTTCAGCCAGCTCAAGGGCGCTTAGAGGCTCCGCACTACGTGCGAGTGTAAGCAAACCGACTGTTCCTTGCATATCCCGCGTAGCCTGTGCCCAGCCATGCTTTAAGCCGTGGCCTCGCGCTTCGTCCCACAGGTCCGGCGCCGTTTCAAACAGGCGATTTGTCCACACAAGGGGACGCGTCGATTTGAATGCATGCTGCACAGTGGGATCAACCAGAAGGTAACCTCGTTCCTTATAGCGTTCCTGCCACTGTTCCGAATAGTTATTAAACATCGCCACGTGCGGTCTTGAAATCGGCACGGGTGTTTGGATACCATACGCGCAGTACTCGAAACCCATTGTCTTCGCCAGCTCGGCTGTCAGACTAAATAAAGCCTGCTCCGAGGGAGCCTGCAACAATGCATTAAACCGGTCTTCATTCCATGCTTCCATTGATCGAACTTTCTTTTTCGCTTATTCAAAAAAAATCGCGAACGCGGCCGTTAGCTGTGTATTGATGTGGCACGGCTTGCGTATGTCTGGCATTGATGACACCACAGACATTTCGATCGCATGCATCATTGATGCGCTGTTGAAAGATTTTAATGACGCTATCACTATATGTCCACAAACAAGAACGGTACAGAGGTCTTTCGCTTTATTGGAAAATATACCGGCGGGAGTAGATCGCACGTAAAGAGTGAACGACTAAGCATGCTTGGCGGATGAGATTTCGAAGGTATGCCGTCTGCCTCCATAACGACCGAGCCCTGCATGCTTTGATGTGTCCGGTGCGGTTGCAGAGTGTCGGAAGACCTCGGAATCAAGGCATTAGTTTTCGCGATCTGTCAGGTCTGATAGTGGTTTTCGGATACGAACGGTAACAACTTAATGTGTCGGTAAAAGCTTAAGCAATATACAAGATTCTGATATAAAGCTACACGTGCGAAGGTGGCACGCATATTGGGACGTGCGTTAGACGTGGAACGGAGCGATGCCAGGTCTGCCGGTCCCTCTGCAGCTTAGGCTGCATGGAATGCCCATGACAAGCACGTTTTACATTTGGTACAGACTTACATCGAAAGCCATACTTAATTGACGTGGAAACCTACTTGCAATTTCAATCCAGCCGAAATCAGGCGCCGGCAAAATCGCCTGATGGATATATTCGCTTGCGCCTGGCGAGTCTGAATGCGCTGTCATTCGTTCATCTGTTTTCGGAATGCGATACCGGCTTTCTGCGCGAACTCCAGGCTCAAACCATTCCCGCCATCGCAGCCGGTTTTTCGGAATGGAAAACGATGACCGACCCAGTGATCTCGATAGGTTGGGGCTGGTTCATTCATGGCGATTCCGAGTGTATGTTGCTGGCTCCGGATGGTGTGCGCAGTAATGTGATGCTGATCGATGCACACGGTTATGACCTTGGGTCGCAAAGAACCTCGACTCTGTTCGGTACATGGTTGAGCTCATTCGAATGGCAGTCAGTGGTAACTGTGGCGCTGAATGAGGTAATTACTCCCTGTTAAATTTAGCAGTTACTAAATATCGGTCGCAGCGTTGTAATGATGTCGAATAAACAACCTGTTTCGCGACCATGCAAACGATTATTGGCAGATCAAAAGAGTTTTCACCTGCACTTGAAAGGGCTCTCGCTGAATACAGACACAAGATATTTATCGAACGCTTAGGATGGCCGCTCCCGGTTGCAGACGGGGTCGAGCGAGATCAGTTCGATAACCCGGATACGGTTTATGTCATGACACGCGAGCCAGAAGGTGCGATTTGCGGATGTGCTCGGTTGCTGCCCACTACGGAGCCGTACCTGCTAAGCGATGTCTTTCCGCATTTGATGGGGGGTGTCCCGGTGCCACACTCTCCGGACGTATGGGAACTCTCGCGCTTTGCTGCGGCCGCAATCGATCCCGATTCGTCCTTTGATACTGCCGGGAACACGCGTAGCCTGCTTGCCGCCGCCGTGAAATGCGCTGCCGAGCGCGGAGCTAAGCGTCTGGTCACTGTATCGCCATTGGGAATCGAACGCTTGCTGCATCGAATGGGCGTGCATGCCCATCGCGCCGGTCCACCTATGCTTGCTGATAACAAGCCTATTTTTGCCTGTTGGATAGAAATTGACGAACGAACCCTTAACGCATTGGGAGTCGTAGTGGCAAAAGTAAAGCATGCGGATTATCAGGAAAGGATGATTGCCCCCATGCTGACAGCGAGAGCCAAAGTCATGATTGGATCTAGAGTCCTGTTTCCTCAATTCGTTGAATAAAAGACGACGACAGTTACGCCGATACGGTGTCAAAAATGCGCGCGAGGCATCGGCCTTGCTGTGCCTATTCCTTGTCTCGACACAATTTCGCCGCATTTATTGTTCAACAAATTCTCATGGGAGAATGTCGGCAAGTAATTTGCAGCCCTGATGCTGCACACAATAACAACAAGCGCATCGGAGAAAAACATCGGTGCAACTCTGGTCGTATTCGTGATGCATGACTCCACTAAGCTGTGTCGTGCTCAAATGTGTTCCTCATATTCCCTCCCTGCCAAAATAACTGATCCTGCATCGTCGAAGGATGCGGCGCCCTCGCGCCTGCCTGATGGCCTTCTGCTTACAAAAGGCATCTCTGTATCAGTAACATGTCTGATGTACCGCAATCCCCGTTCACGGCTTGCCCACGTTATTCCTGAAACTTCGTGAACGCCGACTATATTTAAATCTGATAAAAGCGTATTGAATTTTTCGCTTGAAACGATGCGTAAAACGACAGACGATGAATCATCGCCGTCTTGTGACGATTGCCGCTTGCTGCTCGCTTTTTGAACCGAACGCGTAGTCCGCATTATTCAGAAAGCCGCTTTAAGCCCTATGGAGAACGGATATGAAACGGATCGTGGTAGTGCTGGTATTGGCAGTTGTCGCCGGGTGCGCAGGAATGGATAGACCGCGTACTGCAAATGTCGATGACGGTATGGGAAGCAGCTATTATGGCCCCGGCAGGTTTGGCGGCAGCACCGAGTAACGTCATTTATCTGACGCCGCGCAACATCAGCGGGAAGTGGACGCGGCAGGCAGCGAAGCGGCCTGACGCGTTTCCTGAAGGTGGGTGCGAGACGCCAAGCATAGAAAGGCCGGCCCGCGCAAGGGCAATTCCCTGTCGAGCATTGGCAGCACCGAAATCGCCCCGGGTAACGCGGCAGAATCCATACACTGATACGTAATCTGCTCTAAGGTTTGGCCGTTCGGGGAGAGCGCACTGCAATCGGCGAACGTGCGATAGCCCGCCGCAGCGCCTGGCGTCGCTTATGTCGCTTGCTGTCGGCGGACTCCTCGTTCGGCGACGCAAAACCCATGGCATCGCAGGCGACCTCGAATACGATCTTTCGGCTCAGGTCGCTGCTGTAGGTGTACCAGACGCTTTGCAGGGCCGCCGCCGTTTCGGCAAACTGCATCGGCGACGGATTGGGCCGCAGCTTGCAGGTGAATTGACGTTCCAGATGACGGCGCACAACCTGGACGAGCGGAGGCTGTTTCGCGTCAAGGGCACCGGCAATGACTTGACGCAGAAAGCGGGCCTCGCTCGACGGTCCGTAAAAAAGTTTGGGCGACTCGGAGATCAATGCCTGCAGCAACATTCCCGACTGGTCGGAGGGATCTCTTAAATCTTGTAGCCGCAGCAGCGAGTTCCATACCATGTCGACCAATGGGGTGACGCATGTATCGTCACGCAGCATGCTGCCAGCCGGCTTGGCCGACATATCGACAGTTGCCGGATGGCGCCTCGCAGCTACCCGCAGGTGCGTGACCCGACTGGCCAACTGGTCAGCCGCCGTTTCAAAGCGCAGGCGTGCAAACGCCCGGGGCGCCGCGACGTTACGCGACAAAGGTTCCCGCATCATCAGCTCATGCAGGGACGACCAGCGTCGGTGTGCGCTCGACAGCGGCTTTTCAACCAAGCCGAGAATCGCCTTCATATTGAAACCGGTCCGATTATCGATAAAACTGCATACCTGTGCTTCGGTACTGCTTGCGGCAGCCTTTGCGTTTCCCGGCAAGAGAGTTGACCCGATTTCGGCCAGTGGACCCGGATCGCATTGAGACAGTTCGGGACAGGCAGCGGCGAGCAGCGCGACCGTCAATTCCGCGCCATGCGCTTCTCGCTCCGACTCGGTCGCATAGCGATAGAGGTAATAGTGATAGTCATTCTTTCTGGTGCCTGAAATCGCGTCCAAATGCGCGGTACTTAGTTCCAGCACTTCGCAACGATACTTTTCGTCGCTGGAAAGATGCGACAGGTCCATTCCCTGCGCCTCGCGCGAGCGGCACATGATGCCCATTTGTTCGGCGTGAATCGCTTCATGGAAAACCGTGACGATCAGATTGATCGTGCCCTTGGCAAATACTGCCGGGTAAAAGCGGATTCGCACCGGGTTCTGCGCCAGCGTATCGGCGTCGCGGTTATCTTGATCCTTGTCCAGTACGTCGGTTGCCGGAATAGGGATATCGAGCGCGGTACTTGCATGCTCTGTCATGCGTGCGACCAAGACCCGCCGTGCCGAAGCCGGCTGTGTCGAAAGCGCTTTTAGCGCCAAGACCACATCGCCATCGGTACGGAGCAGTGCGACATATCGTTTGGCAGCCGCATGCATCCAGGCGTTCCACAACGGATTGAACCGTCCATGGTATTGCAGTGCGTACAAGGGCCATGAGGGAACGATATTGCCGCCGAGTATCAGCTGACACAGTTTGCCGCGCGCCTTGGCGGATTGATTGCGCGTCCAGGCTGCCAGTTCTTCTTCAGCGAGATCCAGATGCGTGGGCTCGGGAAGATAAGGGCTGGGTTCAGGGATATCGTCCGCCTGTTCCGCCAATTGTGCCAGCACACGGAACTTGGCTTGGCCGCTTCCCGCTGCGGCCAGGCGGTCATTTAGCTGCCGCCAGAATGGCGGCAATGCGGCATTGATTTCCGCCTTGACGCGTCGCGTGCGATCAAGGGTAACCGGCGTTGGCGACCAGACCGGGAGGACAGGCGGGCGGCTGACAATGGGCGAAATAGAACTCATGAATCGGCTATAAAGTACGTTTAACAGGACGGTCGCCAGGCTCGATCAGATCGTCATAGGCGCGCGACAATTGCGTAAATATCCAAGGCCAGCAGGCTGGTTGTCACCGTCAGCAGGCTGATGCAACGGCTATGCAGCGCCTGCACCGCAAACACAGATGCCCCGCCAGCAAACCGGCGAATGCCGCGCGCGGTACCGGAAACAACATGCTGTCGGAAATCCATTGCGCCGCCGAAAAAACCAGCAGGCTGGCCAGGCATAACACTAGGTAAGTAGCGACAGGCACCTCGCCGGGATCGGTTTTCTGCCCCTGCATGACGTATTCGTTGCCTGAAATAGCCATATCTGCCTCGCTGAACAGGTCTTTCATTGATTATTTGGAAACCACCCATTGTTCAAGACTCACCGTTGAGTAGTCTGAGCACGAAATATGGTTCCACCTACTTTCAACATTTTGGCGTTTCCGCCGCTTTCCGTATCGATAACTGGAATCGATCTTCCATATTCGGTGGAAGGAAAGAACTATTTGTTACCAGTTGCTACTCAAGTGGCAGGGAAGGTCCAACCAAGTGATTAAGCAATGAGTGACAACATGCGCCAAAAAAACTCGATGACGGAAGACTCGATCGAAGCCTTGACGCAGGCGATGATGGGTGACGAGACAGAACAGGCACGCAACGTCTTCCGTGATGCGCTGCGTGCGCTGGTTGCGGTGGCCAAGGCCGAGTTGCGGGACATGCTCATCGTAAAAGATGCAGAGGCGCGTAATGGAAGCGCCAAAGAAGAGGCGGCATGACGGAGGCTAGCTTAGTGTACTGAACATCGCCGCCAAAGCATTCCGTGCCGCCCATACCCTATCTGCATTGATCTCAGTTTGGCGGTTCGGGGTCATGTTCTGGGCATCTTGCACACGAAAATCAAGCCCAATATTCTGATACCGCGTGGAACTTGAGCCTGGCCCTTCTCCACTTAACTCTCGACATATCAGAACCAGGCCGGCCAATGACGCC
Organism: Noviherbaspirillum saxi; assembly: GCF_003591035.1. Lineage (NCBI taxonomy): Bacteria > Pseudomonadati > Pseudomonadota > Betaproteobacteria > Burkholderiales > Oxalobacteraceae > Noviherbaspirillum > Noviherbaspirillum saxi. The sequence continues at coordinate 635,538 of NZ_QYUO01000003.1, forward strand.
GGTCAGAACCAGTATTCAAGGAGAGAGTACATGTCGGCACACGAGTATCGCGGATTGGTAGAGGGGATTTGCGCACTGACGGGGATAGCCGATGCGGCATCCATGCTAGAAATGGCTAATTTCGAGGTGAATGGCATCCCGTTCACGCTCATGGATGGCAGCGAGATCGAAGATGGTACGGTCCTCTATTTTTGCGACTTTGGCGAAGTGCCGGGTGAACGCCGAGCGGATATTTTGCAAGAGCTGCTCGAAGCCAATCTCGCGATGTATGCGAAGGAATCACCATCCTTTTCGATCAATTTTTACACCAAGCATGTTGTGCTGACCGGACGGATCGCCATCAGAAACACCACTCCTGCAAAGCTGCTTGAAGAACTCGCCTGGCGGGCGCACCAGGCCACACAGTGGCGTCAAACCTGCTTGCTGTCCAGCCAGGCACCCTTGATACAAGACCCGTTGCAGAAAAAAACGGTAAATACCGTCAAGCGCAAGTCTCCATCGGCACAGTTTCGCGCGGACTAAAGGGTATCGGTCATGGGAGCAATCCACTCGCGCCTGTCGGACGGCGCTAATAATTTGGTAGGTCGTTATCAGTCGCCTCGACAGGCTCCAAAAACGACAGCAAGCCTGCCTGCTGGAATCGCGGTTAGTGAAGGTCGCCAACCCGTCGTAACGCTTGACATGCTTGAGCGCGGAGAAACGGCTTCACTGCGCGAACGCCCCGGTTTCTGGTCGCGCATCAATCAAAGCGCAGCACGTTATCTGAAAGCCGCCCTGACCCCGATAAAGGCCCGCTATCTGCCGGCTGGCCCCTCAAACATCGGTGAACTGCTGGTCGAACAGCGTAACGATTACCTGGGCGAAATGAACCGCCCTCTCGACCCTCAGTTGGCTGTAGACGCGTATCAGGCCTTGTATGCTGCAAAGACCGAGGAAGATACGGACCAGGCGGTACGGATGTATGCCAAGGCCATGGGGGCAGACTGGGACACAATGGAAGCCGGTTGGCGGGCGGCAGGCAGGGTAGCATCGGTTCGATCTTTTACGATGAATGCGATGAGCACTCTCTGGCCCATGGTTCTTTTGGGCGGCACATTCGTCGGGCCCCGGCTGAATTACTCCGCAGCCTATCTTGGTGGCCAGGTTCTCCATTCATTTGCACTCGGGCCATGGCTGTCCGGAATAATGCAAGTGTTTCTGGTGTCACGCTCGGACCTGTCGCGGCGCGATCAATCGGACCGGTGCGAAGATCTGAAGGCTCCGCCCTTTCCGAAAATTGTCAAGAATTTCGAAGCCGCGATGAAGCGGGCAGAAGCGGCGGAGCGCGTTTGGCGGAAAACAAAAGACGATTTTCCGGACGACATGGCGGCTCAAGAAAAAGCCTGGCTTGACGTCCAGGAAACCCTTCCGGCGCTTGAAACAGCGGTTAAACAGTATCTGACGCGGGCAGACGTCAATACAATCAACTATAAAAACCAATACTATCAAAGCATAGGAAAATATCTCAAGTTCCTTACCAATCTTGCGGCCGGCTGGGTTGGATATAGTGCTGGCAGGCAGGCACAGCTGGCAATACAAATTGCTGCCAATCTAAGTCAGATGGTCGCCCAGCAGATCACCGCACCTTGGGACGAAGTTGCCAAGCAAAAGTACACCTTGCTGGCAACGCTGCGCACAGGCGCTTTTCTCAAAGAGGAAAGTCGCAAGACGCCTCCGAATATGCTCACCGCCGATGATGTCGATACTGGCGCCTTGCGCAAACAGCTTCGCGGTCCGCTGGAGGTGCGCATGAGACAGGTCCAGGAGATATATGCGTATCAACGGAAAAAGATAGAGCAATCCATTGCTATTGCAATGGGAATGAATCCGACAAGCTGGCGCAAGTGGAAGGCGCTGGAACAAAAGACGGCTGCGCACGCGGCGCAAAAAGAGCCGGCGACGAAGTGGAAGGAGACTGAGAAGGAGGAATATGACAGGCTCGAGGAAAGAGCAAAGCAGGTAATCACTACCGAGGATGTACAGAGGCGGAAAGATCTTGCCCTGTTGGCGGAGATGCGCATCCCGGAAGGCCAATCTCAAGGCGACACGCTGGAAATCGAGCAAGAAATCGGGGAAGACAAGAAGCTCTGGAAGAAACTGAGCGAATCGATTGACGAGGACAAATTGGTTCGCGATGACAAGCTGCTCAAGCTGATCAATCTTGAGATAAGGAAGGCCGATTCGATCACCGTAGATGACTGGGACAAGGTACGCCAGCTAGGAAAACGGGAAAAAATATCGATATCGGAGCAGACGCTGCTTGCAGAACTCGATCGACGGATGGAGAAGCCGACCGATGCCCAAGAAGCAAAGCGCAGGGCTCTCGAGGCGAAGGCCAAGAATTCCCTGTCGCGCCATGAGCTGACCATGTTGGCTTCACTGCGTAAGCAAAAAAGACTCCTCAAGCAGAACGCGGCGACCCTGGCAACACTTGAGGCCAAGGACCATGAGAACAATCCTTGGGAGCCGGGCCTCTCCAGGCAAGAGATAGTGCAAATGACTCAACTTAGATTGACTGCTGAATCAGACAAGCAAAAGGCGGCACAGCTCAAGTATCTTGAAGCACGCCTGCCTGAATCCTTGACCCTGAAGGAGTGGGAAGAGCTAAAAAATCTTCGGGAACAGTCTCGTGAGCTTGACTCCGATGAGATGGTGGAAAGAAAAGATCTGAGCAAGAAACGGCGGTCCGGCTTAACGGATAGTGAAGCAGCGGACCTGCAGAGCGTCCGGGACAGGATGCCGAATTCTCTGAGCCTTCTCGATTGGAGCGAGCGGGACGCACTTTACAATAAACTGCCGGAGGAGAGTAGAGGCGAACTCGAAATGCTGATCGCTCTTATAAAGAAGCGCCAGGAAGATGCATCCAAAGGGGTATCGAAAAGCGGCAATCCGATCAACGCGCTAAGCAATGAGCAGCGATCGGAATACCAAAACTTGCTAGATAAAGAATCCCTGGTGTTCAGCAAAGAGGATGGCGAACACCTCCTGGCCTTGGAGCAGCAAGATCAAACATCCTTGAGCGATGCTGATGAAAATGAGAGAGAAGCGCTCGAAAATCGCCGGCCATTGAACTCGGCCGAGGAAAACAAGCTGTCGGATTACCGATCCCGTATACAAACGGGATTGACTATTGCAGAACGCAACGAGCTTATCGCCCTCAGAATGGAAGCCACGCGCGCAGGCGGTAATCCAGACAAGACGGTGATAGAAAATCTCGAAGCCGACCTGCGCGGCATCATTAAAGACCAGGAAGCGCGCAAGAATGGAAACTGGGCCGATATATCCGAGAACAACAAGCAGATTCTGCATCGAGCCTTAAACATCAGCCCCGACCAGGGGCATCTATGGTCACCGTCCCGTTGGACCTCAGAGATCACGTCTGAGTGGCGAACCGCATGGCACACTGGCATGACCAAGGCTGGACAGGAACTGTCGCAGCAAGTGTCCCAGCAATATGGAACAGGCTTTCAGATGGGTGTTGCCAACAATAACGCTCTTTTGCTTGGCGGAGCGGTTAACGGCTTAATTGGCGACTACCTACGGGCTTATAAAGATCCGGGTTATTCGACGCCTATCGCGACAAGAATCGGCATGACCTCCATGAGCCTTACCGTAGCGGGATACACGTCGTATTGTGCTTACCAGCTGCTCTCGGTAGGAGGAAGAGAATTCGGACTCACGGATTGGCTCTCCGTCATATTTGGCGCGCAAGGTCCTGCCGCGAGCGGCGCCTTGATCAACAACAAAATTAATTCCCGAGACAACGACAAACAATTGATGGCAAGTGGAGAACGGCCCTATGTCGGCACAGAAGCTTGGGTGTATGGCGGCAAGCTCAAACAGGCGCTCGCGGAGGCAGGATCGGCCATCTTGGTCTTGCATAGAGATAGTGGGGCAGCACGCCGTGCGACGTCTCTTTACAAGCGAGCGAAGCGCTTGCAGGACGCCAATAAAGCAGATGAAAAAGAATTCAAAAAAAAAGTGGCAGAACGTAACCGCATACAGTATTCACCATCGGTAACGAGAGAAGCGGACAAGCAGGATGAAAAAAAACCGAACAAAGATACAAGGCGTCGCACTGAATTACCTGAATATTTATTTCCAGAGAATGACTACGACGCGACGGACATTCTTACAGCCTCATATGCCGGCGGCATTCGCTGCCTTATTGAGGGAGCAGGATTAATCGAAGATGTATTTACGAATCTGGACGAGTCATATCGCGAATCAGGATTTTTCGAAAATTTTTCCAGGTTAGTGAAAATCTTTCGAACAGAACGTGGCGCTGTAGATATCAGATATGAAAGGGAATATCTCGATGATTTGATAGGAGCATGGGACAGCATGGAAGCTGTTGCGCGTGAAAGCGAAGAATGCCCTGCGCAGGTAAAGGAAATTTGCGACCAAGTCCGTAAGCAGACCGAGAAAATCAGCGCTATCGCGGTGGCCAGAATAGAAGCACTCAAGAAAAAACAGGAAACTCGGGTGCTTGGAGTCGCGGCCAATGCAATGAGAAATCCTGCCCTGCATTCGACAATGTCGGGTAATGGAGTTCGTACTGACATAGAAAAGCTTTCCCGGAATGATGCCGGCGACACGGACAATATAGAGAAGAATGTCGCCGCGATTTATGCACACCTGGACGCGATTCGGCAGCTTGATAATTTGCTTGCGGGGCGCGACGAGCAAACGCCGGACCAGTCACGTCAAAGTTTTGACGAAAGACTTCAGCAGGAAAGAAAGGTTCCTGAACGGTTGAACCGCTTTTCTAAGCAACAGCTTGTGGTAGCCGCAAGGAACTTCAACGATATGCTGAATCGAACGCATGAGCAAGGCCATTTAAATTTAGTATTGGCTGCGGAAAGAATTCAGAATGAACTGAATGCCACGCTTGACAGGATCGTTACTTCAATGCCGGCTGAAGAGAAGGCGGTGTTTCCGTACCACGAAAAGCAATCCGAGGACAGAAATTGTCTGCTGCATGCATTCAATCACGCGATCCATGCAATAACCGGAAAAGAACACGCAATTACCAGCGAAGTCTGGGATAAGCATACGGAGCAGACTAACACCGGCCAAGATGGCCTTGCCGATCTGCAGGCCGTTCTTGCCTACAAAGCCGAGGGCATTCCCGACTTCGCAGAAACGGTGATTTACCCATATAACGTCGACATGCTGGCTCAGGCATTGAATGGCGAACGACGCTGCGCGATTGTCTACCTGGGACCAACAGGAACTACGAAGCTTGAAGAGGGCGAGGCGCATCCGGTGGGGCACTATGTCACGCTCGTATGGCACAAAAATCCGGAACGGGATACCTGGGAAGCGTATAAGGTCGATTCAAATGAAGCCAAGCAGGAACTGATACCGGACGTCGCCCAGTACCTGAAAGATAAAATGCAAAACGGGGGCATGAACAGGGTCCAGCTTCTAGTGCCGAAGCATGACGGTGAACCGCTCTTCAGGTGGAAAATGGCGATGGAACAATCGAATAGGATTGAGAACGCCGCGTTGCTTTTAACGCGTGCGTTTCCAGAGCAGAGAGAAACGGTAGTCGTAAATCTTCAGAACTATCTGGACACGAAGACGATCGCGGCAACAGAAATCGATGCAAAGCATCTCAGAGATTTCGTGATTGGCAACGTCAACAGCAAGGTGAAGAATGAGCTTCTCGTTTTCAAAAGAGATGAAGACAGTCAGCCGACCGGGGCAACGAAAGCACCGTTCGAGAAGCTTCACGCCTCGCTGGAAAAAAATGGGCTGACGAGGGCCATTGCTGTGGTCGATACGGCGCCATTCTTTTATCTGATTGAAAAGGATAAAAACGATGAAGGCGGGACTTACACGATCACCTGCCCAAATCACTGCATGACTAGCAATCCAAACGCGATAAGACCCCGTGCATATGCGGACCTTCTCGGGAGCGAGTGTGCGGATGACGACGATTTGAAAGGCTTACAACAGGCTGATCGAATAGATATATTTTGCGTTTCCGCTGACGAAACCGAGATAAATCAGGATCTGCTTGCACGACTTGCGCCATCTGATCAAGTGCCATCAAACAAGGGAATTGATCGCGTCGACATTGAGAAAGAAGATTCTCGCGAATCCGCACGCATGCAGCTTCTGCGTTATATGGAAGAGAAAAAGATATCAGCAATGACTTTAGACACGTTCACGGCGCTGAATGACTGGAAAACGATCAACAAACAGAACGGCCAAGGAACGGAAAGAACGACGGCGGCGTTATTCGACGAGCTGCGCACGTCATTAGAGGGACCGCCAAGGATAGCAACAGCCATTCTGGAAATCGACGCTGCGCCATTCTTTTATTTGCTTGCGGAGAACGAGAAAGGGGAATACACGATTACCGACCCAAGTCAGGATAAGACTTGGCAATACAGCGCGTTGTCCGACGATGCATGCCACGAATTGAACGGTGTTAAAGACACAAACCAATTAAAGTTCCGTCCTTTTGACCGAGACTTATTTTTTGTCGTGAATCGATCTGCGATGGCGGACTACATCGAGACAGGGTATGAAGAGGAGGAAATCGGAGCGGGGCCGGATCCGGATAGAGTTAAACTGACTCTTGATTATGGTAATCAACGTGACGTACTTTGCGATAAGCTTGTCCCTCTGTTAGATCGGATATGTCGGGATGACAAAGAAAAGTGCAAAGATCAATGGCAATGGTTAAGCGAGCTAACCGCCGATAATGTGATAAGTCGTAGTTCGTCAGAGGACGAAGAAGCCATCAATCTGACAAAGTTAAATGCATTCTTGGCCAAGATCGCTAACGACCAGGTGGCGAATGAGATTCAGGTTGTCAAAAAGCAGATGGCTGAAATTGACGATAACGTGGTTGCACCGCCCTACGATAAACTTGTCAATTCACTAGCGGCGCAAAAGGTGACGAAAGCCCTTCTGTCGATTGACGCCGCGCCATTCTTTTACTTGTGCGAACGGGACGAAGGCGGGACGTACAGGTTTACCGAGTCCAAACATGATCCGGACTACCGCGAAGTAACTGGCGCTGACCAGGCAGCCGGAGATTCCACCGCTTCTTCAATCGATTCTTCCAGTGCTCCGAAGGCGAAAAAAGAAAAATCCTCAGCTGAATTTCCGCCTCAAACGGTGCTTGCCGCGCAAAATGAAATACGTGTTCTTGTTATTCAGAGAAGTGTAGAACCAGAACTACTAAATCATGAGGAGAAAAATATTGCTTCCGATGAAGCGGTAGTGCGGAAAAAGAGGAATCCGATACATAAGATCCAAAAAACTTTCAAAAAATGGGGTGGCCGTATTCAGGACATGATAAGGGACCGCAGTTAGACATGCAGATGCATATTCATGGTCAAGAAGAGACGGACCTAGAAAGTCAAGCCGAGGGATAAGTGGAATCCTTATCAAAATGACCGCCAAAATGACCCACACCAGATGCGAGTGAAAATGCCTCACCGGGTGTTTTCATGCTTGAAGACAATCGCCAATAACCGACCCGCAGCCACTTTGAGGCACACACGACATAAAAGCAGAAACGCCCTTGTGAAAATACAAGGGCGTTGGGGCATTACTAAAAACGTTCACTCAAGAACAGGTGTAGCTTGCCGCTGAAAACCGATCGTTGCCGGTGAAGACAGTCTTTTTGGGATACGTGTAGATTGGCTGGCTCTTATGCATCGGAGTGCGGGAGAAGGACTTCCCCCTCCGGCCACGACCCTCGTTTTTCACCTTACGCTGTAAGATCGCAAACTCTGTAGTCGCCTACTTCCTCATTGACACGTATAGCTCGCGGCCTGGAATAGGTCGCCGTTCACATACGTGATCTTTTTCGGATAGACGCACAGCGGCAGACTCTTGGCAACAGGCGACGATGAGCGGGAGGTCACCTGGAATGTGTCAGGCGCGACGCCTTTCTCCACCCAGTTCGTAAGCAGCGAATATATCTGTCCCTTGGCAAGAAGAGGTGGATTCGCTGTAGCGTTCGACGAACCGTTTGCAAACGATCCGTGCCCCCACCCTGGAACAAAAAAGAATCGATAAAACGGCTGCACTGCGGACACGCCGCCCATCTGGGCGAGAACGCGCTCGTAGTAATTGACAGACCCTCCAGTGGGGATATGTGTGTCGGCTCCGCCCACGGTGTGGATCAACTTACCTCCGCGAGCCTTGAAGGCCGAAAGGTCCGGATTATCGGTGTCGATGAAACTGAATTGCGGCTGAAGCGCGACGCCACGGTCGAACGCCTCCGACAGTTGTGCATAGGACAGCGACTTCCAGCCGTCCTGCCCATTGCCAGTCGCGTTCTTGAACGATGGCACAGCAATGCTGGAGTTCTGCAGTTCCAGTGCCACCTGATGGGCCGCGATGTCAAACGGCACAGGGCTCGCCAAGCCTAGAAGGCTTGTGCCTCGCATGAGACCATACCACTTGTGGGCGCCGGTGAGCGCTCCAGTGCCGTTGTCGACGGCCGGATCGGGGACGCTGCCATCGCTGGTCATTCCGTACCAGATCTTGTTGATGGCAAGCGCCTGCGTAGGTGTCACGCAAGCCGCCGTGTTGTTGTTCCCGCCGTTGGCGGCACAGAGCACGTTCGCATCCTTCGTGGGATCGTAGCGACAGCTCGCTGGGTCGAGGATGAAGCCAAGATGCTGCCCCCCACCACATCGCAGGCCGAGATGGCAGCATTCGACACCAAGTTAAGCTGGTCGGCCGACATGTAGTTGCCGCCCAAGTCCCGCTGAATGACGATCTGCGGATACAAGTCCGCGGTGATGAACTTGCTCCAGTTGATGGCAGGATTGCCGACGGCGATGCCGTCTACGTCTTCGGGATAACGCTGCGCAACCTTCAGTGCCTGCTGGCCACCCTTTGAAGCACCGTCCCAATACGTGTATTTTGGCGCCGAACCGTAGTAGGCCGTGGCCAGGGCCTTCGTCTTGACGATCTGTTGATGGATGGACCGTTCCGCAAAATCTTCCCACAGCCTGGTGTTGATCGTCCCGTCAGGATTCATGGCAAAGGATCCGCCCAAGACAATGGAGTCCGCCCCGCCGGTGTGCCCTGTGTCCGTGCTGGAAGCGACGGCACCTTCTTCAGCCGCGATGGTCGGAGCGGAACCCGCGGAGCCAGCAGTGAAAGACGAGATTTTCGTCACATCTGTTTCTTCGCTGCCGACCCAGCCGCCGCCTCCGATGGCATGCACTCTCCCGTTCCACTTCTCCTTCAAAGGTAGCCAGATCTCGATGCCGATGCCGGCTGACGTGGAAGGAGCGCCCACAGGGCCGGGTTTGCCTGGCCCCACCAACAGCTTCACCAGGCACAGGTCCGCCTTCGCCGCCATTTCCGCATTCGGGTTGCCGAGATTCTCAAGCGTCTGATTGGGGAACGCATCCCCCTTCTTGAAAGCTTTCACCAGCAACACCGTGGTATCGGCATCAGGCTTGAACCCGGTCTTGATGGAATCGTCGCAGCTTAAAGTAGTCTGCGATGCGAGTTGGTCCGGAGGCGGGTTGTCGCTGTCACTATTGCTGCCGCACCCCGCCAAGCTGGCTGCGCATAGCAATGTCGTAATCGCCGAGGCGACATGCGACGTTTTGACGTCTTTGGGAATCGTTTTCATGAGTGTCTCCAATGTAATCATGGTCTGTGTACGACGGTTGCTCAGTGCAGACTCACCGAAGTTTCCGTGTTGGGTCTGCTTGAGCGACGTTGATGAATCAAGTACAAGATGATGGTGCGAACCTCCAAATGATGCGTTATAGTGCAATCAATCCTTGATGGCTCGAGTGTAAAGCTGCACTATTTTGCAGTGTTCTAAAAACTTGCTCTCTTTCTCTGCGATCTTGCTGTTTTGAGATGGCGAAGAGAAAAGTCAGGATTTTCTTAATGGAAACTCAGCTATGACAACGCCGCAAATGAGCACATTGCGAAAAGAGCCCATCCAAGTAATGGTGGAAGGAAAGCTTGTGAAAATTGATCAGGCAAGAGAAGGTGGGGAAAGGACGGTCCCACAGCCGGTTCATCCTTGGCATGGGTTCCCGATGGAGTTTCATTCAGGCAGAGCCGAATGCCGTGAGACTGCTTCTCATTGCTTTCCGCAGACACTCATCTGGTATCAAAAACTTGGGCACACCCATGGCAGAATGACTTCCGGCTGCTACAGCTATGAAGCAGCCACTGGCCCTGGGGAATTTATCGTCATCCAAGAAAATTTTGAGTTTGATCGAGGGTTTTGTCAGACAACCGATACCGCTGGAATCGCGCTCGAGATCCGACCAGCGGTGTTGAACCAGTTGTTTCCTGATGAGATAAAAACGATCAATCTGTCCGGTTTTCGGATAAACCACGATAAAGCTCTGGAGAACCTGTTTGCCTTGATGGAGATGGAAATCCAAAATGGATGTCCTTCCGGCGGGCTTTATACGGAAAGCCTTTCGATTGCTTTGGTCACGTATCTGACGCAGGCCTACGCCAACGGCAAGCCGCTCAAAAGAATCGGCAATAAGCTGGCTGGGCAAAATCTGCAGACCGTCAAATCGTATGTCCGTGAAAATCTCGCAAACGAACTCAGTCTCGTTGAACTGGCAAATCTGGTGCATACGAGTCCGTATCACTTTGCCCGGCTGTTCAAGGCAACAATGGGCATGACGCCACATAGCTATGTTTTGGAACAGCGCATTGTGGAGGCGCAGCGCTTACTGAAATCGGGGCGTACGATTGCGGAAATTGCGACAGTGACCGGCTTTGCGTCGCCAACACACTTGGCAGATGTATTTCGTCGTCGATTTGGCGTCTCGCCGACCAATCTGCGCAAGCAGGCCAACCATAGTTAAGCTGTCATAGCTTGTTGAGTAAGCTTCTCTTTAGTGCCTTCATTCCCAACGCCCAGTGGCACACAATAAGCAGCCAGCCCCTGTCTACATTGGACACCATGCCCGTAATGACGATTGCATAGGCACGAGATGATTACGGTGCCGGAATGGGTACGTACGAGCTATTGAACTCAGTGAATACGAATTACCGAACGAAGTGCTGACGAGCGACCGACATTCCAGTTGCCTCTTCAAGAACTTTTGATTTTCATCCACCACTCAAGAATCAAGTCTGGCTCTATAAGGATGCATTCATCATGCATCAAGGTCGTCAGAAGTGGTACGACCCGGTGATTAACATGCTGCACGGCTGTATCGGACAGGCAGACGTTAATCAAGACCAAAGACAGCAAATTTCTATTCTTCCGAGCCGAAGTACTTGGAAGAAGATTGGACGGCAACCCAAAGTTTCATGGAATTCGCCGAATTGACACAGGACGCGACGGACAGATTGAATGCGCTTTTTGCAAGAAGTCGCATAGTGGAGGTGACGAACCCGGCTCTGTTTGAAAGCCTTAAACGGGCGATCGACACCATGGTGAAAGATCCGCGTTTTAAGTACGCGGCATATTGATGTTTTCATATCATGCATATTGCCGTGCGATACCTTATTGATGTGGCAACTCCATTCTGAAACGGCCTTGAAATTGCCATGCATGAACCCAGGAAACAGTCCTACAATACCGAGGAAATACAGCAGAGTAAGTACAGCGTAAGTTTCTTTGTTTAAGTTTACGTAAATAATAAAAAAATATTGGAGGCTATCCGCTGCTGCGTCGTCAAGTGAGCTTGCCCATGCTTTGACTGGCACGATGCAGCTGCTCTAAATGGGGTTGGAGTCAACATGGATATTGCACGCAGATTACGTCATCACGCACCGTTGCAACCGGGGCAGAACCTGATCGGGACCGAGGCTGGCGATCAGATCGATATTCGAACCTTGGGCCGTGGCACCCCTGCTTTGGCGCTGTCCGCAAATAGCGCGAATCCAACCTTGCAGCAGTTTCGCAGCAATGTCGCGCGATTGCTTAATGTCGAATCAAAAGCCGAGCGAGAGCGCAGCCGGAATCACGAGGCGCTTGTTCATGCCGGAAAAATGGCTGCTGTGGGACGGCTGGTCGCCAATGTCAATCACGAGATCAAACGTCCGCTGGCGAGCATGCATCTGCTGGTCGAGAATACGCTCGATCTGATCGAGCGCGGCGAAACCAAGGCGGCCGCCGAGAACCTGTCGATGCTGCTTCAGGCAACCGACCAGCTGGCCGAACTGTCGCGGCAGCTGGAAGGCTTTTCCCGAAAAACGGCGACCAACAAGATGGCGGTGTCGGTAGGACAGGCGGTGGAACGCGCACGCACGATCCTGTCACCCAAGATCAAGACCGGACAATACCGTTTGCAGGTCCAGGTCATCGACCAGCCAGTCGTCGCCGATGTCGACCGACTGGCGCTGGCCATCGTGAACCTGATCGACAATGCCATGGATGCGACTGCGAACACGGAGGACAAGCGCATTCACGTGGAGGCCGCGCAGGAAGGTGAGTTCCTTGCCATCCGCGTGCGCGACCATGGACCGGGAATTGCACCCGAAGCGATGGAAAAACTGTTCGAAGCCTTTTTCACAACCAAACCTGCGGGTAAGGGGATAGGACTCGGTCTGGCCTTATCCAATGAAGTCATTACCGAAATGGGCGGACACCTGGGTGCCCGCAATCACCCCGACGGCGGCGCGGAGTTCGTCATTCAGCTGCCACGGGCAAATGGAGAGACACATTGATTCAGCAAGCCGATGAAGTCAGCAGCGACTACAAGGTAGTGCTGATTGAAGACGATGATCTCCTCCGGCACAGCCTGAAGCAAGCTTTGAGCGGTGCCGGATTCGAAACATTCGCATTTGAACAATCGGATCTCGCGCTCGAGCAGTTACCGTCAATACAGCCGGATGTCGTATTGACGGACCTGTATCTGAGCGACAAGGACACGCTCGACGGACTCAAGGTGATCGAGCGGATCAGGGAGGTCGATCCGGAGCTTCCGACCGTACTGATGACGGCGCGCGGGAGCATTCCGATTGCAATCGACGCAACCCGCAAGGGCGCCTACGATTTTCTTGAAAAGCCGTTCGACAAGAATCATCTCATTACGGTCATACGCAGGGCAGCGGCCCAACGCCGGCTGACCGTCGAGAATCGCAATCTGTTGCAACGTCTCACGTTCGCGGCCGGCATTGAGCGCATCCTGATCGGACAAAGCGCCGCTATGCAGGCGCTGCGCAATCTGATCCTGCGCATCGCGCCGGCGCCGGCCAATGTGATCATTCTTGGCGAAACCGGTTCAGGCAAGGAAATGGTTGCACGCTGCGTGCATGAATTCAGCGGGCGGCAAGGAAACTTCGTGCCGATCAACTGTGCGGCCATTCCTGAGACGCTGTTCGAAAGCGAGTTGTTCGGGCATGAGGCGGGCGCCTATACCGGTGCTGCGAAGCAGCGCATCGGCAAGATCGAATACGCGAGCGGCGGGACGCTATTTCTTGATGAAATCGAAGCAATGCCGCTGCATCTGCAAGCCAAGCTGTTGCGCGTGCTGCAGGAGCGGCAAGTCGAGCGGCTGGGCCAAAACAAGGCATTGCCGGTCGATCTGCGCGTGGTCGCGGCAACCAAGGTCGACCTCAAGGATCACAGCGCCCAGGACAAGTTCCGCATCGACCTGTATTACCGGCTCAACGTCGCGACCCTGAAGATTCCGCCGCTGCGCGAACGGCGAGAAGATCTTACCCAACTGTTTGCCCATTTTCTGCATGAAGCGGCGCTGCGTTTCGGGCAGCCGCCGGCAATACCGGACCGTGAGATCCAGCAGCAGTTGCTGACCTACGACTGGCCGGGCAATGTACGCGAACTGCGGAATGTGGCAGAGCAGTTCCAGCTCGGAATACCCGTCTCGATCGGGCAGGCCGAAGCGCCGGTTGCACCGCAGTCGCTGGACGAGATCATTGCAGCGGTTGAAAAAGCCGTGATCGCGGAAACCCTCAAGCGCCATGACGGCGCCGCAACCAACGCCTGCAATGAGCTAAAAATCAATTATTCGACGCTGTATCGCAAAATGAAGCTCTACGACATGGACCTGTCGGATTACAAGAAACCCGCCGAACAATAAGCTTCTCGGCAGGGGAAAGCTCTTTTCCCTGCCTGCCCCGCCTTGCATGCAGCGCTGCAATCCCCTCTTCAGGACGGCATGCAACTTCGCACTACCCGATTCCCCACATCTCGACGGATATAAAAAATAGCGTTTATTTTCAAACGCTTACCTCTTCTTTGTCATTGCCTTCCCGCTGGCATGGCTCTCGCTAATAACGGTCTATCTGAACTCTGCAGGCACTGACGCTTGCAGTCGAATAACCATCAACCGGCCAAAGAAGATGTACAAGCTCTCAAGCGAAGAAATCGACTTGCCGCTGCCCTTGCAACGCTCTCTTACGACCAACAAGCTGGTCGGCCTGATGATTGTCCGCCAGGGCGTGGTCGGCCGTTGCAACAGTGAGGCCGGGAGGATATTCGGCTACAGCCCCGCCGACATGGAGGGAATGCCGTTATCCGCATTCTTCCCCGTCGTTAGCGAGGAATTGAAACAGGCGAGCGCGTCCGCACAGGCGCAGGCCAGCGTCGTGGTCACCGGAAAAATGCCGGCCACCGCTCGCAACGGCAAAGCGATCTGGGTGAGAACGATGGTGCATACCTCAGTGGTCGAAGGTGGCTCGGCCACGACGGTATGGGTCATCAAGGAATTTATTGAACGCAGGGATGACAAGGAGGAGCGGGTCCATACTGCGCAGGGAAATGCGCAGCTGCACCTTCCCTCCTCAACGGGTTCAGGCCAGGCGCCGGATACGCATCATGCGGCACATGCACGCATTACCGGACGTGCGCGGCTCGAAGAACAGTTCGGTCGGGTATTGCGTGAAGCGCAGGCGCGTAACCGGCACGTTGCCGTGTTGTTCATTGGTTTTCATCGGGTCAAGTTTATCTGTGACATGCTGGGGCGCGAAGCCGGCGAGCAGTTCATCGAACAGCTCGCGATCCGCATCCGGGAGTCCATCCGTCCTGCGGACCATTGCTGGCAGTCGAGCCGCGACGAATTTGTGGTATCGCTCAGCCATGTCGGCGATGCACATGCAGCAATGGAAGTCGCGCAGCGCATACTGGACCTGCTCTCGGCCCCGCTCTCCATTGGAGGCATTGCCCTGTATGTGACCGCGTCGATCGGCATCAGCCTGTTCCCTCAACACGGACGCGAAGCCGATACGCTGCTATGCAAGGCAGACCTGGCTCTCAACCGCAGCAACATGGAAAGTGGTAACAACCTGCGCATCTTCACGGAAGATATCGAGCACGCGGTCAAGCGCGCGTTCAATCTCGATCAGGATTTGCGCCGGGCCTTGTCGGGGAAGCAGTTTCAGCTTTCTTACCAGCCCATCGTCAATATCGATCACTTTGAGGTGTGTTCGCTGGAAGCGCTTCTGCGCTGGCAACTTCCGGACGGGACCATGGTGCCGCCGCAAGAGTTCATTCCTCTTGCCGAAAACAACGGTTTGATTATGCCTATCGGTCACTGGGTAATACGCGAGGCATGCAGGCAAATCGGCGCATGGCAACGAAGCCTGGGCACAGTGGTGCCGGTAGCCATCAATCTATCGCCGCAACAGTTTCAGGGCCCCGACCCGGCTGCATTGCTCCTGCGCGCCTTGCGCGAGGAAGAGATCGATCCGTCATTGCTGGAAATCGAGATCACCGAAACATCGCTGATGCAGAACATGGACGACATGATGAGGCAGCTGCGGCAACTTGCCGATGCAGGCGTGCGGCTCGCGATAGATGACTTTGGCACCGGCTACTCAAGCTTGAACTACCTGCGCAAGCTGCCAGTCCATGCAGTAAAGATCGACCGATCCTTCATTCGCGATCTTACCCATGATGTCAACGGCCAGCTGATCGTGCAGACGATCATCGATCTCGCCAACCAGCTGCATCTCGACACCATCGCGGAAGGCGTTGAAACGCCGGAACAGGTCGACATGCTGAGAAATTTCGGCTGCCGGCGTCTTCAAGGGTTTTACCTGTCCGAGCCGGCACCCGCGTCACAGATCGAGCGCTTGCTGAAGCAAGGCGCGCTTGGAGTGATTTAGCCGCGACTATACCGTCGATGTCGGACCAGCGCGGGTAGCGTTTTGATCAGAGACGGTTGTCCAACATGACGGCACATCGCACTAGCGAGGCGCCACAAACCTGTAGGGAGCTTATGCGGCACAAACAAACGGCGACCATCTGCATGATCCTGTTATTCGGTCAGGCGGGCTGCGGCGGAGGCAGCGGAAGCGACATTGAAACGCCGGCCCTGCCACCGCCGATCGTTGCACCGCAACCCGGGAACCCGCCCGGTGGAGAAGATGCGCCGCCGGTGCCGCCATTGGTGCCGACCACGCCGCCTGAAGCCATACCGACGCCGGGCGATACGATGCCGGCGGTGCAAGTGTCGAATGCTAAGCAACTGCAGAACGCCATCAACAACGCATCGGCGGGTGTCGTGATCCGGCTTGCCGACGGCAGCTATACCGGTCCGTTTACCATCACGCGCAAGAATGGCAGGTCGGGCAGCCCGATCACTATCGTCGCGGCAAATCCGGGCGGCGCGGTTATTTCAGGAAAAGCCGGTTTTGAATTCGAGAGCGCTTCTTACGTGACACTGCAAGGCTTGAAGTTTGTCAACCAGGGAACCGCAGTGTCGCTGTCTTCGGCCAGCCATCACGTCCGTGTTACCGGCAACACCTTCGCCCTGGCGAAGAACAGCGCGCCCACCAAATGGATCGTGATCGACGGTGCAGGCAGCGATTACAACCAGATCGATCACAATGATTTCGGCCCGCGTCAAGGAGTCGGTCAAATGATTGCGCTGGACCAAGTCAACGAACAAGTCCCGCGGCATACGCTGATCGAGAAAAACCATTTTCACGATGCCGTTCGACTGGCCGACAATGGCGGCGAGACGATACGCGTCGGCCTGTCCGTGGCATCGATGTCGGATGGATTCACTGTGATCCAGAACAACCTGTTCGTCCATTGCGACAGCGACCCCGAGGTGATATCGGTCAAGAGCGGCCGCAATACGGTTCGCTTCAATACCTTTATCCGGAACCAAGGGCAGGTGACCGCGCGGCACGGTCACAACAACAGCTTTTACGGCAACTATCTGTTGAATGACGGCGTCAAGAAGGATGTCGGCGGATTCCGGATCTACGGCAACGACCACAAGCTGTATAACAACTATCTGCACAAGCTGACCGGCAATGCGATCGTCCTCGATGCGGGGAGTTATGACGGCGGCGCCAACGGCTATACATCCACGCCGAACGAAGAGCAGCTGCGCATGCACTGGCGCATCTATCGCGCACTGGTGGTCAACAACACGATTGTGGGCAGCACGACCGGTATCGTGATCGGCGGGAGCAAGTCGCTTGCGCCGGTCGGCAGCATCGTCGCCAACAACATCGTCGTCAATACGACAGGAACGCTCTACGACGAAAACATGAAAAGCAATACCGTCTTTGCTGGCAATATCGGCTTCGGTGCCACGACCGGCAACGTCTCCAGAACGTCCGCTGAAATCCGAACCGTCGATCCGATGCTGGTGGAGGTCGACGGGTTGCGGAAGCTGTCGTCAAACGGGCCGGCGCACCATGCTGCGGTAGGCCATTATCCTTTCCTCACCGACGACATGGATGGACAGACGCGCACGCGCCACGATGTCGGCGCCGACGAGTACACAAGCTTGCCAGCTTTGAGAAAGCCGCTGACGGCTGAGGATGTCGGGCCGAATGCCACGGATGCCGGGACATAGCGCCGCTGAACGCTGCACGTGACAGCCGGCCGTTCTCGGTTTCCTTTAACTGCACATCAAAACGTATCCTGTTTTCATTGGAAAGCCGCAGATCGGCTTCTTCTTCCACGCTGGCCAGCGCAGCGGCACTCGCTGCGACCCGAACCAGCCACGCCAGCACTGCCGCGCGCAGGATCAGGCCAACGACGCGGTAGTAGCGATCGGGATGATTCGAGACCAATGGGAGTGCTTCATCGATGCGCGAAAGCGCGTCGGCATGGTTCAACGCCTGCGCATCGAATTCGGCCAGATCGAGCGCAGCGATACCGATCAGTCGGTCATAGTTGCGAATGGATGCCGCATAATTCTCGCGCGCAGGGTAGCTTTTTTTGCTCACAAGAAGCATCATCCAACAAACTTTCTTTTTCGCTGATGGTGAACAAGGCAATTATGTCCCCCAATGTCAATAAAATTGCGCCTAGTCCCCGCGCAAAGATCCTGATCGTGGATGACACCCCGGCCAATCTGCGCTTGCTGGTCCGTATGCTTTCCGAGCAAAACTATGCGGTCATGGCGGCCAACTCCGGCGCCGTCGCCTTGCAAGTCATGGAGACTGCCTTGCCAGACATCGTGCTTCTGGACGTCAAGATGCCGGAGATGGACGGCTACGAAGTTTGCCGGTGCCTGAAAGCGGATCCTCGCACCTGCGACATACCGGTCATCTTTATCAGCGCCCTGGACGCCGCCTGGGACAAGGTGCGCGCCTTTACCGTGGGCGGAGTCGATTACATCGTCAAACCTATCGAACCGGTCGAGGTGCTGGCACGCGTGGAGACGCATCTTTCCCTGAATGGCTTGCGCCGTCAACTCGAGCAGCGCGTGGAAGAGCGGACTGCGGACCTGCTCATGGCGAAAGAGGCGCTGTTCGAAAGCAAGGCGCTGCTGCAAGCTATCATCGACACCTCGACCACGATCATCTATGTCAAGGATCTCGATGGTTGTTACATGCTTGTCAACAGGCGGTTCGAGGAATTGTTCGGCGGGCCTGATCGTAATCTGCTGGGCCTGACCGATGACGAAATCTTCCCGCCGGAGATCGCGAAAGCCTTGCGCGCCATCGACGAACAAATCATCGCCAGCGGCGCAGGCCTGGAATGTGAAGAAGTTCTGCCGCATGGCGACGAGTTGCACACCTACATATTGGTGACGTCGCCACTACGCGATCTGACCGGCGAAGTGTATGCGATCTGCGCAATTGCGACCGATATTACCGACCGCCAGCGCGATGAAGAAATACTGCGCGAATTGAACGAGATGCTCGAGAGCCGTCTGGCCGAGCGGCATGCGGCAGATGAAGGCTCCGGGACCTGATGTCGCCGGCAATGTCCGACAGTTGGCATCTGGCAACGCACGGCTGACGATGGCATTACCGCTTTGACAGAGAGTGGAGTTGAAAAGTCGAACAAAGGCGGGAACCGGATTTGGTGTCGAGCCACTCAGCACCGGAGAATGCAGGTATCCGCAGCGCGACGCTCGTCTGGGAAAGTGCCTGCATGCGGACAGTAACGGGAAGTATGGCTGCTTGTCATACTCTCGACGACTTCTCCCGCATCCTAAATCTTCTTCGACCGGAGCCACCCAATGGGACAACACGCCAATCTCTTTGAAAAAATAATCGCGAACGTACGGCAAGGCGCATCGAATTCGCGCACGAACGTTTATCGCAACACGCCGAAAGAGGTAGTACGCTCCCTCCGATCGAATCACGCCCAGCAGCACGATGTTCATCGCCCAACAGATGAAGAGCATGAACCGGCGGCGCCGTCACACCAGCCATCGCCGCATATCGAGGGAAACGCGGCAGAAAATCCAGGGCAATGCGCGACGAGAGAAGGTTTGCATGCCGCCGAGAATAGCCATCTGGTCATCGGACGTGGCGTCAAGCTGGTCGGCGAAATCAGCAACTGCGAGACGCTGGTCGTCGATGGCGACGTCGAAGCGAAGAACGATAGCCGCATGCTCAAGATCGCCAGCAATGGTTCGTTCAAGGGAACCGTCAACGTCGATGTGGCGGAAATCTATGGTCGTTTTGAAGGCGAACTGGTGGCACGTCAAAAGTTGATCGTATACGCAACCGGCTCGGTGACCGGCCAAATCAGTTACGGCAAGCTGGTGGTTGAAGAAGGCGGGCGCGTGTCCGGCAGCGTCACCGTCGCACCCCCGGCTGCCGGCGCCGAGATGGCTGTTCAGCATCTACTTTGACTTATAAATTTTTTTCATTAACAAGAACGCCTATTTGAACCAGGATTTCGTTTGGTACCGTGGGGCCGGCCTTAAGAGCCAGATATTCGTTCAATTTGCTTAAATCGATTACATCGTTTTCTGGACTATCCTCCGGTATCACCCCATGCTTGCGTAACTCGGCCAATTTAGCCTCCACTCCATTCCCATTTTTTTCATCCGCCCGATCCAGCAATGTAGCAACATCCTTGCCGATATTCTCACGTTCAATAACGTAATCGACGCTGAACTCAACCGATAGCGTTTCGGTCTTTGGTATCTCATTTCCACTTGCAGTTTTTTGTATGCGCTTCAGCAATTCCAATTCGCTCAGCACCGGACGCATGCGGCGAACGTGGGCACGTTTGTGCGCGTCGAGTTCACCCGAGTTTGTGGCCGAGTCCTCTTCCATCTTCTGCGACGGTAGCGGGTCGGGAAACTTAAGATTTTTCTTTCTCTCTTGTTGCTTACGCAAAATATCGGTCTCTTCCTGTGTTATTTTGCGCTCTTGGGTAGCGTGAGCGGCAAGCTCCATATCTTCGTGAATATGTTGATCAAGAAAACGCCGCGCAAGCTTTACCTTTTCCATTAGGCCAGGACGCGTCGTTTTCGAGACATGGTCATATTGCGCTTCCATGAGGCGCTCTCGCAACTCGCGCAGTGAACTTGGCATGTAATGGCTAATATCTTTGTTCTCAATGAAGTGATTTTTCCCGAAGTCATTCGGCAATCCCAGTTCTTCCAGAACCGGACGCATTCGGGCAACGAAGGCCGCCATCCGTGGTGCAAGCTCACTGAATTCGGTCAACGCTTTTTCCCGTTGAGCTAGCCCGTCGGGATCCGTCCGGCCCGCAAACATGTTCAGCCGAGACCATATGTCGAACGCTAACGCAAAATCCTGTTCCCTCACGTTTTTGTCGGGCTGCGATTTTCCAAACGTCGATCCGGGAATGGAAAAGATTTCCGATAACAATTCATTGATGCGCTTTTCCGTTCCATGGAAGAAGCTTGCCCCCAGTTCTTTATATC
The DNA here is from genome assembly GCF_003591035.1 of Noviherbaspirillum saxi. Classification (NCBI taxonomy): domain Bacteria; kingdom Pseudomonadati; phylum Pseudomonadota; class Betaproteobacteria; order Burkholderiales; family Oxalobacteraceae; genus Noviherbaspirillum; species Noviherbaspirillum saxi. The sequence continues at coordinate 656,627 of NZ_QYUO01000003.1, forward strand.
TTTTGAGGCGCTGAGTAAGGTTTTCCTTCGATTTTTCCAATCGGCCCACCATTGCACCAAGCGCGCCTTTCAAGCCCTTATTTTGTTCTCCGGCGCTCCTCGTGATCAACGAGCCGATACGTGCGTCATGTTTTACCAATGTATCGATCATCATTTGAACGCGCCGTGCCACGGAAGCAGATTTTTTGGGAGCCAGATGCGTTTCGGAGAGAAGCGCCTCACCCTGTTCGATAAGCAGCTGGACATCAAGTTCGTCTTGCGAAAGAAGATGACCTGCAGATGACATTTGCCTGTTCACGTCTGCAGAGCTTAGCCTGATTATGATCGTAACAAAACTCTTCTGCAGGGCTGTCAGCTTTGTGTTCAAGCTAACTTTGGCGGTGTCCATGACATGCTGCGGCTGGTTCATCGCAACAGGATTCAGGCGCTGAATTAGCTGAGCGCAGTGCCGCCATGCCTGGAGCGCGGTGCGGTAATGCCAGCGGTGGGGAGCCAGCTTCAAGTCGATTGGCTTGTCGGATTCCGGCGTCTTGGACGGAGTCGGATTGAGCGCGATATTCAGATTCTTCTGCTGCAGAAGGAGGGCGCATACTTCGAAGACGATCGGGTGCAGATGTTCAGGCAGAGCCAAGAGTTCACGTATCTCGGCATTTGTTTTGCTGGCAATCGGGCGAAGATGCTCAGGCAGGTCCTTCTCGACGTTGGCAAGCTCGGACATCTTGCGTATCGCCATACTGGTGATGTTTTTACCTTGCTCGCCAAGCTCCTTCTCCAGCGATGCAACAGCTTCTTTCTCAAGAGGGTTGTTGTTCGGTTGTGGTGAAAGATTGGCAGCATCGTTCAGTTTGCCGAGCAAGTCGGCACAGGTTTTTATCAGCTCCCGGATCGTATCCGACGAGTGCTTGCCTTTAGTCGTCTGTGCTGCGGACTCCAGTTCGTACTTCACCTTCAACAGGTCCGCTTGGGTCGCAATCCAATAGATTGCCGGAGGCAGATTTGGCCGTTGGGGGAATTCAAGTGGATCCTGTTTAGCCGGCTTTTCCACCGGATCGAGCGAATCCATCATGTCTTTTATCAGGCTACGGGCCTCGTCATGGCTTATCACAGCGTCCTTGAAGAACATAAGATTCCTGGCCACGCGCGCATCGGGAGCTTGATCGGAATTGCTCTGCATCATTCTCATGGCGTCGGGATAGGCAAACCCACCGCTTCTTGCGGTATTGACATTGTTTTTAATATCAATGTAATGACCCGGGAGCCGTTCTTTCAGGCCAGTATACGGATTCGTGTGAGCTACATCTTTGCTATGCGCTACAAGTGTCAAGCCTTCGTTCGGCTGCCAGTTTCTGGCATGCTTGAAATTCCATTGCCCGTCCCATTCGTTGATAACGGTAGTAAGGTCAAATTCCATTGACTCCAATAGCGATGATGCGACGCAAAACACATCGAATTGCTCAGTACGGAGGATTCCCTTTTTACCTTCTCCAATCGCGCCCGGCGGCGCATAGGTGTGAGTTCCAGCATTGGCATGGACACCAAGCTCGCCGGAAATGCCGAAGTCGATAACTTTCAGGTCGCCGGTCTCACGGTCAAAGATGAAATTGTCAGGTTTGATATCGCCATGGATTAACCCTGCTTTTCCAAACAACTCTATGACCTGAAGCACCTGATATCCGATCCATTGCATTATGCCGTCAAACTGTCGTTTCTTAAGCTTGCCGCACGCGTACCGCAGCGATAATTCCTTTATCACCGCCAGGCCGCCAAATCCTTTTTCCATCAGAAGGAGTGGGGTGATGTCGGCGGCAGTCAACGGCGTGACATCCCCGCTCTTCCTGCGTTCGGCAACATCGGGTTTCAATACTCCGGCCATTCCGTAGATCTTGACTACGTTTTTTTGCATGGTCGCATAGGACGAATCCTCTTTATTTCGACCAGCCCACTCTTTTAAACGGCCATATATGTGACTTTCCTTGTGAAGCATCCTGTTGGCCGCCTCTAAAGCTTCTCCTTCCAGCCCCGAGGCTGATTTGGCAGCAAATTCGATGTGGTTTGGGTCTGGAGTTCTATAGATAGTGACGGTCCCGCAACCGCCGCTCCCTAATTCTTGGCCAGCCGGGCTTAATCTGGCAGGAAACTCTTGACCAGGAAACTCCTCGGCAGGAATAAAGGGATTGCTAAGCCAGTAGTAACCGTTTTCCGCCACGTTTGGCATTTGCGCCGGAGTGCTCGTTGACGTCGAGAGATCCTTGAACCTGACGTGTTTGACCGTAACGGATTCTGGGTTTTCCCCAGTTATTTTTGAATTTGGTGTTTGTGGCCCTGCGCTTTTTTTGTTAGTTCGTGAAATACCGGATACGACCGATCGGGAACGGGGCTGATGGCTCACTACCGGTTTCTGTGACACCTCTGCGGTACTTGGAACGTGAATTTCGCCAAGGCTGATGGAAGAAGTGCGCATTTTGGCCATATTTGGTTACGAAAGGTAACTTTGAGTGGGGGAAATGTTTTATAAGTTCCAAATTTCCGATAGATGCCCTATCTCATAATGGTCAAATCCGCAAGAAAACTTGATTCCTGTAAAGCAGCTTTTGATAAGCGATATTTAACGTGAGCTACAAGCGCCTCTAATGTCCGGCATCAAGGGATCTCACCTCTGCCTGGAGCGCGCGCTATATCATTTGCAGGGCACCATCTCATTCCTTATTCTTTATGCAAGCAATGCCGCTCGGAGCAACTCGCACACGCGCATTGCACCCGAATACCTAGCCTTGCAAGCTTGCAACACCTTTGGACCGCGTGCAGACCGCAACTGCGCGCTAAGCCAATAAACATCCCATTCCCTCGCAAAACTTTCCACCTGGCACGTCTGCTGCTAAAGAAGAAACAAGACCGCATCCGTGCGGCCGCTTGGCGAACCAAATTTTTTGAAATGCCACTTATTCCCCGCCTGTCGTGTTGATGCCTTTGCCTGGCGTCGAGCGACCCGGGACGGGCAGCGAGTGACCAGTGCCCAACGAACGAACGGTTGAGAGGTGCATATGAATAGAAAATTAGCGTTGCTAGTCGTGTCCATGCAGCTCGGGTTGCTGGTATCGGCGCACGCCGCATCGGACAAGCCTTCCGCAGGCGGCGTGACGACCGTCGGCACCACGCGCCCGCTCGATATCGTGCGCGGTTCCGGCACCGACGTGCCGCTGGCGCAGGCGCTCGCCGCGATCGTGCCGCGCGACTTCACGATCCGCACCACCGCCGTGTCGCCGACCATGCTGAACCAGCCGGCGTCGTGGACCGGCGGGCGGCCGTGGACCGATGCCTTGCTCGACATGCTGGAGCCGTACCCGGAACTGGTAGTGGATGTTTCGCTCGGCGCGCGCCTGGTCATCGTGCGGCAGGTGCCGCTTTCCCCGATGGCCGATAGCGCGCGTGAAGCGGTGATTCCGTCGATGCAGCAAGGCATGCCCAACAACGCGCGGCCGACGACGTATGCGCCGCCGCAGACTCAGCCGCTGTCGCGATCGGCAAGAGAGCCGGCGGTTTCCGTGGCGCCGCGTGCACCGGCGGCCACGATGCCTGCAACGATGCCGGCAAACGCATCGTTTGCGTCATCGGCGTTCACGCCCGCACCCGCTGCGGCACCGGCCGGCGCGCAAGCGGCCACCCAGGCCGCCATTCAGGCCGCCGCGCAGGCAGCGATTCAGTCCGCCACCCAGGCCGCCATTCAATCGGCGATACAGGCGGCCACCCAAGCCGCGACCCAGGCGGCCCAGGCGGCGCAGGCCGCCGAGAAGGAAGCGGCGAAGGCGGTCACTTGGGACATCAGGAGCACGGACAAGACGATCCGCTCGGCCCTGGCGCGCTGGGCGGCTTCCGCCGGCTGGCAGCTCTCGTGGGAGCTGTCGGTCGATTATCCAGTGTATGCCCAGGCTTCCTTTCCCGGCCAGTTTGAAAACGCGGTGGAATCAGTGGTGAAAAGTCTCGAGCACACGGAAGTACCTGTAAGGGCGGTGTTCTATCGCGGCAATCATGTGCTTCGACTCATTGCGAAAGGGGTTCAATAATGCGTCTCGCTACTCTTACGGCGCTTACCGCCTGTCTACTGCTGGCCGGATGCGCCGATCTGCCGGAAAAGATTACCGGTTCCTTTACCAACTCCGCGACGCGCAGCGACCGCCTCGTGAAATCGGTCGGACAGGTCGAGACGACGGTCAAAGCAGCATCGCCGGTGACGCATGAGAATGGCGTCTGGCTGGCATCCGCACCGATCAAGATCGACAAGCAGGCTATGCTGCCTGCGGCCTTTAACGCTTCCGCCACCTTCGACCGCTCGGTCGGTTCGCTGTCCGAATTTGCGGAGCGTATTACCCTGCGTTCCGGCATCGCAGCCAGGGTCACGCCCGACGCGCTTGCCGCTTCGGCGCGTGCCGTCGGCGGCAATACCGGTACTGTTGCAAGCCCGCCGCCGACCACCAACGGTTCGCGCGTGCCGCCGTTGTCGCCGCCATCCGGCTTGGCCGGCGGCTTCGGCGCGAACCATTCCGACATGCGCATCGTCTACCCGAGCGGAACGCTGAAAGGCTTGCTCGATACTGCCGCCGCGCGTTTCGGCGTGTCGTGGAAGTACGCCGACAACGCGATCCAGTTCTTCCATACCGATACCCGCACGTTCCAGATCAATGCGATTCCCGGCGATTCGGCTGTCTCGGCCACCGTCGCCAGCGGCTCGACTGCCGGCGAGGGCGGAGGGCAGGACGGGTCGGCCGCCGGCGGCGCCAATGCGAACAACAGCCAGAATACCGCCGTCAAGTCGCAACTGTCGGTGTTCGCCAGCATAGAAAAAACCATAGGCGCGATGCTGTCGTCCTACGGTAAGGTAGTCGCGTCGCCGGCGACGGGCTCCATCACCGTCACCGATACGCCGGACAGCCTGTCGCGCATCGCCCACTTCGTCGATACCGAAAACAAGGCCTTGTCGCGCCAGGTGATGATCAATGTCACGGTGCTGGGCGTGACGCTGGACGATAGCGACAGCTACGGCGTCAACTGGAACCTGGTCTACGGCGATCTGTCGCGCCGTTACGGCATCCAGAACTCGTTTGCCGGCACGCCGGGCAGCAATGCGTTTTCGGCGGCCATCCTCGCGACCGCCAGCAGCAAGCTGGCCGGTTCGTCGGTCGTGATCGAAGCACTGTCGCGCCAGGGCCGGGTGCGCCGCGAAACCACCGCATCGGTCGTCACGCTCAACAACCAGCCGGTGCCGGTTCAGGTGGCCAAGCAGACCAGCTATCTGAAATCGTCGCAGACCACGATCACCGCCAATGTCGGTTCGAGCACGACCTTGAATCCCGGTACCGTCACGTCGGGCTTCAACATGACCATCCTGCCGCATCTGCTGACAAACGGCACCGTGATGCTGCAGTTCTCGACCGATATATCCAGCCTGCGCCGCATGTCCGAAGTGTCGAGCAATAACAGCCTGATCCAGACGCCGGAACTCGATACGCGCAACTTCCTGCAGCGGGTGGCGATGCGTTCCGGCGAAACCCTGATCGTCAGCGGCTTCGAGCAAGTGGCCGACGATCTCGACCGCAACGGTGTCGGCACCCCGCGCAATTTCCTGCTCGGCGGCGGTTTCAAGGCCCAGGCCGCGAAGGAAGTGATCGTGATCCTGATCACCCCGATTGCGATGCCGGGCGCATAAAACACTGCGGAGCGATTCATGGCGATCCATATCATTCAGGACGGCAAAACCAGGCTGATCTGCGGGCTTTTCTGGCAGTCGCTGTCGCGCCCGCGCGATCTGCGCGCCGAAGCGCTCACGCTCGCCAAGAAGATCAATTTCGATCTGATGGTGTTGCGCCGCGACCAGGCCACGGCTCAGGCAGGTTATGCCAACAGCAAGGAAGGCGGGCAAAGCGGCATGATCTCGCTGGCCGCCGCTGCCGCCAGGACCATCGCCACCGAAGGCGCCTACTACGACGGGCGCCAGCAACCCGCGCAGAACTGGCTGGGCGCCTTTCAGCTGGCTGACGGCAAATGGGCTTACTTCGCGGTCCGGGATGGTAACTTCCTGCCCAACGGCGACTATGCCGGCACGCGCGAAGAGGTGCTGGAACGGCTGCATGGCGACTATGGCCTGGGCGGATGGAACGTGGTCATCGGCGAACCGGAACTGGAAAGCCAGGGTTTTCACAATTTCAATGCCAGGCGCATCAGCGAACTGGTACCGCGTAAGCATGGTGGACGGCTGTGGGCTCCGTCGGCGTATGCATTGCGCCCCGTCGCGCGTCAAGTGCCATGGAAGCTGGCGGCGGGCATGGCATTGGCGTCGGTCGTGCTGGGCAGTGCCGGCTATATCGGCTGGCGGCAATATCAACTCAAGAAAGAAGAAGAGGAACGCGCGCGCGCCATGGAAGAAATGCGCAGGCGCATCCAGGCCGGCCAGGCAGCGATAGAAGCGCCGCATCCGTGGCCGGCCAAACCCCTGCCGGAAAAGCTCGCGCGCGCCTGCGCGCCGGAGCTTGCGTTGATGTCGGCCGGCGGCTGGCAGCTCGACGAACTGCGGTGCACGCCAACGCAGATTGCTTATGCGTGGTCGCGCGGCAGCTCAAGCGTCGGCTATCTGCTTGAACAGGTGCCGCAGGCGATCGTCGATATCAGCGGCGCCAAGGCCAGCCTCGCCAAGCCGCTGTCGCTCGGCACCAGCAAGGACGAAGCCTTGCTCGAATCCAAGGGCTTGATCGACACCTTGCTCGCACGCCTGCAGTCGCTGGGCGTGACGCCAAAGATCGCGCTGCTGCCCCAGCAACTGCCGCCGCCGCCACCGCCTTCGCCGCCGGGCGTGGAGAACAAGCTGCCGCAGCCGCCAAGCTGGAAATCCTACAGTCTCACGATCAACGCCGGCAGCATGCCGCCGGCCGACGTGGCGTCGATTCTTATACAACCAGGCGTTCGCCTGGAACAACTGACCTATCGCGCAGGCGAATGGGTGATTGAAGGAGTGATCTATGCGAAATAGCCTGAAGCCCATCGTTTTCCTGTCATGCGCGCTATTGTCCGCGGCAGCGCCGGCGGAGAACACCGCTGACGATCTGATGCAGCTCGAAGCCGCGACGACGATACTGAAAGCGCGTGCCCGGAAAATCGAGGTACAGGCGCAGATCGCGTCCAAGCAGGCCGAAATCGACCGGCTCGCCGGCGTCGCCTACGGCGGCCATCCCACCGTGCGTGCGATCGAAGGCATAGGCGCGACGATGTACAGCACGCTGCAACTCGACAACGGTAGCACGATCGACGTCAAGCAGGGTGATGTCTTGCCCAATGGCCTGAAGGTGGTCGCTATCAACCGCAATGGCGTGACGGTGCAAGGCAAGGGCAGCAAGAGCTTTCGCCTGGCCAGCAGCGCGCCGGTCCAACGGCAGGCGCATTCGGCCGCCGCCATGCCGGCGATGCCGACGCTGTCGCTGCCGCCTGTGACGACAGGGGCCGCAAGATGAATACCGCGGCGACAAAGACGATCCCCGGCCCAGCCGTGCCCGATGGCCAGGCCGAGCAGGATACGATCGACTTTGCAGCGGTCAGCGTGCTGAGCCGCAATGGCGACTACTCTGCCAGCGCCGAAGAGAGAAAGTTCATCTGCCTGTTGTCCGATGGCCGGCTATTGATTGCCGACGGTCAGGTGATGAATCCGCATGTGCTGTCCTATTGCGCGCGGCTGGAGCGCATGAACCGGCCCTACCGCCGCATCTTCTGCAAGATCGACAAGATCAACCAGGCCTATCAGGCCGGAACGGCCGGCGGCGGCGCGCGCCTCGACCATTCCAGCATGCAGGTGACCGCGAAGGAATTGCTGACCCGTGCGTGCAAGGAGCGCGCATCGGACATTCATATCCGCGTAAAAAAACTCAGCACCGAAATCTATTTCCGCGTGCATAACGATCTGGTACGGGTGAGCGGCCATCCGCGCGACTTTGGCGAACGTCTGCTCGCCACCATGTACGGCGCGATGACCACGGTATCCGACAATGCCTATAAGCCGAGCGAGCGCCAGGACGCCAGCATCGGCGACCGCGACAAGCTGCCTGAAAAGCTCTACGGCGTGCGCATTGCGACCGCGCCCACCAGCGAAGGCAATGTGATGGTGCTGCGCCTGCTGTACAACGATGCCGGCGACGATATCGACGTCAGGCCACTCGGCTTTTCGGAAGAACATGCAACGATGCTGCAGCTGTTCAAGGAACAGCCGATCGGCATGAACATTATCAGCGGCCCTACCGGTTCGGGCAAGTCGACCACGCTGCAGCGGGTGCTGACCGGCGAGATCCTGGAATCCAAAGGCAAGATCCATGTGATCACCGTGGAAGACCCGGTCGAATATCCGATCGAAGGCGCGGTGCAGACGATGGTCACCAACGCCGGTACCGAGGAAGAGCGCTCGCGTCTGTTCTCGGCGGCGATCACCAATGCGATGCGGCTCGATCCCGACACCATCATGATCGGCGAAATCCGCGATCGCGCATCGGCGCAGACTGCGCTGCGCGCATCCATGACCGGCCATCAGGTATGGACTACCGTGCATGCCAACAATGCGATGGCGATCGTCGACCGCCTGGTCGATCTGGGCCTGCCGCTGCCCATGGTCGCCGATCATGGCGTGGTTACCGGTCTGGTCAGCCAGCGCCTGGTCAAGGTGTTGTGCCCGCACTGCAAGAAAAAACTCATCGAACACCGTCACGAGATCAGCGAAGCGCTGTTGATGCGTGTCGCACGTGTGCTGGGTGCCGACATCGTCAATGCCTGCATCGCCGGCGACGGCTGTGCCAAGTGCCGTCAGCAGGGAACCGTCGGGCGCACCGTGGTAGCAGAGGTGATTGCGCCGGATGCGCAATTCTTTGAATACATCCGGGCCGGCGAAAAGCTCCAGGCGCGGGAATACTGGCTCAATGAACTGGGCGGAAAGACGCTGGTGCAGCATGCGATCGACAAGGTCGCCGCCGGCATCATTGATCCGCAGATGGCCGAAAAAGCAGTCGGCCGCCTCACCATGGCCGATGCGCCGGGCAGCCGTTGCCTGACATTCCCGCAGGCGGGCGCCGCCGCGCTACAGCAGGCCACCGACGGCATGGCGCACATTGTGGAGGCAATGCATGCAAATTGATTTCAATCGCTGGTGGGCCAAGGCCCAGCTGACCGACGCATCGCGCCTGCGCCTGTATCGCAAGATCGCGAAGATGCTGTCCAATGGCCTGCCCTTGCTCAAGGTGCTGGAAGAGATGCAGTCGCGTGCCTCCGACGGCGGCCGCAATCCCAAGGAATCGCTGGCGATCGTGCTCGACGAATGGCGGCGTGCGGTGCAGAACGGCCTGATGCTGTCGGAAGGCATGGCGGGCTGGGTGCCGCAGTCGGAGCAGATGATCATCGCCGCCGGCGAACAGTCCGGCCATCTGGAAGATGCGCTGATCGCGGTAGTGAGCGTGGTGCAATCGGGCAAGCGCATCAAGAATGCCGTGTTTTCCGGGCTGGCCTATCCGGTCGCGATCCTGACCATGGTCATCATCTACATCTTTATCTTCGGCACGCGCGTCATTCCCGAATTCGCGCGCATGGTCGACCCGTCGCACTGGCGAGGAGCGGCACGCTCGCTTTATCTGATGTCGCAATTCGTACGCGGCTGGATGCCGCTCATCGTGGCGATCCTTGTGGCGTTGATTGCGACAGTCCTGATATCGATGCCGCGCTGGCGCGGCAATACGCGCGTCTTCCTCGACCGGCTTCCGCCGTATTCGATCTACCGGCTGGTGGTCGGCAGCGGTTTTCTGATGGCGTTCTCGGCATTGCAGTCCGCCGGCGTCACGGTCGAGAAAGCGCTGATGCGCATGTCCGACAACGCCAGCCCCTGGTTGCACGAGCGGCTCGACGGCGCCTTGCTCGGGGTGAAATCGGGCCTCAATTGCGGCGAAGCCTTGCGCAACGCCGAATATGGATTTCCTTCCAAGGAGATCGTCGATGACCTGTGCGTGTACGCCGAATACCGCGGCTTTTCCGAGGCGCTGAAGATGCTCGCCGACGAATGGCTGGACGACGGCGTCGAACGGATATCGGCGCAAATGCAAGTATTGAACGGCATTGCCATCGTCACGCTGGCGATCGTGATTGCCTGGCTGGTCACAGGATTCTTCGGCATTCAGCAGGAAATCGCCGCCCTCAGTCGCGTAGCTCGTTAATCGGATTTCACAGGAGATCATCATGCATGCACTTCGCCTCACCCCGTCTGTTTCAGTGTGCAACCTGCATCGCCAGCGCGGCGCTTCGCTGCTGGAAGGCATCGCCTATCTCGGCATCGCCGCGATCATCATCCTCGGCGCGGTCGCGCTGCTGACCAGCGCGTTCAGCGGCGCCAATACCAATCGCGGCTACGAGGAAGTGACGGCGATCCGCACGGGGGTCAAACGGCTATACATGGGGCAGTCGGCTTCCTACGGCACGGGTGATCTGACCGCGACGTTGATCAGCGCCAAGGTGTTTCCTACCTCGCTGTCAGTCAGCGGCGCCTCGGTCAAGAATACGTGGAACGGCGATGTCTCGGTGACCGGAGCGAGTGCGAATTTCACCATTTCGTATGGCAACGTTCCGAGCGATGTCTGTATCAACATGGTCAGCGGCAGCAGTGATTGGGTGTCGGTGAAAGTGGGCAGCGGCGCCGCGGCGGCGCCGCCGATTGCACCTGCGACCGCCAGTTCTGCATGCGGCACCGGCAGCAGCACTATTGTCTGGACCGGCAACTGAGCGGGAACGGCAATGCTGGACGCTACCAAGGTCGCACAACTGAGCTTCTCGGATGTCTATCTGGGACATCCGGTCCTGGGCGACCTGCTTGCCGATGTCCCCGGTGCCGGGCTCAATCCGCTGCGCGCGGGCGCTTCCCTCCGTGAAGACCTCGACCGTCTCACGCAGGTATGCAGGCAGACCCGAGATGCGTCCATTGCCGCACCCAGCTTCAAGGTCGCGCATGACGGTGCCGTGTACCGGGTGTCGGTGCTGCCCGCTGCCGGCGGCGAAGTCTTCGTGCTGCGCAGGATCGAAGACGCGATTCGCGGCCTGGCGGAAACCGGCATTCCGTCGGCTTACCTGCCGCGCCTGATGGACCGCGACCTGTCCGGCCTGTTCATCATTTCCGGTGCGGCCAAGGCAGGCAAGACCACGACCGCCTGCGCACTGATCAAGGCGCGCCTGCAGGAGTATGGCGGCATCGCGGTCACCGCAGAAGATCCGATCGAGCTGCCGCTGGAAGGCGCGCACCGCGACGGGGTCTGCTACCAGACCCCCGCCACGCGCGAAAACGGCGGCTATGCGGAAGCATTCCGGCGTTGCATGCGCTGGGGTGCCAAGACCATTTTCGTCGGCGAGATCGCGGAGCGCGAGATTGCTGCCGAAGTATTGCAGGCCAGCGTGAACGGCCGCCTGATCATCAGCACCATGCAGGCCGGCAGCGTGGTCAAGACCATCACCCGGCTGCAGGCGCTGGCCAACGAGCGGCTCGATCCGGGTTGCGCACAGGCGATGCTGGCCGACGGCCTGGCCGGCGTCTTGCATCAGCGCTTCGCCAGCAGCGCCAGCAAGAAGCTCGAAACCGAATTCCTGTACCTCAAAGATGCGACGGCGGCCAGGGCGAGCATACGCCAGGGTAGGTTCGAGGTACTGACATCCGAGATCCGCCAGCAGGTGGCCACGATGATCGTGGAAAACGCAACCTTCCGACACGTAGGCAAATGATATGTGGGCCATCTGGATCCTGTTCGCCATCGGTTCGGTCGCCGGCTACTTCACCGTCGCGCGCGACGTGCAGGATACGGTGCAGGTACAGGCCAGGGCCGAAGACCTGGCGATGAACATGGGGGTCTATCGCGCCGCGCTGGTGCGTTACGTCGCGGCCCATCCGGGTGTCAACGGCGTGGTGCAGGACAGCAGCATCGGCCTGCCGTCCTGGTATGTGCGCCATCCTTTGTGGAGCAATCATGTGGCCGGCGGCAAGATCACGGTGTATGCCAGCGCGATACCGCCGGTCAATATCACCAGGGAAATCGTGCGCCTGTCGCAGAACTCGATGCTGGCGGGCGAGGCCAACGCAGGCGCCGGCACGCTGCACTCGCCGATATTCGGAGACACCAACATTCCCCTGCCGAGTATCGTGCCGGATCGGGCGCCGGTGTGGATCGCAACAATCAACTGAACGGGACAGCCATGCGCAAGTTACATCGAGGATTTACGCTGGTCGAAGTGCTGGGCGCGCTCGCGGTCGCCAGCATGATGGCGGTGGGTGTGGCGGCCATGATCGGCGATTCGCTGGAAGACACCAAGGGCGAGCAGGCCGCGCTGTATCAGGCGCAGGTCGCCGAGGCTGCGAGCAAATACATCAACGACGGCACCAACTATGCCGCGCTGCTGACGGCAACCGGCGCATCCACGCCGGCCGTGATCAACCTTGCCACGCTCAAGGCCGCGCGCCATCTGTCGCAAAACTTCCAGGGCACCAACGCCTACGGGCAGATGCCGTGCGTACTGGTATTGCAGCCGGCCCCCGGCAGGCTGGACGCGCTGGTCGTCACGGAGGGCGGCACCGAGCTGCCGTCGAAAATGGCAGCCAGGATCGCCGCCAGTGCCGGGCCGGGCGGCGGCTATATTCCGTTCAACAACAGCACGGTCGCGCAAGGTGCCTTCAACTCCTGGTCGGTGCCGCTGGTGAACTACATCACGGCCAATTGTTCCGGCACTGCCGCCAACGCCAACCATCTTGCCAGCGCACTGTTCTTCGACGGCCCCGGCCAACTATCGCGCGAATTCGTCTATCGCAACGCCAGGCCGGGCCAGCCGGAACTGAACCAGATGACCACGCCGCTGAACATGCGCGCACGGGCGGTCGAGGGAACGTCGGACGCCCTGTGCATCGTCGGCGATGCCTCGACCTACGGACGCATTGCCGCCGATGCGAACGGTATGCTGCTGAGTTGCCAGGTCGGCGTGTGGAAAGGCACGAGCAACCACTGGAAGGATCCGGTCGCCTCGTTCGCCGCATTGCCGCTTACGGGCAATGCGATCGGTGACGTGCGCCTGACGATCGATACCGGTCGCGCTTTCAGCTGGAACGGCAGCGCATGGATGGCCCTGGCCGTCGACCAGAACGGCAACTTCAATGTACCCCAGCGTGTGACCGCCAACAATGTGCTTGTCAACCAGATCGTCACGCATCGCAGTGCGTGCAGTCCGGACGGCTTGCTCGGCCGGGACGCCGACGGCCTGCTCATGTCATGCCAGCGCGGCATCTGGCGCAAGTTCATCGACTCGGAAGTCACGACCGTCGTGTACAACCAGTATCGGAAGACCACGCCTGCCACGGGCGACATCGACATGATGATCGATCTCACCGCCCTGCCTGGCAGCAGGCCGCTGTACATCACCGGCGACCCGTGCTGCGTTTCCTTGGATGACAACCAATCGGTGATCCGCATCGAGTATTACGACGCCGTCGGCACTTTCCTTGGCTATGCCGGCGGCTGCGCCGCCCAAAGCGAGGCGGCCATGGGGCAGGTGAGCAGCGCCACGCCCATGGCGACCCTGAAAATCCCGGAGAACGCCACGCGCGTGCGGCTCTACATGCATGCGGTCGGCCACGCCGGCAACATGACCGAAGGAACCCTCACCATTTTCAATAGCCGTTGATACGACACGCAAGGACGAGGCAAAGACATGCGAACAGAGCACGGATTCTCGCTGGTGGAAATGCTCGGCGCTCTCGCGGTGGGCGCCATCATGACCGCCGGCGCCGCCGGGCTCGTGGATGGCTATCTGGAGGAGGGCAAGGGCCGGCAGGCGGCGCTGTACCAGAGCCGGGTGACGGAAGCGGCGCGCAAGTACATCAGCGCGAACACCGCCGCGCTGCAGACTGCGGCCGGCGCCACCACGCCGGCGGTGGTCGCACTGAGCGCCCTGAAAACGAAGGGCCACCTGGAATCCGACGTGCAGCCCGTCAATGCCTATGGCCAGACCCCATGCGTGCTGGTGGTCCAGCCGACGGCAGGCCGCCTGGAAGCTCTGGTCGTGACCGAAGGCGGCCGCGACATACCGGCCAAATATGTGGCGCAGGTGGCCGCGAGCGCGGGGCAGGGGGGCGGTTTCATTCCTTTCAATAATCCCACCATCGCACAGGGCGCCGCCAATGCATGGTCGGTGCCGCTGGCCGGTTTCGGCGGGGCTAGCTGTTCCGGCACGCCCGCCGCCGCCAACCACCTGGCAAGTGCGCTCTTCTTCGATGGCCCCGGCCAGCTCTCAACCGACTTCCTGCATCGACATGCCGTGCCGGGTCATCCGGAACTGAATGAGATGACTACGCCACTCAACATGCGTGCACAGGCCGTGGAAGATGCCTCGGATGCCTTGTGCGCGGCAGGCGACGCCTCGGGCTACGGCCGGATCGCGGTGGACGCGCAAGGCGCGGTGCTGAGTTGCAGGCAGGGCATATGGAAACGGCAAGGCGGTCAATGGAAAGACCCGGCGGCCAGTTTCGCAGCTTTGCCGGTCACCGGCAACAGCGTCGGCGACGTGCGATTGACCACCGACACGGGGCGTGCATTTTCTTGGAGCGGCAGTGCCTGGAGGGCGCTGGCCGTGGATGAAAACGGCAACTTGCAGGTAGAGGGACGAATGACCGCCAGCAACGTCATGCTCAATCAGATCGTCACGCCAGACAGTGCGTGCGGCACCAACGGCCTGCTCGCGCGGGACACCGACGGCATGCCGATGGCATGTCAGCTTGGCGCCTGGCGCAAGCTTGCACAGTTCGCGATAACCGGCACAGCGTTCAGCCAGAGCTATGTCAACACGCCGCCGACGGGCAACACCTTCAATGCCGACATTCCTCTCGCCAGCTTGCCCGGAACCCGGCCCTTGTTCATCACCGGCAGCGCCAGCTGCACCACATCGGACAGGTTCGACTCAAGAGTGCGCGTCAGCTTCGTCGATGCTGCCGGCGCCTATATGAGCTACGCCGGCGGCTGCATCACCGACAGCAGCAACGGCAAGGGGCGTGTCCACATGGGTACCTTCATTGCGTTGCAGGAAATTCCTGACGGCGCCGCCAGCGTGCATGTGTACATGCATACCAATGGCCTTGCAACCAACAACACACAATTGCAACTGGCGATCCTGAACAGCAGGTAATTTGATACCGGAGTCAAGCATGCGTACCTTATTGATTGCTGCAACGATCCTGATGTCCCAGTCCGCTTTCGCCTGCTGGAACGAAGTCGGACAGAAATACGGCATCAGCCCGTATCTGCTGCATGCGATCGCCAAGACCGAATCCGGTCTCAACCCCAAGGCCATCAACCGCAGCAACAGGAACGGCACCTACGACGTCGGTCTGATGCAGATCAACAGCAGCTGGCTGCCCACGCTGGCCCGCCACGGCATCAAGGAAGAACACCTGTACGAGCCCTGCGTGAGCATCGAGGTGGGTGCATGGATACTGGCGCAAAACATTCGCCGGCTGGGCTATTCGTGGGACGCGGTCGGTGCTTACAACTCGGGCAATCCGAATATTGGGCGCAAGTATGCGACCAAGGTGTATCGGAATCTGCCGCCGGAATTGATGGCGCGGAATTAATGGTGCCGTAGCGAACTTCCAGATGGAGCGTGGCGCCTTCACGCGCACGCATTGATGGACAATGTCGACACTGAAAGGAAATGCGATGTCGCCTTTAACCGGGACGAACGGGCCACTGCTTGGCTCCAATATAGAAAACCCGGGGGATCGTAACGAAAATAATAAAAATGCCGACACGATTATTCATGCATCGACCTCGGGTATTCAACCTACTGAGGAGAAGGCTTTCTCTCAAGCGAGACGATCATCGACTGTTTCTACTCTGAGCGCAAGGTTCTCCGGGGCGAGACGTCCATCGATTCTGTCTATGTTGAATGACAGATTTTCCCGCAGAGCTTCAATAAACCGTGACATGGGCAATGCAATTGAAGTCCCAATTCGGGATATTCAACGCAATGAGAGAGAAGGCTCCGTTCAGGAAAGCCTTTCATCCACCACTTCTATCCCGAACGTAAGGCAGTCTCGCAGAGAATCGATAAGCGCCGGCACGGCCACGGTATTCAAAGACCGTTTTCCCGACGCCATGTCGCGACTGGCAGCGAGTTTAAAAAAACTGACGGACCTGAATGGCAATTCCGCCGTGCAGGAAGAAGCCGAGACGTCGCTGGAGACAGGAACCTCATAGGCTGCCAAGCTTTCCTGCCATGCGCCAATCAATGAACGGTGCTATCTGACACGACATGAGTTGGCGAAAATGCTGCGGACCGGCAAGGCGGCGGAAAGTGCATCCGGCCTGGTCCTGTCGCATATCGAGGTACTCAAGGAGCTTGCCAAGGAACGCGATGTCGTTCTTGCTTTTCGCAAGGTGAATCCTCATGCAAAGCGCTGGATCGAAAAAAATATGCCGGTAAAAGGCTTGTCCAAAAAAACAAAGACCGAGAAACGGGGTCTGTTTGCCGGACTCATGGTGCGAGATAGCGGCGGAACTGACGGCGCCGTAAGCGAGCTGGATGGGCCTACTTACGCTCGTCTTCTGAAGGAGCTGATTGATGATGGAAGAGTGCATGTGCTTCAGGACGCGGGCGTGCACGAAACGGGCGGCGCGTCCAGTAGTCGATTGAAGAGCGTGGTGTTGCAGGACCTTGAGCATGACCGGTGCTACAAAATTAGTTACGACCCCGAAGGCGGCACTATCTCGGTATTCCGGAAGAAGAAAGACGGCATGTTCCGGCGCATGAAGTTCGAGGGACACGGAGGAAAACCTCTCACCGCCGACTATGATGCATTTGATTTTTATCCCCGACTGGTCAATGAAAACTTTGCAGGGTTCAAGGATATCGACATGAGCTCGCTGTATGACCCGGACAAGGCAGGAAGTTTTCGCAGGCTGGTTGAAATCATCATTCACCAGGTGCTGGAACTGCCTGAAGTCCGAAGCGCGAAAGCTGAACGTGGTCGATTGACTGCGTGGGATAACGATATCATCAACGCGGCGAACGCTCGTATCAAGAAAAACACCGGGTATACCTATGATGTTCTCATGCATGGCAAGGAAAAGCGCAACTCGCAATATCCGGAACTGTGTGACGAAGTGTTCTTTATCTTCCCTGACGGCATGACATTGATGTCCAAAATCTGGAATGAAACCCAGGCCGTCGATTATGCGATTCGGCAGGAAGGTTTCATTTCTACTGATAACCGCGTGTACAACAGAATGGCGGGAGAGTTTCCGCTCTTCCCGGATTTGACGAATACAGGTATCGATGGCGAGCCGCTTTTCACGCAGGGAAGCGGGAAAGTCATCCCATGGGATAGCAGGGCGGCGGCAAAAGGCCTATATGACCGGTACTTAGGAAAACCAGGATGCAACCGCCCGCTGATGCATTCGGGTTTGACCCGCACCAAATCAGACGCCAGTGTGAGATCCATGGCGAGCGTGGTAAGTGTGGTGCCGGACTGGCTTGAGGAAATTGTTGATCACCAGGGTAATGATGATCAGGCAGCAGTGCTTGATTCCTTGCGTCGGAACTCCGTGTCTGACAGACCGCCGAAAAATTCCTTGATACGTTCACCGAGGCGGTTTCTACGCAGGCTTTCCAAGCAGATTTCTTCCAATGGCGACGACGCGTAAGCGAGCACATGGTACGTCGTGATGAGATGAGATATTCATGCGGAACTAAAGATCCTGTGGCGTCCACCCAATTCTTTTTTGAGACACACATCAGCATGAAAAATATATATCAACGCGATCTTGCCTGTTCAATACATGCGTTTCATTGTGTCCCGGAACGTGAAGCAACGCGATCGGAGGTGCGCATGGCCCATATGGTCGATAGCGTTCTCTCCTTGACCATTCATCCTGCATCGCGGCGTATGGACCGGTCTGATACCGCAGTCAAGACCGTCCCCCGATCGAGAATCCCGACCGACCCCAGGAACGAAACGCCAGTAACGGGTGACTTGAACGCTGCTGCCATGTGCATACAGCGGATTTGGCGAGGCTATCGGATACGGAAGAACCTCGCCGGCCAGGCACAAGCGCGAACGCCGTATGCGAGCCCGGCTGACTATCGATGGGCCACCAACAGTTATGCTCCAGCGGTTCTAAAGAAACGACCTTTTGGTTCGGCGCTCAGGAATGCAGAGGCCGGCGTTTATTTCACAGCCCGAGACATCCCTTCCGGCCAGCGGGCGCTGCTGCACAGCTTCCAGCGCGAGAGCGATTTTTTGAATGGGGTGAAACTGATCAACCGAAGTAGCAAACCGCAGATCGGCACCAAGTACCGGCCATCTTCCTACGGGAAGCACGACATGCGTGTCAATGCAGCATGGTTGCTCGGCCTTGCTCATTTCGGTCGAGAGATCGTCATGACCACAAAGCTTGACGACCAGACTATCATAAGACGGTCTGCGGCAAAGGGACCGCAGGAGAAGCGGAATGTCAGACACAATTTGTCTGCTTACGCCAGGGAAGTGCATGGTCTGCTTCAGAATGATTATTTCACGGTCCAGTCCACGATTGCAGGATGTCAACTGCTGTCGCCCACGCCAGGTGTAAGGACGGCAACCATGGAAGGGCTGAAAACCCCGCGCGGTATGCCGAAAGAGGAGCTCCGGCGCTTCTTCGAGAAAAAGGGTATCGACGTCAGCGGCATCACGGCAGATTCCTCGCCCTCAGAGCCGGCCGACGCCGTGGTGCGTTCCCAGATAGACGATCTGAATGGGGAACTGGAAAACATCAAAACTGAACTGGCGACGTATCAACAAACATGGAAAGGTCACAGGAATGCGATCAAGGCGCGCCTGGAAGATCCATCGTCGGTGCCGGACAATGTTTTATCTTCTCTTGTAAAAGCAAACGGTGAATTGATGCATCGTGCGCAATCGCTACATGCGACTTTCCCTCATGGCGATTTGGATCATCTACCGGATGTGGCGGATGAATTGCAAAGTGCCACGGATACCCTGATTGACGATATTGCAGCGCAGGCAGGTGAAATCGATCGATTGGTACGAAAGAGATATCCTAAAAGCAGGTTTTGGAATGCTTCATGCTTTTGGGATAAACGCTTGCGCTGGATATCTGTGGAAATGGATGCCCTATGGGAAAGAACGACGTCGCTGGAAAAGCTGCTTGCGTCTCTCGACAACAGCAGGCCTGTGCTTTATCGGCATTTTTATCAGCAGGTGATGGAATTCACGAAATGTTGCCACGAACTGGATAAGGTTTTTGATGAAACGGGTGTCGTACCAGGAATCGGTAAAGACTACGGTGCATTGATCAATGAGTGGGATGCCTTGTACGAAAAGCTTGATGAACTCGGAGACAAATGCCTGGACGCCATCGAAAGCTTGATAAGCGAGAAGGTCATGGCTCATGCGGACACTGGGGTCATAAATTCATGAACAGAGGTCTTGAATGTTCCTGATAATTTTTCCAATAACTCAATCTGTAAATTGACCATGATAATTTCGGAGATCAATTCCAATATGTCGGTAGGCGGTAATGCCGGACGACCTCCTGCATGCGGCAACACGATAGAACACGCTGTTCGAAGTAGGGCGCCGGTTACGCGACATTCTCCAGCATGGGTCGCTGCTCGTATCGTTTGCCGCCCAACGTCGGATTCAAATGCAGAGTGCCGCCAGCTTCCCGATGTAGTTTGGGAAGGAATATTCCGACATCTGCCCCGGCCTGATTTTGTGAAGCTTTCAAACTGCCTGAATGTTTCCGCATACGATGCATTACGGCTTTTATCAAACCGCGAGCGGGTCCAGTATTTTGTCCCGCTCTTCGGACGTCAGAAAGATCTATTGAAAGATGCGCTTGATCCGAATGATCCGGATGCCGGACGCCTCGTGAAGCAATTTACGGAACAAGTCATGCATGACCTGGGCGGCGAGAAGGAGATCGTTGCGGATCTTCTGAAGGAAGCCGGCCTCGAAGAACCACGTGTTTTCCAGTTTTTTGCTGTTCTATCCGCGCTTCCGAGATTGAAGAATTATCCGGAATCCCTGGGCGTGAAATGCGTTGATTACCTGATTGCTTGCATGCGTGATATCACGAGCGAAACTACACCAGCGCCAGTTAATGATTCGAATGAGTTTCGATCACTGGTTAAAAGGCATTTGGCTTTGAAAGGGACGGATGATAGTCTGTTTTTAAATGTCATCACCTCAGTCATCAAAAATATGCCGGACCTGAACAGCGCAATTCAAAACAAGGAATTGGCGTTGGTAAAGGCTAGCAGGAATATCCTTGACGCTAACGCCTTGTGCGAGCTTGCGACAATAATGCCGAACCTGAAGGAGAATGTGCAGGTAGCGGCTTACGAAGCGTTTATGGATCTGGCCTGTGGGGCCGGGATGAATAGTGAACGGCAGGATTTAGTCATTTTCCTTTTAAAAAATTTCCATAACTTAAACTACGAAACACAAAAACTGGCGCTTGGAGAGTTTCCGCATCTTCCGCTCAATACGCCGGAAATTGTAAAGGCGTTTGTCGAGGCAATGCCAGGTGTCCACGCAGGTCTGCGTGACTACGCGGATGAATCGATCGAGACCGTCCTCGTGTCCCCGATGACGCAAAGTGAGACCGCGAACATAGGTGGTCTTTACCTGATTGAGCGTCTTTTGGATCGTGGGTTACCGCAACAGCGAAAGACATTGTCTCTGATCCGTGACAATGCAAGATTACAGACTCCGGAAATCTTGATTGCACTGATAAAAAAACTGCCGCATCTGAATCCCTCCCGTTGGAAGGGTGGAGCGGATATTCAAGGAAAAGCCTATACCGTGCTCAAGCGAGTTTTCCATGAACGAGAATTCAAGAGGTTTTCAATCGAGACGCAACTCCAGGTAATTATGGAATTGACACAGAACTACAGTCGCTTGAGCGACAGTCGCCGCGCGCCAGGAAATCGTGTATTCCCCCTTCTGATATCGGCGTATGCCACCATTCCGAGTTCGGCTCTGGTAGCCATTCTCGGCGCGGTGATTCTCGGCGGGGCAGGTGCCGGAATCGGTGCCGGTGCTGCTGGTGCAGCAGGCGTTGTCGCGGCCGGAATTGCGATGACAGTAGGCCCGCGCAGCGTACGGATAGCGGTGGGAGATCAGCTGCTGCAGGTTATGGAAAAGCTGGAAACGAATAGGCCCGTTCCCGGTTTGAGCCGGAGGAATGTGATGCTTGCGATCGCGCCTGCATGGACCGAGCTGGCATCAAAGGTGTATCCGAGCCTGTCGGAAAAATACAAGCTGAGATTCAGGAAATCCATTGAAAGCCTGTCCAGTAACTGGATCAAAACGATGGCGGAGGAAGGAAGCGATGCGGAAAGGCGAACGCTCCTTACAGCAACGGCACCGCTTTGGGAAGCGGTGTTGATCCATGTTTATCCCCGTCTTTCTAGTGCGATGAAAACCCGCGTGCGAACGGGAATTGTTGACGTATACAGTCAACATGGCGACAACGGACAGCAGTCGGACTTGGCTGCGGCTTCCCAGCGCGTGTTGCAGGCTCATGAAAGTGCAGAGTAAGTCATTCTGCCCTGAACAAAGCGTGGAAACATCCGCCGGCACGCAGGATGTTTCCATGCCAATGTCGCTGATAGTTTTGGATGAGGCCACGCTGGGATTCAGGAAGTTGCATTGCGTCATTCACCGGTGTGGACGAATGGGTGCCCCCGCCCCACTTCCGCGTGTGGACTATGCTTTGCAATACATTGGAACGCTTACGTGCGGGTACCAACAGCTGATTTGGCACGGTCTTTTCCCCGCCTCCGCGAGGATGACGGGGAAAGTATGCAACACGACCAACCACCAATATCCGCCCATGAACGCATGTTGCAATGATATGGGCATCCCTAGCCTGCACGCGGGAGAGGGGAGTTGCGCTGCGTGTCAAAAAAAATACTAATTTGCTTAGCATTAGCGGCAACCGCTTTGGCCGAGAGGCGAACGCCTACCGCGATGCCTCGCTCGCATGCACGATGAAAGGTAGTGCCATGTCGCTCCCAGGCTACGATGTTTCCGCGTCCGGACCCGGTGTCATCGCCATAGGGGACGACGGCAATTATGTCGAAGCCGTCAAGCCTGCCGTCTTTGCTCATGCAGTGACGCCGCTAGCGGTTATCGGTGAAGGAAAACATCCCGCGCTAGGGCGAGCCAGCGTCTTCCGTGCAGGGCGTTCGAACTCGCCATGGAAAAATACCTTTGCCTTACCGTTGATGCTATTTGTAGCAAACTTGCTATCGAAGGCCGGCGCCAATCCCGCGACCTACGGGACCGACCTCGTACCGGGAACACCCCTCGAAAATTTTCATGAAGGCGCGCTTGATCCTCGGGCAGCGAGCGAATATGGAATGCGAATGGTTGCCACAGCGGCTGTGCAAGACAATCTTGTCATCCACCAGCTCCCCGAGCAATTACACGTAGGTGATCAGGTATTCCATGTCAACCGGCGCAGCGGATATCTGGTTGCGATCAAGGACTTTCACAAGGCGGATATCCGCGTGCCGGACACCACCGCGTACCCATTGGATTGTGAAAAAATCGACCGTCCGTTTGGGCCGTCCACACAGGATTGTGAGGAGCACGGCAAGCTCACATGCGACGAATATCAAGACGCATTGCATGAAGAAATACGCAAGCGCGCCCCCGACACGCCGCGCCCCGCGGCCACACACCGATTTCCGCAATTCACCCTGCAGGAATGGTGGGACCGGCGCGACGACTTTCTTCCGCATGCCGACCTCGTGTTCAATGCCGGTTGGTATGACGTGAGCGGAAGAGTACATGGCAAGTATCCCTATCGCCGGCGACCCACGCCCTACCGCGAGGCATGCTCGGCGCCGAGCGGCATCATCGTCAGTAACGGCAAGAACTACACCATCACCAATAGCGACTACTCCGCCTATCATGTCTATTCCGGCGAACTCGATGGCCTGATCATTGAAACGGAAATCGACCGATCTGGAATCGCACGTCGCATCGCGAACGTGCATGTCATGACCGCAGAAGAGCTGCGGCAAACCTTTTTCCAGGGATCGATGCCGGTATCGGCCAACAACAGAAATACCGAAATATCGGCGGTATCCGGCGTTGTGATGATGAGAGACGGCATTCCGGTTGAAATGCACGGGCCTGGCGATCCGGCCGAAGTGGTCGCGCGCACCATCGTCGCGACCGGTAAACATGGTGAACTCTATGTGCTCGTGCTGCAGAACGGACGAGAAGCCTCGAAAAAAGCGTCTGTCGACATCGACGGAAAGACATGGCATTTCGCCGGTATCGATCTCCTGTCGGCGAGAACGTACTTGACAAGCCGGTATGCCAATATCCGCGACATGATCGCGCTGGATGGCTCGGGATCGAGCCAGCTCGTCGGCAAGATCGAACACTATGCGGATGCAAGCGGAATGCCGCCGGTATTCACTGACGCGACGGGTGAGTTAGCGGTCGGCACGATCTCAGGAAAGCGAGCCAGCGTCGTGGAAATTTCCATTACTCGCCGAGTTACCGCAGATAGCAACAGTATTCGTCCGTACATAAAAAATGGACGTGCGCATTTCTGCACACGTCCATGAACTACGCCCAGGTTGCCGAGTAAGTGATCTAAAGACCGCTTACTCAGTAGGGACCGAAAACGGTTACGCCGGCTGCTGCGCTTTACGCGGATTAATGTAGTTATTCTCGAGCAGGTGAGCCATGAACATGGTCAATACCAGTCCGACTTTTTCCATGTCACCAGCATTGAGATCGACTTCCTTCGACCGGTCGCCGCAAAGCGGGATGATGAAATCGGAGCCCGGACGATTGGTTGTCGCCATGGCGGCAGAGGTATTGTTCACCACCGCATCCTCGTCGGCCGCCACTTTAGCGACGGCCGGGAATGCGACCAGGTATTCCTGATTGTCGGTGTTCGTGTATCGCGTCACGACGTGTCGGTAATCCCATGTGCGGCCCGCGAACTCGCCGTCGCGAATTCTGTGGATTTTGACGCGTTCCTGCAGCATGTATGGCATCCCGGCAGCACCCCGATACTTCAGGCCTACCTCGCTCAAGGAGCTGTTCACGATCTGTTTGATCTTTTCGGGATCGTTCAGCATCGATCGCTTGATTGCACGGATGCCATCGCCTTTGCCGGTCCCGGACGGCTTGATCATGATCTCATCCGGGAAAACCTTGCCACCACTACCGTCGTCCAGGCCGTTCGTGAATACGTCCACGATATTTTCACACAACAAATCGGCGTCCGACTTGGTAAGACCGCCTTCGCCTGCCGGAACCCGCGTCACTTCCTTGAATGGGATGGTCCGGTCCATGCCGGGAACCAGCGCACCCATCGCATCGAGCTCTTCTTTCTTCTCCAGGATAAAGTTGTTCCACGCCTTCGCCATGGCAGCCTTGTCCTGGCCTTCCTTGTAGCAGGAGTTGATTACCCGGACATTCTTCATCTCTTTGTCTGGATTATTCGCGCTGACGTTGCCTGCGGTACGGTCGTTGACTATTGCGTCGACCTCCCGGCCAAACAATGTCGTTTTGCCGTCGTCATCGACTTCGATAAATTCGGAAAATTCCGAGGTGTAGCCGGGCACAGTCGTGGGACCTGGGTACTTGTCCCAGCTAAAATCTGAATTTTCCACATAGTCCTTGGCCTCCTGCACTGCCTGCTTGCAGTCGTTCCCCCATTTTTCGAAAAACACCGCAGTATCGGTGTAAAACTTTGTTTCAATGGTTTGTTTGTCGCTCTCGTATGTCTCTTTCAGTTGAGCGAGTTTGTCAGTTGGCGCTTTATTGCCTTCAGCTTCTTCGCGGGCCGCGTTGTAGTTCGTTTCGAGATCTTTCATCGCCGCCGCCTTCTCTTCCTTCGCGGGCTTGATGGCGGCTTCATATGTTTTATTTGCCGATTCGATGGCTTGGCGGTATTCAGGAGCGATCGCGTCAATCGTTAGGATATGGCTCGTCCCGGCGGCTTTAAAGACGCCATTAAACTCGTCCGCGATATACAACTTTTCGAACACCATCTTGTTATTTCCACCGGTTCCTTCACGCCCTGAGCATCCGACCAATACTAATGGAGGATGCTTTCCATTGAGCTCACGCAAGAGTTCCTTTGCCGTATCCATAAAGGTGTCAAGCATGACTTGCTGCATTTCTTTGGAAAGGTTCGTAGTGCCGGCGTATCCGGTGCCGTTGCCTTCGATCATCATGTAACACATCTGTCCATTGGCGTCGGTATACGCAAGCAGATCGAACGGCAGATACGAAAAGTCGGCATGTTTGAGTCCATCAGGAATAGGAACTGCCGAGTATTCCATCATGGCCTTGGCTAGTTCTGGGTTCTGGCCTTTGCGGATGGTCTGGCGGTCGTCAGCTTCGCCAATCAAAGATTGGGTTGCTTTCAGCATGTCGGGCGAGACGTGACGTAGCAGGCGGCGCGTTTTCTCTTCCTTTTTGAGCGGGATTCCTGACATTGGCACGTTGAATTTGACCGCCAAGTGGGTGAGGGGAGATGTTTTATTGGTGGCGCGAGAACGTCGAACCAGGTTTTTGAACTTCACAGTCGTGCGGGTTTTTTGCAGGGTGTGAGTAGGCTTCGCATGCGAAATATCGCTTGTCGTTCCCGGTACATTTGCCTTCAACGCGACGGTTGCTGATAAATGCCTCGATCCTGCTACGATGTTGCGATCGTTAGTTGAATGCGCAATCGAGTCTTGCATCGGGAGAGGGCTCGCAGGCCTGATACCATCGAATGAACTTCGTGTTGCACTGACCACTGTCATATGAAAATCCTTGCTTCTGAATATTGAGAACTACGTCGCGAACGACGCGCAAGGACAGCGACTGAAGAGCTTGCTTAACGGTACTCCACAGCACTGGCCAAATCCGATCACACGGAGAAGAGAAGGACGCGATCCATCCTCCCAAGAAACAGCCTGTGTGCGGATTTGATATATGAGTGGCAATTTCAACAGAACGAGTTCCGTGCTGTTGAAAAATGATGCTGTAGATGTTATGCGCAGCTTACTAAGTGCAGAAGCAATCGCGCGGGCGGAGCTAAGGACATTTTCTACATGTGTCAATGAAGTGAAGTAAATAGACTTCTCGTATTAAGTCCTAAGTGAGGACAAATTCGGTTGCGGTATTGAATGCATACCAGACTGACGATCATGAGGAGGTTATTTATCCCGGCGTTCTGCCTGAACATTTCTGCTTGCGCCGCGTGAGGTTAAAGTAATTTTGTTTACATGCTTAGTATGTACGCCATATCCCGCGCAACCCACGCAGCCATTTCCGCTAGCTGTGCTTCCGTCAGTCCGAGCATGCGCTCCACCTCCGGCATATCCAGCATGGGGACAACACAGTCAGCCCCGCGTATCCCCATCGCATCTTGCTGGTTGATGGAGGCGCTCACATTGTTTACTCGGCCTTGCCCCATATTCACTTTGGCGATCGTCGGTGCACAGACGAGATGGTCCTGACCATCGTTGATAACGACAAAACGTAGCTCAAAGGTCCGCCCGTGCATGGCGGTCCCCGGCGCGTTCACCACGCCAGGTTGCAACGCCTCCGCCACGGTAATCGGAAAGCCCGCGGTCAGATTGCCGAAGCAATCCGTATAACATTCATTGATCTCCCGCCACATGTCGGCCACGGTCTCGGCGATATCCGAGTCGCTCGCGCCGAGGTCGATGAAGCGAATGCCCTTGCCGTTGCCTGTGCCGCTGGGCTTGAGTACAACCGGAATACCTTGCTCGAGGAAAGCTTTTGCCTTGCCGGCGATGCCGTCAAAACCGTCCGCTTTGTCAACCTGCTCGAAGGTGATCGGCCGGCTGAGCAAGGGGAACGACGCGCCGAACCGGCTGTTGAACGCATTCGCATGACGGTAGGCGTCGCCCTTGTCCTGGCCGGATTGCCAGGTCGGGTTGAACGCCTTGAAGGATTCGAGATCGCATTTGTCGCCGTAAAGCGTGGCGAGGTTCTTGATGAGGCGGCCGTTATGAATACCGTCGACCTTGCGGCCGGTCAGCACAAGACTGCGATCGTTGTTGAGCTGAAGGGTGTCGATAAATTGCTGCGTGTAGCCGAGCACCACTGCCGGTGCGTCCTGGTCGATGGCATCCATCCCCGCAATGAGGTCTTGCAATGCATAGGTATGCACTTCACGTCCAAGCCTGCGTTCCAGCTCGCGAGCAATGACGACGGCTGTGGCGATCTTTTCATGGACCATTTTGTTGGGTCTTGGGTCTGCCTTATTTTCCATGCCGGAGACGGAAACCAGCACGAGCGGATTGTCCTCTTTGCCGAATGCCTGGGCCACGATGCGGCCGGTCGATTCCCAGATCATGGCTTGCACTTGCGGGCTGGCGCTGGTCGCGCCGATATAGCCGGTGTCGTTGTTTTCCAGAAGCTGGGCGTGCAATCGGCCGTCGACAGTGTGCGTCATGATGTCGAACGGCGCCAGGATGAAGGTAGTCGGCGCACCTTCCGGTATTGGTGTCCTTGAGGCAGCCAGCATCCTTTGGGTTGGCGCATCGTTTTGGCGAGCAGCGATTTTGCAGCGGCTGTCGTCGATGGTGTGGCCCAGCATGCCTGCCAGCGGGATGACAAATCGTTCGGGTAAATCCAGGCCTGGAACCAGGTCGGGCATCTTCGCCAGGATTTCCAGACGAGCCGCCATGGCCAGCATGTCGTTTTCGCAGGTGAACGGCGTGGATTCGTGATCGGCCGGAGCGTTGTGGAGTGCATGGCGCTTCAAGCCGGCAAGGATTCTTCCGGCTGCAAGCCGTGCTTCTTCAATGCCGCTTCGCACGCCCGCTGACGAACGATGCAAGAAACTCTTCATATTGGCAAACAAGATAGTCGATTCCCCTGGCGACGTGCATTGCTTTCAGACGTTTGCAGGATTGATGCCAAGCTGACGAGCCAGATAAACAGGCCGTGACATATCAAAAATGCGTGAAACCTCCCGGCCGTCGCGGGCGTATTTGCAAGGCTGCCGGTCCATTCCTTCGTCGCGCGCGCGCCGGAATGGATGCTCCCGCCGGTTGCCGTCAGAGATGGCTGCGGGCATGCCTATTGCCTCTGGACGTGCGTCTGCCTGGCGGTCCCGGCGACGAGGTTGTGACGAGGAGACGAAAATGATTCAAAAAATTCTCGGACTGGTCCCCGCAATCCTTTTGGGCGGGACCTTGTATGGCGGCGGCGCGGCCACCTGTGTACAGGGCGCCGCGCAAGCTGCCTCACCGGCATACGCACCGGCTTTGCCCCGGACGGATCAGCGAAACGGAAAACGTTCAACGTGCAGGGTTCGAGTTGTGTTCGTGTCGACGGCGGCGCAACTGCAGTCTGCCATCGACGATGCGTCGGCCGGTACGGTCATCTGGCTTATGGAGGGGGCATACCGCAGCCCGTTCACGGTCAATGGAAAGGATGAAAGGAAGGCGAAGGGCATTACCCTGGTTGCCGCCAATCGATCCCGCGCTGTCATTGCCGGCGCCCAGGGCGTTGCGTTCCAGCGTACATCCGATGTGGCCAGGCGCGGGCTCGGATCGAGCGATTGAATACTAGAGCAGATTGCATATCAGTGTATGGGTTCTGCCGCGTTTCCTGGGGCGATTGCGGCGTTGCCAATGCTCGACAGGGAACAGCCCTGCCTGCGCTTGGCGCCTTGCACTCATCCCCAGGAAACGCGGCAGACCGCTTCGCTACCCTCACACCGATACGCAATCTGCTCTAGCGCGGTCATATCCTCCTGCGGCCCTCGTCCTGTCGAAATGTGTAATTTAAGTGCAATTAAATCTTGATAATCGAGAACAAATGCTCTTGTTTTGACACTCAACGCGTGTGATGAGAATGAGCGCCGGCTTTTGCGGCATTTCCGAAATAAGTTGTAAGAACGCTCGAAAATTGTCCTGCCTTGAATTTGTTTTTGATTTACATAAGTTCCGTTAAAAATTTTTGCATCAGTCTTATAAGGAAATGACATGATCAGTGGAAGTGTGTCCCAGTCTCTTCAACCGTTGCCGCCTGTGACAGTGCAGCTTCTGGAACCGGATGCAGCCGGTGTCCGATCCGGCTTTTCGCTGGCCGCTTCGTCAATCGAGAGGCCGCTGTCGAGGGCCAGCATGTTGAGCATGCGCAGCTGGTCTGACGCGCAAAGCAACGTGGTGCCAAAAGTGTTTCATTGGTCATGGGCCGGCAAGCAGATTTCGGAAGATCATGTATTGAACATCGTTCAAGCCTTGATCCATAACCCGGAGATGCGCGGTGTTATTTGGACCGACAGCAAGCATTCGACCATCCGCGTTATCGAATCGCTGTGCGACGGGTTGAATGCAGAAATCTTTTTACGACGTAACGTGTCTTATCGTAAAGCGAAAGAAATTCTTGCCCTTCCCAAGCACGGACCTCTGCGAGCGAGACCGCGGCTGGAAATTCGGTCGCTTGACATGGAAGACCTCTTTTCTCCTCTTCAGGACGATCAGTCGTTTAAAGATCGCCTGGATACCGTATTCGAGTCAATCAATCAAACCGATATAGTTTGGTCTCTCAAAGCCCAAGCGGGTTCGGGCGAGTTTCGAGGAACAATAACGCCGGACATCGTGATGAGGGTTATCCTCGAAGAGAGGTCCGGCCATAGCGTTTTTGCAAACGATGCGGCCTCATCCGATGTCTCTCGTCTTCTGATTCTGGCTCTGCATCCGGGCACCTATATGGATTGCGACATCAGAACAAAAGCGGCCCTGCCGGACAACTACAGCGCAGCGCAAGGACTACGCCTTTTCTATGCGGAAGATAGCCATGGAAACACAGTCATCAGTAACAATATTCTGTCGGCGCCCGCTTATTCTCTGACGGTCGTTGAACTTATTGCTCACGCAATTTGCAATCATTTGTATCCCGATCACTTTGAGAAAGTGTTACAGGAAAAGCTGGACGATCTTATCTGCAGCGGCGCAAGCAACCTGCATCAATTTCAACATGACGAGTACAGCAAGAAAGCAGAAGAAGCAGAGGAAGCACTAAGAAATGCGGTGCAGCTTCGCGCAGGATTGCGTTTCAGGAAATCGGCAATAAGAGAACTGGACACGATGCTTGCAAAAGAAAATTCTGATTTCACGCAGTTCAAGGATATCTATCCAAAAACGCTCGACGCGTTACAACGGAAAAGGTTTGTGACGACACCGATCTACCAAGGCCTCGGTCCGCAAAATCTTCGAGCGCTCGGCACCATGCTGGCCACTGGCCCGAGCATGTATGCAAAATGCCTGATGACTATCGCTGGCGCCCCCTATTTCTATATCTACTACAACCAGGAAGACATGGGTATTCCTTTAGACTGCTTTGAACAGCCAGATGCACCGGGATCATGGGCGAAATCGCGTTCAACGTCAGTATCCACGCTACGTCGGCTCTCGTATCACGGATGTCAATCAGAGCAGAGAAAAACATAGCTCAGCCAAGCGGTATGGCGAGTAGCCGATGTCGCTGATATCGGCCTTGCCAGGATTTACTGAGCATTCATAGGCGGATGTTGCAGAGACCTTTAACCGGTGTTCACGGTCCACGCCGGGCCGCGATCATCGCCTGGCGCTTTATATAGGCATTATTGCTTTTCGCCTCCAAATTGATCGAGAGGCGGCCTTGATCGAACTGGAAAAATTTAGCGGAAACATCCTGGATCAAGATTTTCCAGCTTCCTGTTATCTTTGCAGAGTCATCCATGTTATCAAGGTACTTCGAACCCACTTGCGCTGTTTGCAGAAAAGCGAATCGGCTCGTTGAGCTCTGGTCATCCATTAAGAAATTTTTGAGTTCCGTGCAGTAAGCGCCGCATGCCTCAGGCGGCAAACTGAAGAAGATCCGATACATTTGCGAAGCAAATGCGGAAAACTCTTGTTGTGTTATTTCATTAAAACTGCGCGTTCCCTCTTGTACTTCAGAGAAAAACATCTTGGCTGAATGATGTTGTTGATACAGGGTCCATTGTGCGTGAAATTCCGGCGTTGCCAACAGATCTTGAGACGGAAGCGCATCGTTTGCAACCAGCATGTTTGCCAATTCAAATGAAGGTAATGGCTGATGTGAGGAAGCTTCGAAATCATAGTTCAATAAAAGGTAGTGCCACTCCTGGTCGCACCAGCTATTCCAGCTGCCCTCCGGCTCACCAGGCCGGGCATCGATGCGGGCATGCAGGATGGTGCTGGCGCATTCAGGCGAGATGCTGCTGGCAAATAGCGTTTGCCGCCACTCCGTCGAAGAATCCGTATCTCGCGTCGCGGCCAGAACGTCACAGAGATCAGCGTACCGATTACTGCCATAGGTATCGTCCACTTCATTCATGGTCTTGAGTGCTTTCAGGTACTCATTAAGAACATTGGCTGTCGCGCCGAACAGGGGATGAAATCCCTTGCCTGGATTCTTGAGACTACTCATGACAGCTGAATTTCCTTGGCACCATGCAAGTACGGCCTCAGACGTCAACCTTTTCATGGTTTGCTCAAGCAATTCCAGACACCCGTTGTCAGACGCATTGTCAATCGGACTTTGTCCGTTACCCGCGGCCTGGAACGGGTCCGCGCCAAGCATGAACGCACGTTCAAACCGTTCCGCCAAGGATACCGGCGGAACTGCGACGCCGGTGGAGGGATCGATTTCTGCCCATTGCGGACTTATGTCGGGCAGGTTTTCCGCCATCATATGCAAGCATGTTTTTCCTTCCGCATTCTCCTCCGTGATATCGCCGATACCGGCCTCATATACGGCGCAGGCGGCGTCAAAAGCCCGGCGTCGACCGTAGCACAGCGCAAGCGGGAGTGCTACGCCGAGTTCGTCCACGTCGTCTACACGAACGATGTTCATGAAATCCACCAGTACGTCTATCTGCTCTTCGTTCATCGTATCGCCCGTTTCACTGCGCCATTCCTGGCCGTTCGTGGCTACTTGAACATTGTCGCGGCTCCATTTCACCTCCGCGCTGGCGAGACGTTCCTGCCTGGAGCCTTGCGACGTATTCGACAATCGCGAAGATTGCCTGGAGTTGGACATGGGACGACTATCCACCAGGCTGGACGAGGCCGGGAATGCGGAAATAGGCGTCCGATGATCGACATGAACATGCTGTACGACAGCTAGACTCTCGTTGGAACGGCCGGCGTCCGACAGATGCCCAACTTGCGCCGATTCGTTTATAAATTTCCCCGATACGCAGCCCATTTTATTCTTCTCCACTTGAACGGCATGGCGACCGACTCGCCAGCCTCGGATCAATGAGTGGTCGAAAAATGTAAAAGCGTTGCATCTTTGTTGATTCCGATGGAGCGCCGGCGGAACCGTTATGCCGGACTAATGGATCAGGAATTTCTAGCTGCAGTGCGCGGTGATGATGCGCATATATCCCGGAATGCTTTTCAAAAAGCGGGAACTAAGATCACACATTTTTCACATAACGCGTGTACCTCATCTTCATTCCAACAGAATTTCACTACTGAGTATTCGTTATGATTCGCATGAAATTTTTCACGGCACTAATCATTAGTGCCGCATCTCTTTCTCAACAAATCGTCTTCGCGACGCAACCGAACGTAGTCGGCAGCGGATGGGTCGCGACCGGAGCGAACGCCGGGGGAAACTTCTCGCTCGGCTCCAATGGCAGCGCAACATCGTATGCGCAAAACCGCGAAGCCGCGACCGCGAAAGTAACGACGACGGCGGACAATACGCCTAAATACACGGTAGTGAATGCCGGGGTCATGGGTGCAACCACCACCGAAAGTTTCGGCAAAGCCTACAACCTCAGCAGCGGTTCGGGCACCGGCTCGGCGACGTCAGCCGGCATGGCGGATACCGGCGTGAACGGAAAAACAGGTATTCACGGCGTGAGCACCGGCTTCAATGGCGGGGAGGCTGGCACGCACACCAGCAACAAGGTCCAGGCCGGCGTCAATCAGGGAAGCTATGTGAGCGGCGAAACCAAAGCCGGTTTCGACACAAAGCTTCATTACGAAAAGAGCGGCGGGAAACATAGCGGGGCGACGCGCGTCTCCAGTTACGCAGATGGCTATGCCGGCGGCAAAAATCATACCGGTTCCCTCACAGGCTTGAACGCGGCCGGGATTGCCAGTATCGGTGCATCGGGCAAGTTCTTTGCGAAAGCGGGTTTGTCGACCGACATCGGTCCGGTCAAGGCGCCGTAATTCCATTTGAAGCAATCAAGGGGAGAAATCATGAAGATCAAAATCGTTTTTTGGCTTGCGGCCTTGTTGTACGTGAACGCGGCGTCCGCTGAGTGGATTACGCTACGTTCAAGCAAGGCAAGCGGCACACCGCAAGCGTCAAACTCGACATCGGCATCCAATTCAACGGCTACCGCGACCACGTCGTCGAAGGGCGGATCGGCGCTCGGTGTGGGCAGCCAAGGAC
Source organism: Noviherbaspirillum saxi (assembly GCF_003591035.1). Lineage (NCBI taxonomy): Bacteria > Pseudomonadati > Pseudomonadota > Betaproteobacteria > Burkholderiales > Oxalobacteraceae > Noviherbaspirillum > Noviherbaspirillum saxi. The sequence continues at coordinate 690,147 of NZ_QYUO01000003.1, forward strand.
AATCCTTGTCCATAGACAGCCACGCGGTCTACGAAGCCAGCCGCGCGGTGGCCTCGACGGCATTTGCGCCCGCGCTCACCAGCAGTAACGACACCTGCATGGGGTCGATCTCCATGGGCGCCAATGCGGTGTCGGTCGGCCTGAGCTTCGGCAGCACCTGGACCGACAACAACTGCCTGATGTTGAAGAACGCGCGCGAAATGTGGAACATGGGCTTCAAGGGCGCCGCGCTGGCGCGCATGTGCATGGATGATCTTAACCGGCAGGCGCTTGAGTCGACCGGAATCAATTGTTCGCATGGACGCGGTGTTTCAATCACCGAGGCGAAAAATACTGCCCGGATAGATTGAGGTGGTGCGGTTAATGTGCAACGGGAACGTCAATGCGAATACCACCATCATGCGTGCAGGCATGCGTTCCACCACCCGGCGGGACAAGAGATCACCGGCCGCAGGAGAAATCGTGAGACTGATCATTACATCCTTTTTGCTCGCTGCAGTCACGCAGGTTTGCGCGGCCGCGGACTACGCACCGATGTTTTTCGGCGAGGACTTTCAGGTCGAGCGCATGCCATTCGGATCGGGCACGCCGGCGTCCGGCTATACGATCGGATCGGAGGCGGCGGGACATGTCGTTGACGGCCTTTACCATATTCCGAATTATCTGCCCGGCCACCCGACAGCGGCTACCATCTGGCCGCGCGAGGTGCCGATCGAGTGCGAGCAGGACGCGGTGACCGGCGAACTGAAGTGCGGCGGCTATCGGGTGCATCCGGCGATCGGGCGCGGCGAGTATATCTTTATCCGACCGGTGTCCAAGGCGCAACAGACGCCAGTCGTGATCGAGCAGCGTCCCACACCGGCTTCCTGCGACTGCGTGGCCGACAGACCGGAGCCGCCAAAGCCGTTGCCGATGACACGGAAAAAGCCGCTGGGTTGACAACATGGTGGTCGTCAATCTGGCACTAGCGTCGATCTGTTTTGCCGGGAACTGCTTTCCGGCGCTGGTTGGCGATAATACTCCGGCAGGGACATTCAGTCTGTCCCATCAACAGATTCCCGATCCCGGTTATGGCGGCGACATCCTGGTCTACAAGGAAAATCGCAGGTATCTTTGGGCCATTCATCGGGTCTACACCCTCAATCCCGCGGAGCGTCGTATGGAGCGACTCAAATCCGCTCAGGCAGATGCGCGACGTTCCATCACCAATGGCTGCATCAACGTCATGCCGGACGTGTATCAGAAGCTGGTGGACTGTTGCAGCAGGGATGTGCTGGTCATTCTTTAGTTTTAGCAGGGAGACGTAGCGCGCGAGCGTTGCTGCCGGCTTGCGTTATCCACAGATCCTCATTCTTGAATAATAGTTTTTATAGCGCCGATCCGACATGACCTTGAATAGCGTGCAAGACACGAGTGTATCGCAAGCATTCTATGCCTCTCCGGAGCGGGGCGGCGGCGGTCGTCGTATAAGTTTCGCCCATGCGCCAACCAGCAAAGCGCCCGTGCAAGCCGCGCCGTTTCCCTCGTCGTCGTTGGCATGGCTGCTCAACGCGATGGATAAGGTAGTGCAGTCCGCGCCTATGGTTGTGCAGCACTACCTCGGAGTTGCCGGAAGATGTGAGCGAAAAATAAGTCGCGCAACGGATCTCGACCAGTTGTACGACGCCAATACGTTTTCAATCCTGAAGAGAACAGAAGCTGCGAAGCCATCACCCAGGACGAGCAAGACCTACACCTGGAAATCCGATACAGGCTTGCGTCTGAGCGCCCACGAAGCGTGGCGTCTGCTGGATGGCCTCGACATGGTGGATGGCGTAAAAAAGGTGCATGTCGACAAAGCCCGGGAATTTGCAAAGCACGCGCAATGGGCTAACAAAAGTATCGGGTTGGATAAGCTGGCACAGCAACTCGATTCCAGGTTATGCAGTGTTAATGTGAAACAGGGATATAAGGGCGCACTTAACGAATATTCGGGGACACTTGTAGTTACCGGGACAGATCGTGATGGCGAACGGAAGGCAATTCTGTGTCGATATGAAATGAAGCGGTCGGCGCTTCGATGGCAAGTGCATCAGAACGGTCAGCGGACACTTGGATATGTGGAATTGGGCGAAGGGTGGGAGACTCATCATTACGATGGTAAAGAAATGAAAAGGTTCGAGGAGTTCATGTCTCGTCCTGGCGATATCGCAGCGAAGTTTGACGCGAGCCGGATCATTATTCCCCTGGACGATCTGGATCTGCTCGATGCGGCACTTCGGAGAGACGGATAGCGACTGCGACCGAGCGATGCATGAAAGGGCAATGCGGCCTGAGCGGGCTTCGTTCAGTATATACGGGTAATCGGCTATTCCCCTAATGCGGTCTTCGTAACTTTCAATGCTCTAAGCGGGTGGTCAAAGCCATTCTAATAGTTTGCAGGCCCGGTTTATCGAGCTTGGTTCGGCTTCTCCCGCGGGCGGAAAAAGGGCTGGGGGCGCCTGGCATGGGAATGAGGGACCATGATAAGACCGCATGAGATATAGCGAGCTCCCTCACCCCCACCCCTCTCCCGCCTGCGGGAGAGGGGAGCCTTCTCCGTGTCAGAAAACTTTTGATAACTTGCTTAGTACACGATCGCGGAGTATCGAGAAGAGCAAGATGCAGCCGTCGTCATGACGCATGTGCTGTGCGTTCTGTTTCAACTCACATATACCATTCTCAAATAACAATCCATGAAAAACCAACTATAGAAAGCTGATTAAAAAATGAAATTAACAGACAGGCGTGAAACAGGTGTGGCGCAAACCTCCAGTTCTTGCGAGGACCGGGGTGGTGGAATAGCCGGGCTAAGCATCGCATATGCGGAATTCAGCAATGCGTCTGTTCGCGATGTCACGCCCTCGTCTCCAGTAAGGGAGCGGCTGTTCAATCTGAGTGAAAATTTGCGTTCGACGTGCGGAGATAGTAGCCATATCTGCTACTTTGCCACAGAGAGCGCGACGCCAAGCCATACGCCAATATGCTCCACCGACCTTATGCCGGAGCAAATTGCCGCTCTCAAAATTCAAGGGAAAGGCGATGAGCAAAAAAGGGAGATGCAGAGGACAAGCCAACGGTATGAAACTCTGCGCAATACTATTGCGACTTCAACCATCGCGAAAAAGGCGCGTGCCGAAAATGCAGATGAGCTCGACCATGATAATCCAGCTGCACTATTTGAAGAAGATCTTGAAAATAAAACCTCTCATGAATTAAAGAATCTATACGTTAATAACTTCAGTAGTTATACCCATCTGCAAAAGAGCGTGCTGTCAGTCCTGATAAAAAACAAAGAGGATCAGGAACACTTGGTCGGTATATTTAAACTCACTCTAGAGAATACAGAAAAACTGCAAAAACACGGTGCAACGGATATACGACTGATTCCGCAAGATTTTTACTTGACGTTGACAAATGCCGCCCAAGGCGGAGGGCGCTGTTTGCCGCTGGTACGAATGGTGGCAACAGCCGAAATGAATGGAGGATGTACCAACTTCTTCGACAATTTGTATTTTGCCGCTGCCGATCCCGAGGGGGAGAAAGCAACAATACTAAGGGAAGGACTGGCATCGCTTCATAGCAATGTAGGCGCGATACAGGCGGAATGCGATGTGGACTCTCTAAATGTAAAGGAAATTGTCAACACACTAGAGAGGCTAGGGAGTGGTGCATGTCTTTCTTTGCTCACATCGAATCATGCCATGCTTGTTGTATCTACTATGGACGCTGGAAAAAAGGCTTATATGTTTTATGATCCGAACTTTGCCAAGGCAACGTTCACGTCCTCTCAAGATCTTGAGAACTATCTCGACCATCATTTTTCCGATTTCCACACCGTCTATGGCATGGAAACCAAAAACGGCAAAAACACCTTAACGGTGAAGCAAATCGATGCGCAAAAAATGCACGCTGTAATAGAGGGCTGCGGGTTGCGCACTTTGCTTTAAATGAAAAGACCAAGCTTGCAATCGTCATCACTCCGACGGAAGTCGAGTGAGATAGTTTGCATCAAACCTTTTTCCACCCACGGACTCGCTCCTGCCCCTCCCGCACCAAATCAACAATCTCCGCCAGCGAGAAACCATCAAGCTTGTTGGGATTGTCGATCATGGTGAGCGGTTCGCCCAGTTGCAGCAGCAGGCGGTTCAACAGCAAGATGCAGAACGTGCGGCAATTCCCGTCCGGGAACGGTCGCAGGCGCTGCATTTGTTGGCACAGCCCGGCAGCTGCCCGGACCTTGTCTTGCCGACTAGCCTCCTTTGCCGACAGCGTATTGGAATAGTCATCGATCCATCGGTTCATCAATGAGGCTTGATCCGCGGGAAGCGCTTCGTCGCGTTTGAAGATCTTGTACTCGGCGCCGCCGATGCCGCGTTTGGTGTAAAAAGAAAACCGGATTGCGCTGTCGTACCCACCCTGCACGCCACGGTCTTCGATGAACTGCTGCAGTTCGCGTTCGCCATCGGCAGTGACGGTTTCACCCGGCAGCATGCCGAATTGCGCCCATGCGCCACAGACGTCGGGCAGCAACGACGATACCGCTGCTTCGCCATCGATGCTGGCGAGGGCATGCAAGCGCACAATCATCGCGAGGTCCAGACGCTTCTTGAGGTCATTGACTGCGGATAGCCATCCGCGGCCCATCTTGAATAAATAACTGGATTCGCTGTCGAACAAATGCCCGATATACGGGTTGTCATCGATACCGAGTCCTTTGGCGTGCATCAGGTCCACCTTGATCGGATCAAGGCACAGGCGCCACACGTTGCTGCGAGCCACATCGGCCAGCGCCGGCATGGACGCCAGCTTGTCGAACACCTGCTGCGTATCGACCATGCGTGGACGGAAATTTTCGAGTGCGCCGCGCGCGGTGCGCGCATAGCGATCCGCCGCCTGGCTGTTGACCATGTCCTGTAAAAAATTGCCCGTTGGGCGGCGCAGCTCGGCGCAGATATCCTGGATCGCCTCGCGTACCGTATCTATGGCGCCCGGCACCCAGTGGTCTGGGGGGCCGTCTGCGCATGGTTCATCCCCCGGTGTGGTCTTGCGTGCGTGAGATAGAGCGTCCAACAGGGCGCCGACGAACTCGTGATGCGGAAAGATCAGTTGATCGGCGCGTGCCACTTTCGTCTCGACCAACTGTTTGAAGGTGACGGTGAAGCGTTCCTTGATGCATAGCCGTAGCGGGGCCGCCAGCGTCGGCGTACATTCGGCGGACGCAGATTCTGTCGCTTCGGCGCGTAGGTTTCTTTCGTTATCGTTGCCGGGCACGACCTGCACCGGATCCATCTCGGGCGGAGTAAGGTGCGGTGTCGCAGGAAGCGGCCCGCCATCCATCCGAATACCCAAGATCCGGATGCGGTAGTACAACGTGTTGACCGACATCTGCAACTCGCGAGCGGCTTTGGCCACAGCCTGATTGTGACGGCGTAGCGTGGAAAGAATCACTTCGCGTTCGAACAGTCGTACCCGCTCGCGCAAGGATAGCGAGACGTCGTCCGTTGATTGCAGAGGTGCCGCTTCAACGGCAGGCGTACCGATGTCGCCGTTTGATTCATCTTCGACCGGCGGCAAGCCGAGCGCATAGCGTTCGGCAGCATTCTTCAATTCACGAATGTTGCCCGGCCATGGATATTCCATCAGCAGTTTCTGGATACTGCCGGCTGTCGTTGGGCGCGTGCGTCCGTGGCGCCGGCAGGCATCGGTCAGAAACTCGGTGAACAGCGGCAGAATCTTTTCCCGTGCATCGCGCAGCGAGGGCAGGCGCAACTTCACCACATTGAGCCGATAGTACAAGTCCTTGCGGAAGCTTCCCTGTTCGGCCAGCGTCAGCAGCGCAATCTTGGTTGACGCGATCACCCGGAAATCGGAGCGATAGAACCGGCTGCCGCCCAGCCGCTCCGTGCCGCGTTCCTGCAACGCGCGCAACAGCTTGGCTTGAATATTCAGCGGCATGCTGTCGATTTCATCCAGGTACAGCGTGCCCTGGTCCGCCAGCTCCAGCTTGCCCTCCTTGGGGCGTGACGCGCCGGTGAAGGCGCCGACTTCATAGCCGAACAGTTCGCTTTCGGCGATGTTTTCCGGTACCGCCGCGCAGTTGATCGCGATGAACTTGCCCTGCCGCCGGGAGCGTCGATGGATTTCGCGCGCCAGCATGTCTTTGCCGGTACCGGTCTCGCCTTCGATCAGGACGTCGACGGACAGCGGTGCGATTTCCTCCGCAAGAAAGCTTGGCGCATCCGGCGTTTCGTCGGCCAGGAAAGGTGTTGTCAAAGGAGCATTCATGGTTTGTCGTTTGAATTCATGCGGTCACAACATGCTGCGACATGCGCATTGCACGTCGCGTGCCAGATCGGAGTTAAGTGGACATGGCTTGTTCTGCGCCGACCAACGGCGCCCGGCGGAATCGATGCTTCCAAATCTGAAAGAATGAGGCCGCAAGGATCTTGCGCGACTGCCGGGGCACGCCAGCCGTTTGCTATCGTAATCATGGTCCGACTCCGGTTGCGCCTGCCGGCGAACCAAACGGCGCGCCCATCCACTAAAAGTCCGGCGCGTCCGCACACACACCTGGAACGGGGTTTGCTTGCAGACCTTGTCGGAGACATTGCAGGCGAGCGCATGGGCGCCACGCTTGCCCAGGACCTTACAAAGATTTGACCACAACAGCTTATCCATATGAATAACGACTTTTCCTTATCCCGCGACCTGGTTCAAGAGATCATTGGCTTGATCGGCTCCGACCAGGTGTTTACCGACATTCATATCGAGCAGGACGCGCCGATGATGATCAAGACGCCGCGCGGCTGGCAGGAAGTCGGCGGCGAGCCGGTACTGATGGAAGAAATGACGCCGGTACTGGATTCGATCGACAGGGAGTGGGCGGCCAAGCTGCCCGGCGGCGCGATCGACCGGCCATTTGTGCTGACGCGCTGCCGGTTGCGCTGCAACGCCTTTCTCGCGTCCGGCGGCACCAAGGTCGTTATCTCGATCCGCCGCTTGCCACTGCATCCGATACCGCTGGAGCGCACCGGTTTGCCACAGTATGTGAAGACCATGCTTGAAGCGACCAAGGGGGTTATCTTCGTCACCGGTCCGACTGGCGCCGGCAAGACCACCACGCTGGCATCGATGCTGGACCACATCAACAGCACGCGTACCGGCCATATCGTCACCATCGAGCAGCCGATCGAGTATCAGCTCATGCGCAAAAAATCCATCGTCTCGCAAAAGGAAGTGGTGACCGACACACCGAGCTTTTCGTCCGGCTTGCGCGAAGCCATGCGACAGAACCCGGATGTCATCATGGTCGGCGAAATCCGCGACCAGGAGACCGCGGAAACGGTATTGCACGCGGGCGAATCGGGACACCTGGTACTGGCGACCATGCATACCAACAGCGCGGTCAACGCGATTACCAAGCTCTTGTCTTTCTTTCCGCACCATCAGCAGGAGCAGCGGGCGATCGCACTCGCCAATTCGATGATCGGTGTAATTTGCCAGGGGCTGGTGCCGACCGAAAACGGCGACGCCTTTGTGCTGGCGAGCGAACTGCTGTTCAATAACAACCAGCAGATCGCCAAATTCATCGCCGACCCCGCCAAGCTGCCGCTGCTCGCGGATTTCATGAAACGGCGCGAGGACAATATGTCGCGTTGCCTCAATGAAGACCTCGCGCAGCTTGTCGGCCGCAAGCTGATCAGCCCGAAAGATGCGATGCGGGTGGCGTACAACCGGATTGAACTGCATGAAATGATCAGCAGCAAGCGGTGAAAGAGTGGAAGGCGGCGCGGTCACCAAGTCTTAGTGGTGCTTGGGACCGCCCCGGTTCCAAGGGTACTGGGCGATTGCGCGGCCCATATCTCGGTCAGACCTCGGCAGGACGCAGCCAGCCAGTCACTTCTCGCATCGCCTGGTGCATCAAATCTTCATCGCGCATAATACTAATGTCTACCACCTGGTGGTTATCATTGTCTGGATAGCTTTTACTGTCGAGCTCTGGTAGCCACGTCCCGCTTTTCGTCAGTTCGACGGACTGCGGAAGAAATTCTTCCAATACGGCATCCAGATCAAGTGCATGGTCACTGAATGGCGCGGCAAGTCTCCTTTCGAAACTGTTCCCGGACCGGGTCGACGCGTAAATTGGTCAGGGCCTGATATCTGGCGGTTTTGAGGCAAAGCCATGTCACGGTTTGGGGCGGAGATCGGATTCATTATTCAGGTACGAGTGTCGGCGCGCCGGATTCGCGGTGGCGGGCGGCAATGTTGAATGGTCATCGGTGAGTGGCATTAATCCATGTCCGGTTCCCCGCATGGCCAAGGCCATGTCATTGCCGATACACTCATGCCTCATTTACGTACAACACCTCGATTCTCCCGATGCAGATGTTTTCGATGAGCGATCCCCAGAAGGCGAAGTTTCTGCAAGTCCTGATCGATCGACATCGTGACCGAAGGATGTTTCCTTACGGCTCATTCCATCTTTGCCTTCACCCTGATACCGCCGCCGCACGATTGTTTATTTTTTCGGGAACCGGATTATGCGTATGGCTACTTAACGCGTATAGACACTGGGCGTAGTACCGTGATCGCGTGATCGCCGCGTGTGAACCCGAGCGCAGTGAGTCTATTGCATGCGCCCGGACGCTGTAAGGAGATCTCACGTCGGCGCTGTGATGGCTGGTAGATTGCTGTGCTCAAAGACGTTCCGCGTGAGAGCTCGTTTTTGAAAATCGAATAGGGAGATGATCAAGTGATTGACGGATCGAATAGCTATAACCTGGAAAACCTCAACTTGACCTGGTTGGATACAACGACCTTTCCTAATCCCGGTAGCGAGGGGAGCACTCCGCCCAATCTCACGATCACGAAGAATATAGTGATCTTTCAAGATAATGCCCCCGCCCCACCTGCCCTGGGGACCCACATACCGCCTAAACCAGCTCCGAATTCGACGCACCCGGACCGGTCTTTTCTGTTTGGCGACGGCAAGTACGGCGTGTTTCGATGGGACGAGAAAAAAAATGCTTATGTCCTTATCGGCACCAAGGGCAGCCCGAATGGCCCGGTCACGGAATTGGACCTTGCAAAGTTCAACGAATACAACGCCAATGTGGGCGTGAAAGCGCCCACCGTCCCCGAGGCGCACCCGAGTTGGGAAGATGACCTCATCGTGATCGATGCCGATGGCGACGGGCCGATATGGCGTCTTGCCGAAGATGGCAACATGGTTCACGTCGGCAATCGCGTCAATGGCGAGAATGTGTACTTCGACCGTTCGACGTATTCGAGTGTCAAGGCGTATAACGATGCGAACGGAGTTGCATATGAACCAGAGGGCACGTCAACCGAGGTTCCGCAACAGCCGGATTCGGAACATCCCGATATTTGGGTTCCTCCGGATGGAGTGGACAGCACCCTCTTTCGATATGATCCGAAGGTCAAAGCGTATATGAAAGCCGGGACGGTCAAAGCTCAACAGATCGCCTTGTCCCCTCTCAGTACTTACGTCGCAGACAACAAGGGGCGTTCCCATAATCCGGCCCCCATTCCGGAGCGGCATCCGGATTATAAGGACGACTGGATCGACAGCGACGCGAGCGGAGACGGACCGATTTACCGCATGACCAAGGCAGGAAAGGTTATCCAGATCGGGGTGCGTAAAGCAGGGGAGGACACTTACTTCAGTAAAGAGACGGTTAATCTTTTGGCCGCCAATAATCCAAAAGGCGGACCGACACCGCCTCTGGAAGATATCGCCATGCTCAATGCGACGCAGATCAAGCAGCTGACCGGACTTCCCCCGACAGAGGGTAGCTCTGAGTATCCGGATAAGGAAATTAAACTCCCCGACGGCAAGATTGGTGTAATGCGTTGGGAGGCGAACGTGGAACGGTATGTACTCGTCGGTACGCGGGAAACGAGCAATGGGACCATTGACTATCTGCCACCAGAGCAATATCGTGAATTCAACAATGGCCCGGTGCCGGCCTATTCACACAAGGACACTCCGGAAGCGTCGGATTACGATGATCCCGCAACAGGCACGATCTGGCGGTGGGATCCGAAACTGGGGCGGGAGGTGCAGGTTGGCACCATGGATTACAGCAAGAACCCGCCTGTGGCTACCTACTTCTCCGAGGAAGAGAATACGGGGCCGACCGCGTTCGAGAACGATATTACCCAATCGGTGATCGATAAATATAACAAGAGTAAAGGTAAGATTCCGGATGGTGTAGGTAGAGAGCGGGCTACGATGTGGCAGTGGCCACGCTACAACAATGTCGACTTCCCCGATGTTTGGGCAGCGGATACGAACGGCCAATTTTATCTCTGGAGATACCATCCTGACCTCAAACGATACGTCGCGATTAATGACGCCGATAATACGGAGTATAAGGACTACAAGTGGTATATCGAGACGAACAAGGTACCCGGTGGCGTTAGTAAAGATCCGTCATCCAGCGGAGACTATTCGCACATTCCAGCTCCAAAGCAAGACGGTTATGACGATCGTGAGTACAAAGACGCTGACGGCATAATTTGGCTCCAGCGCTATGTTCCTGACTGGGTTGGTACTGTTGACAATGGTAGATGGATGTACATCGCTAAAAAAGATAGTCCGGACAAACCGTGGACTTATCTTACTAAATCGGAATATGAAGAGCAAAACAGTCCTTAATAGGTCCGATCCACAGGCTGCGGCATGGGTAATCAATTTACCTGCCGCAGTCGATAATCATATCGATTCGGCTGCGGCTACGTGGCCCGTACGAGCACCAGGAGAGGGACTGGCGGTATGGCGCAGACTCGCCACGGTGATGTCGTTACAGTTCGCAGTCGATATTCAGTGGTTGCCGTCATCCGGTTAGAGGGCGGGCAATTCTCGTCCCAACGACGGCGAAGCCCAGACCACCATAGCCATTCATGTGTCCCACCCACATGTCCGTTCGCAATTGCCGCAATGTGGTAAAGGTCTGTTTACCGTCCGACATTCCCTATCGCCAGAAACGCCTGATTTGTCAGGGTCACCAGTTCAGCCTGCATCCAGCGCGCGGTCAGCAGCAGCGTGACCGACACCGCCACCAGTTTGATAAAAAACGGCACCGTCTGATCCTGGATCTGGAACAGCGTCTGCACCAGGGATATGCCGACACCGACCACCGTCGCCACCACAAGCGGCGGTGCGGAAAGAAGGATGATCAGGATCAGCGCGTGCTGAAACAGGTTGATGGCTTCCATGCAGTGTTCCTTGCGTTATCATGCCGCCGGAGCGGGCGCCGCAGCCGGGCGGAAATAAGGGTTGGTGTGCGTTTCGCGTGTGGTGCGATCAGGCCACAGGGTCAGGGGAATCATGTCACGAAGGAATAGCCGGACATGGCGTTGTACCTCGGGACTGTCTGCCCGTTCCGGGCTCGTGATACTTTCGCACAAGCTTGTAAACCGTTTTGTGCCGCCGGTACTCTCCACATACCGCATCACCTCGCGCAGGAAATGGTAAGTTCCCTCCACTTCCTTGAGCGTGGGCGCGTCGAGCTTCAATCCAAGATCCTGGGCGAACGATTTCATGGAATTGATTTTACTGACTTCATTTAATGTGCGCGACCCTTGTTCCAGTCTGAAAAAATCCGCAATCGAAGTGCGCGCGGAAATATCGTCATTGATCGCTTTGCGCAAGACTTTGAGCGCCCAGTCGATTTTTGAAGCCGTAAAGGTTTGCAGCAGACGCTCAAAGGTCTCACGCAAGGATCCGCCGGACACGATGGAATCGTAGTAAAAGCGCCGCAACTGCTCCCGCTCGTTGAGTTGTTCCGTGAACGAAGCTATCGCTTGCGCAGTATTGAGTTCGCTGAGAACACGTTGCCGGCGTATCCGCCAGAGCCGCTTCAGGTGTGCTTCGATCTTTTCTCTCATCTCGTCGCCGGCGGCATCCGCCCGCAACCGCTCGCCAGCCTCCTGCAGGGCGATAAAGTTGGCGGTCGCATCCTCGTCGGAAAAAAACTGATCAAGCTCCTGGCCGCTCCGCAGTGCATCAATGATGGTCTCCGCCTGAACCTGCAGTTCGCGTTCGGCGACCGGTCCCTTCATTAACTGGTATGCACGCCGCAAGGTCCGCAACTGCATATTGAAGCGGGATGCATGCCGTGTGCCGTTCTTGGCGGAGCTTGCGACCGTCGCTGTTCTGATTTTCTCGCGATGGGAAGCAAACGCATGGAACTGCGCTGCGTCTGCGGAAAAGCCCCAGGACGGTACTTGTTGCGTCGCGGGCCGTGGCGCAACGGCCGGTGTCGCAGACTGTTGCGCTGTTTTTATTTCGGCGTTGCGCGACTGCGAGTCGGATCGTTTCCAGTCCGGCGACACCGGGGCTTGAGGAGCAAGGGCTGAAATACTCATATGAAATCCGGCCAGGCGAGTGTGCCGCGACTATTTGATGCTTTGCAGCGCGCATAAGGCAAGATCGTAGTCGACCTGATGCCTGGTTTTAAGGGCCCAAACCGCCATCAAACTACGCATGGAAAGATCAACCAGTTCCGGCATGCTTTCCGGAGTAACGGGTTCCGCGCCGGCTTCATTGAGGTCGTCGTGCGCGCTAACCATCTTGGATTCCAATAGGTGCAGTGTATTCATCGTGTTCTCCATCAAAGATAGACAGCCATTGAGTGGCCTGAAATCGCGGGGGGTTCGTTGAATGCAGGGATTTTCTTTCGTTGTGGCAAAAAAGCACAGGAAAACGGGCGCCTGATCCAAAATTATTTCTCAATGATGGAACTGCATTCATCCGCGATCCACGTAACGCATGCAAGGCAACAAATTTTGCGAGGCTTTAACTAAACAATAGGAGGTTGCAATGTTCAGGTATTCGGTAAAACGCCGCTTTGCATTCATGGAGACGACGCCGGCCGGTAATCACGGAGGTAGCCCCTCCGGCAACGGTAGCATTGACGATGCGTATAAAAAAGCGCAGGCAGCGGCTGACAATAATCTTATTCGTATGCTGCAAATTCAAACCGATAAGGTAGAGCGAGACACTACGATCGAAGGTGTGAACGCTTTGGCTAGCGCTCCCGGAAAAGTTCGCATCCCGAACTGAAAGTCCCTGGCCACGTTGGTTCTATCAATTATTTTAGGAGAAGAACATGTCTCTCGACCCGCGCTCCGTTGAGCCGCACGATTTGAATCTCTTGCCGGATCCGAACGATTCGGAAGAGGTGGCGAACAAGAAAAAAAATGCATTGGCAACAATCGAAAATTTGAAACTTCAGCGTCTGAATTTTGTGTTGGGCACTGCTATGCAGGCGCCGAAAAGTGTCCGTATTGTTTAATTTCTGGGAGATGATCATGGCATTTTTTTTACCTCTCTTAGCCGTCGTCACTGTGGCCGCAACAGGCACTCAAATAGGACTATCGATCAAGTCCGTCAAGGACAATGAAGCGATCGCTAAAAAAGATGCGAACAATCAGATCAAAGCCAATGTGCTGAATACCTACATGGAGCGACCCGGCGCGTTGATTGCCGCGCTGCGATGACGGTCCATTTCTGTTTTGGACGCACAAGGCCGCTTATCGCTGCCGGTCGGGCAGGTTCAACATGCAGCAAATGATAATTTAAAGGAGCAATACCATGTCAACAGGATCGGTCACCACCACAGCGATGAATACCGCAGCGGGAGTGCAAATGCTGGGGGTAATTGCCAACGCAGCCATTGGGATCACAAGCACGATAACCCAAACAATGATTTACAAAAACAATGTCGAGATCAAGGAGGCAACATACTACAAGATCCCGACATTGCGTTAGCGCCAATGGCCGCGAGACCATTTGCGACATGCGAACCGGTCGCCACGCGGCGCCAGGGTCTCTGCCACTGATTAAAAAGAGGAATAGCATGAGTGAACGCACATTATCCAAAATCCAGGACACCGGTACATTGATGGAACAGGTTGGCGAGGCTAACCCGAGCGGCAATAGCGCCGGATGGAGTGATGTCGCGGACTTCCACGCCGCACTGAACCACGGCGGGCAAGGCAACGCCATGACACCCGTGCATGCAGTATCTGCTCATGGCGATATCCAGTCGATGCTGTCCAGCCTGCAGTCGGTCTCCTCCCGACTGCAGACACGGAACAAGGCCATCGACAAGGCGTTGTTCAAGTCGTCCGAGTCCTACGATCCGCAGGCGATGTGGAAAGTCACTCACGAAATGTCGGAAATGTATCTCGAAGCGAGCCTTGCCACGAAAGTGATCGGCAAGGTCGAGCAAGCCGTTGAACAGCTGACGAGGCTCCAATGATGATGCTCAGCGCGCACAACATGCATCGCCTGATGCGATACCTGGCAATCGGCTTGTTCATTCTTGCGCTGGCTTCGCTGGCCGGATGCAAGGAGGACACCACCTTGTTGACTGGCTTGAACGATGCCGACGCCAACGAGGTTCTCGCCACATTGCAGGACGACGGTATCCCGGCCCACAAGAAAGTGTCGAAGGACGGAGTGTCCATTGGCATTGGCGAAGCGGATCTGTCGCGCGCCACCGCCGTGCTGAACGCAAAAGGATTGCCGCGCCGCCGCCAGACGAAACTGGGCGAAGTGTTCAAGAAAGAGGGCCTGGTGTCCAGTCCGCTGGAAGAGCGTGCGCGTTACATCTATGCTTTGTCGCAGGAACTCGAATTCACGCTCATGCAAATCGACGGCGTGATTCTGTCCCGGGTGCATGTCGTGCTGCCGGAGAAGGTGGCGCCCGGAGAGCCGGTGACGCCTTCGTCTGCCGCGGTATTCATCAAGCACGACCGCAGCCTCGATGCAGACCTGATTCTGCCGCGGATACGCCAGCTCGTCGCGCGCAGTATTCCAGGACTTGGCGTTGCGGTACAGGACAAGATTTCCGTCGTGTTCGTACAGGGAACGATGCCGGCCAAGCGCGCGGCCGATACGGCGGGCAATACCGGGCTGGTGATGCAGGTGCTGGGCATAGGCCTCATCCTGTTGATCGTCGCAGGCCTGGGCGGTCTGTATTACCGGCGCGCGGATTTACCCTTCTTGCGCAAGTCCGCTGCCTGATGGCGGTCCGCGACATTGGCTCAACATAGGTAGGCATCATGCAAATCAATGATCTGCCCGATATCGTGACCGGCGCCGCAGTCCATCCGGGTGTGGGCACGCTGCGCAACTGGTATAGCCCATGGCGGTATATCCATTCCTCGTGGCTGGGCGGTGATGGCGCGTTAGGCGCCGCGTTGCAGCGTTCCGACGTTTTGCAGCGCCGCCTTGCCTATCCAGCATGGTGCGAACGTTTTGCGCTTGCGCGTCATCCGGAAAGCATCGATGGTTCCGTCTGGTGGATGCTGGCCTTCGCCGACGATGCTGTTTTCCAGCGTGCCGACCGCCTGGTCGGTTTGGCGATGCTGTTCGCCCAGCATCGCAGCAAAAGTTTAGGATTGGGCCGCGATGCGCGGGCATGCGGGGCGAGCGGAGATGATGTGCGCTGGGCTTTGTCGCGCGCCTGTCTTATCCCGGGCGCGGTGTTCGAGCCGGACGATCTGTGCGGCGAGGAAAAAACCGGTTTTTATGGACTGGCTTCGGTGAAGCTGGCTTTGGCGGACAGCAATCCGGCACTGTTCCGGCGCATCGCCTTGCGCTATGCGACTGAACAGGTTAACAGTCCTTCCCGGACCGCGCTGGTTGCCACCGGAAGCAATGCGCATCGGGCCGCGAGAATACTTGCGCGCCTCTGGGGCGCAGCCCTGCAGCACGCCGGCGATGGCTAATACCAATCCTGACCCATAACATGACATCAGGCGATCGGTCAGCAACAATGAATGCAAACATCAACGATATGGAGGACCGGCATGAATAGTCTGGCCAGACCACTTCCGGCCGCGGCGCGGCTGCGGGGCATCGGCGTACGGCGCGGTATCGTCAAGGCCGATGAACTGGGATTGGGCGACCTTGCACAGTCGATTGTCGACGATGCTCGCGTGGAGGCGGCACGTACGATGGAAGAGGCAAGGATGCAGGCCGCCACGATGATCGAGGAAGCGCGTGCAGCGATGGCGCGTGAAAAAGAGGCGGTCGCCGAACAGGCCGAACAGGCGGTATGGCGCGAGGCGGCGGCGTATCAGTCTCAGTACGAGCGGCGCCTGGCGCTGTTTACCGAGGCGCTGGAGGAGCATGCGCTAGATGTGGTGCGCAAGGCATTTACCATGCTGTCCGCGAAACTGCCGGCGCGGGAAAAGATCCAGTCGACGGTGTGCACCCTGATGTCCGAGGCCGGCCAATTGCCGGACTGCACGCTGCACGTCAATGCGCAGGATCTCGAAGGCCTGCAAGCATCGCAAGAGGATATTCCATGGCCGTTGCAGGCGGACGCGGCACTGCGGCCGGGAGAATGCCTGCTGGTGGCTGAGCGCGGCACATGGCGCGCATCGTTCGAAGGTAGCGTGCAGGCATTGCTGGCTGCGATGCATGGCGAACAGGGCAAGGAATTGCCGGTTGCAGGAGAATAGTATGACCTTTATATCAAATACAAATTCAAGCAATGTCGATTTATCGACTAGCCCGCATACAGGAGGCAGTCGCAATTCTGTACCAAACCAATCTCCCTCGACGTCGAGCGAAGGGCTCGAAGGTACGGATATTCTCCCCGCGCCGGGCGGACCTCGTCCCAAGGTGTCGACGACTGCACAGCTGAACGGGTCGCACCGGTCGAGAACAGGATCTATGAGTTCCCTGCGGACGATCTCACGCCGATCGTCAATCGCCAATTTGGCTGTTGAGTCAGTTACGGAAGATCACTTGCAGCCGATCTCGCCTCTCAAGGAGGGCTCTGACGATCTGCAAGAAAAGCCCGACTCGACAGCAAAGGTGTTGCATTTGTCTGACGATATGAGCCCCAACCATCCGAGGTCCAGATTGATAGACGCTTTGTTGAGCGCCTTGCACAGCATTAAAAGCGCGGCGGATAGCTTGATGAATGGCGTTAATTCTGGAATCAGATATTGATATATCAGTAAGCAACTTTATTCAAAGGAACAAACGTGAACCAAGGACAATTTACACGACTGGTGGAAGAATTCTGCAAACACTGCGGTTTGCCGGAACCGGAACGCATCCTGCATGGCGGGCCGATCGCGGTCAACGATATTGTCTTCTCGCTGATCTACAGCGAAGAAGTGAATCCCGATGCGATCTTCGCTTATGCCGATTTCGGCGAGGCGCCGCGCGGCAGCGAAACGGATGTCTTCCGCACACTGCTCGAAACCAATCTGTCGCTCTATGATGGCAAGGGACCGACGTTCGCCATCTCGCCCGAGACGGGGCGCGTCGTGCTCTCCGCCTGCTATGTGATCGCCGATACGCCGCCCGATGAATTGCGCAAGCATCTGGTCAAGATGGCGGAGCAGGCAAAGGCATGGCGTGCTGATCCGCTGTTTGGTTCGAGCAAGCAGGATGCACAGCGGCCGCGCCCGAGCGCGACGGCTTTTCAACGCCCGGGCAAGCGGTTGTCGGGGAAGGAACATGTGCGCCTACGTTAGCCGCGGTGCGGGAGTTGAATCCCATTATTCCGCATCGTCTGACGTTGAACATAGCGACGTCAGATTTCCATTGACTAATGCGAACCAGCCGTATTCGAGCGAGTTGGCTTCGAACATAGCGGCGTGGCGTGCAAGAGCGCTTGCAGCAATGAATGAAAGTCCGGCAACCGCGAAAATCACCCACGCCGACAGAAATACACCCCACCCCTTCGCGGCGTTCGCTTCGGATTTGGCGCAGCAAATAACGGACTTCGGCGTTCAGTATCCCAAACACCGATCAACGGCGGCGAGGCTACTTGGTACTCCTCGCTTTAATTTCTCGCTTTCAAAGTATCTCAAGCAAACAGCACAGGGAAATATCCACGCCGGACGGAAAAGTTTGGACAGCGTGGCCGGCTCGATCGATAGCTCTACGGACGTCGTTATCGTTGTGTCGCCTGCAGGTGACGTCCTCGGGGTATTTACCAAGGAAGACGGCAAATGGATCATGCGCAATGCTGGCGACGCCCCGAATGAGCCAGGTGTACTGTGCAAGCCGAGTGACTTTCTGAGGCGGTCTAGTCCTCCCAATTCTTATGGATTACGTATCAACGTAATAGAAGGCATTCGTGTCGCTGCGGTTCAGGTGAGGGAGCCCGACGAGGGAAGCGAGAGCAACCAGAAAACACTGCCCTTCCTTGCACGTCTGTAGACGCGTCAGAACACGAAGAAATGCGTGATCTGGACGGCGCACAAAAAAACAAACGAAAAATTCCTTTGACGTGCCGTGTCAACCGCACACACTTCCCCGGCCCGCGCGCCTCTCTTTAATAACTTGAATGGAATTTTAAAAACTTAAAGAGGCGCAAAAGCCCTCCAACAATCAACGAAGAAGAAAAACTCTTTTAAATTCAATCGCTTGGAATAAAAAACGCAGGTGGCACACGGCTTGCCATAAGGACGACACGAACCTCGATGTTTTCCCTGATCCGCTGTGTATGGAGCCACCTATGCAAATCTCTACCGATGAAATTTCGCAAATCAACGTAACGTTTGATTTGAAGGCGCTGGAAGAACTGGTGTCCGTTCATGGCCGCCGACTGCATAACTTTGTTCGCCGCCGGATCGGGAACATGCAGGATGTCGAAGACATCGTGCAGGACACCTTGCTGGAGGCAGTGCGCTGCCGCGAGAATTTTCGCCATCAATCCCGTCCCGAGACCTGGTTGTTCGGTATCGCGGCCAATCTCATTCGCAATCATTACAAGCGCGCCCGGGCGCACGATATCTTCGACGAGCTGGAGGAAGAAGCGCATATCGAGGAAGTCGGACGCAGTCCGGCGGAAACCTTCGAGACCATCCAGTTGATGGAACGTGTTTCCGAGGTGATCGACGGTTTGTCCAATGAAGTACGCAGCGTGTTCGGCCTGGTGTTCGACGAACAGATGACGTATGAAGAGGCCGCCGCGCGTCTCGGCATCCCGGTCGGCACCGTGCGCTCCCGCATCTCGCGGGCCCGTCTGCGCCTCAAGGAACTGCAGCTTCTATAACGCGCCGGCGCGGGTCTGCATCGCCTTCGCGCCGCTCTCTCGATGATGGTTTTGATCGGTAAGCCAGCGCATCCGGTTCCTCATGGCGCGGCCGTGCACGCCGCGTCGTATCTCCATCCATTTCAATCCACTTGCCGGATCATGCAATGACTACAGATACTCTTGAGCGGTTCACGCCGCAGAAGCTGAAAACGTCGGCGATCTCGATTGGCGCCGCGGTGGCCAAGGTCGAGATTTTCGTCGCGCTGGCCGTCATCGGCATCGTGTTCCTGCTTATCCTGCCGATCCCCACCGCCATGCTGGACATGCTGATCGCCGTCAACCTGTTCATTTCCGGTTTTTTGGTGGTGCTGTCGCTGTATGTGGCGGGCATTACTGCATTTGCGACCTTTCCGACGATTCTGCTGCTTACCACGCTGTTCCGGCTGGGCATCTCGGTTGCGACCACGCGCTCTATTCTGTTGCACGGCGAAAGCGGGGCCATCGTGGAAACCTTCGGCGAGTTCGTGGTCGGTGGCAATCTGGTGGTCGGCATGGTGGTGTTCCTGATCGTGACCGCGGTGCAGTTCATCGTGCTGACCAAGGGCGCGGAACGCGTGGCCGAAGTATCGGCCCGCTTTTCGCTGGACGCGTTGCCGGCCAAGCAGCTGGCAATCGAAGGCGAGCTGCGCGCGAACCTGATCGATCAGGCCGAAGCCAAGCGCCAGCGTGGTCTGCTCGATACCGAAAGCCAGCTGCTCGGTGCGATGGACGGTGCGATGAAATTCGTCAAGGGCGATGCGATCGCCGGCCTGATGATCGTCGCCATCAATCTGCTGGGCGGCTTGACCATCGGCGTGATGGGACGCGGCCTGAGCATGTCCGAGGCAATGCGTCACTACTCGGTGCTGACCATCGGCGACGGCCTGGTCGCGCAGATTCCCGCGCTGCTCATTTCGATGACGGCAGCGATCCTGATCACGCGCGGTACCCAGAAAGGCGGCGGCAAAAAAGGCAACTTCGGCGGCGAACTGTCGGCCCAACTCTTCGCCTATCCCAAGGCCCTGGGCACGGTATCGGCGGTGATGGTGCTGTTCGCGCTGATTCCCGGCATGCCCAGTGTGATGTTTGGCGCACTGGCATTGATTTCCGGCGGAGGCGCCTATTACGCGTCACGCCGCGAAAAGACCGAGGAGACGACCGGCGAAAAAGGCGACAAGCGCAAACAGGAAGCGCAGGTCGTGCACGAGTTCAATCAAATGGATTCGTTGCAGGTCGCATTGCCCGCGAAGTTCGAGAATGATCCATCGATGCAAACCTTGATCAACACCGTCAACAACGTGCGCAACAAGTTGGTCACGGGGCTGGGCATGACGCTGCCGGTTGTGGTCTTCAAGTACGAAGGCGGGCTGGCCGACGATGCAATGGAATTTCGCGTCTATGAAGTGCCGATGCTGCGCGCGCAGATCGCCCTGGACAAGGTTGGTGTGATTGGCCGTTTTGCCGAGAAGGCTGCAGCCATCCCCGGCAGCATTATCGAGCCGGGGGGCGGCATGGGCGGCGTGGATATCGTCTGGGTGCCTCGTGACGCGGCGGCGTCCGATCCCGATGTTCAATCGGTCGCCGTCGAATGGGAATCCCAGATCTACGGCCGCGTCGAACAAAAGCTCTTGCGCTACGGGCCGCGTTTTACCGGCGTGCAGGCAGCGCAGAAGTTCCTGAGCTGGATGGAAGAATGGATGCCCGAACTGGCGAAGGAATTGCAGAAGGCGGTGCCGGCGTCGAAGTACGCGGACGTGCTTCAGCGGCTGTTGCGCGAGAACATCTCGGTGCGCAATATGCGCCTGATCATGGAAACGCTGGCCGATTACGGTCAGCGTGAGCGCGATACCGCTGCCTTGACGGAGTTTGTCCGCTTCGCGCTGCGCGAACAGATTTGCCACCAGCTCGCGTCCGACGGCGAGTTGCAGGCCTACGTGCTGGAACCGGAGCTGGAAGAACACCTCAGTTCGAATATCCGCCAGGCGGCGGGCGGCGGCTTCCTGGCGCTCAGCCCGCAAGCCACCAACCAGATCATTGCGGCGATACGCGATGCGGTCACCGAATTCCAGCCCAAGGGCCGCACGCCGGTACTGGTTTGTGCGCAGGATGTCCGTCGCTATCTGCGCACCATGCTGGAGCCGGAATTCCCGGAAGTGACGATTCTTGCCGTCACCGAGCTGACACCCGAAGTCAGGGTCAACGTCATCACCACCATCGCGCTGCCGGATGAAGAGAACCGGGAAGACGACTTCAACGACTGGGGTGACGACAGTTGAGCCATGGCGCTGCCACCGGTGCACGACACAAGGCGGCACGACCTTTCGGAAACGCAATGAAGAAATGCCATTTCAATTTGAATATGAAAATTCTTGTTTAAAAACAGTGGCATAGGAATTCTGCGTGGGGTGGCACGACGCCTGCTAACTGGTGCAGTTACTGCGTACGTGGAATGAAAACAGGAGAGTGTTCATGTGGAGGGATGCCAGACACAGGTTGAGCCGGCTATGCGCGTTGGTTGCGCTGGCGCTCGCCCCGCTCGCCGCGTTGTGCGCGTCTCCAGCCCACTGGAAGGATGTCGGCTACAGCTATAACGCCAACAGGACGCCGCTGAGCCGGCTGCTGGCCGAGTTTGCGCAAAGCCATGGCGCTGAACTGAAACTGTCGGCCCGGGTGAGCGGTACGGTCAATGGCCGACTCCAGGGTGCGACGGTGCTCGAGTTTTTGGAGCGGCTGACATCGATGCAGCGCCTGCAGTGGTTTTTTTATAACAACACCCTGTATGTCAGCCCGGTGTCCGATGCCGTGTTTGAACGCATCGCGCTGACGGAAAACACTGTGTCCGATGCCAAGGCGGCCCTGGTCGGCCTGGGGCTGTTCGAGCCGAAATTCGGTTGGGGCGAACTGCCGGAAGAGCGGGTGGTCGCCATCTCAGGCCCGAGCGAATATTTACGTCTCGTCAAGCAGGTGATCCAGTCCGGCTCCGGGGCGAAGGAAGATCCGGAAGCCATGGTGTTTCGCCTGAGGTATGCGGCGGTCGAGGACCGGCAGGTCACGATACGCGACAAGGTGACCGTCACGCCCGGCGTGGCCACGCTGCTCAAGAACATGCTGTCCTCCCGTCAGGGCAACACGGGTCACACCGGGCTGTCGTCGCAGGCCGCGCCGTCGATGTCGGCCAATCCGTCGCGCGCCGAATCGACAATGCCGATGCCGAACAATCTGCCGCTGCCTGGCCTGACCGGCATGAATGCCTTGCCGGGTTTCATGCCGCCGCCGGCAGAGCAGGCCAGAAGTTTCGGTTCGCATGCATCGGGCAAGCCCTTGCGCGCCACGCAGGTGGAGGGCGATGTGCGCACCAATTCGATCGTGATCTGGGATAGCCCGAGCAAGCGCAATTACTATCAGCGCCTGATCGATGCGCTCGACGTGGAGCAGA
The DNA here is from genome assembly GCF_003591035.1 of Noviherbaspirillum saxi. NCBI lineage: Bacteria > Pseudomonadati > Pseudomonadota > Betaproteobacteria > Burkholderiales > Oxalobacteraceae > Noviherbaspirillum > Noviherbaspirillum saxi. Next base: position 712,686 of record NZ_QYUO01000003.1, read on the forward strand.
ACCTGGTGGAAATCGAAGCGCTGATCGTGGATATCAGCCAGGACCGGCTGAAGGAAATCGGTGCGGAATTCACCGTCGGCGGGACCAAGAACAGCCTGAGCATCGGCGCCGCCGGCGCCTTTGCGCGGCGCGGCCTCGCAGGCGGCACGCTGGTGCTGCAAAGCCTCGATCATTTCTTTGCACAGTTGCAGCTGCTCGAAGGGCAAGGAGAAGCCCGCATACTCGCCAAGCCCAGCGTGCTGACGCTGGAGAACCTGGTGGCGGTACTGGACTTGAGCCAGACCGTGTACCTGAAATCCACGGGAGAGCGCGTGGCCAGCGTGACCCCGGTGACCGCTGGAACGATGCTGCGCGTGATACCGCGCGTGATCGAAGAAAAGAACGGGCCGCGCGTCCATCTGACGGTCGATATCGAGGATGGAAAGATCACCGAGCGGGTCGCGGTCGATTCGCCGGAAGTGCAGCGCAGCACGATCAGTACGCAAGCCATCCTGGAGAACCAGGCCTCGCTGGTCATCGGCGGCTACAACTCCGACTCGTCGGCGCAGCGCGTACAGGAAGTGCCCGGGCTGTCCAAGGTGCCGCTGTTGGGTGCGCTGTTCTCGAGCAACCACACGAGCAGCCAGACCAAGCAGCGGCTGTTCATCATCACGCCGCGCCTGGTACGGCCGGGGGCGGCGCCTGTCGCCGGCCTGCCTGCGGCTGTGCCCGCTAACCCGCCTGCTGCGGCGTCTAGTGTGCCGCCGAGCGTGCCGCCTGGCGCGGCCGACACGATCCCGCAAGACATGATGACGCTGCGCCGGCCTGTGGTAGCACGCCTACCCGATCTGCCAGCACCGACGCAAATGCAAACGCCGGCGCAGACACGTAACGTGGAAACGATACCGGCAGACCTGATGAGATTGCGGCGATAAACGATGATTCTGCCGGGGATGCGTCCTGCATGTCCGGCACACGGATGAGGATTTAATGGAACTACGGATGCTGTCGGGCTTGCATCGCGGCGCGGTGCTCGAACTCGATGACGAAGAACTGGCGCTGGGCGCCTCGGACAATGCCGACGTCATCGTCGTTGATCCGGGCGTGGCGCCATTGCATCTGCAGATACGGAAGGAAAACGACGGCCATGTCCTGGTGCCGGGGGGCGGCGTGGTGCTCTCTGAAGATGGCTGGCCGGTCGCGCAGCCGGTGCGGCTCGCGCCCGGTATGCGGTTCAGCCTGGGGGGAATCTGGATCGGCTTTTACGAAGCAGATGCCGCCTGGGAAGCGCCGCCTGCGGAGCCGCTGCGCGTACCCGATACTCCGTTCGGTGATGTTCCGCCGGCGCCTGACATGGCAGGAGCCGATTCGACACGTGCGGTGCCGGCGGCGGATCAGAATGCTCCTCAAGGCATACCGCTGCAGCGGCGCGTGAAGCGACCGACCGTCATGATCGCCGTTGTCTTGTTTCTGGCGCCGCTGCTGATCTGGATCGCCACGGCGGCGCATGCACGCTTTGGCGGCGAGGAGTTGAATGTGAAAAAGGCAGGCAAACCTAGCGGCTCGACTTCCAGGATCGACAATGGGACTGTCCTGGGAAAGCCATCGCGGACCGCAAGCGTTGCGCCGTCGGCCAAGCCCGAGCCGCGCATTCCGATCGAGCAGCTGCTGGCGCAATTCAAACAGCAGCTGGCGCAGCGCGAACTGCTCGACCGCGTCGATCTGATTATGGGCGACACCCTGACCTCCGGCTGGGAAGCGCGCGGCGCGCTCGACGCCGAGGAAGAAGGACGTCTGACGCGACTGATCAACAGCTTCTCGGAAATGCACCGCCTGCCGTTCATGATCCGGGTCAAGGTGGTGCCGCTCAAGGACATGCTGCCATTTCAGATTGTCGAAGTCACCAGCGGCAGCTATGCCAACATCGTGACCGATAGCGGAGAAAGACTGTTCGTCGGCGATACCTTGCAGGACTACCGGCTGGTAGCGATCGCTCCCACGAAAATCGTATTTGCCGGCAAACGCCGCATCGAATTGCCATGGTAAGCCGCTCGAAAAAAATCAATCTTCCGGCGTATCCGCGCCGTGCCGCCGATCGGCTGGTGCAGGTCGCGGCGCGGCTGGAATCGGTATCGCTTGTCGAGTCCTACGGGCAGGTGGCACGCGTGGTCGGACCGCTGGTGGAAGCCGTCATCCCGCACGTCAAGATCGGCGAAATGTGCGAGATCGGCCTTGCTTCCGGCGCTACTGTTCTGTGCGAGACCATAGGCTTCAACGATCATCGCGCGATTCTCTCCCCGTTTTCGGGGCTCGACGGTGTCGGCCCCGGTCTGCGGGTGCGGCCGCTGGCGCGCAAGCACGGGCTGGTGGTCGGCGCGCATCTGCTGGGGCAGGTGCTCGACGGTTTCGGCAATCCGATCGGCGAGATGCCGTTGCCCGGCGACGACGCAGTCGAGGTGCCGGTGCGTGGCGGCGGGCCGGCGATGGGGGACCGGATTCCGATCGACACGCCGTTCCAGACCGGCGTGCGGCCGATCGACGGTTTGCTTACGCTGGGCAAGGGACAGCGGGTGGGCGTGTTTGCCGGTCCCGGTTGCGGCAAATCGACCCTGATGACAGCCATTGCCGCCAATGCCGATGTCGACGTGGTGGTGTTCGCACTGATCGGCGAACGCGGCCGGGAACTGGCCGAGATCGTTCACGAACTGCGCGAATCGGGACTGGCGCGCCGTACCGTGGTGGTTGGCGCGACGTCCGACCGTGCCGCCGCCGAACGCACGCGGGCTGCCTATACCGCCACCGCCGTGGCCGAAGGCTTTCGCGACCAGGGCAAGCATGTGCTGCTGCTGGTCGATTCGCTGACCCGTTTTGCGCGGGCGGTGCGGGAAACGAGTATCGCGTCGGGCGAGCCGATCGGGCGCAACGGCGTACCGGCGTCGGTCTACGCCGAACTGCCGCGCCTGGTCGAGCGTGCGGGCAATACCCGTCATGGCGCGATTTCCGGCATGTACATGGTGCTGGTGGAAGGCACGGTGCAGGAAGACCCGATCGCCGACGAGGTGCGTTCGCTGATCGACGGGCACATACTGCTGACGCGCTCGCTGGCCGAGCGCGGCGTGTTCCCCGCCATCAGCATTCTGGAAAGCCTGAGCCGGATCATGCCGAGCATCGTGGAGAGCGATCACCAGCGCGCGGTGCATAGGCTGCGCAGGTTGCTGTCGAAATACCAGGACATCGAGCTGCTGCTCAAGCTGGGCGAAATCAAGTCCGGCGTGGACAAGGAAACCGACCAGGCGGTCGCCGCCTATGACGAAATCATGGCTTACCTGCAGCAGGACATCCGCAAGCCGGTCAGCTTCCGCGATAGCGTGCAGGCGGCCATTGCGCTGGCGCGCAAGTATCCGGCCTGAGGGAGAACGCATGGCAAGCACCAAACAAACCAAGGTATTAAAGAAAATCGAGATGCTGCGCGACCGCCGGCTGCAGCTGGCCGACCTGGAAGTCAGCCGGGCCAACGCCGCGGTGGAACAAGCAAACCGCAAGGTGTCGGCGGCGGACCAGATGCTGAACCGTACCGACGAGTTCTGCCGCAACGAGCATCGCCGACTCAACGATGAACTGGCAAGCGGAGCGGCGACCGGCAAGGATGGCCTGTTCGCATGGAGAAATGCACATGAAAAGCTGCAGGAGCGCCTGAAAACCGCGAAGGATCGCCTGGCCAATGCCAAGGTGGAATTGCAGTCCGAGCAGAGCAGGCTCGAACAGATAAAGGCAAAGCGCCGTACCGACGCGCTTGCCGTGGAGCGCCTGAAAGTATTGCAGGCGCCGGTACAACGCGGTAACTGACAAAGGAAGAGTCGATGAGCGATGCTGGAACTGTCGCCGCGCCCGATATCGGCAACAACCCGAATGTGCGCGAAGCGGATGCCGACGGCAAGCCGGGTATGGGGCCGAGGCCAGGGTCGAATCCAAGCCAGAGCCCCGGGCTTGACCCTGGTTCAAACCCGATGCCGGGCCCGGACAAGGATGCCGGGCCCGGGGAGCAACAAGCCGTCACACCGCCAAAGCTGAACGTTGTGGCGCCAGACGCGCCCCATTCATTCATATTGGCGCACGCGGGCGGCGACAGCGGCATCCTCGATGCAAACAGGTATTCGCTGTCGCTGGATCCCTTGCCGCTGGCAAATACCGGCGAGCATGGGTTGCCCTTCGAGCTTGCCACCGTCGCGGAATGGCGAATGCTGGTCGGAAATGGCGTGTCGTCGGGCGGGCTCGATACCTTTGCCGGCCAGTATGCGGTCGTCGGATCGGGTACCGATAGCACGCTGTCCGGATTGGCCGGCGCGATTGTCGAAAATGCCGGCGTGAGCGGCCCGTTCACCATCGACATGCCGCGCCTGGGCATCATCGATGGCTATGTGCAGCTTGAGCCGCACTACGCCAATGTCTGGCTGTCGCCGCGCAATACCGCTACCCGCATGGCCTTGCAGCGCGCCCGTGGCGACGTGGAACGGGAAGCGAGCCGGCATGCCGGCTTCGATATTCAACTGACGATCGTGTAAGCGATCGGCGACGCCATCATGCACATGCCCGAGGAAAATCATCAAACCAGTCGCAGCAAGCTATCGGTGCGCCGCCTCATGCTGCGCTCGGTCGCTGGCGGCAGCGCGCGTTTGTCCAATATCGTCGGCGCGGGGAAGTCGGCCTGGATCACGATCGATGACATGCCGGTGCAGGTGCGCATCCTGCCGGGCGCGCATGCCCTGAGTGAAGCGGGGAGCAGGATGCGCATGGAGAGCGTGCATGGTCCGCTCACTGTCGCGCCTGGCGATGCCCTGGTCCGCCTTTTGACCGGAATCGATATTCCTTCAGCGCCAGAGTCGGCGCAGTTGGATCGATGGATCGCCTCAGTCGCGGTGTCCGGCCTGCCGGCCGAATGGCAGGACCTGTTCGGCATGCGTGCAGTGCTGCCGGCGGAGTGCGCGCAGGACGAGGAGACGCTGACACTGCAGCTATTGCCGGAACAGGGAAACTGGTCATTCACCGCACATCTGTGCGGGACCTTCCAGACACTGTGTGCGCTGGCTCAGGCGGAGGGCTGGACCGATATCCTGGCCGATCACCTGCTTGCCACGGACGATCTGACAGTGTCCAGACCGATCGTGATCGGCTCGACCGCAGTGCGGCTGGATCGTCTCTCGGCGCTGACACGGGGCGACCTGGTATTGCTCGACAAGGCTCGCTTCCGGCCCGATGGCGAAGGCTGGATCACTTTCGGCGATGACCTTGCCATGCACGCGAGTTTGCTCGACAGCGGAACGGATCTGCAACTTCAATTCAATGGATGGAGCACCACGATGGAAGATAGGGAAGACATCGACGACATGGACGACCTCGACGAAATGAACGAGATGGACGACAGCGATCCGGACGAAGAGCGCGAGCCCGAAGATAACGCCACCACCGCCCTGGACGATTTGACGGTCATGCTGACCTTCGAAATCGGTACGGTGGAGCGCACGGTCGCGGAACTGAAAGCACTGACCGCCGGCAAAGTCATCCAACTACCTGCGGCATTGCCGCCCACGGTCGTGGTTCGCTGTCGCAACAAGGAAATTGCGCGCGGTGAACTGGTCGAAGTCGAGGGCCGCCTGGCGGTCCAGATCACGGAAACGGGGCGCGTGCCATGATGGGCGCCGATCCCATCGGGATCGCCTTATTTCTGGCAGCGTTGTCGCTGTTGCCGCTATTGCTGATCGTCTCGACCAGCTTTCTGAAGACCGTCATCGTGCTGTTGATCGTGCGCAATGCCTTGGGCGTGCAGCAGGTACCGCCGAGCATGGCTTTGTATGCGATTGCGATGGCGATGACAGCCTTTGTCATGGCGCCGACGTTTCATACGATCGCGCAAGGCGTCGATAAATCGCGCGCGCACGGAGGCGCGCAAGCATCCATCGTCGAGACGGTCGGCAAAGTGGCCGAACCGCTGCGCGGTTTCATGCTCAAGCATGCCAGCGAAGAGCAGCGCGAACTGTTTCTCGACAAGGCCCGCAGCCTGTGGCCGGAACAGCAAGCCCGGCAGGCCACCTCACGCGACTTCGTGATCCTGATCCCGTCGTTCGTGATCTCCGAGATGCAGGCCGGCTTCTATATGGGCTTCCTGATCTTTATCCCGTTTCTGGTGATCGATCTGATCGTGTCCAACCTGTTGCTGGCGCTAGGCATGCAGATGGTATCGCCGACGACAGTGTCGCTGCCGCTCAAGCTATTTTTGTTCGTCATCGTCGATGGGTGGAGCAAGCTATTGCACGCCATCCTCAATACTTACCTGTGACGGAAAGGGAGCCTGCATGATCGGCGTCGCGCATATCGGTGAAATACGCGATGGCTTGCTGGCCGTCGCGCTGGCGCTGCCGCGCATGCTGGTCTGCATGCTGCTGATCCCGGTCTTTTCCTCCAGTACCTTGAACCGGACGCTGCGCATCGCGGTCGCCATCGGCTTCACCTTGCCGGTCTCATTCGGCATCGCCCATTCCTCGCTCAGCGTTGCCGGCCCGGTCATGATCGTCGCGCTGATCCTGAAGGAAGCCTTCGTTGGCCTGGTGCTCGGGACCGCGTTGGCCGCGCCGTTCTGGGCAATGGACTCGGTCGGCGCATTCATCGATATCCAGCGCGGCGCCAACACCGGTCAGCAGCTGACCCCGTTTTCGCAGCAGGATGCGTCCTTGATCGGCAGTGCCCTGCAGCAGGCGCTGATCGCGTTTCTCGCCGTGACCGGGGGATTGTCCGCGCTGTATCAGCTGCTGCTGGGCAGTTATGCGGCGTGGCCGGTGCTGGTATTGATCCCGGACTTCAGCGGTCTGTCCATCGAACGCATGATCGATGGCTTTGCGGAACTGTGCCGTCTGTCCTTCCTGTATGCGGTGCCGATTCTGGCGGTGCTGATCCTGGTCGATTTCTGCTTTGCGCTGGTCGGCCTGTTCGCCACTCAGTTGCAGGTTTACTTCGCCGCGATGCCGGTCAAAAGCATCGTCGGCATTTTCGTCTTACTGCTTTATGTCGGCATTTTGCTGGAACATGGGCATCAGTACTTCAGCAGGATGATCGAGTCCCAGTCGACCTTGTTCGAAAACATAGTAAGACGCTAGCCATGGCAGAAAAAACCAAAAAACCGACCGCGAAGAAACTGCGCGATGCCGCCGAAAAAGGGCAGGTGGTGCACAGCCCCGTGGTGGTCCGCTTTGTCGCCAGCATCGCCTTGCTCGAACTGATCTTTGCCACCCGCAATCAATGGCGACCAGCGCTGGAAACGCTGACCCAGCGTCCGTTTGACGTGCTTGGCACCGCGTCGACTGCCACGCCCGGCATGCTGGGCGAAATCCTGATGCCGGTGCTTGCCATCGCCGCCCTCATTAGCGTGGTTGCGGCCGCCTTCGCTGCAACGCTTGGCGTTGCCGCCAACATCATGCAGACCGGATTCGTGTTTTCGCCAAAGGCACTTCCCAGATATGAAGGCTTGAACGCGGTACAGAACCTGATGCAGATGTTTCAGATGGACCGGCTCCTCGAGTTGTTGCTCAATATGCTGAAAGTGACTTTCATCGGCGGCGCGGCCGGGTTCGCCGTTTATGCCTCGCTAGATACGCTGCTGCATCTGGCCGACCATACGCTGGACGTCGCCTTCGACCGCCTGCTGGATGTGGTTGTCTATATCGAGCGCTCCTCCATGGCGGCGATCGTGGTGCTTGTCGCACTGGACTGGATGTTGAAGCGTAAGACTTTCATGAAGCAAATGATGATGTCGACGGAAGACATCAAGCGCGAGCACAAGGATCAGGACGGCGACCCGCACACCAAGCAGCACCGCAAAAAGATCAGCAAGGAAATCACGCTCGGCGACAATGCCTCGAATACGCGCAAGGCGGATGTCATTGTCACCAACCCCACTCACTTTGCCGTGGCGATCGGTTTTCAGCACATCGGCTTGCCCTTGCCCTATGTGCTGGCGCGCGGCAAAGACGAGCAGGCGCTGGCGATGATAAAAATTGCCGAGAAAGACGGCATCCCGCGCGTGCGCTATGTCTGGCTGGCGCGCACCCTCTACAGCGTAGGACGCGAAGGCAAGCCGGTGCCGCGCGTTACGTTGCGCGCGGTGGCGGCCGTTTATCGCGCGCTGTACCAGTTGATGGAGCAGAAAGCGTCACAGGATGAAGCGATTGAACTCGGCACCGATCCGGAAGATCCGGAACCGCATCCGCCGAGCGCGCCCGCGTCCACGAATGAATAAATATTTTTCCGCAGGCTACGAACCGGCAGTTCGTAAAAGCAACTTAATGCGCGAACGGCAAGCGCGTTGACGCGATTCATACGAAGGAAACCATGACCCAGCATTACATCTCCCTTTTGCAGGAAATCTCCCGGATTCATGGCGGTTCCGATTTGGAAGAAATGACGCACGGCGCACAGCTCGTCATCCACGGCGTCACGGTGACGCTGATTCCGGGAGAAGGCGCGGACAGTCTTTTGCTGTTCTGCGACTTCGGCCGACCGCCGCGACAGTCCCGTGCCGAGGTGCTGCAACGGATACTGGAGACCAATCTCTTCATGTTTTCTCCGGAAAGTCCGTTTTTTTCCATGGATAACGAGACCGGGCATCTGCTATTGATGGAGCGCATGCGTGCTTCCACGGTGACGGCGGAAGTCCTGCTGGAAAAGCTGGAGCGCTATGCGCAGCACGCGCTCCGGTGGGGCGCCGGCTTCATTCTGTTCGATATCGATGCGAATCCCGAATCGTCCAGGGGATTTTCCGAATTGAATTCGCTGGTCGACAGCATGGCGGCGATGGCGGGGGGGAAGAAGCACTTGATGTGACGGCGCTTCCGCGTCGGGTGGCGATGGAAAAGATAATGACCATGGCGCTTTGCAGCGCGGATTTTTCATGGTTCAACTTAAACTCAAAAATTACAATCATGCAGATTTCAGAAAACCAAAATCCGGCAATATTGCAAACCGAAGAAAGAAACAATACCAGTACTAATGCCGTGATTCGTTATGCGGGCGATGGATTTGTGTTACCACGCCGTACTTCGTCGCTCGTTTGCTTGGCGCAGGTCTCACAGGAGATGACGCAGAGTGTTCGGATAACTCATGTGCCGGAACGGGGCACGATGATTCACCGCCCTGATGGACCGAATCGGGCTTACTCGCAGCCGGTCGTCATGCATGCCAGTTCCCAAGGTATCAGCCGCAAACGCTCTGCGTCGTATCTTTCAAGTTTCGCGTCGTCGGCAATGCCAAACTGGAGAAAGACGGTTGTCAATGGCCCGCACGACATCATGGTGAAAGAATCAGCCGCCGAGCTTAAGAAAAGTGTGTCCGTTCAATCGGAACATATTTCCATTTTTATCCATGCGATGCGCGAAGCAAAGAATTATTCGGATGCAAGCACTGCGCATATCAGCGCATGTAGGGAAATTTGTCCGGATGACGCGGAGGCTCGCAAGCGCATAGTAAAAGCCATATCCAACAGGGTGACATCCGATTTCAACAGGCAGTTCGCTCCTCTTCCCACACCTATTGCGACCGCATTTAATGCGGTCCTCAGTGCGTTGATGGGAAGCGCACCACAATTCGAGGAGTATAGAAAATGGTGCGGCCCGGCCATTCGATGGGTTGAAATCAAAAGAAAGGCGATTCCAAATCACGCGTATGCGCGCGCGACTGATGAACTCGATGCGCATGACTTCGACGCATTGTTTCAATGTCTTCAGAAAAAATTAATTGCGGCACGCAATGTGGAAGTTATATGTACGGAGTTGATTCCAAACATATTGAAGTCGGACAAGAATCGACTCGACGCAATTGTTGAAAGAAGGCTCGCTGTATATCTGGCAAAGCGACTTCACACCGAAGTTAATTTGAGGCCAAAGAGGCTGGCTCTGGCGCTAGGTAAGGAACGAACGCTGGAGCGAGCGCAGGAGTTGGCTAAGGAGTTGGCTGAGCAATTAACCACCGGGCTAGATCAGGAGATCACTGATGCGCTTAATGAAGAGCTCAATGGGGAGATGGCTGCGGCACTGGCCGAGGAGTTACCTAATGAACTGACTGATGGGCTAGCTGAGGAACTGGTTAAGGAATTAAATGATGAGCTAGCCTTATTTGACAGCAAGATGAGCGAAGATATTACTCCGTCTACTCCGTCGCTTTTCGACCAGTTGATGTATCGGATAAAAAATATTAAAAAAAATCCAACGCACACACTGATCACAACGGCAATCAAGAACGATCTGAAGACAATGCAGCACCATCTGCGTAAAGAGAATTCGCCCTATGAAGCATCTGAAGACAAGCAGTGTCAGGCGTTTGACCGGGCCTGTGATTGGGTAACCGAAACTGCATCGAAAATGCCGCATACCTACCTCGCAGACTTCGGCTATGCAAATGCAATAGAACAATTAAGTGTGCTCGGTATAACCCCGGAACTTCGGCGGATAGAACTTGATGACTCGTCGGATCCCTTGTATATAGCGTTTGCATTGCTAAATGCTACGCCCGTAACCGTCTGGGACTCTGAGTATGCGGGCATTGCCATGCAACTTTTGCAAATAGAAGATCAAATGCCCGTTGAAATTTCAGGTGCCGAGCAGGATAAATTACTGTTCACGCGTAAAAATGATCATGTCATTCCCATTCTGAGTTTTATCGAACACATTAGTCAATTAAAAGAAATCGATAAAGATACGGTCAGCGATCTCATTCGGAAAATACTCGACAAATCATCAGCCAAGACCTATGCGCCCGGGTGCCTGAACGAGCAGGGTAGGATTGTCTACCAGGAGTGGGAAGATCAGTATTCGGCATCGCTTTGGCATAAACTACAGCATGCAGGTGTGCTGATTCGCCGAGACGATTTCGACAGAAGAAAAGAGATCGGTTTGTTTGAAATAAATAGTGATTTCCTTCAGTTTGCAGAGTCCGTTTATGACAAGCCCGTGGAAAAGCGCAAGCAATTCCTGGATCAATATGCGATTCATAGTGCTGTACTAGCGGTAGCCATCAAAGCGGAAGATGCGGTCACCTCAAAGGACGCTTTTCGCCTCACCACTGTCAAAGAAGCCGCGCCAGCCTCGGCAATTGAAGGCCAGATGGCGGTAGCGTCGAATATTCCCGCTGTTGGAAAAACCTTCCATGGAATGGAAGCAGCTACCAAGCCTAAGTTCGTTGCGAGTGTCGGAATATCTGACATCGTCAAGGCTGAGAAGTGGCTGAACAAATATCTTGAGGGACTTGGGAAAGAGTTGCAATTTTCCGAACAACGAGACAAGCAGCAAAAAGGCGAAGCCAATTTGCTCAAAGAGAATGCGGATTTGCCGATGATGCCATTACCGGACTTTGATCTCAACGCATTGACAGAAGAAAGCCCTGCGGCAAAAGAATTATTGGAAACTGCCTTGGGCATTGTGCACGGTGCGGATACACGGCTGTAAACGAATGCGCTAAGCGATTTATTCCGTAATCGCTCATGCATTGAAGACAGGAGAAAATATCATCGCTTGTGGGCCGCCCGCTACCGACAGTCCCGCGCACGGCCGTGCGAAGCAATTCCTACCCGCGACCCACGAACGGCATCTTGGTCGCCATCACAGTCATGAACTGCACATTCGCTTCCAGCGGCAGGTTGGCCATATACAGCACGGCATCGGCGACATGTTGCAGATCCATGGTCGGCTCCGGTTCGATGGTGCCGTTTGCCTGCGGTACACCGTTCTTCATGCGTTCGGTGCGTTCGGTCAGCACATTGCCGATATCGATCTGTCCGCAGGCGATATCGTATTTGCGTCCATCCAGTGAAGTGGACTTGGTCAGTCCGGTGACCGCGTGCTTGGTCGAGGTGTACGCGACCGAGTTCGGCCGCGGCGCATGCGCGGAAATGGAGCCATTGTTGATGATGCGTCCGCCGCGCGGCTGCTGTTCCTTCATGATGCGAAACGCCGCCTGGGTGCAAAGAAAGGCGCCGGTGAGATTGACGTCCACCGCGTTCTTCCAGGCTTCGTACGGCAGATCTTCCAGCAGCGCATGCGTTGAAAATGCGCCCGCGTTATTGAACAGTACGTCGAGGCGTCCATGGACTTCCCTGACCCTGGCAAACAAGGCGTTGACCGACGCGGGGTCGCTGACATCGGCGGGCACCACGAGCGGGGCGGTGGGGGCATCCCGGATCTGGCCGGCGACGGCTTGCAAGACATCCTGCCTTCGGCCGGTCAGTACCACGGCATAAGGCACCGCGCAGGAATAACTTGCACAATTCTGCTGGCCGTAGCGGGCTCGGCGCCCCCGGCGCGCTACGGCGTTGCTCGTCGTCGCCATAGCTCGCTATGACTCCTCCTCCCGCCTTGCAGCGCATCCCGCCACGCCCGCCAAATTGCACAAGTTATTCCTGCGCGGCGCCTAACCGTTTCGCGCAAGCGTGGTGGCAACGCTTTTCCCGATGCCGGAACCTGCTCCGGTGACTACCGCGACCTTGTATGTGAGCACTATCTTTTCTCCGGTTGTTGAAATGGATTGTTATTTGGCTAACGGTAATGCCGGGTCGGCAGGCCGTTTCTTGCGACAGAATAAATTGTAAGGCAACCGCTCTGCATGTAAGATGTCATTATTGCGCAGATATCGAAGACCCGTATTTTTTCGCTTGCAGCGGCGGCTTAAAGGAAACGTGAATGGAACTGAAACAAACCGGCATTACCGCGGCATCCCAAGCGCCACGGTATATTTTGATGCATCAAAATGACAACGTGGCGATTGTCGCCAATGATGGCGGACTGCCCGCCGGAACGGTTTTTCCGTGTGGATTAAGTCTGCGCGAGCGCGTTCCGCAAGGGCACAAGATCGCCTTGAAGGATTTGAAGGAAGGCGCCCCGATCCTGCGCTATGACGTCGTGATCGGCTATGCGGTACGCGATATCGCGCAGGGCAGCTGGATCGAAGAATCGCTCGTGCGCATGCCGCCGGCACGTGAACTGGAAGATTTGCCGATTGCGACCCGCGTACCCGCCAAGGCCGAACCGCTGGAAGCTTATACCTTCATGGGCTATCGCAATGCCGATGGCAGCGTGGGCACCCGCAATATTCTTGCGATCAGCACTACCGTGCAGTGCGTATCCGGCGTTGTCGACTATGCGGTAAAGCGGGTCAAGGAGCAACTGCTGCACAAGTATCCGAATGTCGACGATGTGATCGGGATCGAGCATAGCTATGGCTGCGGCGTCGCGATCGAGGCGCCCGGCGCTGAAATACCGATTCGCACGCTGCGCAATATTGCGACCAATCCCAATTTCGGCGGCGAGCCGGTGGTGGTCAGTCTCGGCTGTGAAAAATTGCAGCCGGCCCGGCTCTTTCCTGCCGGCGCGATCCCGATTCAGGATACCGAATCGAATCTTGTCGTCTTGCAGGATGCCCAGCACGTCGGCTTTGAATCGATGATTCAATCGATCGTGAAGACTGCGGAAAGGCAGCTCGAAAAACTGAATCGCCGCCAGCGCGTCGAGTGTCCGGCCTCCGAGCTGGTGGTCGGCGTGCAATGCGGCGGCAGCGACGCGTTTTCCGGGGTGACGGCCAATCCTGCGGTTGGCTTTGCGACCGACTTGCTGGTGCGCGCCGGTGCGACGGTGATGTTTTCCGAGGTGACCGAAGTGCGCGACGGCATTGACCAGTTGACCTCGCGCGCGGTGAATGCCGAAGTCGCCCAGGCGATGATCCGCGAGATGGAGTGGTACGACAATTACCTGAAGAAGGGCGGGGTAGACCGCAGCGCCAACACGACGCCCGGCAACAAGAAAGGCGGCCTGTCCAATATCGTGGAAAAGGCGATGGGGTCGATCGTCAAATCCGGTTCCAGCCCGATTTCCGGCGTGCTGGCCCCTGGCGAGAAGGCAAGGCAGAAAGGTTTGCTGTACGCGGCGACTCCTGCCAGCGACTTTATCTGCGGCACGCTGCAGGTGGCGTCCGGCATCAATATGCATGTTTTCACGACCGGGCGCGGCACGCCTTACGGCCTGGCTTCCGTACCGGTGATCAAGGTCGCGACGCGCGACGATCTTGCACGACGCTGGCATGACTTGATGGATGTGAACGCAGGCCGCATCGCCAGCGGCGGCGCCACGATTGAAGACATCGGCTGGGAACTCTTCCATCTGATGCTCGATGTCGCCAGCGGTCGCAAGAAGACTTGGGCAGAACACTGGAAGCTGCATAACTCTCTGGCACTGTTCAACCCGGCGCCGGTGACCTGATGCATTGACGAAGTAGGACGGCAAAACTGTCGTCAGTTCAGGCAGGCTCCATTTCGCCATCTTTGCTTGTCGCAACGACCCAGCCATCGTCGCTTTCGTTTCTGATGGCACACGCTGACCATCCGTCGTTTCGGGCGTTGCACCGCGTCCGGGGCCAGACACGGTGCTACATTTCTACATTGATATGTGTGGCATTGCCTACGTGTCACGCAAGGCCTTGCCGCGATGCCAGAAGCCATAGTTGCGTCACTAAAAAAGAAAACCGTTCCAGCGCGAATGCTGGAACGGTTTCAGTGCGTCACTCAACAGGTCGAGTGACGGGCTACGTCGGGCAGGTTCTCTACCCGGCTAGTCGTGTGTGGTCCAAATCAGAATGTGTGGCGAACGCCGATTGCCAAACCTTTGTTGCCGGTGCCGCCTTCGATCGAGCTGCCAACGGTGTAAGTACGCGATACCGGGCCCTTGCCGCTCATCTTGCCGAACGAGGTGTACAGGGTGGTGCGCTTGGACAGTGCGTGCATGTAGCCGATGCCGTAGAAGTTTGCATCGTTGGTGGCGAGATCGTCGTTGCGGCGCACGTAGTTCGCCAGGAAGCGGCCCGCACCAACCGGCACGGTAACGCCGATCATTGCATCGTCGAACTCGGCGGTTGTTGTCACGCCGCGGTCAGCTTCGGTACGGCCGTAGGCAGCGTGCAGGGTTGCAACGCCGAAGTTGTAAGTGGCGCCGAGGACCAGATTTTGGTCGGAGCCCGCCAGCACTGCCGGTGTCACGCCAGCTGCGGTCGGACGGGTGTTGGTGTCTTGATATGCCAGGCGAACATTGATGGGGCCGGCAGCGTAGCTGACGGAACCGCCGAGGTAGCGGCCGGCGGAGTTGTTGCCTGCGACTTCGCCGAAGCCGTAGCCGAGGTCAGCCTGGAAACCACCGAATTTTGGCGTGGTGTACAGAATACCGTTGTCGAAACGGCTGACATAGCCGCGTGCAAACAGGTTCACGGTCTTGGCGGTCAGGCCGTTGCCGAACGGGTCGATGGCGCCGAGCGTGACGTCGATCGGTGTGTATTGACGGCCGAGCTTGACGCTGCCGAAGCCGCCTTGCAGGCCGACGAAAGCCTGACGGCCGAACAACAGACCGCCTTGGCCCATGACGCCGGTGTCTGCCTGAAAACCGCTTTCGATGGTGAAGAGAGCGGACAGACCGCCGCCGAGGTCTTCCGTGCCTCGGAAGCCGACGCGGGAGCCGTTGGCAATGCCGCTAGTGAGCTTGTTGACGGAACCAACTGCGGGAGAGCCGGATTCACGGACATAGCCGAGGTCCATCAAACCGTAGACGGTCACATTGGTTTGAGCGGCTGCAGAGCCGGAAATTGCGCCCAGTACGGCAAGCGCGAGCAAGGTCTTTTTCATTATGGTTTCTCCTAAAGGTGCTTCATTCAAGTTTTTATCAGCGGCGAGCCGCTGGTCCTGCCAAACTTCCAGGCCCCTCGACGGGAAGCGAGATGTTTTGCCGCTTCACGCATCCAGGTTTCCCTCTCTTCATAGGCCATTCAATGCCGATGATCTTCCTGCGGCCTTGATGCAAGCCGCCGCGCATTCTTTTCGTCTGCCTGATTTTTAGGCAAAGGAAGTTCCTGACAAGCCTGAGACAGGCTTGTACGCTGGTGTGTCTGTTGTGTTTTGGCGCCTGCTTTCGCGTCGATCCATCGGTCATCGCGGGTCTGACCGGCTGCAGCTTTTGCGGCGACGCCTCTTCTACGCTCCACGAAAAATCTTCAGGCTTTTAACTTGCTCTCGATGTCACACATCATACAAATCATTTTTTTAAAATACAACGAAAAGTTTTATTGATGTGTTGTTTAAAGGAAGTTGGCTACTGTTTTTATAGGCTGAAACTTATCGGTGCTTGCCAGGAAAATCACCTTTTAGGGCTTCATTTTTATTGAAAAATGGCGATTTTCCTAACACTTACCCTACGATTTTTCATCGATTTGCACTATAACGCGCTCGCATCGATGTCGATAACCCGTTCTAGTTAGCGGGGAGCATTGATAGCGACAGACATCCTCTGAGGTTCGCGCTTGGGTGCGCCGATGAATGCGCAACAAGTCATTGACAAGTAAGGCGAAAATTCCTTACCCTCCCATCGGACATCATACAATTAATCAAGTGTGGCGCAGAAAACGTTTAACTGCTATAGAACAACCGACATACTGGAAAGCGGGGTTATCAGAATGAGCAAACTTCGTATAGGCGTGATTGGTGCCGGTATGGCATTCGCGCCGCATGCAAAAAGTTTGCAGGAGTCAGGTGCGGAACTGGAAGTCGTAACGGTGGTTGCCCGTTCCGAGGCGAGCAGGAACAAGGTGCGCGAGCAGTATGGTTTTGCCGTATCGGATTCTCCGGACGCGGTATGGAACGACAGATCGATCGACGCCGTCATGATCCTGACGCCGCCGAACACGCATCATGACCTGGTCTGCGCGGCAGCGCAGGCCGGCAAGCACATACTGCTGGAAAAACCGCTCGATGTATCGCTGAGCAAGGCGCGCGCGCTGGTCGAAGTCTGCGAGCGCAATAATGTCTTGCTGGGTGCCGTCTTTCAGCACCGCTTCAGGGAATCGAGCGTGCGGCTGCGGGATGTTTTTGCGCAAGGCGAACTGGGCGATATTGTTTCGATCTCGATTCAGGTTCCGTGGTGGCGCCCGCAAAGTTATTACGATGTGCCGGGACGCGGCACGCTGGAGCGTGATGGCGGCGGCGTGCTGCTCACGCAAGCGATTCATACGATCGACCTGGCGCTCAGTTTTGCGGGCACAGTGGAAAGCGTGTTTGCCTATGCGGCCACAAGCGCTGTACATCGCATGGAAACGGAAGATCTGGTCGCGGCCTCGCTCAGGTTCAAGAATGGCGCTATTGGCACGCTGCATGCCAGCACCGCTTGTTATCCCGGTTACGCGGAACAGATACGCATTGCCGGAACAAAAGGATCGGCGACGCTGGAGGGCGATGCGCTCGCGATCAATCTGTTCGACGGCAGACAAATCCTTTGCGGTTCGCCATCGGTCCAAGGCGGCGGGGCCGATCCGATGGCGTTTTCGCATCAGAGCCATTGCGCGCTGCTTCGCGCCTTCGTCCAAGCGGTACGGTCGCAATCCGCGCCGGTCCCGAGCGGACGCGACGCCTTGCGTGTCCACGTGCTGATTGAAGCGATGCTTCGCTCCGCGCGTGAAGCCAGGCCGGTGATGCTGGCCGATTGCTAAACCAATATTTGAAAATGCGCGCAGAACGCATTCTGACAAAACCACGGACTGCCTTGGATAGCGGTGCCGCGGGTAGACGACAGGTCTGAAAACGGGAGAGAGACAATGCATGCAGTTCAAAAATCGAGGGTATTTGCCCGGCTTCGTCAATCCATTCGGCTGGAATGGTTCAGAAACATGAGGATATTTCCCAAGTTGCTGTCTTCTTTTCTGGTGGTGCTTGCATTGACGGTGTTGCTCAGCCTGTTTGCGATAACGCAGCTAAAAAAGGTCAATCACACTACGCTGGATCTGGAATCGCGCTGGCTTCCAGCCATCCAGAATCTGCTTGAAATCAAGGCAGGGATGGCCCAGCTGCGTGCCGAAGAGCTTGAGCACATACTCGCGGCCGACGACGTCAAGATGCGCACCCATGAAAAGCGCATGAGCGAATTGACGCAACGGCTGGCGACCGTGCGGGGCCAGTATGAGCAACTGGCCATTACCGCAAAAGAGCGGGAGACCTATGCCGAAGTCGTCAAGCTGTGGGAAGAGTACAAGACGGAGCATGACAATGTCGTTTCACTGTCGGCGGAAAACAAAAAGAATGAAGCAATCATCTTCAATCGCGGTTCGCTGACGCGCCTGTATGGCGAAATGCGCGACGAAATCGACAAACTGGTCCAGACCACCCGAGAGGGTAGCGTGGCGGCGAGCCAGGCCGGTAACGAGGTATATCAGGAGTCGCAGGTGTGGGTGTCTTCCATGCTGAGCGGAACGGTCCTGCTCGGCCTGGTCTTTGCGTTTGCCATCGCACGCCAGGTATCGAGACCGCTGCAGCAAGCTGTCACGATTGCGCGCCGTGTTGCCGACGGCGATTTGCGTGCCGAGATTTCACCCGCGTCAATGGATGAAACCGGCCAACTGATGATCGCGCTACGCGACATGAACGGCAGTCTGAAAAAGATTGTCGATGCAGTGCGCACCAGCAGTGACGCCATTGCCGAAACCTCGGCAGAGATCGCCATGGGGAACGGCGATCTGTCATCCCGTACCGAGCAGCAGGCCAGTTCGCTGGAAGAGACTGCGGCATCAATGGAAGAACTCACGGCGACCGTCAGGCAAAACGCGGAGAATGCGAGCCAGGCAAACCAGTTGGCCGCCACTGCATCCGATATCGCTGGCCAAGGCGGCGAAGTGGTATCTCGCGTAGTAGAGACGATGGGCGCAATCAACGGTTCCGCGAAAAAGATAGTCGACATCATCGGCGTCATCGACGGGATTGCGTTTCAAACCAATATCCTTGCATTGAACGCCGCCGTCGAAGCGGCAAGGGCGGGAGAACAGGGGCGCGGTTTTGCCGTCGTGGCGGCCGAAGTGCGCAGCCTGGCGCAGCGTTCCGCTGGCGCCGCTCGCGAAATCAAGACCTTGATTGACGATTCCGTGGAAAAAGTCGCAACCGGATCCCGCCTTGTTGACCAGGCCGGTGCCACGATAGCCGAGGTCGTCGCCAGCGTGCAGCGCGTCGGCACCATCGTGGCGGAAATCAGCGTGGCGAGCCAGGAACAGAATGAAGGAATCCAGCAGATCGGGCGTGCAATTGCTGAAATGGATCAAACGACGCAGCAGAATGCCGGCCTGGTCGAAGAAGCGAGCGCCGCTGCAAACGCGCTGCAGGATGAAACCAGGCGCATGGCGAATCTGGTCAGTGTGTTCAAGCTAAGCGATCAGGACGCTGCCGATATACGGCCATTGCACACAACTTAACGGCTCCGGCCGCATCGTTAACGCTTGCCGTTTGAACGCTCCGGGACTTCGTCACCGTTGATGTCGGAAATGCTCTAATGAACAGTATCGTTCATGGTTCGCCGGGAGGAACGGCGCCGAAAACGGAGGATTCCGTACAGGGGTTGTCCCAGGAGTTGTCGAACAGAACAGTTTCGACGCGTCGGCGTTGATCCCATTTTTCGATTTCCAGCATGGGCATAGGATAAAACTCCTCCACATGACCAACGCAAAGAATGGCAATAGGTTTGCTGCCATCTGGCATTTTGCATATTTGCTGTAAGACACCAGGATCGAACATCGATACCCAGCCTACACCGATACCCTCGGCTCTCGCGGCCAACCAGAAATTTTGAATAGCACAGGATGCTGATGCCAAATCCATTTCTGGCATCGTCCGTCTTCCGAAAACATAAGCCTCGCGCTTTTCCATGAGGCCGACGACCAAAAGTTCCCCGCATGAAAGGATGCCTTCTACCTTCAGCCGCATAAAGTCGTCGGAACGTTTGCCTAACGCCTCTGCAGTAAGCAGCCGCTCTTCATTCACATGGCGATGAATAGCCTGCCGTAAGTCAGGATTGGTAATGCGGATGAATTTCCATGGCTGCATATAGCCGACACTTGGTGCGAGGTGGGCGGCATTGACGAAACGCCCAAGCTGCTCCGGTTCGATGGGCAAAGGCAGAAAGTGACGCATATCACGTCGTTCCTGAATCGCCCGATAGACAGCCTGAATTTCTTGTTGCGAGAATCTGTGTTTTTGCATGTTTTGCTGCCAACGTTTATCTACTCGTTATGAACGCATTAATGCAGAAAAATGACAATACCTATGATGATTTCTACTGAGAAATGTAGGAAAACGGTTGTTATTCTGGTCAATCTTCACATGATGGCAAAAATGAGGACGGCTGCTTATACCAGTCCCGACCCATAACGTGACATGACAGCGCGTCTTTTTCCGGGGGCGCCGAGCCGGGGGCGCCGAGCCGCCTGCCAGCGCTGTACCCGTTCACATTAGCCCGCTAGCTATTGATTCTTCTTGCGTCTTGCCAGTCGAAACAATCCATTGATTTCATTTGTAACTTTATGAGACAGGATTGGTATTACGCCCGGCACGCGGCGTCTCCATCGTCGCGTATCAATATCACACATCATACAAATAAGTGGTAAATGCAAGGCATACTCAAGAGGAGGTTAATTGATAATTTGCCTATTTTCTCTATAAATCGCCAAATAAATTAAAAGTTTAACGTTTACCGAAGGGAAAAGCGCGATGACACAACGGGAAAAACTTTTCTTTACATCAGACATCTTACATATATAATGACGTCACACCATGCAGTTGGATGGCGAGCACTGACACACAGTACGACCGGCTGGGACATTAACAATTAACACCATTAACGGAGACGAGTACATGAAATCGAAACAAGGATTGTTCGCAAAGCCGCTTTTGGCTGCACTTATCGCTGGTATTTCCCTGATCGGCCATGCGAAGGATTTCCGTTCGTCGGATGTGCATCCGACCGATTATCCGACGGTGCAGGCCGTCACGCAGATGGGCAAGGTGCTCAATGAGCAGACCAAGGGCCGGCTCGGTGTGAAAGTGTTCGCCAACAGCGCGATGGGTTCGGAAAAGGATACGGTCGAGCAAGTCAAGATCGGCGCACTGGACATGGTGCGCATCAATAGCGCGGTGCTGCATGCGATTTCGCCGGCGATGATGGTGCCGTCGCTGCCGTTCCTGTTCCGTTCCACGCAGCATATGCGCGACACCCTCGACGGCCCGATCGGCGACCAGATCCTGGCCTCGCTGGAAAAGGAAGGCTTCGTCGGTCTGGCCTTCTATGACAGCGGCTCGCGCTCGTTCTACACGACCAAGAAGCCGATCAATACCGTGGCCGACATGAAAGGCATGAAGATCCGGGTGCAGCAATCGGAGATGTGGGTAGCGATCATGCAGGCGCTGGGTGCGAATGCGACGCCGATGCCGTATGCGGAAGTCTATACGGCCTTGAAGACTGGCCTGGTCGACGGCGCGGAAAACAACTGGCCGTCGTTCGAATCGTCGCGTCACTATGAAGCGGCCAAGTATTACAGCCGCACCGAGCATTCGATGGCGCCGGAAGTGCTGGTCTTTTCGAAGAAGGTATGGGATGGCTTGTCGAAGGAAGACCAGCAGATGATCCGCAAGGCGGCCAAGGAATCGGTACCGCACATGCGCAAGCTGTGGGACGAGCGTGAAGCCAAGGCGCGCCAGGTAGTGACGGGCGGCGGTGCACAGATCAATGACGTGGACAAGGCGGGCTTTGCGGCGGCGATGAAGCCGGTGTACGACCGTTTCGTGACCGACCCTGCACTGAAGGACCTCGTCGTCCGCATTCAGAACGGCGCCAAGTAATCGGCTTTGCAGGCGATGCGCACTCGTATGTCAATGAGCTTCATGCACGTATTTGGCAAAATCGTCCAATAAAGAATTTTTAGGTCAGATGTCTCCCCCCCAAGGGTTAAGGCCATGCCGGTGAGGGCATGGCCTTTTTTTATGAGGACAGGGAAATCCGGAGCCGGTCAGGCTGAGTACTCTTTAAGCTTCCCGATTGGCTGTTGACCTGAGGTTTCCCCAAAGAAGATGCGATTCAAGGCTTGCGTGATATGTGCATGCATCGCATTGCGTGCACCGACTGCATCCTGGCGGATAATCGCATCGATAACTGCCCGATGCTCTTGTTGCGCAATCATCTGGCGAGCAACACTCCGGTCGCGGGATAAATTGCGCGAAAGGCTCATGCTGAAACGCGTCTGGTCCTTGATGGAAAGAAGCACCGAGTAAAACAGATGGTTCTTGGAGGCCGCGGCAATCGCAAGGTGAAACGCAAAATCCTCATCCGTGCCGAGCGTTCCGCGCTTGATCGCATCGTCCAGGGCCCCGTAGGCAGCTTCTATCTGTTCGATGTCATTGTCGTCCCGCATCATCGCCGCCAGTTCTGCTGCGCCGCTTTCGATACCTAACCGAAACTCGTAGCATCTCTGGATATCGGAAAGGCTATCCAAGTCGGTGAATTTCAAGATAGGCTGGTTGGGAGGACGTCCGACATAGCTGCCGGATCCTTGACGGGAAAGGATCAATCCACCGGCTCTCAAACGCGCCAGCGCTTCGCGTACGGTCGGCCTTGATACCTTGAATTTTTCGCTCAAGGATTCTTCGCTGGGCAGACGTTCACCTTCCTTCAACTCCCCATCGACGATGGACTTGAAGATGGATCCGAACATCATGTCGGCCAGATTTTCGCGCTTCTTAATCAGATACTCCGCTTTCAGGTTCGGCCCACGCCGTGCCAAAGTGCACGACAGAAAGAACGCCGCCGATCCCAAGTATCTTTCAGTGAATGATGTCCAGGACGGGCGGGTTGCTGTTTTCGCAGTATACCCGGTTCGAGATTCTTGGCGTAAACCTGCCCCCGCCCTCTCGCCGGATTGCCGATCGCGGCGTTGCTGGAAAGTGGTGCCTTCGCGAGCAGCACCAGGCGCATTACGGCAATGGCGGAAAATGTCACGAGGGCAGGGAATTCGTTCAGCATATCGACTGCTTCAAGCCAAAATGGCGGATCGGATCGCGCACGAATAGAATGGTGGACGAAGGCATGCGCCTCACATGTTCATGCGAGGCAATTTGTGGAAAGGAATGTTTTATAGTTCCGGTTTGCGTCGGCAAGGATTGACCTTCCACAACCGCCTTCGTCAACCTTGATCTATGTTGATGCTAGGCGAGGCAAAGGGGACCAACGATCTCACAAGGAGGTCATGATGAACAGCCAGGAAAGCAAGCAGCTAGCAATGCTCGGATATCAGAAATTCCAGAGCGGCGATATACAAGGCTTACTCGATCTGTATACCGAAGACATTGAATGGGTCGGCCTTGAGACAGAGAACATTCCATTCTCGGGAACGTATCGCGGCAAGGCGGGCGTCGCCGAATTCTTCCGGGTACTGGACGAGGCTCAGCAGGTAATCCGTTTCGAGCCGCAAGACTTTATTGCGGACGGCGATAAAGTAGCAGTGACCGGCCAGGCAACATGGCTGGTGCGCTCGACCGGTCAAACCTACGAAAGCCCCTGGGTGCATATTTTTACGATGCAGGACGGCAAAGTGAAGCGCTTCCATCACTTCAATGACACCGCTGCTGCAACGGCCGCATATGTTCCGAGCGGTGTCGCCGCCACTCAGCAACCGGATACAGGTACCTCGGCACTGCACTAAGCGTTTTCATGAACGCCGGTTGGGATGTGTATAGTCAACGGCGATAAGATAATTATCGCCGTTGCGGCGGTCGAGGCGTTCTGTCAGCTACGTCCGACAGTAATTTCCATGACCGCGCTCATGCTCTCGGAAGGCTTGAGAACCCGAATGCCGGTATTGGCACAACCCTGCGCCATCAGATTCGCGCCATTATTGACGTGGGATACCGGTTCCACCGCGATGAACTGCCGCCCATCCGAAGGGCGAAACACCACCAGCGATGAGAGCGTGTCGCAGCCAGTGATTGATACGGCCCGTCCGGCTGCAGGATGCTCCAGAAGTGCCGTGCCGCTCCAGCCGGAAAAACAGTTGTCGACGCCCAATCCGCTGACCGCGCGTCCGCTGCCAAAACTCCAGCCACCTATGGCCGGCATCGACGCATGCGGCAACATATCCTGATCGTTCAGAAAGATTTTGTCTGCCTCAAAACTGATGCGCGAATCCGGCTCGATGCGGAAGAAAGGATGCCAGCCTGCACCGGCGGGGAAGGGATGCGGGCCGGTATTCTCTATCGATATGGAAAGGCGAAATGTCGATCCGTCCAGCGTCAGCGATTGTCTTGCCAGATAAGGAAAAGGCCAGTGGCCATCGCCGATGCAATGTGCATAGGACAGCGTCAGCGTGTCGGGTCCGAGGTGCTCGACTTCCCATTTGACCATCCACGCGTTGCCATGAAAACTATGGGGAGCGCCTTCACGGTTGCTGTCGAGCTGGTAAATCGTGTCTTCGAAGCGCAGCTGCCTGTATCCCATGCGATTCGAGTATGGCACCATGGGAAAGCAGCCGAACTTCATGGTTTCGCCATTGGCGATTTCCTGATGCGAGGTTTCGCGCAGGATCTGGAAGCCAGTTTTCGGCTCGAACAGGCGAGCGATCGCTGCGCCGTGATCCGGACTAATCCATGCCTCCAGATCGCTGTTGCGCAGCTTGACGAGCTTGCCTGTCTCCATGGCCTGGCGTTGGTTCAACCGACGTAGGAAGTCTTGACGGTGGTATAGAACTCGCGCGCTGCCTTGCCCTGCTCGCGCGGGCCGTAGCTCGAACCCTTGCGTCCGCCGAATGGCACATGGTAATCCACTCCCGCGGTAGGCAGGTTAACCATCACCATGCCGGCTTGTGAATTCCTCTTGAAGTGGTCGGCATGCTTGAGCGAGGTCGTCGCGATGCCCGCGCTCAGGCCGAACGGCGTGTCGTTGGCCACCGCAATCGCTTCGTCATAGTCCTTCACGCGCATCACGCTAGCAACCGGGCCGAAGATTTCTTCGCGGTTGATGCGCATTTCGGCGGTGGTTTCGGTAAACAACGCCGGCTGCAGATAAAAGCCTTCCGTATCGCGCTGCAGGCGATCGCCGCCAAATACCAGATTCGCGCCTTCCTCCTTGCCGATCTCGATGTATCGGAGATCCTGGTCAAGCTGCTGCTGGTCGACGACCGGGCCGATATCCGTGCCTGCCTTGAGCGCATGATCGATGCGCAGGGTTTCCATGCGCTCGCGCAGGGCAGAGACGAAGCGGTCATGGATACCATCGGTGACGATCAGGCGGCTCGACGCAGTGCAACGTTGGCCGGTCTGGAAAAACGCGCTTTGCAATGCAACATTGACCGCGACATTCAGGTCCGCATCGTCCAGGATGACTTGCGGATTCTTGCCGCCCATTTCCATCTGCAGCTTTGCCAGGCGTCCGACGGCCTGGCTGGCAATCCGCTTCCCGGTAGCGACCGAACCGGTGAAGGTGATCGCATCGACGTGCGGCGATTCGATCAGCGCCGGGCCGATCTCTGACCCCTTGCCGATGACCAGATTGAAGGTGCCGGCGGGCAGCCCGGCGCGCGAAATGATTTCGGCGAGCGCCCATGCACTGCCTGGAACGAGTTCGGCCGGCTTGAGTACAACCGCGTTGCCGAAAGCAAGAGCAGGGGCGATTTTCCATGCGGGGATTGCAATCGGAAAATTCCATGGCGTGATGATCGACACTACGCCCACCGGTTCGCGCGTGACTTCGACCCTGACGTTCGGCCGCACCGAATCGATCAGCTCACCTCCCGCGTGCAAGACTTCGCCCGCAAAGAAACGGAAGATATACGCGGCACGCGCCACCTCGCCCATGCCGTCGGCGAGCGTCTTGCCTTCTTCGCGGGCAAGCAGGGTGCCCAGTTCTTCGCGCCGGTCCAAAAGTTCGCGGCTGATGAAGTCCAGCGCATCGGACTTCTCTTGTACGCTGGTTCTTGCCCAGGCGCCGCTTGCCTGTTTGGCTGCCGCAACCGCGTCGAATGCCTGCGCGGTGCTGGCTTGCGCATACTCTCCGATAACGTCGGAAGTGTCCGACGGATTGATATTCTGCTGGGTGCGCGCACCCGGCACCCATTCTCCGGCGATGAAGTTATTGAACGGTTTCATGTTTCCTTCCGAGGTATTAGAGAGTACAGGCGTCGCGCTTACTGCGGTCCGAGGGGAGCGATCAGTTGGCGCAGGGTCTCGTATTCCTGTTCGTTGCAGGATGACAGCGGTGCGCGAACTTCTCCACCGCCATGGCCGACGATTTCCACGCCTGCCTTGATCAGGCTGACTGCATAGCCCGGCGTCTTGTTGCGCAACTCGATGAACGGCAGGAAGAAGGTGTCCAGCAAGTGGTCCACCACAGCATGATTGTCTTCGCGGATGGCGCGATAAAAATCCATGGCGGTCTTGGGAATGAAGTTGAATACCGCGGATGAGTAGGTCGTCACACCCATGGCCAGATAGGGGCGTGCAAACAATTCAGCCGTCGGCAGGCCGCCCAGGTAGACGAAACGGTCGCCAAGCTTTTGGCGAACGCCGACCATCAGATCGATGTCGCCGAAGCCATCCTTGAAGCCGACGAGGTTAGGGCAGGCGTCCGCCAGACGCACCAGGGTAGCCGGCTGCAGGCGGCAAGGTGCGCGGTTATAGACGATGACGCCGATCTTCACTGAGTCGCAGATTGCTTTGACGTGCTGATAGAGGCCTTCCTGGCTTGCTTCGGTCAGATAGTGCGGCAATACGAGAAGACCGTCCGCGCCCAAGCGTTCCGCTTCCTGCGCATACTGGATCGCGGTGCGTGTTCCAAAACCGGTGCCGGCGATCAGGGGTACGCGACCCTTGATGCGATCGACCGCAGTCTTGATCACTTGAGGATATTCCTGTTGAGTCAAGGAAAAGAATTCGCCGGTGCCGCCTGCGACGAACAAGGCAGACGCGTTGTATGGCGCAAGCCATTCCAGTCTGTCGGCATAGCTTGGCGCGTTGAAATTGCCGGCCTTGTCGAAATCGGTAACCGGAAAGGAAAGAAGTCCGCCGCCGACAGCGGCTTTTAATTCAGCTGGATGCATATTCGTGTTGTCTTTCAAAAGTTAATGGACGCGTGGGTCTTAAAGCGACCGCATAGGCAAGGAAATGCCGGGTTGCGGAGCTCCTCGGACGAGCAAACTGCAGAAACGTCACACATCATACAACTGAACTAAAAACAAAACAACTAGGTAAATCGCTTTAATGCCGCGTATTCAACGGGGCTTGAATTTGTTCCAGTCCATCTGGTTGAAGGGGTGTGCTCCGGGTGCTGATTGAATGACGCAGGCACGCGGCGGTGCGTCAATCAGGGTAATTGACGGCTTGTGTCAGTAAGCCATGGTGCCTGGAAAATCTGAGGCTGATGAGGCGTTCTTTTGTGTGGCATTTTTAGCCCGCCCCTCTCGTGGCGCTAGTTTTGGTGAAGTGCAAAAAAACGGGTGGCTGACGCATGAGCGGCTTGATCCGCTTGCTGCAACCAGGCGCCGCAGCGCAAGGCAGTGCGTGATTGGCACCAAGCAATACTCCTGTGGCGGCGAAATCCCGCCTTTGCCTGTCGCGCAATCGCAGCGAGAAATGGCCCCTCCCGGAAAATGATTAAAAAACTTTTATAGCGCGCTTGACACCCTGCGTAGCAGTCCGGTAACCTGCGTGGTCATACATCTTACATTTAAATTTTGCTTACCGGGTATGAGCATCAGTCGCATAAATGCCTTCCTGGCAAAGCCAATGCCTAGACAAGGGTGCAACAATAATGAATAGACTCCTCATCACCGGAGCCGCCGGCGGGCTTGGAAAAGTATTGCGTGAACGGCTGGCGCCGTTTGCCACCACCTTGCGCCTGTCGGACCTCACAGGCCTCGGTTCCGCCGCGCCAAATGAAGAATTGTTCCCATGCGACCTGGGAGATGCGGCAGCGGTGCATGAAATGCTCGGCGGCGTCGATGCAGTCGTTCACCTTGGGGGGATTTCGGTAGAAGCGGCGTTTGCCCCCATCCTGAATGCCAACATCACCGGCGTGTTCAATCTGTACGAAGCCGCCCGCAAACGCGGCGTCAAGCGCATCGTGTTTGCCAGTTCCAATCATGTAATCGGCTTTTACAAGCAAACGGAAAAGCTCGATGCCGAGGCTCCCATGCGTCCCGACAGCCTGTACGGCATCAGCAAAGGTTTCGGTGAAATCCTGTCGCGCTTCTATTTTGACCGCTACGGCATTGAAACCGTCTGCGTGCGCATCGGTTCCTCTTTTTCCGAGCCTGCGGACCGCAGGATGATGTCGACTTTTCTCAGCTACGACGACCTTACCGAATTGATGCGCTGCGCGCTCCAGACGCCGAATGTCGGACACACCATTGTCTATGGCGCATCGGACAACCGCGATGCCTGGTGGGATAACAGCAAGGCGGCGCACCTCGGCTTCCATCCGAAAGACAGTTCCGAACCTTTCCGCGCAAAGGTCGAGGCCCAGCCGCCGGCATCGCCGGACGATCCGATGATGGTGTATCAGGGTGGCCGCTTTGTTACCCACGGCCCGTTCGACCAGTAATCCGCCAACCCATCGCAGCCGATAATGCCTACACCATCTATCAATCTCGTAGCCGACCTGAAAAACAGCGTGGGCGAAAGCCCGATCTGGGACCCTCGCGACCAGGCCTTGTACTGGACCGACATTCCGGCCAAAAAGATTTATCGCTGGTCGCCGTCAACCGGGGCTTTGCGTGCATGGCAGGCGCCGGAAATGGTCGCCTGCATCGCGCTTAACGCTGCGGGGGGGCTGATCGCCGGCCTGGAGAGCGGTGTATTCACGCTTCAGCTAGGCGAGGGTGAAAATCTCGATGCACGCCTGCTCGCCGGCGTCGCCCATGCCGACCAGCCGATGCGCTTCAACGACGGCCGTTGTGATCGCCAGGGGCGTTTCTGGGCCGGCACGATGCATCTGGATATGTCGCTCAACCGCGAAGTCGGCACCGTCTACCGGTTCGATGCACAAGGATTGCAAGCGCAGATCGGTCCCATGATCGTTCCCAATGGCATGGCATGGTCGCCGGACGGACGCACCATGTATCTGTCGGATTCCCATCCCACGGTTCAGACTATCTGGGCCTTCGACTATGACATTGCCGACGGCGTGCCGAGCAATCGGCGCGTCTTCATCGACATGAAGGAATATCCAGGCCGCCCGGACGGCGCCGCCGTGGATGAAGACGGCTGCTACTGGATTTGCGGCAATGACGCTGGCATGGTGCATCGCTTTACGCCTGAAGGGCGTCTTGATCGCAGCATCGAATTGCCGGTCAAGAAGCCGGCGATGTGCTCCTTCGGCGGCAACGGTCTGGAGACCATGTATGTCACATCGATCCGCCCCGACCATCCTTCGGTCGCGACCGAACAGCCGCTGGCCGGCGGTATTTTTTCATTCAATCCGGGTGTGAAGGGCTTACCTGAACAACCGTTCCCATTCCTGGCATAACGCCATTGACAAGAAAGAGGAGACCACCAAATGAAAGTCAAGATCAATACCCTCAAGCGAACCGGCGTCGCCGTCGCGCTCGCCGCCGTTGCCCTGATCGGCCATGCGAAGGATTTCCGTTCGTCGGATGTGCATCCGACCGATTACCCGACGGTGCAGGCGGTCACGCAGATGGGCAAGGTGCTCAATGAGCAGACCAAGGGCCGGCTCGGTGTGAAAGTGTTCGCCAACAGCGCGATGGGTTCGGAAAAGGATACGGTCGAGCAAGTCAAGATCGGCGCGCTGGACATGGTGCGCATCAACAGCGCGGTGCTGCATGCGATTTCGCCGGCGATGATGGTGCCGTCGCTGCCGTTCCTGTTCCGTTCCACGCAGCATATGCGCGACACCCTCGATGGCCCGATCGGCGACCAGATCCTGGCCTCGCTGGAAAAGGAAGGCTTCGTCGGCCTGGCCTTCTATGACAGCGGCTCGCGCTCGTTCTACACGACCAAGAAGCCGATCAAGGCCGTGGCCGACATGAAAGGCATGAAGATCCGGGTGCAGCAATCGGAGATGTGGGTAGCGATCATGCAGGCATTGGGTGCGAATGCGACGCCGATGCCGTATGCGGAAGTCTATACGGCCTTGAAGACTGGCCTGGTCGATGGCGCGGAAAACAACTGGCCGTCGTTCGAATCGTCGCGTCACTATGAAGCGGCCAAGTATTACAGCCGCACCGAGCATTCGATGGCGCCGGAAGTGCTGGTCTTTTCGAAGAAGGTATGGGATGGCTTGTCGAAGGAAGACCAGCAGATGATCCGCAAGGCGGCCAAGGAATCGGTGCCGCACATGCGCAAGCTGTGGGACGAGCGTGAAGCCAAGGCGCGCCAGGTAGTGACGGGCGGCGGTGCACAGATCAATGAAGTGGACAAGGCGGGCTTTAGCGCAGCGATGAAGCCGGTGTACGACCGTTTCGTGACCGACCCTGCACTGAAGGACCTCGTCGTCCGCATTCAGAACAGCGCCAAGTAATCAGCTTTTTATCGTAACGGCGACACTCGAGCGGGGAAGGCTGCACGCCAGCCTTCCCGCGCTATCTGTAAGCCTGGAGGAAGTATGTTAGAAGCAACCCTACGTGCGGACGACGCAATGCCTGTTCAAGTTGAAAAAGTATCGTTCCTGACCCGATTCAACGCGATGCTGTGCCGCGCCGCCATGGTGACGGCCGTGGCCGCCCTGTTCGGGATCGTGTTCGTCGTCGTCTGGCAGGTGTTCGGGCGTTATGTCCTGAACGACACCCCGACTTGGGCCGAGGGCACCTCGCTGGTGCTCGTGATTTACGTGACCATGCTCGGTGCTGCGGCGGGCGTGCGCGATGCCGGCCACATCGGGATGGAATCGATCCTGATTCTGTTGCCGGAAAAGCTGCGCACCAAATTCGAAATCGTCATTCATGCGCTTGTCGCAAGTTTCGGCGTGGCAATGGTGTGGTATGGCACGGTGCTCGGCCGCTCGGTCATGAATTACAAGATCCCATCGCTCGGCGTCTCCGAGGGGATCAACTATGTCGCCGTGGTGATTGCCGGCGTACTCATTATTCTTTTTTGCATTGAACACATCATTGCAATCGTTACTGGTAAGGAAGTAATCCCATCATGGCACTGACAATTCTCGTCCTCAGCTTCGCCAGCTTTCTCCTGATCGGCGTACCGGTCGCCTTTGCGATCGGACTGTCTTCCGCCGTTGCGCTGCTGGTCGAAGGCATGCCCATGGCGGTGCTGTTCCAGCGCATGGTGTCGGGCATGAACATTTTTTCGTTCCTGGCGATTCCGTTCTTCATTTTTGCCGGCGAGATCATGCTATACGGTGGCGTCGCTGAACGTATCGTCCGTTTCGCGAAAAGCCTGACCGGTCATGTGCGCGGCGGCCTTGGCATGTCGAATGTGGTGTCCTGCACCCTGTTCGGCGGCGTCTCCGGATCACCGGTCGCCGACGTGTCGGCGATGGGCGCGGTGATGATCCCAATGATGAAGAAAGAGGGCTATCACGCCGACTACGCAGTCAACGTGACGACCCATGCCTCGCTGGTTGGAGCGTTGATGCCGACCAGCCATAACATGGTGATCTATGCCTTCGCTGCCGGCGGTGCGGTATCGATTTCCTCGCTGATCATGGCGGGTATGATCCCGGCACTGGTGCTGACAATCTGTATGCTGTTCGCCGCGTATCTGGTGGCCGTGAAGCGTAAGTATCCGGCGGGCACATTCCCCGGATGGGGCGAGGTCATCGCCTCGTTCGCTGCTGCGTTGCCGGGGCTGTTGATCGCTGTAATCATCCTGACAGGCATTTTGTCCGGTGTGTTTACCGCGACGGAAGCGGCATCGGTCGCCGTGCTCTACGCCTTGATTCTGACTGTCGTGGTGTACAAGTCAATGACTTGGGAGCACTTGATGAAGTCGGCTGCGAAGGCAGTCAAAACCACAGGTGTCGTGCTGCTTCTGATTGGTATCTCGGCGGTTTTCCAGCATCTGATGAGCCTGTATGAAGTGGCTGAGCTGACCGGTGAAATGATGGCGTCGATCTCCACCAGTCCATGGGCGATCTTTTTGATGATCAACCTGATCCTGTTCATCCTGGGCACCTTCATGGACATGGCAAGCACGATCCTGATCTGTACGCCGATCTTCCTTCCGATCGCTATGAAGTTCGGGATGGACCCGGTGCAGTTCGGCATGCTCATGCTGATCAACTGCGCGCTTGGCCTGAACACGCCGCCGGTGGGCACCACCCAGTTCGTCGGTTGTGCGATTGGTGAAATCAGCGTCGGGCAGGTAATGAAAACCATCTGGCCGTTCTATGGCGCGCTGATAGCCGCAATGCTACTGATCACGTTCGTGCCGTCGTTCTCGTTGTGGCTGCCCAACCTGATGCTGAAGTAATTACAAAGCTTGCTTTATCCCTCGCCCCGGCCTGAGTTGCCGGGGCGATTTCATTCAGCGCCGACATAAAGCAAAGACCTCATGCTCTTCCGAGCATGAGGTCTTTGCTTTATGAACTGGAGGATTTACGGGAAGAAGATTGACAACGCAATAATGCACCTAAGCATTGTCAGCAGCAATCGCATTGCGCAGCCGCTCCATG
Source organism: Noviherbaspirillum saxi (assembly GCF_003591035.1). NCBI lineage: Bacteria > Pseudomonadati > Pseudomonadota > Betaproteobacteria > Burkholderiales > Oxalobacteraceae > Noviherbaspirillum > Noviherbaspirillum saxi. The sequence continues at coordinate 745,172 of NZ_QYUO01000003.1, forward strand.
CTGGTCGTCAGATGCGTCAGCATTGCGTCGCGTGCCTGTTCCGCCTGGCCTGCGGCGATTGCGTCGAATACCGCTTCGTGCTGCTGGTTAACCACGTCAAGATACTGTTGACGCGGCAAGGTTTGGAACTGGTGAGTGCGAACCTGCGCGCGAGGAATCGCACGCGAACCGAGAAAGCTCAAGGTTTCGGCGTAAAAGCGATTGCCGCTTGCATTGGCGATGCTCTTGTGAAAAGCGAAGTCTGCCGCTGTCGAGTCGTCGGCGCGCGCCCGGCAGGCAATCAATTCATCGAGTGCAGCCCTGATCCCGGCAAGTTCTTCCTCGCTGCGTCGTTGTGCCGCAAGAAAAGCGGTTTCCGGTTCGAGGCTAATTCGGAACTGGAGCAATTGCAGCACTTCCTTGATGGTCTGTACTTCTTTCGGATCGGTTGCCACGCGCGCACGGCGGCTGGGTTCAAGCACAAAGGTGCCGATTCCATGCCTGGTTTCGACAAGTCCATCGGCTTTAAGACTCGATACCGCTTCCCGGACGACGGTGCGGCTGACTCCGTACTGCTCGATCAACTCGATTTCGGTCGGAAACCGGTCGCCTGCCTTGAGTTCGCGCTGGTGGATCCGTTCGGTCAGCAAATCAATCAATTGCCGGCTGAGGCTGCCTACATTGCCCCTGTTAGGGTTGCCCGACACTGGTGCGTATGTATTCATCGATGTGGAAAATGCATTAAGGACAAAAGAAGACGATCCTATTTTACACGGTCTGCCTGAGGGCCCGGATCAATCATCATACAAATGAAAGCGGCGCACGCCGTTTATTGCGGACCGGGCTGACGACCTACCGTTGCATGCGGGTCATGTCAGGCATGCATTTTCACCAATCAGGATTCGCGCAACCGAGTTATCGATATGGCTTCGCATTGCATCGGCGGCGGCAACCGGGTCTTGCCGCACAATGGCATCCACGACCGCCCGGTGTTCCTGGTCGGCCGCGGCCTTGCGATCGGCGCTGCGTTCGCGCGCGAAGTTTCTCGACAGTGACATGCTGAATAAAACCTGACTGTGAATCGATTCCAGGATCGACTGGAAAAAATGATTCCTGGATGCAGCCGCGACCGCCAAGTGAAATGCAAAATCTTCTTCCGCACCCATTTCCCCGCGCTCTAACGCCATACGCAAACGCTGATAAGCCGCCTGGATGTGTTCAAGATCATCGGCACTGCGCAGCTGCGCCGCCAATGCGCAGGCGCCGGCTTCGATCCCACGCCGAAACTCGAAGCAGCGTTCGAAGTCCGCAATGCTGGACAAGTCGCTGAACGCCAATACGTCCAGATGCTGCAAGCGGCCCACATAGCTTCCCGAGCCTTGGCGTGAAACGATAATGCCACCTGCACGCAGCCGGGCGAGCGCCTCGCGTATTGTCGGGCGCGACACATTGTATTGCTCGCTCAAGGCTTCTTCGCCGGGGAGCCGGTCGCCTTCGACGAGGTCTCCATCCTGGATCGATTTCAAAATCGCGCTAAACAGCATGTCGGCCAGCTTTTCGCGCTTTTTCGCAGGATATTGCAGGTTCAGAACAGGTTTTTGCGCCACGGGAATTCACAGTGTTTGTTTGGCTTGCATACTGCAGGCGCACCTGAGACAGCTCGGCACTCCTGGCTTGAACAGATGAAAATCATCGTCTTGCGGCAAGCAGTGGATGGGGACATCTTACAACATTGTCTTCTTCAAGTCACTGTGAATGCAGTCGGTAAAGTGCGCGGTGCCTAAGAGCCGGAAGTCAAAATCATTCGCGCTATGCACCCCGGCCATCGCTACATCTGGTTCGTTAGCCAGACACAGGCGTACACAGCTCGACCAATATTCCATCGGGACAGCGGACATATGACACGACCTGACCCCAAGGCTTTTGCATTGGGGCAGCCAATTCAATGGCTCCCGCAGCCAGAGCAGCCGCATGTGCCGCTGCAACATCGTCGGTGACAAACGCGATCTCGAATCCAAGAGGTTTCACCGAATCGTGGGCGGCCACATGCCCGCCTGGAAAATTCATGTCGCCCAGCTCATGGGCGGCGAACGACAGTGTCGTATCGCCCGTCTCCATTTCGCCATAGCTGCCTGACTCATGGAGAAAGCGTCGCGACAGGCCGAACGCTGCTTCGAAAAAACGCAAAGACGCGGCAACGTCCGGTACATAAATAATGGTGTAGCCTAGTTTCATATGCTCTCTCTTCATGCGTTTGTTTTCGATTAGGAAATGCGTTCTTCCGGCCCTTATGCGGCGTTCTGTTCCTGCCGGGTTATCTTTTCCCACCACGCTTGCGCCGCAGCCTCATCGCGATTATCGCGCAGTTAAACGTATCCTGCGCTCTCAATCAGGCTGCTATCGCTCTCAGCCGCGCTCATCAGATAATCCAGACCGCGATCGTTATTTTCGTCAAGCCTTCGGGCGGTGCGAGGCGCATGAAGAACATGCGCAAGACTGCGAAAAATACCGGGATCATCATGATGCCGAAGATCGCCATCGTAAACATAGCGATCCAATCGCGTCTCCTCGTTATTATTGTGCGAATGCTTGAATTGCCGTTCCTGGCAAGATATCGCGCATGGCAACCGTTCTTTTCGCGATACTGCCCGAAATGGGTGGTTCACACGTTGTACCGATCCGGTAGCATCCGTCCATCATCGATGCGGGGGCGGTCGTTATATCGACAAATCATTCGCCTTTCTGCTTGCCTATCACGGGGGACATGCGGAAGCGCCCCCCAGTGTCGATTGCGACCAGCGTGACCGTCGCGAACCGAATGTCTCTGTCTCCTTGGTTGGGTGACTTTATGCTCCGCCCGCTATGTGGGCGGAGCTTTTTTGTCTGCTTCGATCTTGCCGTTCATTGCGCGCATTCATATCGATAGCAGTGGTCGTCGAATGATGATCAAGCGGAACAGGCCATGCACACACGCGGAATATCTGGAACAGAAGACATTCATGCATATCTAATACTAATCTCCCGTCATAACGCGACATGAAATCGCGTCTTGTCAGCCGAAAAAAACCATCGATTTCGTTTGTCACGTTATGGCGTGAGATTGGTATAAATCAGTACCGTGACAACTGCTGATGTTCAGCAAGGTAGGCAGAGATGAAAAAGTCTTTCACCGTAGTGTTTGCGTTGACGTTGATGTCAATCGCAGGATTTGCCCAAGGACGAGACAGTTACTTTGGCAAAACCACAGTAAATGCTGGCGGTCTTGACATTGCCGTACAGTCATTTCGTAACACGGTACCCATGGTCGCCCTTGAGAATCGTTCCGGCCGACCAGCACGATGCAGCGCTACATTCAGCAATGGCTTGCAGTTTTCCGATACGCGTAGCGTCACCGTAGCTGCCGGGAAGAGGGCGACCGTTGGTACTGCGATAAATTACATTACGGCCAAAGTCGATATCGACGTGAAGTGTGCCTGACCGGTCATCGGCGCGTTGTCGAAAGTCGTGCTGCCAGACCGCTTATATACGCTCGGCGAGCGTAGGATGCATCGCGAAGCCGGACGGTTCATTTATCGGTACCCGCCCAGCCAAGCCGCTTGCGGATTTCGTCCAAAGCCGGCGGCGGCGTGCGTTCGGCTTTGCGTTCATTCAGGTATTGCCGAATCTGTTCCTTAGTCGGCTGTTTCTGGTTCGTACATATTCATTGTTTCCACATCGGGATAGCCGATTCCGAGGGTTTGCTGGCGGGCATACGGGTCCGCGTCGCCGTAGCGCGAGTTGTTCGCCGCACGTTTCAAACGCTATCGGTCGGATCCGATGACGCAGTGCTCACATATCAAGTCCGGGTTAATTTTCGTTCGTTTGGCGAACCTGTTCAACCACCCGAATACGGTGGTAAGTAATTGCACCTACATCATTACAATTCTTGAAGCCCTGCCTTTGCGTTGAGCAGCGAGAACGCCAGGTGTTGCACCTACTTATCTATGGTTATTCAAATTCGGTCATGGTGAAAAAATTGCTTGTCTCCGAAACGACGGTCCGGACTCGTCGCGCAGCATCAACCGCAAGCTCGACGCCGAGAACCGTGCCCAGACCGTTGCTCTGGTGCGTAAGATGGGACTCATTCATTAAGCCATTCGTTCGTGCCGAAACGAGTGTCGTGGCTGCGGTGGCCGTGAGCGTCACTGTGTTGTCGCCAGCATGTGCAGAAGATGCCGCCGTCAGGTAGCTGGACCCTGTGGTCGTTAGCGCCAGTCGCATCGAGCAGCGTCTCTTTGACGCGCCGGCCGCGATTGATTCGGTACAAGTCGATCCTTTCCGCAACACGTCTGCACTGGTCAATATTTCCGAACTGCTTCCCGCGGTCCCCGGCCTTCAAATCCGGGATCGGCAAAATTACGCACAGGATTTGCAGATGTCGGTGCGGGGCTTCGGTACGCGTTCGACCTTTGGCGTGCGTGGCGTGAGGATGTTGATCGACGGCATACCGGCCACCATGCCCGATGGTCAAGGCCAGGCCGCAACCGCCAGCCTTGCCGCTGCAAGACGCATCGAAGTCTTGCGCGGCCCAGTTGCCCAGCTATATGGCAACGCCGCCGGTGGTGTGGTGCAGGTATTTACGGCAGACCCGCCGCTTGCACCTGCAATGCCATTCGGTGCGGTGGCGGTCGGTGCCGGCGCCTATGGCCAGCGCATGATCAGTGCCTCCGCCGGCGGCGGTACGGAGACGATTGGCGGCGCATTCGATATTTCCCGTTTTTCAACCGACGGTTACCGCGACCATAGCGCCGCTGAACGTTTGCACATGAATGCGAAGGTGCTTGCGCGGCCTTCCGTCGATACAAGGATTACCGGCGTAATCAATATTTTCGATCAGCCGCAAGCGCAGGACCCGTTGGGCCTGACGCATGCGGCCTTCGATCAGAATCCGCGTCAGGCGATTCCTGCGGCTAGGCTTTTCGACACGCGCAAGAAAGTCGAGCAGCAGCAGGCTGGAATGACTGTCGAGCACAAACTCGCAGCCAGCGACACTTTGTATGCGCGAGTCTATGGAGGCACGCGCAAGATCAACCAGAACCTGGAATTCAGTGAAAGTGCCGCCGAAGTTGTCGATATCGGAGCTGATGGGTGTCCTGAAAGGACGTACGGCGATCAGGCTATTCAATGTATTTCCGCAGATGAGGAAGAAGCCGTATTGGGGCAATCATTTTTGGGCGAAAGGCTACTGCGTGGACACGGTGGGACTGGACAGTGAAATGATCCGGGAGTACGTCAATTTTCAGGAAAAAGAAGAATCGCATCAACAGGAACTGCAATTGCGGTCAAGTTAGCGGGCCTTCTACGAAGGGCCGCTGGTGTGCCCCCTCTGGGGGGCGTAAGGCAAAACCACGTTCTACGAACGTGGTTCATTTACTTCGACTATGGTCACATCACAGATGAAATGCTCCAACCCAAGCGAACGGCCTAGCATTCCGAAACAGCCACGCGCCGTCCTATTTCACTGGATATTCGCAAACGTCAGCTTGGGGTCGAGGCCAGAAATATGGGAGGACTGAAAGCATCAAAGACTGACTACTCGCCTCGACCACCTAAGTTACCGGAGACTCTACCTTCCGATCCGAATCGGAATTCGACGGCGCCCGAACTGACGGTCGAACTGTCCAAACCGCCCCGCAATCTGCGTGAAGCATTTGGGACACTTTCCTTCTTGAGTCAGGCGGTAGGATTCGATCTCATGCCAGTCGCGTACGATGAGCCGCGCGCGACATGCCGGGCAGTATGTTGAGCCGCCATCGGTGTCATGCACGTTACCCGTGTAGACATATTGCAATCCTTCCGCAAGCGCGATCTTGCGCGCGCGGGTCAGCGTGGACGGCGGCGTCGGCGGCACATCGGTCATTTTGTAGTCGGGATGGAAGGCCGTGAAATGCAGTGGCACGTCGTCGCCCAATTCCTTTGCGATCCATTGCGCCTCGGCGCGAATTTCGTCGTTGCTATCGTTTCTGCCGGGAATGAGCAGCGTCGTGATTTCGAGCCAGACATCGGTCTCGTACTTCAGGTACTTGAGCGTGTCCAATACCGGCTGCAAGCGCGCACCGGTAACCATGAAATAAAATTCGTTGGTGAATGCCTTCAAGTCGACGTTCGCCGCATCCATCTTGGCGTAGAAGTCGCGCCGTGCTTCCGCGCCCATGTAGCCGGCCGTCACTGCCACTGCCTTGATGCCGCGCTCGTGGCAAGCGTCGGCCACGTCCATTGCATACTCGGCGAAAATCACCGGGTCGTTGTAGGTGAAGGCCACGCTGTTGCACCCGTAGGTCGCTGCCGTCTCGCTGATTGCTTCGGGCCTGGCCACGGCGGCGAGGGTCTCCATCTCCCGGGACTTGCTGATGTCCCAGTTCTGGCAAAACTTGCACGCCAGGTTACAGCCAGCCGTGCCGAACGACAGAACGCTGCTGCCGGGGTAAAAATGGTTGAGCGGCTTCTTCTCGATCGGATCGATGCAGAACCCCGATGAACGGCCATAGGCGGTAAGGATCATCTGGTCATCGATGCGCTGGCGCACAAAGCAGGCGCCGCGCTGGCCGATGTGCAGGCGGCAGTTGCGGGGGCACAGGTCGCACTGGATACGTCCATCAGGCAGGAAATGCCAGTAACGACCTGGGTAAAGAACTTCCTTCATGGTAATGGCAGCGCTGACGGCTGCTTCAAAAAAGCTGAGGCCATGTTGACCCGCTCGTGTGTATTCAAAGCTACAGACTCACACTTAATCATTATCTGCCTTCCTGTCGCGCCCATCAATTTCCCCGAGCAACAGACGGAAGAAGATTGTTGTGCCCCATCCGGCAAGCGGCACGACCTTGGCTAACCATCAATAGCCCCCACCCGACTCGGGTGTCGTGCGTTTCCACCCATGCATTGAAACTAGACCCCTGAATTGTGCGCAGCGATGGCCGCCACTCACTAATCATTGTCCGCACGGCAAGCGGATTAACAGGAGATCCCGATGCATATCCACCGTACCGTCTACCGTGACGATCATGAGATGCTGCGCGAAACCGCGCGGCGCTTTTTTGAGCGTGAGTGCTTGCCGCGCCAGGCCGCATGGGATGAAGCCGGTTATGTCGATCGCGAAACCTGGCTCAAGGCCGGTCGCGAGGGCCTGCTGTGCCTGACCGTGCCCACCGAGTATGGCGGGGGCGGTGGCGACTTTGGTCATTCTGCCGTCCTGATCGAGGAGTTGCATCGCTCAGGCATCTCCGGCTGGAGCCTGGGAGTCCACTCCGACATCGTGGCCCCCTATATCGTGCGTCTCGGCACCGAGGAGCAGAAGCAGAAGTGGCTGCCCAAAATCTGCCGCGGCGAGACCATCCTGGCGCTGGCGAGCAACATGGAGAGACTTACATTGATTGGTAGCAGTACGATCAATGGTACGGGCAATACGCTTGGAAATGTCCTGATCGGCAATCGCGCGGCTAACACTCTCGAAGGCCTGACAGGCGCGGACAGTATGTCTGGTGGTACCGGTAACGATATCTACGTAGTGGATAACACCGGTGACGTCGTTACTGAAAATGCGGATGAAGGAACCGACCTTGTCAGGTCCGGCATAACGTACACGCTGAGTGCGAATACGGAAAACCTGGTGTTGACGGGAACAACCGTGCTTAATGGCACAGGCAACGTTTTGGACAATCTGTTGACCGGAAATTCTGCGATCAACACACTAACAGGCAACGCAGGAAACGATACGCTAGACGGTGGCGCCGGAGCGGACAAGCTTCTTGGTGGCGTGGGCAATGATGTATACCTCATCGATAACGCAAGCGACGTTGTGACTGAAAGCATCAATGAAGGGATTGATCAGGTCAGGTCCTCAGTCACGCTTACGGCAGCCACGAATGTCGAATCGCTGGCACGGACAGGAACTGCAGCTATCAACGGTACCGGCAACGCTTTGGCGAATCTGATTCTCGGTAACGGCGGAAACAATACGCTGGATGGGAGTAGCGGTACGGATCTGCTGCAAGGTGGTGCCGGTGTCGATACCGTCAAGGACACATCGGGCAACAGCCTGTTGGATGGCGGATCCGGTGCTGATATCCTCACAGGTGGTACAGGCAAAGAGCTGTTGATTGGTGGAGCCGGGAACGACACCATCACCACCGGCACCGGTGCTGATGTCATTGTATTTAACCATGGCGACGGCCAGGACACGATCGCAGCAAGTACGGGAAAGGACAATACGATATCGCTGGGACGAGGTATCACCTATGCAGACCTCGTGTTCAAGAAAAGCAGCAAGTATCTCGTTCTGGTGACTGGTACCAGCGAGCAGTTGACATTGAAGGGCTGGTATCTTACGACGAACAACCGGAATGTAGCGAATCTGCAGTTGGTGATCGAAGATCTTTGAAGCGACCCGGCATGGCTCCAGGGACTGACGGTTGGCAATCTATTCCCGAACGGTCACCGGAACATCGCATTAAGAAAGCGGTCAGCCTGATAAGAAAGAGCAATCACGTTTATCACACCGAACTCGCTCGCATTTCAACCCGGCTTGTGCAGGATCAAACTACAATGATTATGAGCCTACCACTGTAAATATCGGACTGCACGGTCCGTATGGCTACCGGTCGGGTGCCTTTTATCTGGTTTTACTGGACTTCAGCTCCCATGAAGAAACTGCTGCTTCTCGTTGCCTCTCACGCTGTCGCGCTAGGACTTGGCTTCGCCCTCGGCATCTACGCTCTTCCCATCCTTACGGCGCCAGCGGGGCCCAGCTCGGCCGAGGCGGCATCGGCAGCGAGTCAAGCCAGCTATAGCGGCCAGTTTCGCCGGGACCTCAAGGACAGCGATTTGCTGCACTGGGGAGAAGGCAAGGTCTCGGTTGGTCGTCAACACATTGTTCTTACTGGCAAGCTTGCTCCGGGGCCTGACTACAAGCTTTACCTGTCGCCGGAATTCGTGGAAACCGAGGCGGACTTCATGCGACTGAAATCGCGCATGGTGCGGGTGGGCGACGTGCGGACGTTCGAGAACTTCACGGTCGCGGTGCCTGAGGCGATCGACGTATCGCACTACAACACCGTGATCGTCTGGTGCGAGTCGTTCAGTCAATTCATTACAGCGGCCAAGTACCGATAGATCATTGTGTTGCTGTCGCGCCTAAAAGGATGAACGGGATGCAGAGACACATGGGCGTGAATTCAGCGCATATCGGCGCCGCGTTCGACCAGCAAAGCACGCAGTATCGATCGGTGGCAATGCGCTTCATCTTCGCAATAGCAGCCCATCGACATATTGGTGCGGTGCGATAGTGCGGCAAGCAGGTCCAGCGTCCGGGTCGCTTCGGGCTTCTTCATTTCGGCAATGAATTTACGCCTGAAGCTCGCCCAGGATTTGGCATCTCCGGCATGCTGACCTTCCTTCAATAGCTCTTCACTGGGCGACAGGTTAGGGTACCAGACGTCGTAGATATTCTTGCTTGCATAGTCTTCCTTTCGCACCCCTCTCGGTGGCCGGCGAACCGTTCCAATGCGAAGGCCTTCATCCTTGTCGCGCGGGCTTCCCAGTCTTACTATCTTGATTGCCATCACAGGTCCCTTTTTTAGATGAAAAAATAGTACCAGTGAAAGCTTGCAGGCTCAATCCGCCTCGTACACGGCAGGAGGCCTTTGCCCGGCCAGCGCCCTCAGCAGGTTGGTCGTCGCCAGCTTCGCCATCCGGTAGTGCGTCTCATGCGTCGCGATGTTGCCATGATTAATCCGAAGATGGTGTCTGCGGTGGTCTCGGTGAGCACTCCCGGCGTGTGACACAGCGTGATCCCGCGTTCCTTCATGGCGCCCCAGGGATAATTGTCGATGCCATTTACATACCTGCCGCAATGGTCTCTGCCCGTGTGGGTAATCCTTCCGTATCCCCGACAACCTGCACCGCACGAGCGCCTATCCACGCTGCGCGCCTGACCGCCTGCCGCACCGAGCGGCCTTCCAGTAACACACTGACGATGCCTGCGGCGAAGCCGTCGCCGGCGCCGACGGTGTCGACCACCTCGTCTACCGGAAAAGAAGGGAAGTATTCGCATACTTTCTCGCCATGCACGTCGCCATGGACAAACGCGCCGTCCGCACCGAGCTTCACTATCACCAGATCGGCCCCCTGGTCGCGATAAAACCGCGCGATACCCTCCGGTGTACTTTCCCCGGTAAGAAAGCGGCCTTCTTCGATTCCCGGCAATACCCAGTTCGCAAGAAAAGCCATGTTGTTGATGTTTTCTCTCATCAGCTCAGGCGTTGCCCATAAGGTCGGCCGCAGGTTGGGATCGAACGAAATCGAGCGGCCGGCTTCGCGCATCAATCGGAGGGAGGCAAACGCTACTTCGCGGCAGGTGTCCGAGATTGCGGCGAACACGCCGGTGGCGTGAAGATGACGTGCGGACCGCAGCCATTCCACATCGATGTCGTCGACCGTCATCTGGCTGGCGGCAGAACCCTTGCGATGGTATTCGACCGGCGGATCGCCGCCGTCCTCGACCCGGCCCTTGAACTGAAACGCGGTACGCTGGTCCGGTATACAGGCGACATGGGAACAATCGATTCCCTCTTCTTGCATCGCCGCGAGCAGGTAGCGGCCCATTGAATCGGTGCCAAGGCGGCTTGCCCATCCCACCTTGAACCCGAGACGCGACAGGCCGATGGCGACATTGGTCTCCGCACCGGCGGTACGCTTGTAGAAAGCCTGTGCGTTTTCGATCGGCCCGGGCCGGTCGGCGACAAGCAGCATCATTGCTTCGCCATAGGTGACGATATCGAGAGCGTTCATTGCAAGGCCTTTGCAGAGAGGGAGTCAATCATGATCTTGCGCGGCTTGCATGCCTGATGTCATAAATGAAGCGAAATATCTGCAACCGGTTGAGATTCAATGCCAGGCCTGCCTCGATCTGCCCCTTTGCGATTGATTCGATGCCGGCCATGCCGCAAGGGCCGGTCCGAAGACTGAAGATTCATTCTACTGAAACCGGTTTCAAAGTGCAAGAAACCGGTTTCAGATTTTTGCAGTCTAAGGCAGCGGATAATTCAGGCGGCCGGCTGGGATGAGCCGCGTAATATCAGCCTTCCCGGTAACAGCATTTGTCGCGGCGCGATATTGGAGCCGGCAATTCTTTCAATCAGGCATCGCGCCGCAGTGCGTCCGATTTCTTCGGTTGGCTGTGCGACCGTCGTTATCCCGGTGCCAATCAGCGGCGCCCATTCGGCATCGTCGAATCCGACCAGACCGGCGTCGAGCCCATATCGCAAACCCAGGCGAGCGAAAGCGCTCGCGACAACGAGGGTCATCACCGCATTGCCGGTAATGATGGCAGTGCGCGCGCCCGAGCGCTTGCGCAGTTTTTGAATGGCGCGATCGAGTGCCTTTGCGTCGTCTTCCATAATTTCAAAAGTCGTTCCCCGCACCGTTGAGGCATGCCGCTTCATACCATCCTGAAACGCCGACTCGCGCTCGAGGCGAGAACTGACATTGGCGAGGGGCTGCGTCACGAAAAGAAAGTCGCGGTAGCCGGCATCGATCAGGTGATCGATTGCAATTGTCATGGCATAGGCGTTGTCGAGCGAAACGAAGTCTTCATGCATGTTGGCATGTCGCCGGTCGACCAGTACTGCGGGCTTGCCATAATGATTTGTCTGACGCGATTTCATGGACCCATAACCCGAGGTATTGAGGATAAATCCCTCGACCTGGTAGGACGTCAGTGCTGCGATCGCCTCTTGCTCGCGGGCGCGGTCGTTGCCGAGATTGAAAATGATGACCAGATAGCCTGCTTCCCGGCAGGCCAGTTCCACACCGCGCAGTACCGCCACGGAATAAGGATTGGTGACGTCCGCCACCACCAGGCCGATCAGTCCCGACCGGCCGCGCTTGAGTGACTGCGCCATTGGACTCGGCGTATAGCGTAGCATTGCGATCGCGGCTTCGACGCGCGCGGCGATATCGTCCGACAGCAGCGTGTCGCGATGATTCAGAAAGCGCGAGACGGTCGCTTTGGAAACACCTGCCTCCTTCGCGACGTCGGCGATGGTGGTTTTAGGCGTCGGTCCCGGAGGTGTAGTAACACGCGAAGTCGTCTTTGAACGCATGAGCTGGAAAATAATTATGAAACCGGTTTCATAATCGTAGCATTAACTTGCCAGAATTGCCATTAAAAACCAGCGGCCGTACGGTAATCCTGGAAAGACGAGGCAGCCTTCGGGACGGTGTCAATTTTTACTTTCGAATAATTACCAGCGCCACGCCGCTCAGGACTGTGGCAGCGCAAAGCACCAGGCGTAGGCTGAGCGGTTCGGCAAGGATCAGGACGCCGCCGGCGCCCGCAATCACCGGTACGCTGAGCTGTACCGTGGCGGCTTCCACAGAATTCAAGCCGGACAGCGCCATGTACCAGATTACATAGCCGATGCCTGAAGCGAACGCGCCCGACAGAACCGCATAAGCAAGTCCCGCCAAATCGATCGAAGACCAGGGAAGCATGATGATGCTCAGTCCCACCGCGAAACACGCGGCACGGCAAAAATTTCCAGCCGTTACGGCGGTCGGATCGGTGGCGCCTTTTCCTCGTAATGAGTAAACGGCCCAGGCAATGCCCGATCCGACCATCAGGACAGAACCGGGCAAAGGCGGTGCGGATACGCCTGGCAGCAATAGTGCAACCAGCCCGGCCAGTGCAGCCAGAAATCCGATCAGGCGAACTCCGCGCAGGCGTTCGCCGTGCATTAAGCCATAGCCGATCATCGTCGCCTGTACCGAGCCGAACAGGAGCAATGCCCCGGTGGCGGCCGGCAGGCTGACATACGCGAATGAAAAAGCCGCCGCATAGCCGAATAGCGCGAACGCGGAGCGCCAGTTGCCCTGCATGCCGTGTTGAGGTGTCCGTAGCCGCGTGATGAGCCACAGGATCACGGCGCCGGACAGAATGCGAATACTGGTAAAGCTGGCCGGGTCCGTATCGCTATGGCTTAACGCATACCGGCACAGCAATGAGTTTGCTGCGAAAGCGATCATCGCAATCATCGTCAGGACCAGCGTTTGTGCTCGCAACATGCTTTGCCTCATTCAATAAATATCGATGCGCAAGCCGACCGATTCGGTATGCATTCAGCTGCCGCCTGAATATTAAGGCTACGCTGAACAAGTCCTCGCGTGTCGCACATCCTGATTTCGGGCGATCCGCGACGTTGCAAATCCTCGCCATGGCCCCGCCATGTCTGTGGTTTGCGCCTTGCGCCTCATCCCGAAATCAGGCCTGCGCCATCGCGGGACTTATTCAGCGTAGCCTTAACGTTCAAGCGTGCCTTCAACGTTAATGGATGCGCTGCCAAGAGTAGCATTCCCCGGCATGGAACTATGAATGACCGATATTAAATTCCGCCATTGCCGTATATATCGGGACGGTACACTGCGTTACTCATACAGCAGATTTACCACATAGACTGATTCTTTTCTCTCCCGCTATCGCGATATCTGGCAAAGGACTCCAACATATACTCAACAAATGCGCGCGTTTTCGCAGACAAGTTATGTTTGGTAGGATAGACAACATAAATATCCGCAGGTGGTACCTCCCACTCCTCAAGCAATCTCCTTAGTCTTCCTGAGCGTAAGTACGCGGCGACATCCCATTCCGAGCGGATGATGAGACCGTGGCCATCAAGTGCCCAGCCTAAGGCACTTTCCCCATCATTTGTGCTTAATTGTCCCCGTACCTTAACAGTCTCCTGCCGGTCTTTATAGCGAAAGTGCCACGTTCCATAGGTCTCGTCGCTTTCACGGATAAATATGCATTCGTGTTTAGATAGCTCCTTGGGATGTGCCGGAATACCGTGTTGAGAGATGTACGAATGGGAGGCGCATATGAAACGGCGGTTATTCGCCAGCTTGCGAGCCGTCATCCGCGTATCGGGAAGCTCCCCAAACCGAATCGCTATATCAAAACCATGCTCTGCCATATTCACCGGCCGGTCACTAAGATGCATCTGAACTTCTACGTCTGGATATTTCCGGGCAAACGTCGAAATGACCGGCATGATGTGACGACGTCCAAAACCCAAAGTGGCGCTTACTTTCAATAGGCCCTTTGGCGTATCTGCGCTCCCGGAAATTCTTTGTTCCAGAGCATCCAGATCGGAAATAATTCTTTCCCCTTCCGTTAAATACAGTTCACCTTCCGGGGTCAGACTTATGCGGCGGGTTGTCCGATTCAGCAAGCGAACACGAAGTCTTGTCTCAAGACCGGCCAAGCGCTTGCTAACGGACGAAGGCGTTACGCCAAGTTCCTGGGCTGCTGCGGCCAAGCTCCCCGACTTTACTAATATTGCAAAAAAGCTCAGGTCAGTGATTCCGTCCATTCATTCCTTGTACGACATAATGAATTGTGCAAGGGGAAATTATACGGCGCGAATTTACGAATAGTATAGCGACACATACGATTCGCCTATTGGAGACACCATGAATTCTCGCCGGAAGACACTCATTGCCCTTGCACTTGCATCATTAGCAATGGCGCCTGCCTATGCAGAGACCTACCCGTCGCGCCCGATCAGGTTGGTTGTGCCCTACGCTCCGGGCGGAAGTGCAGACATTGTCGCGCGCCGCATTTCCGAAGAATGGTCGAAACAGCTTGGTGGCTCCATATATGTTGAAAACAAAGCCGGAGCGGGTGGAAACATTGGGGTCAACGACGTTGCAAAATCGACACCGGATGGTTACTCAATAGGCTTGCACACCGTTTCCCTGGCGATCAATCCTTCGATCTTCAAAAAGATGCCGTATGACACTCTCAAAGAGATTGCCCCGATCGGTATGGTAGCTACCTCGCAACATGTCTTAATCGTCAACAACAACTTCCCCGCAAAAAATACAGCGGAACTGATTACGGCGGCCAAGGCTGCGCCCGGAAAATTCAACTATGGCTCAGCAGGGAGTGGCAGCACATTCCACATGTCTGCAGAACTGTTCAAGTCGGCGGCTGGGACTGATATCACGCATATCCCTTACAAAGGAGGCGGTCCGGCACTGATTGACACCATCGCAGGCCAAGTAGACATGAGCTTTCCCGTGCTTTCAGCGGCTCAACCACATATTCAAGCAGGCAAAGTGCGTGCGTTGGGTGTGACAGGTCCTAAGCGTTCCAGCCTGATGCCTAATGTGCCCACCTTGGCGGAATCCGGTGTTCCGAACTACAACTTCGAAACCTGGTTTATCGTATTTGCACCAGCGGGCACTCCGAAGGACATCGTCGATAAGCTTAATGCGGCTCTGAATAAGACATTGAGCAACGCCACGCTCAAAGAGCGCATGGTGAAGGAAGGTTTTGACCCTACGCCATCGACGCCGCCGCAGGCCCAGGAAAAAGTCAAAACAGAAATGGATGCATGGGCAAAGCTGGTAAAAACACGTGGCATCACAGCGGAATAGCAATCTGGAGTAGTTAAAACATGGGTAAGACTTTATATCAGAAGCTGGTAGGCTCGCATACCGTCGCAAAGCTGGACGCGGACAATGTCCTGCTGTTTGCGGACCTGCACTTGATGAATGAGTACACCAGCCCACAAGCCTTTGCGGGACTGGAAGAGCGTGGCCTTATGACATTGATGCCAGGGCAGAACGTCTCAACGGTAAGCCATATTATTCCAACGAAGCCTCAAGCCATCAGAGTCATCGCCGACGGCCCGTCTGCACTACAGGCAAGCAATTTGAAGCGCAATTGCGATCGCCACGGGATCCCGCTGTTTGATACCAACGACGTATGGCAAGGGATTGAACATGTGATTGCGCCAGAACACGGGATGGTTCGCCCTGGTATGGTCATCATTTGCGGCGACAGCCATACGACGACATACGGGGCATTGGGCGCTCTGGGATTCGGCATCGGAACTACCGAAGTCGAGCATGTATTGGCGACGCAAACCTTGGTTTACCGTCTTGCAGGCAATATGAGAATCCGGCTCGATGGCGAAATCCCATCAGGTACGACAGCCAAGGACATCATCCTGATGATCATCAGTCGTATCAGTGCACAAGGTGCACGCGGCTATGTGGTCGAATATACCGGATCCGCCTTGAAAGGATTGAGTACCGAAGCAAGGTTCACATTGTGCAATATGACTGTCGAGGCAGGTGCCAGGGGAGCCCTTATCGCGCCTGATGACGTGACGACGCAGTATATTCTGGCCAAATGCCCTGATATTGCGGAGAACCCTGCCTGGCTAGCGCAAGCGCGCGAGCATTGGAGCACACTCCATTCCGATAATGACGCGGTTTTTGACGTTGAACATAGCTTCGATGTATCAGCTGTCGAGCCTTACGTCACATGGGGAACAAGCCCGGACCAGGCGATACCCATTTCAGGCCGCACACCTCTGGTCGGTGACGCCAACGTCGAAGATCAAGCCAACGAGCGTGCACGGCGTTACACCATGCTTGCGCCAGACTCGGCAATCGACGGCGTCAAGATTGATCACGTATTCATCGGATCTTGCACCAACGGCCGTATCGAGGACCTTAGAGCGGTAATAGATGTGGTAGGTGACAGAAAAGTGGCCGACGGTGTCAGGGCCATGGTGGTACCCGGATCTGGTGCAGTGCGTGCGCAAGCGGAACAAGAAGGTATTGCAGACAAGTTGATCGCTGCGGGCTTCGAGTGGCGCAAGCCAGGTTGTTCCATGTGCCTGGCGATGAATGACGACGTACTGGCGCCAGGCGTGCGTTGTGCATCGACTACCAATCGCAATTTCGAGGGCCGGCAAGGGCGAGGAGCAATCACGCATTTGATGAGCCCGGCAATGGCTGCCGCCGCCGCGGTCACAGGAAAAATTACCGATTTCAGAAAGCTTTTAGGCAGTCATGAATAAGAATGCGATCATTGAGGGCGTTGCCGTACCACTTCCCATTGCGAATCTGGACACAGACCAAATCATGCCAAAGCAGTTCTTGCGAGGCATTGACAAGGCGGGATTGGCCCAGGGACTGTTCTACGACATGCGGTTTGACGAGCAGGGTAAGCCGCGGCGAGACTTCGCATTGAACAAACCCGAGTATGCCCAGGCTACCATCATCCTGGGTGGCAAAAACTTTGGCTGTGGCTCAAGCCGTGAACATGCGGTATGGGGTCTCCAGCAGGCCGGCATACGGGCCGTCGTTGCCTCCAGCTTTGCAGAAATCTTTTACTCCAATGCCATGAATAATGGCTTGATGCTCGCGAGCGTGTCTGAAGCAGATATGCAGCGTCTGTTTGAGGCCGCATCCTCTTCGGCGTCGCCGTTACAACTCCGGATCGATGTTGAGAACCTGCAGGTAATCAGTTCCACAGGTTCGGCCGCCTTTACGTTGAGCGACCGACATAGGAGCATGTTTCTTCATGGTCTGGACATGCTCGGTGCATCTTTGCTCCACAAACCGGAAATCGAAGCATTCGCAAAGCGCTGGTACGATACTTATCCCTGGCTGAAGAACGTCGCCGCCGTTGCTCGCAATAGACTTGATCGAAGCTCCAACACATAGCAGGGGCATGTTCTATGTCGGGGAAAGCAGTGCTTCTTAGCGTGCCTTTCTTCCACATCAGCTTAGCTGCCAGGAATGCAGCTAAGCTGGCTAATGGTAAAGCTTTTCTTTCAACCAATCTCCATATTGCAAAACACGTCCGCTCTTGCGTGGAGTGCACGTGCCGGCGAACGACGCCGCTACGCGGGTCGGTCGACTCGTGATCAGACGGGAAAGCCCAGAACCTGCCCCATTGGATACCAGCGGACGGATACTTGCGCTCAAGGGTGCCGGGCAGCATGACGCCGTTACGGCGATACAGCCGATCCTCCTCATACATAGACTTCGCACACACCAGTTGGTCGCGCAATGGCTGAATCAGCGACGACGGCAGCATGGTGAGCCGGTCCTTGCCTCCTTTGCTGCGCCGGATCGTGGTTTCCCGCCGTTGAAAGTCGATATCGCTGACTCGCCGTTGTGCGCATTCCACCAACCGCATTCCGGTGCCATACAACAGTCTGGTATTCAATACGTGCGTGCCTTCCATCTGCGCAAAGATGAGATCGACATCTTGTCGGGTCAGTACGGCCGGTTGCCGTGGCAGCTTCGACGGCTTCGGCAGGTTATCGATCCAGGGTAATTCGACTTGCAGCACATGCTTGTACAGAAAAGCAAGACGCATGGCGCTTGATGATGGGTGGATAAGGAGACGTTTCTTTCGTTGGCCAGGTACGACAAAAATGCATGGATTTCATGCTCTCCCATATCAGCGGGATGGCGGAGCTGGTGGACGCGGATATACCATCTTGCCCAGTACACATAAACGCGTTCGGTCGGTAGGTTATAGTGCTTGCCTCAGAGGCAACGTCGTAGCTGATCGAGCAGTTTTGGCGGTTGCTTCGAGGCAGTGTTTTCAGCGACGTTTTGTATATTAATTAACGTTGTGCATATGCACAGTATTCCGCTATATGGTAGGCGGCATGCACTTTGCGGAGGATCAAGCGAAATGGTTTTTCAGGCAGCACACTGATTTATCAGTCAGACCACGCCGATGAAATCTAGTTAGGCATCGGGCATCAGGAAGGAGCACTAATGCACAGAAGCAGACTGGGAAACATTGTCATTGATTGCCAAACGGACGATCTTTTGTCAGAGGCTCGATTTTGGAGTGCTGCACTGGGTTATCCGCTGCCCCAAGATTTGGATGCAACCAGCAACTTTATCCAGCTCGTAACGCCACCCGGCGACATGCAGGTCATCCTTCAGCAAGTTCGTCACGAACCATGGGCACATCTTGACATTGAGACGGACTCAATAGAGTTAGAGGTTGCGCGCTTGGAGCGTTTGGGGGCAACGATCGTGTCCCGCAAGGATAAATGGGTGGTAATGCAAGCTCCGAGTGGGCATCGGTTCTGCGTCGGCAGCCCTTATCGTGACGGCTTCGATCAGGGAGCCAACACATGGGAGTGATGCCTACAACTCATTCAAGCCGAGGCCGCTTTGCGGCGCGCCTTAATTCGGGCGTTAGGCTTTAGCCTTGACCCGTGTATTAGTGGTGTCGGGCGTGCGTTGCCTGCCGATCTGGATCGACTTAGCTTGCAAAGTCTGAGCAAACCTTGGATGAAGTCTTGAATGGAGAGCCCCATGGGTGAGTTATTCTGGAGCATAGACTGGCACGGCATCTTCACGCCCAAGAATTCGTTGATGGAGTTGGTTGTGCGAGGCACGATCATGTACTTAGTCCTCTTCGGTCTGCTGAGGTTCGTGCTGAAACGGCAGGCCGGAGGAATCGGAACGACAGATGTTCTCGTCATCGTGCTGCTGGCCGAAGTTGCTGGGAACGGATTTTCGGCAGAGTACACCTCAGTGGTGGAAGGTAGTGTCCTTGTCGGCACAATTCTGTTCTGGAGCTACATGCTCGAATGGGCTGCGCATCGGTATCCGGTAATCCAGCGGATTCTTCATGCACCGACACTGTTACTCATCGAAAACGGGAAAATGATTCGAAAGAACATGAGGGCCGAACTCGTCACGAAGGAAGAGTTGATGGCCCAGTTACGCGAGAAGGGTATTGAGGACTGTGCTCAGGTGAAGCGGGCGTGCATGGAGGCCGATGGCATGATCAGTGTCATCAAAATGGAGCGGTAAGTCCGTATGCCAGCGCCCATGCCTAACTATAGTTCGAACGGACGCACTAAAGCGCGCCGCTCAACATGGCGTTAAATCGTGCATCTATGCGCGGCTGTTATGACATCTTTGATCAAACGATTACATTATTTCTTGAATCGGTACGCACAGCGCACTCTACTCAACTAAACGCATGAATGACGAGCCACAAATTCCCTTACCCTCCAATGCTTACCAAGCGCGGCAATGGATTGCCGACCTCAGTGTACAACTGGCTCAGAACGATATACTTTTTCGCGATCCACCGGAAGAGCCAACCAGTTGCTGCGGGCGCGGCTGCAATGGCTGTGTATGGGAAGGTTATTTCCAGGCAGTTGGATATTGGTGTGAGCAAGTGCGAGGCATTTTACTCAAAGAGTAGTGAGCCTTGGACGTGCTCCCTCAATCATCATTCACCTGCAACGCGCATAAGATGTAACGGGAGTAAGGGCGCATCTCGGCTTTGAAGGGTCTTCTGTAAGCGGTTTCGGAAATCCGAATGCGGCGCCGATGACATGTCGCATGCTCACCGCAAACCTATACTGTCGCTGGCGCGAAGGGCAACGATGTTGACAGGGCCAGGGGATATCGATGCTGCCAATTATGCCGATGTCCAGGTTGTTCTTGCTCACCCACTTTCCCAGTTAGGAATCATAAGTCGGAGTATGCTAGTTTGTGTGCTGCTGGTGCTTTCCGCCTGCACTTCGGTAAACAAATCAGTCTGGGAGTTAACCATGTCCTCACCACCTGGCTTTAGCGTTCACCAACTTACCCGCGACGACATAGCCTTGACGGAAGCCCTTTTGGCGACCTTCGGAGAAGCTTTTGACGAGGTGGAAACCTATTCCAGGAAGCGACCAAGTGCGGCTTATCTCCGGAAACTGCTCTCCAGCGACTACTTCATCATGCTCGTCGCACTGAAGGGAAAAGAAGTCGTAGGCGGCATTGCTGCCTACGAGCTGAAAAAATTCGAGCAAGAGCGCAGCGAGATCTATATCTATGACCTGGCGGTAGCCGCCGGACACCGACGCGAGGGCATTGCGACCGCAATGATCCGGGAACTCAACAACATTGCGGCAAGGCGCGAAGCCTATGTCCTGTTCGTACAGGCGGATATCGGTGACGATCCGGCCATCGCGCTGTACACCAAGCTGGGAACGTCTGAACATGTGCTGCACTTCGATATAGAGGTCGAAGCCGGCAATGGCGCTGGATGATGATGGATGTCCGTCATCACGGGCGGTTTAGGCATGAAAGTATGGCGCTTGCAATGCCAAGTCACAGCGATGTCAGATTCCACAGTAAAGCCGAACGATGTGGTCATCGATGACGTTGTAAAGTCGAGTTAGTTGCTCAAGCAAGATTCAAGCTCGAGACTCAACTGCTGGGTTGGATCGCGAGATAGAAAAGCTGCGCACTCAGCCTAAGAAAAGGAACCCGAGGGCGTGCTGCAAGCACCCCCGGATTCATCGGCCTGATCTATCAGTCGTTCATTAAATGGGCCGCCACGGCCTCGATGGCCCGGTCGGTCAGCGGGATATTGGCCAGGTTGCTGGCCACCGGATGGGACGATAGTTTGACGACTACCAGGTCAGCCTTCGGATCGATATAGATACGCTGGCCATGAATGCCACGCGCGTCGAACACTTCATGAGCGTTATGCGATACCCACCACATACTGCGATAGGACGAACCTTTCCCATAGCCGGGCACATCGGGATAGGCTGCCTTGGTGAACTTGGCTGGGTCGCCACCCTTACGGATGTCATCGATCACGGTCTGAGGAATGATTTGCCGGCCGTTGTACTTGCCGCCAAGCCGCATCATGTCGCCGAATCGGGCCATATCGCGCAAGGTCAGGTTCAGGCCGCCGCCTCCGCCTTCGGTACCGATCGCATCCACCGTAAAGTAGGCATCGTTCTCGACGCCGAGCGGTTGCCAGATTTTTTCGGACATGAGCGCGGATAAGGATTTTCCGGATACACGCTTGATGATCCAGGCGAGTACTTCGGTGTTGACCGTCTTGTAAGCAAACGCTTCACCGTGGCTGCCTTCCTTCTTCAGTGTGAGCAAAAATTCATAGAAGGTTTTTGGCCCCGCATAGTCCGCCGCTACCGGAAGTGAACCGCCGGCACGCGAGTAATCCCATATTTCGGCCTTCGGATCGGCATATTTTTCGGAGTAGCGGACACCGACTGTCATGTCCATCAGATTGCGTACCGTTGCATCCCCATAGGCGCCGTCCTTGAGTTCGGGAATGTATTTGACGACAGGAGCGTCCAGATCCAGTGTTCCTTCGGCCGCCAGTGTTGCTGCGAGCACGCCCACGAATGACTTGGTGATCGAGAATACCGAATGCGGTACTTGCGGCTCGGCGATGTTCATGTACTTTTCATACACTATCCGGCCCTTGTGCAATACCAGGATGCTGTCTGTATAGGTGCGGGTCAGCATCTCGGCCCATGTGGTCTTTCCGCCTTTATCGTCGGTGAACGAAATGGCGTCCAATGGACGCGGCGCGGCCGACAGCGGTGTCGCGGCTGAAGGGCCGCGCCATACATTGGCGGTGGGCCACAATTCGCGGACATGGGAAAAGGTCCAGCGGGTACGCGGAAATTTATAAAAGCTGCCATCTTCAAAGCGGATGGTCTTTTCCGGAGCGGGCGGAAAGCCTTGCATCCAACCCAAGGTCCGAGGATCGGTCGTTGCCGGATCGGGCAATGGCTGGGCAGGTTGGGCTAAAGTGGTGCCACAGACGAATGTCAGGATCACCGAAGCAAGCGGTTTGATGCTCATGTCTTGTCTTTCTATAATGGTTTTGTCCAACTTCTCATTGGTCCATTGGCCGCAAGTCCCAGGGCGGGGGCGTTGCCAACGCGACGGAAGTCGTGGAAAACAGTACCTTGCGTCGGCGCGTGGCGCATTCAACTAGTTGAAGAAAATGGAAAACATGTATCTTGAGCAAACAAGACGATTTCAATCCACGATGCTGGAACGATTCGGTTTTAGCGAGAAAGCCTATTGGGATGCAGCGTATGTGCTGGCCGAACTGGCACAGCCTGTGTCTTTCCGGAAAGGCGAATACCTGCAGCGGCAGGGTGAGCCGGCAAAGGCGTATTACTGGATCACTCGTGGTATTGCGCGGACGGGATACCTTGCGGAAAACGGCGCTGAAGTCACGCTCAGATTCGCCGCTGAAAGCGAGATTGCCGGCACCCATGACGATTTGCTGGACGCGGAAACCGGGACGCCCGCGCGCTGCTTTGTGGTTGCGGAAGAATGCATCGAGTGCTTCAAGTTCGATTGGTTTGTCTCGCGGCGACTGGAGGCGGAAGGCGTGCTTCCATCGGAAATGTCGGCAAGAATCATCGAATACAATCTGCGCAAGCAAGCCCGGAGCGGATATATCAATGGCGTAGCATCCGCGCAGCAGCGTCTCGCTGCCTTCAGGAACGACTATCCCGGACTTGAAGCCAGAGTGACGCGCAAGGTGATTGCATCCTATCTCGGAATCACTCCGCAGTATCTGTCGCAATTATCGAAAAGCTCATCCGGGTCGTACGGGGGCAATGACGACACCGCTGCATAAGGCGTGATGCTGATGTGCGTGCTTCTCTTCATATCGCTATTGAATTGCGAGTGAAGCCATCGCAATCGGTCCCAGCACTTGTTCGTAAAACCGGTTCATGCCGTGCGATCACTTATGGATGGCATGCGATTCGATAGCCTGGCCAATGTTCTCTTCTCCTCCCATTGAGTTCGGAGCAATGCAGTGGCGCAGAACTTGATCGAGGGACGTATGCGGCACCTCACCGATGAGCGAAGCCAGTTTCGTTTCGTCCAGCCGGTGCGGACGCAGCCACAGATACCGCATCTCCAGCACAGCCTTGCACATCGGCACCACCGGCGACAGGAGACGCAAAAGCCACCACGGCATCTGCTTCAGCTGTAGGGCGCGACCTGTGACGCGCTCCATCGCATGGAACAGTTCCCGCCCGGTACAAGCCAGCCCGCCATAGTGAAGCACCTCGAATGGCGGCAAGGCGTTCCGATGCTCGCCGACCGCGACGAACACCCGTGCCAGGTCCGGCAGATAGGCCCAGGCATGCTCAACATCGGTTGGCCCCAAATACGTGAATTGCTGCTTATTCAGTTTTTTTGCCATCACCATATCCATCCAGGTGCCGGGACCCGCGCCACCCAGGAAATCACCGGCTCGGATTACTACGCTCCTTACCCCTTCCGCAGCGGCCAACTGCATCTGCCGCTCCAACTCAATGCGTACTCTTGCCTTCGAGGTATTCGGTACGGATGACGTGTGCTCGCTCAAGACTTCCGGCAGCGCGGAGCCGAAGTTATAGACATTGCCGGGCAGCATGATCATTGCTCCGGTCTCTCGGGCGAGTGCCAGAACGCTCGCTGTGATCGGCGGCACCAGTTGTTCCCACTTGGTATAGGCAGGATTCAAGGCATTGACGATCACCTGAATTTTGCCGGTACACGCGCCGTGTATCCGGTCCGTGTCCAGGGCCTCGCACACCAAGGGAACCGCATTACGGGGAAGCGCTTCCGAAGGCGCCGAGCGACTTTGTGCAATCACATGCCAACCGGCGCGGCTGAAGGCTTCCACTGCCACCCGTCCGAAACGGCCGTTGGCGCCAAGAATCAATACGGAAGAAGGTGAATTGGCTTGCATGACACTTCCAATAAAAAAGAAAGAATGGATTGAGCTTATTGAGCACATTGTCATGTAGTGCAAAGGCCATCACAATACGCATATCTGAAATCCTGCTATTCATTCATGAATACCGATAACGCGAAAAAACATTTGATCACTGCCAGCAAGTCGGGGCAGGGCTTCCTGGATCCCCAGCAGATCGACTGGAACCTGCTTAAAAGCTTTTACCTGGTGGCCGACCTCGGATCCCTGACCCGCGCGGCAGCGGTACTCGGTCTGAGTCAACCCACGCTGTCGCGGCAAATCGCGGAACTGGAAACGCACGTGGGCGCTGCGCTGTTCGAGCGGCTTTCCCGAGGTTTGCGCCTGACCGAAGCCGGGACCGCGCTCATGGAACCCGCCCGGCGTATGCTGGCAGCCGCGCAGGCGGTCAGCCTGGCCGTCACCGCGCAGCATCGGGACGTGGCGGGGACGGTCCGCATTACCGCAAGCGAAATCATGTCCGCCTATGTGCTGCCGCCGATCTTTGCCGCGTTACGCGCCGCATATCCCGCCATCCAGATCGAACTGGTCGCGTCGAATCGGATCGACAATCTTTTAACGCGCGAGGCCGACATTGCGATTCGCATGATCCGGCCACAACAGGCCGGTCTGATTACCAGAAAAATCGCGGACTATCCGATGGGCTTTTATGCGCACGAGGTTTACCTGGCCAAGCATTCCGTAGTCGAAGGCAACGACGAATGGATGCAGTATGACTGGGTCGGGCTTGACCAATCCAACCAGTTGATCGAAGGCTTTCGGGAAGTCGGCTTCAAGGTCGACAAGTCGTTTTTTGCGTTCCGCACCGATAACCATATCGTGGGCTGGCAGGCGGTCCTGGCAGGCCTGGGCGTCGGGATCACCCTGCAGCGCGTGGCGCAATGCTATCCGCAACTCAAGCAGGTCATGCAAGATCAGCCCTTGCCGCAACTGCCCGTCTGGCTCACCGCGCACCGCGAGCTGAGGGATTCCATTCGCATTCGCGCCGTCTTTGATTTTTTGGCGGACGCGCTGGTGCCGCCGGCGATCTGCTCCGGAGAGCATGCCGACCGGGGCAAGGCACTTTAATCATCTCGTGCCTATGCAGTCGTCATCACGGGCATGGTGTCCAATGTAGACAGGGACTGGTTATGAAAGTAAACCGGCCGGTCAATCACAATTAAACTCTTTAATCATGCGGGTTCCAGAATCTGTCGATGATCGAGTGGGAGTAGACATTCCAATAGGAAACATTCTTCGCTAGTTGACTGACTATTAAAGACCTATTTTTACAGGGCTTTATATTTTGGATTGTCGCTTGGCAGTACTCGCATTCTGAAGAATGTTGGCGGAACTCGTGGCGATCCAGTCCAGTTTAGTGCAACCGCACTTGGCACTGCCGTGGATATCGCCATGGCGCATGGAAGCTCGCCGGTTCCAACCACGTCCTGCGCAATGGTGTTCGTCTGTCAAATTATCCGTATGCGGCAGCGTTTGTGGAAAGCATCGATATATTACAAGGCACCGGCGTGGCGACGGATAATAGCGGCTACATCATTTTGAGCACCATTTTTGGAAATCCCCCATGGAAATTAAGGTCAATTTTCTCGATAAGCTTCGTCTTGAAGCCAAGTTTGATGATTTTACGGTGGTGGCCGACCAGCCTATCCGCTATAAGGGCGATGGCTCGGCGCCCGGTCCCTTCGATTACTTTCTCGCCTCATCGGCCTTGTGTGCGGCTTACTTTGTCAAGTTGTATTGCGCCACTCGCAACATTCCGACCGATAATATCCGCCTGTCGCAGAATAATATTGTTGATCCGGAAAACCGTTACCAGCAGATTTTCAAGATTCAGGTTGAGTTGCCGACGGATATCTCCGACAAAGACCGCCAAGGTATTTTGCGCTCCATCGACCGTTGTACGGTGAAAAAGGTGGTACAAGCTGGGCCCGAGTTTGTGATTGAAGAGGTAGAAAACTTAGATGCCGATGCCCAGTCGTTGCTAACCTTGAAGCCAGCTTCTGACGCCAGCACCTATATTGCTGGCAAGGATCTGCCATTGGAGCAAACCATCGCCAATATGTCGGGCGTGTTGGCGGGCTTGGGCATCAAGATTGAAATCGCTTCGTGGCGCAATATCGTTCCCAATGTGTGGTCGCTGCATATCCGCGATGCCCACTCGCCGATGTGTTTTACCAATGGCAAGGGAGCGACCAAAGAAAGCGCGTTGGCGTCGGCGTTGGGAGAGTATATCGAGCGACTCAATAACAACCATTTCTACGCCGGTACGTTTTGGGGCGAAGACATCGCCAATGCGGCGTTTGTACATTACCCGAACGAGCGCTGGTTCAAGCCTGGTTCTAAAGATGCGCTGCCGGCTGAAATTCTCGATGAATACTGCCTGCCCATTTACAATCCCGATGGCGAGTTACGTGGCTCGCACCTGGTCGACACCAACTCGGGAAATGTGCAGCGCGGTATCTGTTCGCTGCCGTTTGTGCGGCAGTCGGACGGCGAAGTGGTGTATTTCCCGTCCAACCTGGTCGAAAACCTCTATGTCAGCAATGGCATGAGTGCCGGTAATACGCTGGCCGAAGCGCAAGTGCAATGCCTGTCCGAAATTTTCGAACGGGCGGTAAAGCGCGAAATTCTGGAAGGCGAAATGGCACTGCCTGATGTGCCGCACGAAGTGCTGGCGAAATACCCTGGCATTCTGGCCGGCATTCAGGGGTTGGAAGAGCAAGGCTTTCCGGTGCTGGTGAAGGATGCGTCGTTGGGTGGAATCTACCCGGTGATGTGCGTCACCTTGATGAACCCACGAACTGGCGGTGTCTTTGCTTCGTTCGGCGCGCACCCAAGCTTCGAGGTGGCGCTGGAACGGAGTCTGACAGAATTGCTACAGGGGCGCAGTTTTGAAGGCCTGAACGATTTACCTCAGCCCACCTTTGAAAGCAACGCGGTGACTGAGCCAAACAACTTTGTTGAACACTTCATTGATTCCAGCGGTGTGGTGTCGTGGCGCTTTTTCAGCGCCAAAGCGAATTTCGATTTTGTCGAGTGGGATTTTTCCGGCCAGGGTGAAAACTCCAATGCCGAGGAAGCCGCGAGCTTGCTCGGCATTCTTGAAGGCATGGGCAAAGAGGTGTACATGGCGGTGCATGACCAGCTGGGCGCCATTGCTTGCCGGATTTTGGTACCCGGCTATTCGGAAGTTTATCCTGTAGAAGATTTGATCTGGGATAACACCAACAAGGCGCTGTTGTTCCGCGCCGATATCTTGAACTTGCATCGCCTGGACGACGCAAGCCTGGAAGCGCTGCTTGAGCGTTTGAATAACAATGAGCTCGATGAATACTCCGACATCGCCACGTTGATCGGCATCGAATTTGATGAGAATACGGACTGGGGGCAGCTGACAGTTCTCGAGTTGAAGCTGCTCATTCATCTCGCCTTGCAGCAATTTGAGGCGGCGCACGAGCTGGTGGGCGCCTTCTTGCAGTACAACGACAACACGGTCGAGCGCGGATTGTTTTATCAAGCCTTGAACGTGGTGCTGGAGGTGCTGCTCGATGACGACCTGGAACTGGACGATTACGTGGTAAATTTCCGCCGGATGTATGGCAATCCGCGGATGGACGCGGTGCTGGGCTCAGTGGACGGCAGCGTGCGCTTCTTTGGCTTGACGCCAACCAGTATGAAACTGGAGGGGCTCGACAGGCACCGCCGCTTGATCGACAGCTACAAAAAAATGCATATGGCGCGGGCCAAGGTAGCGGCTACAGCCATTAGGGTTAGGAGTCATGGCTGAATGCGATGATGCCGTTCAACCCCCAGCACAAAGGTAGGTTCGATACCCGAGCGACCATCTGGGCCGGCGTGCATCAGTGTCGATGTCGCCAGCGTTGATGGTCAGATACGAAGGACAGATCGAGGGCCCTCAATATGAATCCCATCTTTGGATTATGTCGCCGGCCGGAAGGTCAACCGGAATTGATGGTACGTTTGATGGGATACGAGCTACTGTGCCTGACAAATCCTTTTTAAATTCAGGCACCTGAAAGTGCAATTGATAATCGAGTGGGTAGCCGCATAGTTTCTCCATCGTAGCAGACGTCAACTATCGGGCAGGAGCGGACGCAAAGTGCCCCATACATTTGGTATTGTTGTGCCAACTTTGGCGTGGCAGGATAAGCAACGCTGCCGTCACGACCAAACGTTGGAGAAGCTGTGGTTTCGATGGATTCGGTTGGCTTGCAAGTCGGGCACGACCAGCGGTAACAGGCACTCGATTCCCCGCTCTCCATGCACATACGCTTCTTTCTGTTAGCGGGCACAAATGACGAACATAACTCTCAAGCTTTGCAGAAATATCTTATTGGTCTTTTTTGCAGGGCTAATTTCAGCCGCTGCAGCAGGTGAATCAGGCACTCAGACGAACTTTACATATATGGACTCCCTCCGAAGTACAAGGGACTGATCGACAGGGATGACATGAGGGATAAGCCTGCAGTCGTATATCCGGCATCTGAAGTGGACTCTTTTTTGGTCCGTGCCGACATGGAATCTGCGTCACCGCTGCGCCAATCGATACAAGCGGCAGGCGTGAAGCTGCCGGAAGAGTTATCGGCGTCAAGCGGTGTGGGTGCGTCCCGGTGTGCCATGATGGGCGATCAATCTCTGTGCAAAGGCGGGTGGGTCAAACGTGGTCCAATCGATTCAGGCTGGCATCGCGTAAGCAGTGCGTTCCATTTTCTTGCTCATGCGCGTCACCGTTCCGGTATAGGGTTCCCCGTCGCGCAGCGTCGCGTAGCAAATGCGAGCGAGTTTGTTGGCCAGCGCACAGGTGGCCTTGTTGTGGTTCGACCTTCCCTGAACAGTGAGCGCCCAAATTCGCAAGTGATCGATGCGCTTGCCGGCGGCCTGTGCAACACTGGCGGCACGCAGTATCGACCGGGCACCGTGGGTGAGCAACATGCGCAGGTAGCGGTCGCCGCGCTTGGAGATGTGGCCGAGAGAGCGGCTGCTGCCGGAGGAGTATTCCTTGGGTGTGAGGCCGAACCAGCTGGCGAAGTGGCGGGCATCTCGGAAGTGTTCGACGTTGCCACTGGTGGCGGCAACCATGGCGGTGGCAGTGAGCAGACCGACGCCGGGGATCGACAGCAGAGTGGTGCAGGCAGGGCTGTGCCTGGCCAGCTCAGTCAGTTCGCGTTCCAGTTGCGCGATGCGCGCTTCGAGCAGGTGGATTTCTTCGACCAGCAGTTTCATGGTGCCGCGGATCAATACAGGAACAGCGGAATTCGGATCGGCCAGGACACGGCTGATTTGTTCCAGGCCGTTGCGGCTGCCAGCCGTAACGGAAATACCGAATTCCCGACAGAAACCGCGCAGTGCATTGATACGCGAGGTGCGGGTGCCCATCCACAGGGAGCGGGTGCGATGCAACCCTTGCAGCGCCTGCTGCTCAATCGACTTGACCTTGACGGGTACGATGTCGGCGCAGCGGGCGGCCTCGAGCAAGGCACAGGCATCAGCGGCATCAGTCTTGTTGCGCTTGACGTAGGCGCGGATGTAGGCCGCAGGCAGCAACTTGACGGTAATGCCCAGGGCATTGAACTGGCGCGCCCAGTGGTGAGCCGAACCGCAGGATTCCATGATGACGAGGGAAACATTACGATTGACGAACCAGCGCTCGAACTGGCTGCGGGTCAGGCGGTGCTGTTCAATGACATGCCAGGAGGAATTGGCCACGGCGAGCTGAAAGACGGATTTGGCCAGATCGACGGCCACAGTAGTAGCATTCATAGTGGGCTCCTTTCGTTAACTGATTCCCGTCTCCACGTGAACCAGTACGCCTACTTTGGCGCAAAAAGACGGAGGGAGTCCATCCCATCAATCAAGATGGATGAACGTGTGTTCTCTATTTCTACTCCAATTCCTCCGGACAACGAGTTCGTCACGTATCGTCCGTCACTCTCGCTGCAGGACAGTGCGCTGTTCGAGAAAGCAAACGAAGTCAAGGCCCTCAACGTGCACTGGACTTTCCGGAGCGGGCTGCTTCGTCAGGTTGCCGGTGTGGCTGAACTGAAAGTCCACCTATATCCCGCCCATGAGAACGAAATCAAGTCGAGTGCGGACTTAAGGGCAGAACTGCTTTCGGCTTTCAAACGGGAACTGGTTAAAGTGGGTTATACAGGCGGGCCGGTTCAGTTCTACCGGGTAGTCATCAACGGGCGGACCTGGCTTACCTACGAGGTTCCCGTGATCGGAGTGAGGGAATTCGCGATCGCGGTCTCGGACACACGCTACCTGACGGTCCAGCTTGCGTACATCGACAACACGCGAGAAAAGCCGGCCGCCTGGCGCAAAGAAGCGGCCGAGCTCATGGAAAAGGTCATTGGGTCGATACGGGTGGATTAACAGCGACGGGGATCAGTATCAACGTTACAAGGCGGCGTAACCATCGCACATTATGGCCACATCACATGCAGTACCAATGTGGACTGTCATCGTGTGAGAGCTGACACCGCCGATGATCGTCGACTTTTGAAAACACTGAATGTCAGTATAGGGTCGTGTTGCGCCTGTTGGGCATTGACTGCTAACCGCTACATTTTTGCCGTTCCATCACATGTCACATCTGGGCGGTAAGTTCCATGAGGTTTTATAGTAGCCCGTTGAGAATGAGGTTCCTTTCATCGATTGAAGGAGAACCTCATGGACTCGCATTCCGTTCAGCCACACCGCCAGGTACCGTGGAACAAAGGGCGCCTTACCGGTCAGAAAGCCCCGTTGAAGCAAAAGGAAATCTGGGCCATTCGTGTCCGTCTCCAACTTGCGTACCGGATCCGAGACCTGGCTTTGTTCAATCTCGCCATTGATAGCAAGCTACGGGCTTGTGATCTGGTTCGCTTGCAAGTGGCAGATGTGACGCAAGGAGGTGCAGTGTTACGACGCACCATCATAATGCAGCAGAAAACAGGTCGTCCCGTACAGTTCGAAATCACAGAGCAAACCCGGCAGGCAATTGCAGACTGGACCACCCAGGCACAGCTCAAACCCAACGGGTACTTGTTCCCCAGCCGCATACGACGCTCGCCACATTTGTCGACGCGCCAGTACGCCCGCATTGTGGACTCTTGGGTTGCATCGATTGGTCTCGATACTGCAGCCTATGGCACCCATACCATGCGGCGAACCAAGGCGACACTGATTTACCGAAGGACCAAGAATCTGCGCGCGGTACAGCTTCTGCTTGGCCATACCAAGCTGGAGAGCACAGTGCGACACCTCGGCATTGACGTCGACGATGCATTGGAAATCGCAGAGCAGACGGAGGTGTAGTGCGCCAGGCCGGTAGTCCTTTGGAAAAGGGGGCTGCCGGCCAAAGCGGCCCATTGGTTTCCGCTATGTGCAGCATTGCTGCCCTTCAGTAGTAGTCGCATGCCGGCCAGAAGCGGCCGCTCAAAAACAACTGGCAATCATGCACCCGGTCGCAAAGTGGTGAAGTGTAATATGGCAACTACCCATGTTATATTGCTATTTTCAATGTATATCCGTTAGATCGCTCAGTTACCATCGCGCCACAATGAGGATTACAAGCAATGCCGTGGATTGAAATAGCCTTGCCAGGAGTCTTGCTGCTCGCGAAGTTCTTGGTGAAGCTGGTCGTTGATCGGTCAGCTACCTTGCCTGATTTTATTTCGGCCATTCTTGCGCTTCCGGTAGATATCGTTTTCCTATCAGCATCTCTTCTTGCTGGTTACGTCATCTCTTCGCCAAACAACCTGAAGGAGGGCCTTGTACTCTTCATGGGGTGTATTTGCCTGTCCCTAGTCATTGTCCTTCTCTGGCGTAGGTCCGATGGACAATTCACGAAAGACAGGTACATAGCTGCAGCCACATTCGGTCTTCTAAACATGGGAGCGGCGACGGCAACTCTTGTCTATTCACTCTCGCTCTTAACTTCAGGAGCCAGTCGATGATCTCCTTCAGCGTCTCCGATCTGATCAGCGTCGTTGGCGTGGTCATCGCTTTCACCGCGTTGCTGCTCACGGTTATGGTGATATACAACAATCGCCGCCACACACGGTACGATGACGACAGACATCGAATTGAGCTCGAACTGATGCGCCGCTCAATCGAGTCTCAAATGTATGGCTTGAACGAAAAGTTGCTGGCAACTGAGGACCGTTGGCGAGACGTAAATCACCTTCTGATTTCCTCTCAGAGTCGGCAGCCAGATGCGTTCGAACCGTCGAAGCAAGTCGTGCCATCAGTCTTTCTAAGCTCCGCTGGCATCTCGCCTGACGATCTGAAGATTGAGCGGGACTTGGTCTTCGTGCTTACGCCGTTTCACCCAACCTATAAGAAACAATTCGAAGTGGTCGCTTCAGTCTGCAACGGCCTCGGATTGAGAGCAATGAGAGGCGATGAGGAGTTCGTTCCAGGTGACGTTTTTCCTCACATCCTCCGTCTGATAACACGAGCTAGGATCGTTGTGGCAATTATCGACGGCCGGAACCCCAACGTGTTCTACGAGCTGGGTATCGCACATGCACTAGGAAAGCCTGCCATCTTAATCGCTCCGACACCGGAAGATGTGCCTTTCGACATCCGAACAAAGCGTCTCGTATTGTTCCAATCCTTGGACGAACTGCAGGAAAAGCTGAAAGACGAGTTGGCGCGTGTCGTAGTTGCTAGCGAGCAGCCAATCCAACCTGTGGCCGAAGCAAGGACTGGAGTACCGGAGCTTCTGCCGGAAGCGCGCGTCCTTTTAAAGGAGGCTAGTCTCGACCCGCAAGGCGCAATCATTCTCGCCCGCTATATCGGAGGGACAACGTTGCAGACTAACGGAAAGAACCTCATTCCCTCGAACGAGCGAAGAGAGGTTGCGAGGTGGGAGCAAGCGCTGGAATTGCTAACCGCCAGAGGTCTAGTTGTAGCACGCGGTCACAAGGGCGAGATATATGAGGTGACAAACACAGGATACCAAGTTGCGGACATGATCGACCTTTGAGACACGAGACTACCCTACTCACGCTTATAGTGCCAACGCCCAGCAACTAATAGGTGCGAGTGTCAGAGCGGCGAAGGTCAGTCCGCTTAGTGTCGCGAGTTGCTGCCCGTGGGTGAGCGGGTGCCGTTCGGAGTCGACAGGGCGGTAGTGCTGGACCTAGCCGACGCTGGGATGGCGCAGCGGCCGTTCGGCGCGAGCTGACGATCTTGCGCGCGGTGCTGCCAAATCGGTGCGCCATGCCCGCTCGCGACCACTGACACACAGAATAGGATCAAAATGTTTGCAACAGCCGAGGCGTTCCAAGATATCGTCGTGCGGCTCTCCGTGCTGCGTTATGTCGTAACATCCAATACGAAGCGTGGCAAGCATGATATCGCCACGGATGCCGAAGATTTCTTTGCCGGTTTTTTCAACCGACTGTTCCCCTGGACGCTGGTCAACCTGAATAAGACCGAGCGCAAGAATTTCCCGGCCATCGATCTCGGCGACACGAAGCATAGAGTCGCCATTCAGGTCACGGCGGAAAACAGCGTCGATAAGATCAAAGCCACGCTCGACGTGTTCTACGACCACGGCCTGCGTGGTTCGTACGACCGGCTGATCATCCTGATCCTGTCGCGCAAATTGCAATACACGACGAATTTCGAGGTCCTTAAGCGAGACTTGCGCTATCTCGATATATGGGATATCGACGACGTGCTCGCTCTGGTCGAAACTCACCTCATCCAGGATGAATTGCACGACCGTGACCACAACTTGATCGAGGTGCTTGAAGAATTTACCCGACGTGAACTGCCGTCGATCGTGCGCACGCTGGCCTCCGACCCGAGCGGGAAATACCCGGGACTGCTGGCGAATCTCGAGGTCGTGATCGGTCACCCGCCAACATCGGCGCATCGATTCCTCGACTCGCTACACCTGTCAGGCGCAGATGAGCGGGCTGCGGGTCTCGAGGCGATCATACAGCTGTACGTGCAGCTCAAGGACCGCAGCTATATCGGCAGTCGCATGATCCTTGCTCACGCCATTCAGTATTCGATCGACGCCAGCGAATTCAAATGGCGGTTTTCAAACTATCACGGCCCGTATATTTCCGAGGATACACTGATATTCGCCCCGCATCTGGTGGCTCTGCACATGACCTACCAGAGGCGAGAGCAATTCTGGAAGCAGGTCGATGGCTTGCAATTTCTTGGCTGGGCGACCCAGCTCGAGGACACTAACTTTCTGAGCATCTGCTCCTATTCGCGAGGGCTAGAGCTGAACCTTTTCTACTATTTGAAAAAATTTCTCGGCAACGATATACAAAAACTGCGCTCGGTTCTGGTCGACCTCGACTTCCGTCACCTCGATTGATCTCCTCGAAGAAGCCGTTCTGCTGGAATCGACACGCCGCAAGCAGGTGGCCTGTATCTCGGGCAGGATCGCTTTGCAGCGCGGCCGAATGGCGCGATCACGCGCAACATGTAAATCGGCAGCAGAGCCGGGCGTGTTCGATCATTCCTAGTCCTTCCACAACACCGCCAGCGCGCTGTGCCATTTTTCTCCGCTGCGGCCGGTCACCGTGATGTTGATGGCCTCGCGCTCCCAGCAGATAACCTTGTAGATTCCAATGTTGGTCCCCGGTTTGTGGATCTTGACCTTATGACTGAAGAGTGGTTTCGCCAAACAGCTGTGCGATCTTCTGGACCGATTTGACCTGACGCCATCGACCGTGTACATCATGCTATTGATAGGTATGAAACCAGCGCAGGCCATCTAACCCGCCGGCTAGTTCGCCGAAACGTTCGAGCGAGCTAGACTGAATGACCGCAATGGGTCGTTCTCTGCCGGCCGCCCAGTTTAGGGCAATGACCGAAGTTGAGCACGTTGTTGACGAGGCTCATGAGCACCGGTCTAATGGCTGACCGTGTCGAACCAACTGCGGACGAATACCGGAATACGCAATTACTGCCTTCGGTGAGGCGGTGACGCCAAGCAGTCGATCAGGATGTTCCACGAACAAGTACCGCCACAATCAACCTTCAGCCGCTTGCCTGTCAGAGGCGGCTCCCTCTACACCACACCGAGCGCCCGCTGACCGCCGAAGGCTCATGCCGTCCGATGCCTTGCGCGGTCTCTTCGACTACGGCTATTGATCCACGCACT
Organism: Noviherbaspirillum saxi; assembly: GCF_003591035.1. Classification (NCBI taxonomy): domain Bacteria; kingdom Pseudomonadati; phylum Pseudomonadota; class Betaproteobacteria; order Burkholderiales; family Oxalobacteraceae; genus Noviherbaspirillum; species Noviherbaspirillum saxi. The sequence goes on from NZ_QYUO01000003.1 coordinate 780,715, forward strand.
CTCCCTCGGCCTTAAGGCCGTCGAAACGGCCCGTAGTTGCGCTTTAACCTATCAAAGTGCACTACATTCCATCTATTTGTTCCATATATAAAACAACGGTTCAAATAAAGAACAAAATGGGCTGGTATTCCAAAAAATATCTGGTATATTTCAAGCGAATGACAGCCCATATATAAATCTTTGTTTTATATATGGAACAAAAGCAGTGCCGATGTCAGTGTGCCGGGTAAGCATGCTGATTGGACATGAAAGGCATGCAGTCTCCGCCGGACGCATGTGGGTATAACCGACTCAGAGGCATCATGATCGAAATCGAATTCCGCAATGTCGGCAAAAGCTTTATCGACCGACAAACATCCGAGCCGCGCGCTGCGGTGAGCAACCTGAACATCTCCATCCGCAGCGGGGAGGTGGTTTCGATCATCGGGCCGTCCGGCTGCGGCAAAAGTACGCTGCTCAACATGGGCGCTGGCCTGTATCTGCCGACGACGGGCGAGGTCTATATCGGCGGCGAACGCGTGACCAAGCCGGTGCGCAAGGTTGCCTTCATGTTGCAGAAGGATTTGTTGATGCCGTGGCGTACCATCCGCGCCAACGTTTCGCTAGGCCTCGAAATCGACGGCGTCGCTGCGTCCGAACGCAAGCGTGTTGCCGATGCATTGCTGGCGAAATGCCATCTCAAAGGTTTTGAAGAACACTTTCCTTATCAGCTATCGGGCGGCATGCGCCAGCGCGCGGCGCTGGCCCGCACCTTGGCCGTCGATCCGCAGGTGCTGCTGCTGGACGAGCCATTCTCTGCACTGGATGCGCAGACAAAAATGGTGCTGCAGCAGGACCTTGCCAAAATGGTTTACGAAAAGCGCAAGACCGCTCTCTTCATTACCCACGATCTGGTCGAGGCAATCGCCTTGTCCGACCGCCTGCTTGTCATGAGCGAGCGACCGGGAACCATTATTGAAGAAATCGAAGTCAATCTCCCGTTCCGTGATAACCCGCTCGAACGTCGCAAACTGCCTGAAATCGGTCCGCTGCAAGGCCGTTTGATGGAGCTGCTCAAAGTCGGCAAGGAAGAAGCCGCAGCACTGCACTAAGCACGCAACCCAACTGATCAACCAGGAGTGAAATGAGTATGAATAAACTTCTCGCATCTCTTTGCTGCAAGGTGGTATTCGCGGCCGCAGCAATTGTCCCGATCTACGCGCAAGCCGCAATCGAGGAAGTGACTTACCTGTTGCCGGCACCCCCGAACTCGCCCGCCTTCGCACCATGGATGATCGCGCAGCAGAAGGGCTATTACACCGATGAAAATCTGAAGATCAATTTCGTGACCGCCAAGGGCGGCGTTGACGTTGCCAAGCAGATCGGTGCCGGCAATGCCGTCATCGGCGGCGCGATCGGCGACACGCCGATCATCGTGCGAGCCAACGGCGTACCGGTAAAGGCCATTGCAGTCCTCGGTGCCGGATCGCTGACCATGGTCGGCGTGCACCAGAACGAAGGCATCAAATCGCTGCAAGACCTGAAGGGCAAGACCATCACGGTGATGTCGTATACCGACACCACTTACTATGCGTTGCTGGGCAACCTGAAGACCATTGGCCTGACCAAGAACGATGCGTCGATCCAGGCCGCCGGTCCTTCCGGCGTCTGGCAGATCTTTGCCGGCGGCAAGGCGGCGGCGCTGGCCGGCGTACCCGACTGGATCGTCAGCGCCAGCGATGCCGGCGCCAAAGTCGATCTGATCGAAACCACCGGCTTCAAGAGCATGGCACAGGCCATCCTCGCTTCCGATGAAACGATCCAGAAAAACCCGGAACTGCTGAAGCGCCTGGTACGCGCAACGCTGCGCGGGATGGAAGACATCATGAAAGACCCGAAGGCAGCAACAGCCGCCTACATCGAGGCGGTGCCCTCCTTCAAAGGCAAGGAAGCAAGCGTCGAGCAGATCTTCAATCTGTATCGCAAGCACGTCTATGCAAATCAGCAACCGCTCGGCCAGATCGATGCGGCGCGCATGGAAAACGTGCAAAAGTTTTATGTCAGTGAAGGCATCGTCTCCAAGGCGACGCCGGTCAAGGATTTGTTCACCAATCAATTTGTCGGAACAGCTCGATAATGGACACCGCAACTACGGCACCTAAGCTTGCCATGCCTCAGCCACCGAAACACCGTCGTGTGCTCAGCGAAAAAACCCGTACTGTCGCCGGCAGCCTGATGGTGCTGGTCGTATTCCTGGCAGCGTGGCAATGGGGTCCTGGCCTGCTCGGCATGCCGGAATTCATTCTGCCCAACTTCACCCGGGTTCTGCAGGAATCGGTGGTGATGTGGAACAACAGCAATTTGCTTGGCCATTTTGGCATCACCGCATTGGAAGTCGTGATCGGTTTTGCTCTCGGCTCCTTGCTCGGCCTTGCCGTTGGCGTCGCGCTCGGTCTGTCGCCGCGCGCGGAAGCGATGCTGTCGCCCTACATCCTGGCTTTGCAGATTGCGCCGAAAGTCGCATTTGCGCCGCTGTTCGTGATGTGGCTGGGTTACACCATCTATCCAAAGATCCTGGTCGCGGTCTTGATCGTCTTCTTCCCGGTGATGATCAATGTGCTGTCGGCAGTGCGCACCGTCGATCCGGACATGGTCAACCTCGTGCGTACGCTGAATGCAACCCGCTGGCAGATTTTCCATCTGGTCGAGTTCCGTTCGGCGATGCCGGCTTTGTTTTCCGGGCTGCGCATTGCGTCGACCCTGGCGGTCATCGGCGTGACCGTTGGCGAACTCGTCGGCGGCAACAAAGGGCTCGGTTATCTGCTGGTCGACGGCGAGGGGCAGGGCAATACGGCAGCGGTATTTGTCGCTATCTGCGCACTGACCCTGATCGGTATCGTGACCTATGGCGCAGTGGTCTGGGCCGAGCGCCGCGTGCTGCACTATCTGCCCAAAGTCAATACGAGCACGGTGTAAGGGAGCAATGACAATGTCTTCTACTAATCAGCTTCTGGCGGGACGGCGGGTGCTGGTCACCGGTGCGGCTCGCGGCTTGGGACTGAGCTTTGCGACAGCCATCGCCGAAGCCGGCGCATCGGTGGCGATGGCCGATATTCTTGAGGATAGCTTGAATGAGAGCGTAGCTGTTTTGAAGAGGCGCGGTTTCGACGTGCACGGCTGCAAGCTCGACCTGGCGGATCCGATATCGATCGATGCCTGTGTGAAGAATGTAGTTGAACGCCTCGGTGGCCTGGATGGACTGGTCAACAATGCTGCGGTGACCAACTCTGGCGGCCGCAGCTCGGAGCAACTCGACATTGCCATGTGGGACAAGGTCATGACAGTCAATGTGCGCGGTACCTGGCTGATGACCAATGCCTGCCTCCCGGCCTTGCGCGAGTCCGGTCGCGGCAGCATTGTCAATCTGTCTTCCGACACACCGCTGTGGGGAGCGCCGAATCTGCTGGCCTATGTGGCGAGCAAGGGCGCAATCATCGGCATGACACGTTCGCTGGCGCGCGAGGTCGGGAACGACAACATTACCGTGAATGCGGTGGCACCCGGATTGACGCTGGTGGAAGCGACCGAATATGTGCCCGAACACCGTCATCGTACCTATCACGATGGACGGGCGCTGCAGCGCAATCAATTACCCGACGACGTATCGGGCGCCGTGGTGTTCGCACTGTCCGATCTTTCCCGCTTTATCACGGGGCAACTTCTTGCCGTCAATGGCGGCTTTGTGATGAATTAATTGAATCTTAGGAGCTAAGGATGAGCGATATGGCAGAACAGCAGAAGATGAAGCGTAGCTGGGATCAACCGGAGGGCGCCAGTTTTTCCGATTGGATGGATAGCCGCGTTGCGCGTTTTTCGACACGCCAGTACGACTGGAATGCGCTGAAGTTTCAGGCCGACTATGACCCGAAATACCGCCGGGCGCAAATGCGTTATATCGGCACCGGCGGCACCGGCGTCGCTACGGATTCCAATACCATTCCATCCGAACACTTTACGTTTTCGACCATGATCATTCCGGCCGGCCATGAAGGTCCGTCGCATCTGCATATCGACGTCGAAGAAGTGTTTTTCGTCATGCGCGGCAAAATCAAGCTGGTGCTAGAAAAAGATGGTGAACGTTATGAAACCATTCTGACCGATCGCGACGTCGTCTCGGTTCCGCCGGGCGTCTATCGCGAGGAAATCAATATTGGCGAAGAAGATGCGCTGATGTGCGTCATGCTCGGTTCGAAAAAACCGGTGACGCCGACCTATCCTCCCGAGAGCCCACTCGCGAAAATCAAGCGTGGCTGAAATGACGACTGCCAGCACATCCTCTGCCCGCTCCGCCGATCTGCAGGAATCGCTGTTCCTGCTGAACCAGCGATTCCCCGAGCGCGCCGTTGAAGTGAACGGCAGCGTCGTTTCATATCGGACCTGCGGCAGCGGGCCGGCGATCGTGTTACTGCATGGGATCGGGTCCGGCGCCGCATCGTGGCTGCCCTGCGCACTGCGCCTGGCCGAAGAAGCCACGGTGATTGCGTGGAATGCGCCGGGTTACGGCGCTTCATCGATGTTGTCCAGCCAGTCTCCAACCGGAACGGAGTACGCCGCGCGGCTTGAGCAATTGCTCGCGGCATTGGGTATCGAGCAATGCGTGCTGGTCGGCCATTCGCTGGGAGCCATCATGGCGGCGGCGTATGTTGCTTCGGGCACGACACGCATCTCGCGCCTGGTGTTGATCAGCCCGGCACAGGGCTACGGCAGCGAAGAAAAGCGTGCGCGCGGCGAAGCGGTGGCGCAGGAGCGGATGACGGCATTGCAGACGCTGGGCATCGCCGGCATGGCGGAGCACCGCTCGCGCCGCATGCTGTCGGAAAATGCGAGCGATGCGCAGCGCGCATGGGTGCGCTGGAATATGCAGCAGTTGCATCCGGAGGGATACACGCAAGCCGTGCATCTATTGTGTGGCGATGATATTTACCGCTACGCGCGGCGCGGCATGCCGGGCGCTGTATATTGCGGCAGCGCCGATGCCATTACCACGCCGCAAGACAGCAGGGAGCTGGCACGGGAAATCGAATTGCCATTCGCGCTGATCGACGGTGCAGGCCATGCCTGCTACGTCGAGCAAGCCGACGCGGTGGCATCGGCCATCCTCGAGAACTCAACGTCCAATCAAATACAACATCATGAATAAAGCAGAGCTACCAGAAGAAGAGTCGCAAGAAAAATATTCCGTACCAGGGCTGGAGCGCGGTTTGCGCCTGCTGTGCGAGTTCAACCGCCAGGACAAGACCCTGTCCGCACCGGAACTGGCACGCCGTCTCAGTGTTCCGCGTTCGACGGTATTTCGCCTGCTTACCACGCTGGAGCGCATGGGTTTTGTCGAGCGCACCGAAGGCGGCCGCGACTACCGGCTTGGCATGGCAGTGCTGCGTCTCGGGTTTGAATATCTGGCATCGCTGGAACTGACTGAAATCGGCCGTCCCTTGCTCGACCGGCTGCGTGATGAAATCGGTTATTCCTGCAATCTGGTGGTGCGCGACGGCAGGTCGATAGTCTATGTGGCCAAGTCGGTCACACCGACCGCATTCGCCAGTTCCGTGACCGTGGGGACTCGCTTGCCGGCACACGCCACCGTGCTTGGACGCGTGCTGCTGGAAGACCTGTCACTGGCTGAGCTGCGCAAGATTTATCCGGAAGGACAGCTGGAAGTCTTTTCCGAAAACACACCGAAGACCGTTGTCGACCTCTTCAATATGGTTCAGCAGGACCGCGAGCGCGGTTATGTCCTGCAAGAAGGCTTCTTCGAGCGCGGCATTTCGACGGTCGCCGCACCGGTGCGTGACCATACCGGCAACGTGGTGGCGGCGCTGGGCGCAACCATCCCGGCTCCGCATATCGATGCCGACAAGCTTGAAGTCATCGTGCGCCGGGTCCGTGAAACCGCAAGCGAATTGTCGCGCTTGCTTGACCATGCGCCGGAACGTTCGGGCAAGGTTGTCAACATGTGGCAAGGATAAGCAAGATGCAACTGATTCATCTCGACGGCAAGGTGGCCGTCGTCACAGGAGGCTCTTCCGGCATCGGTCTGGCGACGGTCGAGCTGTTGCTTGAAGCCGGCGCCGCGGTGGCCTTCTGCGGGCGCGACGCCGAACGCCTCGCAACGGTCGAGCACCGTTTGCGTGACCGTTTTCCGCAGGCGCGCCTGCTGTCGGCGGTGTGCGACGTTCTTGTGCCGGAACAGGTTAAGGCCTTCGCCGCCAGGGTTGAACAGGAACTTGGCACGGTCGGGATGCTGATCAATAACGCAGGCCAGGGCCGCGTCTCGACCTTTGCCGATACCGAAGACGCGGCCTGGGTGGAAGAACTGCAATTGAAATTCTTCTCGATCATTCATCCCACGCGCGCCTTCCTGCCTCAGTTGCAAAAGGCTGCCGATGCAACCGTCGTGTGCGTCAATTCCCTGCTCGCGGTACAACCCGAGCCGCACATGGTGGCAACCTCCGCCGCGCGCGCCGGCGTGCACAATCTGGTGCGCTCGCTGGCGACTGAATTCAGCCCTCATGGAATCCGCGTGAACGGCATTCTGATCGGCCTGGTCGAGTCCGGCCAATGGCGCCGACGTTACGACGCGCGCAGCGAGGAAGAGCGCGACCTTTCATGGCAGCAGTGGACGGCCAGACTGGCGCAAAGAAAACAGATTCAACTCGGCCGTCTTGGCCTACCAGAGGAAGCGGCACGCGCCATCGTGTTCCTCGCAACACCGCTTTCTTCGTACACAACAGGCAGCCACATCGATGTTTCAGGAGGACTATCCCGCCATGCCTAAGCAAAACAAAGTTACCGTCGGCTGCGCCATCGCAGCTTTTCTCGAGCAATGCAATGTCAAGGCTGCGTTCGGTGTGATTTCCATTCACAACATGCCGATCCTCGACGCCTTCGGCGAGCGCGGCAAGATCCGATTCATTCCGGCGCGCGGCGAAGCCGGCGGCGCCAACATGGCCGATGCCTATGCGCGTACGACCGGCGGGCTGGGCGTCTGCCTGACCAGTACCGGCACCGCCGCTGGCAACGCTTCCGGCGCCATGGTCGAGGCATTGACCGCCGGTACACCGATGCTGCACCTGACCGGCCAGATCGAGACGCCGTACCTCGACCAGAGCCTGTCATACATCCATGAAGCACCGGATCAGCTGGCGATGCTCAAGGCCGTGTCAAAGGCGGCGTTCCGCATCCGTAGCATCGACACTGCGATCAGCACCGTGAAACTGGCCGTACAGACCGCTCTGACGCCGCCCATGGGTCCGGTCAGCGTAGAAATCCCCATCGATATCCAGGCCGCGCTGATTGATATGCCGGCCGATTTGCGTCCGCTGCCGATTGCTTGTCAGGAACCTTCGGCGCATGCCCTTGACGAATTGGCTGCACGCTTGATGAAGGCCAAACGGCCGATGTTGTGGCTGGGCGGTGGCACACGCGGCGCCGGCGCACAAGTCAAGCGCCTGATGGACATGGGCATTGGCGTGGTAACGACAACACAAGGCCGGGGCGTGGTGCCGGAAGACGATGCGCGTTCGCTCGGCGCCTTCAATCTGCACAAGCCGGTGGAAAATTTTTATCAGACCTGCGATGCGATGGTCGTCGTCGGCTCCCGCCTGCGCGGTAATGAAACCTTGAAGTACGAGCTGAAGCTTCCGCGTCCGCTGCTGCGTATCGATGTCGACCCTGCCGCCGAAGGCCGCTGCTACCAGAGCGACTACTTCGTATGCGGCGACGCGGCGCTGGCACTGCAAGGCTTGGCCGATCGACTGGAAGGCAAGATGCAGATCGACCCATCCTTCATCGGCGACTTGCAGAAGGCGCGCGACACCGCCGTCGCCGGCCTGATCGACGGCCTGGGCCCATATAGCGCCTTGGTGGCGAAGCTGCAGGAAGCGGCCGGCCGCAGCTTCAATTGGGTACGCGACGTTACCGTATCGAACAGCACCTGGGGCAATCGCTTCCTGCGCATATTCGATCCGACAGCCGGCGTGCATGCATTGGGAGGTGGCATAGGTCAGGGCCTGGCAATGGCGATCGGCGCTGCAGTCGGCGCGGCCGAGACGGCGTCCCGGAAAAAGACCTTCTGCCTCGCCGGTGACGGCGGTTTCATCCTGAACCTGGGTGAGCTGGCGACCGCGGTGCAGGAACGTGCAGACATGGTGATCGTCTTGATGAATGACAAGGGCTATGGCGTCATCAAAAATATTCAGGATGTGCAGTACGGTGGCCGCCGCCATTACGTCGATCTGCATACGCCGGATTATGCGCTGCTGTCGAAGTCGCTGAGCCTGCGTCATGCACGCATCAGCAACCTGGCCGATGTGGAAACCGGCTTGCGCACTGCGTTGTCCGAACCGGGTCCTTTCCTGCTCGAAATCGACATGCTGTCTATCGGTAGCTTCAAGACTGCGTTTGCCGGGCCGCCGGTCAAGGTCGAGGAAGCTGCGGCTGCTGTGGTCTAAAAAGGAAAAAGCCATGTTGCACGTATCGATGATTGGTTGCGGCGCCATTGGCGTCGGTGTAATGGAATTGCTCAAGAGTGATCCTGAAGTGAGCTTCGATCTGGTGATCGTGCCGGAGGCCGGGCTCGACGCGGCGCGTCCGGTAGTGTCATCGCTGGCACCGCAGGCACGCGTCGCAGCCCGTCTCGATGATGATGGCGTGCGGCCCGACCTGCTGATCGAATGCGCAGGCCATCGTGCAATTGAAGAGCACATCTTGCCGGCATTGGCGAGGGGAATCCCCTGCATGGTGGTATCGGTCGGTGCCTTGTCCGAGCCAGGCCTGGCGGAACGGCTGGAAGCGGCGGCAAGGCAAGGCAAGACACAGGTGCAATTATTGTCCGGCGCCATCGGCGCCATCGATGCGCTGTCGGCTGCAAAGATCGGCGGTCTCGATTCCGTCATCTACACCGGCCGCAAGCCGCCGCAGGCATGGAAGGATACGCCGGCCGAAGCCTTGTTCGCGCTCGACAGCCTGGAGACGGCCACGGTCATTTTCGAAGGCACCGCACGCCAGGCTGCGCGCCTGTACCCGAAGAACGCGAATGTCGCAGCCACGTTGTCGCTGGCAGGTCTCGGCATGGACCACACGCAGGTGCGCCTGCTGGCCGATCCGGGTGTGACAGAGAACGTGCATCACGTGGAAGCCAAAGGCGCGTTCGGCGGTTTCGAACTGACCATGCGCGGCAAACCGCTTGCCGCCAATCCTAAAACCTCTGCGTTGACGGTATTCAGCGTGGTGCGTGCGCTGGGTAACCGCGCCCATGCGCTTGCAATCTGAGTCATACGACATAAAGGCAGACATGAACCTGAGTGAAACACTTCCTATCTGCATCGCCGGCAACTGGCGCGTGGGCCAGGGCGATCGGTATGCAAGCCTCTACCCGGCTACCGGCGAGCCGGTGGCTTACCTGAATGCCGCCAATCTCGACGATGTGGAAGAAGCGATCCAGGGCGCGGACAAAGCGTTCCGTACCAGCGGCTGGGCACAAAAGAAGCCGCATGAACGCGCTACCGTGCTGTACCGGGTTGCACAGCTGATTCGCGAGCGCGGCGAAGAGCTGGCACAGCGCCAGCGCCTCGACAACGGCAAGCCGATCAGCGAAACGCGCAATCTGGTCGGCAGCGCCGCTGCGACATTCCAGTTCTTTGCAGCGGCTTGCGAGACGCTCGAAGAAACCATTACCCCTATGCGCGGCGACAACCTCACGATGAGCGTGTACGAGCCCATGGGCGTAGTAGCCGCGATTACACCGTGGAATTCCCCGATCGCCAGTGAAGCGCAAAAAATGGCGCCGGCGCTTGCCGCAGGCAATGCAGTCGTGGTCAAGCCGGCCGAAGTTACTCCGCTGATGGCGCTGGAGCTGGCAAGGATTTGCGAAGAAGCCGGCGTGCCAAAAGGCTTGATCAGCGTGTTGCCTGGCAAAGGTTCGGTGATCGGCGACGCCATCACGTTGCATCCGCTGGTGCGTCGCGTGTCGTTTACCGGCGGCACGACTACCGGCAAGCATATCGCGCATATCGCCGCCGACAAGATGATGCCGGTATCGCTGGAATTGGGCGGCAAGTCGCCGACCATGGTGTTTGAAGACGCCGACCTCGACCATGCGGTGGCCGGCGTGTTGTACGGGATTTTCAGTTCATCGGGCGAATCGTGCATCGCCGGCTCGCGGCTGTTTGTCGCGCACGGCATTTACGATGCGTTCATGGAGCGCCTTGCCGCCGGCGCGGCCGCGCTGCGCGTCGGCGATCCGGCCGACGAGCGTACGCAACTTGGCCCATTGATCACGGCGCGTCATCGCGAATCGATCGAAGCTTACGTGGCGCTGGGCGTGGAAGAGGGCGGCCGCTTGCGTACCGGCGGCATGCGTCCGCAAGGCGCGGCCTTCGAGCGCGGCTACTACTACACGCCGACCATCATCGAAGGCGTACGCAACGATCAGCGCATCTGCCAGGAAGAGATTTTCGGGCCGGTACTGGTGGCGATGCCGTTCAGCGATGAAAACGATCTGATCGAACAGGCTAACGATAGCGTCTATGCGCTGGCCGCCGGCATCTGGACGCGCGATTACAAGAAAGCCTGGCGTTTCGCCCGCGCCGTGCAGGCCGGCAATGTATGGATCAACACCTACAAGCAGTTTTCGATCTCGACCCCGTTCGGCGGCTGGCGCGACAGCGGCCTCGGACGCGAAAAGGGTCGTCTCGGCATTCTGCAATACATGGAACAGAAGAGCCTCTACTGGGGCATGAATGAACAACCGTTGCCCTGGGCGAACTGAGCCTGCCGGGTGAGGAGAAATGCAATGGATGTATTAGGTATCGATGAAATCACCTACGGCGCGGATGATCTGCCGCTCTGCAAGACGTTCTTCGCCGATTGGGGCATGACGCTTGCCGAAGAAAACGAAGGCTTGCTGGTGTATGAAACGCAAAACGGTTGCCGCGTGGTGGTCAAGCGCAGTGACGCCGCCGACCTGCCGCCGGCAATCGAGCCGGGCCCGACGCTGCGTGAAGTCGTGTGGGGCGTCTCGGCACCCGAAGTGCTGGAACGCTTTGCGGCCCGCATCGCCGATGCACCGGGTTATGTGAATACCGGCGACCGGCTCGGCTGCACCGATCCCAATGGCCTGGCTGTGCGTTTTCAAGTCACGCGCAAACGTGAAATCGACGTCGAATGCGCGGCAATGAATACCTGGTCGCACCGGCCGCGCGTCAATCAGCGCAGCCCGGCCTACGAGAACGCCGCACCGATCGAAGTCGGTCACGTGGTGTTCTTCGTGAAGGATGTGAATGCCTGCGAAGAGTTCTACTGCAAGAACTTCGGTTTCGTCCCCTCCGACCGCTACCCGGGCCGCGGCGCCTTCCTGCGCTGCGCGGCCGAAGGCGGCCACCATGACCTGTTCCTGCTGCAGACGCCGGAACGCCGCGCCGGCCTGAACCATGTGGCCTTCACGGTGCGCGACATTCATGAAGTGTTTGGCGGCGGCATGCATATGGCGCGCAAGGGTTGGGACACGCAGCTCGGCCCGGGCCGGCATCCGATTTCGTCCGCTTACTTCTGGTATTTCCGCAATCCGGCGGGCGGCCTGATCGAATACTACGCCGACGAGGACCAGCTCGATGCCGAGTGGGAAGCAAGGGAGTTCGAGCCTGGTCCGACCGTGTTCGCCGAATGGGCAATCGAAGGCGGCATCGACGGCAACACCCGTCGCCAGCGCAATGCCGATGCCCCGAGCGGCAAGTTCCTGACCGATAAACCGAAGCACTGAACCGGAATCAAGCATGCCGAACGAAGCGAACACCATGCTGCTGACCGTGATCCTGAAGCATGACCAGTCGAAAAACCTGGATGCGATCCAGGAACACATGAAGCAGGTCGACTGGTGGGAACGTTTTCCGGTGGAAGGCACGCGCGTCGTCTCATGGACGGTGGCGATGGGCCTGGGCCAGATCGTCACGCTGGAACTGGCGCCGGAACTGCTGCCGCTGGTGAACGTGGAACTCGAGCGTTCGGCATGGGGCGTATTCCGTACCGAGTGCTATCCGACTTACGACTTTGTACCCGTGCGCGAGCGTATTCGCGAGCGCGTTAGAAATGGAGGTAAATGATGCAAGAGCTCTATCTCAATCCCCACCAGGCGCGCCGTCGTCAGCCTACCGCCTACGAAGATTTGCTGGGCGACTCGATTGAACGCGCCTACGCGGCAGGCGTACATGACCTGGCCGGTCTGGTGGCACACCTGAACCGCACCGGTCCGAATTGTCCGGCCGGCGGCGTATGGACTGAAGACTCGTACCGGGCAGAGATCGCGCGTCTGGCCGCCGAGTGCTGATTATTTGAGAAGGATAGTGTGATGAGAACGAATGCAAATGATCCGGTTGACGCAGTGCTCGCCGTTGGTTTGAAAGATCTGTGGTATCCGATGTGCCCATCCAGCTTCGTCGCCGAGCGTCCGGTGTCGCTGCGCCGCCTCGGTCGCAAGTTTGTGCTGTGGCGTGAAGCGTCCGGTGTGCTGCATGCGCTGGAAGATCATTGCCCGCACCGCGGCGCACCGCTGTCTCTGGGTATCGCGCTCGGCGACCGTATCGCCTGCGGCTACCACGGCGTGCAGGTACGTGCCGATGGTGTGGTGATGAGCGTGCCCGGCAGCCCCGGCTGCAAGCTGGAAGGCGCAAAGGCCACCCGTTCGTATCACGTACGTGAAGCAGCAGGCGCCATCTTCCTGTACAACTCCAGCGTCGACATCACCGATCCGCCGCCGCTGAATCTGCCGACCGAATTGACCGACGACGTGCACTCGCATTTCTTGTGCTACACCGAATGGAAAGGCGATTACCGCTACGTGCTCGACAATGTGATGGACCCGATGCACGGCACTTTCCTGCACAAGCAGTCGCACTCGATGGCCGAAGGCGATTCGACCGCTGCTTTCCGCGTGCGTGAAACCGATACCGGTTTCGTATTCGAGAAGGAAGGCCAGCGCGGCGTCAACTTCGACTGGACCGAGTGGGCCGACACAGGCCTGCACTGGATGCGTCTCGAGATTCCGTATCCGAAGACCGGCGGCCCCGGCGGCAACTTCATCATCATCGGCAGCTACACGCCGATTTCCGAAAACGTCTCGGCCGTGTTTCACTGGCGTTGCCGCAAGGTCGATGGCTGGCAGCGCGACACCTGGCGTTTCCTGTACCAGAATCGGCTCGAAGCGCGGCACTGGGCAGTGCTTGAACAGGACCGTGCGATCCTGGAAATGATGGAGCCGGACGCCAACCAGCGCGAGATGCTGTATCAGCATGATATGGGCATCGTCCGCCTGCGCCGCCACTTGCGCAACCTGGCCAAGGCGCAGCTTGAAGCCGGTGCGGAGAAGGCAGCATGAGAGAGCGGGTTCCGGTCCGGCATGTGAAGACCGATGAGGTCGCTGAATTGCCGATCGCGACGTGGTCGAATTGCCTGGTAGTCGGCAATGAAATTGCACTGTCCGGCATGACTGCGCATCCGGCTTCACGTCAAGCCGAACTCGGAACTTACGATCAGACGATGACGGTGCTGAAAAAAATCCGCGCGCTGGTCGAAGCGGCCGGCGGCGGTATCGAAAACATTTACAAGCTTGTCATTTACGTCACGGATATCGCCGACAAGGACGAAGTGGGACGGGCACGGCGCGACTTCTTTCAGGCGCCGTACCCCTGTTCGACGCTGATCGGCGTCAGCGGCCTGGTGTTCCCGGAACTGAAAGTCGAGATCGATGCATTCGCGCGGCTCGACATTGATCTGCGCACTGCCGTGCAATCTTAATTTGAGTAGTCATCATGAATACCAGCGCCCTTATCTCCGTCCGCGTCCAAGCGATGCGCTTTGAAGCCGCCGGCATCGTCAGCGTTGAACTGGTGTCGCCGCAAGGCGGCGAGCTGCCCGCATTCGAGGCCGGCGCGCATGTCGACCTGCATCTGCCCAACGGCATCGTGCGCAGCTATTCGCTGCTGAATTCGCCGCAGGAGCGCCATCGCTATGTCGTCGGCGTGCTGAACGACCGCAACAGCCGCGGCGGATCGCGTTATGTGCATGAACAATTGCGTGTCGGCGCGACGATTCCGATTTCGGCGCCCCGCAATAATTTTCCGCTCGATGAGTCGGCAGCGCATTCGGTCCTGATCGCCGGCGGTATCGGCATCACGCCGATTTCATGCATGTTCAGCCGCCTGCGCAGTCTTGGCAAACCGGCGGAGCTGCTGTATTGCGCACGCTCACGCACGGAGGCGGCGTTCTGCGACGAGTTGCTGGCGCAGGACGGCGTGCAGGCGCATTTCGACCAGGACAAGAGCGGGCCGCCCGACCTGCGCAGCTACCTCGCCAGCAAGCCGAAAGACGCGCATTTTTATTGCTGCGGACCGACACCCATGCTGAATGCGTTTGAAAGCATTTGCGAAGAACTCGGCTTGCCGAACGTGCATATCGAACGTTTCGCAGCGACCGAACAGGTCGAAGCAGTACAGGGCAGCGACTATGTCGCCTATCTGGAGCGCACAAAGAAATCGATTACGGTGCCGGCCGGGAAGTCCTTGCTGGATGCCCTGCTCGAAGCAGGAATGGATGTCGACCACAGCTGCCGCGAAGGCGTCTGCGGCGCCTGCGAAACCAAAGTGCTCGACGGGATTCCCGAGCACCGGGACGGCGTATTGAGCAAAGCCGAACGCGCGAGCAACAAGACCATGATGGTATGCGTGTCCGGATGCCGGGGACAAAGACTGGTGCTGGATTTGTAAGCAGCGAGCGCTTCAGGAAACACCCGATTCGAATCGGGTTTTTTTGAACCTGATGAAAATTTCGAAACGTTGTTTTATAGGTGAAACGAGATGGCGATCACTCGTTTCCCGATGACTTGCTTTTGCCGGGATCGGCGTTATGCGATGCATGTGCCATGAGGTATGCCGTCCACACGCAATGCGCATGTGGATACAACAAAGCGGCGTTTGCCGTGTTTTTCAACGAAGGGGAGTGAGATGAAGAAGGTTCTGATTGCCGTAGCAGCAACCGGCTTGACCGCCGGTGCATTCGCGCAAAGCAATGTAACGATCTACGGCAGCATGGATGCCGGCGTTGCGTACATCAACAACATTGGCGGCAACTCGGCTGTGCGTCTTGATCAGGGTACGATGCAACCGGACCGCATCGGCTTTCGCGGCGTCGAAGATTTGGGTGGCGGATTGAAAGCCAACTTCCAGCTTGAGACAGGCTTCTTTGTCGACACCGGCGCAATGACGAACGCTGGACGATTGTTCAACCGGGCCAGCACGGTTGGCCTGTCCGGCAATTTTGGCGCAGTCACCCTCGGCAACATGCCTGACATCGTGTTCGATTACGCAGGCAAGCTCAGCAACGGCTTCCAGCTCACCAATTTTTACCTGTTCCATCCGGGTAACCTCGATACGCTGGCCAATACCTACCAGTTTAATAATGCAATCCGCTATACCTCGCCGACGTTTTCCGGCCTGACGGTCAGCGGTATGGTCGGTTTGGGCGAAGTGGCCGGCGACAGCGGCCGAGGCCGCAATGTGAGCGCCGGCGCGAATTACGTGCAGGGTCCGCTGCGCCTGGCCCTGGCGTACTCGAAGCAGAACGATCGCCCTGCAGGTTTCGCAGGCACCTTCCTCGGCAGCCTCGGCCTCGGCAATGGCGGAACGGTGTTCGACAGCCTGACCACTATCGCGGCCGGCGCCGGCTATGCCATCGGCAACGTTCGCATGCACGCGTTGTACACGCAAAGCAAGATCGAACTGCCGACCATCAGCCCCACCCAGAAGAACGTGGACATCGGCACCAGCTGGCGCTATACCCCGGCCAATGCGCTGAATGTCGGTTATTCGCATTCCAGGCTTGAAGGCGCACGCTATAACCAGATCAGCGTCGGCAATGCGTACTCACTGTCCAAGCGCACGGAAATCTACGCACAGGCGGCTTACCAGCGCGCAGGCGGCACCGCACGCTTCGCCATCCAGAACAATACGGGCGTGTCGAGCAGCGATAGTCAATTGGTGACGACGGTCGGCGTGCACCATTCCTTCTAACCAGCTTGCGGACCGGTGTCCCCGGTCCGCAATCATGGCTGTCTGTAGAATTTATCAACGCGGATGGAGTCTGGCATGATGGCTAACCTGAAGATAGGAAAGCGGCTTGCACTGGGATTCGGCGTACTGGTCCTGTTAGTGGCCGGCATCGCGGCGCTCGGTGTGCAAAGCCTTGGCGTACTCCACGAGAGCACCGATACGATTGTCAAGAATCGCTATCCGCAAGTCGTTCTCGCCACGAATGTCTTGTTGCAGGTTGGCGAAAATGCGACGTCGATGCGCAACATGCTTTTGCTCGACGACCGCGAAAAACTCAACAGCGAAATCAATGCGATTCAGATCGGCGAAAAAAGTATTGCCGACAACCTCGCCAAACTGGAACCATTACTGTCAAGCGCACCTGGCAAGAAAGCATTTCAGGACATACTTCAGCTGCGCAGCAGTTACCAGGTCCGTCAGGCCGAATTCATGAAACTCGCGGCAACCGGCGGCACGCTGGATGCCACGGCACTGATGCTGGGTCCGCTGAAAGTCGACCAGCAAAATTATGTCAACCGTATCAAAGCCTTTATCGACGGCGGCGGCCGCATCATGGAAAAGAGCGGTGAAGAGGCTGCAACGCAATACCGGCATAAGGCGGCCACGATCCTGGCGTTGAGCGCGGTCGCCGTGCTGCTTGCATGCGCCTTCGCCTATCGGATCGCAAGGTCGATCACGGTGCCGGTCGTTCATGCGGTGACGGTCGCCAGAGCGGTAGCGGCCGGCAATCTGACCAGCACGATCGAAGTCCGTACGCGCGACGAGACCGGTCAACTGATGCAGGCCCTCCACGACATGAACGCCAGTCTGCAAAAAATCGTTCGCGAAGTACGTTCAGGCACCGAAACCATTGCCAGCGCATCCAGTGAAATTGCGACCGGCAACATGGACTTGTCGAGACGTACCGAACAGCAAGCCGGCTCGGTGGAAGAAACCAGTTCGACGATGGAAGAACTTACCGTCACTGTTGGCCGGAATGCAGACCATGCGTATGAAGCGAACCGTCTTGCAGCCGCGGCGTCCGACGTGGCTGCCAACAGCAGCAAGGTCGTGTCGGAAGTCGTCGCAACGATGAGCGCAATTGATGAGTCGTCGAAGAAAATCGTCGATATCATCAGCGTCATCAATGGCATCGCGTTTCAAACCAACATTCTTGCATTGAATGCCGCGGTTGAAGCGGCGCGCGCAGGCGAGCAAGGGCGCGGCTTTGCGGTCGTCGCGGGAGAAGTACGTAACCTCGCCCAGCGATCCGCCGCGGCCGCCAAGGAAATCAAGGCCCTGATCGACAATTCGGCCAGCAATGTCAGCCACGGCAGCAAGCTGGTCGAGCAGGCAGGGAGGACCATGCATCGGGTAGTGGACAGCGTCGGCACGCTGAGCGGCATCGTCAGCGAAATCTCCGCCGCGAGCAAAGAGCAAAGTGCCGGCCTGGGCCAAATCAATCGTGCCATCATGGATATGGACCAGACCACGCAGCAGAATGCCGCACTGGTGGAGCAAGCCGCTGCGGCTGCGCAATCGCTGCAGAACCAGGCCGCGCATCTGGCGCAACTGGTCAGTGTATTCAAGCTGCAGCCGAAATAGAATGAAACACGCTGGCGGATACTGTCGGACCGCCAGCGATGCCAACAATGCCAACAATGCCAACAAAAGGGCCGCTACTTGGAAGAACTTCGTGTTTCAAGCTGGAATGAATTTGTTGCATTGAATGCCCAACTCGATGGGTGGGCATTCCGTGGCCAGCAGGACGCGCGCTGGGCGCTGATCAGTTCGCTCTCGCGCTATCTCGAGGCGTTCATTCCGGAACGGCCCACCTGGCGCATACGTGAAGAGCGGGCGATCCGCATCTTCAAACGCAAGGCGCACAACTATCTGACCAACCCGGCAGTTCTGGACAACGACCTGCGATGCCTCGCGCTGATGCAGCATCACGGCGCGCCGACGCGCTTGCTCGACTTTACCAAGTCTCCTTTCGTTGCTGCCTTCTTCGCGATGGAAAGTGCGGTCACCGATGCAGCGGTCTTTGCGCTGAACACGCCGAAATTGTGGAATGCGACACCGGTCAACAATTCGCTGCTGGATCGGGAATACATCGATCCGCGCACTGAAGGCAATTTCGAGCGCTATTTCCTGCGAAACGATCATCAGATCCTCTGGATCGGCGAGCCGACCGAGATGGACCAGCGGCTGGTCGCACAGTCCGGCACGATGGTCGTGCCAGGCGTCCTCGATAAATCGCTTGACGAGATCCTCTGCGAGTACCCGGAGAAGGATTCGCTGATCAAGAAAATCGTCTTGCCTCATTCGATTCGCGAAGAGGCGATGAAAGCGCTATATCGCATGAACATCACCAATGCGACGCTATTCCCGGATCTCGACGGATTGGCGCGGTCGATCCGGGTTGAGCTCGAAATCATCTGGCCGGGACCGGCGGGTGGTATGTCACTCGGCTATTAATACCGCGAGGATGCCGCATGATAGGGGCTCGTCATCAGAACAAGTGATGCACACCTATGCGAATCGCCGACTGGCGTTGGCCTGTTGCGTAACCGAACGAATTGACTGCGGCGACCGTACCCGTGCCGGATGCGCGCTGGTGGAGGGCCTGTGCATACACAGCAGTTCTTTTGGAAAGCGAATACACATTATTGAGCGTCAGCTGGTCCCAGCTCATGTCATTGAGCGAGGTATGGGCGACGCCCAGATTAAGCGAGTTGGCCGGAGTGATCCGGTAATTGACACCGAGTTCGCTGCTCTTCATGGTCGCGGTTGCCGCTGCGACACTGATATCGGTTTGCACATGCAGCGCATGCAGTAAAGCCGGGCCCATGGCGTAACTGCCGCTGACTGCAACACTGCGAACCTTGTCGGTTGCCAGCGCTGAATAGACCGGAGCCTGGGCAGAGCCCGAAATCAGCGTGCGTCCGAGCAGTGTCCTGATGCCGGTGGTTTGGCCAAGCGTGAGACTGCGATTATTGCTGTCGCTGAGGGCAGCGGCAATCTTGAAAGGCCCGGCGGCATAATTCGCCCCCAGGCTGAACGCGCGGTTCCTTGCCGAGTCGCCGCTTTGTTCTCCCAGTGCATACATCGCACCCAGTGTCACTCCTGATATTGGTGCACTGACCAGTTTGACAGCATTGTCATAGGCGCCGGCGTTGGTAAGGTCGTCGATATTACCCGGGTGGAAAGCATAGAAGCTGCCGAGTAAAAAACCGTTGCTGTACTTGCCGACCATATCGAACATGAAATTGTTCTGGCGGCCGAAAGTCAGCGTGCCAAAATTATTTCCAATGCCTACGTAGGCGCCGCGATTGAAGAGTTTGGCGGGATTTAATTGCGCTCCGGTGTCGGTCACATAACCATTCTCGAGCTGGAACACGGTTTTGACGCCGCCGCCGAGGTCTTCGCTGCCGCGTATGCCGATCCGGTCCGGTTGTCGGTTGCCGCTGTCGACACGCGTCA
Source organism: Noviherbaspirillum saxi (assembly GCF_003591035.1). Lineage (NCBI taxonomy): Bacteria > Pseudomonadati > Pseudomonadota > Betaproteobacteria > Burkholderiales > Oxalobacteraceae > Noviherbaspirillum > Noviherbaspirillum saxi. Next base: position 800,313 of record NZ_QYUO01000003.1, read on the forward strand.
GCTTGGTGCCAGCGACGTTGCTGATATGCGTGACACCGGAGTCGATGCTGCCATAAATAGTCATGCTGCCTTGCGCATGGACGTTAAAGATCCAGACCGCGAATGTCGCGGCAAGCAATGTTTTTTTCATCATGTCTCCTCTGGTTTTTTGGTGGCGGCGTCGCTTCATTCGCTCGCTTTGGTGGTGCTGACCTTGATCTGTTCGCCGATCTCGAATGTCATCAGGTCCTCGCCGATGGTCAGCGGGCCGGCATAGGTCTTTCTGGTGCGCTGTTCGAGCTGAGCTTCTGATACGCCGAACAGGACAATGTGCGAATACACGGCCATGCGCGGTGCCGTCTCCAAAAATACCTTGCCGGCCATTTCAGGCTCGGTATGGATGCCGACGACATTGCGAACCATGGGAGAAGTGCGCATCAGCTCGTCCGATCCGGCGGCGACTTCATGTACCAGCAGGTCGACGCCCTTGGCGTGCTTTACGAGGGACTCGGAATACCTGGTGTCGCCGGACAGGATGACGCTGCGGCCCTTGTAGTCGATACGAAAACCGAATGCGGGTTTGACCGGACCGTGATCGACCTCGAACGCGGTAATGGTGACATCGTCTTTTTGATATACCACGCCTTCGGTGAACTCGGTGGTTTCCACTTTTGATCCAGCGTTCTGATCGAGCCGGATCTTGATGTCATAGTCGAAAGACTTGACCATATGTTCCATCATATGGCGAGTGCCGGCTGGCCCCCATACCTTGAGCGGAACCTTACGCCCACGCAGCCAACCGGTCAGGTACAGATCGGGAATGCCGATGGTATGGTCGGAATGCAGGTGCGTCAGGAACAGCTTGTCGGCTTCCGCGAACGGTATGCCTAGCGTATGCAGCCGCTGTATCGGTCCGCGTCCTGCATCGAAAATGAACTTCTGTTGGCCTGCCTCGACCAGTATCGAGGGACCGAAGCGTAGCGTTGCCGGAAGCGGGCTGCCGGTGCCCAGCAGGTGCACACGCAGATCGGCGGAGATCTTCTCCTGCGCCGCGACGGCGCTGAAATGGATCAGGACCAGCAGACTGGCGGCCAGGGTTTTGATGAAAGACATTTCGATGCTCCTGTATTGAAGGCGCGGATTGCTGACTGCTTCAAGTCATGCTTGTGCATTCCGGCGCGGCTTCGCGTACCGGCACTGTCCAGGCGTCATAGGCATATACCCAGTCGGCATTCCCGCCCTCCCGCAGCCAGTTGTTGCCGCGAGAACCGATCTGGATCTTGGCTGCGCGCTCCATGCGCAGAGACTCGTAGTGACGCAGCGCATCTGCGACCTCCGACGGCTGTCGTACATGCTGCAACGCGCGCGAGAGAACCACCGCATCTTCGATCGACATGCCTGCGCCCTGTGCCATGAACGGCATCATCGGATGGCAGGCGTCGCCCAGCAGCGCCATATTGCCCTTGGCCCACGCAGGCATCGGATCGCGCTCATACAAAGCGGTCTTCAAGACTTCATCGCAGGCGTCGAGCAGCGCGCGTGCGTCCGGGTGGAAATGCGCATAACTGTCACGCAATTCCTGGACACTGCCTTGCGTAGTCCAGGATTCGAGGTGCCAGCTTTCCTGCGCGGTGGTGGCAAAGATGAAAATGTCTTTGCCGCGATTCAACGGGAAGGTCACGATCTGGCTTTGCGGATTGGGACCCCACCATTTGGTGAACGCCTGGAGGTTCGGCACGTCGGCGACGCGTTCGGCCGGTACCACTGCACGGAACGCCACGACGCCGGTAAAGCGAGGTTTTTCCTGGCCGAACATTGCAGTGCGCACCGCCGAGTGAATACCGTCGGCGCCAATCAATACGTCGACCTGGTCTGAACTGCCGTCGTTAAATTCGATGGCGATACCGTTCGCGTCCTCGCGTAGCGCTTGCGCGTGCCTGCCAAACCGCACGCGCTCCGCCGGGAATACCTCAGCCAGTGCCGCAAGCAAGTCCGCGCGATGGATCGTCAATTGCGGCGCGCCGTACTTTTTCTCGGCGGTGTCTGCCATTTCCAGCCTGGAGGTTTCTTCGCCCGTATCCCAGGTGCGGCTGATGCGATGCGTGGGTCGCGCCGCCGTCCGGCGCAAGCCTTCGCCGATGTCCAGTGTGTCCAGCGCGCGCACCGCGTTTGGCGTGAGGTTAATGTCTGCGCCCACACGCAGAAACTGTTTCGATTGCTCGAACACGCGCACATCGTGCCCCATCTTATGCAGCGCAATCGCAGCGGTCAGACCGCCAATGCCTGCCCCGACAATACCGATTTTTAGCGAACCCATGATGTTGTCCTATTGAAAGATATGAAATGCCGGCTGGAGACTGATCGCGCCTTGACGAGCCTGCTTGAACTTGAATATAGCAGCATTTCTTCGATTTGAATACTTTTTGAACTATATGTTCAAAAATGAACAACGAGCGGTGCAGGGCCTGCCAAGTAGAAAGGGGGTAACGCGTGCGTCGAAAGCTGCAGAGCGGGGCGGTTATACTGGCGGCAAAATTTCAACTGCAACAATGACGTCCACACCAAGCAAGAGGAACATCGATGCGCCCTTCCAAAAAAAACCTGTCGTCCGACTCAACGCCGGAAGACAGTTTGCAAGAGGACAGCAAGGGTGGGCCGGTCTCGCGCGCGTTCCGGGTACTGCGTTATGTCGTAGAGGGTGGTTCGACGGCAAACCTCAGCGACTTGGCGAGGCAAGTCGAGATCAATCGCATCACGGCCACGCGCTTGCTTGCAACGCTGGAACAGGAAGGTATGCTTGAGCGTCTCCCGCAGGGCGGACACCGGATCGGCATAGGCTTTCTATCGTTGGCGGCCACAAGCCTGGCAAGCGGCGACATGTTTGGCCACGGCCGTCGTCTCCTGGCGCGCTTAAGTAAGGAATTGCAATTGTCCGCATACTTGGTCGTGCCGGACGGTGCATATGTGCTGTATGTACTGCGCGAAACGCCGCAAACGCCTCTGGTCAGCAATATCCAGCCTGGTAGCCGTATCCCCGCGCACTTGATGACGCCGGGCCGCGTGTTGATTGCGCAGCAGCCGTCCGAGTCCTGGGCCGCGATGCTTGAGGCGACGCGAGACGACGAGCGCAGCAGGAAGATCACGCTCGCCGGCCTTGAAACCATGTTGAAAGAAGATCGTGAGCGCGGATGCGCATGGAGTTTTTCGGGTTTTGAGTCGGGGATCGACGCATGTGCGGCACCGGTCTTCGATGCCCACGGACAAGCGGTCGCCGCCATCAGCGTCGCGGGGCCGGACAGCCGTTTTGAGGGAGATCCGGATTTCAAGGATCAAACCGAGCAGGCCGTGAAAGCTGCTGCAGCACAGTTGTCGCAGCTGCTAGGATATGTGGGCAGATAGCTTTTCCTGCGCGTAAACGGTGTCCTGCATACCGGGCAGGCAACATGCCTGGAAGACACTGGTTGTCGATTCAATTCTGAAGGAGATGGCAGTCGCGGTCGCTGCCGGAATAAATTTTTATTCTCCGTCCATCAGATTGTCGATTTTGGCGCTCGCCGATCGTCGTGCATTCAGAGGGCCTTCCTCTTTTTTCGGGAAATAACATGTCTACCAACACCGTCCGGCTTCACCGCGTCATTCGTACCACGCCAGAAAGTATTTATCGAGCGTTCCTCGATGCCGACGCAATGGCCAAATGGCTTCCTCCGAACGGATTCACCGGCAAGGTCCATCACATGGATGCCAGGACCGGAGGCAGCTACAGGATGTCGTTCACCAACTTCACGACAGGGCATAGCCTCGCATTCGGCGGGGAGTACCTCGAGTTGGTGCCCGGTGAACGCATACGCTACACCGCGATGTTTGAAGATCCGAACCTGCCGGGGACAATGCAGACAACGGTCTCGTTGTTAAAGGTTTCTTGCGGAACCGAAATGAGTGTTGTGCAAGAAGGAATTCCTGAGGTTATTCCTGCGGACTCTTGCTATCTGGGCTGGCAGGAGTCGCTGACCTTGCTGATAAAACTCGTCGAAGCCCACATCGAATAGCAAGCGAGAATCCGCTTTTCTGCTTTTCCGGTGATCCGGCCTGATACCGAGGCGATTAACCCGGCTGACTCAGACGAAAAAAGGAAATCCATAATGACCGCAAGCGAAAAACCAAAAGGCCCCGCGTCGTACTTTCCATCGATCGAAAAAAAGTATGGACATCCCATCGAGCACTGGCTGCGTCTTCTGCAGGGATCCAAGGGAATGAAGCATATGGAAATGGTGAATTGGCTCAAGACGGAACATCGCATGGGGCATGGTCACGCCAATGCTCTCGTTGCCTATCACCTGGCTGGCATGAAAACCTGAGCAGGTTTAAAAAACTTCTTTGACTTCACGGTAGCCTTTCTAGGTTCGCGCGCTGGCCGCAGACAAGCAGGCATGGCGGCGCAAGCCATTAGGAGTTCGATCTGCTTTGGGTGCAGCCGAGCGCAAGTTGTTGCTGCAAGGCGCGGTAGCGAATGGATTTGCGACCGAACTGTGGACACTGCAACGCATTGCCGAGGTGATCGAACGCGAGTTCGGCGTGGCTTATTGCTAAGCCAACGTCTGGCTCTTGCTCAAAGCCCTGCGGTTCTCTTGCCAGCGGCCGACCCGGCGGGCCAGCCAGCGTGATGAGAAAGCGATTCTGGAATGGAAGCGCAAGCGCTGGCCGATGTTAAAAAAAGCCCGCCGAGAGTGGAGAACGATCCCCTTAAAACAGCAATGGGTAAGAAACATCCCTCAATCCGCTATGCATTTAACAAGCAAATAGAAGCGTCTTTGGGGAGCAGGGCTTACGACCAGACAGCAAATGTATCGCACATAAGGTTCAGGCGTGGAGCAAAGTAATTTTAGCTACATTTTTTGAGGCATTTCCCTCTGAAGCCTCCGATTTTCAAATTGTGGGGGCACGCACACCATACTGGTTGAATGCTTTTTTACTGGATGCAGCGTACCGGTGTAGTAAATGTCGTGAAATCTATCTCGGCACGCTGCCATCACTATCGAAAAGGTCGCCGATGCGGAAGTGGGAGCGAACGGCAATTACGCGTGTCCGATAAGGATGCACGTAACTTAGTTTCCACTCCGTTGAGGACTCATGGGCCGCGAGCCGATGCGCCCCTGGCTTTGAATACCCGGTGGTAGGCTGGAATGGAGCGCTCCGGATCTATTGGATACTGACCGGGGCGGATGGTTCAACGACTCACAACGATTGGCAGCTATCGAACGAAGGGGTAGAACGCACCTTCCAGCACAGTCAAATATGCTTCCAAACCAGACAAGCGGCGGCAGTACAACTTCCCGATAATCTCGGTATGCAAATTCAAATCCCTCCGTTTGACACGCGCGAACTTCGCTCGGTTTTTGGAAAATTCGTCACAGGTGTCACTGTCATCACGACTGTCGACGCCTGTCACAAAGCCCACGGCCTAACCGTCAATTCGTTCGTTTCCGTCTCGCTCGATCCGCCACTGGTTCTGTGGAGCCAGTCCAAGCGCGCTGCGAGTTATCCAACGTTCATGGAGGTTGACGAGTTCGCGGTGAGCATCCTGTCCGAGGAGCACATCGGAGTTGCCACCACCTTCGCCAAGCCTCACCCCGATAAGTTCGCTGATGTGAGGGTGAATCGAGCGTTCTGCGGCCTTCCGGTAATTGAGGACAGTTGTGCGTGGCTTTACTGCAGGACGATCACCAGAGTCGAGGGGGGCGACCACACAGTCCACATTGCCGAAGTCATAAAGGCCGCAAAAAGCACTGCGCGTCCGCTGGTATTCGGTGCCGGCGAGTTCCTTGCCGCACAACCTCTTTCAATTACCTAACTTTCACAAAAATCATCAACAGGAGATCGATGTATGACTGCACGCACTGGCCAACAATACTTGCTAGGCCTGAAAGATCAACGAAGGGTTTGGCTTGGCAATCAAGCTGTGAGCGTCACGGAGGAGATGCGGTTTCAGGGCTCCCTCGTTGGTCTCGCGGGCTACTACGATTGGCAGCACGAATACGCTGAGGATTGCCTTGTTCCCGACCCCGAAACCGGTCAACCAATGAGTGCAAGCTTGCTGGTTCCTCGACGGCCCGACGACCTAAGGGCGCGTCAGCGCTGCTTTGAAAGCATCGCGCGCTACTCCCGCGGGATGATGGGACGAACGCCGGATTACGTGAACTGCACACTCGCGGGCTTTGTTGCGCGGGCGGATGCACTTTCCAGCAGCGGCGACACAACGCCGGGTGAGCGCCTGCGCAAATTTCACAGAGACGTAATCGCTGGCGATTTGTCTCTTACTCATGCGTTAGTTCAGCCGGCCATCGACAGAGGGGTCGACGAGGTGAGCGGCCTCAATGCAACGTTGGCCGCGCACGTCACGCGGCGAACAAAAACTGGCATCGTCATACGCGGTGCGCGGGTTCTGGCAACCCTTGGGCCGTTTGCGGACGAGATGTTCGTCTATCCGGCCGCACCACTTCCAGCCAATGCGGACCCAAAGTATGCCGTGATGTTCTCAATCCCTGTGAACACGCCCGGGTTGATTCAAGTATGTCGCGATCACTATGGAGTCCCCGGAGCTGGGAGTGATCACCCCTTCTCGTCCCGATTCGATGAGCAGGACAGCTTCGTTATCTTTGACGATGTTGAGGTTCCCTATGAGCGGGTCTTCATTGACGGCGACGTCAAGGCATACAACGGCCTCGTTCGGACAGGATGGTATGCAAACATCTCTCAGCAGACGAACACGCGTGCAGCGGTCAAGCTGGAGTTCGCGTATGACCTCGGGTGCCGTATGGCAGAGATCACCAATACTGTGCGGCGGCCCGAAGTTGCAGGTATGCTCGGAGAGATCCTTGAGTACGCTCGTCTCGCCCGCGCAGCGGTCAACGCAGGCATAGCCGGAGCTCGAGACTGGGGAAATGGCGCGCTGTTTCCGGACGACTTGGCAGCTCGAGCAACGCGTGCCATGCTACCGCAGTGGATGGTTCGGACCAATGAGATCCTCGTGACTTTGGGATCGCATAATCTACTTGCGACCCCATCGCTGGAAGCGTTTGACCACTCAGAACTTGGTCCCCTCTTGGAGCGGTATCTCCCAGGCGCTGATGGGCATAGCGCAAAAGAGCGAGCAATGATTTTCCGAACGGCGTGGGACTTTGTCGGCTCGGCGCTGGGGTCACGCATCGCCCTGTATGAGCGCTTCTATCTCGCGAGCCAATTCAGGGCACTGTCTGGAGATCATATGGCATGGTATGGCGCAAACGCGTCGAACGCCGAACGCCCGGTAGCACAGTTCCTTGGTGATTGAAGCTTGAGAAACGAGCTACGGGGCAGGGCCAAGTAATTGGCGCGACTCCTGCCCGCGCCAATTACTTGGCCCTGCCCCGTAACGTTTCTTGAAGAGTCGGCTGAAGTGTGCGCTGTCTGAGAATCCGCAAGAGTATGCGACTCCGGTCACGCTGCTCGCCGAGCCAAGCATGGTTCGCGCAGCCTCGAGCCGTTGATGCCAAATCGCTGCTGACACGGTTGTGCCCACGATCCGGATGAACAGTTCGTCAAGGCGGCGGCGACTCAGCCCACGCGCCGCCGCCACGACCCCAGCATTCAGTGCAGGATCAAAGAAGTGTTCACGAATATGGGAGAGTGCAGCATGGACATGATTGGTCGCGTTACTTGCCTCTTCGCCGTCGTGCAGTCCTGAGCAAGGTACTGCCAGTAGCTCAACAAGGGAGAGCAAGACGCCTGATCGCTGAGTGGCGTTCAGTTCAGGTGCTACCCCGTGCGCGTTGATCAACGCCGAGCGAAGTACCGAGGTCCCTGCAAGATCTGCGGACAGCTTGTGGCGCAAAATGTTCCAAACTGGGAGTCGGCTTCGAACCAAGTCGCCCGGGACATGGAACAGAAGGACCTCGCCGCCGGCAGGGATGTCCACTTCGATGTCGTCTCGGCTACTAAGAAAGATTATGTCTCCGGCCGACAGCGAGGAAATGTCGCCTGCGATCGATATCCGACTACACCTTGAGAGTTGTAGCCACACAGTGATCCGGGGATCAGATTTAGCTTGCGGGCGTAAGCGAACGCCGGAAAACGCGCAGACAATCCGGCATAACTGCCCATCCCCAAGAAGTGTGCCGCGCATCGAGCCTGCGACCACTTCCTCATGGGACTCAGGCAAGACAAGCCGATCCGCGTATAGCGCGTCGTGCCACTCGCGCCAGGCACTGGCTCTGCCTATCGGCGAAACGCGTCCCAAGTCGAGGTCAAACGTTGTCTCCATCGCATCCCTTACAGAAACGAAAGCGTGTCAAGGTTCAAGGGCATATCAGGCCTGCGGTTGGTTCTGTCCATTGAAGGGAGAGTCGATGTGTAACCAATGCATACGCGAAGTCGCAGGGGCACGGCTTCGTCGAGCATGGTATGGAGAAATTCCACCAGCGACGCCTCCACTCCGCGCGGGCTGATGGCGCTACGGCTAACTGAACAGAAATCGGCATCAAACTCAGCAATACTGAGGATAACACATCAAAGTTTTAAATTTAGCGTTATATGACTTTTCTCGTATATTCAGTGATTGTGCATTGATAAAAACGCATTTAAATTTAATTTGACTGATTTTCTTGACATGGAATATCTAAAAAAATAGGATATCTTACCAATCAGCGAATGCTCCCGCAATGTGAACGAGTTCGCCGAACGAGCACCACCGCACATTGATGAAAAGGAGGCCCCAGATGACTGCGCCGTTCCTGCCCAGCGAAAGCTTCTATGGGCAGCAAGCCACCTTGCGATTCGAGGTCGACGTCCGCGACTGCTAAGTGATCGGCGCCATCGCGAAGGCTATCGAGGGCCGCTACTACCGGTCTGGCCCGGACACTGCCTACCCCACGTTGGCCAACGATGCCGTGGACCAGGGAGCGACGCTGCGTCTCGGCGGAGAGCGAACTCAGGGGCCGGGGTTGTTCTTCCAGCCAAACATCTAAGAAAGCCTGCAGCTTTTCACCATGGAAAAAGAAATCATTCAAGCTCTTCGTGCCATCGGAACCACGCTGTCGCCCGAAACCATTGGCGCAACTGTGAAGCTCCTTGCGTCGCACGCCATTCGCCCCGAAAACAGCAACCTCATTGAGCGTGACCACATGTATGGACCCCACGTCAGGCATCGCCTCGACGTGTTCCGTCCTGACGCCGTCACCACGCGCCGTCGGCCCGCATTTGTCTTCGTGCATGGCGGCGGGTTCATCGGGGGCGACAAAGGAACCTCCGATGCCCCGTTCTACAGCAACGTCGGCGCATGGGCCGCGAAGCAAGGCTGGGTGGGAGTCACCTTGACCTACAGATTGGCGCCGGAGTTCAAGTGGCCGGCTGGATCTGACGACCTCGAAACAGCTATCGATTGGCTGACCGACCATGGTGAGACGTTCGGAATTGATCCCGCTCAGATCATTCTCTGTGGCCAGTCGGCGGGCGCAACCCATGTGGCCGGCTATGTCACAAGGCCGAGAGCTGCTCAAACCCTCGCGGGTGCAATCATGCTGTCAGGTATCTACGACCTGGTGAATGACGACACGAGCCCGATGGAGACAGCGTATTACGGAAAGGACATGAACTCCTACGCAGCGGCCTCTACCTGCACCGCGCTTCCCATGCTCTCCATCCCTTGCCTTTACTCTGTCTCAGAAATGGATCCTCCGAAATTTCAACGTCAGGCCGCGGCTTTGGTCCAGGCACACATCACGAGCAACAAGACGTGGCCCCGGCTCGAATACCTGCGCGGGCATAACCACCTGAGCCCGGTCCAGTTGCTAGGAACCGACGGTGATTATGTTGGCTCACTCATCGCCTCGTTCGTGAACGAAGTGTTGGAGCTGACTCCCTTAGCTTTTCCTCAACAACGCAAGAAAGTGACAAGACCATGAGAATTGACGTTACAGAGAAGAAGGAAGTCGTCCGGCTGAATGGATTTCACTACCGGGTTTTAACACTATGTACCTTGCTGATGTTCTTTGATGGGTTCGACCTCATCGCTGCGTCTTACGTCGCCGGGGACATAGCGCGGCAACTTTCATTATCGCCCCAGCAACTGGGTATCAGCTTCTCCGCGGCCGTGGTGGGAGGCGTGCTTGGCGCGGTGTGTATTGGGTTGCTCGGTGACCGATGGGGGCGACGCCCGGCAGCGATCCTTTCATGTCTGATCTTCGGTATCGGAACCGTTGCCACCGCATGGTCCGACTCGTATGCAACGCTGCTCGGATGGCGATTCATTGCCGGAATCGGGCTTGGGGGTGCTACTCCCATTGCCTTGTCCATGGGAGCGGATTTCGGGCCAAAACGCCTGAAGGGAACGTTGAGCTTGGTCATGTACTGCGGATTCATCCTCGGCGGATTGGCTGCGGGCGCAGTGAGCGCGGCAACAGCAAGCGCGTTGGGTTGGAAGGGCCTGTTTCTTATTGGCGGGGGAATGACTCTTCTTCTGGTCCCATTCTTCGTCCTCTGGCTTCCGGAGTCACTCGAGGTGTTGGTACGCCAGGGACGGAAGGCACAGGTTGCACTCACTCTACGGCGCCTCTCTCCCGGCTTCGTGCCGCTTGCCGATGATGAGTACGTCATCGAAACAGACACATCGTCGAAGGGTGCCCGGCTGAGCTCCCTGTTCTTGGAAAACAGGGCTGCTGTAACCGTAATGCTCTGGGCAACCTTCTTCTTCACGTTTCTTGCGCTCTATTTCTATGCAAACTGGTTGCCAACCCTTTTGCGCGAGATGGGACTGACCCCCGACCAAGCCATCGCGGCGACGGTCGCGGGCCAAGTCGGCAACCTTTGTTGTGCCGTGTTCTTTGCACGCCTCATCATGAAGCGGCCTGTCTACAACGTGTTGGGCCTGACGTACATCGGCGCCGCCCCAATGTTTTGGGTAATTGCGACCATTGGGGGGAACTTCGACTATCAGCTAGTAGCCAATCTGATCGGAGGAGGCTTGCTTGCTGGATCATTGGGGTGTCTTTATGCACTGGCGCCGTTGGCATATCCGAGCGACATCAGGACAACAGGCTCTGGATGGGCGATCGGCGTGGGCCGCATCGGTGCAATCCTTGGGCCGATGCTTGCTGGTTATCTCCTGAGCAAAGGCTGGTCTGCCGCTGAACTGTTTCAGCTCTCAGGAATACCTCCCCTTATCGCGGGGGGCCTCTGCATCATGCTTGGTGCAAGGCTGAGTAGAGCACGTGGTGCTTCTATGGCGAAGGTGGGTGCAGCACTTTAGGTCACTACCTTGCGATCTCGCCATCGGCGACCATAAGAACCTTACATGGACGCCGCCATTTGCCAAGTACTAAACGCATGATCCAAACAGAACAGAGATTGCGAACTTACATCCGGCCTTTGATCGCGGTATGAGCCGCTGGCCCCTATGGAATTCGCTGACGACCGCCCTATTTGTTCGCCTAGCTTGTCCGCTCGCGGTTCTTATCGGATTGATGCCGTCCCGGTCCTGTTTGCGATCACTTGTTTCTTACCTGCGCAACCTGTTGACGTGTCTCGTTATTGCTGTGGTTAATCAAGCCTTTCGCGGATAACGAAGGCTGCCTATGTCTCGGTCGGAATGCGGGCAGGGATGTTGACTCCGTGCATTATTTATTCGACTGCTAGACCGGGCGATCCGGAACCCCCAGTGATCGCCAATGACCAGCGTGCTATTTCGGCCGGTGTGCGGTGGGACTTTGCAAAGAATGCGGCGCTGAAGCTGCAGCTTGACGATGTGCAGGTACGAGAAAGGGCAGGAGGCAACGGGTATTTCATCAATATTCAACCCGGATTCTCGCCTGGAAGCGCGTCTAAGGTCGTCAGCGTTGTCCTGGATTTTGCGTTTTAGCGGGGCACGGGATAAAAACGGCTAACATGCTTGTAGGCGGATGGATCATTGCCGCGGGATTAATACCTGCCGCATGCTCCGGTGCGGCCGAAATTGCCTTCATCGTCTCCAGCAAGAGCCCCGTTAGCAGCATCACGCCCAATTTCGGGGATCTGCTGTGTGATATCTTGTGCAACGACGTGGCTGGTGACAGCGGCCAATGTGCACGTCAAGCACCTGTTGCACGGCCGGGAAAGGCGGGTATATGGCGACAACGCCTATGGGAGTCAGAAGGTGCTGATTCGCGAGAAGTCGCCGCTAGCCAAGGGCTTCACCAACGAGCGCGTACGCGGACGCAAGGACGAAGAAGCGGACGACGCCAAGCGTGCGAAGAACCGGAACAAGTCGAGGAGTCGCGCGAACGTCGAGCATATGTTTGCGGCAGTCAAGCGGCTGGCGCAGGCGATGTGGTTGCGCTCGATGCCAGTGGGTTGTTTGATTTCACGATGAAACTGCTCGATCTTCCAGCGCATGCCGCACACCTCTTGTGTGGCATCCAGGGAATCCTGAGCCAGGTCGTTGGTCACGACCCAGTCCGTGCAGTGGGTAGACACCGCGACCCGGAACAGTTTTACCTAGTATTCTTTAGGAAAGCCCTTGATCTTGATGACTTTGCCATGTTCCCACCGTCGATCCGAAGAATTTGAATGAAAAATCCTGCGTCGATTTCAAGGCCGATGTCTGCATCATTCCGCCCAATTAGTTCGCGCTGGCGCGCACGGTGGAATACTTCCGCATTCCCCGCAGCGTCCTGACCATCTGTCTCGGCATATCGACCTATGCGCGCCGCGGAATCATCGTCAACGTCACGCCCTTCGAACCCGAACGGGAAGGCTACGTGACGCTGAAGTTTTCCAACACCACGCCGCTGCCGGGGAAGATCTATGCGGGCGAAGGCTGCGCGCAGGTGCTGTTTTTCGAGAGCGACGAAGTGTGCGAAACCTCGTACAAGGATCGCGGCGGCAAGTACCAGGGGCAGCGCGGCGTGACATTGCCGAAAACCTGATGCCGCAGCCAGTGGGCTGGCAACGTTCAGAATAGGCGGCTCCTCGTTGGGGCCATTCCGTGCACAACAGGTACCGGCATTCCCGGATGCGATTTGCCAAGCACGTTCGGTCCCCTCGCAAGCTCATCGAACGCTTCTCTATATGTCCAAGACCTTTCCCCATATCGCTACGCGACGACCGGCTCGCCGCCAATTTTCGCGTCTTCTTGTCACTCGCCCGAGCTCTGCGCGGAAGTCTTGATTGCCCGCACCGCCTAAGAAAATCCAATCTGATTTAGGCGGTTGCATGCATGCACCAAGATGGCGCGAGTGATCCTCGATGCGAGGATATAACCGTGCGCGCCGAGCCATCCTTGTGCGCCCACAGCTTGGTTTGAAATTTGCTTAAAGGAAACTACACAAGGCTAACGCTTACCGCTTGCGTCCGAGCTGGCGACACGTGCCGGCATTTTTGCATGCTTTTTTACGGAGATGTTTGCTCGATGCCGAGAGACTCCATGGAGATCCCGTTGCCCTTGGGAGGCGACCACGAATTCCCGATCGTGGCCAATGTCCGCGCGCTATCGCGCGCAGGCCATTCGGCCTATGCCATTGCGCACTTCCGTGCCGTGCGATTTGGAAACAGACTGCGTGGCTGTTCCGCGCTGTACCAATGCTCAGGCAACGACGCCTGGGCCGGTCGGCGCATATTCACGCCGCAGTGTCGCATCGCCGAGTAATTTCTTTAATGCGATTACTCACGACTATTCAACGACGGATAACACAGTTCGCTGTCGGGCAGGAAGGTCATGAAGCGGATATTCCCGTGCGCCACCTTCAGCCGGAAAATCGGCGCCATCTTTCTCCTTGTCTCGCTGGCCGCTGGCGTCAACATCCTGATGGCGCATACGATGCCGCGCGACTAGCACGCACGTTTTTACGGAGGTACTCACGCGATGCCGCGAAATCCCAGGAAGATCCGGCTGCTGTTGGTAGATGACCATGAACTGATCCGCACAAGTCTTGGTCATCTTCTGGCGGCGCTGGAATTTCAGATCGTAGGCGACGTCGGCACGCTATCCGGCTGCATTGAGCAGGTCGCCCGCCTGCAGCCGGATATCGTGCTGATGGAGAGTCGGATGGCGGACGGCGACGCGCTTCGCACCTGCCGTGAAATACGCGCCGCCTATCCCGAGGTGCGCGTGATGTTCCTGACCTCGGCCGAAAATCAGGATGCGATGCTGAACTACATACTGGCCGGGGGTGATGCCTATTTATCGAAGAATATTGCGGCAAGCGTCCTGACGGATGCCATTGTGGCGGTCGCGTCGGGACAGCCGAAACTCGACTTTGCAACGATGCAGCGACTGCGGGAGCGGATCTCTTGCGGCACCCCGCAGCGCATGCAGCAGGATGCCTTGTCTCCGCAAGAACGGAGAATCCTGCCGCTCGTCGCCGAAGGCAAGACCAACAAGGAAATCGGCAAGCAGCTCGGACTCAGCGACAAAACCGTAAAGAATCATCTCAGCAGCGTCTATCAAAAACTGCAGGTGAAGCGGCGCGCGCAGGTGGCGGCGCTCGTCGCGCACGACAGGAGTTTATAAACGAGCATCCGGCGACGGCGAGACGGACAAAGTATGCGTCGTCATTGGCAAGGCCATTCGGCTCATGCCATTCGGCACTTCCGTGCCTTGCAGTTTGGCAACAGACTAGGTGGCTGTTTCGGGCGACGACGTCCACAGAAGGGGGTTGCGCCAGGAGCGAGCGGAAGAGATGGCTGCGGAGACCGGTCGGCGCCTATTCTGGCAGCAGCATCGCATCGCCAAGCACGTCCTTTAATACGATTACTCACCGACTATCCAATGACGGATAACACACTTCGCTGCCGGGCAGACAGGTCATGAACCGGATACTCTCAGGCGCCACCTTCAGCAGGAAAATCGGCATCGTTTTCCTCCTCGTCTCGCTGGCCGCCGGTGCCAACATCGTGGTGGCGCATACGATGCTGCGCGACCAGAACGGAGTAGCCGAAACGGTCAACGTCGCCGGCAAACTCCGCATGCTCAGCCAAAAGATCGCCTTCGAAAGCATTTTGGCCGCACGCGAAGATGCTGGATCAGAGGACAGGCTGAAACGCTCGATAGCCGATTACGAGACGGCGCTCGATGCACTGGTGCGCGGCGGCCACGCGTTCGGCTACCAGGTCAAAGAGCCGTCGTTCATGCTCGACGCGCACCTCGCCCCCCTACGCCACGAATGGGCTAACTATCGTACGAAGGTTGAGCGTATGTCGGCCGCGCACGGTAATGAAGCCTGGCTTGCGCCGGCGCGCGAACAGATCGCACACAGTTCGTCTGTGCTGCTTGGCCGTGCCGAGCAGATCGTGCAGCTGCTGACGGAGGAAACCCGCAAAGCGCAACGGACTGCGCTGATGAAAATGTATGCGCTGCTCGGCGTTGACGTGCTCGTGCTGCTGTTTGCCTTCGTCATGGCCCGCAGGACGATTGTCCTGCCATTGCGCGCGCTTGCGCATCAGAGCCGCGCGCTGGCGGAAGGCAACTACCTGGTGCGCGCGCACGTCTATTCGCGGGACGAAGTCGGCCAGCTGTCGCTCGCCTTCAATCATGCCACTGCTCGGATCGGCGAACTCGTTGCGCGGCTGGACGCTGACCGCCGCAATCTGATCCGGACCGAATCAATGTTTCGCGGCCTTGCGGAAAACTCGGTGGTCGGCGTCTACATCGCGCAGAACGGCAAATTCCACTTCGTCAATCCAAAGATGGCCGAACTGTTCTGCTACGAGCCAACGGAGATGATGTCGGCTGTCTGCGTACTCGACATCGTGCCGGAGACGGACCATGACCTGGTCAAGCACAACGTGCGCAGGCGCATCAGCGGCGAAGTGAATGAAGTGAAGTATGAGCGCCAGGCGCAGCGCAAGGACGGCACGCTGTTCGATGTCGAGGTGTTCGGATCGAAAATGGAGATCGACGGCCGGCACGCGACCATCGGCGTCATACTCGACATTACTGAACGCAAGCGCACTGAGCGCGCATTGAACATGTTGAGCGCCTGCAATCAGGCCCTGGTGCATGCGCATGAAGAGTCGGCGCTGCTGGAGCAAATATGCCGCATCGTGCGCGAGGTGAACGGGCATCCGTTCGTCTGGGCCGGCTACCTCGACGAGAAGGAAGCGCAAGACGTCTATCCGGTCGCATGCGTGGAGGCCGAGCGCGGCGCGCTGCTGGCGGCGATCGCAGCCGCCGACACCGACGAGGTCACCGCGAGGGCAATCCGCAGCGAAACGATGGTGTTGACCCAGACCCTGCAGGCCGACACCGGAGACGCCGTGTGGCTCGCGTTTTTCCGCGAGAACCGGCTGGCCGCGGCGCTGTCGCTGCCGATCAGGGTCGCCGGCAAGACGATCGGCGCGTTCACCATCTACGCCACGGCGGCCGCCGCCTTCACTGCCGACGAGGTGAAGGTCGCCGAAAAAATGGTCGATAACCTCGCGTTCGGCATTGCTGCATTGCGCGCCGACACGGCGCGGCGGCTGTACGCCGATCAACTAGAGTACAACGCTACTCATGACGCGCTGACCGGACTTGCCAACCGCACGCTGCTGGGTGACCGTTTGGGCAAGGCAATCGCGTCGGCGCAGCGTTACGGTCATCAGGTCGCGGTCCTGTTGCACGACCTCGACAATTTCAAGGTCATCAACGATAGCCTCGGCCACGCAGCCGGCGACGAGTTGCTGTCGGCCGTCGCGAAGCGCATGCGCGCGTCGGTGCGCGAAAGCGATACCGTCGCTCGGCTGGGCGGCGACGAGTTCGTGATCGTCATGCCCAACGTCGCCAAGCCGGACGATGCGGTGGTGGTCGGCAAAAAAGTCCTGGATGCGTTATCCCAACCCTTCTGCATTGAAGGCCAGAATGTCTACGTCAGCGCGAGCATCGGCGTGAGCCTGTATCCGCAGGACGGGACCGACGAGCGCATTCTGCTCAAGAACGTCGATCTGGCGATGTACCGGGCAAAACGGGACGGGCGCGGCACCATCCGTTTCTATACGGAGGAAATGAACCAACGCAACCGCGAGCGCCAGACGCTGGAAGCGGAACTGCACCATGCACTCGAGCGCGGCGAGTTCGTGCTGCACTATCAGCCGAAAGCCGACATGCAGCATGGGCGGATCACCGGCGTCGAGGCGCTCGTCCGCTGGCGGCACCCGAAGCATGGTTTGGTCGCGCCGGCGAAGTTCATTCCACTTGCCGAGGAAACTGGATTGATCGTCCCGCTCGGCGCCTGGGTGCTGAAGGAGGCATGCCGGCAAAGCCGGCGCTGGCAAGACCAGGGCTTGCCAGCCATCTGCATGGCGGTCAATCTGTCTGCGCGCCAATTGCATCCTGACGACCTGGTGACGCTGGTGGCGCAGGCGCTGCAGGAAGCGGACCTTTCGCCGCATTTACTGGAACTCGAACTTACCGAAACCGCCATCATGGAAGATGCGGAGCAGGCGATACCCATTCTTCAGAAACTCAAGGGACTCGGCGTCAAGCTGTCGCTGGACGATTTTGGCACCGGCTATTCATCGCTCAATTACCTGCGGCGTTTTCCGTTAGACACCCTGAAGATCGACAGGGCATTTGTAAAGGAAATCGACTCCGGCAGTTCGACCAGTCAGGACGCGACGATCATCAAAGCCATGATCGCGCTTGCGCGCAATCTCGGCCTCACGGTAGTCGCCGAGGGTGTCGAAACGAGGGAGCAGGCGGATTTTCTTCGTGCGCACGGCTGTCACGAAACGCAAGGATATTACACCGGTATGCCGCTGCCACCCTTGCGGATGAAGCGCCTGCTTAGGGCCTGTTAAGGAACAAATCGCTCATTTTTTCTGGCCAAAGCTGGCGCACTGCTGCGTTGTTCGCTGCTTGCAGTGCTCGCACTGCGGCGCAACGAACGCCTTGCATTGCATCCAGCTGTGGCCGCCAAAATGCACGATTTATTCCTTAACAGGCCCTTAGCGAAGAGTCAGCGTCAACCGATGTTGCGTCAGCGACTGCGGCCGGCATAACCGGAACGGATTCCACTCTGGAGGAGAAACAATGAATATTGCTAAGTTGAAGGTAGGTACCCGACTTGCCATCGGTTTCGGACTGGTGTTGTCTATGATGGCGATGTTGAGTATCGCCGGTATCGCGTATCTGGCGCAGATCGATAGCGTCACTACAAGAATCATCACAAAAGAATGGGTGAAAGCCGATGCCGCCGGCACACTCAATGCGATGACGCGCGAAAACGCACGGCTGACGCTGCAGCTCTTCATCGCGCCGGACCGACCCGCGCAGCAGCAGATCCACGCTCAGATCAATGCCAACAAGGCGATCATCGACAAGGCGCTGGAGGCGCTGGAGCGGACTATTTATATGGAGCAGGGAAAACACCTGCTGGAAAACATCCGCGACAGTCGCCAGCGTTACGTAGCCTCGTTCACCGGCGTCGCCAGGCTGTTGGAAGAAGGGCGTGAACAACAGGCGGAAGCGCTCATGACTGGCCAAACGCTGCCGCTGCTGCAGCGCTTGCAGGACAAGGTAAAGGAATTGTCCGACCTGCAAAAGAGCCTGGTAGAGGCGGGTCGCGCGGAAGTCCAGCAAAGCATCGACGCCGCCCGTTTCCTGATGCTGGCCTCGGGGCTAGCGGCCGCCGTAATCGGCATCGCGGCGGCGATCGTTATCACGCGCGGCTTGACCAGGCAACTCGGCGGCGAGCCCGGTGACGTGGTCGAGATCGCCGCGCGCATTGCGCAGGGCGATGTCGGGGTGAATATCGACATCCGCGCCGGCGACCAGTCGAGCCTGCTGTTTGCGATGAAATCGATGCGCGACAAGCTCGGCACGATGGTCGGTCGCGTACGCGCCGGCGCCGACACCGTTACGGCAGCGTCGGTGCAGCTTGCGGCGGGCAACCTCGACCTGTCCGTCCGCACGGAGGAACAGGCCAGCGCGCTGCAAGAGACCGCTTCGTCCATGGAGGAACTGGCATCGACGGTCGACAACAACGCGGCAAATGCACAGCAGGCGCGGCAACTGGTGCAGTCCGCCTCCGATGTCGCGACGCAGGGCGGCAAGGTGGTCGAGCGAGTGGTCGCCACCATGCATTCGATCAACGAGTCGTCGATGCGGATTGCCGATATCACCGAAGTAATAGACAACATCGCGTTTCAAACCAACATCCTCGCGCTGAATGCAGCGGTCGAAGCCGCGCGCGCCGGCGAACAGGGACGCGGATTTGCCGTAGTCGCCTCGGAGGTGCGCGCGCTGGCGCGGCGCGCGGCCTGCGCAGCGAAGGAGATCAAGCAGCTGATCGACGATTCGGTAGAACGGGTGCAAGCGGGAACGACGCTGGCCGGCGAAGCAGGCGCGACGACGGACCGAATTATCGCGAGCGTATGCCGCGTCGCCGACATCATGAACGAGATTGCGGCGGCGAGCGGCGAGCAGAGCAACGGCATCCAACAGATCAATCAGGCGATCAGCCAGATGGACGAGGTGACCCAGCAAAACGCCGCGCTGGTCGAACAGGCAGCAGCGGCGTCGGCATCGCTGCAGGAGCAGGCGAAAGGCCTGGCGCAAGCGATGAGCGTATTCAAGGCCGGCGAGGGTGCCGCCGCCACAGTCATTGAACCGGTACCGGAGAAGGTCGCCGCAGCCACCAGATCTGGCGATACGCCCTTGCTTCTCATGAAGGGAGGCCGGGACGCAAGCCCGGTGCGCGTTGCGGCGGCACAGCGCGCAAGAACAGTTGGCGCACCGGAGGGTCATCGCCAGGAGTGGGAAGAGTTTTGAGGGCTGCGCGTACTCGCGCATGATTCTCGGCGGTGCACCGATGCACCGTAAACAAACATGCCGCATCGGCGTGCAAGCCGCGCACTGCACATGCTGCCGTTGTGGCGCACGACGAATACCATTTCGCAATATAAAAAATAGCGCAACCAGTATCGGCACGGAACTTGCAATACGGAAATAGCGTTTTTCCTTTCCGTTTTTTGTTCGCTCAGGTCCGCCGCCATCATGCACAATCGCCGATTCGCCATCCGTCATCAACCCAGGTTACCGTTGCCTGCGATTCCGGAAGGATTGCAGCAGGCGGCATCCTTCGGTCTCTGGCAATACGACGGTAATACCTTTGAGCTGAGGCTATCCTCCACCGCCGCCGAACTGCTGGCGGTGGAGGAGGGCTGCTACCGGGACGTGCACCGGTGCTTCGTTAATGCCGCCGCGGAAGAAAGGGATACCCTTGTAGCGGCATTCGAACAGCATCTGCGCAGCGGCAGCGTGCTCGACTGCAATTTTCGCGTGTCCAGTCGCACGCGCGGATTGCGTTGGCTGCGCTTGTCCGCGATTCCGCAACTGTCCTCGCAAAGCGGTGCGGCCAGCGGGATGGTGGCCGACATCACGCCGCACAAGCTGGCGGAGATGCGCGAACGTTTCATCTTCAAGTTCATGGAACTGCTGGTCGGAGCGCATACGGTGGACGAGGTGATTGCCAAGGTTCTGCCGGTCGTATGCGAAAGCCTAGGCTGGGACTGGGGCGCCTATTGGTCGACCGCGCCGGACCAGCCGGATGTACTGCGGTGCCGGCAGCATTGGCGTAGTCCGGCAATCAATCTGGCGGCGTTCTCGCAGGCCAGCGCCCGCACGCCGATCCCGACCGGCCTCGGCCTGATCGGCAAAGTATGGAGCAGTGCGCAGGCTACGTGGATCGAGGACATGGCGAGCGACACATCCTTCCTGCGCCAGAAGGCGGCGCAGGCTTCCGCGCTGCGTTCCGGCTACGCTTTCCCGGTCGGCTACCAGGCGGCCGACGGCGGTCAGCGCAGGCTTGGCGTGTTGGAATTCTTCAGCAGGCTGCCGCGGCAGCCGACCGCGCAACTGCCATACGTTGCGACCGCGGTCGGCGGATTGATCGGACAGACGGTGCAGCGGCTGGTACATGAAGCATCGATCCGCCACATGGCGCAAACCGACAGTCTCACCGGTCTTGCGAATCGCGCGCATTTTTACCAGATCATCGACGCGGAATGCTCGAACGCGATGGCAGACAAGAGCAGCTTCGGCTTGCTGTACATCGACCTCGACCAGTTCAAGCCGATCAACGATGCGTTCGGCCATGAGGCTGGCAACGCGGTGCTGAAGGAATTCGCCACCCGCGTGCTCGGCCTGCTGCCGCACGGCTGCTTTGCCGGACGGCTAGGCGGTGACGAGTTCTGCGTACTGTTGAAGGCGAAGGACTTCGCCGCGGCGGTTGCGCAGGTAAGCGAGGCCATCCTTTGCGCGGCGCGCACGCCGGTCCCGTTCAACGACTGCCCGCTGGTCATTTCGGCCAGCATCGGCATCAGCGTGTTTCCGGAAGACGGCACGACGGCGGCGGAACTCTTGCGCAATGCGGACGTCGCGATGTACCGCAGCAAGAAAAGCGGCCGCAATCTCGTCAGCTTCAGCGCAAATGTGCCCGGCGCGAATTCGGAAGCGCGCCAGTCGTTTCTGATGAAGCGAATGACGATCGAAGGCGCGCTGCACAAGGCGCTGGAACGATCGGAATTCTTTCTCGATTACCAGCCGATCGGCGATCCGGCGGCCGGCCGTATCGTCGCGGTGGAAGCACTGATCCGGTGGCGCCGGTGCAATGGCGAAATCGTCCGTCCCGACGAGTTCATTCCTGTGGCGGAAGAAGCCGGACTGATTTCCCACATCGATGAATGGGTGGTGCGGCGCGCGTGCGCCGACCTCGCCGCGATGCATCGGGCCGGCCTGACGGACCTGCGCGTGAGCGTCAATATGGCGGCACCCGAATTCATGCGCCAGACGCTCCCTGCGGATCTGCTGGCAGTGACGCGCGCAGCCGGCATCGAGCCCGAGCATCTCTGTCTTGAATTGACCGAGCGAATGATGATGACGCAGGCCGATACGATCATTCCGGTGATGCACGCGTTGCGCAGGCAGGGATTCCGGATCAGCCTCGACGACTTCGGCACCGGCTATTCATCGCTGGCGCGCCTGAAAATTCTACCGATCACCTCGGTGAAGATCGACCGTTCGTTCATCAGGGGTTTGCCCGGCGATATGCATGACAGGGCAATCGTACGTGCGATGCTGGAACTCGCGAGCGACATGAGGCTGGCTATCGTTGCCGAAGGCGTCGAAACACTTGAGCAGATGGAGGCACTGGCAGAACTCGGCGATCCGCTGATACAGGGTTACCTGCTTGGTAAACCTGCATCGCCGGAACAGATCGTCAGTGCATACAGCCGCCGCGCATGGCAGCCGCAGGTTAGCGCGATTGCATAGTCCGAAGGATGTTACTACGTATATGATCCAAACCCGGAAAAAATTGCCGCTTTGCTAGTGTCCTGTGCCAGAAATAACTTTACATAAACGTTCGATCTTTGCGAGGATGGACTCGGCTGTAGCGGTCCAGACGAAAGGTCTTTTGTGGGCATTGTAATGTTCCACGTAGCGCTGAATTTGCGACATCAGCTGGCGCACGCTTTCAAACGAGCCTCGTCGGATTGCCTGCTGCGTAATCAGGCCAATCCAACGCTCGACTTGATTGAGCCAGCTTGAGTAAGTCGGAGTGAAATGCATGTGATAGCGCGGTCGTCTGGCTAGCCAGGCTTTGACTTTCGGGTGCTTATGCGTGGCATAGTTATCCAAAATCAGATGCACATCCAAACCAGCAGGAACTGCCTTATCAATATGATTAAGGAAGGCGATGAATTCCTGATGCCTATGACGCGGCTTGCATTGCGCAATCACTTCACCATTAGCCGTGTTCAGTGCCGCAAACAGTGTGGTTGTCCCACGGCTCAAGAGTGATGGGGCAAAGACAGATGTTGACGCGTTATCGTCGAGATGCCATCGATGAGTGTGCGATCAATCGACGCCGCCGTTGTCCACGTCGCTTGCCTGTGCGGGCAACAAGGACCGCGCTCGCCGCACCTTCCTTGTCGTCCGCGTTGGCATTGCTGATGACCGTTATTCCGGCTGGATATTCGCCGCCTTGATAATGCGGCCCCAGTGTTCGTACTCGGCACGCGCAATCTTGTTCAGCTCTTCCGGCGTACTCGGCGTGATGCTGACCCCTTGCTGGTCGAGCTTTGCCTTGACTTCGTCATTGCCCAGCGCCTCCTGCAATGCGGTTGCATAGCCCGTCACCAGTTCCTTCGACATGCCTTTCGGGCCCCAGACCGCGTACCAGGCATCGTTGTTGAACGCAGCGATGCCGGCTTCCTGGAGCGTGACGATCTTCGGATGCGAGCGATCGCGCTCGGCACGTGTCGCGCCGATAATCTTTAATTTTCCCGCCGATTCCAGCGGCGCGGCCACGTGCAGCGGCATGATTGCGAGGTCGACATGGCCACCCACCAGGTCGGTGAACATGCCGGCCGATCCTTTATACGGCACATGCGTGATCGTGGTGGCGGTCTGCGCGGCAAACTGCTCCATGACCAGGTGGTGGAAGGTGCCCTTGCCCGGCGAGCCGTAGGTCACCTTGTCGGGGTTTTTCTTGAGGTAGGCGACCAGCTCACGCGCATTGGCCACCGGCACGGAGGAATGCGCGACGAGTGCGAAATTTGTGCGGCCCACCATGGTGATCGGCTGGAAGCTCTGGATGACGTCGAACGGGATCTTCTTATAAAAGTAGGGAATAGTCAGCGCGGTCGAGGTGCCGATCATCAAGGTGTGCCCATCGGGCGCGGCCTTGGCGACGGCGTCCATGCCGAGAATGCCGGAGGCACCCGGCTTGTTGTCGACGATGACTGGCTTGCCGAGGCGCCGTGCGAGCTTCGGATCGAGCAGTCGTGCCATTAAGTCGGGGGTGGTGCCCGGGCTGAAGGGAACGATGATTTTGATCGGACCCGAGCCACCGGTCGACTGCGCGAAGCCGGTCAATGCGGTGCCCAGCAACAGGCCGCCGCCCGCAGCAGCGAGCAGCCGGCGCCGTTTTGGATAAAAGGAATGATTCATGGGGTTCTCTTCACGGTAATTGCTGAAGCTTGCTCAGCGGATTTCCTCGGCGCGACGAATGCTGTTGATCATGGAAGAATTCAGCAGGAATGCCCGGTGCTGTTCCGGGTCGGCCGCAGTCTGGCGCATTTCATCGAGGCGCTGGGCGCGGACGCCGGGATCGCGCTCCTCGAGCAGGTTCTTGTTGCGGATGGTGATGGCTTGCACGTATTCTATGTTGGTTAGGCGACGTTGCCTGTCGTAGAGATCAAGCACGCTGTCGTCACTCCTCTGTTCCAGCACGGCCAGCAGCTTGTCCACCAGGTTCATCGCATCGTGAATGCCGCTGTTAAGGCCCATACCGCCGAGCGGGTTGTTGACGTGCGCCGCATCGCCGGCGAGCATGACGCGGCCGACCCGGAACGTCTTGGCGACGCGCTGATGCACGCGGTACACGCTCTTGTAAGGAATGTCGTATTCCATGTCGGGAGAGAGAAAGCCCTGAATGCGGCTTTGCACGAAGCGTTCCGACAACACCTCTTGGTCGTCCATTTCCGACGTGATGGGAAACGCAATGCGATAGATGCCAGGCGGGCCTTCGTGTGGTTGCACGAAGATGGCGCACCATTCATCCGGATCAGCGATATAGGCGTTGCCGGTGAATCCCTGCTCGCGCAGGTCATACGTGGTGGCGAAGACGAGAAAGCGCTGCGGCCAGGTGAAGCCTTCGAATTCGATGTCTAGCGTCTTGCGGACGATGCTGTGCGCCCCATCGGCGCCGATCAGGTAGCTGCCGCGAATCTCCGTATGGCCATCATGGGAAGCGGCCCTGACCGTGACGCCGTCTGCGTCGTGTGTAAAGCCGGTGCACTTGTGTCCAAACAACACACGCGCATTCGGATAGCGCGACAGCGCCGCGAAGGCAATCTGCGACAGCTTGTGCTGTTCGCAGTGCAGGCGAAATGGATAGGGTGTCTGGTCGGCGATTACGCCGAGGTCGAATTGCGCCACGACCCCGGTACGGCGATCGCGTATCTGCCATTCCGGCACCTTGATGCCCTGTGCCAGCAGCTCGGCGCCGATCGACAGACGGTCCAGCATTTCGACGGTCGGCGGATGGAAGGTGCCGGCACGCAGGTCCCGCGGGATATCGTTGGCGCTTTCGAGTAACACCACCTGGACGCCTTTTTCCGCAAGGGCGAGGGCGGCGACGAGTCCGACCGGACCGCCGCCTGCAATAACAACTGGTTTCTGTTCCATATCTTTACTCATAAGGGTGGGGGGCCCACCCGGTATATCTTTCATGCAGGGCACATGATGCGTAGGTGAAGGTGCACTAGTTGGCGTTGCGCTGTTCGCGCCACAAGCCGAGCGCTTCCTGCACCGGTCGGTCAGAGAAACTGAACAATACCGTCCTTTCCCTCACCTTGAATTCATGCGCGACCCAGCTCGGAATGACAAAGACATCATTCGGTCCGGCATCGAAGGTCTGGTCCGGCGTGGTGACCGTGACGCTCCCCTCGATGACCGCAAAGATGGTCCCGGCGGAACAGCGATACGGCGCGCTCGCAAAGTGGGCGGGAAGTTGTTGGATATAGGCACCAATGGTGGGCATCGCCGAGCCGCCGGTGAGCGGATTCAGATAGCGCAGCTTGTAGCCATTGCAGGCATCAGGCGTGCCGGAGGTCGCCATCGCGGCGAGCGATGCGCAAGCATCCACATAGGCGTAGCTGAACAGGGGCGAGGCCCGGTTCGGGGTCGGCTGCGCGTCGACCGGGGCCATGTTGTTCCCGAAGCGCAGCGCACTGTCACCGGGCGGGCGCAGAAAGGATTGCGCTTCGGTGGAGCCGGACTCCGCGAAGCTGGCATCGAGCATCGCCACCATGGGCACGTCGAGGCCGTCCAGCCAAACCATCGGCTGATCCGTATGGTTACCGTGGTCATGCCAGGTCCAGGAAGGCGTGATGATGAAGTCGCCGCGCTTCATCAGTGACTGTTCGCCGTCCACGGTGGTGAACGCGCCGTCTCCTTCAAGAATGAGACGTAGCGCTGATTGCGAATGTCGGTGCGCCGGCGCGACTTCGCCAGGAAGGATCATCTGCAGGCCCGCGTACAATGCCGGCGTGATCGCCGCCTTGCCGCGCATGCCAGGATTTTCAAGTATTAGGACGCGCCGTTCGGCTTCCTTGGCGGTGATGAGTTTGCCGGCCTCATCCAGATAGGCGCGCGCTGTCGCATACTGCCAGTGCGCGGTACGGCATGCCGATGTGGGAACCTTGGTCACAAGACTGTGCAATTGTTCCCACAAGGGAGCGTAATCGTCGCGACCGATTTTTTCATAAAACCGCTCCCGTTCGGCGCGGACTTCCGGCGATATCCGGTTTTCTGTCAAAGTAGCCATAGTCGTCTCCTTCAGACCTCAAACGTCATGCGGCGGCGCACTGCGCGCCGCCACGCTTTTCTCGCGCTAGCGAATGATTTAGCGGATATGCACTGCCATTTCCCCGATCTGCTCCATCCGCGCGGTCATCAGGTCGCCGGACTGAATCGATGCCACGCCTTCCGGCGTGCCGGTCATAATTACGTCTCCGGGGTAGAGTGTGTACACATGGGACGCTACTGCAATCAGTTCCTCCACGCCGGTGATCAGGTCGCGCGTGTTGGCGTTCTGGCGGACAGCGCCGTTGACATGGATTGAAAAAGCGAGTTCGCCTGGATTCGGGATTTCATCCTCGGTCACGAGGTAGGGACCGAGTACCGAATAGGTATCCGCCGACTTGCGATAGCTGCGGTCTTCGGTGCCGCGCACGGTCATGTCCAGGCCGATGCAGTAACCGGCGATGACGCTCTTGGCATCTTCCGCCTTGACGTTCTTGCACTGCTTGCCGATAACGACGGCCAGCTCGACTTCATGGTCATTGCGGCGACCGGGGAAGTTGATGACCACGCCTTGCGACGCACCGACCAGGCTGGTGGCATTCTTCAGGAACACGCCGAATTTCGCGACCGGACTAGCAAAGCCTTCATAACCCGGGTTGTGGACATTGTTATGAATCTGCGCGTCCGCTGCCGATTCGTCGACATGCAGCTTGTAATTGAGCGGGGCCGCGATGATCTTTGAAGGCGTCGCCACCGGCGACAGCAGACTGACGTCGGCTAGTTCGTACACCTTCGCATTTTTCTTCGCCGTGCTGATTGCCTCACGCAGGGAAGGCAGGCGCTCGATCAGCAAATCGCCAGGCGCGACCGGCCATTTCAACGCCGGCAGCGATGCAAGCACCGCGCTTACGTCATATACCTTGTCTTGTTCTACCAGGCCGAGGCGGCCTTCATTGAAACGGCAGATTCGCATTACGTCTCCTTAATACATTCCAAAAGATACATACATTTGCATTTAAATAGAGCATGCTCAAAATTGAGCGTGCTCTATTGTATAGTCGAGTTTTCGCGAGCGTCAATCGCTTTTGCGTTTTTATAGAGCGCGAGATAGCCGGACACCTGTGGACACTTCCGTTTGTATCAGTCCGTCACTGCAAGGTGCACGGCAAGGCATTGACGGTGAGAGATTCATTGCGGTTTTTCTTGCACAGGAACTGCCGTTCGATGCTGCGCGGATGAGCCTGAACCCCGAAGTTTTTTGCACCAGGCGCGCTAATCCTTCGAAGCGCAGAGAGGGTTCGGCAATACATGCCTGAACGAGAAATTCTATGACCGCCGATGTCAAGTTGTGGCCGCTGAGTGGCGCAGGCTTCTGCGGGATCAGGCCGACCAACCCGCTTTGTGCAAAAAATCGTTGTACTGAAACAGCGGGTGTCCGGAAGTTCCGGGGATGGTATCGGGATGCTCGGTGCCGTACTCGTAGGCGGTGGTATCAGTGGTCCATTTGGTGTCGATTCCGCCGCCTACGAGTATGGTCTTAAACCGGCCTCCACCTGGCAAGGCACATCACACGGATGCCATTACCGATTCAGGCGGCCGGCATCGCGTGCAGCCAAAGCGGTCTGTACTTGGACGGACCGTAGTTTTCCATGAGTGACGGACCGCTGTGCTTGTCGCGCTTATATCCATGCGGCTTTACTGCTCGTAACGCTTCAGCATCGTGCGGGCGATGACGAGTTGGAGAATCTGGCTTGTTCCCTCGTAAATGCGTACGCCGCGTGCATCACGATATAGCCGCTCGACTGGGTAATCCGCGACATAGCCGGAGCCACCGTGGATCTGAACGGCGCGATCTGCGATACGTCCCAATGCTTCCGAACTAAAGTATTTGGCTGCGGCAGCCAAGGTCCGTGCATCTTCCCCTTTTTCCAATACCTGCGCCGCATGCATTGTCAGCGCATGGCTCGCAAGATAGTCGGTCTCTGAATCGGCCAGCATGGCCTGGATCAACTGGAAGTTGGCAATGGGTTCACCGAACTGCACCCGTTGCGTCGCATATCGGGCCGCTTCGTCAATTAGCCGTTTAGCCATACCTACGGCGGACGCCGCCACGCTAACCCGGCCGGCATCGAGAACGCTCATGGCAATCCGGAAGCCTTTGCCTTCATTGCTCGGCCCGCCGATGATATTGGCGGCGGGCACCCGCAGATTGTCAAAGGTAACATCGCATATGGGCGAACCGCGCTGACCCATTTTCTTCTCCGATTTGCCGATAATGAGCCCCGGCGTATCGCGTTCGACGATGAAGGCGGTGATACCCTTCGGACCTTTTTCGTTCGGATCGGTACGCGCCATGACCGTGAAAATCCCTGCCCGCGACGCATTCGTGATGAAACGCTTCGTGCCATTGATGACGAAGTGATCACCATCACGCCGGGCGGACGTGGTGATGCTTGCTGCGTCCGAGCCGGATCCGGGCTCGGTTAGGCAAAATGCGGCCGGCAATTCTCCCGTTGCCATGCGCGGCAAATAGAATTGCTTTTGCTCTTCGGTGCCGAAAAGTACGATACCTCGCGAGCCAATCCCGACGTTGGGCCAAAACACCAGGCGAAACGCTGGAGACGTTTCGCTGAAGGCCATCTGTATCTGCATTTCCTGGAGCAGGTCGATTTCAAATCCGCCGTACTGCTGTGGAATCGATAGTCCAAATAAGCCCATCTCGCGCATTTCCGCGATCACTGTCTGCGGTACTTCGTCATTTTCCTCGACTTGCCTCTCCAGTGGCAGCAGCCGCTTTGTGATGAACTTGTCGACCATGTTGAGGAGGTCTTGAAAACTATCCTTGTCAAAGGCAGAAGCCATAAGTGTTTCCTTTAATGATAGATTGTCTGTTAGCGAGGTCCTGCAATGGCGAACAGGGCATCGAGCGCGATCCCGTCACGTCCGGATGGATAGGCTATGAATGGATTGATGTCGACTTCCGCGATTTCCGGATTGACAGTCATGAGATTTGCTACGAGGCGAACCGCACGTGCGACCGGTGCCAGATCAACGGGCGCTTGACCGCGCAGGCCGCTGAACATGGCTGCGCCTTTCAGCTTTTTCAACGCTGCGATAATTTCTGCTTCGTCCAAATCGGGCGCTAGTAGACGCACATCCTTGAGCGCTTCGATCCAGATGCCACCAAGGCCGACCAGCATGATCACACCCCATAGCGGATCACGGCGGCTGCCGATAACCAGTTCCAGTCCCGGCTTTGCCATGCTTTCGATCAGTAGACCCTCTAAGCGAAGATCGGGGCAAGCGTTGCCGATCGAGTCATGCATTTTTTTCCAGGCGCCGCGCAATGCCTCATTGTCTTTGATCCCGACGGCGACACCGCCGACATCGCTTTTGTGCGTCAGGCTATCCGCCTGCGCTTTGATCACAACGGGAAAGCCGATTCGTCCAGCGATATCGATGGCCTCATCGACGGTGCGGGCAAGGCCGCCCTCCGGCGTCGCAAGACCGAGCTGCCTTAAAATTTCCTTGCCCTTGTATTCGGCGATGGGGCCCGGTTGAAGATCCATGAGTCTCGGAACGGAAGCCGATGCTCCGTGTCTGCCGCTGGAGGCTACAAGTTGTCCGTAGCGATGTACATGTGCCATCGCCCTCAATGCACGATCTGGTGAACGGAAAAACGGCACGCCGCCTTCGAACACCATCGCATTAAATTCATCGGCCAGTGCATTCCCATCGCCCATGATGACAAAGGCCACAGGCTTGTCCGATTTTTCGATCACAGGCAATAGCGATTTCGCCTTGGCGACCTGCTGCGGCGCCGAACCTCCCATCAGCGCTACCACGACGCTGCCAACGCCGCTGTCGTCGAGCATGGCCTGCACCGTGGCGCCGAACAACTCCGGTTGTTGCATGCCAGCGGAGGTCAGATCAAGCGGATTATCCGGTGTGGCGAAGTCCGGCAGCATTTCCTTGAGCGCGTTCAAGGTTGTCCCCTGCAAGCTTGCCAGCTCAAGTCCGAGATCAGAACAAAAGTCGATTGAGATTCCACGAATGGCGCCTGAATTCGAAACGACAGCAGCATTGCCGCTCGTGACCGGCTTGGGAAAGCGGGCCAGAATATCGGTGACATCGAATAGCTCGTCGAGCGTATCGACCACGACAACGCCCTGGCGTTCCACCAGCGTGCGCATGACCTCGTAATCGCCGGCCAATGCTCCAGTATGGGATTGCGCCGCTTCGCGCGCTTTCGGACTGCGGCCAGGATGCATGAGCACGACAGGCTTGCCGGCGGCGCGCGCCTTTCCGCATGCGGAAAGGAAGACATCGGGCTTACGAATCATCTCGACGAAAATTGCAAAGGCGTCAACTTCGCTTGCCTCTACTAATTGGGTGAGCAAATCCTCGGCGCTGAGCACAGCTTCGTTTCCGGTCGAAACGGAGAACGAAACGTTGATTCCCTTGGCGGCAAACGCTTGGCGAAGGTTGGCGTTAATCGCGCCGCTCTGGGCGATAATGCCGATCCGTGGACCGGAACGGTGGAGCAACGGCGAGACCGGTTCGAAAGTCAGCGGGACGCCATCGGCGAAATTAACAAATCCCATGCAGTTCGGGCCCAGCAGGGCGATGCCGGCTTCGCGCGCCGTCCTGGCAATTTTCTCCTGCAGCTCGCGACCTTCACATCCGAGTTCGGAAAAGCCGGATGCGAACACGACTGCGCCGCCGATGCCGCGCGCGGCGCATGCTGAGATTGCATCGAGCACACCTGCCTGCGGCGTGATGATCACTGCGGCGTCGATGCCCTCGGGCAGATCGTGAATCGATGGAACACAGGCCTTGCCGTTGACTTCAGGTCGGCTGCGACTGACCAGATGCACCTCGCCCGTATAATTGAATCGCGAGAGATTTGCCTGCACCAAGCCCGACACCGACCTCGGATCATCGGATGCTCCCACCACCGCAAGCGAACGCGGTCGAAGCAAGCGATTAAGATTATTGCTATTCATATCGAGTCTCCTGCTTGCAATTTATTTGACATCGCGTTTGTAGGAACCTAGGCCCGGGCGGTAGGTTTTATCGTCTAGAAATTGCGACATGCCAACATTGCGGCCGTTCTCCGGATCTTCGATGACTGATTGTGCATGTTTTGCCATCAGGTAATCCGCACCTTGTTCCCAAGTCATTTCGGAAGCGATGCGGTATGACACTTTCGCGGTACGTAGAACGGCGGGGTTCTTCTCCATTAACACCTTGGCCAATTGCGTGGTTCGTGCACGCAGGTCTTCAAGCGGAACCGATTCGTTGACGAGGCCGATCTCGGCAGCGCGTTTGCCGCTGAAGGTTTCTCCTGTCATGACATAGTACATCCCATCCCGTTCACGCATGAGTTGCGAAACCGCGCGGTTAACCACGCCGGCGGGAATAATGCCCCAGTTGATTTCGGAAAGACCGAAAGTGGCGTCGTCCGCAGCGATGGCCAGGTCACAAGCGATCACTGGCGTAAAAGCGCCGCCAAAACACCATCCGTTCACCATGGCGATCGTTGGCTTGGCGTAATGCCGCAGCTGACGCCATTGCCATTGGCCATTAGCGCGAAACAGTTTGAGACGTTCAGCCGGCTTGTCGTCCGTGGCACGGAAATATTCGCGCAGATCCATGCCAGCCGAAAAAGCATCGCCAGCGCCGGTCAATACCAGGACCTTGCAGCGATCGTCGGATTCTAGGTCGTTGAGGATATCGCACATTCGGTAGACGATGGCTGGATTGATGCAATTGCGTTTGGCCGGCCGGTTCAGCGTCACCCAGGCAATGCCATCTTCGAATGTAACGGTCACAGGTTCTTCGTTTGTGTTTGTGTCAGCTGTTGCTTGAGATTGGGATTTCGTCATGATTTCTCCTCGGTTGGATCAAGTACTGGTGATCTGAAATTTTCGTATGAAAAGCTACTTTATATAAACTAACATTATTCTGTCAAGTGCAGATTTGACGCAGAAATCGACATTCTCAATAGGCATTGAACTAGGATGAAAAAATCGCTATGCAAATCATATTTATATAAGGTAGCATTATTCATGTTCCCATTGCATACGCATGTTCAAGAGGCGATCACATTCCCGGAACACTCAAAAAAATGAAGGAGATAAGATGGCTCGATCCGTAGATGTCGACGAATTAGCATCCAGCGCCACGCTTTTGACGACGCCTTGTGGACATGGAAAAATAACTTGGCGCAGATGGGGAAGGGGCTCTCCGGTCGTGTTACTGCACGGTACTGCAGGATCGTGGACCCATTGGGTTCGCAATATTGGTGCGCTAGCAGTCATGCACACGGTGTATGTTCCCGATTTGCCAGGGTTTGGCGACTCTGACTCGTTAGCGGAGCCGCATACTTTCGCCAACATTGCTGCGACACTATGGGCCGGGCTGGATGAATTGTGCCCTGACCGTCCATCAATTGCGCTAGCAGGCTTTTCTTTCGGTTCCGTTGTCGCTGAAAGCATGGCGCTGGAACGTGGCGACCAGATACGCAGGCTAGTACTTGTGCGCGGCAACTTCAACGACCAGACGCCGCGTCTGCCAGGGACCTTGAAGAAATGGCGCGGCCTGGCCGATCCGAAGGATGTGGAGGCTGCGCACCGCCACAATCTAGCCGTCATGATGTTCCACGACAGTGCGAAGATCGATGAGCAAGCGGTAATGCTGCATGCGGAAAACTCCAGACGCTCCATGCTTGATCCGGCTCTTTTCTTTCCAAGCAGGCCGCTGGACGCGCTTAGAAAGATTGCAGGGCCTGTCGCGGGCATTACCGGGGAGTTTGATAGCTACGGATTACCCGATCCGCGAAAACAGGGGGAAGCCTTGTTGGAGGTCCGGCCGGACGCTATTTTTCATATTATCCCGACTGCGGGCCACTGGGCTATTTATGAATCCGCAGAAAAGGTAAACCCTATTCTGCTGGACATGTTCAGTCGTTGATCGTCAAGGCTGCTGATGTGGCCGATTGAATTGCATCGCAGGGGCGATACCGATCCCTGTTATAGGAGAATCACTTTGAATCCGAATCTACGGACTATGCATCTATATATCAATGGTGAATGGCTGGGCGCGGAAGGACGCAAAACGCAGAGTGTGCTGAATCCAGCTACCGGCGAATCGCTCGGCGATCTGCCGCATGCGAGCACGGCCGATTTAACGCTGGCACTTGCATCGGCGCAGGCCGCTTTTCCGAAATGGCGTGAAACGTCCGCACTAGTACGTGCCAATATTTTGCGTAAGGCAGCGCAGCTTATTCGCGAACGTAGTGAGAGCATTGCCACCATCATGTCCCTTGAACAAGGGAAAACCCTATCCGAGGCACGTATTGAGGTCGCCGTTTCGGCCGACATTTTTGAGTGGAGTGCGGACGAGGGCCGGCGTGCATATGGCAGGCTCATACCCACGCGTGAGCCGGGATGGCGGCAGTCAGTCATCAAGGAACCAATCGGTGTCGTGGCGGCGTTTACGCCTTGGAACTTTCCAGCGATGCTTCCGGCGCGCAAAATCGCCGGGTCACTTGGCGCTGGCTGTACATGCATCATCAAGCCATCGGAAGAAACTCCCGCGTCCGCATTGGAGCTGGCGCGTGCCCTACATGATGCCGGACTTCCTCCCGGGGTCCTTAACGTTGTCTTCGGCGTCCCAGGCGAAGTATCGGAATTCCTCGTCAAGTCACCAATCGTCCGCAAGGTCACATTCACGGGCAGTGTTCCTGTCGGCCGCCATATCGCTGGCCTTGCCGCCGCGGGTGTCAAGCCTGCCACCCTGGAACTTGGCGGCCATGCGCCGGTGCTGGTATTTGACGACATGGCTATCGAGCGGGTCGCCAAGCTGGCTGCCATAAATAAGTTCCGAAATGCTGGGCAGGTCTGCATTTCGCCTACTCGATTCTTTGTACAGCGACAGGCCTATGCCAGTTTTGTGGAGCACTTTGCCAAGGCTGCTGCTTCGCTAAAAGTGGGAGCTGGCATTGACCCCGATTCACAAATGGGCCCGCTGGTGAATGAGCGGCGTGTTGCGGCCATGCGTGCGATCGTTAGCGATGCCCAATCTCTCGGCGCGGAAGTCGTCACGGGTGGTTCGGCTCCTGACCACGCCGGTTTCTTCTATCAGCCCACGGTACTCACCGAATTGAATGAACAATGCAGGGCATTGCATGAGGAACCGTTTGGGCCGATCGCTCTGATCATGCCATTTGATGATGAGGACGAAGCGATTGCACGCGCGAACGCGCTGCCATTTGGACTGGCGGCGTATGCATTCACCTCCAATGCGGACAGAGTCATGCGTTTGGAAAATCGCATCGAGTCCGGCATGTTGGGTGTGAATACATTTGCCATAGCTAGTGCTGAAACACCGTTTGGCGGCGTAAAGGATAGCGGGTATGGCTCAGAGGGCGGAATGGAAGGGGTGGAAGCCTACATGAACACAAAATTTGTCGCTCAGGCACCGGCTGGCTGATTTACGAAACGCTTTTTTCCATTCCATGGCAGGCCGGCCATGAAAAGATGCTCATGTGCGCGCCCATGCTACCCGTTTTATATTTTTACTACAGATTTTTATGGCACAGCGAAAACCTTCCGAGCAAACTTCGCGCCCACCGGTTCGAACCACTTATCTGGTTTCGCAAACATGGTTCGCGCTACGTGACCTTACAGATATCGCGTTAAAGCAACACGGCATTACCGGGATTCAATATACGGTACTGTCCATTCTCGCATCCAGGAATAATCTTTCACCTGCGCAGCTGTCCAGGCGATTCTATGTCACACCGCAGGCCATGGGACAGATGCTGACGCTCTTAGAAACTTCAGGCCTGCTTAATCGCACCGAAGATCCTGCGAATCGCCGCATACTGCGCGTCACCCTCACCAAGGCAGGGCTTGATCTGGTAAAGGAATGTGATGCGGAAATGAAAGTGATCGAGGAAGATGTCTTTTCCATCCTCACTGCCAAGGAAATTACCATGCTGCGGTCAATGTTGCAAAGCGTGGCGGAGCACGCTCGGAAAGACGCGACCACCTCGGCTGCATGACATCTCGTTACAGCCATCGATGCGCGAGCGGGCAGAGCGCCTTTTGCAATCGATGGACAAAACATTTTGAATTTCTATGCAGTATGAAAGAGGCTCTCTACACAAATTTTACTAATTTCCCTTTGACATATGCGGCATGCCGCCACCTATAAAACATGGAGATATAATGCATCGATCACTCAAGCTTGCAGCAGGTTTTCTCGCGCTTGGATTCACATTGTCACAGCCGGCCTGCGCGCAGAATACGCCATATCCTTCAAAGCCGATCAAGATCATACTGGCATTCCCGCCCGGCGGAAGCGCCGACCTGATTGCACGTTTAGTCGCGCCAGCCATGTCCGAGCGTTTCGGTCAACCGGTCATTGTTGAAAATCGTCCCGGCGCGGGCGGCGCGATCGCCATTGGTGCCGTGGCGAAGGCTCCGCCTGATGGATATACCATTGGCGTAGGCGCGGCAGGCGCACTTGCTATTAGCGGCATAGCGAATAAACGAACATTGTATGATCCGTTGA
This sequence comes from Noviherbaspirillum saxi, assembly GCF_003591035.1. Lineage (NCBI taxonomy): Bacteria > Pseudomonadati > Pseudomonadota > Betaproteobacteria > Burkholderiales > Oxalobacteraceae > Noviherbaspirillum > Noviherbaspirillum saxi. The sequence continues at coordinate 836,167 of NZ_QYUO01000003.1, forward strand.
AAGATCTGGCACCGATCGGTATTATGATTCAGGCGCCTTTCGTTCTCGTCGCCAATAACGCCTTTAAGCCGAAGACGATTGCCGACGTTATTGCCGAAGGCAAGAGCAAGCCCGGCACACTGTCTGTCGGGCATGGCGGTCCGGGGACGATGATGCATTTATCGACTGAGCTATTCAAACATATGTCTCACGTGGACGCAGTTGTGCTTCCCTATAAAGGCACCGCTCCGGCGACCATGGATGCTATGGCAGGTCAAATTTCTCTCGCGATGAGCGATATACCGACAGCTTTACCTTATATCAAAGGAGGACGCTTGAAGGCTATCGCGGTAACTTCTGGAAAGCGCAGTAGTTCTCTTCCCGACGTGCCAACGTTCGACGAATCCGGACTGCCCAAATATTCGGCGACCGGATGGATTGCGATGGTGGCGCCGGCCGGTACGCCGCCTGCAATCGTTCAGCGCTTGAATACGGAACTGGTTGCAGCACTTAACCAACCCGCAATCCGTGAAAAAATTATTGCAAGCGGATCCGATCCTGCGCCGGGCACACCTGCAGAGCTTAGTCAGTTAATGCGTACCGAAATCACAAAATGGGAAACCCTCATCAACGAAGCAAAGATCAAGATTGAATAATGCTCGTCGGCCGGACTTAGCGGGATGACATTCATCTAGTGTCCTGAGTTAGAAGTTCGCCGAATAAAACCGATGAAATGGACGTCACCTTCGCCTTGCCGGCCGCGTTCAAATACTCGCAAGGCACCCGGCCTTGCTCCGTCTTGCGCCTCGCCTGACGCCCATTGCATCAGTTTTATTTTTCAACGAACTTCTAACTCAGGACACTAGCCTGCAAACCGAATACAAAGAAAGCATTGGCGTAAAGCAATTATCCGCCTTTCTCTGCCAACGTATGCGGGGCTTTCGCATCGAGACTCACTATTTTCAATAACCTGCAAGACTGGTTGTCGCCCATAGAAGAAAGACATCTGCTATGCAATTTGCACAGGTGGTGCCCATGGCTGCGACTGTTCATGGGGCCGGACACCAGGGTAACCGCGATGCTTAATACGATGAGTTGCCAGTGGGGCAACCATTGATCGTGCTAAATCCTTGCACAAAGCAAGGTATGGGGGTTAGGGATTATTAATTAACCCCCCATTATTAAATTAAATCGAGTAACCACCCTTTTTTTGCTTCTTTATTGCAATCCGTTTCTCCACATTTGCCACCGTTAACTTGCGGTCGGAACTGCGGCCTGCGCTTTAGAAAAACCTAACCATAATTTATACGAGGAGAAACAAATGATTCAAACCGGGGGAAGGATTGGCGCCGCAGCCCTTATGGCTTTGGGCTTGGCGGTATCGGCATCGAATACGCTAGCCCAGGCAAACACCAGCGTCCAGATCTACGGCATTGTGGACGCTGGCGTCGAATATCTGAACGGTGTTGCCGACGGCGGCACAAAACGGACCTTGTTCCGCTTGAACCCGAGCAATCAGGTGGCGTCGCGCTTAGGAATTCGCGGCAAGGAAGATCTGGGCGGCGGCACGAGTGCAGTCTTTAATCTTGAGAACGGCTTCTCACCGGATACCGGTACTACGCTGCAAAACGGTCGTCTGTTCGGCCGCGCGGCGGTGGTAGGCCTTGAGGGCAACTGGGGCAGCGTCCTGATCGGCCGTCAAAGAAATACGATTTTCGACCTGACCCTGATTTATGATCCGATGGCCTATGGCACCTATGGCTTCACAGCGACCGACAATGCCTTCTTTACTCAGCGTCCGGACAATTCCATCAAGTACACCTTCAGGCAAGGACCGATTTCCGCATCCGCGCTTTACAGCTTCGGCCGTGACGCTTTAACCGGCGCCCCGCCCGGCAGCCAAAGCGAAGTACCTGGCGCATCGAAAATCGGACGCCAAGTGGGTGCCAATGTCAATTATGCCGCAGGGCCTTTGAGCGTCGGTATCGGTTACGATCAGCAGCATGGCGTGACTGCCGCGCTGCAGTCCGAAATCGATCGCCGCCTGTTCGTAGGTGCGAGCTACGTCATCTCCGGGACTAAGCTTTATGCAGGTTTCCAGCGGCGCAACAACGACATTCCAGCCATCGATCTCCGGAGCGATCTGTACTGGCTCGGCGTCAAGCAGGCACTGACCTCGAATCTAGGTTTTATCGCCTCCCTCAGCCATACCAAGGAGAAGCATTCACCGAATAAAGCGACCCTGCTCGGCACTTCGCTGTATTACGATTTTTCGAAGCGCACACAGTTGTACCTGAATGTTGGCCGTTCAACCAACAGCGGCACCAGCGCCCAAGGCGTGACGGGCACGACCTTCGCCCTGCCGGGCCAGAACATGACCGGTATCGTGACAGGCGTGATGCATCGATTCTGAGATTTGAAATGGACAAGCTCGAGAGGCGGGCAACAACAAAAGCAACGAGTGTCCCAACGTAGATATTTATCCTTCAATATTCCATGAAAATATTAGTTTCCGTGAAGCGTGTCGTTGATTACAACGTCAAAGTCCGCGTGAAATCCGACGGCAGCGGCGTCGATATCGCCAACGTCAAGATGTCGATGAATCCGTTCGATGAAATCGCGGTCGAGGAAGCGACCCGCCTGAAAGAAGGCGGCAAGGTCACCGAAGTCATCGCAGTGTCGTGCGGCGTGACGCAATGCCAGGAAACCCTGCGTACCGCGATGGCGATCGGCGCCGACCGCGGCATCCTGGTCGAGACCGATGTCGAATTGCAGCCGCTGGCGGTGGCCAAGCTGCTGAAAGCGGTGGCCGACAAGGAGCAGCCGCAGCTGATCATCCTGGGCAAGCAAGCCATCGACGACGACTGCAACCAGACCGGCCAGATGCTGGCTGCGCTGCTGGGCTGGGGCCAAGCCACGTTCGCCTCCAAGGTCACGCTGGACGACGGCAAGGCCACAGTGACGCGCGAAGTCGACGGCGGCCTGGAAACGGTGGCGCTGCCGTTGCCGGCGATCGTGACGACCGACCTGCGCCTGAACGAGCCGCGCTATGTGACGCTGCCCAACATCATGAAGGCCAAGAAGAAGCAGCTCGATACGTTCAAGCCCGCCGATCTGGGGGTGGATGTGACGCCGCGCCTGAAGACCTTGAAGGTCGCGGAACCGCCCAAGCGCTCGGCCGGCATCATGGTCAAGAGCGTCGAAGAGCTGGTGTCCAAGCTCAAGAACGAAGCCAAAGTCATTTAAGCGCGCGCGCCTTCACCCTATTCAGATCAGGAAACCATCATGACCGCACTCGTCATTGCTGAACACGATAACGCTTCGCTCAAGGGAAGCACTCTCCACACCATCACCGCGGCCGCCCAGTGCGGCGGCGAGGTCCATGTCCTCATCGCCGGTGCCAACTGCGGCGCTGCCGCCGAAGCCGCTGCCAAGATCGCCGGCGTGACCAAGGTCCTGGTCGCCGATGCCGCGCATTTCGCCGAAGGCCTGGCCGAGAATGTCGCCGAACAGGCACTCGCGATCGCTTCCGCGTACGCGCACATCCTGGCTCCCGCGACCGCTTACGGCAAGAACATCCTGCCGCGTGTGGCGGCCAAACTGGACGTTGGGCAAGTGTCGGAAATCACCAAGGTGATCTCCGCCGACACCTTCGAGCGTCCTTTCTATGCCGGCAATGCCATTGCCACCGTGCAGTCGGCTGATCCAGTCAAGGTCATCACTGTGCGTACCACTGGCTTCGATGCGGCAGCCACCGGCGGCAATGCCGCAGTGGAAACCATTGCTGCAGCCGCTGATGCCGGCAAGTCGGCTTTTGTGTCGCGCGAAGTGGCCAAGTCCGACCGTCCGGAACTGACCGCCGCCAAGGTGATCGTGTCCGGTGGCCGCGGCATGGGTTCAAGCGACAACTTCAAGATCCTGGAGCCGCTGGCCGACAAGCTGGGTGCCGCCATGGGTGCGTCGCGCGCAGCGGTCGATGCGGGTTTTGTCCCGAACGACTGGCAGGTCGGTCAGACCGGCAAGATCGTGGCACCGCAGCTGTATATCGCGGTCGGCATCTCCGGTGCGATCCAGCATTTGGCCGGCATGAAGGATTCGAAGACCATTGTGGCGATCAACAAGGATCCGGACGCGCCAATCTTCTCGGTGGCGGACTACGGCATCGTCGGCGACTTGTTCGAATTGGTGCCACAGTTAACAGCTACGGCCGAACGTTAACCACTGCTACCTGTTCATGGAACTCGGATAAAAGTTCTGGATGACGTCGCAATGGCTGCGAGCAGGGAGGTCTGGCACTCGATTAGAAAGTCGCCGGGGGCAACCGGCCATTTCAGGGCCGGGAGCGATTCCAGAACTGTGCTCACGTCATACTCTTTATCGACTTCCATCAGGCCGAGCCGGTTATCGTTGAAGCGGCAGATTCTCATCACCCCCCTTGATGTATTGTAAAAATCTTGCCTATAATTCGGCATAAACAAATCATGCTCAAAATTGAGCGTGCTTCATTTTAAAACATGCTGTTTTATCCTGTGAACTGGTTTTACTGGCTTGTGCCTTGCAGTGACTCGGGACACCATGATTAAAACGTCTATCATCGCTGCCTCATAGAAACTGCCAACAATGGATATGCAGAAGATAACCGCCAGTACGGAAGAACGGCTGGAGCCTCCGCCCACGCTTGGATTGCGGGAGAAGAGCAAACTGGATAAACGGCGTCGAATCAAAGCGGCGGCGCGCTCAGTGTTTGTGGAGAAAGGTTATGACGCAGCAACGACACGCGAGATCGCTGCACTCGCCGAGGTCGGAATCGGGACATTGTTTGTCTATGCCAAAGACAAGCGCGAGCTGCTGATGATGATCATTAATGATGACTTGGACGAAGTGAACGATACTAGCGCCTATATCGTCGACCACAAAGCGCCACTGGTCGATCAGGTCACCGCTTTTTTCAAGGTCCGGTATGCTTACTGGGCCTGCGAACCCAGTCTCGCACGACCCGCGGTGAAAGAGACCTTCGATTTCCTTGGTAGCGCCAATGTGCAGGGTCCGGAAACCGCGCGCTTTTATGCGCGTCGCCCAAAGATCCTTAGTATGTTGACCGGGATTGTCAAAGACGGGCAGGAAAGTGGGATGATCGCCGACGACGTGTCGGCGGATCTGATTGCCTCCTTGTTCATAACGATTTATCTGACGGAAGTCAGGCGCTGGTTGAGTCAGGATGAACCGCTTGTCGAGGCGGGGATTGCACGGTTGCGCGAATTGCTAGCACTGGCGATTCGGGGAATAGAGCCGCAGCGCGCGGTATCTTCTTCTCACCAAGACAGGGCTATGGTCTGTCTGACAGAAGTCACAGCAGTCAGATGACCATTGATGGAACGCCTTACCACATGCATCTCACGCCGGCATATTCGAGCTGACTCAATCGGGTCGAGTGTTAGTTTGGCCTGATCATTTCTTTGCTAATACCCTTATCCCATGCAAAAAACCTTGTATGACAAGCTCTGGGAGAGCCATGTCGTGCGCGACCTCGGAGACGGCAACGCGCTTTTGTACATTGACCGACACCTTGTACACGAAGTTACCAGCCCGCAAGCCTTCGAAGGGCTTCGGCAAGCTGAACGGCATCCATGGCGGCCGCGTTCGATCATCGCCACGCCAGATCACAATACGCCGACGAGCGACTGGGATCAGGACATAGCCGATCCTTATTCACGGGAGCAGGTGGATACGCTGGATCGCAATGTTCGAAATCTCGCCACACTGGCGTATTTTCCCTTCCGCAGTGACAAGCAGGGAATCTTGCATGTGGTCGCGCCGGAACTCGGGGCGACGCTTCCAGGTACCACCATCGTGTGTGGCGACTCGCACACATCGACGCATGGGGCGTTTGCTGCCCTCGCCTTTGGCATCGGCACCTCAGATGTCGAACATGTTCTTGCGACACAAACGCTAACGGCGACACGGGCAAAAAACCTCAGGGTGCAGGTAGATGGTGATCTCCAAGCAGGGGTGGCTGCCAAGGATATTGTGCTTGCGATCATTGGTCGACTCGGCGCTGCAGGTGGTACTGGTCACGCTATCGAGTTTTGCGGCAGCACCATTGCAAAATTATCGATGGAAGAGCGAATGACCGTATGCAACATGGCTATCGAGGCTGGTGCACGCACAGGACTGGTGGCGTTCGATACGACGACCATGAATTATTTGCAGCACAAACCGTATGCCCCTAAAGATGCGCGATGGGAACGCGCCGTTGCGTATTGGATGACCTTGCACTCGGACCCCGATGCCCCGTTTGACAAGGAGGTGAGGATCAATGCCAACGAGATTGAGCCGCAGGTAACGTGGGGGACCTCGCCGGATATGGTGCTCCCGATCCATGGCTTTATTCCCGACCCTGACGTAGAAGCCGATCCTCAGCGCCGCCAAAGCTTTATGCAGGCATTGTCCTATATGGGACTGCAGGGAGGCACCCGCCTGCTCGGCTTGCCGATTGACAAGGTCTTCATTGGATCGTGCACGAATTCCCGCATAGAAGACTTGCGGGCAGCTGCATCCGTCGTCTGCGGTCACCACGTCGCCGATTCGGTAATTCGAGCGATGGTGGTGCCTGGTTCGGGACAAGTCAAGCGGCAGGCGGAACAGGAGGGATTGGACAAGATCTTCATCGATGCCGGATTCGAATGGCGACAACCCGGCTGCTCGATGTGTCTTGCGATGAACGACGACCGTCTCATGCCGGGAGAACGCTGTGCATCCACATCCAACCGAAATTTCGAAGGCCGCCAGGGTGCCGGTGGCAGATCACATCTGATGAGCCCTGCCATGGCTGCGGCGGCCGCACTCGCGGGCTGCATCACAGATATCAGGGAGTGGATGCAATGACACCTTTCACATCAATACACGGCCTAATCGCGTCACTGGACAGGAATAACGTCGATACCGATGCGATCATTCCGAAACAGTTCATGAAAACCATCGGCCGTACTGGCCTTGGCCCCTTCGCATTCGATGCGTGGCGTTACCTCGATGAAGGGTCCTGGGGCCAGGATTGCTCGAAGCGCCCACTCAATCCAGACTTCGAGCTAAACCAGCCGAGATTCGCAGGTGCGTCGATTCTTTTGACCAGAAAGAACTTTGGCTGCGGCTCATCGCGTGAACATGCGCCATGGGCACTAAAAGATATGGGCTTTCGGGCTATCGTCGGCGAGTCATTTGGCGATATCTTCCGCAACAATTGCCTAAAGAACGGCATCCTTGTAGTGATTCTCCCGGCGGCACAGGTACAGGGACTGGTAGTACGGGTTGCGGCCCAGCCGGGGGCAACCATGGCGATCGACCTGGCGACGCGCTCCCTGCATTTTGACGGCTCGGAAGTGATCAGGTTCGATATCGATACCACATGGCAGGAGCGCCTCCTGAATGGCTGGGACGATATATCGATGACCTTGCAGGAAGCAGAAGCCATTCGCCACTTCGAAGAAAAGCATCGCACCGCTCAGCCCTGGCTTTACGACTAGGCCGATCATGGCTTGGCGTAGCCAGGCCGTACTCTTACTGCTCACGAAAGCGTCAAATGACCATCAACAGGGCGCTGAGCGAGAAATTCCTCCAGTGGACGTGGATTATCACCACTCTGATGCGACCAATTAGTCGGAGACAACCAGCGGCGCACAAGTAAACAAATTGAATTAGCGACTGCGCTATCCGGCTTGATGGAAAGGCCAGCGTGTGCCGAATGTTTTACTGAGCAAGATCTTGCTCAAGTAGAATTTGACGATGTAGAATCAGCTCGCTGTAATTAACGAGAAGGGCTCATGACTGGACCACCAGTTGTCAGCCCTTTTTGCTTTAACGTTCGCGTGAAACGGTGGCGCCATTTATGCGCCTGCACGCTTGACTCCGATCGGTGCCATGACCTGAATCACGCATCGGGGAGGGTGGCCTGGGCCGATGCCTTTACCAGATTTGGCGCCGGCGCATCTTTCAGTCGTCCGCCGGGGATTGCCTGAAAATCCTGGCGCGTCCTCACCACGACAGTTGAGCCAATCGTCGTATTCCTCCAGTTCAGGTAATACCAGCATTCTCGTTTCACCTTCCGGTTGACGCATGCGCGCCATCAGCGCATGGTCGGCGTTGATCGTCAGCATTGAAGAGCTCAGCATTGAAGAGCTCAGCAACGGCAAGCCATTGTCACCATCGCTTCGATACGCCCCGATTCCCGTCACGCCAATCGGTTCGTCAGTCTGTTCCATTACTCATGGCGCAGGGCAGACCAACCGGCCATTCTTCTCCGTGCAATCCGATTCCATTTTTGCAGGTATTTCAGAGCCATTGCAAGTGCCTCACCGCCGTATTGCGCATCTCGACATGGACTCCTTTTTTGCGTCGGTCGAGTTGCTAAAATATCCAGACCTGAAAAGATCTCCAGTGGTGATTGGGGGCGCAATGAACACCAGCCAGGGCAACTGCCGAATGGAACCCGACGCTATGCCCGTTGGCGGGATTATGTCGGACGCAAAAAATTCTTTGAAATAGGATACACATTTCAAAAAACATTCAGTACACTTATCTTATACCGTAAGTGTGCTGAACAATATCCAAAGGAGACATGATGGAAACCTTGAAATCAGCTCGTTCTAGCAAGAGGTCCAAGAAGCCCCCCGTCGGGCCAATGCACGGAGCTTTGTGGCTGCGTCCAACACGACGCCAACGCCTTGCCGGCGCTATAGGGCGTAGTTCACAGCGCATTTAACTTGACGCGCAGCGCCGCATATGGAAGAGGCGGGTAGGGCTTAGCCGAGTAGATGAAATTAGTTGGTAGCGACTGTTCCCATGTTGCTGGCGCGATACTCGGACCAGCCATCTAGATCGTGACACAAACATAGCGCGGCAAGAGATCCCAGTAACGTGATTTCGTTTTTGATTCGTCAAGAGAGATTGTTATGTTCCCTAAAAATACCTGGTACGTGGCCTGTACTCCAGACGAGATCGTCGAGAAGCCACTAGGAAGAAAGATCTGCGGTGAGAACATGGTTTTCTACCGTACAAGCGAGGGCAAGGTAGCTGCGCTGGAAGATTTTTGTCCCCATCGGGGCGCTCCCCTATCCCTTGGATTCATCCGAGACGGAAATTTGGTGTGCGGTTACCACGGCTTAGAGATGGGCCCAGATGGGAAGACCATCGCGATGCCAGGTCAGCGTGTGCGCGGTTTCCCGTGCATAAAATCATTCCCCGTTTTCGAGCGCTATGGCTTCATCTGGGTATGGCCTGGGGATGCTACGCGTGCCGATCCAGCACTCATTCATCACCTTGAATGGGCAGAAAGTCCGGACTGGGCTTACGGCGGCGGGCTCTACCATATCAAGTGCGACTATCGTCTCATGATCGATAACCTGATGGACCTGACACACGAGACTTACGTTCACGCGACGAGTATCGGGCAGCGGGAAATCGATGAGGCTCCCGTCAATACGAAGGTCATAGGCGACGAAGTCATCACAAGCCGCTATATGGAGAACGTCGAGGCTCCGCCGTTTTGGAAAGCAGCATTACGCGGCAACGGATTAGCAGATGATGTGCCAGTCGATCGTTGGCAAATTTGCCAGTATCTGCCACCGAGCCACGTCATGATCGAAGTCGGAGTCGCCCATGCGGGCCACGGTGGGTACGATGCTGCGCCTGAGCATAAAGTTTCGAGTATCGTTGTCGACTTCATGACGCCAGAAACAGAGACATCTCATTGGTATTTCTGGGGTATGGCTCGTAACTTCAAACCCAACGACCCGGCACTAACGGAAACAATCCGGGAAGGCCAAGGCAAGATCTTTGCCGAAGACCAGGAAATGCTTGAGAAGCAACAACGAAACATCCTTACTTATCCAGAACGGAAGCTACTCATGCTCAATATTGATGCAGGTGGTGTCCAGTCACGACGCGTCCTTGATCGCATTCTGGCCGAAGAGCAAGCCATTTCAGCAGCTTGAGGAAATATTCCCGGCCGCCTATAGGTATTCAAAGATCGATGAAGAATGAGTGAGACAAAAGTGGAAACTATCGACGTTAAGGTTGTACGTAAGACCAAGGAAGCGGATGGCATTGTAAGCTTCAAGTTACAGGCCGCTAATGGTAAGCCGCTGGCATCGTTTAGCGCAGGTTCGCACATTGATGTCCATGTGCCCGGTGGAATAGTGAGACAATACTCACTTTGCAATGACCCGCACGATTCCAGTCACTACCAGATCGCGGTCTTACGCGATCCTGCCTCTCGGGGCGGCTCGCTCGGTATGCATGAGCAAGTCAATCAAGGCGACGTGATCAAGATTAGTCAACCAAAAAATCAATTTCCTTTGGTGCCTGCCGAGCGAAGCCTTCTGCTAGCAGGGGGGATTGGTATCACGCCGATATTGTGCATGGCTGAGCGCCTCACGCGCATAGGTGCCCGGTTCAAAATGCATTATTGCAGCCGATCAGCAGAGCGGACTGCATTTGTTGATCGCATAAAAGCAAGCGCATTCGCGTCGCACGCTCAGTTTCATTTCGATGATGCTGGCTCAGAGCAGAAATTAGATTTACCGGCCATCCTGAAAAAGGCTGGTAAGGAAACGCATATCTACGTTTGCGGGCCAACAGGCTTTATCGAGCACGTCGTTGCTACTGCAAAGGAGCTCGGTGTAGGTGAAGAGTTCGTCCATTTTGAATATTTCGGTGCCAAGCAGGCTGATACGACCGGCGATACTGCATTTGAAGTAAAGATAGCGAGTACCGGCGCGTGCTATCAGATACCCGCTGGGAAAACGGTCGTGGCGATATTAGAAGAGCAGGGCATTTCCATTCCCATATCCTGCGAGCAGGGAGTATGCGGAACTTGCATCACACGTATATTGGATGGAGTTCCGGACCATCGCGATATGTATTTTATGGATAACGAGAAAGCGCAAAATGACCAGTTCACACCTTGCTGTTCGAGGGCAAAAAGCACTTCCCTTACGCTTGATCTCTAATTTTGCTTTTATGGTCCTATAAAAGGAGATGCGTGGCGCGGCCAACTTGATTTGGCGACGAGGCTAGTGGGGCCCAAACTAGCCGTTGATAGAGCCAAAAACTTCCTACACATCCTAACAAATATTCAGTACTTTCAACATAGACGTTGAGTGTACTGAGCGATAGCGAAATATGCGTTCGGGATAAGGCAAAACCAGGAGACACCATGAAGACGATAATGATAACGTCTGCTCTTCTAATCTCTATCACTCGCGGACGAATTGCAAGTCGACCTGGACGAATGGCTGGCGTACTACAACAACGATCGCACGCACCAAGGAAAGATGTGTTGTGGTAGGACACCGATGCAAACACTGTTGGACGGAAAGGAGGTGTGGCGCGATAAGATCACCACATTGAACAGCTGAATTTGAATTGACAATCGCTAGCGTCAAACCGGGCAACTGTCAGATCAGATCGCGACTACTACAACTAATTCAACCAGCCCATTCATGCCCTTGCGCATGCTGGTCATGCCGACCACAATCCAGATGCGTGTACCCGCCGGTGGGCCTATCATCCCTGTCACACCGAGAGTACAGCCCACAGACGAATCACGTCGACTTCTCCTTCGACCCGAACAACCGTTCCAGCAATCCTGATTTCGATTAGGGCCCGAGCGGCTTGCTTGCAGAGGCGTTATCAAACCGCGTCGCTGGGCTGGGCAGTTCCACGATCGGTGCATCTGTTTGCGCAACCAGACTGACTGGAAGCAGTGCCGGTTCAGACGTAACAGGCGCATAAAATTCGCCGGCACGATACTCTCGCCTCCATCAGGACAGCAGATTGGGATTGAGGCCATGCTCGCGAGCCAGCTTTGACACTGACACGCCAGGTTCGCATGCAAGAGCTGCGACGCGGGCTATGAATTCGATTGGAAAATTAGGCCGCCTGCCCGACTTCATCGACGCTAATGTCGCTTTCTCACGCTAACTTTTCCATCCGGTGCTCACCGAACTATTACATTCAGAGCTCTGATCAGAGGGTGGATTGCCAGGATCGTAATTACCTCTTGGAACTAACGCGTGCGGGGGAAGGCGCGTTCATGATGAGTGGTCAACTTTCCAAGAGTTGGTGTGCATGAACCTATCGAACGCAGAGAGTTGCTTCTATTCAGTCGGAATTACCACGGTACGAATCTTTGTCATAATATGCATAAAGTAATCTTTCTCATCAATACATCGCCAATATGCACTGGCTTTCGCATCGTTATCTCATTCAATATTTTAGTGATTTAGCTACTCGGGACATCGTCCATATTTGCAACAAAACATGAAAACGTCATCCAACGATCACAACAAACAAACCTTGTCCGAGGATCTCTATGCACAGCCTGGACACTTGCTTCGTCGTGCTCAGCAGATTTCCGCATCACTCTTCTTTGATGAAATCGATGCCGATATCACCCCGATTCAGTATGCGGTTCTGCATACCCTCATGGAGCATCCGGGCATTGACCAGGTCTCGGTGGCCGGTCTTGTCGCAATTGACACTTCTACCGCAGCGACGGTCATCGTTCGCCTTGAACAACGGGGTCTTCTAACGCGCGAAGTGCATGCTGTTGACCGGCGGCTGAGAGTTGTTAACCTTACCAAAGCAGGCGAAAAGCTCCTTGTGAGTCTCATTCCAGCTATTCACCGGCTTCATCAGAAGATCCTCGAGCCCTTCACGGTGACGGAAGCCCAGCAATTTATGAAACTGCTCCACAAGTTAGTTCACCTTCAGAACGAACAGAGCCGGGCGCCTTTTAGCGAGATGAAACGCGATCTACCGGTGGATCGTACGCCTCGTAAGCGAGGAGCCCGCTCTTGATGTTCAACGATGTACTGTAATGCAAGTTATGAGACTTTGCCCTACGGTGAAAACTAAAAAGCTCAAGCGGCATTTTTGAGCATTTGATGGGGATCGATAACAAATTTCGTCGGTACTCCGGCATCAAATTCGCCATAGCCCTTACAGCGCGTTGGGCGAATTCAAGCCTGAGGTGCGATGAAATGAAGGTTTCTATCTTTCCAAGCCTCAGCCACCGGTCGAACGCCAGCCTAGCGTGCCGAAGTATGAATTCCAAGCCACATTCTGAGTCTTCGGCAAGCGGATACCGCGGACGGCGTTGCTCGCTGCGATGCTGCTTGAGTCTTTTGTGCCGGTTATCGTTCAGGCGCAGGAAACGCCTCTGCGCGAACCATTGTCCTTGCGCGGCTACGGCTCTAAGGGCGTCGCGCATTCCTCTTCGCGGGACGCCGATTTCGTAAGCGTGGCACCAAGTTCACCCATCACTTTCGCGAAACAGGTTCCGAAACAGTAATGGGTGATTTTCGTGATTTCCGGGGTGAGCAAATCCGGGAGCGGATTTTGCACGCCTTCGCTGCGCGGACAGCCGGTGGCGACCGCACCCGCAGCATGCTCGCCGGAGCGTCCCAGCGCATCGATCTAGCGGTCGACCTGCAAGCCATCCAGATTTCCCATGGCATTTACAGTAAATCAGACATGATCTCAGCAACGGTCTGCTTCCGGACCAATCGTGTTTGGCTGCCTTCAAGCCCTGCTGATGTTTATTCCGCAACCAGCCCGCCGCCATCGTTGCATTCGAGTTACCCAAGAGACACCGTGACGCACCGAGGTTACTGATTTCGTCACGGTAGGCGCGGTGCAAAGCGGCTGACTTCCTTTGGATATTGAGCCTTAGGGCTCGGCTCCTCGTCGCCCGGAAAATCTACACACGCTGCGACATCAATGCCTCGCCAGCAGCTTGTGGCGTTTGCACTGTGAGAGAGGAACAATTTCGTTCGTAAGGACGATGTTAAACGCTTAGACGAATTATTCGTTTTCTGCTGCAGATATAAAGTATGGATATCATACAAAGTTAACAGAAAACCGGAATAGCGCGTATGAAAAGCTAAATATGAAATATGTCTTTGTGATATTTGAAAAAGAAACTATCGCGTTGACGCTTTAATTGCGAAAAATAAGTATGTCTTACTAATTGACTGAGATCTTTTTTGGATGCAGAATGAGGACATAATACGAATGCATCCGGAGACAATTTCTCATGCAACCTCATCTGCGTCAAGCGTTGGCCGCATTGGGCCGCGCTATCACTCCAGAGCTTATCGGAGGCACGTCCGCCTTGATGGCACCCCACGCGCCGCGTCCTCAGGCGGATGCGTGCACCGTGCTCCGCGACCAAAGCTACGGCCCTCACGACCGTCATCGCCTGGATATATTTGTGCCGAACGGGGCGCCGCACGCGCGGCCCGTGGTGCTGTTCGTGCACGGCGGTGGCTTTACCATGGGGCAGAAGGGCGGCCCTGATGACGTTTTTTATAACCATATCGGCGCCTGGGCTGTAGCACAGGGCTGGGTTGGCGCGACAATGAATTATCGACTCGCGCCGGACCATGTTTGGCCTGCTGGTGCTGATGACGTCACCTTGGCGGCCCGCTGGTTGCAGCAGCACGCACATTCCTGGTGTGGTGATGCGCCCGCCGTGGTGCTCATGGGACAGTCCGCTGGCGCTGCACACGTGGCCGGTTGCCTCGCGCGGTGGCCAGCGCAACAGCCTCGACCGAGCGGAGCGATTCTGCTCAGTGGATTGTATGACTTAAGTACGCTGCGCCACAGCGAGCGGGAACGCCTTTACTACGGCACGGACAGCAGTCTGTTCGCCGAGCGTTCGAGCTTGCCGAGACTGCTGGCCGGCGACTGGAACTGCCTGTATACCGTGTCCGAACTGGACCCGGCGGAATTCCAGCAGCAGGCAGCGCAGGTCGTGGCCGCCTCCATGGAGCGAACTGGCCGATGGCCGGAGATGATTTATCTGAGCGGCCACAATCATTTATCCAGTGTGCAACATATTGGCGCTCCACACGATACGCTGGGGCCGGTGCTGGCTGAGTTCGTTGGCCGTATCACCGCACGCGTCGGCTGAGGTGCGTATGTGGACGCGGCATACGTCATCCTCCCAAGCCAAGGCCGTTGCGCCCAAGGCGCGCAGCCGCCAATTGGCTTCCGCCAAGTCTCCTGATCGATTCACCTTCCAACATCACTAGGAGTTCCCATGAGTGAACCATTTCACGCCGTACAAAGCTTTTACGGTACCGAAACCCCATTGCGCTTCGAGGCCGACGTGCACGACTGCGAAGTGATCGGCCGTATTCCGGCCGAGCTTGAGGGCACGCTGTACCGCGCTGGTCCCGATACGCAGTTCCCCACTCTTTCGGCCGATACCATCGTCAACGGCGATGGCATAGTATCTTCGTTCGACTTTCGCGATGGACACGTCGCGTTCAAATGCCGCTATGTCAAGACCGAGCGCTTTCTGAAGGAGCGTGCGGCGAGAAGCAGGCTGTATGGTGCTTACCGGAATCAGCATACGGACGCGCCGGAAACGCGCGGCACTGACCGGGATAACACTGCGAACACGACTGCCTTCTTCCATGCAGGGCGCCTGCTCGCGTTGCGCGAGGATTCGCACCCGCACCAGATAGATCCCGATACGCTGGAAACCCTGCCCAAGTGGGACTTCGCCGGCCGACTCAAGGGAACTGCGCTCACCGCGCATCCTAAGATCGATCCCGTCACGGGCGAGTGGTGGTCGTACGGCTTCTACTGCCGCGGCACCCTGGACGCCGACATGGCATTGCAGGTGATCGACGCAAAGGGCGACCTGGTGCGCGAGGAATTTTTCCGCTCGCCGTACGCCGGCCTGGCGCATGATTTCGGCGTCACGCGAGAGCACGTCATCTTTGCCGTCATGCCGCTCACGACAGACCCAGCGCGCATCGCGGCGGGCGGCGACTTCTACGCCTACGATCCGGACCTGCCTTCACTGTGGGGCATTATGCGTCGCGACGCGAGCGTGGATACGATCCGCTGGTTCAAGCTCCACGAATGTATGAGCGGCCACATCATGAACGCGTACACCGAAGGCGATGTGGTCCACATCGACGCGACCATCAGCCCGGGCAGCGCTTTCCCGTTCTTTAATGATGTCCACGGCAATAAGGTTGACCCGGCTCGTGGTATCCCGCTGATCACCCGCTTGAGCTTCGATCTTTCCAGCGCCGACGATTACGTGGTCCGCACGCCTTTCCCCGGCGCGATGGGTGAAATGCCGCGCTGCGATCCGCGCTACGTGATGCAACCCTACCGCTGGGGGTTTATTAAAACCCGCGACGGCATCGGCCGGCTGGACTGGAAGACGCGCGAACTGGTGGAACACTTGACGCCAGGTGGAAGTGCGCAGGAGCCCGTCTTTGTGCCGCGCCGCGCCGACAGCATGGAGGGCGACGGCTTCCTGCTGAGCGTCGTCAATAAGCCGGCGGAAGGCTGCGCTGAGCTCTATGTACTTGATGCGCAACACATGGAGGCACCGCCGCTGGCACGAGTTCGATTGCCGTTTAAACAGCCGATGGCTTTCCACGGCAACTTTGTTCCGCGGGCGGATCGGAAATGAGTCACTGACCTGCGGCGCTTTTCATAATAAAACAAGGAGACAGTTGATGGAGACAGGATACTTAGGGCAGCATGCACAGCGTGCTGAGGGCAAACAAGTAACGGGGCGCACCGTGCGTCATGCATTGTTGCTGCTAGCGTCGTTGAGCCCGCTGGCGCAGGCTGCGCCGTTGATTGATGATGCGGAATCCGGCCTAAAGGTGAATTGGGACAACACGGTCAAGTACACTGCCGCAGCGCGTGTGGGCGACCGTGACAGCGTGTTGACGGGCCCGATCAATCTCAATGATGGCGACAATAATTTTGGTCGCGGCCTGATTTCGAACCGGCTGGATTTTTTCACGGAGTTGGACGCCGTGTACCGCGACGTGGGGGCGCGCGTCAGCGCGGCGGGATGGTACGACTCCGTATATAACCGTCCCAATGACAACCCCGGTCCGCCCGGAGCATTCGTCAATCATAGCTCGGCGCCCTACAATGAATTCACTGCGGCCACCCGCAAGCTGCACGGACGCAATGCCGAACTGATGGACGCGTTCTTGTTCGGAAAGTTGCGTCTTGGCGGCGGCGACTTGGCCGTTCGTCTGGGCCAGCATTCGCTGCTCTGGGGCGAAAGTCTTTTCTTTGCCGGGAACGCGATCGCCGGCGGGCAAATGCCCACCAACGTTGCCCGGTTGGTATCCGTGCCCAACTCGCAGGCGAAGGAGTTCGTGCTGCCGGTGCCGCAGGTTTCCTCGCAATGGCAATTGAGCGATGACGTGTCGGTTGGCGCCTACTATCAATTCCGCTATCGCGCGAACCGACTGCCTGCGGTGGGCAGCTATTTTTCCCAATCCGATACCAACTTCGATGGCGCCGAGCGTTTGTTGTTGGGGCCGGTAGCTGCCGCGCCGCGTGGACCAGACATGGATCCCAAGGATAGCGGTCAGGGGGGAGTGCAACTGCGCTGGCGGATCGCCGACACGGACCTGGGCTTCTACGCACTGCGCTTCCATAGCAAGGGGTTCCAACAGGTCACCCGCCTAGCGCCTGGCGCTGCAGGACCGGTCCCGGCCAGCTATTACCTCACGCACCATGAAGGCATTCGCGCTTATGGCCTTAGCGCCAGCCATACGTTTGGCCAAGCCAATGTCGCTATCGAGGCGTCGGTGAGGCACAACCAAGACCTGGCTAGCGCCGGCGCGGTGGACGCATCGGCGCTGGCCCCCGCTGGTGTGGTTCCTGCCAACAATAACCGGGGCAATCCGGCATACGCAGTGGGCAGGACCGCGCATGCGAACGTTTCGATGTTGTGGACCTTGCCGCATACCCCCCTGTTTGACGAAGCCAATCTGGTGGCGGAGGGCGCTTGGAACCGGGTCCTGAGCTGCCAGACGCAATGTGCGCGCATCGCGCCAACGGCGACACGTGACGCCGTGTCGTTCCGTCTGGTGCTGGAACCAATCTACCGGCAAGTAGTGCCCGGCCTGGACCTTGGTGTCCCGCTGGGTCTTGGTTTTACCCCGAAGGGGTCGCGTTCCATGGCGCTTGGTCCTGGCGGCTTGCCGGCTGAGAACGGCGGTGACGTGAGCATCGGAGTCAATGGTCTGTTCAGATCGGTTTGGAAATTCAACCTGAACTATACGCATTACTTCGGTCCGGTAGGCCCATTCCTTAACAGTTCAAACACCTTCAGCTACAAACAAGGCTTGGCTGACCGCGACGTGATGGTGTTCACACTGACCCGCACTTTCTGATTGATGGAGACACATATGCATACCCCACTGACTCTGCGTGCCCTGCTGCTGCTTTTGCCGCTGCTTGGCGCCACCACAGCACACGCCGCCACCACCCCTGAAGAAGCGGCCAAGCTCAAGACTGAACTTATGCCGCTGGGCGGCGAACGGGCGGGCAACAAGGATGGCAGCATCCCCGCCTGGACCGGCGGCTACACAACTGCGATCCCCGGCGATAAGGCCGGCGGGCGCCGCGGGGATCCGTTCAAGAACGAGAAGCCGCTGTTCTCGATCACGGCACGCAACATGTCGCAGTACGAGGACAAGCTGAGCGACGGACAAAAGGCGTTGCTGAAGAAGGACGCCGATTACCGAATCGACGTATACAAGACGCATCGTACCGCTGCGGCGCCGCAAGCGGTATACGACAATACGTTCCGCAATGCCACCCGTACCAAGCTGGTCGATGAAATGCCGAGCAATGCGTTCGGTGGCATTCCATTCCCGATACCGAAATCGGGCGCCGAGGTGATGTGGAATCACATGTTGCGCTGGCGCGGCGTTGCCGTGCAGATGAACACTCAGTCGTACCAGATGACAGCTGACGGTCGCAGCATCCTGACCAACATTAACAAAGGCGAAGTCCAGATGCCTTACTACTTCCAGGACAGTTCGCTGGAAGAATTCAGCAAGACCGGCGACTACTGGACCATTCGCGTCGTCAGCGAAGGCCCGCCCATCCGCTCGGGCGAGGCCATGGTCGGGCGTCGTCAGTTTGACGGCGACAAGGACCAAGGCTGGATTTACCTGACGGGCCAGCGCCGTGTGCGCAAGCTTCCCAATACTTGCTGCGACACCCCACATCCGTCGACGATGGGTCTGATGACTTTTGACGAGATCGAATCATGGTCGGGCCGCCTGGATCGCTTCGAATGGAAACTGGCGGGCAAGCGCGAGCTCTACATTCCTTACAACGGCAATCGCTTGCTGCAGCCGACCAGTGAAACCGAGGTGCTCGGAAAGGGCTATCTGAATCCAGACCATGTGCGTTGGGAGCTGCACCGGGTGTGGGTGGTTGACGCGGTGCTGCGCGATGGACGACGCCATGTGGCGCCGAAGTCACGCTACTATTGTGACGAGGATACATGGCTGTGCGTTCTGGGCGACCGCTGGGATGCAAAAGGGCAGCTTTGGAAAACGGTATGGACCCAGACCATAGTCGCCCCGGATTTGCCAGGTACCGTCGGCGGCGCATACGGCTATACCGATCTGATCGCCGGCAATGGCTTCGCGGGTCAGCTGATGAACACCAAGGATGCGCAGATGCCGATCAAGCCGCGTTTCCAGAGCAGCGTGTTTACTCCTGACTCCATGACTGGCGACAGTGTGCGCTGACCGCTATGGCCAAGTTTTCAATTAGTATGCCCAGCGGCCCGGCGCCGCTGGCCGCCCGCCGCCGCTTGTGCGCAGCATTGTTGCTCTCTGCCTTGGTGGCTGGGCACGGGCTTGCAAGCGCTCCCACGGCGGCGCCTGTGGGAGATGCCTTGGACCGCGCGGCCTTGCAGGCGCGCCAACCAAGTCGGGTCGTGCTGCTCGATGCGGCCTACGCGGGCGACACGGTGGTCGCGGTGGGCGAGCGTGGTCTTATCGTACGTTCCGCAGACGAGGGGCGCAGCTGGCAGCAGGCCGTCGTGCCAGCCAGCGCGACGCTGACCGCAGTTAGTTTCCAGGACGAAAAGCATGGTCTGGCGGTGGGACATGGGGGGTTGGTGCTCGCCACGGAGGATGCGGGGCGCAGTTGGCAGAAACGGATGGACGGACGTCAAATCGCCCAGCTCATGCTGGCCTCGGCCGAGCGATCGGGCCAAGAGCGCGCGTTGGCCCAGGCCCGGCAATTGGTTGCGGACGGCCCGGACAAGCCGCTGTTTGCACTGCTCCAGCTGGATGGACGGCGCATGTTGGCTGTCGGCGCCTACAACATCGTACTGCGAAGCGAAGACGGCGGCCGTAGCTGGACAGTGCCCGACGCGCCGCTGGACAACCCCCAGGCCTCGCACATCTACGCAGCTCGCGCCCGCGGCACGCGTGTGCTCTTGGCTGGGGAGCAAGGGCTGATCCTGCTGTCGGAGGATGGTGGCAAGAACTTCCGACGACTGCCAGCGCCCTACCGTGGCAGCTTCTTTACAGCCGAAATCACCGCGGACGGTGGCATTCTGGTTGCGGGCCTGCGCGGTAACGTCTGGCACTCGCCGGACGGCGGGGCGCACTGGCACGTCAGGCGCACCTCGTCGCAGGCAACGGTAACCCATTCAAGCCTGCTGGGCGATGAGCCGCTGTTGTCGACGCTGTCCGGGCAGCTGTTGCGCCGCCAGGACGACGCCTTGATACCGTTGCTGGGCACTCCACTCCCATCCATTAATGCCATTCTGCCTCTGCGCTCTGGCGGTGTGCTGGCATTGACTGGTTCGGGCGCCATTGCGCTACCCGCTACCGCTTTTCAGAATTTCGGAACCACCAGATGAGCATTTCACCTAGCAATACCGAGCAAGCAGACGGACTTGACGGATTCGATCCACGCAGCGGTTCGCTGCTCGAGCGTCTGCTGTTCAATCACAGAGCGTGGGTGTTGGGCGTCTGCGTTCTCATTACGTTGCTGCTGGGCTGGCAAGCGACCCGCCTACAACTGCAAGCGAGCTTCGAGAAGACGATCCCAGACCGGCATCCCTACATCGTCAATTACCTCGCCCACCAGGCGGAGCTTACAGGGCTGGGCAACGCGCTACGCATTGTGGTGGCCAATCCGCGGGGCGACATCTACGACAAGGAGTACATGGAAACCTTGCGCCGTTTCAGCGACGAAGTTTTCCTGATGCCAGGTGTCAACCGCACCCAGATGAAATCGTTATGGACGCCCGGCACGCGCTGGACCGGCGTCACCGAGGATGGTTTGGATGACGGCCCGGTCATTCCGGAGGGCTGGGATGGGGGAGCGGCCAGCCTTCAGCAACTGCGAGTGAACGTGCAACGCTCCGGCGAAATCGGCCAACTAGTCGCGCTTGACCAGCGTTCCAGCGTCATCTACGTGCCGTTGCTGACACAGGACGCTGCAGGGCAGCCTATCGACTACGGCGCCTTCGTCCACAAACTCGAGGAGGTGCGGGCGCGGTACTCGGAGGCGGGCGTGCAGGTGCACGTCACCGGCTTCGCTCAAGTCATCGGCGACCTGATCGCTGGCGTAAAGACGGTGCTGGCTTTTTTTGCCGTGGCGGTGATGATAGTGACGGCAATGGTCTACGCCTACACGCGTTGCGTGCGTTCCACGCTGCTGGTGGTACTTGCCTCGCTCATCGCGGTGGTATGGCAGTTGGGCTTGCTACCGGCAATGGGGCAGGCACTCAATCCGTACTCGATCCTAGTCCCATTCCTGGTGTTCGCCATTGGTATGAGCCATGGGGCGCAAAAAATGAACGGCATCATGCAGGACATCGGCCGTGGCATGCACCGGCAGATCGCGGCACGCATGACTTTCCGCCGGCTGTTCCTGGCAGGGCTTACCGCTCTCCTGGCCGACGCTGTTGGATTCGCCGTTCTGCTGGTGGTGGAAATCGACGTAATCCGCGAACTTGCTATCGCGGCCAGCGTTGGCGTCGCCGTCCTGATTTTCACCAACCTGATTTTGCTGCCTGTCATGCTTAGCTATTCCGGCGTAAGCGCGGCCGCCGCGGCGCGCAGCTTGCGTGCGGAGGAAGGGGGCGTGTTGCGGCGTCTGTGGGCCGGCCTGGCCACGCTGACCGGATCATCGCGGGCGCTGTTCGTCCTGGGCGCTGCAGTGGTGCTGGCGATTGCCGGTTTTTGGTTGAGCCGTGACTTGCAGATCGGCGATCTCGACCCCGGTGCGCCAGAGTTACGGGCCGACAGCCGTTACAACCGCGACATCGCCTATGTCCGGGAACACTATGGCGCCTCCAGCGATGTCTTGGCGGTCATGGTCCGTACGCCGGAGGGGCAGTGTTCCGGCTATGAGACGCTCAACAAGATGGATGCGCTCGAGTGGCAATTGCGCCAGGTTCCAGGTGTCGAGAGCACGCAATCGCTCGCCTTGATGTCGCGGCGCTTGCTCTCGGGACTAAATGAGGCGAGTCCCAAGTGGTATGAATTCCCTCGCAACCAAGACATGCTCAACACGATAGCCGTGCGGATGCCGCGCGGGCTCTACAACGATCGCTGCGACTTACTCACCTTGTATGTCTACCTGAGCGATCACAAGGCAGCGACGCTGGAACGCGTGGTCGGTTTCGTAGAGGCGTTCGCTCAGGTCAACAACACGGCCAGCACCCAGTTCATCCTCGCGGCCGGTTCAGCGGGTATTGAAGCGGCAACCAATCAAGTTGTGCGCTCGGCGTGGAGCCAGATGCTTTTGCTCGTGTATGCCGCAGTCGCTGCGCTGTGTTTCGTCACGTTCCGATCGTGGCGCGCAGTGGTGGTAGCGGTGCTGCCGCTGATGCTCACCTCGATATTGGCGGAGGCCATCATGGTGCTCATGGGGATGGGGGTGAAGGTCGCCACCCTTCCGGTTATTGCGCTGGGCGTGGGGATTGGCGTGGACTACGCACTTTACATTTTGAGCATCACGCTGGCGTCACTGCGGGCCGGTGCCACATTGATGGAGGCCTATCACCGGGCGCTGCTGTTTACTGGGAAAGTGGTGACACTGACTGGCGTAACGTTGGCTGTCGGCGTGCTGACGTGGATATACAGCCCGATCAAGTTCCAAGCTGACATGGGGCTGCTGCTGGCCTTCATGTTCGTCTGGAACATGGTCGGCGCCCTGGTCCTCGTGCCGGCGCTGGCGGCTTGGTTGCTGCAGGGCAGGGCTCAGGCGCGCTTGCAGACGGCGTCATCGGACGCCATAGGGGCATCAGCCTGAACAGCTAAGCGGTACTGAATTTTTTAACATTGGAAAGAAATCATGAGCAAACCGATTATCGAACGCCTGCGGGCGAATATCCCAGTGGCGCACCCTGGCTGGGGTGCATCCGAATACAGTGGCTGGCAGGACGAGCAAATGTCCTGGAAGGAAAGCTGCTATATCGGCGACTGGTCCTTCCTGTGGGACATTGAAGTGGAAGGCCCGGATGCGTTGCGTTTTTTTAGCGACACCAGCGTTAACAGCTTTGCCAAGTTTGATATCGGACAGGGCAAACATTTGATTCAGTGTAGTGAGCGGGGCAAGGTCATGGGAGAAGGCGTGCTGATGCGGATGGGTGAACAGCGCTTCCGTACTCAGGCCGGGCCTGCTACCTGGTCAGCTTTCCTGTTGAACAAGGGCGGCTACGACGCGCAATGGAAACAAATACAGACATTCCAGTTCCAAGTGTCGGGACCCAAGGCCTTGGCCGTGTGCCAGGCCGCCACGGGAGAGCCGCTGACGGATGTAAAGTTCATGCATTTTATCCCGGTCACTATCGCCGGCAAGCCGTGCTATGCGTTGCGACAAGGTATGGCCGGGGAGATCGGCTTTGAGTTCCACGGCGATGCTGCCGATGCGCCGGAAGTGTACGCGGCTCTGCTGGCGGCCGGCGAGCCGCACGGTATCCGCCGCCTGGGCCGGCGCACAGCAATGATCAATCATCTGGAAGCTGCTTTTCCTACGATTACCTGGCATTACTTGAACGACATCTTCAGCGCCGATGCCGCCGGCTTCCGCGAATTCATCGCCCAGCACTTTGACATGAAAGGGCTGGTGCCGGCGATCCGCGGCAGCTTTCAGGGACAGGATATCAGCGACTACTGTTACAACCCGTTTGAGCTGGGATGGGGCAAGAGCGTCAAGTTCGACCACGAGTTTCGAGGACGTGCGGCACTGGAAGCGGAGGTAGCGGCCGGCGCGCGCCGGACGCGCGTCACGCTGGAGTTCAATAACGCAGATGTCATTGATCTGTACGCCTCGCTGTTTGGCGAGGAAACCCCCTACGATTATCTGGATATCCCCCATCCGCAGCGCTGGATGATATGGGCCGACGCGGTGCAGATGAATGGCAAGACTGTGGGTGTATCCACCAGTCCCGGCTACAGCTACCACTTCCGCAAGGTCTTGGCGCTGGCGTACGTGCATCCTGAACTCGCCGAGCCGGGTACACCGGTCCACGTGCTGTGGGGCGCGCCTGGATCGCGGCAAAAACTGATCCGCGCGAGAGTGGCCAACGCGCCGTACAAACAGGACCGCCGCCGCGAGGCGCTTTGATTTTCCATAACCGACCTTCAAATCGAACATGAACACAAATCCTGAGTACATTATTCGGCTGGCATGCGCCAATCGACCGGGTATCGTAGCTGCCGTTGCCACCGCGCTATTCGAGGGCGGTTTCAATATCCTTGATTCGCAGCAGTTCGACGATACCGTCAGCGACCGCTTTTTCGTGCGCATTCATTTCGAGCAGACGCGCGCACACGCGGAGATCGACATCGGCACCTTGATGGCCCCTGTTGCCGATCGCTTCGGCATGCAGTACTCGGTGCATGACTGCCGCAAGCTGAGCAGGGTATTGCTGATGGTCTCGAAGTTCGACCATTGC
Organism: Noviherbaspirillum saxi; assembly: GCF_003591035.1. Taxonomy (NCBI): domain Bacteria; kingdom Pseudomonadati; phylum Pseudomonadota; class Betaproteobacteria; order Burkholderiales; family Oxalobacteraceae; genus Noviherbaspirillum; species Noviherbaspirillum saxi. Next base: position 860,933 of record NZ_QYUO01000003.1, read on the forward strand.
CTCGCCGATCTGCTGTACCGTTGGCGTACAGGCGAGCTGGCGATGGATGTCGTCGGCATCATATCCAATCATCCGCGCGACACCTATGCTCACCTGAACTTGGGCGACATTCCCTTTCACCACCTGCCGATAGATAAAAACGCCCCTAACGGCAAAGTCGAGCAGGAGCAGCGCGTTTGGCAGGCGGTCCAGTCGAGTGGTGCCGAGCTGGTTGTGCTGGCCCGTTATATGCAAATCCTGTCTGATGATCTGTCTGCCAAACTGGCTGGCAAATGCATCAACATCCACCACAGCTTTTTGCCTGGCTTCAAGGGCGCCAAGCCGTATCACCAGGCGCATGAACGCGGGGTCAAGTTGATCGGCGCAACTGCACACTACGTCACCGCCGATCTGGACGAAGGTCCCATCATCGAGCAGGATGTGGAGCGCATCAGCCATCGCGATACGCCAGAGCAGTTGGTGCGCAGGGGGCGTGACATCGAGCGCCGTGTACTTGCCAGTGCAGTGCGCTATCACCTGGAGGGTAGGGTGCTGCTCAACGGCCAAAAAACAGTGGTGTTCCCGGGATGAGTGCGGCAATGATAGATGGCAAAGCCCACGCTGCGGCGCTGCGCGCTCAGGTCGCAGCGGCTGGCGCAAGATTCCGCGAAGAGCTTGGCAGGCCGGCAGGTCTGGCCGTTGTTCTGGTTGGTGATGATGCGGCCAGTGGGGTTTATGTGGCGTCCAAGGCGCGTGCCACGCTTGAGGCGGGTATGGAAAGCTTCACGCACCGCTTACCTGCCAGCGCCACACAGGCGGAGGTCCTCGAGCTGTTGGCCAGTCTGAACCAGAATGAAGCAGTGGATGGGATTCTGGTGCAATTGCCTTTGCCGGCGCAGATAGATGAGACGGCGGTAATCGATGCGATTCACCCGGACAAGGATGTGGACGGCTTCCACGTCCTAAATGCTGGTCGTCTCGCAATAGGGCAGAACGGTCTGGTGCCTTGCACGCCGCTTGGCTGCCTGATGCTGCTGCGGGCCTGCCGAGGATCGCTCGCCGGCCTGCGGGCGGTCGTGGTGGGGCGCTCGAACATCGTCGGCAAGCCGATGGCGCGGCTATTGTTGGCGCAGGACTGCACGGTTACAGTGGCACATTCACGCACTCGCGATTTGCAGTCCGTGGTGCATGACGCGGACATACTGGTAGTCGCGATCGGCCGGCCCCTGTCCATACCTGGGGCCTGGATCAAGCCCGGCGCCACGGTGATCGATGTGGGTATCAATCGCATCGACGATCCCACCGGGTCAGGCAAGAGCCGGTTAGTCGGTGACGTCGACTTCGATTCTGCGGCATTAGTGGCTGGTGCTATCACCCCGGTCCCTGGCGGGGTTGGACCCATGACTATTGCTGTGCTGCTTCGCAACACCGTTGTGGCTGCGCGCCGCAGAGCGGGGCTGTCGCCCGACGCCATGCTGAGCGTATAGGCACGCGGTGCCAACGGGCGCCCTGGACACTGGCCTTGCCGCCTGAGGACGTCACAGTTTAGGTGGTCGACCAGGGCGCTCGGGCTTGAACTGGCACATGGAAAGCAGCGCTGGCATCGGGCGCATTGGCATAGCCTTGTTCGCATCGCACTTTCCTTCCGAGCGGCGCAACGGCGCTTCAGCCAACGCTTCGTTTACGCCGGTTCCTTTTGCCGGTGTGCGCGATTGTTCAATTCGTTAAGCGCGTCACGATGCTCGACCACGTAGGTATGCGCCGGGGGGAGTGGCCAGGAGGGCAAGGCCACCACTTGCGCGAACGCCGCGAGAGGGGCTTTCACCTTGTCGCCGTGGTGCAGAATAAGCTGGCCTAGAAGGCGCTGCAGGTGCGCAATGTCGTCGTCGCTAAAGCCGCGCACGAACTCAGTCGCTATGGCAGCCAGTTTCGGTTCCACTGCCAGCAGGACATCGCGGCCCATCGGAGTTGCATAGTAGCGCTTGCGGCTGGCAGAGGTACCTGATTTGGCGTTGATCAGGCCCTTCTCGCGCAACAGGCCCACAACCAGCGTCGCATTGGTTATTTCGTAGCCCAACAGCTTGCGAATGCTTGGTTCGCCGATGCCCGGATGGCAAAACACAACGTGAAGCGCGCAGAACTGGCGCAACGTCAATCCGAAAAGGCCCGCTTCGTTGGACAGATGCGCCTCGACGGCCTGTAAGCAGCGCCGCATGAGCCAAGAGGCAGTGTGTGGCGCTGGCTGCTCGTCGGCCAGGCGTTCCAGCAATGTCATCAGCTTCTCGCGTTGGTCGGGGCGCATTGCTTCAAACAGGATGTCTTCAGCCTCCAGCTGTTTGGTTTTCGCAATCGCGAGCGCAGCTTGGCCGCTTTCCGTGATCATCACGCGTTTGCGACGTTTATCCTCCGGATCGGTGTGTCGGTCAACCAGGTGTTGCTTAAGCAGGTTGGTCAACACAAGTCCGGCCGTGGATTTGTCGGTGCCTGCCAGGTTGGAGAGCTCAGTCTGCATCATGTGGCCATGCTCATCAAGCAATCGCAATATCTGCAGCTGTGCCGGTGTAATTGGCGTCGTACTTTGCTGCTTTGCAAACAGCGCTGTAGCAATCTGGTAGGCACGCTGAATTTGGAAGGGTACGCGCGAATACAGATATGCCAACGCCTCCAGGTTGAGCGTGATGTTGTGGCCGACTGCGTTGGTTATTGTGGAATCCAATCGTGTCACGTCCTTTTTCAAGCGTGATGGAGACAGCAAGGGGAGACCCCTCCAAAGAGTTAAAAGAGGAATTATATACATATTTAAAAATGCGCAAAAAGAAAGGATATCTTATTAAACTGTTCGCACAGCAAAATCGGCAAATAGTTGTCATAGGCATATCAAATGATTATCGTATTTACATGTGTATGGCAGAGGAGTCATGCTTCGTTGCCTTTGTGTTAAATTATATTCTGCGGATATCAAACTAATTGACTGAATGAATTTTGCGCCCTAACATGAGGACATCTTACTTAGTAAGAATGGAGACTGTTCTCATGCAGCCAATCATTTGCCGCGCTGGCAAATCTTGCACCAGCCCGGTTAACCATCGCTGACCACAGTCGGGTGTTCTCGAGTTGCGCAAAAAAGGGAGACTTTTATGTATGTCAAGAACTGCTGGTACGTCGCTGCGTGGAACTACGAAGTGACCGGGAAGGCGCTGTTCAAGTGTTCAATCATCAATCAGCCCATCGTCATTTATGTCAAGGACGATGGGCAATACGTGGCCATGGAAGACCGCTGTTGCCATCGTGCGCTTCCGCTGTCGATGGGGCGCCTGGAAGGAAACGACTTGCGATGCATGTATCACGGACTGAAGTTCGCGCCAACGGGCCAGTGCGTGGAGATGCCGGGCCAAGACCGCATACCACCCGGCGCATGCGTGCGCACTTTCCCTGTGGTGGAAGCCCATAGCTGGGTTTGGGTATGGATGGGCGATCCGGATAAAGCCGATCGTGAGCTGATCCCCGAGTGCATCGCGCTTGAGACGCCCGGCCTGCAACACCGGTCCGGCCATATTGAGTACGACGCCGACTATCAGCTTATCAACGACAATTTGCTGGACTTCTCTCATCTGGGCTATGTGCATTCGGCGTCGTTCGGTACGAGCGAGGATTGGGCTTATACGCGGCCCAAGATTGTTCGTTTGGAGCGTGGCGTACGTGTGCAGCGATGGGTCACCAATCAGGCTTCCCGCATCGCAGGTCCGGAGAACAAAGTAGACATTTGGGGAACCTACGACTATATGCTGCCCGGCGTGATGATCATGAACATGCGCGTTACTCCCGCGGGTAGTGCACAGCTGAACAATATGGAGCCGCCTGACCTGACTAAAACGGCGACGTTGTTCAGCCAGTTTTCCTGCCAAGCAGTCACACCAATCAGCGATACCCGCAGCCGCTATTCCTTTTCCGTGCTGACATCGGATGAAGACGCGGAGCGTGGATTGCTGGACGCATTCTGGGCGAATACGCGGCAGGCTTTCGATGAGGACCGTGCGGTGATCGAGGCGCAAGCCAAGTCGATGGCAATGGACCCAGCTCGCAAGCTGATCCCGTCGGTCTATGATTCGGCACTGGGACAGTTCCGCTGGATGATCGAGAAGCAGGCGCGTGAAGAGTCGTCAGCATCAGCGGATGGCGTGCCTGGATGAAGGTCAGTGCCGGGAAGTCGGCCCGACATGTCAATGTAGACCAGGATAGGCGCCCAAATTGCCGAGCGACACGCCCCTGAGCCGGCACGCGGAATGGCGCGAGCATGGCCAGAGCCGAGTGATGCCGTTGATTTGCCATGCAGGGCCCAGCTCACAAAACGAAATCCGTGTTTGCGCGCCGGCCACATTGCGACAGCCCTGCGGACTGCGAGCGCCTGCCAAAACGTTCGATGTTGGTGTCGTGCGCCAGGCGGAGACGGATGAATTTTTCAACATAGGACAAGTTGCCATGGCATTTAGCAATATGAAAGTGGGCACGCGGCTGACTGCGGGCTTTGCATGCGTATTACTGTTGCTGATTGTTGTCACGATGCTCGGCTTGCAGCAAATGACGCAGCTACAGGCAAGGCTGGAGCAGATCACTACCGCTAATAACGTCAAGGTAAAACTGGCGACGGCGATGCGCGATAGTGTATTCGAACGCATGGTGGCCTTGCGCAATCTGGCATTGGGCTCATCCGCGCCGGAAATGCACGATGAGATGCAGAGCATCCGACGCGAGGCAGGCAAATACAAAGAAGCCGAGTTAAAACTGAAGCAAATCATTGCCGCCTCCTCGGCTGGTGCGACAGAAGAACGGATGCTATTGGAAGGGCTCAATCGCTTCGAAACCATTGCATTGTCCTTGAGCGATAAGGCTGCCGATCTGGCCATGGCGTCGCAGATTGACCAAGCATACACGGTAACCCGAGAACTCGCGCCTGCGCAACGCAAGTGGATGTCGCAACTGGAGGCGCTCATCGCATTCGAGGGGCGACAGAGCGAGCAGTCCACCATTGACGCACGTTCGGCGTTTACGCGCGCGCGTTTCCTTATGTTAGCGATCGGACTCCTGGCAGTCGTGATTGGCATGCTGATCGCGATTTTGATTACCCGAAAGATGTTGCGTCAGCTTGGCGGGGAGCCTGAATACGCTGCACGAATCGTTGGTCAACTGGCATCCGGCGATTTGACGGCACAGATCGATATCAGGCCGTCTGACAGCGGCAGCCTATTGCTCGCAATGCGATCAATGCGGGAAAACCTGGCTTCGACGATCGGTAGAGCGCGTGCCGATAGCAGCAGGTTCGTCGCAGTGTCCAGCGAAATATGCGCGGGTAATGCAAATATCGCTTCCCGTACCGAGCAGCAGGCATGCGAGCTGGAGAGTACTGTGGAGCGCATGGAGCGGTTGACAGCGACGGTTCAACACAATCTTGAATCTGTACATCATGCCAACCAGCTGGCGGCATCTGCATCAGCCGTTGCGCTGATGGGCAGTGCCGAAGTTTTGCGCGTAGTTGAGACGATGAACTCGATCGAGACGTCCGCCCGCCGTATTGTCGACATCATCGGTGTTATAGACGGCATAGTCTTTCAGACCAATATACTCGCGTTGAATGCCTCAGTGGAGGCAGCCCGCGCTGGCGAGCAGGGACGGGGCTTCGCCGTTGTCGCGAGCGAAGTCCGCAGTCTCGCGCAACGGGCGGCGACGTCGGCGAAGGAGATCAAAGCGCTGATTGATGATGCGGTGGAAAAAGTCGATGCGGGCGGCATCCTTGCGGACAACGCGGGCGCCACGATGAACAAGCTGGCTGAAAGCATACAACGTGTGACCAAGATTATGCAGGAGATCACTGAGGCGAGCAGCGTGCAAGGGGCCGAGATCGCGCAGGTGAATCAAACGATCGCGCAAATGGAGCGCATGACACAACAGAATGCCGCACTGGTGGAGCGCGCTGCGGCAGTGACCGAGAGTATGCAGCAACGGGCGCATGGTTTAGCTCAGATCTTGCAAGTCTTTAAGGTTGCTGATGCGGCGACCGAATCTGACGGGGACCACCATCCCTCTGTATTGAGCTTGCCGCGCGCCTAGCTGTTGCAATGTGTGGTTGCGTGGCGGATGTGGCTCGTTGCCGAAAACAACTGGCAAGCAGCCACATGTGCGTCCCTGACGCCATGTGGCAGCATCAGCTCCCACGAGCTTGCAATGGATCGCCAGCGGGCTTCCACTCCGGTGCTCGCGGGTAGCCGAACAGGAAAACGGCGGCATGTCTTGACACGGCCGCATGGCTTGAATAAAGTAAATCTGCTTTATATAAACTATATTTCTTTAAGGATAAATATGAATCCTGCTATCATCGAACAACACTTCTTGCGGTTGACCTCTGGGTTCCTGGCGCACCCACTGAGATTGTTCATCGGCGGCGAATGGATGGAGGCGGCCAATGGGCAAACTATCGCTGCTGAAGACCCGGCGACTGGCGCCGTGATTGCGCATGTCGCCGCGGGCAGTACGCCGGATGTCGACCGCGCAGTGCAGGCGGCGCGTCGCGCGTTCGACGGGGGGGCATGGCCGGCGCTGTCGCCTGCGGACAGGTCGCGCCTGATGCTGCGGCTGGCAGACTTGATCGAGTCGAACGCTGAGGAGTTGGCCGTGCTGGAATGCCTCGACAACGGCAAGTCGGCCATGTTGGCCCGCGTGATCGACGTGGCGGCAGCGGTTGAATGCCTGCGCTACCATGCCGGCTGGGCGACGAAGCTGCGGGGCGAAACCATTGCGCTGTCGCTCCCCGGCGACTGGCATGCCTATACCAGCCGCGAGCCGGTTGGCGTTGTTGGCCAGATCGTGCCGTGGAACTTCCCATTGCTGATGGCGGTTGGAAAGATCGCTCCCGCGTTGGCCGCCGGCTGCACCTTGGTGCTCAAGCCGGCCGAACAAACCCCTCTTTCGGCCGTCAGGCTTGGGCAGCTGGTCGAGCAAGCGGGCTTTCCCCCCGGCGTGTTCAATCTCGTTACCGGCTTCGGCGACAGTGCCGGCAAGGCATTGGTCGAGCACCGGGGCGTCGACAAGATTTCGTTTACTGGCTCGACTTCTGTGGGCAAAGCCATCGTCGCTACGGCGGCACAGGACATGAAGCGCGTCACCCTTGAACTGGGCGGCAAGTCGCCGGTGATTGTGTTCGCGGATGCTGATGTCGAGCGCGCTGTGGAAGGCGTGGCGAATGGGATTTTTTACAATTCAGGACAGGTGTGCGCGGCCGGCTCGCGTCTCTATGTCGACAGGAAAATCTATGACCGTGTCGTCGAGGGAGTCGCGGCCCGCGCGGCACAGATGAACATCGGCTCGGGACTTGACTTGACCTCGCACATCGGCCCGCTGATTTCGCGCGAGCAGCGTGACCGGGTTGCCGCATATGTGGCCTCGGGTTGCGCCGATGGTGCTGAGCTGGTTACCGGAGGCCGCTTGCTGGACGGTGAGGGCTACTTCATGCAGCCCACGGTGCTTTCCAAGACCAACCGCGACATGCGTGTGGTGCAGGAGGAGATCTTTGGTCCGGTGCTGTGCGCGATGCCATTCCAGAGTGACGAGCTGGCGCGGATCCTGGGCGATGCGAACGACTCGCGCTACGGGCTGGCTGCTAGCGTCTGGACGCAGGACGTCGGCCTCGCGCACCGGACCGCGCGGATGCTGCGCGCTGGCCATGTCTCAGTTAACGCGACCTTAGCGATGGACATGGCGTTGCCCTTCGGCGGCTTCAAGCAGTCTGGGTGGGGGCGTGAGGGGGGAGCGGCCGGGGTCGAGGCCTATACCGAATTGAAGTCGGTTGCCGTTGCCCTTGGCGGGCGATAGACAAAATTGCTGTTTCAGTAGGTGCTGCGGCACCAAAAATGTATAAATCGAGGAATCAAATGGATTACCCCCAGATTGCAATGTATATAGATGGCGAATGGGTCGGCGCCGAGGGCCGCGATTCGCAACCCGTCTTGAACCCCGCCACTGGCGAGCAGATAGCCGTGCTGCCGCATGCCGGGCAGGCAGACCTGGAGCGCGCGCTCGAGTCGGCGCGTCGTGGTTTTCTGCTTTGGCGCGCCACGCCGGCGCAGGAGCGCGCCGTTGTGCTGCGCCGCGCTGCCGACTGGTTGCGCGCCCGGGTCGACGATGTGGCCCGGATTGCCACCACGGAGCAGGGCAAACCGCTGGCTGAAACGCGCATCGAACTCATGGCTGCGGCCGACTGTTTGGAATGGTACGGGGAAGAGGGCCGGCGCGCCTATGGCCGCGTACTGCCGCGCCCTCCTGGCAGCAGGACCCTGGTGGTCAAGGAACCGATAGGTCCGGTGGCCGCTTTTGCGCCGTGGAATTTTCCACTTGGTAATCCAGCGCGGAAGCTGGGTGCGGCGATCGGCGCGGGCTGCTCGGTCATCCTGAAACCTCCCGAGGAGGCTCCAGCCTCAGCCATGATGGTGGCACGCGCCTTGATCGAGTCCGGCTTGCCGGTCGGCGTCATGAACATCGTGTACGGCGTGCCCGATACCATTTCGCGATACTTGCTGCGCTCGCCGGTGATCCGCAAACTCTCGTTCACCGGCTCCACCGCGGTGGGCAAACACTTGATGAACCTGGCATCGGAACGGGGCATCCGCACGACAATGGAACTGGGCGGGCATGCGCCGGTTCTGGTGTTCGACGATGCCGATATCGAGCAGGCACTGAGTCTAACGGTCGCCAGTAAGTACCGCAACGCGGGACAGGTTTGCGTTTCGCCGACCAGGTTCTACATACAGGAGGGTGTATACGAGCGTTTTGTTGCCGAATTCTCTCGGCGGGCTTCTGCGTTGCAGGTCGGGAACGGCTTGCATGAGGGGACGCGAATGGGGCCCATGGCGCATCCCCGCCGGCTCGGCGCGATGGAATCGCTGATCGCTGATGCCCGGGCGGCGGGGGCGAAGTTGGAGACGGGCGGCGAGCAGATCGACCGGGCTGGTTATTTCTGGCAGCCAACGGTGCTCAGCGATGTACCGATACACGCGCGGGTAATGAGCGAGGAGCCGTTCGGCCCCGTCGCTGTCATGTCGCCTTTTAAAACGTTCGATGAAGCTATCGAGCAAGCGAATCGGCTGCCGTTCGGACTTGCAGCGTACGCGTTCAGCACTTCCGCGAAGCAAGTAATGATGGTGGGCGATGCGCTGGAGGCTGGCATGATCGGCATCAATACCACCATGATCGGTGCGGTCGACGCACCTTTTGGCGGGGTGAAGGAAAGTGGACATGGGTCGGAGAACGCGATCGAGGGGTTGGAGGCATGTCTGGTAACGAAGCAAATCTCTCAGGCGTAAGCGCTCCCCGGGCGGCCTCTGGGCAGCCCGGCAATTCGCGGTCGGATCGACACGCCTTATGGGTGCGTTGATATAAACAACATTTACTTTATAATATTGTTGGCGCGGCAATCTGCCGCAATTCGTGACCCACCGAAACCAAGGATGGCGTATTGGCGACTCCTAAAAAAAGCGTGGCGAAAACCACCATCGAGGCGACGACACTCTACATGCTCGCTGGCGCGCATCATGGTGTGCGCACCTTGATCGAAAGCGCACTCAAGCCGCTCGATTTGACGCCATTGCAGTACACCGTGCTGTCGATCATCGAACATAGGCCAGGGCTCTCATCGGCCGCGCTGGCGCGGCGCTTTTATGTCACCGCCCAAAATATGGGGCAGCTTCTGGTCACTCTGGAAAAGCGCGGCTTGCTGACGCGCTTGGAGAATGAAGAGAACAGGCGCCATCTGACGATTACATTGACGGATGAAGGCCACCGCTTGCAAGCTGTAGGGGCGTCGCAGATGCAACTGGTCGAGCGTGCCGTACTGGCGAATGTGCCGAAGGAAGCGGTCGCGACGCTACGCGAAACACTCGCTACCATCATCGCCACCCTGCGTTCTTGACCACGCGGTTCGCTTAAACGCGTCTCCATTGACGCGCCGCCCTTTCGGGCGACGCGGGCTTACCGCACACCTGCTGTCCGTGCCGACTGCGCAACGCCACCCCTTTCCTTCCCGCTATTTGCCACGCCGCGCGCGTGGGGCGCACATCTTGTCCGGCACTGCCACCCAATATCGTTGACAAGGTGTTTCTACTTTATACAAATGTAGTTTATATAAGAATTTTTTTTGGACACCCCCATGTCCACACCCTCGTCAATGCATTTTCGGCGCAAGCGACAGCCTTGCAAATAGGTTCCGGGCTGGACCCCGATACACAGATGGGACCGCTTGCCAATCCGCGTCGTCTGGCCGCGATGCATGCGCTGGTTGAGGATGCGCGTGCTGACCGACTTGGCGCCGGGGGCGCGTGTCATAACCGAAAAACCGTTCGGCCCGCTGGTCATGATTGTCCCGTTCGACAACGAGGAGCCGGCCATCGCGCAAGCGAACGCGTTACCGTTCGGACTGGTGGCTTACGTCTTCACATCGGACGCGGATCACCAAAGTGTTGCCCGGTTATCGGGACGCACAGTCGGGCTCGTCTATTTTGCAGCGCTGCATAGACTCAATCGTTGCGCGGTACTAGCCCTGACAGAATTAGAGCGATGAAGGAATCGATGAACGACTCGGGATCGAAGGCACGATCATTGTATGGGTAGAGCGAAGATTTGCAAATCATTAACATCAAGATGGGGGAAAGAAGGGCCTGTGCGGCTGAGGCAGGACCGATGGAGGTGAAGTGACCTTGCGCTATTCCCCGTGCGACGATATTGCTGACCAACTTGACGCTGCGCTCCAACACTTCTTCATTATAGAACGCGGCTAATTCTGGAAAGCTCCCAGCCTCTGCCACTATCAGTCTGGCGATGGATGAAACCCTCGGGGCGCTCACTCGCTGCCACCACCCCGATATGAAGCAGCGGAGCAGATCCGCACTGTGGCCGGAGAATTCCGGGATATCGTCCCGCGTATATTCAATTGCCTCTGCCAGGTTCTCGCGGACCACCATCGTGAACAACTCTTCCTTGTTCACGAAGTAAAGATAAAACGTGCCTTTTGAGACCCCGGCGCGTTTGACTACATCTTCCAGGCGCGTCGACGCATAGCCTTTCTCTTCAAAAAGCTCCAGTGCCGCCGCCAGTAACTCTTGGCGGCGCGCATTTTTCCGGCGCTGCCAACGGGCCTTTACGAGGACCGGTAATGTTTTCCGCTGATTCATTTTTCTTGCTCATCACAGTTAGCGGCCTGGACACCAGCGGTGCCCCTGCAATCACAGTGTTACCGCTTCTTGCCGCACAGAGGTATGCGAGCGATGGCCGTCACCAACCGTCGACGGCCACAGAAGATCGGGTTTTTAAAACGGCAATCTTTCCGTTTGGGAAGAGAGACCGCGCCTACTTGGCATCCCTCATTATTATTTCAGCTCCCTTTTCCGCGAGCATCATCACCGGGAAATTGGTATTGCCACTAGTAATATTGGGCATCACGGAGGCATCGATCACACGCAAGCCATCGAGTCCGCGAACACGGAGCGAAGTATCCACTACCGCATTGGCATCGGCTCCCATTTTGCATGTTCCGACCGGGTGATATATCGATAAGGCGTTCTCTCTGATGTACGCATCTAACTCGGTGTCGGCATTGGCCGCTTTGCCTGGCGCTAGCTCGACGCCGCGGAATTCGTCGAATGCTTTCTGTGCAATGATGTCACGAGCAATCCGGAGGCCATCCCGAAGTACCCTTAGATCATCGGGGTCTGCAAGATAGTTTGGATCGATCGCTGGTGGTGCTGTCGGGTCGGCGCTGACAATCTTGACTGTGCCGACACTGTTAGGGCGACTACCGGTCACACTCGCCATGAAGCCTTCGTCGCGTATAAGATCCCGTCCATGATTGGAGAACATGAGCGGAAGACAATAGACTTGCACATCTGGATATTCGATATCTTTCCGGGTTTTCGCGTGTGCCCAACTCTCCAGTCCATTTGTGGCGGCTGGTCCTTTTCGGAACATAAGATATTGGGCGAGAGCGGACACCATTGAAACCGGTCGAAGGTTTGAAAGCGCGGAATAGGGTTTGGTAATCTTCTGTTTGACCGAAACTGAAAGATGATCGCGCAAATTACGGCCTACCCCGGGCAGTTCGTGAACGACGGCGATGTCGTGGGGCGTGATATCGTCGGGATTTCCGATACCCGATAACTGCAGCAACTGCGGTGAGTTGATAGCACCGCCCGAGAGAATAACCTCCCGACTCGCCTGACAGAAGTGCTGTCCCGATCGATCACTGTATTCCACCCCAATTGCGCGCCCATTTTTTACAACTATTTTTCTCACAAGAGCATTGCTAATAATCTTTAGATTGGGACGGGCCATCGCAGGCCTTAGATAACAGTGCGCAGTGCTTTGACGAAGGCCATTAGCATAATTGCCCTGCATAAGAGAAATTCCTTCAGGCGTTTTGGCATTGTAGTCTTCATTGAAGCCGTGGCCGGCTTCAATGGCCGCCTGCACCCAGCTTTGTGAGATACGACTTATCCTCTCTTTAGTCGTTTGCGTCACACCGACGGGTCCCGTCCGCCCACGAAGCGTTTCGTCTCCGTTCGCAAAGCTTTCGACCAACTTGAAATATGGCAAGCAATCATGAAAAGCCCAGCCAGGGTTGCCGAGATCGGCCCAATGGTCATAATCGCCTGGATTTCCCCACGATACCGCCATTCCGTTGATTGAACTGGACCCGCCGAGAACTTTTCCGCGGGGGACATACATCGTTCGACCATTTAGGCCCGATTGTGGAGTGGTCTCGAAGTTCCAATTTCCCATTCCGGACTTCATAATCTCAAAATACCCGGCTGGCATGCGGTACATAAGGCTGCTATCTTTTCCGCCCGCTTCAATTAATGTGACGTGTACCTTAGGATCGTTGCTTAGTCGATTTGCAAGGATGCAGCCAGCGGATCCTGCACCAATAATAATGTAGTCAGACATAAAAATACCTTTATGGATGCCGCTCTAACGGCGAAATTCCTCTGTTTGGCTGTGTCCCAGGTGAGGGTATTGGAATATCGTGCTTTCTATCGGTTGTTTACCTAGGCGAGTTCGACCATAGAAGATAAATGCCGATAGGTGGAATAAGGCGTGCAGCCGATATGCCTTTGCGAGCCACATTCGTACCCAAGAAGAAGTCTGGAGGCTGGCTCTTGGAGGGATGCCACAACCCGACTGTTACAGCTTGAAAAAAGCTGCCTCAGGAATAGAACCTTTAGCCCACAGGCCCACTAGTAGCACACGACTGTTAAGCCGTACACGACGGATCTGGTGGAGTAAGTTTTGTGGCACCTTAAGAGCAATAGCCCAGTGAATATGTCTTAACTGACGGGCAATGTTTGCATAGGACGGTCTCCAATATTGTAATGGTATGATGTCCTCATCGTATCCTTAGCAATCGCCGAAGTCAATTGTTTCAATATCCTCAATTTTAATTATTGGTTCGTTCTGAGCGCGCCTTATGCCGGGTGTGTGCCTTGTACGATGAGCATAGGCGATATTAGGAGGTATGAAAAAGTACTCGTGTTAAATTGATGCGAAATCCATAAAATGGCAGGACGCGCACCTGCAAGCGAACTGCAAACCAGATGTTTTGCGTTCTAACTAATGTATTGGTCAAATGGACTCTGGGGTTGCGGCGCGCCGAAAGGAGCATGTCCGGGCACGTGTTGCCATCAAAACCCTGGCCGATAACAAAGCGATCAACGGCGTCGGATCTGACCGTGAGCGCCGCTATAGCGCCCGCGCTTAACGACGCCCACTATATGCTGGTTGGAGAAAAAGGCAATTATGCTGCGAGCTTCTGATCCGGTAGAGCAGATTGCACCAGCTTAGTTTTGGTAGAAACCAAAGCTGGTGTGACAAGATGATTATCGCGGCGTGCGAGTGAACTTCCCGGGGCGCTTGTTCGGACCTTTTGCCGCGCCTTTGTTGTTGTGTGGCTTGTTGAATCTCGGGCGAGGCTGCCCGCTTCCGCCTGGCTTGTCCAGCCACACATCGAGCTGTTCTCGGACACGCGCCATCCCACCCGTGAGCCGCAGATAGCGATTTCTGAACGACTGTCTTAGAATCTCATCGGTTTTTGCGGGAACATCTTCACGCAAGCCGATTACGCGCTGGCATTGCTCGAGTGCGCCTGCATGGGGGACATCGTCGACCGCGATGGCCGTCAACATCAGTTGCGGATACATCTGCTGCAGATCACTGAAGTCTCGTGGACTTGCACCCACAACGCCCACGACCGGCTTGAAACTGCTGTTGGCTGACGGCGGCAGCTTCGGGTCAAACAACGGTTGAACGTCGTTGTCCATCTCCCCATCGTCATCGTCGGCAGTACTAGGCTGATGCCGATTGCTGGTTGGGTCCGTATCCTTGAGAGACTGGGGAGGAGCCGGGCGCGGGTTCAACTGATGTTGCGCGTTTTCACGGGAGCGGGGATGGCTCACGCTGCCCGTATTGCGCTCCATGTTGCCAGCGCGGGGCATTGCCTGTCCCAACAGGGTGGCCACAGCGTTGATATTTTCTGGCCTGGATGCGACGTTAACCAACGCCTGTACGAACTCCTGGCATACCATCGCGATAAACGGGCGCACGATCTCATTGAAGTCCACTATAGCGGCGCTGGGCGACTTCTCCGTAAGGCGTACGTTTCTGACAGCCGGGTCTTGCTTGGGGACTTGGCCGGTAGGGCGTGGATCGTGCTGCGTGCGCTGGTGTTCTACTCGTCTGTCAGTTCCGGCCGCCATTTGCGAAGATTCTTCTGTAGCCGCAGCAGGCACTCGTGGTGTGGAGCTTGCATGAACGGCTTCTACACGATTGGCTTGATCGCTCGCTTTGCTGGCATTGGTGTCGGTTGCACTTATCGGATGCGCCGTTGGTGCTGCTGCAGCACGACTGGAATGAGCAATGTCAGTTGATTCTACGATCGGTGCTGGCGTAGCGTTGTGCTTGTCGATCTTCTTCGCCTTCTCCTGGCTAGCCGCCTTCACTCCGGTCCTATGCGACTGGGCTTCAAATAGTTCTTTCTGCGTTGCGCTAGCTGCGCTCTGAAGCATCGGCTTTAGTCTTTGACGTACCGATTCAAACCCTTGTGAGATGGAAATGAGCTTTCGATGTCGATGCTCGGGTAACGCGCTTTCCTGCGCAAGGAAGACGTCCTTGGCTTTCACTTCACTAAGGTCTCGAGAGGAAGATACTACAGAACCCATCGTTGTATGAAGCTGCTTTGCAATCAATTCCCATTCTTCGTCAGTCCATTTAATGACCGGTGCAGGGGAGGGTGTTTGGAGATTTTTGGCCATGCCGAGTAATTGCCGTAGTAAAGATGAAGAGCGGGGGGGCAGACAGCGACATCGTCATGCGATGTAGGTCCGCGATTTCCGATCATAGAGGTACCCCTGACAAAAGGGGATGATAGGCTTTGTTGTTTCAATAGATCAGAGCTTCAAGAACGCAACGAAACATGCAATGAAAGCGTTATTCGGCGCCATTTAAGCGAAACTGTTGGCGGGTCTGAATAACCGCTAGCCTGGAGAAAGAACCGGTCTCTTGAGCGGGCCCTCATCAATGATCCAACGAACGCTCATTCACGCCACCATACGTTTCCAGAGCCGATCGTGTCGTAAGGTCGCTGGACCTGAGCTGCCGAATTGCCTTGTTCATTTCGTCACTATTATGCCAGTAAAGCGGTAAAACCTCAGATAGCATCACAGCTACGCATTCCCGTGTGCCACGGGTTTTTGTGTTGATGTAGCCTGCCGAGGGTGCACCTTCCACATAGCGATTCACCGTCGGGCGTTGACGGTTGTGTACCAGTATGGACTACACCAGATGCTCTACACCCGCCAGGTCAAACACCAACTGCCGTAGTTTTGTACGGGCTCCGTCAAAACCGTATTCTCGCCGCCACCGGTTCACGTCAATAAAGCCGGCTGCTGCCAGTGCCTTCGCCGCCATACTAATGCCCTGAAACGCCGTTTCGTCCAGCTCACCATCCAATACGCGTACGCACAGGAAGGGCGTCTCGCAGGCTTGTGGGCTAGCCTTGGCATGACGTAACAAATCAAACATATTGCTATCGGCAAAGTGCGTGCCGCAAACGATCACATCGAAAGGTTCCTGCAGCAGGCGCTGCGCTTCCTGCATCGTGGTGCAGAACGTCAAATCAAAATATCCATGCCAGGCGTCTTCCACGACAGGAATGACACGCGGGACCTCGGCGATCAGTACTTTAGGCTTAGGTGAAGACATTTCTCGCAACGCCTGGTTTATTGTATGAAGCATTGTCTCCTTGTCATTTCACTGTAGATCCTGAATAGTCAACATGCAACGCAGAGACAGGTCTTACTGCGATTCTCACATCAATGACCCATTAAATGCAAGTTCGTTCTGCATTGCAGTCCGGATCTTGCAAGTTGTACACGTACCGCGATGCTGACCAGCCGACATGTAAAAACCGATAAAGGGAGACACCCATGTCAGTGCATCTGGACAAATGCACAAATGACCGTTGCCGATATTTGTTTGAAGTCGAGCAGTTCAGCAAATCGTTTGGCGATGGATCGTGAATGGGATGATTGAGTGTCCATATTGCGGCAATTGGAAAGCGGGTAATTCCAAGCTGGTCTATGTAAGCCGGAAATTAACCAAGAACTCGAGGAATGGTCCACCGTCGAGAAACCTGCCAGTACGGCTTGATGGGGACCTCGTGGAAAGAAACTGGCGAAACCGAGTTCTTGCAATCCGAGCAATGGTCCCTCTATTGAAATGAACTTCGCTGTCATGCCCACTACTAATGGGTTGGTAGTGGTTTTGTACAGCTTGTCTCCTCCGTCCATGTCCTGGATTGGATTGGCCCGCTCCCTGAAAAGGGCGCGGGTTTTTTGCTGTGCACGTATATTGCATTGCACGATGACATTTGCCGGCATGTCGCGCAGAATGCCTGCGCAGCACAAAAAATCCAAAATCATAGAGACCGAGACCGGCGGAGACAGAAAAGGCTCGTGGCGTAGTAAACGTCACGAGCCTTTTGCTTGTTATTCTCAAAAGCAATATCTGATATCACGAATCGAAAGCAGACGGATAAGAGGGCAGACGATAAGATGATCTTGTCTCCTCCAACTCTCCTTGAATTGGATTCGCCCGCTACCGCAAGGTCCGCGGGCTTTTTTCTTTTCTCCCTAGCCTTTGTTGC
Organism: Noviherbaspirillum saxi; assembly: GCF_003591035.1. Lineage (NCBI taxonomy): Bacteria > Pseudomonadati > Pseudomonadota > Betaproteobacteria > Burkholderiales > Oxalobacteraceae > Noviherbaspirillum > Noviherbaspirillum saxi. Next base: position 878,145 of record NZ_QYUO01000003.1, read on the forward strand.
CCGGCACCCTGCGTGACAGACCTCTCTATAGCCGGGACGCTACCGGCTCTACCATTTGAGCAAATCCGAGAATGGATAAACACATTTCAGAACTTCAGGACAAAATTGACGTTTCACGAATCGTCATTGAGCGTGCAGACGGAATCAGTGCACAGGCACGCGTGTCGACGATGCAGGCGGCAAACCACCTCCTCGAAAGCTGGGCGGACAATGCGCCGGAAACAGGTGAGGAAGTGTGCGAAGTGCGGATCGTCTTTGAGGATGGCCTGCAGTACCGGAGCCAATTCAGGCTGAACCGCTCGCTCAAGCGTATTTCCCTGGCGCGGCACGTCCGGCGCGAGCTATCTGCTTTAACCACGCCAAAAAGACGCAAGGGACATAGTGATGATCAGACGCTCTTAATCGCTCCTGCGACGACTACGCTGGCCGAGTCTGCGCGGCGCGTCCTGGATTGTTACGATATCTGAGTACACGGCCTTGCTCTCCAGCCAGGCATTACGCCGTTGCTCCACAAGATGCACAGCCGCGACGATCAGCAGGGCATCATGATGGGGCAAGATAGCCTTGTAATGTGAAAAGAGGTTCGCTAAAAGCGTCCGGCAAAAAGCTTAAAAGTTTCTACAAATCATCTGTAAGTGCTTGTAACTACGACACTTTCCCAGTTATCCATATTGCTTGTGGATAACTTTGTGTATAACAAGGACTTGACATTCGACAACCCTAGATCGGGCGCGGGTTTCCGATAGATTGATTAAATCGTGAGCATCGGAAACAGGTGATTAGAATCAATGACTTAGCGCAATGGTATTGCGCGGTATCACACGAGCATAGTCAAAATATATTTCCCATAAATATGGCACTTTTGCTGTGCACAACTGCGGTGCTCATGGTATCGCGGTGTCGCCGATCTTGAACTTCTCCATGAGCAACAGGTGATAGTTCCATTTCCCCTTGCAGGGCAGGTAGAGACCCGATTACCGAGTGTCGTCCATTCAGATGAAGGGATTCGAGTCATGGTCGTCTGAGGAAAGTGTGACCCCACTTGAGTAGAACGCTGTTAAATCTTGCAGCTTTGAAATGGCATGCTAATTTGACATGAGATTGGCAGGAAAAGGGCGATGACCGTTTTAACCCTCGCGTCGATAACCTGAGTAGCGGAGTTCTCATGCATGATCTGGATGCAGTGGAAAAAGCGCCGCGTGCATATGTTCTTACTGATAGAGCGAGTCCTAAATGGCAACAGTTTGAAGACGATTTTCGCAGACTCGCTGCCGATCCTCATACCATTCTGTATTTGGTCACTGCAGTAAAAGCGTTAAGCAGCGGTCAAGCTGCGACACGCGAGACCAGAATGTTGGTCAACCTGGTACAGGACCTGGCAGACTATGTGGAAAACAGTAGCAGTAGTAATCCCGATCCGGCACGAGACTATTTGCTCATCCAGGCACATAGGGTATTAACGCATCATCATTTGTGAACTGCATGTCGCCTTGACCATGCCGCTGACATGAAGCCAAATGCGCAGCACGACAATCTGAGATGAAGCGCATTTGCAACCGAATTCTCTGGAAATGCCGCGTTCGTAGAACGAGGGATTGTACGTGAAATGCCCGCCCAATCCTCGGAGCTTAATGTGACCTTCGGTGTGAATTTCCAACGCATTACGTAATGCTATTCAAGCGGATAGGGCAGCGCGAGTGATTTGCGGGGTCGAAGCCCACATCGAATGGCAAGCGCGAGTCCGCTTTTCTGCTTTTCCGGTGATCCGGCCTGATACCGAGGCGATTAACCCGGCTGACTCAGACGAAAAAAGGAAATCCATAATGACCGCAAGCGAAAAACCAAAAGGACCCGCGTCGTACTTTCCATCGATCGAAAAAAAGTATGGACATCCCATCGTGCACTGGCTGCGTCTTCTGCAGGGATCCAAGGGAATGAAGCATATGCAAATGGTGAACTGGCTCAAGACGGAACATCGCATGGGGCATGGTCATGCTAATGCTCTCGTTGCCTATCACCTGGCTGGCATGAAAACCTGAGCAGGTTTAAAAAACTTCTTTGATTTCACGGTAGCCTTGACGGGAAAAACTCATATGAACGTTTGGTTGAAACGGCCTGCTTCGCGACCGCATCTAGAAGAAAATTTTCTCGACGTTCTTATCGTCGGTGCCGGGCTGTCGGGCATCGGTGCTGCCTATCATCTGCAGCAGCGGTGTCCCGACAAGCGTTATGCGATTCTGGAGGCGAGGCAGGCAATTGGCGGGACTTGGGATCTGTTCCGCTACCCAGGCATCCGCTCGGATTCGGACATGTATACGCTGGGCTATGTGTTCAAGCCGTGGACGAATCCCCAAGCGATTGCCGACGGTCCCTCCATCCGCAGCTATATCCGGGAAACCGCAAACGAAGCGGGAATCATGCAGCACGTTCGGCTCGGCCAAAAGGTCACCGCGGTCGCCTGGTCGAGCGAGGAGGCTTGCTGGACTGTTGAAGTCGAACGCGTCGCCTCGGGCGAACGCCGCAAGCTGCGGGCGCGATTCCTGTATATGTGCAGCGGCTATTACAGCTATGACGAGGCCTACCGCCCCCAATTTGCCGGCGAGGATGACTACCGGGGCACCGTCGTGCTGCCGCAATTCTGGCCCGAGGACCTGGATTACCGCGGCAAGCGGGTGGTAGTGATCGGCAGCGGCGCCACCGCGGTGACCCTGGTGCCGGCCATGGCCAAGTCGGCGGCGCATGTCACCATGCTGCAACGCTCGCCGAGCTATGTGGTCACCCGCCCCTCCGTAGACACGGTTGCCGACCGGCTGAGGCACCATCTGCCCGCGCGCCTGGCTTATAGCATGACACGCTGGAAGAACGTGATTGAAAGCATGTTCCTCTACCGGCTGGCCCGGCGTTATCCGGAGCAGACCAAGCGACGCATCATCGAGATGGCGGCAAAGGAGCTGGGCACCGGGATTGACGTCGGGACGCACTTCACGCCCAGTTACAAGCCGTGGGATCAACGCGTGTGCCTGGTGCCGGACGGCGACATGTTCCAGGCGATCCGCGAAGGTCATGCCTCTGTGGTCACCGACACAATCGAACGTTTCAGTTCCAACGGAATTCTGTTGAAATCGGGCCGGGAATTACATGCAGATATCGTGGTGATGGCCACCGGCCTGAAGCTCAATCTATTGGGTGGAGCCGCAGTGACGATTGATGGCCGCCCCTGTATCCCGAATGACGCCATGGCTTACAAGGGGATGATGCTCTCCGACGTGCCCAATCTTGCCATGGCCTTCGGTTACACGAATGCATCCTGGACGCTGAAAGCCGATCTCACCGCCGCATACGTGTGCCGCCTGCTCAATTATATGGACCGCCATCACAAAGCGATTGCCGTGCCGCGCCGTGAAGCCGGCGTCGAGCCGCAGCCGTTTCTCAGTTTTACATCCGGCTATGTGCAACGCGCGCACACGTTGCTGCCCAAGCAGGGTTCGCGCCGCCCTTGGCAGGTCTACCAGAACTATTTGCAGGACCTGCTTACCATCCGTTTCGGCCGCATCGCCGATGGTGTCATGCGCTTCGGTCCTAAAGGAACGATGCCGTGAAATTACAAGAACGGGTTGCCGTCATTACCGGGGCGCGCAGCGTCAATGTATCCGGTGACGAATCCCTTCGAGGCCGCATAGAGCACCGCACTGCCGCCGCCCTGCCTGTGCATGTAGGAAACAACTTCCTTGCATACGACGATGACCGAACGCATGTTCAGGTACGCGACCTGATCGAAGAATTCATCGGTGATCTCGGTCGTTGCGCGCCGTCCCACCATATGGCCCGCGTTATTGATCAGCACATCGATGCGTCCAAAGCGCGCAACGGTTTTCTCGATCAGCACCCGGATGGCTGCGCTATCGGTGACATCGGCTTGCAACGCGATGGCTTATCCTCCGGCGCGCATGATGTCTGCAACCACTTGTGTCGCAGGACCTTCATTGCGGTTGTAATGGACCACCACCTTGGCCTGATGTTGTCGGAATGCTCGCGCCACGGCAGAGCCGATTCCGGTACTGCTGCCGGTAATCAGGACGACCTTCGCGTTCAAATCTTCAATCATGTTTTCCTCATGATGTGTTTTTCTCCTTCGCTTCCGCCGGGACCGTCCTGTCTGGCTATTTGATGCGGCCGGTTACGGTTACATCGTCGGGCCAAGTATCCAGGGCGCGAATTCATCTTCGCCAAAGCCGTGCTCTTCGCTTTTGCTGCGCCGGCCGGAAGCAGTCTCGATGATGAGACGGAAGATCTGCTCGCCTGCCTGTTGTACCGACAGACTGCCGTCGAGGATGTCCCCGCAGTTGATATCCATGTCGTCGCGCATGCGCTGGTACATGGAAGAATTGGTTGCCAGCTTGAGCGACGGCGAAGGCTTGCATCCATACACCGAGCCGCGCCCGGTCGTAAAGCAAATCATGTTCGCACCACCCGCAACCTGGCCGGTTGCGGATACCGGATCGTAGCCGGGAGTGTCCATGAAGACCAGACCGCGCGTTGCGACCGGCTGCGCATACTCGACCACATCCGCGAGATTGCTGGCCCCAGCTTTGGCGACAGCGCCGAGCGACTTTTCGAGGATAGTGGTCAGTCCGCCGGCCTTGTTGCCCGGTGACGGATTGTTATTCATTTCGCCGTTGAGCCGCGCGGTATAGTCTTCCCACCACTTGATGCGAGACACCAGTTTCTCGCCTACTGCGCGCGAAACGGCGCGGCGTGTCAGCAAGTGTTCGGCGCCGTAGATTTCTGGCGTCTCGCTGAGTATCGCCGTGCCGCCATGCTGTACCAGCAGATCCATCGCCGCACCGAGCGCCGGATTGGCGGTGATACCCGAGTAGCCGTCTGAACCGCCGCACTGCAGTCCTATCGTCAAGTGGCTGAGCGGTACCGGTTGACGTTGAACCTGATTTGCTGCCGGCAGCAATTCCTTGACGATCGCGATGCCGCGCTCTATGGTGGCCCGGGTGCCTCCCGTCTCCTGTATCGTCATCGTGCGCAAGGTGTCCGATTCGGACAAGCCTTCCGCGCCCAGCAGCGACGTTACCTGGTTCGATTCGCATCCCAGGCCGATGAACAGTACTGCGGCAAAATTGGCGTGCCTGATATAGCCGGCGGTAACACGGCGCAGCAGATCAATGGCTTCGCCGTTGGACGCCATCCCGCATCCCGATTTGTGAGTAATGGCTACGACACCATCCACCTGTGGATACGCTGCCAGCGCATCGCCACGGAAGGCTTCCGAGATCTGCCTGCATACGGTCGCGGAGCAATTCACGCTGCTGATCACACCGATGTAGTTGCGTGTCGCTACACGCCCGTCCTTGCGCACGATGCCATCGAAGAATAGCGGAACCTGGGGTGTTTTCTCGGGCTTGATATCGGCGCAAAACGCATAGTCGCGCTCGAAGTCCTGCATCGCGAGATTATGCAGATGGATATGCGCGCCCTTGCGGATGTTGCGTGTGGCAACGCCAATGATCTGCCCGTAGCGGCGTACCGGCTCACCGGAAGCGATATCGCGGCTGGCGATCTTGTGCCCGGCCGGGATGGGATCGACCGCTGGAAAATCCGCGTCGGCCAACTCGGCGCCCGCGTTGATGTTTTGGACCGCGATCAGTACGTCGTCTTCCGGGCCAAGGCGCAAGACCCGCGCTGGTGCGTCGGTTTTGCCGATCGCCGATACCGGTATGAATGTTTCGTTTGCCACCATATCTCCCGAGTTGGTGCTTGAACGGCAAGTCTATTTGAGTTTTCAAAATGGGTAAAGTGGTAATACCAATATACCTGTGGAAAACGATATGGACCTCTTCCCGGTTCGACGTTGACGTACCTCAATTAATTCGGCAGACAGGGAATCGGTGGACAACTCCCAGCGCGGTTAATACAATGATAAATTGGAAAGCTGGTAAGGCCAGTAGAAAGTTCGACATATGCTGTGGGCTCTACGCCTTTGCGCTGTGACACCTGCCAAGGTCATACAGCTTGCCGCTGCGTACTCAAGCATAATGGCGTCCAGACATTCTTTTATTTGGCAAAGAAACACATGCCCATTCAAGCCATAGAGCCGAAGCGACTTTATCGCCAAATCAGCGACCAGCTGCGCACCCTCATACAAAAAGGCGAATTCCCGATCGGGTCCCGGCTACCCGCCGAACGCGACCTGTCGGAACAACTCGGCGTCAGCCGGCCTTCATTGCGCGAGGCGTTGATCGCGCTCGAAGTCGAAGGCTACATCGAAGTCCGCATGGGGTCCGGCATTTATGTATGCGAGCCGCCTTCGTCCGACCGCTCGGGTTACGACTTGTCATCCGAGGAGGGACCGCTGGAACTGATCCAGGCGCGCGCCGTGCTCGAAGGCGAGGTCGCCGCACTCGCTGCAAAGACCGGAAAGAAAGCGCAATTCGATGCAGTCGAAGAAGCCATCGATGCGATGGAAGCCGATGCAAGCGCCGGCATCAAACCCCTCGAGACCGATCGCCTGTTCCACATACGGGTCGCCGAGGCGACCGGCAACAGCGTATTGGTCGGCACGGTCAAGCGCCTGAACGATCTCCGTCTCGGTCCTTTATACGATCAACTCCACAGCCATTTTGAAAACGGCGATACCTGGCAGCAGGCGATCGAAGAGCACCGCGAAGTGCTCGCGGCCTTGCGCGCCAAAGACGCGGTCAAGGCAAAGGCCGCAATGCGGCGCCATATGGAAATTGCCTATAAGCGGATGACTGCCAGCCTGACAAAGACGCCGGCTCAGGCAAAGGGAACACGCGCTACCGGCAAGAAGAAGGCAAGCGCGCGCGGCACGAAGGCGGCCAAAGCCAGTTAGGGATTCATCTTGGCAAGCATGTGGTCCAGCACATGCGTATGCTCATGTTGCGGACTGAAGAGAATGACTTCCGCATTTTCTTCGACTTTTACGGTGTGTCCCGGCGGCCAATAGAACAAGTCGTTCTTGCTGGTCACTTCCTGAGTGCCATCGCCATAGGTCGTGGTCAGCTTACCCTCCAGAACGTAACCCCAATGCGGTGCCTGGCACATGTCCCCTTCCAAGCCTTGCAGTAACGGTGAGATATCCATTCCTGCCGGCAGGGAAAAATATTCGCCGCTGATTTTTCCGTAACCGCTTGCATCCCCGAAATCGGTTTTCTGACGGGCTGTCGCGCCCGGGATCCCGATCTTTACCGGGACTTCATCTTTGGCGATATGCATGGCGTCTCCTTTATGACGGAGGGTTCGTCGGGCTGTTCAGAATAAACAGCATTAAAGCTGAAGCTGACATTAGCATAAGGATGTTAAGCCGTCACCGAATTGACACAAGGATGCAACTCTTTTTCACTTTTAGACCACTCATGCCGTCTATGCTTGACGAATGGACTGTCACGCTATTTCAGTGGAGAAAGATAAAATGGGTTGCGTATCCAGTAAATACACAGACGGCTCAACGCACGTTTCGTGTTTAACCGATGTAAGCCGTTCCAACGGTAGTGCGAACGCAATAGCACATGCATCATTCGATCATTGCACGCCCGTTTCCCCGGCTGCCGTCCCTCATCCGTCAAGCCAGGCCAAACGGCCGTCGCAACGAACTTCATCGTCAAGCTTGGTTGGACAAAGTCCTAAGATCATGTTCAAGACCAGGCCCTCTTCGCAAGCGTCCAGAGCATCACGAAACACTGAACCGAAATGGGATACCGAAAAATTTCACGCCGCCACAGTCGGCCAGGATTGGTGCAGTGGGATGAGCGAGGAGCAGGTAAACGTTCTTGTCGATTTCATGAACATCGCTATTGTAAAAAAAATGGACGAGTTTGGCGAAGCACTCCCGATTGCCATGTTCGGCGGTCGGCGCCGGGCTTTTGAGGCTGCCTGCGCCGTTTACCAGAGCGATATCGGCAATATCAATGAACCGATTAATGAACCGCATTCAGAAGGTAGGACTTGCCTGCATGAGATGGCGCAAAACATGCCCGAAATAAGTCAATGGCCAGAAACGGATTCGTCTACTGGTGCGATACTGCCGCCGGTGTCGTTGAAAGAGCGCTTCGAACGTGCGTTCACGCTTGGCGCGGATCCGCTTGTGGTTGCAAAAAATGGGCAAACCCCGATTGACGTCGCGGCGCAACACGGGAGTCTGGCGAAGTTTGTTCATGCCATGGGCGAGATGACGTCTGCGATCAATATTGATCGTATGCTTGAATGGACGAATGACCAAGGCCAGAACATCCTGTCCGTGGCAGCGCGCTATGAATATGATGCAATGGCTGAGATACGCAAAATCGTGGCACACAAATTCTGCGGTAATTTACGGCCTCAGCAATTCCTTGCAAAAGGACAGTCTTCCTTGTCCGCGCAGGAATCCGAGACCTTGAAGTTAGAAATAGAGCAGAATTGGGGCGAACCACTCGACGACAGACAATTGGCGGCACTGACTCACTACATGAATGTCGCCAAGAAAACAAGCGCATCCCGCCATGACGTCATCGATGCGCTCCCCGTCAGTCTGGCGGGTGGACATCGAGCAGAGTTTATTGCCGCGTACGAGGTATACGCCGCTGGTATTGGTGATATCAATGCTCGAAACGATGATGGCCACACGCCTTTGCACCAACTAGCTCTTCATCAGAATGCCACGACCGGTCGAACAAGCATCGCTCCCATTGCCCACGAATTGGCTGGCCCTGAGTGGGTGGGTGTAGAGGAGCGGCTTGCCGTTATGTTGGGTCTTGGGGCGGATCCCTTTTCGACTGAAAAAGGGAAGTTAACATCGCCTTATTTTTTTGCGAAAGCTTCCAAGTGCACGGAATTGGAACAACCCATGTCTAAAATGCACACGGCGTTGCGCACGCTGGCCGTTGCCCAAAATGGCGTGAACAGGGTAGCTATTAATCATGCGTCGTCCGCAGAGGCGGTAAATTTCCTTTGTGATCTGGATATTGAGGAAGCATCCGCATTTGCAGGATATGGATCTGCGACCGAAATAGCCGGCATAGCAATGCATCAAAGAGCATGGACGATAAGCCGCATAACCAATGATTTCAGACGGTTGATACGAAACAATCTCGATCTGCCCGGGTCAACTGGTTGGTGACTTTGGGAATCGTGACGACACTTGGATGATTGAATAACACGTGGACCAAGGCTGGCTTCTGCTCAGTTTCGGCAAACTGCACAGTCCGCGTTTTTCCAGTTTCTTGCCGGCTTGCAGCGGCCAGTGCGCATTGACCGTGCTTTTGGCATGGCTCAGCACCAGTTCGTCCGAACTCAAGTCCGTGCATAGCGAAGCAAATAATGCTGCGTCAGTTTGTCTTCTTTGCTTGAGACATAGTCTTTCACCATCGCTTTGTTTTTTCTCGACCTGGCTCTGATTGTTTCTCTCAGAAAAAACGATTCTTAATCTAAAACGCTTATGCCGCGCCTTCCTTCACGGCCGGCACTGCAACACCCAGCCCGCGTGCCGCTTCGCACAACTGAGCCCAGGTCGTGACGTCGACCGGAATGCCATTGGCGCTTCGCTCGCGCCGCCGCGCGGCTTCTGGCTCGCCCGGCACATAGATCTCATCGGTGCCCGCCTGACGCGGCGATTCCTTGACCCAGGCGACAAACGCATCGGCCTCCGCTTCCGCGGTTGCGGCATCGAACGCCGCCGGCGACACGATGATGGAAAGCATGCAATTAATGATTGCGCTGCTCTGTACCCGCGTATCGGCATGCGTCGTAAAGCCGCCGGACAAGGCGCCGGCAAAAATTTCACACATCGCGGCCAGACCATAGCCCTTGTACTCGCCGAAAGGGAGTAGCGAACCGCGCGGCGATTCATGCATGACCCCCGGATCGGTCGTCGCCGAGCCGCTGTGATCGATCACGCACCCCGCCGGTACCGGCTGCTGCCGGTTATAGGCGACGCGCGTTTTTCCATAGGCAATACGGCTGGTCGCAAAGTCGAGCACGATCGGATCTTTCCCGCGACGCGGAAATGCCGCGCAAAAAGGATTGGTGCCAATGCGCGCATCGATGCCGCCATAAGGCGCCACCAGAGGATCACCCGCCACATTGACGAAATGGACGGACACCAGTCCCTCGGCCGCACATTGCTCGGCCCAGTGGCCGATACGCCCGATGTGATGCGCGTTGCGCAGGCCTACCGCACAAATGCCCAGGCGCTTTGCACGCTCGATGCCAAGGGCCATCGCTTCTCTTGCAACGACCTGTCCGAAGCCCAGTCCGCCTTCCAGCGTGAGCACCGCGCCGGCGTCCCGTGCGATCTCCACATGCCGGTTCAGGCGCAACTCGCCTTCGCACAGTGAACGCAGATAGCGCGGAATCATGCCTACCCCATGCGAATCGTGGCCTGACAGATTCGCCATGACAAGATGGTCGGCCACCTGTGTAGCTTCCGTTTTTTCGCTGCCGGCCGCCTGCCAGATTGCTTGAACGAAACGGTGCAGGGCATCCGAAAAAATACGCACTTCCGGCAAGTGTTCAGCCGAGTCCATCAGTCTTCTCCTTACGGGTTCAGGTTTGCTATCGCACGTCGAACAAGCCTTGGGTGCGCCGACGCCGAATCAGACCGTAACACATCGATGGATGGTTTTATATCCTTGACAACCGCAATCGAAAGTGAAATTATTCGGTCTACTGGTATGACCAATTTACCACGAGGCACGGCGACCTGTACAGGCTGTGCGCAGCCGGAAGGTCCTATGCCGATACAGATTGTCGAGGCGCCGCGCTTGTACCGTCAGATCGCCGATCAGCTGCGCATGCTGATCCGCGACAACGAGTTCAAGCCGGGAAGCAAGCTGCCGACCGAGCGCGACCTCGCGCATCAGCTCGGCGTATCGAGGCCGCCTGTCAGGGAAGCACTGATTGCGCTGGAAGTCGAAGGCTGGATCGAAGTAAGAAAGGGATCAGGTGTCTATGTCTGCGATCGCCAGGTCGAGCGGGCAATCCAGCCTGAGCTGTTTACTGAAATGCATGGGCCGCTGGAACTGATCCGCGCCCGTATGGTGGTCGAAGGCGAGATTGCGGCATTGGCCGCACGCCTCATTCGCAAACCGCAGGTCGAGCGATTGGAAGAGGCGATTGATTTGATGCAGTCCGAAGCAGATGCGGGCAGCACACCAGTTGGTGCGGATCGGATGTTCCATTTGCGTCTGGCATCGATTGCAGGCAATAGCGCGCTCACCAGCGTCGTCGCTTTGCTGTTCGATGAACGGGACAGTCCGATCTCGGCCAGGCTCGGGGAGCATCTGGAAAATGAAAGCGGCTGGAATGCGGCGATCCGCGAACATCGGCAGATAGTGGATGCAGTCGCATCGCACGATCCCGCCAAGGCGCGGGCCGCCATGCAAAAGCACATGATTCGCGCACATCGGCGTTTCACGATGCGCATCGATTGAGGGCGCGTCCCGCGCGACCATTACCAGGGAGATGACTGTGACATTGTCTTGCAAGATACATGCCGCAAAGGACCTGCGCCTTGAAAGCGAAGGCGAAGCAGGGCTTGCTCCGCATGAGGTGGAAGTTGCATTAGGGGCTGCCGGCATCTGCGGCTCGGATCTGCATTACTATTTTCATGGCAGGGCCGGCGCGTTCGAAATTCGCGAACCGCTGACTCCCGGCCATGAAGCCGCCGGTGTCGTCCGCCGTACCGGAAGCGCGGTCAAAGGCGTTGCGCCAGGACAGAAGGTGGCGGTCAATCCTTCACATGCTTGTCATGTCTGCCGGTACTGCCGCGAGGGGCGGGAAAATCTTTGCAGCAGCATGCGCTTTCTCGGCAGCGCCAGCATTTATCCGCATGTGCAAGGCATGTTCAGGGAATCCTTCGTTGTCGCCGAGAGCCAGCTGACCCCGGTGAATGCGGATATTTCATTCGGTGAACTCGCCTTCGCCGAACCTCTCGCGGTGGCGCTGCATGCGGTCAACCGCAGCGGCCCGTTGCTGGGCAAGTCCGTGCTGGTGACTGGCGCCGGCACGATAGGTTGCCTGATCGTGATGGCGGCGCGCCTGGCTGGCGCAAAGGAAATCATTTCCTGCGACATTGCGGATCATCCTCTGCAGGTTGCGCGCCAGGCCGGCGCCACGCAAACGCTGCGCAGCGACCGTCTGACGGGAAAGGAGCTATCGGATATCGCCGACATATGCATCGAAGCCGCCGGCAGCAAAGAGGCGTTGGCGACCTGCCTGCAGGCGGCCAGACGCGGCGGGCGCATCGTGCAAGTCGGTACGCTGTCCGCCGAGGGTCTGCAGTTTCCGGCAAACAGTGTGATGGCGCGCGAACTGGATTATGTCGGCGCGTTCCGCTTCGGTGTGGAGTTCGACTGGGCCGTCAACTATCTGGTGTCGAAACGAATAGATGTGAAACCTTTGCTTACCGCACAGTTGCCCTTGCGCGACGCGGTGGCCGCATTCACGCTCGCCGCCGACAAGAGCCGAAGCACCAAGGTCCAATTGACCGGGGAGGCGGCCATCATGTGAAGCATCCTCACTTCCGACAGGCATAAGCCGAGCACAGCGCAGCCATCGTTATCGCGATTGTCTGCAATGTAGCCAGGCACCACCAATTCATGGTCCAACGCAGGAGACAACAATGACAATGCTCAAAAAAACCTTATTTGCAGTGATCGCTTCCACACTCGCTTTCAGCGTACATGCGCAGACCAAACTCAAATGGGCGCACGTATATGAAACATCGGAACCGTTTCACAAATGGTCGGTATGGGCCGCCGACGAAATCGGCAAACGCACCAACGGAAAATACAAGGTCGATGTCTTTCCTGCATCGCAGCTCGGCAAGGAGAACGATATCAACCAGGGCCTGGCGCTGGGGACCGTGGACATCATCATTTCAGGCTCAAGCTTTGCCAGTAAGTCCTATCCACCTATCGGCGTGACTTATTATCCGTATGTGTTCCGCGACGCGGATCATCTGATCAAGTACACGCTAAGCGATGTCTATCGCGATCTGACGAAAGGCTACGAAGACAAGACCGGCAACAAGATCATCGCGACCACTTATTACGGCGCGCGCCAGACCACGTCCAACCGTCCAATCGCAAAATGCGCGGATATGAAGGGTCTGAAGATCCGTGTTCCCGATGTGCCGGCATATTTGGCAATGCCGCGTGCATGCGGCGCAAACACGTCTCCGATCGCGTTTGCCGAAGTATACCTGGCACTCCAGAACGGCACGGTCGAGGCACAGGAGAATCCCCTGACCACGATCGAAGCCAAGAAATTCTATGAAGTGCAGAAGAACATCGTGTTGACCGCGCACATCGTCGATCATTTGAACACGGTGATCGCAGGAAAACTCTGGAAGCAGCTTTCCGAAGACGAGAAGAAAGTGTTCTCCGACGTGACGCGTGAAGCGGCGCAGCGCGCGAGTACCGATGTGGTGACGCGTGAGAAGGAACTCGTCGATGTATTCAAGCAAAAAGGCTTGAGCGTCACCGAAGTCAACCGCGATGAATTCAGGGATACGGTGCTCAAGAACGTGAAATTCGAAGACTTCGGCTACCGCAAGTCTGACTGGGAACGCATTCAGGCTGTCAAGTAAGGGAAAATCTTTCTAGAGCAGATTGCGTATCAGTGTATGGGTTCTCCCGCGTTGCCTGGGACGATTGCGGCGTTGCCAATGCTCGACAGGGAACAGCCCTGCCTGTGCTTGGCGCCTTGCACTCGCCTCCAGGAAACGCGGCAGACCGCTTCGCTACCCTCACACCGATACGCAATCTGCTCTAGGTTCGTCAAGACCGCTGTGGTATGCGTTCATGCGCATATCCGCAGCGCATTTCTCCTCTCAAATCAGAGGTCCCATGGAACAAGCTGTTAAGCATCCTGCCGTCAGCGCGGAGGAACTTGCCCGGAGTTTTGACGAAGCCGATCACATCGAGGCCGATCTATCCGATGTGTCGTCCGAAGACTGGATCACTCTCGGCATGTTCTGGGTCATGATTCTGCTGGTATTTCTGCAATTCTTTTCGCGCTATGCATTGAACGACTCGTATGCGTGGACCGAGGAACTGGCCACCTACTGCCTGATTGGCATTGTCTTTATTGGCGCATCGATGTGTATCCGACGGGACCGCCACATACAGGTCGATATCCTGTACCGCTATTTACCAGCCGCAGCCAGTCGTGTGCTGGCAACGATTGTAGACCTGATTCGGGTCGGCTTTATCGGCTACGTGACGCTGCTGGTATGGAAATATACCGAGATCGTCGGGGATGAACCGATGACGACGCTGAACTGGCCGAAGAACATTATTTACTGGGTCGCACTGGCCGGATTCGCGATGATGACCATACGCGCCGCCCAGATCACCTGGAAGAACTGGCGCCAGGGCTACTCGATTCTCGAACGGCCGGAAGCATACGACGGCACGGAGGCTTAAGCATGTGGGTACTGATTGGTTCTTTTCTCGGCCTGATGCTGATCGGCCTTCCGGTGGCGCTGGCAATGGTCGTCGCTTCGCTGCTCTACATTATCGTGAGCGGTTCCGTACCGGACGTTGTCGTCGCTCAACGCATGATTGCAGGCGTTGAAAGTTTTCCCTTGCTTGCGGTGCCGTTCTTCATCCTGGCGGGAAATCTGATGAATATCGCGGGCATTACCGGCCGCATCTACAACTTTGCTGTGGCGCTGGTGGGCTGGATGCGGGGCGGCCTCGGGCAGGTCAACATCATCGGCTCGGTGATTTTTTCCGGTATGTCGGGCACTGCGATTGCAGACGCGGCAGGACTGGGGACGATCGAGATCAAGGCAATGAAAGATCATGGATATTCGTCGGAATTCTCGGTCGGCGTGACCGCGGCGTCTGCGACCTTGGGTCCGATCATTCCGCCTTCGCTGCCTTTCGTCATTTACGGGATGATGGCCAACGTTTCCATCGGCTCGCTGTTTCTCGCGGGCCTGATCCCCGGTATCGTCATGACGCTGATGATGATGGCGACGGTTGCCTATATTGCCAGGAAAAACAACTGGGGCGGCGATTCGGCGTTCTCATGGATGCAGCTCGGTGCGGCCGGCATTGAAATCCTTGTCGTGCTGGCATTCCCACTCGCAGTATGGTTGCTGACGCGCGCCGGCATCTCGGTCAATATCGCTGTTGGCGGGGCGCTCATTATCCTGCTTCTGCTTGACTGGTACTTCGATTTTTCGGCGGTCATGGCCTTGATGGCGCCTGTCATCTTGATCGGCGGGATGACCATGGGATGGTTCACGCCGACCGAAGCGGCAATGGCCGCAGTGGCATGGGCACTGTTCCTGGGTCTCGTGCGCTACCGCTCGATGACTCTCCGGGCTCTGACAAAGGCAACTTTCGATACGATTGAAACCACAGCCAGCGTGCTGTTCATCGTGACGGCGGCATCGATCTTCGCGTGGCTGCTGACCACCAGCCAGGCGGCGCAGATGCTGGCGGATGCCATACTCGGCTTTACCCAGAACAAATGGGTATTCCTGTTGCTGGCAAATCTGCTCATCCTGATTGTAGGCTGCTTCATCGATACCATTGCGGCAATCACGATTCTGGTGCCTATCCTGTTGCCGATCGTGCTGAAGCTCGGGATCGACCCGATCCACTTCGGCTTGATCATGACGCTGAATCTGATGATAGGTCTGCTGCATCCTCCGCTGGGAATGGTCTTGTTCGTCCTTGCGCGCGTGGCGAAATTGTCGGTCGAAAGAACCACGGTGGCGATCCTGCCATGGCTGGTGCCGCTGTTCCTGGCGCTGATTGCAATCACGTATGTTCCGCAAATCACCCTATGGCTGCCTAACTTGGTTGGCATAGGGCGGTAGACTGCAGGCATACGGGTAACTGATAAAAAACGGCAGGAATTCCTGCTGTTTTTTCTTTTAGCTCAGGACCTGCAGCGGCAAGCCCCGAGCGATACCGCTACCAGTGCCACAAGGTGCCGTCATGCGCCAGACGGTTGACCGGCAGCGAAGCGGGCTTGTACGGATATCTTGCCGCAAGCTCTTCATCGATTTCCACGCCATGTCCCGGCGCTTCGCCCGGATGCAGGAAACCGTCTTCAAAGGTGTATGCATGCGGGAAGACGGCATCGGTTTCATTGGTGTGACGCATGTACTCCTGTATGCCGAAGTTGGGCACCCATAAATCGAAGTGAAGCGCGGCGCCCATGCATACCGGCGACAGGTCGGTCGCGCCATGCGATCCGGTGCGTACCTGATACAGGCTGGCAAAATCGGCGATGCGCCGCATCTGGGTAATGCCGCCCGCATGCACGACCGTCGTTCGGATGTAGTCGATCAGCTGCTGTTGGATCAGGTCCTTGCAATCCCAGATCGAATTGAAGATCTCGCCAACTGCCAATGGCGTCGTGGTGTGCTGCCGGATCAGGCGAAAGCTTTCCTGGTTTTCCGCCGGCGTCGCGTCCTCCATCCAGAACAGATGGTAAGGCTCAAGCGATTTGCCAAGTCGCGCCGCTTCGATCGGGGCCAGGCGGTGATGCACGTCATGCAGCAGATGGATGTCGGGCCCCACCGCTTCGCGTACCGCAGCAAACAGTTTTGGTGCATGCAGCAGATAGCGTTCGGTACTCCAGTCGTGTTCGGAGGGCAGCGAACTGTCCGCCGGTTCATAAAACATGGAGCCGCGTCCCACGCCATAGACCTTGTTGAGTCCGGGTACACCGGATTGCGCGCGGATCGCCTTGTAACCCAGTTCCTTGTAATGCAGGACTTGCTTCACGGTTTCATCGATATCGGCGCCATTCGCATGCCCGTACACCATGACGCCGGAACGGCTTCTCCCGCCAAGCAGCTGATACAGGGGCATGCCGGCCGCCTTTGCCTTGATATCCCATAGCGCCGTGTCGACTGCTGCGATCGCCGACATGGTGACCGGCCCGCGTCGCCAGTACGCACCGCGGTACAGGTATTGCCAGATATCTTCTATCTGGTGCGCATCACGCCTAATCAGGCAAGGGATTACATGATCAGCGAGATAGGATGCAACAGACAGTTCGCGTCCGTTCAGGGTGGCGTCGCCGATGCCGGTCAGGCCATCATCGGTAACGATTTTCAGGGTAACGAAATTGCGACCGGGACAGCAGACTATGACTTTGGCATCGATGATCTTCATTGCTTGTTCCAAAATGGATGTGCAGTGGATGGGTAGGGCGGATATATGAAACAGTGCGACTTGGGTCAGCGCCGCTCCGCATAAGCGGCGACGGTCGTACGGCTGCCGTAGCGTTGCAAATGATCGAGCGCGGCAATCAATTCATTCCTGAGTCGCTGGCTTTGCGGCAGATTGTCGCCGAACATCGACCGGATCGACAGGACCCGGTCGACGATGTCGGATGGATCGCTGCGCGCCATCTTTTCCAGTTGCCCCGCGATAGGGTCTTGCACCAGGATCGGTTTTCCCTGCTCATCTATGCCGCTGACATAGCGCATCCATGCCGCCAATCCCAGCGCGCCCAGCCGGATTGGACGCCCTGCAGCAAGGTTGTCGCGCAAAATGGACAGCAGGCGCTGCGGAAGCTTTTGCGAGCCGTCCATCGCGATCTGATAACAGCGATGCGGCAGCGAAGAGTTTGCGAAACGTTCAAGCAACTGCGCCTGGTAAGTATCAAGATCCTGCCCCGGTACGGGGGAAAGGGTCGGCGCCGCTTCCTCTTTCATGAAGCGCCGCACCAGTGTCGCGTAGGAGGGCGCGCGCATTGCCTGGTATATGTATTCATCACCGCCCAGATAGCCCAGATAGGCAAGCATGGAATTGCTGCTGTTGAGCAGGCGCAGCTTCATTTCCTCGAAGGGTTGCACGTCCGCGACGATTTGTGCTCCGCCTGCTTCCCACATCGGACGACCCGCGCCGAAGTTGTCCTGGATAACCCACTGCCGGAACGGCTCACCCCATACTGCCGCTCTGTCTTCGACGCCGAGCAGCTCGCGGACTTCCTGGAGCGTGGACGTTGTCGTCGCAGGCACGATGCGGTCTACCATGGTGTCGGGGAAACAGACGTTGGCGACAATCCATTGCGCCGTTACTTTGTCCACCGCTTCCGCGAACGCAAGGACGAGTCGCCGCAACACTTTTCCATTGTGTTGCAGGTTGTCGCAGCTCATCACGGTGAGCGGCTGTCCATGCGCGAGCCGTCGCGCATGCAGACCGGCGAACAGCGTTCCGACCGCGCTTGTCGGTGCTTCCGGCGCGCGCAAATCGTGTGCGATATCTGGATGTGAGAAATCCAGTGCGCGGGTAGCCGGCTCCAGGGTATAGCCTTTTTCGGTGACGGTGAGCGACACGATACGTGTCTCTGCCGAGCCGATCAGCGCGGGCAGGCGTCGCGGATCATCGGGTGTGTAAATCACCTCCCGCACGCAACCGATCACTCTGATGCTGGTGTCGGATTCGCCTTTCGTCAATACGGAATAGAGACCGTCCTGCGCGCGCAAAAGCGTGCCGGCGCTGGCTTGCCGCAAGCTCGCGCCGATGATGCCCCAGTCGCGCGAACCCGAGGCGAGCGCGATTTCGGTGTACAGCGCCTGATGTGCCCGATGAAATGCGCCGGAACCGAGATGGACGATGCCCGATCTCAAGGCCGCAGGATCGTAGCCGGGGCGGATTGCGGGGGCAAGCTTGGGCAAGGTGCGAAGCGAGAGCAGTTCCGGCATGGTTGCCTCATAAATAAATTGATAAAGTGGCCTTACCAATTTATCATATCGAACACTGGCCTTCAACTTTAAAGAATGGAGAAGACACATGCCTCGTCTGTCAAACAAGATTGCCCTCGTCACCGCAGCCGGTCAGGGTATCGGCCGCGCCACTGTTGAGGCCTTTGTGCGCGAAGGCGCACAGGTGATCGCCACCGACATCAACGAGGACTTGTTATCGACGCTCACGGGATGCACTACCCGACGTCTGGATGTCACTAACGCCGACGCCATCGCTGCACTGGGCAGGGAGTTCGGGCGCGTGGATGTGCTGTTCAATTGCGCGGGATATGTCGATCACGGCAATATTCTGGAATGCAATGAAGAAGCCTGGGACTTTTCGTTCGACCTGAATGTGCGCAGCATGTACCGCATGATGCGCACGTTTCTGCCGGCCATGATAGAAGGCGGCGGAGGATCCATCATCAATATCTCGTCGGCCGCATCCAGCATCAAGGGTGTGCCAAACCGCTTCGTGTATGGTGCGAGCAAAGCGGCTATCATCGGAATGACGAAATCGGTCGCCGCCGATTTTGTCACCAAAGGCATACGCTGCAATGCAATCTGCCCCGGTACGATCGAGTCGCCATCACTGCGCCAACGGATAGAAACTCAGGCGCGCAATAGCGGACAGAGTCTGGAAGCGGTTGAAGCGGCATTCGTTGCACGGCAGCCGCTGGGACGGGTAGGCAAGGCAAGCGAGATCGCGGCACTGGCCGTTTATCTCGCCTCCGACGAATCCGCATTCACGACGGGTACGACCCAGGTGATTGACGGCGGTTGGTCCAATTAAGATTTTTGACGAAGGAACAGATATGAAGTTGATGCGATACGGGAAAAAAGGCAACGAGAAACCGGCAGCACTGGATGCGAACGGACAGGTGTGCGACCTGTCGTCGGTCATTTCGGATATCGACGCAAGCAGTCTCTCGCCAACTGGCTTGGCCAAGCTGGCTGAGGTCGATCTGAATCGCCTGCCGATCGTCACCGACGTGGGCCGCATCGCGCCGCCCTATGCGGGGA
This sequence comes from Noviherbaspirillum saxi, assembly GCF_003591035.1. Taxonomy (NCBI): domain Bacteria; kingdom Pseudomonadati; phylum Pseudomonadota; class Betaproteobacteria; order Burkholderiales; family Oxalobacteraceae; genus Noviherbaspirillum; species Noviherbaspirillum saxi. Next base: position 897,895 of record NZ_QYUO01000003.1, read on the forward strand.
TGGGCAAGTTCATTTGCGTTGGTTTGAACTATGCCGACCATGCCGCGGAATCGAATCTGCCTGTACCGCCGGAACCGGTGCTGTTCATGAAAGCGGCCAGCGCATTGATCGGCTGTAACGATCCGGTTGTACTGCCGCAGGGCTCGGTGAAGACCGACTGGGAAGTCGAACTGGGTGTCGTGATCGGCACCAAGGCGCGCTACGTAAGCGAAGATACTGCGCTGGATCATGTTGCCGGATACTGCGTGGTGAACGACATCTCCGAGCGCGAATATCAGATCGAACGCGCAGGCCAGTGGGACAAGGGCAAGGGCTGCGATACCTTCGGACCGGTCGGCCCCTGGCTGGTCACGCGCGACGAAGTACCCGATCCGCAAAACCTGGACATGTGGCTGGAAGTAAACGGCAAGCGCTTTCAGAACGGCAGCACCCGCACCATGGTCTACAAGGTTGCCCACCTGGTCAGCTACATCAGCCGCTTCATGACACTCTATCCAGGAGATATCATCAGCACCGGAACGCCGCCGGGCGTCGGCATGGGACAAAAGCCGTTACCGATTTATCTCAAGGCCGGTGATGTCATGCGACTGGGAATAGCGGGTCTGGGCGAACAGCGGCAGACAGTGCATGAATGGAATCCGTCGCTGATCGACGACTGACAGGCATACCTCTCTGCAGCGAGGCGTGGGGACGATCCGGCAGTGGTTGCCACGTCGCCGATATCTTCACGCCGTATCGTAAGGCGCCCTGTTTGCAGTGGCCGTGGCGCGGATTGCGGCGAACGTCCCCGTTCCCAGCCAGCGCCAGAGATCTTCGGCATCGTGCGATGGACCTTCCACGCGCAACTCCCTGGCCTGCAACACTTCCTTCGGCGTTCGGTCGCCCATCCATACTTCGGTCAGTGCGCGTACGCTCGATCGCACGATCAGGATCGGATCGCGCCCAGGGTCGTCGCGACACAAGTCGGCGGTGCCGTTGTCGACAATCAGCCACCACATTTTCTCGCCGGTGCGTGCATCATGGAACAGGAACTGGATGACAACCGGGCGTGGCGGGAATTCCGCAATACGTACCGAACGCCGTATATCCCACATCAGTAAAGAGGCATCCAGTTCATTGTCGCGCAGGCGGCTGCCCATCCAGCGTGCGCCCCAAGTCCCGAGGGCCATGATGATGGGCCTTAACTCATCGCCGGCTTCGGTCAGGCTGTATTCCCAGACCTTGCCGACAGCCGTGCGGCGTATTACCCCGATTTCTTCCAGATGGCGCAAGCGCTGCGACAGCAAACTGGTGGACATGCGCGGCACGCCCCGATGCAAGTCATTGAAGCGCCTGCTTCCCAGCAGCAATTCGCGCACGACGAGTGGCGTCCAGCGTTCGCACAATGCTTCGGCGCCGCGCGCCACCGTACAGAACTGACCATAGCTTTCATCCATGAAAGCCTCCGCAGACTAAACGCTTCAGATTCTGGACTGGACGTACTTGCGGGTCAAGCGCAGTCTAAGCAAATCCTGACCGGAGACAGGAAGCGATGGAACAAGTGCATTAGTTGAAAGTAATGTTGGTAGTTATTACGCACTGCCTGATCGCAATGCCCAACTTTTCAATTCAAGGAGTAATGAACATGACTGCGATGACCCCCGAGATGGAAGCGTTGAAAACACGCCTCAAAGCAACATGGATGTCAGGTGACTATGGCCATTTTGCCAAATACCTGGAGCCCGGCGCGCTGGACTTCCTGAAACGTCTGGAACTGACGCCGGGTACGCGCATGCTCGACGTCGCTTGCGGTGCAGGACAGATCGCCATTCCGGCGGCGCGTGCCGGCGTCGAGGTAACGGGCGTCGATATTGCATCCAATCTGATCGAGCAAGCGAGGACGCGCGCCAAGGAGGAAGGCGTCGACGCGCAGTTCGACGAAGGCGATGCCGAAATGCTGGCGTATCCGGATGCGAGCTTCGACGTGGTGGTCAGCTTGATCGGCGCCATGTTCGCACCGCGTCCTGAACATGTTGCGGCCGAACTCATCCGTGTTTGCCGTCCGGGCGGCCGCATCGTCATGGCCAACTGGACGCCGGAAGGCCACGTCGGTCAAATGTTCAAGACCATAGGCAAGCATGTGCCCCCGCCTGCCTTGATGGCGCCTCCTGTGAAATGGGGCGATGAAGCAACTGTTCGAGAGCGCCTGGGGCAGGGCACCACCGGTGTGCATACCAACAAGCGCATGTATCCGATGGTTTATCCTTTTCCGCCGGCCGATGTGGTGGAATTCTTCTTCAAGTATTACGGGCCGACAAATCGCGCACTGGCTGCGCTTGACACCGATGGCCAAGCCGCATTGCGCGAAGATCTGGTGCGTCTGTGGACAGCCAACAATCATGCGAGCGATGGTACGACAGCCGTTGATTCGGAATATCTTGAAGTGATGGCGATCCGTGGTTAGGAAGGGCGACTGTGATCGCAATAAAAAAAACGCCCTTCACAAGGAAGGGCGAAAGGGAGGGACGAGCTCCCGGAGGTAATCTGTTGAGCGTTCGCCTCATCAAGCGCACGATGAATGGCTTTGTTCGCTTGATGCCATCGGCTTGGCGCCGCTATGCGTTGCCTTGATGACGGAACGCTTTATTCACTTCCCAATTGATCAGGCTGATGTATGGATTATTCCGACCCTATCGGCAAAAAATAAGGATCGCGCATGCGATATCCGGAGTTTGGTTCGGTGGTGGCAAGTTCTTCCGCCGACACCCCTGCAATACTGGCGGCAGTCGATGACGGCCACACAATACGCATCAGATTGGTTGACCCGGGTACGCCAAACGGCGTGCCGGCGACAACCACTAGCGGCAACATCGGTACGCTAAAGCCATGCTGTGCGGCTGCTCGAACCGCGTTATCGACCATTTCTTCGATACTGCCCACATCGGGCGCACAGACCGAATGAACACCCCATACCAAGGCAAGGCGCCGCGAAACATGAAGGTTCGGCGTCAGGCTCAGGATCGGTGTTCGCGGGCGTTCATGCGCGACGCGCAATGTCGTCGCTCCTGAGGAGGTATAAGTAACGGTAGCGACTACCGGAAGAATATCCGCTACGGTGCGAATCGCCGCGCAGATCGCATCGGTCGCACTTTCGTTCTTTCGATGGATGACCGCATTCATCATCGTGCGTTGCAGCGGGTCGCTTTCAATCGATGTAATGATCCTGTCCATCATCCGGACTGCTTCCACCGGATAGGCCCCGGATGCAGACTCGGCGGACAGCATTACCGCATCGGCACCGTCGTACACCGCTGTTGCCACATCACTTGCTTCCGCTCGTGTCGGTGTAGGCGCGGCAATCATCGACTCGAGCATTTGAGTGGCCACTACCACCGGTTTTCCCGCTTCCCGGCATGCGCGAACAATTCGCTTTTGCAGTACGGGTACCAGCTCCGCCGGCAACTCGACCCCCAGGTCACCCCGCGCTACCATGACGCCGTCCGCCTGTTCGACAATGGCATCGAGGGAATCGATCGCAGACGGTTTTTCTAGTTTTGCCATTACCGCCGCGCGTCCGGCAACGATGGTTTTCAATTCAATCACGTCCTCGGGACACTGTACAAATGATAGTGCGATCCAGTCCACTCCAAGTTCGAGGCCGAATTCGAGGTCTGCCTTATCCTTTTCCGTCAATGCAGACAACGGCAAAATCGTTCCAGGAACGTTGACGCCTTTGCGGTCAGAGACCGTACCGGAATTGACTACAACGGTTTCAGCATAGTTTGAGCCACAGGAGACGATACGCAGCCTTACTTTGCCATCGTCGATAAGCAATTCATGTCCCGGCTGAACCGCAGCGAAAATTTCCGGATGCAAGAGCGGTGCACGATCTTTATTGCCAGGAGTCGGATCGAGATCAAGCCGGAACGATTGACCTGCTTTGAGTGTTTCTTTTCCGGCGGCGAACGTGCCAAGCCTAAGCTTAGGGCCCTGCAAGTCGAGCAAAATTCCTATAGGGCGGCTGGACTCTTTCTCGAGACTGCGGATCGCTTGATATCGGCTGCGATGATCTGCATATGAGCCGTGGCTGAAGTTCAACCGGAAAATATCCGCACCGTTTTCATACAGCTCACGGATGATTTCCGGTGTCGAACTGGCAGGACCGAGGGTCGCCAGGATTTTCGTATTACGTTTGCGGCGTACGCCAATTCTGGTATTCATTAATGCCCCTCCATTAAACTTGGATTCGGTTAAGCAGGTATGCAACCGTCGTTTTAAAAACTATAGATGCTGGACATCAATCAGGCCAATCGTAATTCCTTATTCCTTGCATCACTCTTTCTTATTCGTCGATCATGGCCCGCATTGTCACGATGTCTTTTGATCGGATGAAGGCAATCGTGTCCTGCGAATAAGAGCAACTCGAGCTCACTTAAGCCGCAAGTAAGCGGAACGCAAGCGTTCAAGTTCTTCATCGACATGGCGAGTGAAAGCCCGCAAGCCGTGTTGCGTCGACTGAACAGTTTTCGTATGGATGTGAGGCTGGTAAAGCGGCGTGCTACTTAGGAACGTGCACGAAATAATTTCCCGATTTGGTTCACGTCTGACGGGCGCGCTGCAGCGTTGCTCGGCGTCGCCATAGCTCGCTATGACTCCTTCTCGCGCCCCTCGGCGGGCCCCTTGCATCGCATCCCGTCGGACGCGTCCAAATCGGTAACTTATTCCGTACACATTCCTTAGTAACGTGGCTTTATGTAATGCCCAGCCAAGCATTCAGTCAGCAACTGATGATGGCACCATGGCGGACGACCGTCTCGGTTTACAGGAGGTGGTGTCGCAGACGGCGATTTATGTCGCCCCGGAATTGCCTGCCGTTGATCCAACATTCCAGGCTGACTATCACCGGCCGCTGTTGTACATGGAACTTCGGTACAGTCCGGCTGCGCTATCGAGAGTTTTTTACGATAGCGCAGCACAAACCTATTGCTGCAGATAGCCACGCACTTCAGCCCCGATCATGATTGTGTCGACCGGGACAACATCAACATGCAGTCTGATAAACTGCGCTTTGATCTGCGAACCATCCGGCCGAGTGAAGCCGATGGTTCGAATGCGGTCTATCATTCTTTACGCCCTCGGCGCATGCCGGGACTAAACCGCCAGATAGCGGATCTGGGTTGCATCCACGCCGAGACGCACTGCGGCCGATTCCGCGAATGGCGTCATTCCAGAAAAATGCGCCTGATCGGCTGTAACAAGCGAATCGCCGACCCGCACCCGATAACGTGTGAACTCTCCCAAAAACTCGGTATGCTCGACCGCGCCGTTCAACCATAGATAAGCACCATCGCGCACGCTGTCGCCAACCTGCATCTTGACCGTATGCGGTCTGAAGCTGATCGCCATTTTCCCTGCGCGAACGTCCGGATGCTTGGGAAGAGTGATGTCGCCGATACCCTGTGCCCGGAAGCGGACCGTGTCACCGTTAATCTGATCGATTTCACCGGCCAGCAGATTGGTTGTTCCTACAAAATTGGCAACAAAGGGATTGGCGGGATAGTCAAACAATGCTGCCGGGGTGCCGAGCTGTTGCACGATGCCCTTGTCCATGACCGCCATCCGGTCAGCCGTTGTCATGGCCTCTTCCTGATCATGTGTCACGAAAACGGTCGTGATACCCAGCGTACGTTGCAGCGAACGCAATTCCTCCCGCATCTGTACACGCAACTTCTTGTCGAGGTTGGACAGCGGCTCGTCCAGCAATAAGACTTGAGGTTCAATGACAATCGTACGGGCCAAGGCAACGCGCTGTTGCTGGCCACCGGATAGCTGGTTGGGCCGTCGATTGGCGTACTGGGCAAGGCCGACCAGCTCAAGCGCCGCGCCAACCTTTTGCTTGACGGTTGCCTTGTCTACTCGCCTCTCGACCAGGCCGAAGGCGACATTGTCCCAGATGGTCATGTGCGGCCACAGGGCATAGCTCTGGAACACCATGCCGATATTTCGTGCGTAAGGCGGCACGCCGGTGATGTCCTTGCCGTCGACCAGCAATTGCCCGCGTTGATGCTGGTTGAATCCGGCAATCAGGCGCAGCAATGTCGACTTTCCGGAACCCGACGGACCAAGAAGCGCGAAGAATTCGCCCGGCTCGATGCGTAGAGTGATGTCTTTCAGGACTTCGGTCTTGCCACCATCGTATGACAGTCCGATGTTCTTGCATTCGACGGCAATTTTTTTCAGCTGTTTCATGATGTCACCTTTGCTTCGTTGGTTCCGATTACACCGGCAAACGCTGCCGGACGTACGTTCTTGGTTTCTGTCTCTAACTGTGCCGGCGGTTCGTCCTCATCGACCTGCCTGGATCTGGTGAGCGCCGATGTCCTTTCGACGAAGACATGAGAGGCATAGGTACCCAGCGCAACGATGAGCACTGCGAGAACGCCCATTGCCGCTCCCGGTCCGCGGCCGGCGACACTTTGCATGTACAGATAGATGCCATAGCTCATCGGCGCTTGCGACTCCGAAGTAGTCAGCAGAATGGTGGCCGACAGCTCTACCGCAGCGGTAATGAAGCTGGTTACGAAGCCGGCAAGGATGCCGCCGGCCATCAGCGGCACGACAATGCGCCGGATCGCGCTGGCCTTGGTGGCACCCAGGCTTTCCGCGGCCTCTTCCAGACTGATGTTGACCTGTTGCAGCGCTGCCATGCAGGACCGGAGCGCGTATGGCAACCGGCGAACCGCGTAGGCAATCATGATCAGGACCCAGGTCTGTGTAAAGAGCGTGTCGGTGAACGGTATCGTGACGTCCTTGAACAGACGCAGATAGCCAATTGCGAGCACCACGCCAGGGATCGCCATTGCGGCACTGGCCAGGTAATCAAGCCATTGGCGGCCAGGCAGCTTGGTGCGCAGGATCAGGTAGGCGATCGCGGTTCCCAGCACGACGTCGATCAGCGCGGCCAAGCCACAGTACAGCAGGGTGTTGCTTACCATTCCACCGGCATTGGACGCTACGGATGCATAGTGCTGCAGGGTATAGGCATCAGGCACCACGGAGAAGCTCCAGACGCTGGCAAGCGACAGAAGCAGGATGCCGATATGCGGCGACAGGACCACGAGCAGAACGACGCCGATCCAGCCATAGGCGACGAAGGCCTGTGCCGTTGTGAGCTTGCGTCGCTGGATCGAGTTGCCGCCTTTTTGAGTGGTCGAGTAATCCTTGCCTTTCAATACGAGGGCGGAAAGCCAAAGCGCACCGATCGAAAAGCCGATCATGATGAACGAGATGACATAGCCCAGCGGATCATCAAGGCCGACCGATGTAATACGCAGGTAAGCCTGGGGAGCGAGCATATTGGTCGTTCCAAGCACCAGCGGCGTACCAAGGTCGTCGAATACCTTGACGAACACCAGGGCCGCACCAGCGACGAATCCAGGCATTGCGAGCGGGAATATCACACGGCGGAACAGACGAAAACCTCTGGATCCGAGATTGAGCGCGCTTTCTTCCATCGCGCCGTCAATATTCCTTAACGATACCGTCAAGTTCATCAAAACGAAGGGGAAGTAATGGATGCTCTCAACGAACACGACGGCCGTCAGCCCTTCCATCACAGGAATCTTGAAACCGAACCATTCGCTCAACAACAGGTTGATGCTGCCGTTCTCGCCAAAAATCAGTTGCAGCGCAACGGCGCCAACGAAGGGCGGCATAATCAGAGGTAATACGCCAAGCGTCTGGATCAATATCGATCCACGGAAGTCAAAGCGCACCGTGAAATAGGCGAGCGGTATCGCGATCATCGACGCGAAAAACACCGATAGCACGGAGACGATGACGCTGTTTGCAAACGATTCTCTCAACAATGACTGTTCAAAGAACGACACGAAGTGATGAAGTGTGAAATGCCCGTCCGTACCGAACGCGGACAGCACCACGGTTCCGACCGGAAGGATCAGGAACACGAACAGTGCCGCCAGTATGGCGAGCGCTATTAAAGTTGGCACTAAAGGTAATCGAAGTTTCATGATGAGCCCTTCCCACCGTGGCGACAGCGAGAATATCTGAATGAAGAATTGCGGTTTTTAAAGGAAAGGGGTTGGCCCTTTCCTTCTCCTGGCGCCGTCTGCTTATTTAATCGCGGCGCTTGCCTGCTGGGCTAGCTCAAGAGCCTTGGCGTAATTTGCCTTGGCTTTGGAGTTCCACTGATCTTCGAGGTTCGCAAGCTGCTTGTCGGCGAATTCGCCCATGCCCTTCTTCGAGACGCTCTTGGAGAACAGGTCGAGGAATGCCGGCTTCTTGAGCAAGGCTTCGTCAACTACCGGACTGTAGGCCAACTCGCGCGCCTGCTTGATCAGTTCCGCCGCCTGCGGATTCGGCTTGGCGGCCAGTTTCTGTTCTGCCTCGTGAATTGCCTTGGTGGTCGCCTGCAACTCTTTGTGACGGAAAGTGATCGTCTGGTCAAACATCGAAGTCACTACGTGATAACGAACTTGTGCAAGATCTGAGTTGAACTGCACCTTCGATTTCTTTGCAACGTCGAAGATATTGGGATAACCGGCAGGCACCTTGCCTTGCAACTTATCGTAAGAGACGATAGGCATACGCGAGATCTTCGGGTCGAGCAGTAATGCCTGTCCTTCATTGGACAGGGAAAAGGCCATGAACTTGCTTGCATCGGTCGGGTTTTTCGCACCGTTGATCAACCCGATGCTGGCAGGTACGACTGAGGTCACTGTTGGATAGGCGAACTCAACCGGGAAGCCGCTGTATTTACCGGCCAGACCGAAAAAGTCGATGACCATGCCGATACCGAATTGTCCGCTGTTGACGCCATCAGGCACGCCAAACGACCTTTCGGTAATCGCTTTGCAGTTGCCGGCAATTTCGATCAGCTGCATCCATCCCTTGTCCCAGCCCTCTCCCTGCAGCATGGTTTCGACGGTCAAGTGTGTCGTGCCGGAGCGCGACGGGGCACTCACTGCAACGTGACCGAAGTAGATGCCCTTGGTCAGATCGCTCCATTCTGCCGGAGCCGGCAACTTGTTCGCCTTCAGGTAACGGGTATTCCACATCAAACCATATCCCGACAATGCCTGGCCATAATACAGTCCGTCCGGATCGTTCATCGGATAATTGCCAATCTTTTCCGGTGCGGCGCTATTCTTGATGTCCCCTGCCTTGGACAGCAGCTTTTCACGTGACAGGACTTCAAATGCATCCGGTGCCGAAGCCCAGAAGATATCGGCGCGCTGCCCAGCCGATGCTTCCTTGATGAAGGCCAGCGAGGCAGTCGTATTCTTGTTCAAGACCTCGACTTTAATGTCCGGATACTTTTGTTCGAACGCTTTCTTGTAAGTGTCGGTGATCTCTTTCGGGAAGGAGGTAATGATGGTAATCGGCGCCGCGCTGGCATTGGCAAAGGCTGCGGACAATAACGAAACGATTAAAGCGCGTTTGAATGTAAATTCCATGTCTTCTCCAATATCTTGATGGTTTCTTTAACGGCCTTCACCTGATTGAAAGCGGTTGATTGCAATATAGCGATTTAAAAAAGCAAACTCCAATCACAATTTTTGATACAGGGGAATTAAATCTCTTATGGTGCACGGCACAAGACGTGTAAGACGCCTTCCTACTACCTTAAGTTATAGAATGCGCTGCGGCCCGGATATGACGCGATGTTGCCCAGGTCTTCTTCGATGCGCAGCAACTGGTTGTACTTGGCCATGCGGTCCGAACGCGACATCGAACCCGTCTTGATCTGCAAGGCATTGGTGCCCACTGCGATATCGGCAATCGTCGCATCCTCGGTCTCGCCCGAGCGGTGCGAAATCACTGCGGTGTAGCCCGCGCGCTTGGCCATCTCGATCGCGGCAAAGGTTTCGGTCAAGGTGCCGATCTGGTTGATTTTGATCAGGATGGAATTGGCAATGTTCTTTTGGATGCCTTCGCGCAGGATCTTGGTATTGGTGACAAACAAATCGTCGCCGACCAGCTGCACCTTCTTGCCCAGCGCATTGGTCAAGGTCGCCCAGCCTTCCCAGTCGTTTTCCGCCATGCCATCCTCGATCGAAATGATCGGGTATTTGTCGCACCAGGTCGCCAAGAGGTTGGTAAAGTCGGCCGACGACAGCGACAGCCCTTCGCCATGCAGCTGGTACTTGCCATCCTTGTAAAACTCAGAGGCGGCGCAATCCAGACCCAGGGCGATTTGCGTGCCCGGCTCGTAGCCGGCTTGCTCAATGGCTTGCAAAATCAGCTTGATCGCGGCTTCATGGTTGTCGACCGAGGGCGCGAAACCGCCTTCGTCACCGACGGCCGTGGTCAGCTTCTTGTCGTGCAGGATCTTCTTCAGCGTGTGGAACACTTCGGCGCCATAACGGATCGCTTCGCGGAAGCTCGGTGCGCCTACCGGGATGATCATGAACTCTTGCAAGTCGAGATTGTTGTCGGCATGGGCGCCGCCATTGATGACGTTCATCATCGGCACCGGCATTTGCATCGCGGCCGAACCGCCGAAATAGCGGTACAGCGGCAAGCCGGATTCTTCGGCGGCGGCCTTTGCGACAGCCATGGAAACAGCCAGCGTGGCGTTGGCACCGAGGCGGGCCTTGTTGTCAGTGCCGTCCAGATCGATCAGGGTGCGGTCGAGGAAGGCCTGCTCATTGGCATCCAGGCCCATGATGGCTTCGGAGATTTCGGTATTGATGTTCTCGCAGGCCTTGAGCACGCCCTTGCCCAGATAGCGGCTCTTGTCGCCGTCGCGCAGTTCGATCGCTTCGCGCGAACCGGTGGAAGCGCCCGACGGTACCGCGGCGCGGCCCATGACGCCGGACTCCAGCAAGACGTCGCATTCCACAGTGGGGTTGCCGCGCGAATCGATCACTTCGCGGCCGATGATGTCTACGATGGCACTCATGCAGGTCACTCCATAAAATAGGTAAAGAGAATGCGGGACGGGCTTGTCGTCGATGGCACCCGGAGCCGCCTGCACTATAAATGCCGGAAATAAATCGATCTAATCGAGATTTGTTATCTCCTGCATCATTGTTTCTTATGTGCGGCCTAATCCATGGCTGAGAGCTTGATATTCTGCAAACCTTATTTGCATGAATGCGCTTTTTAATCACTTCGCACACATCAGGACACCCTCATAAAGTTATTCGGCCTTTTTCATCACGTTTTCTGATTGGCATTTAAAAGCACCGGATCTTATATTGCCCAAGACATTCCATAAGGGGGAATAAGATGAGAAAAATTCTGGTCCGTACCTGTATCAGTGCGTTAATGATGTTTGCCGCAACCGCTGCCCATAGTGCCTCCGTCTCTATCGTTACCTCGTTTCCAAAGGAACTCACCGACGTTTATAAGAAAGCGTTTGAAGAGGCGTATCCGGATACGACAGTGGAATTCATTGGCAAGAGCACCGGAAGTGCTGTGGGCTTTGTCAAGAATATACCGGTTGGACAACGGCCCGACGTGTTCTGGGCCTCCGCGCCGGATGTGTTCGAGCTGATGGCACGAGACCATTTGCTTGAAAAGGCGCCGGAAGTCAGAAACCCCGCCGTGCCGCCCAAAATCGGCCAATATCCGATGAACGATCCGGACGGACTGTATTATGGCCAGGCGCTATCCGGTTACGGGATCATGTGGAACAAACCTTATCTGCAAAAGAATGGCTTGCCGAAACCGGCAGAATGGGAAGATTTAACCAAGGCGGCATATTTCGGCCATGTGGCTATGAGTTCGCCTTCGCGCTCCGGCACAACCCACCTTACCGTAGAAACGATCCTGCAAGGAGAAGGCTGGGATTACGGATGGTCACAGCTCCTGAAGATCGCGGGCAACTGCGCAACCATCACCGATCGTTCTTTCGATGTGCCGGATGGCGTCAATAAAGGAAAATTTGGTGTCGGTTTGGTCATCGATTTTTTTGCACTGTCCGGAAAATTCAGCGGAAATCCAGTCGACTTTGCCTATCCGACGAAGACCGCCGTCGTGCCGGCAAGTATCGCCCTGGTCGCCGGCGCAAAGAATCCGGCTGCGGGTAAACGCTTTATTGCGTTTGCGCTGTCCAGAAAAGGCCAGGAACTGTTGCTGGAGCCGAAAATCTCCAGAATCCCTGTCCTGCCCTATGGGGATCTTTTCGATAGCGTGCCAGGCCTCTATCCCAATATCTTTGGCGTGGCAAGACGTGTCAAGGTGCGCTTCGATGCCAGCCTTGCCGAGGGCCGGCGCGAATTGGTATTGGAGTTGTTCGATCAAACCATTTCCTCGCTATTGCCTGAACTGCAAGCAGTAACGAAAATAATTCACGAAGCCGAACAACGGCTCGACGCGCGGCCCAATGAGCGCGCCTCCTTGCTTTTAAAACGGGCGCGCCAAATTGCCTACATGCCGGTTATCAGCGAACCGGCAACGAGCCCCGGGCAGCAAACGACGAAGCAGGGAAAGATCGCCTCCGAGAAGGCGCTGCCGGCAAGCGACCGCCCATGGCAAGCAGCGGCAAGAAAAAATTATATGCGGGCGATGGATATAACCATGGAGGCCATGACACTCATAAGTCGTTAATGCGTGAAATGGCAAAGCTCTCTGTCGTGATGCGGTGCACCATCACGATTTTTTCTGGATTAATCAGAATTTATGATTGGAAATGATTTTTCATATGGTTATAGTCACCTTATAAGTCACATCGGCAAATCATAAATTCGAGGAGCACACATGAAATTCATATGGGGGACATGCGTTTTCCGCAGCACGCGCCGGCTCCGCAATAACTGTCATTGAGCCATTGGTCATATGCCGTAACAGCACCGGCATCCACTGACGACAACAGCGCTCGGCACAATCCGGAGCCGATGAAACAAGGATCACCCCATGAAGCAACTCAGAAAGATCGCGGTCGAATGCAAAAATATCGGCCTGTCGTATGACGGTGGCAAAACCGAAGTTCTCAAAGATATCAACCTGCGTATCGAACCCGGTGAATTCTTTGCCTTGCTCGGCCCGTCGGGATCGGGTAAATCGACTCTGCTGCGCCTGATTGCCGGCTTCAATCAGCATCAACGCGGGCAATTGCTGGTGGACGGCAAGGACATCACCGGCGTGCCGCCACATGCGCGCAATATCGGCATGGTTTTTCAAAGCTATGCGCTATGGCCTCACATGACCGTGTGGGACAACGTTGCCTTCGGCCTGGTGGAGCGGCGGATCGACAAAGCCACCATCAAACAAAAAGTGGGCGCCGTTCTTGATCTGGTCGGCCTGTCGCAATATGCCTCCCGGCGCCCGAATCAGCTATCCGGCGGCCAGCAGCAACGCGTGGCCTTGGCGCGCACCGTGGTGATCGAACCCCAGGTGCTTCTGCTCGATGAGCCCTTGTCCAATCTGGACAAGAAACTTCGTGTGCAGATGCGGCAGGAAATCCTTTCGCTTCAGCGCAAGCTTGGCATTACGACGGTATTCGTCACCCATGACCAGGAAGAAGCGATGACTACCGCGGATCGCATGGCCGTGATGGATAAAGGTATCGTGCAGCAGTTGGGCACACCGGCCGCCCTGTTTGATTATCCTTGCAATCCGTTTGTCGCCAATTTTGTTGGTACCACCAACCTGATAAGCGGCGAGATCGATGATCTGACCGGCGACATGTTGCGTTTTCGTACGCCGGGCATTGGGGAGATCAGACTCCCCAAACATCCGGATGCGCGCGCAGGAAAAATCGCCATCAGCTTCAGGCCGCATACTATTCGCATGACGGTCGGCGACGCCATTCGTGATGGTGCCTATGTGTGGCTCAACGGATCGATAGAACACGTTGAGTTTCTCGGCGAATTTACCCGGTATCGGGTACGTGTCGGCGAGGCGGTTGTAACCGCCGACCAGTCTCACTTTTCCGGGATGGCGCCATTTCCGCCGTCGGCGCCGGTGCGACTCGGGATCGAGACCTCGCAGATCCGCTATCTGCCATTGTGAGCACCGGTATGCGTAGACAACGCAATCTGAAAATCATCGCGACACTTGGCCCGTCATCGGCCACATCTCAGGATGTGCGCAAGCTGTTCGAAGCAGGCGCCGATGTGTTCCGGATCGATATGGCACATGGCGGCCGCGAAGACCACCGCGAATTATGCAGCGCTGTCCGTCTGGTCGAACATGAAATCGGACGGCCGCTCGGATTGCTGATGGACTTGCAGGGTCCTAAGCTACGTATCGGCGGCTTTCGCCAGTCCGGTGTTGAACTGGTGACCGGGCAGCGATTCTGTTTCGACCAGTCGCCGGCCTTAGGCGACCATACCCGGGTCTGCCTGCCGTATCCCGCGATCCATTCGGTTCTCTCTGAAGGTGATGTCTTGCATCTCGAGCACGGCAGAATCCTGCTGCGCGTCGAATCAGTTGCAGACAATACCGTTTATTCCCGTGTCTTGACAGGAGGACTCGTCGAAGACGGGCGAGAGATCAAGATACCGAATGTGCGCTTGCCCATGTCTTCATTGACCGACAAGGATATCGATGACTTGGCTTTCGGGTTATCGGTTGGTGTCGACTGGGTCGCGCTATCGCTTGTGCAGGATGAGAACGATATCGCCGCGCTTCGGCAGCAGATCGGCGAGGCCGGGAAAACCCGCATTATCGCCAAGATCGAACGGAGCGAGGCTTTGCAAAACCTGGAAAAGATTGTCGCTGCGGCAGACGCCGCGATGATTGTACGTGATGCGCTCTCTATCGAACTCGCCATGGAAGAGGTGCCCGTTACCCAGCGTCGGATTGTGCGTGAGTGCCTTGCTCAGGGAAAGCCGGTACTCGCCATGACGCAAATGCTGGAATCGATGGTACATCATCCCACGCCGGCAGCCGCCGAAGCCAATCATGTCGCCAGCGCGGTTTATGATGGCATGGACGCCATTGTTCTATCGTCCGAAACCGCTCATGGCAAGTATCCTGCAGATGCGGTTGCTGTAATCAATCGCGTCGCCCAGCGGGTAGAACAAGATACCGCCTATGCACAGCAAGTGCATGGCAATTATTCCTTACCGGAGAAAGTCGGTTCGACCGAAGCGATCAGTGCTGCCGTACGTGGCACGGCCGAACTGTTGCCTCTATGTTTCACAGCGGCATACACGCTGTCCGGCTCGACTTGCCTTGCCGTGGCCAGGGTAAGGCCGCGCTCGCCGATACTGGGATTGTCCCCGCTGATTGAAACGGCAAGAATGCTATCGCTGGTCTGGGGCGTGTATCCGGTGCATACCGCCGATGCCCCCAGCGTTGAACGCATGCTTGACGATGTCTATCAGGCCGCCCAGAAAGCAGGTTTTACCCAGCCGGAAAGGCCGTTCGTTATCGTGGCCGGCATGCCGTTCGGCACCCCAGGGTCGACCAATCTGATGCGCATAGCTTGGACATAAACGGAGAACAGGTCCACCTTTATGGAAATTTATCAGCTACGCACCTTTATCACCGTTGCCAAGCTTGGCCATATCACCAAGGCGGCAGACGCGCTGCATGTGACCCAGCCGGCAGTGACCGGCCATGTCAAGGCGCTCGAACAGGAATTGGGTATTACTTTGTTCGACCGTGGGCACGGCCGCATCTCGCTCACCAAAGCCGGTGAAATGCTGCTGCCCGAGGTAGAAAAGACCTTGAGCGCATTCAATGCCACGCTGGCAAAGGCAAAAGAATTAAAGGGAGAAATTACCGGACGTGTACTGATCGGAACATTGGGAGATCCGGATTTTCTCAGGCTCGGCAGTTTCCTGAACGGTCTACTGTCGGCACTGCCGCTCCTCGAAATCAAAACGCGGTCTGCCCTGGCCGTCGCCAATCTCGATGCGGTGGCGTCGGGCGAAATTGCAGCAGGGTTTTATATCGGAACGGCGCAGAGTCCGGATGTAGCCAGTCTCGCATTGCGCGGAGTGCGATACCGCGTAGTGGCGCCAATGAGCTATGCGGAACGCCTGCCGGCATGCGGCTGGGGTGAAATTGCCGCGATGCCATGGATCGGTGCGCCTGAAAAGAGCCATATCCATCAATTACTCGTGTCCATGTTTGGACGGCAAGGGTTGCGCCCAAACATCGTGATGGAAACAGACGAATTGACGTCCCCGCACAGCCTGGTTCGTGCTGGTCTCGGCCTATCCCTTATGCGGGAAGACCTTGCACTGATCACCGCCGAAAAGGGAGAAGTGGCGATCTGGAGCCACGCCTCCGCCGATACCCAGCTATCCCTGCTTTACCGTGTGGATGCCGAGTTCGATCCGGTTGTGGTGGGGATGCTCTCGATACTGCGGGATACCTGGGGAAGCAGCATCAACAATTAGTGCATTTTCGCTGCTTTTTTGCTGCTATATCAGGTTTCGATATTTGCGGGCGTGTCGGCTTCAAGTGCTGTCGACTTGACATTCACAAACGCGCTCTTCTTTGGATTAAGCACTTCCAGCAACCGTTTATCCATTCTGGCATTCGACAGATACCATTCCGTCCAACAGGGATTTGTCCCGGACAGCTCCAATAAAAAATATCGCTAGTAATTGTTAGGCGGACCCCCGTGCTTGCACGTTTCAGGCAAATACCCGAGGCCTCCACGCAGGCACCGAGGCCCGCGCTACTGTCAAAACCAATCCGCTCTAGGGCAATGCTGCGCACTCGTCCCGCCGTTCGTCTTTTGTGTATGCACATGAGTGCACAAATCACACAAACGCCATGCTCGCAGCAATAAATGGAACTCGTTGCGATGTGGCGGCCACTCATTGACGCAACCCACGCAAACTGGTCCACCGCCTGTCGACTATCGTGCCGTGTCAGTCCAGTTCCGGCAGTGTGGATCACCATTTTTCTAAGGCGCATTGCGCAGAAAAGGACGATCCAAATGAAAAAAGAGCCCGGCGCCCAGCCGCAAGCCCATACGCAACAGGACAAGCATTTGCAGCGCTTGCGCGATCTGCTCGACCTGCCGCTGAACACGCTGCAACACGATGTGCTTTTTTTTACGATGGCCGACAAATATCCGGTCATTGTGCGCCGCGTCGACACGCGATATCTGTCGCTGGTCTGTGAAATAGCCCGGCTCGATGCGCTGACCGCAGCGAACTGGGAAGCGCTGCTGACGCGCTTGAGCGCCGCATACGACTACGCGTTCCCGGTCAGCCCGCTGACGACCGATGGAAAGCTTGCGCTGCTATGGCGTTGCGACGCCGATGTCCCAGTTGATCAATGGTTGCGTTGGGCAGAAGACGCGCTGACCTTCGCATTCGACCTGCAGGCGCGACTCAACGCCAACGCACTATAGCCGACTGCCATACACAACATATAGAGACAACATGACCAATTTTCCTCAAGTGCCGAACGGCTTGACGACCACACAAGTCAATGTGGGTGTTTACGTAAACGAAGCATCTGTCCGCCATGAACAGACGCAGAAGGCGCAACTAGCAGACATTCGTGCACGGGAGGCGCCGCCGTCACCCGCCGCGCTGATGACAAAGGAAAAATACCTGCAACTCGGATCCGGTGAAAAAATTACTGAGCATTGGAAACAGATGGCTGAGACTCGCGAGAAGATCAATGCGGCGTCGCTCGGGATGGAAGCGCTTGAGAAAGCGTCGCAAACTTCAACTGCCGTCGACACACCGCCACGGTCATCGTCTATTTTTACTTATAGCGGACTGAAAAGAGTGACCAGTGCACCCATGCGGAAGCGTGCATTTTCTGTCGGCGTACTGTCGCTTCCGACGGATGACGAACCAAACATGACAAGGGCAATGCAGACCCCGCACTCCCGCGCAGAGCGGGGAAAAGTTGGGAAAAACAAAGGATCGCAACGTTCTCTGAAAAAATTACTTGACAAGAACAAGCTCAATGCGCGTATCGGCATGCAGCATCTCGCCAATGTGCAGCATCTGCTGCAAAAGGCAAAACAAAACCATGAAGTCGTCACCTATCGGCGCGCGCAGCGCCTGGAGGCACTGCAGGCCAACGGTCCGCGCTTGATTGAACTGGTGAAAGAACGCGAAGTGCTGTTCGCGAAACAACGCAGTTCCGCGCCAAGCCACCCGCTCGGCCTACCGGAACCCGGCCTGGAGTCCGCCATCGATGCCAACGCGGCCGCAATTGCGGAACTGTTGAATCAAGTGACACCCGGCGACCAGGTGATCGCACACCTGCCCGCGCTGATGAAGGCGGTTGCGGCTGGCGAGCCGCCGAAGAACGCCGCAACGTACGATTCTGACGCAATCACTGAGATACCTGATGAGATCACCGCGCAATCACAGGACCCAAAGCGCGAATCAAAGCAACCGGAAAATAAATACGACGCGTTGACCCGGGCATTGGGCGATCTTCTTCCGTTGAATCAAGATCTTATCGACGACCTGAAAGCCGCCGAGCAGGATCTTGAAAATGCAGAGGCGTTGGTAGAACGTGCCACAACGTATACCGATACGCAAAGTGAATCGGCAAAAACATTGCGTAATAAAGATTGTCAAGACATCATCGCAGCGCTGCCTGGCTTCAATGCCAACGCCGATAGTGCGACGCTGTCGGGACAGCTCACCACGCTGTTTAATCGCCTGCAGGCGCAGAATGCACCGGCCAAGGATGCGCTGGATGGCGCACAGGTATTCCAGCTCGCCTACCAGGCGATCGCCGATACCTTGTCGACTGTCGGAGGCGATGCCGATCCGGCGCGCGCCGCCGCACTGCTGGAGCATTTACTGGCACCTGCGGACAGTGCGGACGCGGGCAGACATTTCGAAACAGTGATCGGCATGGTGATGGGCAACCCGAACTCCGACCAGTTGCCGGCAACCGAACAAAGGTCGGCGGCGATCAACGACATGGACGCCGTGCTGCAGGCGCTGGCTCCGCTGCGTCGCGGCATGGAAGTCATCCATCGCATCACTGCCGAGGATGGCCATGCGCCGAACTTGCAGGCGCGCGGGATGGCCAGGCGCGACCAGACGGTAAAGATTTTTCTAACCGCCGGCAAAACGCGCGCGGAAAAAGATGGCGCGATCAATCCCAGCACGATGCAATTGCTCGACACCGCACAAAAAGGGGCACGCAAGGCGTTTTACAGCCTTGATGTCGCTCCGGCCGAGGGTATCGCCCTGGCGGCGGCGCGCAATCGCTTCACCGAGGCAGGGACCGGAACCGAATTGCAGTATGTCGCCGACAGGTTGACAAAATTCAAGGACGAATGGCTGCCGCGCGCAGTGAAACGCGCCGACAGCGTGACTGGATCGATCGGGCAGGGCAGCCATACCGGCATCATGGCGCCGGTGGACATGCTGCCGACGACAGGCAAGACACCAGTGTCTGAAACCACGCTGCAACTGGCCGCTCGGACTTCGACGTCGTATGGCATCGATCCGGTCAAGACCGGCGGACAGATCGATGACTATGTAAGGCGTTCATCGCGGGCGTTGCAGGCGGCGGCAACGGCGCTCGTGAGAGCTGATCCGAGCACGATGGACGTGCTGCTGCAATGCGCAGCGGCGCAGATTGCGCAAGAAAGGATCACGGCGCAAACGGACCAGAAGATCCGTCCGGAGCATTACGCACTGGATGCGAGCGATAGCGCCGTTATTCAGGAGCGGTTCCTGGAGCTCGCGCGGCAGGCCGGTGTCGTTACCGCAGGTCAGGAATCCCAGAACCTATCGAACCAGAGCGCAGACCAGCTGCCTGAGCATATCGCGATGCCATTGAAAGCGGAAAGCCTGTTCCAGTGGAAGACGGCCCTGCAAACCCAGCTCACGCCACAGGTTCCGGAGGATGATCCGGCCAGACAGGCGATGAGCGCGGCGGTGGGGATGGTCAGGCGGCTGGAAAACTTGATGGATACGTCGTCCGCGCCAAAGATCAAGACGCAGGAAGACATCTACACATACCTGGCGGCAAAGATCGAACAGCTGCAGTTGCGCGGAAAGCTGCGGATGACCGGCGGCGGCGTAGTCGGCGCGAATGCCAAACTGATCAATTGGACAATGAAGGTTGCGGAAGAAGTCGCGTATTACACGCAATTGGCTGCCACCCTCGGTAGTTTCGCGGTATCGGGTGGGCCCAGGGTGCGGCTGGATGGCCAGTTCGGGCGTAATGCGGTATTCGAGATATCGATGTCGACGGTCGGCTTTGAAATCACGATCGCATCGGAAAAAAAGGCATCGTCGGCAGCCGGCGCTGGCGCCAGTGGCAGCGTTGGCAACGCGCTGGTCAAGGGAAGCGTAGCGGCCGACAAAGCGTTGGTCGGGGATCGGATACTGCAGCAAGGCGTGAAGTTCATGATTCCGCGCAGCGTGACCAAAGAATACACGGACGATGCCATGCGTCTGGAAGCGCGCAAGCTGTTCGACCTGATATTCCAGATGCAAATGGCGGAGGATGGACAGGTCGAGCGCATGAACTTTGATGCTTCCAATAACAACGAGGAATCGACCGGCATTCCGAACAACCTCGCGCAGATCTTTGCGGAGTGCCCGCATGTATCGGTCGCGGTGATCGACGACATGAGCGACAGGAGCCGCAAGCAGGAAACCGGTTTAAATGCATCGGTCAAGGCGACGCCCCTCCTCGACAGCGTCCGGGCCGGACTGACGATTGGCGGCGGCGTGAGAAACACGCATCTGGATTGGCGCGCCGTCGAGGTGTCGGAGAAGAGCGGTTATCACAATGTCGAACGGCATAACTATGCGACCGGCGGACAGATCGCAATCACTGGCGGTGTTGGCGTTACCGCTATCGCCGGGAACGTGGAGGACGCTGCAATCGAGCATACGTTCTCCGTCGGTCTGCCCGGCGTGAGCGTGTCGCATCAGGTGAAGCTGGCGGGCAAGGACGCGAAACTGCGACTGGTCAGCATCGATGGCAAAACCGATGCGGTCAACACCCGGCGCGATGTCGAGCATTCGAGCGTCACATCGCTGGAGCAAAGCATACGCACGAACTTCGAAGCGTGGGTGCAGCTCGGCGTTGTGGAACTGTTCAAGACATCCGAATACAAAGAATACAAGGATGCGCCGCTCGCAGAGAAAAGGCGTGTAGTAGCGGAACATCTGAACAACACCATCCGCGAGTTGGAGGAAAAGGATCATGCGGAGGATGGCCGGCGCGTGCTGCGCAACGTGTTTGCGGAAAGCTACCGGCTGGTCGATTCCGCCGCCGCGCAGTATGACAGCTTGCGCGATGCACAGACGCAGGCCGAAGCGCGCCTGAATAAGCTCCAGACGGAATTGAAAGCTGCAGGCAATGCACCGCACGAAAGTAGGAAAGCGCTAAAGACAGCGCTAAACACGGCAATCCTTGAAGCACGCACAGAACGCGAAAATTCTCTGGATATGCAAAATGCGCTGCTGCAGCATGAAGCATCGTGGATGCCGTGGAAGCTCACCGCGAGCGAACGCACGCTGGAGAATCAGCAAAAGGGCGTCGATATCGCCATCCAGATGGGCCTCATCACTGTCGCGGAAGGACAGCGGCCGATGAAGAGCTGGCCAGCGTGAGCGGTAATATCCCGCCGGCCGAAGCTGACGCAAATTACTACCGACACCTTTCCGAGTAAGCCATGTCGGCCTGACTCACACCAAAGAGTCTCTACGCAACCCGGGGAGATTCAGTAAATTTTGCCCGGGCCTGCAGCGGCCGTTTCAATGGTTTTAGCCGTTGCTTTTGCAGGGAAGCGCTTTTCGCCTTGCAGCCATCGCTGGGTTTGAGGGAACGGCGTGAATACATCGGAGCGTGGAGCGAAGGTCCCGAATAGTAAGACGCTTACTCTAACAGGTGCCTCTCACCCAATTTACCGTGAAAAGGCGTTGGCCCTGCCAGCCCGATGGAAGAACGACTTGCGGCTTTGACCTCTCGACTACCGCAGCGGCGCGCCATGGCTTCAAAAGCGATGAGCGGATATCCCACCCACTTGGGGGGGGACACCATGCATGCAGCAGTGTCTAGAATGCAGCCTGTTGTAGTCGGTTAATCAACCATGGTGGGCAGGTAACGAGCAAGAAGTAATATTGTCTGCATTGAAATTTATTCCTTTCTGAAACCTTCAAAACAGCGGGTAGCGGACTTCGTGCCATGAATAGTCAAGCTTGAGGGCAAGAATCACTTGCCAGCCTTCCCCATGCGCCTTCCCCTATACTGTTTATTAAAGATGACTCCTCACAGACGGCAATGCATGCGGTCCTGCCATATGGCGAACGTGGCATAAAGGAAGCTTTCTTGGCAAGTTCCACTACGATATCGGCGCTGCTCCCCACTTCCCAGGACCGGTGGCGGCTTGGCTTGATCAGAACAAAGCTGTCCCCGCCGAAGGCGAGGCAACAGGTGAATCGTCCCGCGCTGATACAACGGCTGCAAGCCGGTCTCGAACGCCGGCTGACGGTACTTGTGGCACCGGCCGGGTTCGGCAAAACGACGTTGCTGGGCGAGTGGTATGCAGGCTTGCGACGAGAAGGCTATACCGTCGCCTGGTTAAGCCTGGATCAGGAAGACGACGACCTGACCCAGTTCAGCGCTTACCTGATGGCCGCGATCGGCCATTCTTGCGGCGATTCGACGCATTCCCCTTTCCAGCAGTTGAACGGGGATGCATGGACGTCGATCAATGCGCAGTTCAACGAACTGGTCAACGAACTTGCCGTCACTGGCAAGCGCCTGGTGGTCATACTCGATGATGCCGACCGCCTTCAGTCAACGGGGATTCGGGAAGCGCTTTTCCGGCTACTACGCCATGCACCCGAAAATTTCCATATGGTCATGGCAGGCCGCGCGGAACCGATTATTCCGCTCAGTTATTTTGCATTGCGTGATCAGCTGGTTCAGCTGGACATAGAACAAATGCGATTCGACGCCGCTGCCGCCTCGGAGTTTTTTGCGCAGGCGACGAACATCGTGCTTGATGCCGGTCAGGTACAGGCGCTGGTCGATGCGACGGAAGGTTGGGTGGCCGGGCTGCAGCTTGCTTCCTTGACGCTGTGCGCTGATGAAGACCCGGCCGATCTTGCCCGCAGATTGCCGCGCACGCAGCGCAGTATCGGGGCCTACCTTGAGGAAAATGTCCTGGTTCGGGCTCCTGCACACATTCTCGATTTTTTGCTGAAGACGTCTATCCTGGAACGACTGTCGCCCGACTTGTGCAACGCGGTAACCGGGGCAGGCAATGGCGCTGAGACCTTGGCCTGGCTCGTTTCACAGAACATGTTCATTCGTCCCCTGAGTGAAGGATCGGAGTGGTATCGTTACCATGCCTTATTCTCGGAATATCTGCGCAGCCGCCTGGCACGTAAAGGTCCGGCAGCGGTCTCGGCGTTACATCGCAAGGCAAGCGAATGGTATGCAGGCGAGTTTCTCTGGCCTGAAGCAGTGAGGCACGCCCTGGCGGCAGGCGATATCGCGCGAGCTACCTCGCTCGTGGATGAGTGCGCGATGAATCAGGTGGAGATCAGTGAAGTACGTACCGTGCTCGGTTGGGTATCAAGATTGCCCGCCGAAGCTTATCGGGACCGGCTCAACTTGCGTCTTGCACAATCCTGGGCACTTGCGCTTTCGCTCCAGATAAAGGACGCAAAGAGTGCGGTGCAGCAGATTGAAGCCGATATCGGCAATGGCTTGTTACCCGAGAACGACGCCCTGTTCACCGAAGTGATCGCGGTGAAGGCGTTGATCGCCGGTTTATCCGATGAGAGTACGAATTCGCTGGAACTCGGACGCAGTGTGTATGAAAGGAAGCCGCCGCCCGGATCATGGGTCGACGCGATCGGATTGACGACCTATGTCTTCGGCCTGAGCTATGGTTCGAGATTCGAGGAAGTCGATCTGCTTCGCAAATCGACTGGTGTGATGAACGATACCGACCCCTTGTATTCCACGGTTTATCGTCAGAGCATGTTCGGACTGGCTTACCTGGTGGAGGGCAGGCTTCACGACGCGGCGCGTATTCTGGAAGCGGTCGCAAGCAAGGCAAATGAACGAATAGGTCGTTATGCCGCCGCATCGGTGCTACCGGCCGGTTATCTTGCAACCATTTACTATGAGTGGAACGAAATCGGCCAGGTCAGGGAGATTGTGCAAAATCGCCTGGAAACGGCGATTGAAGCCTGCTCGTTGGGTCCTTTGGCTGGCTTCTATATCAGCTCTGCGCGGCTGGCAGTGATCAGCGGCGACTTTGATGAGGCAGAGCGGCTCCTGCACGATGCGGAAGCCATTGCGCAGGCGCGCGGATGGCTAAGGATGGAGGCCGCCTGCAAGTCGGAAGCGATCCGTCTCTGTATTCGTCACGGGGAGCTGCCACGTGCGGCGAGGGTGCTGCTGGCAGTCGGACTTCAGCATGCGGGAGCTACGAAACTGGCGCTGCAGGAACTGGCGATCGCACTCCGGTATGGGCAACGGAACAGCATGGCCAGGTCAATTATTGACGAAGGAGAGGTCATCAAACCGCTGCTTGAGGAATTGCATCGCGATCAGACGGGATTCCCTTACCTGGAACGCTGGTACACAGGTAATTTGCTGAACCAGTTCCAGCCACAAAATCTCGGTGTTGAAGTAGCGATGCCGACGGGCGGCGGAAAAGTCTCGGAAAAGATTGCCGCAAGCCGCCTGAGCGCACGCGAAATCGAAATCCTGGATCACGTGGCGCGCGGCTTGTCGAACAAGGAAATTGCCAGGGCAATTCGGGTTGCGCCGGAAACCGTCAAGTGGCATCTGAAAAATATCTACGAGAAATTGAACGTCACGTCCCGTATTCAAGCGGTGCAGAGCGGACTGGGCTTTGATCTGCCGCGGGCCGCGGGATCGCGAGTGTCCTGAGGTGGAAGTTCGTTGAAAAGAAACGGCGAGTGGCGCCTAGAGCAGATTGCGTATCAGTGCATGGGAAGGCGGTTCCAAGCCATGTTGCGTCGCCTGGCCAATCAGACTAAAACTGCTCTCGCCTCGTAATCTTTACGACATTTTTATACGGGAACAGGTAAGTTAAGGCTTTCCGAGCGCCGCTGCCTACAGTTCATTCAATGATCTTTATCGTAGCCGTTTGTATTTTAGAAACGGTTGGCGATCCATTCCTGAAAATCCCTCGCTCGTAGAAGGCCGGGGCCAAAATGGAACAGAACTGTAGGAGTGCAACAAGAACCGTAAAAAAATAGTCAGGTGCAAATTGACATCTCCTTCCCCCAAAAGCCCCATTGCCACCCTCACCCTAACCGCCATTGGCATTGTTTATGGCGACATCGGCACCAGCCCCCTCTATACCATGAAGGAAGTGTTCTCCAAAGAACACGGACTTGCGCTCAATGAGGCCAACCTGTTCGGCGTGGTGTCGTTGATCGTATGGGGACTCATCATCATTGTCTCGCTCAAATATGTCACCCTGATCCTGCGCGCCCACAATCGTGGCGAAGGAGGCATCATGGCCCTGACAGCGCTCGCACTGTCCGCCGTTTCGCAGAAATCGCGCTGGTATTATCCCGTTCTGCTGCTCGGGATGGTGGGGGCCGCAATGTTTTACGGGGATGGCGTCATTACGCCGGCCATTTCGGTACTGTCGGCGATTGAAGGCCTTGAGGTCGCTACTCCGGCATTCAAACCTTATGTGGTTCCATTGACTGTCACGGTATTGATTGCGCTATACATGCTGCAGCGGCGGGGCACGGCTGGCATAGGAAAATGGTTCGGCCCTGTCGTTCTGGTCTGGTTTACCACGCTCGGTGTTATGGGTATCGTCAACATCATCGACAATCCCGCCATTCTGGCTGCCCTCAATCCCCTTCATGCCGTGCGCTTTCTTGCGCAGAACGGCTGGCTCGCATTTTTCGCGCTAGGCGCGGTGGTGCTCGCCTTTACCGGTGCGGAAGCGCTTTACGCGGACATGGGGCACTTTGGCGCCAAGCCGATACGACTCGCCTGGTTTCTGGTGGTCTTTCCCGGGCTCGCACTGAACTACCTTGGGCAGGGCGGGTTGTTGCTGTCAAATCCGGATGCAGTTTCCAATCCGTTTTACCAGCAGCTTGGCCCGTGGAGCATTTACCCGCTGGTGGTTCTTTCAACGCTGGCCACCGTGATTGCGTCGCAGGCGACGATTTCCGGCACATTCTCGATGACTCAGCAAGCCATCGCGCTTGGATTCCTGCCGCGCATGAACGTTCTCTATACCTCAGAACGTGAAATCGGCCAGATCTACATTCCGGCAGTGAACTGGATACAGTGCATCGTTGTCATTCTTGCGGTCGTTGGTTTCGGCTCGTCAACTCATCTCGCTGCGGCGTATGGGATCGCGGTTACCGTGACGATGCTGATGACGACGATACTGACTTTCTTCGTCATCCGCTACAAATGGCGGTACAACCTGCTGCTGTGCTGGGGCGCCACCGGATTTTTCATTGTCATCGACGCTGCCTTCTTTTCCGCGACCACGCTGAAAATCCTGCATGGCGGGTGGTTTCCAGTGGTGCTCGGCACCACGATGGTCGTCATCATGCTCACCTGGAAAACCGGCCGCGAACTGGTATTCGAAAATCTGAAATCGCATGCCATTCCGCTCGACAGTTTTCTTCAGTCGCTATTTTTGAACCCGCCCCACCGCGTTGCCGGCACCGCTGTCTTTTTCCGGGCGGAAGGCGACGGTGTGCCGCACGCGATGCTGCATAATCTGCTGCACAACAAGATACTTCACGAACGCACCGTCTTTCTCACCGTGGTCAATGCCGACATTCCAACGATACCTGCTGTCGAGCGGGTCAAGGTCGAACCACTGGGCCATGAATGCTATCAAGTCAACGTGTTCTACGGATTCAAGGATGAGCGGGATATTCCGCAAGCACTGGAAATGTGCAAAGACCAAGACCTGGAGTTCGATCCGATGGCAACATCATTCTTTGTTGCTCGCCATAATGTGATTCCGCGTATCGGGAGCGGCATGGCTTTATGGCGCGAATCGCTGTATGCGACGATGTCGCGTAATGCGCGTGACGCGGCTGACTATTTCCGCGTACCCTCTAACCGCGTTATTGAATTGGGCGCTCAAATAGAGATTTGATTTGGAAGGTAGGCTAGCACCGCGATGAACAGCAGAAAGGATGATTTTGTGTCGATGGGCGATGCGCGGCGACCACTGAACCGGATGAGGAGCGGCTTTGCGAAACTCACCGGCATCGACAAGGATCTGGCCAGCCAATTGACAAGCATCTCGCCTGAAACAGGGCTGCGTAGCAGGTCTGAGCGCTCGGTCGGATTCGGCTGGGCCGTCGTGGCATGTTCGCTTGCCACGGTATTGGCGCTTCCTTTTCGCGACGTGCTCGATCCCGCCAACATGGTCATGTTGTATCTGCTGGCAGTGGTTCTCGTTGCCGTGCGATTCGGCCGTGACGCAGGCATACTCGCCTCGGTGCTGGCGGTCCTGGGATTCGATTTTTTCCTGGTTCGGCCGTACCAATCCTTCACCGTCGCCGATACGCAATATCTCTTGACGTTCGGCGTCATGCTTTCGGTGGCACTGGTCATCAGCAGTCTGGCGGCCCACCTGCGGCAGCAAGCGCGGATTGCGCATTATCGCGAGCGACGGACCCATGCACTGTTTGAACTTGCCCAAGCCTTGTCTGGTGCCCTCACCCACGAACAGGTCATCGAAGTCACGACGCGTCATATCGAGACCATGTTCCAGGCGAACGCGGCACTGCTGCTGCCCGACGAGCAAGGAAAACTGCATCCTTGCACCGCTGAAAATGCCTCTGGCTTATTGCTTCCGCTAGTTGCCCTCCATAGCGCGCAGGCAGTCTATGACAGCCAGCAGGCAGCGCGCTCCGGTAGCGAGATGAAAATATCCGGCCGCATGCTTTATCTGCCGTTGCATGCGCCGCTGAATACCAGGGGCATACTCGCTGTCATGTCCGACGACACGGGACGATTGCTGCTGCCGGAACAGCAACGCCTCCTTCAGACTTGCGCTGCACAGATCGCGCTGGCCCTGGAGCGGGTCCATTACGTTGACGTCGCGAAGGATGCCCTCGTCACAGTGGAGTCGGAACGTTTGCGCAATTCGCTGCTGAGCACGATCTCCCATGACGTGCGCACCCCGCTTACCGCGATAGTGGGTCTAGCGAGTACGCTTGCAACGCAGCATAAGCTGCCGCAGGAGACACGCGAGGAACTGATAGGGGCGATACAGGATGAGGCGTTGCGGATGAGCAGCATGGTGACCAGCCTCCTTGACATGGCGAGGTTGCAAGCTGGCGGAGTCACGCTGAATCGTCAATGGCAGATGCTGGAAGAAGTCGTGGGCAGCGCGCTGGGCGAACTGTCCCGGACCCTGAGTGCGCGCGAGATCGATCTGGCGCTCGCACCGGGGCTGCCGCTGCTCAACTTTGACGCAGTACTGATTGAACGGGTGCTTTGCAATCTCCTGGACAACGCTGCCAAATATTCAACGCCCGCGACGCCGATCCGGGTTGCGGCTCGCGTCGACGGCGATGAAGTGGTGGTGTCGGTGGAAGATTGCGGCAGCGGCGTGCCGGCAGGCCTGGAGGAGGCGATATTCACGAAATTTGCGAGAGGAAACCCGGAGCCCGCGCAGGTCGGTGCCGGACTAGGCCTGTCCATTTGTCGCGCCATCGTCCAGGCGCATGGCGGGCGTATCTGGGCCGACAACGCTTACACCCAAGGAGCGCGCTTTGTTTTCATGCTGCCGTTGGGATCGCCGCCTGCTTGCGAGGAAGTCGCGGAGGTCCAGGAATCGGACAGAAGAGGTCCCGCGGCATGAACGAGTCGCCTGTCCGCATCGTCATCGTGGAAGACGAAAAGCAGATTCGACGGTTTCTGCGCATGACGCTTGAAGCCGAAAACTTGCACGTCAGCGAGGCAGAGACCGCATGGCAAGGCATAGCGCATATCAAAGCACATCCGCCTGACCTGGTCATCCTGGATCTCGGCCTGCCGGATTGCGACGGAATCGAGGTAATTCGCCAATTACGGACGTGGACCGCGCTTCCTATCCTGGTCCTGTCGGCGCGCGGCGAAGAAGTGCAGAAGGTCAACGCGCTGGATGTTGGCGCCGACGACTACCTCACAAAGCCTTTCGGCAATGCAGAACTGCTGGCACGCATTCGGGTCCATTTGCGCAGGCGCGCGCACGGCGGTGCGCAGGCGGAGGAGCCGGTAGCTCATTTTGGCGACGTGGCGCTCGATTTTCTACAGCGCCGCGTTACCCGCAATGGGCAGGATGTCCATCTGACGCCGATCGAGTACCGGTTGCTGGCCATCCTGGCCGGCAGTGCCGGCAAGATACTTACCCATGCACAATTACTGCGGGAAGTCTGGGGTCCTGGCCATTCCGAGCGCAGCCATTATTTGAGAATATATATGGGTCACCTGAGGCAAAAACTGGAAAACGATCCAGCTCGGCCTAAACATATACTGACGGAAACCGGCGTCGGATATCGACTTGTCACAGACTAGCGGGAAGCGTTCCAGTCTTTGGTCGAGGTGGATTGGACCAGTGTTATTTGCTCTCCTCGAATTTTAGTTAACGCGTATCAAAGCACGATCTGGTATGCGCGATACTTTGAAATGCGAGTAACTTAGCTATGCTCTATGGAGACTGGTATGGGCTTCATTTGGCCCGAATTTCTATGGATGGTGCCTATTGCTGTTCTATTAAGCATAGGAGTCATGCTGTGGCATCGCCGGAATATTGGCAAATCGAAGTTGAGCAAGTATGTCGGTCTGGTTAGCCAACAAGGATTGACCGCTCGACCATCCTGGCTACAACGGCACGTGCCGCCATGCCTTTTTTTCATGGCGTTCATATTGTTGCTGGTTGGTATTGCGCGGCCTACAACAGAGCTTTCTCTTCCCGCTCGCTACGATACGGTGATCCTTGCTGTCGATGTATCCGGCAGTATGAAAGCTACCGACGTTGCACCTGACCGTATCGGTGCTGCCAAAGCCGCCATCCGTAAGTTTGTTGAGCAACAGGCCGCAACGACACGCATTGGCGTGGTTGCGTTCGCGAGCACCGCTGCGCTGGTACAAGCTCCTACCGCAAATCGTACTGAAGTGCTTACGGCAATTGACAGATTGCAGCTCCAAGGCGGCACAGCGATTGGCAGTGGTTTGCTGATTTCGCTAAAGGCGATATTTCCGGCCTTTGAGCTGGACCTCGGGACTGCGGATTTTGAACCGAAGAAGGACAATGGGGCGAATGAGCCGCTGCGAATCAAACCGCCAACGACAACAGCGCCACCAGGCTCATACCGATCTGCAGCGATTGTGCTGTTGACCGACGGGCAGGCGACGACAGGACCGGATCCAATAAAAGTTGCGCACGTTGCTGCGGATCGTGGATTGCGGATCTTTACCGTCGGCATTGGTACGCGCGAAGGCCAGATCGTGTCAGAAAGCGGTTGGTCCATGCGCGTTTTTCTTGACGAGGACACATTACAAAGAATAGCCCACATTACTCATGGCGAATACTTTTATGCCGGCAACGAGGCGGAGCTGACAAAAGCTTATAGCAAGGTGACCGCTACAATCTTTTTCGAGAAAAAGGAGCTTGAGGTTACCGCACTATTTGTTGCCGCCGCAGCAATCCTAGCCGTGATCGCTGCTCTGCTATCGATGCTAAGGTTCAATCGTATTTTCTAACTTGAGCAACTACCGCACGCATATTCGCAAGCCGGATTAAAAGCGCATCGTTAGGCTAGCACCGACTTGCCGATCCGTTTCGGCACGGTTGAGCACCAAAGGCATGTTGACATAGAACGGAACGGGCAATTGCAATGGATACTGCTGTGACTGGGGAATGCAGATCTGCCTTGTTATAGCCAGCCGACTTTGCGAAGGCGTCGATAGAGAACGACGCATCCGGCTACAATCACTCCCATGATGGCGGGGTAACTCCATTTCCATTCAAGTTCCGGCATAAACTTGAAATTCATGCCATACAGACTGAATACCATGGTCGGTACGGCAAGAATTGCACCCCAGCCCGCCAGCCGCTTGACGACTTCATTCTGCCTGATTGTTACCTGGGCAAGAGCAACCTGCATAGCGGCATTGATCATTTCCTGCATGCGGTCGCTCGCCTGAGTCACGCGAGCAACGTGATCCAGGATATCGCGGAAGTAGACGCGGATATCCTTCGGAATAATGTCGCTATGGAAGCGCAGCAACCGCGTACATATGTCTATCAACGGTGAGACAGCCGCCTGCAGTATCAAAAGCTTGTTTTTGAGCTCATAAAAGTCTTGCAGATTATTCTTCTGGGCGCCTGGTGTGAATAGCTCTCGTTCGAATGTATGGAACTGCTGCTGGAGATGATCTATGCATGGCTGATATTGATCGACGACAAAATCAACGATGGCATACAGCACATACCCCGGTCCTTTGGCAAGGCGGTCCGGCAGGTGCTCGCACCGTTCCCGTACTCCTTTATAGCTGCTGGAAGCGCCATGCCGTACCGTTAGTACAAAGCGCGGGCCGATAAAGATATGGGTTTCGCCAAACTGAATCGTGTCTGCAGACAAATGGGCGGTGTGCAGGACCAGGAACAAGGTTTCGCCATATTCCTCAAGTTTAGGACGCTGATGGGCGTTTCTCGCATCCTCTACCGCGAGTTCATGCAGATTGAACTCTTCTTGCATCTTTCGCAGAAGTTCAAAATCCGGCTCAAGCAAACCGACCCAGACAAACGTATCGTCTTCGCGTAACACCTCGCTGATGTCTTCTACCGTGATATCACCAATTTTTCTGCCGCTGCGGTAGACAGAGCAATTTACGACTGCGGAGAGTGTGTTCATTATTCGTTAGGGATGCGATAGCGGGGCGTAGCCGGTAGATTGAAGTTGACGCCGGCAAATTGACGTACAGACATCATACCGTAGAGCCCGTTGAATGTACCTTGCAACAACTAAGGTAAAAGGCTTCCCCAATGATTACGAAGTCAAACGGTTCCGGGTCGCGGCGTTCATCCTTCGCACGGATCAGGTCGTCACCAACGACCTAGCCTGGGATTGCCCGGATGCTACATAAGCGGTGTGCGGCATGTGCTGCCTCATCGGCAATGGCAGGCACACTTACCATCCAAGCCTGCAAGTAGTGCGATAAGCGACATATCTAAATTTTAGAAGCATATTCAAAGAAGTTATCTGAAAATAGAAAATTGTTGCCGGAACTAACAGGAGGCATGCCTATCGAACTACATTTTTTTACAATGGAGAAGCTTTAATGATCGAACACAATACGAGAATCAACACTTATCGGGTGTCTGCGGCGGCCGCCGGATTGCTCGCGGCATGCGGCGGCAGTTCCGTCGGGGACGGAGGCGGACTGATTCCCACCACGTCATTGAAGGCGCTATCGCATGTAAGCGTAGTATCCGGAACAACCGATAGTCCGCCACAAGCAGCCCCGCCTTCATCTACCCCATCTGAAAATTCCGGTTCACCTCAAGCCTCCAGTACTTCATCGCCCTCCCCAGTAACTCTCCCGCCTTCGGATGGACCCGCCGGACAGGATTCCAGCCGGTATACGCTCACTTTTCACGACAGCTTCGACGCCGGCCTTGACCGCAATGTCTGGAATACCGAGCGCACGGACGCCGACATCGCAGTCGCCAATTACGCGGTAAAAAAAGGCACGCTCAAGATCTGGCCTGAACGCGGTACTAACGGTGAATTTTTCGACCGCACATTCGACACCGACGGTCGCTTTTCACAGCGATACGGATACTTTGAAATGGAAGCCAGGCTTCCCAAAGGTAAAGGCGTCTGGCCGGCATTCTGGCTGTTGGGATACAAAGATGGTCGGCGTCCCGAGATTGATATTCTCGAAGCCTACCCCGGTGGAGCCGCCCCTTGGGGTGCACCTGGCATCGACGGCGTTCCCGTTCCAATGATGTATGCGCCGGTGGTGTGGAACGATCGGGGAGACCAGGCTGGCTACACAAAGGTCGCAACGCCCGATATGTCCGCCGGGTTCCATCGTTATGGCCTCAAATGGGAACCGAATAAAACGACCTTCTACTTCGACGGCAAGGAAGTTTATTCGCTTCAGGTTTCGGTTTCAGATCCGTTGTTTCCCATACTGGATCTCTGGTTCGGTAGTGCCAGCAGCGAACCTGATGAATCCACGCCGACAGGCGAGTCCAATGCTTTTGAAATCAATTACGTGAAAGCGTGGCAGTTCAAATAGCATTGCCATCCTTGCCTGGATCGCATACTAAAGCATTGACTTATACCGCTGTACCCTGAGTGCCAGGCAGGTGGACAAGCCGCTGCCGGACCGGATCTTTCGTGCGCGTGATCAGCGTCGGTCACGCTTGCGTATATGACTCGGGACATTAGGCGATTCCCTCACCATCGATAATCTCCATTGCCCGTCGCGCGAAATTCACGCTCAGCTTGCCGACGTCGCGTGCATTCTCCGAGACCGAGGCGCCCGAGATTGCTCTTGCGGCGATACCTTCGGCAATGACCGCAAGACGAAAAAGCGAAAACGCATAGTGGAATGTTGCGATTCTCGGCTCAATGCCGGCAACGGAAAAATAGTGGGCCAGGTAGTCGCGTTCGGATGGAATCCCGAGGGCATCGAGATCGGCGCCGCGCATGCCCATATACTCATCAGGAAACAGATACCATCCAAGGGCGCTATAGGACAAGTCAGCCATGGGATCGCCCAGACTTGATAATTCCCAGTCGAGAATACCGACGACGCGGGGTTCGGTTGGGTGGAACATGAGATTGCCGATGCGGAAATCGCCATGGCTGATCGCAACCGTACTGTTGTCGGGAATTGCCATAGGGAGCCAGGCTGCAAGGTAATCGATTTCCGGGACCTTGCGCGTTTTCGAGAGATTCCATTGCCGTGTCCATCGTGCTATCTGGCGCGAGTAGTATTCGCCCTGTGATCCGTAATCCGAAAGCCCGCATGCTTTCCAGTCGACCCGATGCAGCTGGGCCAGGGTTTCGGCCATCGACAAGTACATTGCGTTACGCTCATAGGCGCTGACGTCCGGCAGTGAGCAGTCGGAAAACACGCGACCCTCCAGCCGTTCCATCACATAGAATGGCGTGCCGATAACATCGACGTCGTCGCAGTAAAAGACGAGTGACGGCACCGGTACATCGGTGGTGCCGAGTTGCTTCATCACACGATATTCGCGGTCTATCGCATGCGCGGATGGCAGCAGCGGCCCCGCAGGCTGTTTGCGCAGCACCAGTCGGCGATTGTCGTATGTGACGAAATAGGTTGGATTGGACTGCCCCCCGCCTATGCGGTCGAGCGTCATCTCGCCGCTCAGCGTAGGAATCATCAATCGTAAAAACTGGTCAAGTCGGACTGGCGCAAAGCCATCGTTTGCAAAATCTTTGTGATGATCGCTCATCGGTGCTATCCATTGAAGTTTGAATTCCATCGCATTCGGCGGATGCGGACATATGGCCGAGATATGCGATTTTCCCGGCAAGGCCAATCCCGCAGCCGCCACGCCATCCCCGCCTCGGGAAAGCGCTACTCTGCCACGAGCACGATCTTTCCGATATGTTCTTGTTTCTCCATTAGCGCATGCGCCCGTGCCGCTTCCGCCAGTGGGAACGTCGCATGGACAAGCGGCTTCACCTTGCCCGATGCAATCAGCGGCCATACATTCGCCTCAAGAGAGCGAGCTATTGCAGCCTTCTGCTCCACCGTTCGAGCACGTAGCGTGGAACCCGTCCAGGTAAGTCGCTTAAGCATCAATGGCCAGAAGTCGGTGCTGATTTCTGATCCCGTCAGCCATGAAATTTGCACAATTCGTCCATCAAGGGCAGCCACTTCAATGTTGCGCGCCACGTACGATCCGCCGACCACGTCCAGGATCACATCGACACCCCGGCCACCGGTTGCCGCTTTCACGACTTCGACGAAATCCTCGGTCAAGTAATCGATGGCACGTGTCGCGCCGAGCCGTTCGATCGCGTGCACCTTGGCCGTCCCGGGCACCGTGGTAAACACCGTCGCGCCGAAAGCCACTGCCAGCTGAATGGCTGTTGTTCCGATGCCGCCGGTACCTCCATGGATAAGCACTGTCTCGCCTGGAGCCAGGCTGCCGCGCTCAAACAGGTTGGTCCAGACCGTGAAGTAAGTCTCGGGCAATCCGGCCGCTTCGATCATGGACAGTCCCTCCGGTATGCGTAGCGCATGCGGCTCGGGCACGACGGCGTATTCGGCATAGGCGCCGCCGGGAGCAAGGGCGCATACCTTGTCGCCCACCTTGAACCGTTTGGTGCCGGGGCCGACGGCCGCTACCGTCCCTGACAGTTCCAGGCCCAGTATGGGTGACGCACCTACAGGTGGTGAATACTTACCCTTGCGCTGCAACAGGTCAGGACCGTTAACACCGGCAGCAGCTACTTTTATCAGCAGCTCCTCGTTGCCCGGAACGGGCAGCGCCGCTTTGCCGGGTTGCAGCACTTCCGGGTCGCCGAATCCATGCTGTTCTATGTACGTCATGCTGTTGGGAATGGTCATCGTACTGGTCCTCGGTTGTGTCGTCGGCCACGCATTCAGATGCGACCCGGCAAAGGTTTCGTTATCAGCTCGGAGCCAAGAGTATCAACCGGCGTAGCAAAAAGCCGCCCCCTGATCGGGGGGACTGAACGATATTTTTTCCAGTGGTGCAATGACGGCTCGTTGTCGAGCTATTGGCGTACGTATCGCTGCCCCCCATTGAGGGGGCTTTGTTTTCTCCGGCCGCGCGCGCACCTTCCCTGCAGTGAGCATGGTTGCATACGGGTCGGCTGACACCGGCGTCAACCACGGCTGAAAACGGCGCGCCGGCTCACATTTCCGCGACGCATCGCCTCGGGGCTGCGTCCCAACATATACGAACGGTAAAAGGAAGAATTATGGCAAAGAAGATTTTGGTAATCGCTACCAGCGTTGCAGAGTACGCCCAGACGGGTTATCGGACCGGCCTTTGGCTCGGCGAACTCACGCATTTTTGGGACGTTGCCGAGGCAGCGGGTATCGCGGTTGATATCGCCAGCCCGCTTGGCGGTTTTGTCCCCATGGATCCCGAAAGCCTGACCCAGGAAGTGCTTGCCGACCTAGGAACAGGCAAGCGCTACAAGGACCGCACGTTCATGAACCTGCTCACGGCATCCAAAAAGATTTCCGAAGTAAGTGTCGACGATTACGACGCCATTTATCTCACCGGAGGTCACGGCACCATGTTTGATTTCCCGAACACGAACGAACTTGCCAGGTTGATCGCCGAGTTTGCCAGAGACAACAAGGTGGTGTCCGCAGTCTGCCATGGACCGACGGGCTTGCTGAATGTTCGGCTGGATAATGGCGGCTATCTGATCAACGGGAAAAAAGTCACCGGCTTTACCTGGGCCGAAGAAGTGCTCGCCCAGCGAGATACCGCGGTGCCTTTCAGTCTTGAAGACGAAATGCTGCGTCGGCAAGCGGTTTACAGCAAGGCAAAAAATCCCTTCGAGCCGTATGTCGTCGAGGACGGCAAGCTGATTACCGGACAAAACCCGGCCAGCGCGCGTGGTGTGGCCGAAGCCGTCATACGACAGTTGACAGCCGGTTAACCATATCTGGCGCCCGCGCGCATGCGGGCGCCGCGCCGACCTCCCCGAACGAGGGGCTGCTTTTTATACATCCGGGATCTACAGTTGTCCATCCGATCAGTGGCGACCGTTCGGGGCATGCGAAGCCCGCCGGAAGCAGTCGCTCCTGTTGGACATCAACTCGAAATACTACTTCCGCGTATCAAGGAGACAGTTTTGTCAAACACCAAGCCGATCGATTGTTCCGGCTCCGCGTATGCTTACCCGCTGTTGATCAAACAGCTTTTGCATACGCCCTTATCCGTTTGTCCCGACCAGCAGATCGTCTACCGCGACCAGGTGCGGCATAGTTACCGGACCTTGCGTCATCGTATCGGCCAACTGGCCGGCGGACTCCAGTCATTGGGCATCGAACCGGGCGATACGGTTGCCGTCATGGATTGGGATAGTCATCGTTATCTGGAAAGCTATTTTGCGGTTCCGATGATGGGCGCAGTGCTGATGACCGTGAATATCCGCCTTACGCCGGATCAGATCGCCTATACATTGAATCATTCGGGCGCCAAGGCCTTGTTGATTCATACCGACTTTCTCCCGGCATTCAATTCCCTCCGCAACGGCCTTACCACCGTTCAAAAGCTGATACTGCTCGATGACGCAGGTACGGCATCCCTGCCTTCTGGCTTCATGGCTGACTATGAGAGCCTGCTCGCCGCGTCGGATCCGGATTTCGCCTTTCAAGACTTCGACGAGAATACGCGCGCGACGACGTTCTATACGACGAGAACGACCGGCTTGCCGAAAGGCGTCTACTTTAGTCACCGCCAGCTGGTTCTTCATACGCTGGCGACGACAGCCGCTCTGGCCAGCGCCGCGCAGCAGGGACGGGTGCATCGGGAAGACGTCTACATGCCAATGACGCCGATGTTTCACGTACATGCGTGGGGCATGCCCTACGTTGCCACCATGCTGGGTTTGAAGCAGGTCTACCCTGGGCGCTATGCGCCCGAGCTTTTGCTGGAACTGATCCGCCGCGAAGGCGTCAGCTTTTCGCATTGTGTTCCGACGATTTTGCACATGCTCCTGAGCAGTGACGCTGCGGCGCAAACCGATCTGCGCGGATGGAAGGTGATTATCGGAGGCTCTGCTCTACCGTCGGGATTGGCACGTCATGCGATCGAGCGCGGCATCGATGTCTA
Source organism: Noviherbaspirillum saxi (assembly GCF_003591035.1). Classification (NCBI taxonomy): domain Bacteria; kingdom Pseudomonadati; phylum Pseudomonadota; class Betaproteobacteria; order Burkholderiales; family Oxalobacteraceae; genus Noviherbaspirillum; species Noviherbaspirillum saxi. Next base: position 935,612 of record NZ_QYUO01000003.1, read on the forward strand.
TACCGGATACGGCATGTCCGAGACCTGTCCCATCCTTACGCTGTCCCAGGTCAAGCCATCGCTGGCAGGTGATCCGGAAAAGGAACTGTCGATTCGCACGATGACCGGCCTGCCCATACCGCTGGTCGACCTGCGCATCGTTGACGATAACATGCACGACCTGCCGCATGACGGACTGTCAGCCGGAGAAATCGTCGTGCGCGCGCCGTGGCTGACGCAAGCTTATGTCAACAATCCGGAGGCTTCGGAGAACCTGTGGGCTGGTGGCTATCTGCACACCAATGATATCGGTGTCATCGACAATGAAGGTTATCTGAAGGTCACCGATCGCCTGAAGGATGTCATCAAGTCCGGTGGTGAATGGGTTTCCTCGTTGGAGATCGAAAACCTGCTCTCGCGTCATCCATCGGTCGGCGAGGTGGCGGTCATCGGGATCAAGGATGCCAAGTGGGGCGAGCGGCCATTGCCACTGATCGTGCTCCGGGCCGGAGCGAAAGTAGCGGAGATGGAACTGCTCAAACATCTGATGGAATTATCGATCCGAGGGACGATTTCCAAATTTGCGGTACCCGAGCGCATTCTCTTTGTCGATGCGATCGATAAGACCAGCGTGGGCAAGATAAACAAGAAAGCACTTCGCGATAAGTATCAGCTGGATTAAGGCTTTTCCGGAAAAGCCATCTGCCGATTCAGTCCGCAAAAACGCACAGTCTCTCAAAACACGTCTCGACGATGTATCGGGACGAAACATCTTTTGAAAACATATCCCTTCAAGGAGACAACAATGAAAGTTTTACGCCATCGATTTATTTCCGCACTTTTCGTGTCCACGACGCTTGCTGGTCCTGCCACCTTTGCGGAAAACGTGAAGATCGCGTTTCTTGATCCCTTGTCGGGGCCCTTCGCGCCAGTCGGTATGAATTTCATGCGTAGCTGGCAATACGCGGCCGAACTCGCCAACAACCAGAAGTGGGCAGGCGCGCATACCTTTGAAATCGTCGGCTTCGACAACAAGGCCAGTCCGCAGGAATCGCTGTCGCAATTGAAGACGGTACTTGATCAAGGATATCGGTACATTGTTCAGGGCAATGGCTCGGGCGTTGCACTGGCGCTTTCCGATGCAGTAGCAAAGCATAACGAACGCAATCCCGGGAAAGAAGTGCTGTACCTGAATTACGCCGCCGTCGATCCGGATCTTACCAATAGCAAGTGCAACTTCTGGCATTTCCGGATTGATGCAAACTCGGACCAGAAGATGGAAGCCCTGACTTCCTACATGGCCAAGGACCAGGAGATCAAGAAGGTCTACATCATCGGTCAGAACTATGCACTGGGTCATCAGGTCACCCGCGCCGCAAAGGAGTATCTCAAGCGCAAGCGCCCGGATATCCAGATCGTGGGTGATGACCTGCATCCTATTGGACAGGTCAAGGACTTCTCGCCCTATATCGCAAAGATCAAGGCGTCAGGCGCAGATGTGGTCATCACCGGCAACTGGGGCGCCGACCTTGCGTTGCTGATCAAGGCGGCGAAGGATGCCGACCTCAAGGCAAACTTTTATACCTATTACGGCAATACCACGGGAGTCCCCACCGCCATGGGGGCGGCCGGTGCGGATCGGGTCAAGTACGTCGCGTACTGGAACCCCAACAATGAGAATTACACCGGCAAAGACATCGTCGAAGGCTTCAAGAAGAAGTACAACGATGACTATTACACGATGGCGACATATTCCGGGATGGTATTGCTTGCCAAGGCAATTCGTGACAGTCAATCCATTGATCCTACCAAGGTGGCATTTGCGCTCGAAGGCATCAAAGTAAAAAGCCTGAATGGCGAAGTCGAGATGCGCAAGTCCGACCACCAGCTGCAGCAGCCGCTGTATATCGCGACCTGGACCAAGCTCAATGGCAAGGATGTGAAGTTCGACCAGGAGAACACCGGCTACGGCTGGAAGACCGATGTCAAACTCGATGCCTTCGTTGCCAGTCAGCCGACGACCTGTCAAATGAAACGCCCGTCTAACAACTAGTGCTTTTGTGGAGCGCCGATCGTTGCCGATCGTTGCGAATTGTGCGCTCCATTTTTTTGCCACACAAGTTACACGGATTCGACAGGAGTACGTCTTGGAATTTTCTATCATTACCTTGCTTAACGGTTTGAGCTACGGGCTCCTGCTGTTCATGCTTTCATCCGGCCTGACGCTGATTTTCAGCATGATGGGTGTGCTCAATTTCGCGCATGCGAGCTTTTACATGCTCGGCGCCTACTTCGCCTATGCGATCAGCGTCAAGATCGGCTTCTGGCCGGCGCTGGTCGTGGCGCCCTTGCTGGTGGGCGTGATCGGCGCCGTGGTCGAGCGCTACGGCTTGCGCTCGGTGCACAAGTACGGCCACATTCCCGAACTGCTGTTCACCTTCGGCCTGTCGTACGTGCTGGTCGAACTGGTGCAGCTGATCTGGGGCCGCGCCGCGGTGCCGTATCCGATTCCGGCCGAACTCGACGGTCCGCTGTTCACGCTGTTCACCACCACCTTCCCGATGTATCGCGGCTTCATGATGCTCATCGCGATCCTGATGCTGGTGTCGATCTTCCTGGTCCTGACCAAGACCCGCATCGGGCTGGTGATCCAGGCTGCACTCACGCACCCGGACATGGTCGAAGCGCTCGGCCACAATGTGCCGCGCGTGTTCATGCTGGTGTTCGGCGGCGGCTGTGCGCTGGCCGGACTGGCCGGCGTGATCGGCGGCAATGCCTTCGTGACCGAACCCGGCATGGCCGCCACGGTCGGCTCCATCATCTTCGTGGTGGTGGTGGTCGGCGGCATGGGTTCGCTGGTGGGCGCCTTGCTCGCCTCGCTGCTGATCGGCATCCTGCAAACCTATGCGGTGGCGCTGGATTACTCGTTTGCCACCCTGCTGGCAGGACTGGGCACCACGGTCACGCCGGACACCTTCGGCTTCCCGGTGCTGAAACTGACGATTTCGCAAGTGGCGCCGATCATGCCCTATCTGCTGCTGGTGCTGATCCTGATCTTCCGCCCGCGCGGCCTGATGGGAACACGGGAAGGCTAATGAACATGACTACCTTGACCATGAATAAAACAATGACGTACAAGCCGATGAACCTGGCGCGCTGGATCATCTGGGGCCTGTTTGCGGTGGGGCTGATCATCGCGCCGCTGCTCTTCAAGTCCGGCGCGTCGCTGTCGATCCTGTCGCAGATCGGCACCGTGATGATCTTTGGCTTGTCCTACAACATGCTGCTGGGGCAGGGCGGCATGCTGTCGTTCGGCCATGCGGTGTATTCCGGCCTGGGTGCATTCTTTGCCATCCATGCGATGAACCTGGCCAGCGCCGGCCAGATGTGGATGCCGGTCACGATGATTCCGCTGGTCGGCGGCATCGCCGGCATGTTCTTCGGCATGCTGTTCGGCTATGTGACCACCAAGAAATCCGGCACCACCTTTTCGATGATCACGCTGGGTATCGTCGAACTGGTGTTCGCCTGCTCGCTGATGTTCCCCGAGTTCTTCGGCGGCGAAGGCGGCATTTCGACCAACCGGGTGTATGGCGAGAAGTTTCTCGGCATCACCTACGGTCCGCAGATCCAGGTGTATTACCTGATCGCCGCCTGGCTGTTCATCGCCACCATCGGCATGTATGCGTTCACGCAAACCCCGCTGGGACGCATCATCAATGCGGTGCGCGACAACCCGGAGCGGGTCGAGTTCATCGGCTACGACACCCAGTGGGCGCGTTACCTGACCCTGATCCTGTCCGGCTTCTTTGCCGGCATCTCGGGCGCGCTGTCGGCGATCAACTTCGAGATCGTCACGGCCGAAAACGTCAGCGCGATCCGTTCCGGCGGGGTGCTGCTGTTCACCTTCATCGGCGGCGTCGGCTTCTTCTTCGGCCCGATGATCGGCGCCATCATCGGCGTGTTCCTGACCGTGATGCTGTCGGATTTCACCAAGGCCTGGCAGCTGTATCTGGGCGTGTTCTTCATCCTGATCGTGATGTATGCCCCGTTCGGTGTGGCCGGCATCATCATGCTCAACCTGCGCGTGGCCAAGTACGGCAAGTTCAAGCGCATCTGGCCGCAGATGGCGGCCATGTGCGCGGCCGGGCTGGTGGCGCTGGTGGGGGTGATCATGGTCATCGAAATGCTGTACCACTACACGCTGGAATCGGTGAATGGCACCGAAATGAAGCTGTTTGGCACCATGGTCGATACGGCGGCGCCGACTGGCTGGAGCATTGCGCTGGCACTGCTGGCGGCAGGCGGGCTGGCGTTCTGGAAAACCAAGAAATCATTTGCAACCGTGTGGGGCGAAGTGAATAGCGAAATTGAAGAACAGATCCGGAGGGCCACGGCATGAGCGCGTATTCCCTTGAATTGAAAGATGTGCGCAAGAGCTTCGGCAAGTCGGAAATCATCCGCGGCGCCAACCTGAGTGTGCCCAAGGGCGAGCGCTTTGCGATCATCGGCCCCAACGGCGCCGGCAAGTCCACGCTGTTCAACCTGATCTCGGGCCGGTTCCCGGTCAGTGCGGGCGAGATCCTGCTGAACGGCAAGAGCATCCTGGGGTTGAAGCCATTCGAGATCAACCGCAGCGGCTTGTCGCGCAGTTTCCAGATCACCAACATCTTCCACCGCTTGTCGGTGTATGAAAACCTGCGCTGCGCAGTGCTGTGGTCGCTCGGCTACAAGTACTCGTTCTGGCATCGCCTGAACGGTTTGAAGGATGCGCAGGAGCGGGCCGAAGCGGTGCTCGAGCAAATCGGCCTGCGCCGCCGGCGCGACACCGCGGCGGGCTTGCTGACCTATGCGGAACAGCGGGCGCTGGAAATCGGCATCACGATTGCCGGCGGCGCCGAAGTGATCTTGCTGGACGAACCGACGGCCGGCATGAGCCGGTCGGAATCGGATGCGGCAGTGGAACTGATCCGCAAGGTGACGGTGGGCAAGACGCTGTTGATGGTCGAGCATGACATGAGCGTGGTGTTCGGCCTGGCCGACAAGATTGCGGTGGTGGTGTATGGCGAAGTGATCGCCTGCGACACCCCGCAGAATATTCGTGGCAATCACAAAGTGCAGGAAGCCTATCTGGGCGGCCATGCACCGGCGGAGGCAGCATAAATGGCAGCATTACTGGAAATCAAGGACCTGCACGCGTATTACGGCAAGAGCCATGTGCTGCACGGGGTGGACCTGCAGGTGGGCGAAGGCGAAATCGTCAGTCTGCTGGGGCGTAACGGCGTGGGGCGCTCGACCACGGTGAAGTCGACCATGGGGCAGGTCGACGTGACCGGCTCGATCAAGTTCAAGGGCGAGGAAATCAGCGGCCTGAAAGCGTTCGAGATTGCGTACAAGGGACTCGGGTATGTGCCGGAAAACCGCGACGTGTTTCCCACGCTCACGGTGGAACAGAACCTGATCCTGGGCGAAAAGAATGGCAAGGGCGCCAAGAAGAAGCCGCGCTGGACGCTGGACGACATGTACCAGATGTTTCCGCGCCTGAAGGAACGGCAGCATACGGCAGCCGGCGTGTTGTCGGGCGGCGAGCAGCAGATGCTGACGCTGTGCCGCACGCTGATGGGCGACCCGGACCTGATCATGATCGACGAGCCGACCGAGGGACTGGCGCCGAAGATCGTGGACCTGGTGGCGGAATACCTGAAGGCGTTGAAGAACCGGGGTATTTCGATCCTGCTGGTGGAGCAGAAGCTGGCGATTGCGATGGAGATATCGCAGCGGGTGTATGTGATGGGCCATGGCGCGATCGTGTTCGAGGGTACGCCCGACGACTTGCGCGCCAATGCCGCCATCCGCAAGGAATGGCTCGAAGTGTAGGTCCAGCCGGATTCGAACCCTGCGTTCCCTGTCCATTAGCGACCGAAGAAAAATGAAATCATCAATTGAAAGCCTGTGCCCGTATGAATTCGAAGCACTGTTGAATGCCTTGCGCCGCGACATGCGCTTGCAAGCCGATCTCGCCAAGGTGGATGTCGAGTGGGCAAACTGGCACGGGAACAATGCGCGCGTCAGTCAACGTATTCTGGAAGCGCTCAATCCAAAGACGATCAATCCGGATGATGTCGTTGACGATGCAGCGTGGCGAACGGATTTCGAAATTTCTCTCGGTAGAACAGGGGAGAGCACCCATGTCCGATAGCGCATTTCTACTCGATCAAATGCTTGCACTGGCCGATGCCATGCGTGCGCAGCAAGTGGCCGCACTAGGTCAGGCCAGAAGGGAAGCCGGCACTCGTGCCATGTGTCCCCGGAATGCGCCGCACGATACGGTGACGGGCATTGCGGCAGAAATTCTCAGCCGTCGCTCCCGCGGCGAATCGCTAGGATCGATTGCCCATGCGCTGAACTGTCAGGGTGTGAAAGGGCGCTACGGCGCCCGATGGTATACGGCCAGCGTGCGTGCTTACCTACGAAGAATCAGGCCGGCGATATAAGGGACATCATTTATCCAGGGAAGTCAGGATGTGATATGCAGCAGTCACCCTGGCATCAATCGGATAATTTTTGTTCGCCAGAATCACAATGCCTAATTTTTGTGCAGGAATGAAAGCAACATAGGCTGCAAAGCCATTCGTTGATCCGGTCTTGTTGATCAGCACATCCGTCTGTGGTGGTAGAGGAGGACTTAGCGTCGTTACCGTCGTAGGCTGATAGATCATCGTATCGGCGTTACCTGCCAACAGCTTTTTCAGTGTTAAAGGATAAGAATACTGCTCCCATATCAAGCTCTGTGTCATTTCACCCGATTTGAAATATCCCTTGTGGGTCTCGTCTATCGCGCGCTGCAACTTCGCGTCAAGTTTTGCCAGTTGCATGTTCGCCTCAAGGAAGCCGATCATGTCGATCGTTGAGGATTTCACCGCGTAGGCTTCGGACGCCAGAACTCCAGGATTCATGCGAACCGGTGCATCCTTTTTGGTATAGCCTTGCGCGTAATCCTTCATTCGGTCTGACGGCACGTTGATGAAACTGTTCACCATGCCAAGCGCAGGGAATAACTTTTTCTCAAGTGCATCATCAAAGGATTGCTGCATGCTTTTGGCGGCAATCATGCCGAGCATCCCAATGCCCGGGTTCGAATATGTCCTATGCGTGCCGGGCGGATAAGCGGGTTGCCAAACCTTGAAATAGTCGATCAGTTGGTTGGTATTGTTGATATTGTCCGGGACTTGCAGCGGGAGTCCACCGGGAGTATGCGTTCCCAGGTTGAGCAAGGTGAGCTTGTCAAAGCTGCTGCCCTGCAAGGATGGAAAATATTTGCCGGGACTGTCGGATAAGGAAAGCTTGCCGTTGACCTGAGCATAGGCCGCCAGCGTCGCCGTGAACGTTTTCGTAATCGACCCGATCTCGAAAAGGGTCTTGCTCGCGATGGGATGTTTGCTTTCCCTCGACGCTATGCCATAGTTGTAGAAATACCTTTTCCCGTTAACGGTGACAGCGATTGCCATGCCCGGAATATCATAAGTATGCATGACGGGGCGGATCGTATTGTCTACGGTTTCTCCGATCCTGGACTGATCCCGCCCACCGGCCGCATAGCTGTTGGCCGCGAATAAGCAGGTAATAGCTGAGATCATTGTTAACAGTCGCATAGCTTGGGCAAACCTTCGATTTGTATTGTCGGGTCAAGAAGTATAAGGAGGATAGTCCTTGCGATCCGCCAGACTGTCTGGAAGGCTTGTTCAGCCCGATGTCACAGATCATTCCTGAACGGGCTGTACCGGACCTGCTTCTCTTTCAAGGCAGGTTGGCCGCGAAGATGTCGTATCGGCAGGTGGTCTCGATCATGCAGGAATTCCTGCATGGTACCGAAAAGCTCAATCATGTGACAGTGCGAAATCGCACTTTACGGGTTGGAGCTCGAGTCGATGCCATCGAGTTGCCGCCTGCCGAGGCGTTATCTCCAGATGCCGAGTGGCCTATCGCGATCGACGGTGGGTTCGTACGGGGAAGGGAAGAAGCGCGGCCCGCTTCGTTCGAGATACTGACCGGACGTCTTTGTGCGCCTGGCATGAAGCCACGCGTCTTTGCTTGTGTGCGTGGTGAAGTAGCCTCCATAGCGCAGCGCCTTGCTTCGCTGCTACAGGCCTGTTCTGGCTCGACCACGCCGAAGGTCTGCATGACTACAGGCGGTGCGAATGGTGTACAGAGCATACATCGCCAGTTACCGTTTCCGGCAACCCCCATCCTGGACCGGTTCCATATCTCGATGCGCATTCGATATCTGGAGCAGATCTCAAAAGGAATGTGCGCACGGTCAAAGCCAGGGATCTGCGCTAATTTTCGGCTGGTGGCGTTTCCCCGGTGCCAAATCTGGATCTGCAGTTCCAGTTCACTGACCTGGCGGTCAAGTTCCTTCAAATGCCCAAGCAGGCGTTGCACTAACTGACGCAGGACGGTTGGTAATTCGTCGCGGGCAGCTTGTTCGTCTTAACGTAAAGCTTCACAAACTGAGGCGCCATCAATCGGACGGTATGATCCAGTGTCTGCAATTTCCTCGCTCAGTAATGGGCACTGCTGCGCGCTTCCATGCCAACCAGGCACGGTGTTAGGTTGGCGAAGAAAGGCAATACGTGGTTGCGCTTCAATGCCATCTTGAGCATCACCTTGCCCTGCTGATTTACGGCATGGATCTGGATCACGTTCTTTGCCAGATCAAGCCCGACTGTTGTAATCTGCATTTCGTACCCCTCTCAATTAGTGGACCATCGCACTTTTCCACTGTGGCATTTCGATAGCGTTTCGGGAAGGGGCGTCCATTACTCCTGCATTGATTTTGCCAAACGGCTTACCTAGCTATAGGTACTCTGCTCGGCCGTACCGTAGCGCTTGACTACTTCGACAATCAGCGGCTTGTCGACTACTCACAAAATCCTCACGAACAGCACGTCGCTGTGTCAGCTATCCCTCATGACGCCCTTTGGCTGGGTAGCTGCGCTCTCGAATTCCGTCTGGCCTGAATTTTTAGGTCAGGTCAGGAGATCACGACTTCCCAGGCAGGACGCTTGACATTCAAAGTAACATTGGAGAGAATCAATGCACCGAAATGTCAAATACATCGGGCGGCTCAGTAAGGGCATGAAAATATAACTATTGGTAGGAGACAACGATGCAATCGGATTTACCTTGTGGCGACATCCAAGTGCCGCGCCAAGCGATGTGGCGTATGGCCATACTGGCAATGTTTTTGCCCGCTTCCGTTCAGGCGTTCGAATTGAATATCGCGGATGACCACTGGAAGTTGAACTGGGACAACACCTTGACATATAACTTGGGGGCGCGTGTACGGGACGTGAACCCGCTGATTGGTAATAATCCCGCCTTCCATCAGGCTGAGCATAAGTTTCCTAATGCTGGCGATGTTGTCACCAATAGAGCTTCTGTCCTCACCGAGTTCAATGCTATTTATCAGGGACGGATGGGCGTGCGGCTCTCTGCCTCAGCCTGGAAGGATTTAGCGTACGACCGCGATGCAGCGACGAACCCAGGTACTTACGCACCGGGTATTCCCTACAGCGCGATCCAAGCGTATCCCGGCGGAAGATATTCGTCCTACACTGACCGTTACTACGTACAGGGCGCCCAATTACTTGACGCGTTCCTGTTCAGTAACTTCGAGGTTGCCGGCAAACCGACGTACCTAAAGTTGGGTCAGCTGACCGAGTACTGGGGGAACGCAATGTTTTTCCCATATCAGGCATTGTCCTATTCGCAGGGCGCCATCGATGGAATCAAGCTTGCGTCGTCTCCTGGCACTGACGTGAAGGAGTTGTTCATTCCACGCCAACAAATGAGCTTGACTAGTCAGATTACACCGGAGCTCGCACTATCGGCCCAGTACTTTCTTGGATTTACGCGTAATCGGCTGCCGGAGGGGGGGACATTCCGCGGGCCGGTCGACTTTCTGTTTCAAGGGCCGTCGAGCATGTTCGCTGGCGCTGTTCCAGATGGAACCGGTAGCTTTTTCCCATTCAGCATCCCAGCTGGTGGAGCCAACGTCCCGCCGAAACGCAATAACAACTTTGGCGTCAAGCTCGCTTGGACTCCAAGTTCCATGAACGGCGCTGTCTCCGCTCAATATCGAAAGTTCGATGAAGTGCAGCCGTGGTCACCCTTGTTCAACTTTGGGCCGGGCGGCCTGCCGACAGACTACCACCTTGCTTACAACCAGGGTGCCGAACTCTTCGGTGTAAGTGTCGATACAACGCTCGGTCAGGTAAGTACCGGATTAGAGCTCTCGTATCGACGTAACACCGCATTAAACAGCAATGGTTTCAACCCTGCTGTTCCGGTCCAGACAGAGGGCGCCAAGGGCAATACTTTGAATATCGTAGCCAACGCCCTTGTGCCGCTGTCGCGTACGCCGCTGTGGGATACCGGCATTTTGGCTGCGGAGCTCGCCGTCACTCATCTGCGCGATGTGACCTCAAACGAAGCTTTATATAACGGTGTCGGCAGAGCTGGATGCGTTGGCGGAAAGTGGGATGGATGCTCCACCCGCAATTACGTTGCGTTCGCCTTCAAGATCGAACCGCAGTGGCTGCAGGTATTCCCCGGCGTCGACCTCAGTGCGCCCATCAGCGACGTGATTGGTGTTTACGGCAACTCGCCTTCACTTGAGGGCGGTATCTACCAGGGGAGTCACAACTTTTCGGTTGGGTTGAAGGCATTGATCCGCCAGAAGACCAGCATCACGCTCGCATACAACGGCGCCTACTACCGGACCAATGGCGTAACAACCACGCCTAGTGGTCTGCCGCTTTACTCCGGCGGCAACGGTGGTTTCGGCCTCAATGACCGGAATTGGATCTCGCTTACCGCGCAGACCTCGTTCTGACCTTCTCGATAACGGAGACAAGAAATGAAAAAACTTATTACCCTTTCTCTTACAGGTGCGTTGCTGTTGCACTTCGGGCCGGCCACGTCCGCTGTTAGCAACGAAGAAGCAAAGCAGCTGGGGGAGGCATTGACATCCTTCGGTGCGATCAAGGCGGGCAATGCGGACGGTTCAATTCCACCCTATACTGGAGGCTTGACTAAGCCCCCAGTGGGCTTCGATCCAAAGAGCGGAGTCTGGCCAGATCCTTTCTCTAACGAGAAGCCAATCGTCAAAATTACCGCGGCCAACATGGCCCAATATGCCGACAAGCTGACGCCGGGTACGCAAGCCCTGCTCAAACGATTCCCGACCTACCGAATCGACGTGTACAAGAGCCATAGGACGATGCACTACCCGGATTGGGTGCTGCAGAATACGGCAAAGAACGCTACTACTGCGAAGCTGACCGGCAAGGTCGATGGCGATGGTGTCGAAGGGGCGTTCGGCGGGATTCCGTTTCCCATCCCCAAGAGCGGAACGGAAGTGATGTGGAACAACCTGTTGAGCTACCAGCGTACCCAAATCGATGTGTACAACCCAGGTCAGTACTTGGTGGATGCGGCGGGCAACCGGAGCCAACTGCCGACAACGCCATCGAAAACCTACTATCCACACTACGACCGCGCACTGGCGGACAAAGGAAGCGGGGAGATGTACAGCAAGCTTTGGGCCCAGGTGGCAGCGCCCCCCACCATGGCAGGTACTGCCTTCCTAGTAAACTATCCCATCAACTACGCATCGTCCGACCAGCAATCCTGGGTCTATACACCAGGCCAGCGACGCGTGCGCATGGCGCCTGAGTATCGTTACGATACGCCTTATGCCCAGAACGGAGGTGTGTTGTTCTGGGACGAACTGCAACTCTTTCGAGGTCGGATGGACCGTTTCGACTTCAAGTTAGTGGGTCGCAAAGAACTTTACATCCCGTATAACAACTACAAATACCCCACGATGCCCGCCGAGGCGATCTATGGGACCAAGCACATAGAGGGCGATGCCGTACGCTGGGAATTGCATCGCGTTTGGGTAGTGGAGGCATCCCTTAAAGACGGCGCCCGCCATGCCTATTCCAAACGTGTCTTCTACTTTGACGAAGACACATGGGCTCTCGTCGAGGCTGACGGCTTCGATCAGGAAGGGAAGCTCTGGCGCGTGGGACTCGCCTATACCTTCAACTACTATGACGGAATCGGCGGTGGAATGTTCGCGCAGTCGTGCACCTATGATCTTCAGAAGGGCAGCTATTTTTCCTACTTGAGCCCGACTGCGAATGGCGCACCCAAGATCTTCGTGCATGACAAATTGGACACGCCTGCCTTGTTCACCCCTTCGGGCCTGGCCGGCACCGGTGTCCGCTAACCGTGCCGCTGACAATTATTGCCCACCCTGTTTGTGAGATCACGCTAACATGTTCCAACGTCGCCGTCTGTTATCCCTGTTGACGCTCCTGCCCGTTTTGGCCGGCCTGCCGCGCCAGTCTGCAGCGCAGAGTTTGGTATCGACTCGCGGTGACATTGAGGATTCACTCGATGTTCCTGCACGTCGCGTCAACGGAGCATCTCAGCGCCCGCTAATGGCCGTGCATGCTCTCGGCGACCGTTTGGTAGCGGTCGGCATGCGAGGCCTTATCCTCGTTTCCCAAGATGGCGGGCGAAATTGGACACAATCTGACGTACCCGTCCAAAGTGACCTCGTAGCTATTCACTTCCGTACCGCAAATAAAGGATGGGCCGTGGGCCATGACGGCGTCGTGCTCCATAGTGTTGACGGGGGTAGCAGTTGGATCAAACAGTTCGACGGCAGGAAGGCTGGAAATGCACTTGTAGAGCATTACACACGTCGGATCCAGCAAGGTCAAAAGGGATTGCAGCTCTATCTCGCCCAGGTCGAGCTCAACTTCAAGCGGGGACAGTCGGTGCCCTATCTGGGGGTCTGGTTCAGGGACGCCAACAGTGGCTACGCTGTGGGCCCCTTCGGCACCCTGATCGAGACCAACGACGGCGGCAATACCTGGCTGCCAGCATTGGACAAGATCGACAATGACAGCTTTCTCCACCTCAACGCTCTGCACGAGGTCGACCGACAAGTCTACATACCAGCAGAGAAGGGCACGCTATTTCGGCTAAATCGGGCGGCAGGCCGGTTCCACGACATTCGGACAGGATATGAGGGCAGCTTTTTTGGCGTGGTTGGTCACGGTCGAAGCTTGTTGGCCTATGGTCTGCGCGGAACGATCTATCGAAGCACCGACGACGGCATGAGTTGGTCCTCCCTTCCACGAGCAGTCAACGGCACCTACACCGGCGGAATCTACGTAAGTAAATGCGATGTCTTCGTGCTATCCACGTCAGAGGGCGATTTGGTTACTGTGGATGTCCAAAGCGGGCACACCGAACGGATCGGAAAACCGTCGAACGCGATGATCACGAGCTTGGCGGCATTACCAGATGGAAGTATCGCGTATACGGGCATGGGTGGAGTGGCGAAGATATCTGCCAATGCGATCGTGTCCTCCACTACCACCAAGTTGAAATGAATAGCTGAACCCATGGCACATATCCCCACCCCTACGACGTCCCAGAAAGTCATTGCCCGCGTCGAAGATTTCGATGTCAGGTCAGGGACGCTCCTCGAACGACTGATCTTCAATCATCGTCGGATGCTCATTGGGGTACTAATGCTGCTGACGTTAGTGTTCAGCTTTGGCGTCTTCAAGCTGCATATTACTGCCAGCTTCGAGAACATGATGCCGCGATCCAGCGAGTTCATTCGAAACTACATGGACAACGCTGGTGCCCTGCGCGGTCTGGGCAACTCGGTGCGGGTGGTCGTTGAAAATACTTCTGGAGATGTCTACAACGAAACCTACCTTAAGACGCTCCAGAAGATCAACGATAGCATGTACGCCATCCCGGGCGTGGATCGTTCCTTTGTAAAGTCGTTGTGGATGCCGCTCGTCCGTTGGGCAGAGGTGACGCCCGATGGTTTCCAAGGTGGTCCGGTGATGCCCGAGGACTACAATGGCTCGTCCGACAGCCTCGAGCGTCTACGTACTAACGTGGGCAAGGCAGGTCTTGTTGGCTCTCTGGTGGCAAGCGACCAGCGCTCTTCGATGATTTTCCTACCACTCATGGACCGCTACGCGGACACCGGTTTGCCGTTGGACATGAAAGACGTGTGGTCGCGAATCGAGGATATTCGAGCGACGCACGCGGGCGATGGGGTCAATATTTATGTCATTGGCTTCGCGCAGTTAGTTGGTGATCTGATCGATGGCCTTTTCCAGGTAGCGACTTACTTTATCATTGCGGCGCTGATAGCGATTGCGATTATCTACCTGTACACTCGCTGCGCGCGAAGCACGATGCTGGTGGTGGCCTGTTCGCTGGTTGCTGTCACTTGGCAACTCGGGATTATGGGTCTCGTCGGGCTTGACCTCGACCCATACTCGATCCTCGTACCATTTCTGGTGTTCGCCATTGGGATCTCGCACGGGGCGCAAAAAATGAACGGTGTGATGCAGGACATCGGTCGTGGCACACACAAATATGTTGCTGCGCGCTACACGTTTCGACGTCTATTCGTGGCAGGGCTGACGGCCTTACTGGCAGATGTCGTGGGGTTTGCGGTACTGCTGTTGATCGACATTCCTGTTATCCGTGGGCTTGCCCTGGCGGCAAGTCTAGGCGTCGCCGTCCTGGTTTTCACTAACCTGGTACTGCTGCCAGTCCTACTTTCGTATACCGGGGTGAGCCCGGCAGCGGCGCGACTCAGCCTTGTCGAGAACGAGCAGCATCCGTTCGTGCGGCTCTTTGTTCCTTTTACACGGCCCATCGGCGGTCGGATAGCGCTCGGCATTGCGACGGTGGTGGCAATGGCAAGCTTCATGGTGAGTCTTCAGTTGAAGATCGGCGATCTGGATCCGGGTGCGCCCGAGCTGCGCAGCGACTCTCGCTACAACCGGGACAATGCCTACGTGACTTCGCACTACCAGCTCTCTACGGACCAGTTTGCAGTCATGGTCAGAACCGCTCCCGGAGGTATCAACGACTATAAAACTGTTTTGGAGATGGACCGCTTGGAGGAGCTGTTGCGCGATTTGCCGGGTGTTCAGATTACCACCTCAGTAAGCAGCTTGGCTCGTGCCTACACGGCGGCGGGCTTCGAGGGCGACCCGCGCTGGATGACATTAAGCCGCGACCCCTTCACGATGACCGATGTGATTAACAACGTATACGTCTCGAATCCTGAACTGGTCAACGGAGAACGGTCGGTGGCTCCCATCGTAGCCTTCCTAGTGGACCATAAGGCCGAAACACTACAGCGCGTGGTTGATGTGGTGCAGAGCTTTGCGTTGACGCATAACAACAGCGAACGCCGGTTCCTTCTGGCGGCCGGTAGCTCTGGTATCGAGGCCGCGACCAATATTGCGGTGGCCAAGGCCAACCGCATCATGCTGCTTCTGGTTTATGCCTCGGTGGTGGCACTTTGCTTCATTACATTTCGCAGCTGGCGTGCCGTCGTCGTGGCGGTAGTACCGCTTGCACTGACATCCCTAATGTGCGAGGCGTTGATGGTGATGCTAGGTATTGGACTGAAGGTTGCTACGTTGCCAGTCACAGCACTTGGGGTGGGAATTGGCGTTGATTATGCGCTGTATCTGCTTAGTGTTCAGCTTATGCTGCAGCGTGAGGGACACTCTCTCGAGTCAGCCTACGCCTCGGCGTTAAAGTTCACCGGCAAGGTCATTGCACTCATCGGGATCACCCTTGCTGCAGCCGTATTAACCTGGGCTTGGTCGCCAATCAAATTCCAGGCTGATATGGGGATTCTTTTGGGCATCATGTTCTTGCTGAACATGGTGGGTGCGCTAGTCCTTATCCCGGCATTGTCGCGCCTAATGCTACGCCGCGTTAGCGGCGGCGTAGCATAATTGTGGTAGCAAGGTCTAATATCCAATTGCCATTGCGCACCGGTAAGCAAGCGTCCTGGAACATTAAGATCAAGCATAGTGTCAGAATGTGAAGTTGTCGCCAATATGCATTGGTTACGCTGCTTGCCCGCCATGCCAATTGCTTTGCCGGATTCGGCGGTGTGCCGCGTCAAGCGCTTTATGACAATATGAAAGCGGCTGTTATCGAGCATGATACTAAAGGTCTGATGGCGTATCAGTATCAGAAAAATTTTCTGGACTTTGCTCGGCATCAGTGCTTCCAGTGTAAATTGTGCCAGCCATTTCGCGCTAGGCCGAGGTCGAAGTGAAGCGCATAAACGGCCATCTGCGGTGCAGCAGTTAGGAAGTTCGGTGAACAAATAGGACAGCTATTCAATGGAGTCAGCGGCAAAGTTGCGTCAACAGCTCGGATGCAACTTTGCGATCTCTACTTTGCCTGAATGCGTTTAGTACCTGGCGAGCGACGGCGTTTACGGACCGCTCTTAAACCAACGCGGAGCAATTCTGCAAGCTCATGAGGAGCCGAACTTCGGTCTTGTGGCGTCAATAAGTCAAGCCACTTGGGTAACCATTGGAAGACTGCGGGATAGACGGCAATGATCGCACGAGTATGCAATTGGCGTACTGTCCCCTCCCTCTGGCCGTCAGCATATACTTGCAGATAGCGCTCCATTAAGAGCACCGCAGAAGCGTTGATTTGCTCTCTTACTGGATCCGGTAGTGATTCAAATCCAGCCACTGGTGCGAGAGGCGCTATATCTTCCCTAATGCTCGCTGCAGCGACAGCGTGCGACGCGGCACAGATGGCTGCAATTTTTGAGCCGTCATACGCAAGGAGGCTTTGACTAAGCCGTTCATAAATTCTGAAAGCACGACGGTAGCACTCTACGACGAGAGTTTCCTTATCACCCACATTATGGTAGATCACCTTCTTCGTTACGCCGATTCGGTCAGCGATTTCCTCAAGTGAGGTAGCGTCAATACCCTTTAGATTAAACAGCCAAGACGCAGATGCCAGCAGAGCCTCTTGCCTTGCAGCGGCAAGTGCCTCGGCATTGAAAATATGATCGATAGGTACATCATTCGACGATAAGTCAAGCGAATGATAGCTCACCGTCGCATTCCGGTCCTCTGCTATGCCGTCAATAAGAATTTCCTTAATAGCATCAAGCATATCTTGGCGCGAGAGAGGTTCACTTGAGCGCCATCGTTGGGCCGTGGGAAGCCATGACACTAACCCTAGAATTGCTTGTGCCACGATAGAGGCGTTGCAGGGGCGTAGTTCATCGCGCTCTACGCCCCCCCTGAGAATGGTGACAAGGTTTGCCCAAAGAGCCTCATAGAGGCCGGAAATGGTGCTCCGTTGGTCTGTGCGAAGAAACGCAACCTCGCTTAAAGAAGCAAACTCAGGCTGAGATTCATCCAGCAAGCCGTCAACAAACGACTCAATGATTTTTATCGCACTGCCGCCTTTATGTACCGCTTCGCTCAACCAGCGAGCCATGATCTCGCAAGTGCGTCGATAACTTTGGAACACTAAGTCTTCTTGATCTTCGAAATAGTGGTATAGCGCTGCACGCGACACACCGACACGTGTTGCAATTTTGGGCAGAGACGTATGTGAAACACCATGGCTGTTAAGTATTTTCGCTGCTTCTTCAAGCACGCGAGAGTGCTGGACGCCTTGCGTTAATCGAGTCTTTGTAGATTGCGTCACCATGGATGGGCCTAGTACTAGCGTATATCGTTATAAGAAGGACCAATGGCCTTGCCGGCATATTGGGCTGAGTTCAAAATTCTAACGGAATACATGCGTGTTGACGTAAAAAAGCACAGGGAACTGTTCGATTTGATATGAATTTTTGTGGGAATCATAGGACATGCTTACCAACTAAAGGATCATTTAGCCAAGCTTCTAGAAGCAACCGATGTAGCCGTCATGCGACCACGCTGGCGGCGGTGCTTCCACGTGCGCATGCAGTGCAGAAGGTGATGCATATGCTTTGCAGACGCAACTTCCCATTACTGTATTGTTTGCCGACATGCTGGGAACGGCATTCAAGGCTGGTATCGGGGCAAGCGCCTGCACGGCAGCGATGAAGACGCCGCATCCGATCGCGTGATGCCAACAATGTCTGCACGCGTCAAATATTGTGCACGGTGGCAGCGCTCAATCTTGAGCAGCTCCGTGTGGATCGCCACCATGCATGCACGTACCAGTTCAGTGTCAGCCAGCAACAGGCACGCCGTCCAAACAAGCCCAGCTGCACTTCCTTGCCCCGGTTCTTGAATTCGCCACGTCCCTAGTAAAGCTGCTCGTATAGTTTCTCGACACGGTTATGGAGCAGGTGGGGAATGACACGCCTTCGATAGGCCATCGTTCTACCTGCATAACGAAACTGACCAGTGAGGCGCTGCAGAATGCCTTTATAACGACCAGTCAAGTGCTGAGCTGTTTTGCAAGCTACTGACCAGTTCGACGCTCCATTGCTCGGTGCAAGTGAGTGACGTCGGGTGGCTGAGCTAAAAAGGGCACCCTCGTTCAGACAAACGTCGGGAAAGGGCTGGCACGGGGAACTACGCCTGACCAGCACCCACTGCACGCTAACTAGGCCAAGGTCGGGCGTAACACATGCCATCAGATACTTTCGATAGAGCGCGTGCATCGACATTTAATAATAGTTGCCGTAACTACAGTAGCCGCGCTGCATCTTTGTTGCTGGGATCCCGCAGCCCGGCTTATGTAACGCCGTGGCGCGTTAAAAAGAGTCAGTGGTCTGGTACGACACCCACTAACCGAGAAGGGGCGATTCGGTGCGGTTTGCATATGGGTGCAAATACGCACCAATTCGTTGACTCTTGCTTTTATGTATGAGAGACTAAATGCACTCAAACGTAAACGCGTAGCCGCGGAATATTAAGGAGACAAAAATGGCATCTGGGCATGACAAATTTCAAACGGACATAGCACCGGCGACGGGAAGCATCGAAGACAAAACACTGCGTGAGAAGTACAAGACTGAACGGGAAAAGCGTTTGCGCGTCGGGGGAAATGCGCAGTATCGCTCTACTGAGGGGGAACTCGCAAACTACCTTGAAGATCCGTTCATCGATCGCGAACTAGAGCGAAATCCGATTACCAGGGACGTCGATGTCCTGGTGATTGGCGGGGGATTCGGCGGGCTCATGGCAGCCGCACGCTTGCACGAGTCAGGTGTGACAAACTTTATGATTATCGAAAAAGGCAGTGACTTCGGCGGCACATGGTACTGGAATCGCTATCCTGGTGCAGCCTGTGATATCGAGTCCTACATATATCTCCCACTGCTTGATGAACTTGGTTACGTGCCTGTCGAGAAGTATTCACGCGGCCCGGAGATTTTCGAGCACTCGCGTGCAATTGGACGGAAGTACGACCTTTATCGGCGCGCACGTTTCGGAACCGAGGTAAAAGAGTTGCGTTGGGATGACGACAGTGCGCTTTGGGTAGTCTCAACCAATCGCGGGGACACAATATGCGCCCGTTTCGTCTGCATGTCGACTGGCCCCTTGCAGCGGCCAAAGCTGCCTAATATTCCTGGAATTACGTCTTTTGAAGGACACTCGTTTCACACCAGCCGTTGGGACTACACCTACACCGGAGGCGACGCCAGCGGCGGGTTAAAGGGACTTACCGACAAACGGGTCGGCATCATCGGTACCGGCGCAACCGCCGTACAGTGCATCCCTCATCTTGGCAAGTGGGCAAAACATTTATATGTGTTCCAGCGGACGCCTGTCTCTGTAGCTCCTAGAGGGAACTGTCCAACAGACCTTGAATGGGCAAAGTCGCTGAAGCCCGGTTGGCAAAAGCAGCGTATGGATAACTTCAACGCTATTGTATGCGGCGAGAAACAAAGCGAAGATTTGGTTGCCGATGGGTGGACATCAATTTTCTCCACAATCGGGGTTGAACTCGCCGGTCATGGAGAGTTAGCCGAACAAAGGCAGCTTGCAGATTTCCAGTACATGGAGGAAGTCCGTGCACGCATTGATGCCGTCGTCAAAGACCTTGGAACTGCTGCGGCACTGAAACCCTATTACAACGTCATGTGTAAGCGCCCGGCCTTCCATGATACCTACCTAGAAACCTTCAACCGTCCAAACGTAACCCTGGTCGACACTCAGGGAAATGGTGTTGAGCGGGTAACAAAGGACGGCATTATTGCGAACGGTACCGAGTATAAGATTGATTGCCTGATTTACTCAACTGGGTTTGAATTTCAAACAGATTTTGAGCATCGCAATGGCTTCAAAATCTATGGCCGGAATGGAAAGAGCCTTGGTGAGAAGTGGAAGGATGGTCTCTCCACCCTATGGGGCTATCACACTCGCGATTTTCCAAATTGTTTCATCATGGGAAACGGCCAAGGTGCCAATACGCCAAACTTCACGCATATGTTGAATGTGGGCAGTCAACACATTGCTTACATTGTCAAGCATTGCATAGATAACCGACTCAGAGCGATTGAACCGACAGAACAGGCGGAGCAGGCGTGGGTCGAACATGTGATGTCATTCGCGGGCATCCGGCAAAAATACGATCTTGAATGCACGCCCAGCTACTACAACAACGAAGGCATGCCTTCTGATATCACTTCAACCCGCAACAATTTCTATATGGGAGGTGCTTTCACCTTCATCAAATTGCTCGAAGACTGGCGCCTCAAAGGGAACTTTGATCTGTTTGATCGAGAGAAGGACGATAAGTCGCTACAACGATCTGCCGAGAAAAGGCAACTGCGAGGTTAATGCTGAATTATCAGTCGTTTACAACCTTTTAAATAGGAGACGAAATGAATAATGCAATGCTTGAAATCGAGAAATTTAAAGCGGCTTGGGTAGCTCAAGCCCTCGAACAGGCGAAGTCACCGCCGAGCCTGGACGACCAGCGACGATCCTTCGATGCATTGATGGGGGCGGTTCCTATTGCAGACAACTGTGAAGTGAGTAGTATCACCTCCGGTGGCGTACGTGGCGAGATTATCGTCCCGAGAGACGCCGACCTGTCAAAAGCGCTTGTTTATCACCATGGAGGCGGATTCACTTTCGGTAGTGTACTCAGCCACCGGCATCTAGTTTCGCGGCTGGCGAAAGCCGCTGGCGTAGTCGCATACAACATGGAGTATCGTCTTGCTCCAGAAACGCCATATCCAGGCGCAATCGAGGATGCGCTGCAAACGTATCATTTCATGAAAACCGAAGGGTTTGCGCCATGCAGGATGGTATTCGCGGGAGAGTCCGCAGGAGGGAACCTCACGGCCTCGCTCCTGCTAAAGATTCGCGAACTTGGACTCGAGCAGCCAGCAGGCGCATATCTCCTAAGCCCTTGGCTGGATCTGACGCAGAGCGGCGACACTTATCAAGAACGTGCTGCCTACGATCCAATGCTGACCCGTCCAGCGCTGGACTTCTGCTCGCAGGCATATCGAGCCGGTAAAGATGCCACGGACCCTATGATCTCTCCGCTGAACGCACAGCTTTCTGGACTGCCGTCCATGTTTATTCAGGTGGGGACCGACGAGGTATTGTTAAGCGATTCACTTGAGTTTGCTCGACGTGCTGCGCTTGCCGGACTTGACGTCCGTCTGCATGTTTGGCAGGACATGGTTCACGCATGGCCGCTATTCCATACGTCCCTTCCATCGGCAGGCTTAGCCGCCATTGATGAGGCTGGTGCGTGGATTGCTGAAAGACTGAGGGAGCGCTAGCAACGCATTGCGGGCCTACCATGTAGCGCGATCTTTCGGACGGCATGGTGACCCGCGCTAAATTATTTGGCTGAAGATCCAACGAAGCGCACGACGGTAGGGGCGGAAGGGAGAGTTTAGATAAACTGTTTTTTGAAGCGCTGCAGCAGAGTCGGATTTCTCCTGTCTTCTTTACTTGCCGATTACATCAAGAAGGGCCCGGTCGATTGGCAGCCGCTTGAACATACTGATGTCGGTACCGCCGGTATTGCCGGTTGGGACTATGCCGATGGCAGATCCGAGTGCACCAAGCACGATACGAACTCCCTGTCCGAACACTTCTCTTGCCGACCTGTGCCTTACTCCGATCTTTAGCATCCACCAGTGCGATATAACGTGAGGAATCACATATCGTTGTCCCAGAACATGCGCTACCTCTAAATGTTTGAATGCCTGCTTGAACTCTCCTCGCCGGTAAAGTCCTATGGCAGCCGCCATCTCGGAGCTAAATGCCTGCTTTAATTCATGCTTCATGAGTGATCCTTAGGTTATACAGCGGTTACATGCCATCGGCGTTTGCATCGCCGCTGTCCCGATATTGATTCCTATTCGCTGCCACTGATACCAGAGAGGCAAGCAGCGAATTCCTGCATATGTACATATTAAAAACCCTATAGCTACTACAGAGTCAAGCACAATCCGAGATCTGCTAATTATCTTTCCGCGGACGTAAATATCAGTTAAAAATTGACAGAATTTTCTCTCCAGCGAAACGCTCCAAGCGTCGTTTCTCTTGAGAAAGTTCATGAAATGAATCCATCTCCCATCCCTCGTGCGGGCACTAACGATCGCCTTAGCTCTTTCCGGATGCGGTGGGACAGATGTAGTTGAACTGCGAACGCTCAGGCGAAGCGGAAAACGATCTCAAGATCTATGGCTGGACACCGGCGTTGTCCCGCGCGGAATTGCTTGATATCTATGCCAATGACTTGATAAGTCTGATAGCTTTCCGCACAATCCGTGCACAAGCAATCAGGCATAACTCTCGGTCAGTTTCTTCGTCATCGATCCGATCAGCGCAATCATCTCGATATTGGTCGCGGCGCATGCCAGTCCTACTCTGCGCTTGAAGTCACTCTCAAAGCTGATTGGCCGAATCACGACATTTTTCAGTCCGTCGCAATGCGATTGCGGCACCACCGAAATACCGACTCCCAGTTCCACCAGGCCGAGCACGGCTTCTTCGCGCGTGGCCGAAGCGCGGATATCCGGCCGGATGTTTTTCTGGATCAGCAACTGTGTAAACATCTGATGCAGAACACAATAAGGCCGCTCGATCAAAGGTGCATCGTTCAGATCGGTCAATTCGAAATGTGTCTTGAAGCGCAGCGGATGCGTGTCGGGAACGATCACTACATAATCCTCTTCCCATAGCAGCTGCATCCATTCGGTATCGAGCCTGCAACTTTCCGAAACAAGCTTCAGATCGAAGGCTTCTCCTTCCTGCGTCAGTTTCAGTTTCATCGTCGGCAAATGTTCATACAGCATTGCGATCAGCGGTCCGGCGCGATGCACCGGCAGGTCGTCCTGGATCCGTACACGCATTTCGCGCTGCGGCGGCTCGCGAAAGCCATGCAAGATGGCGAGCGACTCAGCCAGCAATGCCTTCGCCCGCGGATAAAGCTTTTCGCCATCGGCCGTCGGAGTGAGTCCGTTCTTTGCGCGCTCGAACAATTGGGTACCGAGTGACGATTCCAGGTTCTGGATCGCGGCACTGATCGACGGCTGCGCAATATAGGACCGTTTGGCGGCGCCTGTAATGGAGCGTTCTTCATAGGCGGCGACAAAGTACTTCAAGGCGCGTAAATCGAACATGCCGGTCTCCATTCGTCATAGATTTTTTATTTTACATGAGGATATTTAAAATATTATGCCTATTAATAGCCTTCAATTAGAGTATGTGTATTGCACTAAAGAACCGAGGATGCATCGCAACTTCATGGTGTGTCACTTCTTTCACGTATTTGCTTTTACAGGTCAATATCATGCTTCGCTACTTTATCGGCTTCGTGTTTTCGCTATTGGTTGTTACCGCCCATGCACAGCAAGCGCCGCGTTCAGCCGATTCTGCTCCGAACGTCGGCTTCAGTATTCTTAAAACCGGAAGCCTGTCGGTTCGCGAAGGCCTGATATTTTCCGGCGGCCGTTTTGGCGAAAAGGTCGACAGCATCTTTTCGGCGATCCTGGTCAAGCACGGCCAGGAGTTCTTCCTGTTCGATGCAGGTCTGGGAAGCAAGGTGGCGCAGCAATATGAGCAGGACATGCCTCTGTTCATGCGACCGTTCTTTCGCTATGAGGAGCCGGTATCGCCTGCACGGGCACAGCTCGATCAGGCGGGTATCGGCCCGATCCAACGTATCATTCTCAGCCATAGCCACTGGGATCATGCCAGCGGGCTCAGCGACTTTCCCGATGCACAGGTATTGGTCGCGCCTGAAGAACTGGAACATATCCGGCAGCCGTCGTCCGCGGTGGCCGGAGCATGGCCGTCACAGGTGGGCGACAAGTCCATCAGGTGGAAGACTCTTGATTTCAAGCCGGCGGCATATGAAGGATTCGAGCGCAGTATCGACCTGTATGGCGACGGCAAGATCGTGCTCGTGCCCATGTATGGACATACACCCGGCTCGATAGGCATGTTCGTGACCGTGGACTCCGGCAAGCAGTATTTTTTCGTTGGCGATGTGGTATGGAGTGCCAGCGCGGTGCAAAAGGCAAACCCGAAATTCTGGGCGGCGCGTTTTCAAGTCGATAAAGACGCTGACAAGACCCAGCAGACGATTGAGCAGATACGCGCAGTCGTCAGCCGCAGGCCGGAAGTGATCGTGGTGCCTGCACATGACGGTAAAGTGCAAAACGCGCTCGGCTATTTTCCGTCCTGGATCAAGTGATCTTCATTGTTCCGGGTGCGAGCTGGAACTATCGCTCTCCAACATGAATTGATTACTCGGTCCACGCGAATCCATCGCGAGCGAGCAGGGCCGCTGCCGCACTCGGGCCGCATGTGCCTGCCGCATAGGCGTGCGGGCGCTCGCCCAGCACCGACCATCCGTCGATAATGGGCTCGACCCAGTCCCATGCGGCTTCAAGCTCGTCGCGGCGCATGAAGTGGGTCAAACGTCCACGGACCACATCAATCAAAAGTCGTTCATAGGCTTCGGCGCGGCGTTGCGGGAAAGCCGACTGCAGATCGAGGTTGAGTTCGACCGGATGCATCTGCATCCCGCTGCCCGGTTGCTTGGACATGATCTGGAAACGGATCGCTTCCTCGGGTTGCAATTCAATGACGAGTCGATTTGCAATGCCGCCATGCGAGTCCGGAAAAATCGAAAACGGCGGGTTGGTGAATTCGATCACGATACGGGACGAATGCTTGTGCATGCGCTTTCCGGTACGCAGATAGAACGGGACGTTCGCCCATCGCCAGGTATCGACATGGGCGCGCAAGGCAACAAAGGTTTCCGTTGAACTGGCTTCCGGCACGTCGGCTTCGTCCAGGTATCCGATGACTTCTTCCGCGCCGATCGCGCCCCTGCCGTAGCGGCCGCGCACCGTGTCGCGCGCGATGTCGGCCATCGACATCTTGCGCAAGGACCGCAAGACCTTGAGCTTTTCATCGCGTACCGCATCCGGCGACAACGATACCGGCGGTTCCATCGCGATAATGCATAGCAGCTGGAGCAAGTGATTCTGCACCATGTCGCGCATGGCGCCGGTGCTGTCATAGAAGCCGGCGCGGCTTCCCACCCCTACCGTCTCCGCCACCGTGATCTGCACGCTGGAGATGGTCGGCGCGCGCCAGAGCGGTTCGAAAATCGAATTGCCGAACCTTAATACCATGAGGTTCTGGACAGTTTCCTTGCCGAGATAATGATCGATCCGGTAGATCTGCTCTTCCTTGAAATGCCGGCCTACTGCATCGTTGATCGCAGCCGCCGAGGCCGAATCGCGGCCCAAGGGCTTTTCAAGAACAACGCGGCTGTTCGCGTCGACCAGGCCGCTCGCCGCCAGCTTGTCGCATATAGTGGTGAATAGCGTCGGTGCGGTCGCAAGATAAAATACGCGCTCAGCACCGGCGTCGGACACGCGTGCCAGACTGGTAAAGTCCGGATCGTTAATGACATCGACACAAAGATAATCCAGCAAGCCCAAAAATCCGGCCCATGCGCTCTCATCGAAATTCATCTTGCCGATAAAGGGGCGCGACATGTTTTCCACAAACTCAATATAGTCGTTACGGCTATAAGCCTGGCGGCCAAGTGCCACGATGCTTGTCTTTTGCGGCAAGTTCCCGTGAAGGTGGGCCATGTACAGTGCCGGCAACAATTTGCGCGCGGCCAGATCGCCGGTGCCGCCAAAAATCATCATGTCGAGCGGCAGTGCCGACGTATGCGGGGAATGGGTAGACATAGGAAATTGAAGGCTCGTCAAAGTGGGACAGCGCTTAAAGCAATGTAGTAATTTTACACGTTGCCCATCATGTTCTCTATGCCATGCGGCTGAAACTAGGGAATTTTATGTAGTATTTTTACGTAATGGCATGCTCCATTGCGAAATTCAGGCCTCCTTGCGCAATCGGCCCTACTCAAAATGCATAGCGGGATAAGTGTTGAGCTGCCAGCTCACACCAAGGATAGTGAAGCGAGACGCCAAGGCCTTGTGTTCCTGCTGCCTCCTAGGCAGCGTCATTTTGATACGCGCTTTTGGCATCTGCCGGAGATTAACCGTGTTAAAACTATGCAGCGTCGTCCATCAACTGACGTAAGGAAACCATCAGATCCGAGAAGCGCTCGCCTTGGATCATGATGTGATGGCGGAGTAGATCGGCTGTGCGTTCACCATCTCCAGCGATGATGGCGTTGACGATCTCTTCATGCTCCGCGAAAGAGTTCGCAACTCGGTCCCGTACGCGAAGTTGCAGTCGCCGATACGGCCTTAAGCGACGATGCAGATTACGCGTTTGCTCGACCAGGAAAGTATTATGGCTGCCGGCATAGATTGCTTGATGAAATGCTTCATTTTTATAAAAGTAATCATCGGGGTTGCCGCTTTCCCGGGCCTTTTGACAGGCAGCATGTAAGTTCAGCAACTCGTCATGATCGGCCTTCGACATCCTGCGCGCCGCCAGTCGGCCGCACATCGCTTCCAGTTCCGCCATGAGTTCGAACATTTCCACCAGCCGTTGCGGCGGAATGTCGGCCACGATGGCGCCTCTACGTGGACGAATAACGACCAGCCCCATCGAAGCCAGCTGAATCAGCGCTTCCCGAATTGGGGTGCGCGATACATTGAATTCATTTGCCAGGACAGTCTCGTCGAGGTGAGCGCCTGGACGCAGCTTGCCAACAGCAATCATTTCTTCGATTGCTTCGCGGAGCGTATGTGAGCGGCTGTTCATCTAGGTGTGCAACTGGATATGCAGTGAGAGAAATCGTAGGTTAATAAAATCGCTTGACATTGCATTTATCATACATCATCTTGTATACACAAAACAGATAAATGTATTCAAAAAAAGAAATCCTGTACAAATAGCCTGCAAATAAGCCGCAATTAACCTGAACGCTTACCTTGGATGGAGACAAATATGTTTAAAAAAGTCGCATTGTTAATTGCTGCCATGGGTCTCAGCGCCGCATCTTTGGCGCAGTCCTGGCCGGAGCGTCCTGTGACCATCGTTGTGCCGTTTCCAGCCGGAGGGGGCACAGACACCTTTGCAAGGCCGCTTGCAGCCCAATTAAGCAAGCAGCTTGGAAAGCAAATCCTCATCGACAACAGGGGCGGCGCAGGTGGCACCTTAGGCGCCGGAATCGCCGCCAAGGCTAGTCCGGACGGATACACATTTTTTATAGGCGGGGCACACCATGCTATTGCCCCCTGGATCTATCCCAAATTGGATTACCACATCCAGAAAGACTTTATCCCCATTACTGTGATTGCGACGCCACCCCAGGTGATCGTAGTCAACACCCAGCGCGTTCCGGTTTCGGACCTCAAGTCTTTTGTCGAATACGCGAAGAAGAATCCTGGCAAGGTCAACTTTGCTTCGGCGGGCAATGGTACGTCGCATCATCTGGCGGGAGAATTGTTCAAGATTCAAACCAAAACAGACTTGATCCACATTCCATACCGAGGTGCGGGGCCGGCGCTTCAAGACCTGGTGGGCGGGCAGGTGGACATGATGTTTGACGGTTTGGGATCATCGGCGTCTCACATTAAGGGTGGGCGCATTAAAGCACTGGCGGTCGCATCGACAAAGCGAGCCCCTGGATTTCCGGATGTGCCGACCACCGCCGAGGCCGGGGTTCCCGGATATGAAGTGTCCACCTGGTACGCACTATGGGCGGTAAAAGGTACGCCGCCGCAGATCGTTGAACGCATGGCGGCGGAAACGCAGAAAGCGCTGGCATCCCCTGAAATCAAGGCGCGCTGGCATGAGGCCGGTTCGGAGGTGCCGCAAATGTCGCAGCAAGAATTTGCAACCATGCTGGAGTCTGAAATCGCCCGCTGGGGCAACGTGGTAAAGCAGGCCAACGTCAAGCTTGAATGAAGCTCGGCTTGAATTCATTGTGAATACAGCATAGGTACTGCAACTACGGAGAATAATCGAATGGCTGCGCCCGCCCGGATTTGGAATCAGCAGCAGCTTAGTCGCGAAGCGCGCTTGGTGCGCGCTGCCAAGGTGCTCGGTAAGGACTTGTCAGGAAAAGCCGTTCCGGCCGACCGCATCGCCGACTTGCTGCATACGGTTATAGAAACGGGCGACCGAGTCTGCCTGGAAGGTAACAACCAAAAGCAGGCCGACTTTCTTGCCAAAGCGTTGGCCGCACTTGATCCGGCTCGCGTGAACCGACTGCACATGCTGCAGTCGGTGGTAGCGCTTCCCGAGCATCTCGATGTATTTGACAAGGGCATTGCTTCGCGCCTGGATTTTTCATTTTCCGGGCCGCAGGCCGGGCGCATGGCGAAGCTGGTGGCGTCGGGACAGATTCAAATTGGTGCGATTCATACCTACCTTGAATTGTTCGGGCGCTACTTTATCGATCTTACTCCGCGCGTCTCTCTGATCACGGCCGAGGCGGCTGACAGGCAAGGTAATTTGTATACCGGCCCAAATACGGAAGACACGCCTGCCATCGTGGAAGCGACGGCATTCAAGAGCGGCATCGTGATTGCACAGGTCAACCAAATCCTTGACGCACTGCCGCGCGTTGATATTCCGGCTGATTGGGTTGACTTCACGGTGCAGGCGCCAACCCCGAATTACATCGAGCCGCTATTCACCAGGGATCCGGCGCAGATATCCGAAATTCAGGTGCTGATGGCGATGATGGCGATTAAGGGCATCTATGCCGAATATGAAGTCGATCGGCTCAACCATGGCATCGGCTTCGATACGGCGGCAATCGAGTTGATTCTTCCTACCTATGCAGAGTCATTGGGCTTGTGCGGAAAAATTGCGCGTCACTGGGCGCTCAATCCGCACCCGGCGCTGATACCGGCGATTGAAGCCGGATTCGTCGAGTCAGTACATTCTTTCGGCTCCGAGCTGGGCATGGAAAACTATATTCGTTCCAGACCGGACGTTTTCTTTGTCGGCCCGGATGGCTCGATGCGAAGCAACCGCGCCTTCTGCCAGGCGGCCGGTCATTACGCTTGCGACATGTTTATCGGTTCAACGCTGCAAATCGATTTGCAAGGCAATTCCTCGACTGCCACTGCGGGGCGTATTTCCGGCTTTGGCGGCGCACCCAACATGGGGTCCGACGCGCGCGGGCGCCGTCATGCCAGCAACGCGTGGTTAAAAGCCGGGCGCCAGGCTCGGGACGGCAAAAACCTTATACCGCGCGGGCAAAAGTTGGTCGTGCAAATGGTGGAAACCTTTCGCGAGCACATGCAGCCTGCTTTCGTCGAAAAACTGGACGCCTGGCGCCTGGCTGAACAGGCTGGCATGGCGATCCCGCCGGTCATGATTTACGGAGACGATGTGACACACATCCTGACCGAAGAAGGGATTGCCAATCTGCTGTTATGCCGTACCGATGAAGAGCGTGAACAGGCGATACGCGGTGTCGCCGGATACACGCCGATCGGGTTGGGCAGGGATAAGCGCATGGTGGAAAACCTGCGCGACCGGGGCATCGTCCAGCGTGCCGAGGACCTTGGTATTGACAAGCGGATGGCGACACGTGATCTGCTCGCCGCAAAATCAATGAAAGACCTGGTACGCGCTTCCGGCGGCTTATACGACCCGCCTCGACGTTTCAGGAACTGGTGACTCTCATGGAAACCTTGAATTTTTTCTTTGATAACAAGCATCGCCCATTGCGGCATGCGGCGCATCCTCGGCTGGTTGGTGTGGTCAGTTCGGGAAATCTTGAAGTCCTGATCGAACCGGCCCCACTGAACGGCGGATGCGAAATCGAAATTCGAACCGCTGCACTGGGGTTCGGGGCCATCTGGCAAGCTGTGCTGGAAGATTTTAATGAACGCTGGCAGTTGGCCGATATGCGCATAGCCGTCAACGACATGGGCGCAACCCCCGCCGTTGTCAGCCTGCGCCTCGACCAGGCGGTAGAAGCGGCGATCAATCCTGCCTCAGGAGCGCGATCATGAGCAGTTTCCTTGAAGCTTCTGCGCGGGAGCGCATGCAAAACCTGTTGGACCCCGATTCTTTCACGGAATTTTTACCACCCGAACGGCGCGTCATGAGTCCGCATCTGGCCCAGCTTGATGTCCCGGTGTCATTTGATGACGGCGTTGTCATCGGAACCGGAAAGCTGGACGGCAAACCGGTCTTTGCGGCGGCGCAGGAAGGCGGCTTTATGGGCGGCGCGGTTGGTGAAGTTCATGGCGCCAAGCTGGTCGGTCTGTTGAAGCGGGCGATGGTTGAGCGACCTGCAGCGGTATTGCTTTTGCTTGAAACCGGAGGAGTTCGCCTGCATGAAGCGAATGCTGGATTGATCGCAGTATCCGAAGTCATGCGTGCCGTCCTTGACGTTCGTGCGGCGGGCATCCCGGTGATCACGCTCATCGGCGGGGCCAATGGATGTTTCGGCGGGATGGGCATCGTTGCCCGTTGCACCAATATGGTCATCATGTCGGAGGAGGGGCGTCTGGCGATGTCGGGCCCGGA
This sequence comes from Noviherbaspirillum saxi, assembly GCF_003591035.1. NCBI lineage: Bacteria > Pseudomonadati > Pseudomonadota > Betaproteobacteria > Burkholderiales > Oxalobacteraceae > Noviherbaspirillum > Noviherbaspirillum saxi. Next base: position 966,406 of record NZ_QYUO01000003.1, read on the forward strand.
GGTCATCGAGACCGCGCATGGCGTGGAAGAATTCGATTCGCGCGATCGTGCCCTTGTTTGGCGCACCACGGGAGGTAAGCATCGCTATCTGCTCGGTGATTGCGATGCCGTGGTGCCGGACGAGACCACAGCATTCCGCGCAGCGGCGCTGTCCGGGATAGCACGTCTGCAAACCGAACGCGTGGATTTGACACTCGAATCGCTTGAAGCAGAGCAGAAGCAGTTAAAGAGGCGGATCGACGACTTCGGTGATGAAACCGAACCGGCCAGGATTTGGGAGCGACTCGGCATTGCCGACGCGACGGCATTGCCCATGCTGGATGCAGATGCATTCACCGCGGTTGCGGCACCGCGTCGTCTGGGGGTAGCACAATGAACTGGAAAACGATCGCATCCGAGCTATTTCCCCAAGGGCATGACATTGCCGAGAAGGGCTTTGTGTTATCCGGGACAGCCAAAGTCGATGGCAGCGACGTTGCGGTGATCGGGACTACCGCTCATGTCCCTATCGGAGTGGAGATCGCCCTGGCGCAGGCGGAACTGGTGTTGCGAACCGTACGAGACCATCCACGCTGGCCGATTGTGATTTTGATAGACACCCAAGGCCAGCTTTTGCGGCATCGCGACGAAATGCTGGGTATCAACAGTTACATGGCTCATCTGGGAAAATGTATTGATCTTGCGCGTCGACGTGGCCATCCGATTATCGGCCTGGTCTACGATCAGGCCTTGTCCGGGGGATTTATCACCAGCGGCCTGATGGCAGACGCTTGTTATGCACTACCCGATGCAAGCATTCGCGTAATGGGTTTGCCGGCCATGGCTCGCATAACGAAAGTGCCGGAAGAGAAACTGACCGAACTCGCGAAACACAATCCCGTATTTGCGCCCGGCCCCGAGAATTACCTGCGTATGGGAGGGATTCACGATATCTGGAAAGAAAATTTGGCCCAGAGGCTGGCCGCCGCATTAAAGGAAGCCGACAATACCGACCGTCGCAGCGAACTTGGACTCGAGCGCGGCGGCCGGAAACAAGCTCAGCTTGTGATTCAGACGGTGCTCGCGGACGGCCATGCTGGCGCGGCATGATCTGGTGTGGTTGACGGCCGAAGGATGGGATGTGGTTCGTCGATCGGTGCAGCCGGACCATGCCTTCGTTATTGAGCGGTGGACCATGGCTGACTGGCCTGCGGTAGTGCGCCGACAGGACGCGGACGCAGAGCCCGATCAGATCTGTCTAGGGATTACACCGCCCCGGGATACGCTGTGTGCACGCGGTGGTCGTATCCGCCTGGCATTTCGCTGTAACCACAATGCGATTAAAAATGTGTCACGGCCATTGGCGGTGGAGGCAGTAAGCCCTGCAGTTCCTGAGCAGTGGCAATTGGCTTATCAACAATTTCGTGCAGCGGTCGAAGGTAAGGCGCTGGACGTTCGCGTGTATGGTTCACTGTCGCTGCAGGCTCTGACCGGCGAGTCGTATCTTACTGAACGGTCCGATATCGACCTGGCATTTTTTCCGAAAAACGCCAAGGAGCTTGCGATCGGAAACGATCTCTTCGCCGCGAATGGAAAATGCCTGCCATTGGATGGCGAAGTCATCTTCCCTTCCGGCCGCGCGGTCGCATGGAAAGAGTGGTGCGCATCTTCAGCGGCAACGGGCAATGAGAGGGTATTGGTCAAGGAAAAAGAAAAAGTAGCATTGCTCCGGGTCGATCAATTATTGAGAGAACTTACAGAGCCGATATGATGACATTGAGAATGCACGTCAATGCGGAATCGCGCGCGCCAGATACGCTGTCCGGATATACGTCGGCCGTATCTTCGAATCGGGGTATCTGCCGACAAGACCGGACCTTTTGCCACGACATAGCCCGTCTCGCCGTTCACTGCTTGTACACGGAACTTGCCCTGTATCCCAAGCCTGGATTGGTATCGCTGATCGACAATGGCAGTCATGAGGATATGAGCGCCAGCACGTTTCTACGCAGCTTGTTCGCGCTTCGACACTACTTTGTACGGATCACGCTCGCCGGCATCTCCGGCGCTTCATTCGAAACGCTCAAACAGCTTGGCATCGATGCCGAACGACGAATGCTGGCTGCGACTGCAGGGGTGAATACGCATCGCGGCGCAATCTTCTGTCTTGGCATGCTATGTGCCGCCGCCGGCCACTGCAAAGCCGAGGGCAATGATCTATCGGCGGCAGATATCCGGCAAACCTTGCTCAGCCAGTGGGGTTCGGCATTGGCTGCGCATACCCACTGCACGGCCCCAACGTCGCATGGCCAGCGTATGTCTGCGGTGCATACGGTAGGCGGTGCACGCGAGGAAATGGCACAGGGTTTGCCATCCTTATTTGACGTCGCGTTACCTGCGCTGCGGCGTACGCTGGCAGATGGCCGCAGCCCGCATGCCGCGCGCATAGATGCTCTGTTCTCGCTCATGGCGCATATGAGTGACACCAATGTCTATCACCGTGGAGGTTTGACGGGGGCCGAACTTGTCCGCTCCCATGCACGAGCCTTTCTAAAGCAGGGCGGCACCGCACATCCCGAGTGGAGGTCGACCGCTGTAGCGCTCCATGAATTGTTCAGCCAAAAAAAGCTCTCGCCAGGCGGTGCGGCTGATCTGCTTGCTGCAACCTGCTTTGTGCATCACTTGTACCAGGACTTTATTTAACCCATTGCAAGGGCGGAGCAGTACTACGGTAAGGAAAAGACTGAAATGACCAGCCGTTTTGCGGTGCTATGTCCTGGACAAGGAGGGCAGCATTCTCGAATGCTCCAGTTCATCAGGGATCACAACATGGAAAGCATGTTTGACCAATGGGATCTCGATGGGCATCTCGGTATGAAGATAGACAATGCCTTGAACGACGATAGCTTGCTATTTTCCAATCGTATCGCGCAGCCGATTATCGTTGCAGCCCAGCTGGCGACCTGGTCAATGCTACAAGACATACTGCCGAGGCCGGACCTGGTTGCTGGATATAGCATCGGTGAACTGTCAGCCTATGGGGTCGCAGGCATATTTTCCAAGGGAGACACGATTGCGCTTGCCGCAGAAAGGGCAAGGCTGATGGATAGCTGCCTGCTTGAATCCGGGCCGCAAGCTATGCTGGCCATTTCAGGCATTCAGGTTAACCGAGTGATAGAGTTCATTGGCGATCGGCGCTTGTATATTGCCATCGAATCCAGTGAAGACAGTATGGTGGTCGGCGGTCTTCGCGATGATATTCCGGAATTGATTGAATGGGCTCAGCGCTCCGGTGCACGCGTGTCTGAATTGCCTGTCGCAGTCGCTTCCCATACCCCATTGATGCGTCACGCAACAGATGAGTTTGGGGCAGCGATCAAGCAGTACCGGTTAAATACTCCGCAAGCGCCGCTCGTTTCAGGTATTTGGGCGAGAGTGGTGCAAGACAAGGAAGAATTGCAGGGCAGTCTTGCCAGACAAGTATCCGAGACCATCCGATGGAAGGAATGTATGGACGCGTGCGCCGAAGCAGGTATGACGGTCGCATTGGAACTGGGTCCGGGCACGGCGCTTTCACGCATGATGCACGCGCGCCATCCTCATATCGAATGCCGGTCCGTGAGTGAGTTTCGTACGCTCGATGGGGTGGGGGCATGGATCGCCCGCCACTTCTGATAACCGGCCCGCCGAGGGCGATTACATTTCTAAGCACCGGTATAGGTATAGTCGATATCGGGAGGCATCGGCCCCTTGATGCGTCCTCCCTGCTGTTTCTGTTCCCATGCATGGGCAAGAATACCGACCGATCTCGACAAGATAAACAGCCCGCGCGCCATCGCGGGTTCGAATCCCAGTTCGCCATACACAACCGCTGTCGCGCCATCGATATTCATCGGCAGCTTGCTGGAGGCGCGTTGTGCCAGCGCCGCTTCGACCGCGCGCCCTATATCCGCATACCGGCCGCGGACCACGCCTTGCTTTGCTGCCGCGTCTACCAGCGCGAGCAAGCGTATCGCACGCGGATCGACCGGATGAAACCGATGTCCATATCCGGGAATGATTTTTCCATGTTCGGCGACGTATTCATCGAGCACGGCGGTGACGGTATCGTCCATCGATAGACCAGCCGGGTGGCGGGCGATGCGATTGAACAATTCCAGGCATTGCTCACCGGCCCCGCCATGCACGTCGTCGAGAACATTGATTGCCGATGCCATGGCGCCATTGAGCGGCAGGCCGCAGGTTACCGCCATGCGCGATATCGCGATCGACGGCGCCTGCGGGCCATGATCGACCGCGGACACCAGCGCCGCTTCCAGCAACGCGGCCTGTTCCGGAGTGGGCTGGTCGTCCCGCGTCATCAGCCATACCATATGCGCATAGCTGACGTTCCCGATCAGGTCCTGGATCGGCGTTCCCTTGATACGAATGATGCCGGGACGGATGTCAATGATTTTTGTCGTCCACCACTCGCGCGCTTTTTTCAGCAGCCCCGTTGTCTTGTCCAAACTCATATTGCTCCTGCTTTCTGCAATGCTTCAATGTCAGTCAAGCTATAGCCAAGTTCCAGCATGATGGCGTTGGTATGCTCGGCCAATTGCGGCGGGCCGCTGCGCACTTCGGTGGGCTGGCCGTCCACCTTGAAGCCGCTTCTGGTCACGGTGATTTCCTTGCGGTCGTCGCCGTCGAAAGGCAGTGTCATCAGCAAATCGCGATGGGTAATCTGCTCTTGGCTCAAAGCTTCTTCGACGCTGAGTACGCGTCCGGCCGGTACGCCGACGGCGTTCAGAGCTGCCTCCCAGTATGCCGCGTCATTGGTCCGCAGAGCGGCTTCGATTGCCGCGGTCAGTGCGGCGCGGTTGAGCTTTCTCGCCTCGCGTTCCGCAAAGCGGGCATCCGAAATGAGATCGATGCGGCCTATTACGCGGCAGAGCGATTCGAATTGTTCCTGTTTGTTTGCGGCGATGTTGAGCGGTCCGTCCGCAGCATTGAATGTTCCGGACGGACTGGCCGTAAAGTTGTTATTGCCCATAGGGACTGGGCTTTTTCCTGCAATCAGTTGATTCGAGACGATCCATCCCATGGTGACGATTGCCGAGTCGAGCATCGAAACATCGAGAAAACTTCCCGCCCCCGTTCGTTCGCGCTTTACCAGCGCAGAAGCGATGGCGAAGGCGGCAGTGATGCCGCCGATCGTGTCGCACACCGGGTAACCGACGCGCAACGGTGCCGAGTTGGCGTCGCCGGTAATGCTCATGAGGCCCGAGCGGCCCTGGATGATCTGGTCATAGGCTGGCGCGTCGGCCAGCGGCCCGGTTTGCCCGAATCCCGAAACCGCGCAATAGATCAGATCCGGGTTCACTTTCTTCAGGGCGTCATATCCGACGCCAAGGCGCTCCATGACGCCGGGACGATAATTTTCCAGAACCACGTCAGCGTTTTCCACAAGACGCATGAAAATATCTTTGCCTGCCGGCGATTTCAGATTGATCGAAATGGAACGCTTGCCCGCATTCTGGGCGAGGAACGACGTGCCCATATTGCGCTTGTTGAGCACCGCATCGGCGCCGAGCTGACGCGCAAGATCGCCGGTACCGGGCGTTTCGACCTTGATCACATCGGCGCCAAGCAATGCCAGTTGATATCCGGCGAAGGGGCCGGCAAGGACGTTGGTCAGGTCCAGTACCTTGATTCCGTCAAGCAGGGTAGTCATGTATGTCCTCCAGCGACATCGAAAAGCATTTGAGCGATCGGTACCCGGCAGTCTGCCGCTGCGGCAGGACTGCGTCACGTCAGTCATCCGCTCATGCGTAAAATAAAATTTGCCTGCCCTGCCCGTAATGCCGCGTGTTTCCGACGAGTGTAGTGCCGATCGGTGCGAGGAGCCGAATGGCAGGCGGGCTCAAGTATAAGCGAGCAAGCGCCCGCACGAGATTATGGCAATCCACAATACGAGGGACAGCCCGGCATGGCACTTGGCAGCCGCCGGCGCGCTTACACCTGTATTCCAGCCGACGACACCTCGGTACACGCCTGCGTGGAACGACAGGGCGTTGACGCCGGCACAGACGATGAGCGTAAGCTTGAGCAGAAAAATTTTATTGGAAATGAAATCGTTAGGATGCGCACTGAACATCATGACGCCGGCAGGAATGATCAGCAGCAGACTGAGCAATGACCAGCGCAAGAGATGACGTCCCATCGCAGTGACCGGCACCTCCTTCGACAGTCCGAGCACGCGCAGGTCGAACATGATCACGGAACCGACCAGAATGGCGAATCCGACGATGTGGAAGATCTCGACGATCGGATACATCCACAGGCTGCCCCGCATTGTTACCCCAAGACTGCTCGCCTCCAGCCAGCCGAGCGGCCCTGCTGCAGCCTGCATCACCGCAGTTCCGTGGTCTTGTCGCCGACAATAATGCGTTCGGCCCGCATTTCTTCGGGTTTGCCGCGGTTCGGGTAGCCGACCACGGTAACGCTGTTCCCCGGCTTGATCATGTCCTGGCTAAGTCCCCGGTTTTCCATCCGGGTCGGCGGCGCCAGGACCACGAGCCAGGACTTTTCCGGGGTCTTCAATCGGACGAATCCGTGCGGGTGGGAATAACCGGACTCTTCAATCTTTCCCGTCAATCGCAGGGTATTGGACGAGTCATATTCACTCCAGCCGTGGTGCGCGAATGCGCTCGTACCTGCGAGCATCAACAAGGCGACGACATATTTCATGTGTAAACTCCTTTATGCTTAAGGGCAACAATGCATCCTGTGCGGAACTATGCATGCCAACTGCACCCGGTCGGAATCAGATGCGGAAAATGCCATGTTTATCTTACAGATATTGTCTATCGGCTGCAGCCCGGATTCATGCGGCCATGTCGCAGGGAAGTGCGTCGTCAAGATGCAGACAAGAGGTGCCGCATGATGAAACGCATCTAGCGCCTGCGTTCAAGCGTCGCCCATTTTTCATGAGGTATGCGGGCAACCACGGTCCATGTCGTTTCGCCAGGTTTGATGACAGCGGCTTCGCCTTCGGCCAGATGAGGCGGTCCGGCTATTGACCGGAATGGCGTGCCGTGTCCGACGATCCAGCGGTTGGTGCCGGCCACAACCGGCATCGAAATGAGGCGTTTCAATCCGGCATAGTCGCCGCCTTCGCTTTCACGGATTTCCGTTCTGGGTTCGGCGCGCTTGAAGGCAAGCTGTGCCGTTTCCATCGTTCGGCAATAGGGGCTCGCGAGCACGTCACCGATGGGCAGCCGCAAGGAGCGTATATGTTCACCGATCGTTCGTGCATCCGCTCGGCCCTCTTCCGACAGCATGCGCTGGTTCGCGCAGTCATCATAGCCTTGCATTCCCGCATCGGATTTTGAAAAGTCGGTTGCGGTATGGCGAAAGTAAATCACATAGCCACCACGCCGCAATGCTTCCGCTATTTGTCCAGTGGGAATAGTGCCGGCCGATTGCGGGGCGGAAGAGCTTTGGCTTGCGATGGCTGGCTGGGTTTGCGTGGTGCTTGCTGTCGCTGCATTGCACGACATATACACAGCGACGACCAGAGAAAAGCTGACGACAGATGGCTTATGCATGAGGCCTCCGCAACAGTAGTGCTACCAATAAGGTACTACGCCAGACCGGAGCGTGTTCTCTATTCTAGCGATTCTCCCTGCTAGTGTTTTGTCCGATGACACTGGTGTTGTGGTCGATGTTTCCTTGCAGTTCCATGTCCCTTCAGCGCGCTGGGCTTTTCAAGCATCTGCTTATAATGCGCTGGCCATACCGGAAAGCTCGAGGCTTTCTTTTAGGATAGAGATGAAGCGCTCGGCCGCAGGAGACGGTGTGCGCTCGGCCAGACGAACCAGCGCAAACTGACCGATGATCTTGAACGCATCCGTTACCGTCAGGGGCACGAGCAGTTGCTGCACCAGCTTGTCCTTCAGCGCGCTTGGATAGGTAATAAGGATGGCATCGGATTTTGTCGCCACCGCGTTGAGCAAGGGTATGCCGTCTCCTTCAAGCGCAAGCCGTGGCAATTGTCCGGGCGGCAGGCCGCAGGCGTCGTACCATTCCTTGTCGAGCTGCGGCGGCACGCGCGTGGTGACCAATGGATACTGGAGAAGGTCGGCCGGGCGGGGCCGCGCGAGATTCAGTAGCGGATGACCCGGACGCACGAAATAGCAGGCTTCTTCTTGATGGAGGATTTCGATCAGCAAGGCATCGTCTTGCGGCAAACCGCGCACATTGGAAATGAAAAAATCCATCTCTTCGCGATAGAGCGCCGCCAGCAGCTGCTCACTGTCGCCCGACTGAACCCGGCTGGAGACATTCGGATGTTCTCTCAGCAGTGTGGCGAGCGCATCCGGCAAGATCGCGGTAGCGGGGAAAGATCCCGTACCGATCACAAGGTGTCCGTGATCATGGCGTTTCAAGAGCGAGACATCGCGCACCAGTGTGCGCATTTCCCTCAACACGGCACGGGCCTGTTCGACGACGACGCGTCCCACGCTGGTCAGCGTGGCGCCTTTGGCATGGCGATCGAAAAGAACCACTTCCAATTCCTGCTCCAGAGTCTGGATGCTTCGGCTCAGCGCCGGTTGCGTCAGACTGCAGCGTTCCGCGGCTTTGGCAAAGTTGCCTTCTTCCGCCACGGCGATCAGGTGTTCCAGTCGTCGAGAATCCATTCAATGCGTTCCGCGTATGAGTTGTCAAAGTTTTTTGCATTGGATCGTGCTGGATCGAAAGTCTATACTCATTTCGCTTTTTATAACTTTTTACCGGAAAAGGGGAGACAACACGATGCATAGATCACGGGCGTCAGGCGCCGACAGAAAAATAGCACGGACGTGCGGTTGGAAGCCACTGTCTTTACTTGTACTGGCTGCCTTGAGCGCCTGCGGCGGCGACAATGGCATCGGCACCGCCGAAACCAGCACCCAACCGGTTTACAAGGCAGAGATCCGCCGTACCAGCCTCGGTGTGCCGCATATCAAGGCCGATGATCTTAAAGGCGCCGGTTATGGCTTCGCTTACGCGCAGGCCGAAGACAATCTGTGCACGATGGCCGATTCTTTCCTGACCTATCGGGGCGAGCGCTCCAAATATTTTGGCGCGGACGCGTTGCTGGTGGCGCGCTCCACCATCGGCCAACCGAGGAACATCGATTCCGACTTTTTCCATCGCCATCTGCTGTCAGCCGACGCGCTGAGCAAACTGATCGCCGCGCAGCCGGCGGACATTCGCGACATGGTGGCTGGGTTCACAGCCGGTTATAACCGTTACCTGCGCGACCTGAAAGCGAACGCAGGAAATGCCCATGTCGCCTGCCGTTCCGAGCCGTGGGTGACCGAGATCACGCCGGATGACATCTACCGCCGCATGTACGCCGCAAACTTTGGCGCCGGCTACAGCAACTTCCTGGCGAATATCGCGAATGCGACACCGCCCGTGGCTCCTGCAGCGACCGCAACCACGGCCTCCGTACGGCGCTCGAAACCGTCAGCGACGCAACTGGCGGCGCTTCGCATCCAACTGCCGGAGTTGCAGATTGGCGGCAAGGAAGGCATCGGCAGCAACGCGATTGGTTATGGTACGGCCGCTACCGGCAGCAACAGCCCTCTATTGTTCGGCAATCCGCATTGGTACTGGCGCGGACCGGATCGGTTTTATCAAGCGCAGCTGACAGTACCGGGCCAACTGAATGTTAGCGGAGCGACTTTTCTGGGTATTCCGGTGGTGCTGATCGGCCATAACGACAATGTCGCATGGAGCCATACGGTATCGACTGCGCGCCGTTTCGGTTTCTTCCAATTGACCTTGGCCAGCGGGGATCCCACGACTTACCTGCGTGACGGCAAGCCTGTGAAGATGACGGCGGTGCCGATCACCGTGGATGTGAAGCAGGCGTCGGGGCAGGTGACGCCAGTGTCGCGCACGCTTTACCGTACCGAGTTCGGGCCCATGGTGAATCTGGCATTGCTGAATCCAGCGCTGGGCTGGACCGCCACCACCGCCTACGCGATGCGCGACCTCAACGAAGAAAACTACCGCCTGTTCCGCAATTGGCTGCGCTGGAACAAGGCCAAGTCGCTGGATGAATTCATTGCCATCCAGCGCGAGGAAACGGCGATCCCCTGGGTTAACACCATCGCCGTAGGACGCGGCAATAGCAAAGCCTGGTATGCGGATATCGGCCCGGTGCCGAACGTCTCGGCAGCACAGGTGGCCAGCTGCACCACCCCGGCCGGCCAGGCGCTGGCGGCGGCGCTGCCACGCGTGCCATTCTTCGACGGCTCCAGAAGCGCATGCGATTGGCAGAACGACGCGGATTCAGTGCAGAAGGGCGCGATCGGGCCGTCGCGGCTGCCGGGCCTGTTACGCGATGACTATGTCGCCAACATGAACGACAGCTACTGGTCGAGCAATCCCAAGGCACCGATGAATGGCTATCCTTCCATCCTTGGCGCGGCGGGAGCGGAAGCCCCGTTGTCGATGCGTACACGCCTCGGGCATCTAATCGCACAAGGCCGTCTGGACGGCACCGATGGGTATTCCGGCAACAAGGCGACGGTCGATACGGTAAAGCAGATGGTGCTCGACAGCCGCGTGCTGACCGCCGAACTGTTCAAGACCAGGGCCTTGCCGGTGTTGTGTGCCGGGCCGAGCATTACCGTCAGCAGCGATCCGCTGACCAGGGAAGTGTTTTCGCCGGCGCGTACGGTCGATGTAACGCAAGCGTGCAGCGTGCTGCAGGCCTGGGAAAACAAAGGCAATGTGGCGTCGCGCGGTGCGCACGTATGGGATGAATTCTGGACGCGCGCTTCCTTGCTGCCATCGGCACAGCTGTATAACGTGCCGTACAACGCTGCGGATTCCATCAACACGCCGCGCGACCTGAAGACCGATGCACCGGCCGCCTTGCAGCAAGCCTTTGGAGCTGCGGTACTGCGGGTGCAGCAAAGCGGCTTTGCGGAGAATGCGCCGCGTGGCGACACTCTGTTCGCCACGCGCAGCGGCGTAAAGATTCCGCTCTTCGGCGGTTGCGGCACGTCGGGTTATTTCACGATCGCGTGTTCGGAAAATCGCCTGGACAAGGGGGGCTATACGATGGATCTCAATCCGAATGGCAACAGCTATATGCAGATCGTCAGCTTCCCCGACAGTGGTGTGGAGGCGCATACCTTCCTGACGTTCTCGCTGTCTGATGATCCGGCGTCACCGTACCATGCCGATTACACGCGGGAATACAGCGCCAAGCGCTGGGTGCGCATGCCGTTCAGCGAAGTGGAAATCAGCGCGAACCCGGACTTGAAGACCCGGGCGATCAGTCAATAGGTTGTATTGGCAAACTCCCCATGGCGCCTGTTCGGATCGGCGTCATGGGGATCAAAAGCGCTTGCCGTCAACGCAGGTGATGCACTTCCCCCTGTCCATACACCGGCGTTTCCATTCCTTCCATCCTCGCCTTCAGCTGCAGCGACAGGTAACGCGAGTAATGGCGCGACTGATGCAGGTTACCGCCATGGAACCACATCTGCTCCTGGGCGGTCGGCTTCCACATATTGCGCAGTTCGCCTTCCCATGGCCCCGGATCCTTGGTGGTATCCGATCCCAGGCCCCAGCATTTGCCCACCTTGTCCGCCACTTCCGGCGACACCAGTTTGGCGACCCAGCCATTCATCGAGCCATAGCCGGTCGCGTACACCAGCAGATCGGCCGGCAGTTCCGTGCCATCGGTCAGCTCGATCGAGTGTTCCTTGACCCGTTTGATGTTGACACGGCTCTTGAGCTTGATGCTGCCGTTGGCAATCAGTTCCGATGCACCCACATCGATGTAATAGCCGGACCCGCGGCGCAGATATTTCATGAATAGGCCAGAGCCGTCATCGCCGAAATCCAGCATGAAGCCGGCTTCTTCCAACCGCGAATAAAGGTCGGCATCGCGCTTCTTCATTTCCTCATACACCGGGATATGAAAGGTAGGCATGACGCGATACGGAACCGAGGCAAAGATCAGGTCGGCCTTGTCGGTCGTGATGCCGTTGGCCACCGCCTGCTCGGAATAGAGGCCGCCCAGCGCCAGTTCCATCAGTGAATCGGACGGCGCGATATGGGTCGATGAACGCTGGATCATCGTAACGTCGGCGCCGTTTTCCCACAGGTCTGCGCAAATGTCATGCGCCGAATTGTTCGAGCCCAGCACCACCGCCTTCTTGCCCTTGAATGCTTCGCCGCCCGGATGCTTGCTCGAGTGATGCTGTATGCCCTTGAAGTCTTCCGCACCTTCGACATGCGGCACGTTCGGAAAACCCGAGACGCCCAATGCAAACACCAGCTGCTTCGGATGCAGCACCACCTGCTCGCCGTTGCGGTTGACCGTGACTTCCCATTCCTTCTTGTCTTCGTCGAAACGTGCATTCAAGGCTTCGGTCTTGTTCCAGTAGTTCAGGTCCATGACCTTGGTGTACATCTCCAGCCAGTCGCCCACCTTGTCTTTCGGTGCAAACACCGGCCAGTCATCCGGGAAGGGCAGATAGGGCATATGGTCGTACCAGACCGGGTCATGCAGGCACAAGGACTTGTAGCGGTTGCGCCAGGAGTCGCCGGCGCGCTCGTTGCGTTCGATGATCAGTGTGGGAACGCCCAATCGCTTGAGGCGGGCGCCCAGGCCGATGCCGCCCTGACCGCCGCCGATGATCACGCAGTATGGTTGCTTGCTGTAGCCCAGTTCTGCTTCTTCCTGCTTGCGTTTTTCCAGCCAGCTCAGGCGGTTCTTTTGCACGCCGTGTTCCGCGCCCTTGATGCGATTCGTCCCTTTCTTTTCTTCATGGCCCTTAAGTTCGATCATCGTGGTCAGCAGCGTCCACGCCTTTCCACCTTTCAGGCGCAGATGGCCGCGACCGCGTGCAACTTCGGTTTCGAAGGTGAGCCAGGCTTCGATCACGCCATTGGCCTCGGTGGCTTGCTCTTCCAGCTTCCAGTTGGAAGGCGCGGTCCTGGCCAGCGTGGCACTCAGCATCGCCCTGATCGCATCCTTGCCTTCCAGCGTCTTGATATTCCAGGTGAATGCGACGAGGTCGCGCCAGTAGCAGTCTTCATGGAACAAGCCGGTGATGGCGTCCAGGTCTTGTTTCTTCAGCGCCGCGCCGAACTGCTCCAGCCAGCCGGCTGCTTGTGCCGATGGGGTGTTTTCCATTATGTCTCTCTCCAATCAAAGTGGTGATATCCGGTCTTGCCGGTACACAGGATTTGCAAGCGCTGTGCCAGGGCAGTCGGTGGAGAAAGAAAAACGGGCAAGTCCTTGAAAAGGCTGGGAATTAAGACAGGCGTGCCGCTCGCATGCAATTGCCTGGCAGCGGCGCGGATAGTTAGTCTGCGGCAGGTGTCACAGCCACAGCTGTTACACCTGTAACGATGGTTGGTATGGGTTTATTTATCGTCGAGATGATTCGGCGTCTCGATACCCAAACGCTTCATCCGGCGGTATAGGGTCATTCGCGCGATGCCGAGCTTTTGTGCGGTCGCCGAGATATTCCAGCGACAACCGCGCAGTGTCTTGATCAATCGCTCCGCGTCGGCGTTTGGTACCGCTCCGGATTGTCCGCGTGCATGCAACTGTGGCTGCGGGCACGCTGCCGCTGTCTTGTCCAAAAATCCTTCGGGCAAGTCATCGGGCTGAATTACGCCATGACTGCATACCGCCGCCGCATATTGAATCACATTGTAGAGTTCGCGCAGATTGCCGGGCCAGTCATGCCGCATCAGCAAGTCAGCCGTCTCGGGAGCGATCGCCGCAGTCGTTTTCTGGCCGTGCTGCTTCGCATGCTGTCGCAACATGCGCTCCATCATGTGTTTCAGGTCATGCCGATCACGCAGGGGCGGCAGGCTGATGTGGGCGCCGTTGAGACGGTAATACAGGTCATCACGAAAACGTCCTTCGCGCACCAGTTGCTTCAGATCGCAATGCGTGGCCGCCACCACCCGGATATTGACTTCGACCGGACGCGCGGCGCCGATCGGCAGCACTTCCTTTTCCGCCAGCACGCGCAGCAGGCGTGCCTGCAGCGCTCGCGGCATGTCGCCTATTTCATCCAGAAACAAGGTGCCGCCATCCGCTTCCGCAATCAGGCCGCGCTTGCCCCTGGTCGCCGCTCCGGAAAAGCTGCCGGGCAGATAACCGAACAGTTCGCTTTCGATCAAGGTCTCAGGAATCGCCGCGCAATTGACGGCGATGAATGGTCCGGCACGTCGTTCGCTGCTTTGATGGATCGCTTTCGCGAAATATTCCTTGCCGGTGCCGGTTTCGCCGGTAATCAGCAGGCTTACGGGAGAGTTGATCAAGCGCGCCACGCGCTCGATTTGACGATCCAGTTGCGGATCGCCGCCGGATAAAGCCATCAGCGGAGCCGGAATCGCTGGCGCAATGCGCTCGATTCCCGCCGCGCCTGATTGCATCCGCCGCGCCGGCGGTGGCGAAGCCAGCAAGAACAGCAAGCGCTTGTTGCCTGCGGTAGTGATGGCGCGCTGGTCGACAGGCTGCGCGCTCACGAAACGTCCCAGGTCTTCCAGCGAAGCCTTGAACAGCTCATCGAACATGCGCCCGATCAATGGACCGGCCGCCTCGTCCCGGAACAGGAGTTCGGCGCGCCGGTTATGCCCGATCACGCGGCCGCCTGCGTCCACTGCCAGCAAATACTCCGGGTTCACGTCGAGAAATTGCGGTGCTGTCGACAGGCGCAGTATCCATTCGTGCCGGTAGCGGTGCAGGAAGTGCGCGTTCTCGATCTGATGCGCATACATCTTCACCAGTTGCAGCGCAAGATGCTGGCTTTGCTTGGGAAGCGGCGAACTCAGCGCCGAGATGTCGAGTACCGCGTTCAACTCCCCATGCGCCCCGTAGACCGGCGCAGACGTGCATGTGAGCGGAATATGGATTGCGTCGAAATGGTCTCCCTGGTGGACAGTCAGGGCTTCGCCGGTGCTGATGCAAGTGCCGACACCGCAGGTTCCCGCATGGCGCTCGCTCCAGTCCGAGCCAAGATACAGGCCCGCCCGGCGCAGGCTTTGGTCCAGTTGCAGATCGCCTAGAAAGTCCACCGTCACGCCGCGTGCATCCGTCAGCAGCACTACATAGCCCATGCCGGCCACTTGCTGGTATAACGTTTCAAGACCATGGCGCGCGATATGCAAAAAATCCTCCATCTGGTCCTGATGTTCGCGGATGCGTTCACTGGGCAAGATAACCGCTTCCTGCATGCGGCCCGGATCGAGCCGGTGCTCATTGACGCAGCGCAGCCAGGAACTGCGGATGACTTCATCGTGATGGCGGGCCGACGGCGTCGCAACCCCGTGATCGGCGACCTGGATCACAGTAGCAATGTGTTCGCGCTGGCGATGCTGCATTCTTGTCTCCTGATCCTCTCTTATTAATGTAGAAATTTAACATCGAAAACGAGATGAGAAAGGAAAATCTCTTTAACAACTCTGTACGCAAATCGCCACAGTACAGCAGAAAACTGACTTCCTTCTTTAAGGAAATTTCTGTTGTCCATTAACATGAGTAAGCCTGAGAGCAGATGCCATTTGAGCGGCCTAGTCCAAGTCGAGTCTGCTCTAACGTGAAAGTCAAACCTTTATTGTCTGTGACTTAAGAATGAAAAAGATTTTTGTATTGCTTGGATTAATGGCAGGCTTGTGCCTCGCATCCACCGCACAAGCACAAGTCGGCGTGACCGCCAGTCTGGGAACAACTGGTTTGGGTTTGCATCTGAGCGTTCCCGTTCAGCCGCAACTCAATGCCCGCTTTGGCATCAATGCATTCAGTTACGACTATAACGGTAATACGTCCGATGTCGACTATGACGCCAAGTTGATAATGCGTACCTTCGACGCGCTGCTCGACTACTATCCCATGAGCGGCAACTTCCGCCTTAGCGGCGGCGTTGTCTATAACGGCAACAAGATCGATGCCAATGGACGACCTGGGGCAGGCGGTGTATATACGTTGAATGGACGCACTTATGCCGCTAGCACGGTAGGTTCTGTCGATGCACAGGTTGATTTCCGCAAGTTTGCGCCTTACCTGGGTATCGGTTGGGGTAACGCAGTTGCAAAAAACAAGGGATGGGGCTTTTCCACTGACCTCGGCGTGCTGTTTCAAGGGTCTCCGCGTACTTCGATGACGCATACCGGATGCACACTCGCAAGTCCTCTCTGCGCCATGCTCGCCGCCGACATCGCTGACGAGAACAGAGACTTGCAAAACGAAGTCAACGATCTGAAGGCATTTCCGGTACTGCGCATTGGCGTAAGTTACAGCTTCTAAGCTTTCATATCAAGCAGTACAACGCGGCGGCGGTCTTTCAACCCGTCGCCGCGCTTGCATGGTCCGCAAGGCAACGCCTGCTTGCGTGGCGACAGCATGCATTCTCGATTACCTGCATCGCGCCACAATAGAGATCCATATCCTGATATCGCCCGCCGCTTTTCGAGATCTTACCGTATCTGCATCTTGTCCCTGCCATATGCTCCCTAAGCATTGGGTAGCCAGCGCCCGCCGTGGATTGAAGCAAAGAGAAGGGCACAATCGGGCGTTATTATGCGCATGCTGTTTCCAGCGATAGCGGAGCGGCGCAAGCATGAGGCCGCATTCCAATGACGGATCGATGCACGACTATCAACTCCGTACGCCGCAACGGATGATGGGCAAGAACTTCGATGCGAGCGGTTCATTCGGCTCTGAGTTCGTGACGGCCGATGAATTGCCGTCGGGAGCGAAAGGACTGGAGCTTACCGGCCGTCTCAACGGCAACGTGGTACAGCGGGCCAATATCAACGATCTGATCTTCGATGTCGCGACGCTGATTGCCACATGCTCGGAAGCGATGGCGCTCCAGCCCGGCGACATGATCATCAGCGGCACATCCGCCGGAGTGGGACTGGTACGCAATTCGCGGCTATGAATGAAAGCTGGAGATGTCTGTGAAGTGAAGCTGGAGGGAATAGGCGTGCTGCACTTCAACACAGCAGGGAACCATTTTTCCACTGACGCCACTTAAGCTCTCGACTGCCATCGGCAACGCCGATCAGCTGGCCCATGCCGTGTTTTTCCCCGAACCGGCATGCTCCTGTCGGAGTATGCCGGTTCATTTTGGGAATCAATACCGTAACCAAGATCGACTCCAATCATGACTCACATTTCACAGGGCTGTAACGCCGCAAACTGCGACGCCTCCGCGCATGCTGCACCGGCTGGCCACGACACGCAGGTACGACATCAACCGCGATCGAGTTCTCCCGTCGCGTCCTTCCCGTTTCAATCCTATGGCTTGCCGCAAGCTGGCCTGCACATTCCCGGCCAAACTGTCGTCAGGGACGCGGGCACGTTCTCGATGGCACTGCAGCAGGACGCATCCCATCTGTTCGCCTCTCCGGAAATGCAGTTGGCATTCTCTTCGACCGCCGCACCAATGGAAATCGCTACGCCCGTTGTGCAGGCGGACGGTGAGACGTTGGGGTGGGACTTTCCGGATGCAGTGGACGGAGTAGGAGGGGCGGGGTTTTTACTGTTTGGCGGCCCGGCCCCCGTGCTACAGGAAACGCTCTTCGACGCGTCTGTGACGGCAGTGCAGGACTTTATTCTGCAAGACGCATCTCACCCGTTTGTCGGTTTTGAAATGCATCCGACCTTCTCTTCGGCCGCCGCCGCATGGCCCGTCGCGCAGCAACAAAATCATGTCGAAGCCACAGCGACGCCGAAGCACGCGCTTACCAGCGAATCCGCCAGGCACGCAAACGATGGCGAACAGGGAAGTTGGATGGATCTTGTTAACTATGAAGTACCGATATCGTCCGGAAGTGGTAGCAATACGGTATCTCAAAAAAGAAGAAAGTTGCCATCCGATCTATCCGAGGAGTCATCCGCATTAATGCCAGACACACGACTCACTCCCAAACACAAAAGAAAAGACGTTGCAGATCCGAATAATTGGCTAGTTGCTGCAACGACCAGGACAATAAAAAAACTCGATAAGATTCCTGTCGCGACGATGCGCGCTCTTGGTGTTTCGTTGAAAAATAACTTTGCCAGTCAATGGAAAACGATGCGTAGCGCACACCTGATACAGGTGCCGGATTTAACGCCTGAACAGAAGAAACAGAACGCGTTCTGGGAACAGTGGCGGCTCCCGCAAGAACAACGTGTCCTTGCTGCCTTATTCCAAGGGATCTACCAGTCCAGTAAAGACCGGGGCGTCGCAATCAATGCAAACAATACGGAGCAGCTGCTCGCACTTTCGCGCACGATAAGTGATCAAGAAATCGAGGGCGATACCACCTTGGGGTATTTTTTAAACGAAGAACTGACGCTTCAGTTCAAGGCCAAGGAAACGACACGACTATTCGAATCCGCCGTTTCAGGCATCAAGGCGCTCACCGGCCAGGATCTGGAGGCGGATCAGATGTGGAAGCATTGCGTGAATCCCGAACTGGTCGATGATGTGATCAAGGCCGGCGTTGACCCCGACAATCCCCTATTGCGCTATATCTCAAATTCGCCTGAGGAACCCTACCTTTTTAACATGGCCAAGGGCTGGAACGCCATTGTTGACGCCTGTCGGGAGAAAAAACCGCTATCCGCAGATTTCCTAATCACTTTACATGCCGTCTGTACCGGTACCGGTGCGGAGGATGAAACATACTTCATGGACCTCGTCGACAATCAAAACACCTGTTCCTTGATTGAGGGAAGCAACATGACACCCGAGGGCAGAACATTTCTTTTTCAGAATATTCCGGACTTCGTCGATACATACGACATCGACTTCGAGTTTAAAGTAAGCAAAGACAAGGACTACGGCAAGCTCGCGTTCGATTTGACCCGTCCCCATGTAAACCCAGCCAGGCTGAAAGAGGTGCTCGAGGCGTTGGTCGTCGAGCATCGTACGACAGACGAGGCGATTGCCAACGGATCGCGGTCCGCCGAAGAGAAGGCCACGGCGCGAACGATGAACGATTTTGGGCTGGCAAGAAAGCTTACCCAATTCCGCATTTTCCCTGATGGCAATACGAAAGTCGGCCATTTGCTGCTCAATTTCTTGCGATTGCAACGAGGCGAACTCCCGGCCAGCCTGGTTAACCATGATGCATTGGATTGTCATAGCGATGCTCAACTGCTCGCGCAATTTAAGGAACAGACGATATGACACGGGTTACACGCTCGCATGTAAGCCAGCAAGTGAGTCAGATCGACGGACAAAGACACGTCACTGGCCCGACCGCGACGGCCGCAGTATCGCATGCACCACTGCATACCCAGCCGCGGCCATATGCCGTGAGTGCAGACAGCAACCGGCACCCGGGCGGACACAGCAGGACGATAGAGTTACTGCGGGGGCGGGTCGTCCAACAGAAGCGGACGACGGGACTGGAAGAGCGCGCTGGCAGCAAGCGAGCCCGCACAGGTAACCCATTCAGCGGCACTGGCATGGGCGCATTGCACGCCGTGCGGCCGTTGGGACTGAATGCTGCCGATGTGGAACGCATGCGCGCCGATATTGCTCGCACGTTCCCGACACGGCTTGAGCAACTTCTCGAATGCGACCGGGGTCGGCGGCGCGGGTATCAGGCGCGTATCAAGTGGAACTTGCCGGACGAGCACCGCTTCATGGCCGCGCTATTCGACTGCACTTGGCAGGCATGCGGACGACTCGACATTTTAGTGACATCCGACACCACGGACGCCCTGCTGCAACAGACGCTGCAGACCGCTGCCGCACTGGCACAAGACGCCCCCGACGGCCCCGTCGCCCGCCTGCTGGCCGATCCCGACCAGTCCCGCCTGCGGGCACTGGTGGCTGCCCCGCACAGGTTTGCACCGCGCGCGGCCGACACGGCGCAGATCTTCGCACAGGTTGCGCACGACATTGCGCAACAGAGCGGCCATGCGATTGCAGCGGAGGCAATGTGGCGGCTGTGTATCGACCCTCAGATCGTCGCCATGCTGAAAGAGCGCGGCATCGACAGCGCCAATCCCCTGCTGGGTTACCTGTTCGACAGCCAGCCCGGCTATCTGCACGGCATGGCGCGCGGCTGGCAATGCGTGATGCAAAGGGTGAAGAGTGGCGAAGCACTGGATGCGCAGTTCCTGATTGCACTGAATCAGGCCTGCACCGGTCGCGATGGCGACAACGCAGCGGAGATGGATGATGCGGATGATGAAGTGGACGAAGCCGCATTGGAACGCGCCTCGACCGGCCTTGACGCAGACGATGTCGAATTCGGCCTGCTGAGCGGCGCTAACCTGAGCGAGGATGGCGAGGTCGTACTGCGCGAGACGGCCGCTGAACTGGAACAGCATGGCATTGTGCTGCGCATCGGCGAAGGCAGGGAAGATGCTGCGTTCGCGATCCAGTTCGGCCAGCGTTTCCTGACGCTGGCGCGCGAAGCGGCCGAACCGGCTCAGTTGCGCGCGGCGTTGCAACACTGGTTTGCGGAGTACGAGAAGGAATGCAACGCCTCCGGTGCCGACCCGGCGCTGGCCGATGTAAGGCTGGCACGGCGCCTCGATCAGACCCATGCGTTTATCGACGGCAATGTGCGCAGCTGTCACCTGCTGCTCAACGGCCTCGCGCTGGCGCGCGGCGAACGGCCCTTCATGTTCGCCGACCCGAACTGGCTCGACGGGCGTGCCGACGTTGAATTGCACCAGGCGCACGCGCGGGCGCTTGTTGACGACGCTGTGGTTGACAGCGCGCCCTCGCCGATGTCCGGCATCAAGGAGACGGATGGGGCGGTACATGGGGAAGTCGGGGCAGCCGACCCGATGCCGGACGGCATGCGCCTGCCGCGGCGCAAGGCTCGTATCGAGGGCGATTTCCCGTGGCCAATGACAGCGGGCATACGGGATCGATTGTCGCGCGACATCGAGCGTGCGACTAAGAAAATTCGGGAAATGGCAGCACGTACCACGCATAGCGGTAGATTCCTTTCCTTTGCACGGCAGGTGATCCAGGCGAAATTCGAAACGCTGGAACCAGGGCTGCCGCACGGGGTGCGGCGGTATGCGGCTAGCCTTCCCGGCCGCGATGGCGGCGCCGCGGTCGAAGTGGCGTTGCTGGTATACGTGGAATACGGCCATATCGCCGACATCCGGGTCGATACGCAGACCAACCGTATGCGGATCGGAGCCTATAGACTACCTCTTCTTCATGTCGCTCTTAGTAACGAGCCTCATAATTGGGTAAGGGACATGCGGATTGCGGCCACCGATGCAGGATATGATCCGGAGTTGAAAATGGGCGATTTTGTCCGCACCGTGGTCAGGCAGAACGCCGGCCGGAACGACGAAGACACATCGCTGCCGGATGACGTGCGGCTGTACGACTACCGGTCTAGCAAGGATCCCGGCAAGGTGGTAACGCTGGTGGCGCGCGTAGTGGACAACGAGATCCAGGCGGTCCGGCTGGATGATGCAGATGGACGGCTCGTGGTGACTGGCGGCAACCCAAGGATGGGTTATGTGCAAAAGTTGATTGCTTCCGGAGTGGTCTACAAGATGTCCCATTCTTGTAGCGACACTCTTCGGCAAGAACATACTGTGTGGCTGAAGAAACTGCGGACCGCGGCCCACAGGGCAAAATATGATGCGACGAAGTCAATGCTCGACTTTGCCCGCGACGTGGTCAGACCGAATGCGGGCCGGGACGACAGCAAAAAACCGCTGCCGCCCGACGTACGGCTGTACGACTACCCATCCAGCGCGAATCCCGAGGTAACGCTGGTGGCGCGCGTGGTGGACCACGAGATCCAGATGGTCCGGCTGGACGATGCTGCAGGTAAGGGACGGAGCGAAGTGATAGCCGGGAAAAAACGAGGCGATGTGCAAAGGGCGATTGCTGCCGGAAAGGCATACGAGATGTCTAGATATCTTTCAGACACTCTTTGCGAAAAGGCTGCGAAGCCGTGGGTGACGGACCTATGGGCCGCGGCCAGCTCTGTGAAAGGCCCTTGGTGGTTGAATCCGACCGACGTTGTCCGAGCCGTGGTCAGACCGGACGCGGGGCGGGACGACGACAAAAATCCGCTGCCGTTCGACGTACGGCTGTACGACTACCCATCCAGCGCGAATCCCGAAATAACGCTGGCGGCGCGCGTGGTGGACAACAAGATCCGGTTAGTCCGGCTGGACGATGCTGCAGGTAAGGGGCGCCACGAGATGGCTGTCGACCTTTCAAAGGACGTGCAATGGCTGATTGCTTCTGGAGTGGCCTACAAGATGTCCCGTCCCTGTAGGAACAGTCTTCGTTACGAGCATATTGAGTGGATGATAGAACTGCGGGCAGCGACCAGCAAGGCAGGATATGATCCGGAGTCGAAAATGGCCGACTTTGTCAGTTGTGTGGTCAAGCCAGGCGCGGGCCGGGACGACAGCAAAAATCCGCTGCCGTTCGACGTACGGCTGTACGACTACCCATCCAGCGCGAATCCCGAGGTAACGCTGGCGGCGCGCGTTGTGGACCACGAGATCCAGATGGTTCGGCTGGACGATGCTGCTGGTAAGGGGCGGAGTGTAGTGATAGCCGGCGGCAGCCGGCGACTGACCAATGTGCAATGGGCGATTGATTCCGGAGCGTTCTACAAAGTATCCATAGCTGTTTCGAAAGAGATCGGTAGAAAATCTGCTAAGGGGTGGGCAAAGCTTCTGCAGGTTGCGGCTATCGATGCAGGATATGATCCGAAGTCGAAAATCATCGACTTTGTTCGTGCCGTAGTCAAGCCGGGTGCCGGCCGGGACGACGAAAAAGGGCCGCTGCCCGATGACGTGCGGCTATACGATTACCGGTCTAGCAAGGATCCCGACAAGGTGGTGACGCTGGTTGCGTACGTGGTGGACAACGAGATCAAGGTGGTCCAGCTGGACACACCCGCGGCACGAGACGCAATAGAAGAACTGCGCACTGGAGGGGCGCGGCAGACGGCCTAAGCTCACCCGCTTGACAATGCGTAGAGCATGCGGGAGCGGTGTTGCCGCATGCTCTGATAAAACGCAAAGCGCACACTTCCTAGCCTCAAGTTTGTTCACATAGTGATCACTTCTTCAAGGTTTCGTTGCATGGTGAACTTTTAGGACCGACACTCCGCTCACCACGTCACGAAAAGAAAAGGAGACACCGATGATGAACAAGGCGAAGAGTGTGGCAGCGCGTTATGGCACTGGCTTGATGCAGGCGGTCGCCGCCGTCATGCTGACCTGCGGCTCCGGCGCGGCCCTCGCGCAAAGCGCGGTAAAGATGGGCTGCGTGCTGCCCCTGAGCGGAGGCTCCGCCTCGGTCGGCAATCAGACCAAGGCCGGCGTCACTGCCGCAGTCGAACAGATCAATCAGGCCGGCGGGATCAAGGCGCTGGGTGGCGCCAAGCTGGAAGCGATTTTTGGCGATTCGCAATCGAAGGCCGATATCGGCGTTGCCGAAACAGAGCGCCTGATCAATCGCGAAAAAGTTTCCGTGCTTTGCGGCGCATTCAATAGCGCCGTCACATTCCCTGCGACGGAAGTCGCCGAACGCAACAAGACGCCATGGATCGTCGTCGGCTCGGTAAAGGATGAAATTACCGAGCGCGGTTACAAGTACACCTTCCGCATCAACAACAAGGCGACCTATGACGCGCGCGAGCAGATCGATGCGATCGACATGCTCGGCAAGGAAACCGGCAAGCAGGCCAAACGCGTGGCCCTGTTCTATGAAGGCGGGGACTGGGGGCGGTCGCATGCGGCGAATATCCGCAAGCTGGCCGCGGAGCGCAAGCTGGATGTCGTGCTCGATGAACCTGCGCCGCCCGGACAGGTCGACTTTACTTCGCAGCTTCTGAAGATTCGCGCCTCCAAGCCTGACGCCCTGATCGTCGCCTTGTATACGCCCGACCAGTTACTGTTCAGCCGCCAGCTGGCCGAGCAGCGCCTCGATCTTCCTTTCGGCCTGCATTCCGCAGGTGGCGGGACCGAAGATCCGACTTTCTATGCCGCCGTGCCCGCCAAGCAGGTCGCCTATTACTTTGTGCAGGAAGACTGGCAGATCGACTTCCTCGACAACAAGAGCGAACCGCTGCTGCTCAATATCGAGAAGCGCGTGCGTGGAATCCTCGGTCATGGTATGAGCGCCTATGCCGCGCAAGGTGTATCGGTCGCCTATGTGGTGCAAGACGTGCTGGAGCGCGCAAAGACCACCGACCGCGAAGCGATCCGCAAGGCACTGGCGGCAACCGATATCACCGGCGGACCGGCGCTGTTTCCCGGCTACCAGCGCATCAAGTTCGACGAGAACGGCCAGAACACCTTTTCTCACGGTGCGATATCGCAGAACATCAACGGTAAACGGCGCACCATCTGGCCGGTCGACAACCGTGGCGCGGATGTAAAACCGGTGTGGCCCGTGCCTACCTGGTCCAAGCGCTGACGCGTCGCACCACAACACTAAGTCTCCCGCACCGCTTCACTCTCCTGCATGACGCGCACCTCGCCCGGTGCGCGGCGGGTGTGGTCGTGCCTATCGATTACCTTCTGGGAATGCGCAATGGATTTCTATGTGCTTTCATATTCCGCGATCAACGGAATTGTCGTCGGCGCCATGCTGGGCGGCATTGCCCTTGGGCTGAGTCTGATCTTCGGTGTGCTGCGTATCGTTAACTTCGCGCACGGCTCCTTCCTGATGCTGGCGATGTATATCGCTTTCTGGATGCAGCACCTGGCCGGCATCGACCCCTATCTCAGCGTGCTGATTGCGGCGCCGCTGATGTTCGGGATCGGGTTCTTTGTTCAAGCCTACATCATTGCACCGCTGATCAAGCGCGAGCGCGCCCTGGTGGTCGAGCCGATCAGCGCGTTGCTGCTCACTGCCGGCGTGTACATCGTGGTCGACAATCTGGCGCTCATGAGTTTCGGCCCCAATGTGCGTTCGGTGACGTCTGCGATCGAAAGTACAACGGTCATGCTCGGCGAGTATCCTTTGAATACCTTCCGCCTGGTCGCCGCATTCGCGGCGCTGGCCATGGCCTTGCTGGTCTCGCTCTGGCTGGCGCGCACCGACATGGGACGCGCCATCCGCGCCACCGCCCTGAACCGGGACGCGGCGGCGATGTCGGGCATTAATGTGCCCTTTGTCTACAACGTCACGTTTGGGCTTGGCTGCGCCATGGTAGCTGTCATGGGATGCCTGATTGCCCCGTTCATTCCACTGACGCCCAATGTCGGTCTCAGTTTCGGCATCAAATCGTTCATTGTCGTGGTGCTCGGCGGCATAGGCAGCATTACGGGATCGCTGCTTGGCGGTGTCGTGATCGGCTTGTTCGAATCGGTAGCGGCGCAGTTCGTCGCAACGCCTACCGCTGCCATCTTTTCCCTGGGTTTATTCATCGTGATCTTGCTTGTCAGGCCACAGGGCTTGATGGGAAGGAAGTGACTCTGCCATGAAAACTTCAATTTCTCCCAATGTCGGGGTGGCGACCGGCGAAGCGGTCCTGCCTCCTTTAATGCCGGCGGCGACGAATGCCGGGCTGCCAATGAAAGGTGTCGTCGCAGTGCTGTTGCTGGGTCTGCTGCTGCCGGTGGTGGTGCACGATGAATTCATCCTGCATTCGTTGATCATGGTGTTTTACTTCGCCTATCTGGCCAGCGCCTGGAACCTGATGTGCGGCTATGTCGGCCAGGTGTCCTTCGGCCATTCAGTATTCAGCGGTATCGGCGGCTATGTTTCGGTGCTGCTGCTCACTGCCGCAGGGATCACGCCATGGCTGGGCATGCTGGTCGGTGGCGTGTTATCCGCAGTGGTTGCGGTACTGATCGGGTATCCGACCATGCGCTTGCGCGGTCCTTACTTTGCACTGACGACGATTGCCTTCGCCGAAATTATCCGCATCTGGTTCGAAAACACCGACACGATCTTCGGTATTGCGATCAAGGGTGCGGAAGGTTTGTCGGTGCCACTGGTCGGTACTGACTGGACAGTGTTCCAGTTCGAAAGCAAGGTGCCGTACTACTACATCATCCTTGTCATGCTGGCGATCATCGTGGGTATGACCGCGGCAATGGAGCGCAGCCGCCTCGGGGCTTGCCTCAAGGCGATTCGCGGAGACCGCGACGCGGCCGAGTCGCTGGGTATCAATCCGGCCAAGTACACCCTGATGGCATATGCACTCAGCGCCTTCATGACGGCGCTCGGCGGTAGCTTTTATGCGATGTTCATCCGCTACATCAATCCCGAGCGCAACATGGGCGTGGAGTTGTCGATCGATATGGCGCTGATGAGCATCATCGGCGGCCAGGGCACGGTGATCGGACCGCTGGTCGGGGCGCTGTTCCTCGCGCCGGTGGCGGAACTGTCGCGCACCTATCTCGGCGGCCAGCTGATCGGCTTGCACCTGGTGCTGTACGGGTTGGTGCTGATACTGGCGGTACTCTATTTGCCCAAGGGACTCGTGCATCCATTGATGCGTCCCTGGAATGTGTGCAAGGCCGGCCTGGCCCGCACCTTTCAGCTGTCCAAACCCTTTGGCGGAATGAGTACCCGCGAAAACCTGGTGGTCGGCGGACTGGTAAAGAATAACGACCGCAGACGGAGCGAAGCCAAGGCCGATGAATTGCTGGATTTTCTTGGCATGTCGGCATTGGCCAGGACCGACGCCGACGACCTGACCGCATTCGAACGCCGCAAGGTGGAACTCGGGCGCGCACTGTCCACCGAACCGAGCCTGTTGCTCATGGATGAAGTCGTGGCAGGCGCGACGCCGCAGGAAGCCATGATCATGGTTGGCCTGATCAAGGAAATTCGCAACCAGGGGGTTACCGTGCTGATCATCGAACATGTGATGAAAGTCATCATGGGGTTGTCCGACCGCGTGATCGTGATGCATCTCGGCGAACTGATCGCCAATGGCGAGCCTTCAAGCGTCGTGACGCAGCCGGATGTATTGAAAGCTTATTTCGGAGGCGACTATGTCGAAGCCGGCGCTTGAGATCAGCAATCTGACGGTCGGCTACGGCGATGTTTCCGTACTGCGCGGACTGTCGCTGGAGATCGGCCAGGGACAACTGGTTGCATTGATCGGCGCCAACGGCGCCGGCAAGACCACGCTGCTGCGCACCACGTCAGGACTGCTGCGTCCGGTGTCGGGCAGCATCCGCCTGCAGGGGCAGGAGATGCAGGGCTGCGCGCCGCATCAGGTGGTCGAAACCGGATTCGTTCAATCGCCCGAAGGCAAGCAACTTTTTCTCGACATGTCGATTCGGGAAAACCTGCTGGTGGGGGCGCACAACCGGCGGGCAAGGGCAGTACGCGATCAAACGCTGAAGGAAGTGTTCTCCCTGTTCCCGATTCTGGAGGAGCGGCAGCACCTGGCGGCGGCGACGCTTTCCGGCGGACAGCAGCAAATGGTCGCCGTAGGCCGCGCACTGATGGCCAAGCCCAAGGTGCTGGCACTGGACGAGCCGTCGCTGGGACTGGCGCCGATCATGGTTGATCGTCTGTTCGAATCGATCGCCCGTATCCGCGATCTCGGCGTCACCATACTGGTAATTGAACAAAACGTCTTCAAGGTGCTGCAGCTTGCCGACTATGGATACGTGCTCGAGAACGGCGCGATTTCCATGCAGGGAAGTGGCAGCGAACTGCTGGCCGACTCGCATCTGCGGTCAACCTATCTGGGCATTTAATCGAGGAGCGATTACACATGGACATCTCTTTACCTCTGGCTGACGTTGCGCTGCTGCCGGCATTGCGGGCAAGGGCGCTCAACCTGCGGCGCCATATGGTGACGCAGGCCCGTGGCAAGGGTCAGGGTTATCTCGGGCAAGGACTTGGGCTTGCAGACTTTCTTGCTGTGCTTTATTTCCATGAATTCAAGAATGAGGATCTTGATTTCGCGCGCAGCGACCGCAAACGTTTCTACCTCTCGACCGGGCATTATTCGATCGCGATGTGGGCGGCGCTGGCAGAGCTCGGCGTCATCGAACTCGACAGTCTTTCCAGCTATGGTGCGGACGGCAGTCCGCTTGAAATGAGCACGATGGAAGGACATGTGGCCGGCATTGAAATGACCGGCGGCTCGCTCGGCCATGGCCTCGGCATTGCCACTGGTGCTGCAATGGGATACCGGCATGACGGACACGGCTCCGCCATCCATGTCGAGATTTCCGATGGTGAACTGCAGGAAGGTTCGACCTGGGAAGCAGCCAACACCGCCGCAGCATTCAAGCTCGACAACCTGGTGTGCTGGATCGACTGCAATGGCATCCAGGCCGATGGGCCGATGGTGGTTCCTGTCGAGCCGGTCGCGGCGCGCTTCCAGGCATTCGGCTGGGATGCCATCGAAATCGACGGCAACGATTTGACGCAGTTGCTGCAGGCCTTTGCGTGGGCGCGCATGCGTGAAGGAAAACCGAGAGCGATCGTGATGCGTACCCGTCCCGGTTGCGGCATCAAGCGCATAGAGCAGCGTACGCGTGCCCATTTCGTGCGCATCGATGCCAACGAATGGGATGACGTGGCACGTGAACTGGAGATCGAAAATGCTTGAGTTGAAACAGCCCGGCCGCACCCTGGCCATGAGCGAATCCGAAGAAGTCGTTGGTCGTGCGAGTCAGTTCGCGCCATTTTCCATCGGCATGCTGAAGGCGGCAACCGTGCATCCGGAACTGGTATTGCTGACCGCCGATCTGGGCAAATACACCGATACGGCGGAGTTTCGGGAACGGTATCCGCAACGCTTCTTTAATGTCGGCATGGCCGAGCAGGCGCTGGTCATGGCCGCTGCCGGTTTGTCCAAGGTCGGCAAGCTGTCTTATTGCACCACCTACGGCACTTTTGCGACCCGCCGCGCTTATGATTTTCTGGCCATCGCCTGCGCGCACAGCAATGAAAGCGTCAAGATGTTCGCCGGGAATCCCGGACTGCTTTCCGGCTATGGCGGCACCCATCAGGCCAATGAAGACCTGGCCTTGATGCGATCGATTCCCGGCATGACCGTGCTCGATCCATGCGACGCGACCGAAATGGCGCAAATCGCGGAAATGGCCGCCGACCTTCCGGGCACTGTGTATTGCCGTTTGTTGCGTGGTAACGTTCCAGTCGTGTTCGATGCCGCCACGCACAGGGTAGAGATCGGCAAGGGCAAAGTATTCGGCAGCGGCAGCGACATCGGTTTCGTTTCGACCGGCTCGATGACCGAGCGCGTCATCGACGCGCGCAAACAGCTTGAACGCCAGGGCGTCGCGACGTCGCTGTTTCATACGGCCAGCCTCAAACCTTTCGACAGCGCCGGCCTGGTTGCATTTGCGTCGCAGGTAAAACGCCTGGTGATCTGCGAAAACCATGTCGCCATCGGCGGCCTGGCAACCATGGCCATCGATGCGCTGCAAGAGGCTGGATTGCAGCGCAAGGTACTCAAGATCGCAATACCCGATCAATTCACGGAATGCGGTTCGCATGCCTATCTGCTCGACCGCTACGGCTTGAGCACCGGGCGTATCGTGGAGCGTGTCGCCGCATGGCTGGAGGCCGCATGACAGTCGACATGCACGCTATCCGTGCCTTCGGTTCCGCACACCGCTATTTCCAGGGGCCGGGCGCGCTCGGGCTGGTCGGCGAACTCGCCGCCGGGCTTGGCAAGCGTCCGCTGCTGGTTGCCGACGGCATTGTTCGCGACCTGGTGTTTCCGCTGGCCAGCCAGTCGTGCACGGAACATGGACTGAATTTGCAATGGGTGGAAGTACACCGCGAGGTCACCAGACCGATGGTGCGCGAACTCGTCTCGCAAGCCACCAGGAATGGCGAGGCGCCCGACGTCGTACTGGCGGCCGGCGGCGGCAAGGGTGTCGATACCGGCAAGGCCGTCGCTCAGGAACTGGGTGCCCGCCTGGTGGTACTGCCTACTTCGCCGTCGAACGATGGACCATGCAGCCGCATGTTCGTCTACTACGACGATCAGCATCGCATGGTGTCGGTCGAGCGCATGGCGCGCAACCCGGATGCCGTAGTCGTCGATACCAGTCTGCTGGTACAGGCTCCGCGCTCCCTGCTGGTGTCGGGGATCGGCGATGCGCTCTGCAAATTATATGAAGGCAATCAGGCTCGCGGCGCCAATGGATTGAACCTGTTCGGTGGCCGTAACACGATTGCTGCCGAACAGCTATGTCAGGCTTGCGACCGCGTGATCCGGGAAGATGCGGTGGCCGGTCTGGCTGCGCTCGACACCGGTGCTTCAAACGAAGCATTCGAACGACTGACCGAGGCGCTGGTCCTGCTGAGCGGCCTCGCATTTGAAAACAGCGGTCTGTCGCTCGCACATTCGCTGACGCGCGGGCTGCCGATGGCAGGTGGTACGGCGTCGACGCTGCACGGCTTCCATGTCGGTTACGGATTGCTGGTGCAGTTCATCCTGGAGGAGCGCTCGCCCTCTTTCATGCGGGAACAACTGGCGTTTTACCGCAGCGTCGGGCTGCCGGTCAATTTGCGCGGCTTGGGTGTGGCGACCCCCGGCATAGAAGTCATCAGGCGTATTGCCGACGGAACGATGCAGGCGCCGCACCTGCGCCATTTCCAGCGTCCGTTGCAGGCAGGCGATTTCGTGGATGCCATGCAACGGCTCGAAACCTTTACTGCGGGTTCATCCCTCTCCGAATAGATCATGGAAAAACGACAGGACGTAAAAACCGCCGTCATCAGCGGCGGCGGCACCGGCCTCGGGCTGGCGACAGCACTCGAGTTGCGCTCGCGCGGTTATCGCGTCATTGCGCTCGGATTCGATACCGAGCCGGAACTGGAAGGCGCCGGCATAGATTTCCGCCGCATGGATATTACCGATGAGCTTGCACTGCAAACGCTCGCCGGTCAGGAGCCGCACGTGCATCTGCTGATTAACGCCGCCGGCACCATTCTGCATGAAGGCCGCGAGCATACGGTGCCCGGTTTTCGCAAGGTCATCGATGTGAATCTGCACGGCACGCAACTGGCGTGCTTGTTGTTCCGGCAAGCGCTGGCCGCCGCCCACGGCAACATCATCAACTTTGCTTCGATGTGGAGCTTTTTCGGTTCGGCGCGCAATCCCGGCTATGCGGCCAGCAAAGGAGCGGTGGTGGCGTTGACGCGCTCGCTTGCGGTGGCCTATGCGGAGGACGGCATTCGCGTCAATGCCGTGGCGCCGGGCTGGATAGAGTCGCGCATGTCGGTCAATGCACTGAATGATCCGGAACGCGGACCAGCGATTCGCAAGCGGGTCCCAGCCGGGTTTTGGGGCAAGCCGGTGGACATCGCCAAGGCGGCCTGCTTTCTGGCGTCCGACGATGCGCGCTACATCACCGGCGTCACATTGCCGGTCGATGGCGGCTACAGCATTGCGTGAGCCTGCCATGAGCGATCCGGGAATGAATCTGTATAACGAATTGCATGGCATTACGGTGCCGGCGCTGCTGCGCCGTCGCGCCGAACGCTATCCATTTCAACTGGCGCTGTCGGCGCAAAGCCATCGCGGCTACCGCGACCGGCTTTCGTATGCCCAACTGGTGATGCGCATGGACGCGGTGGCGCGCGGCTTGGCCGAACGTGGGGTGAAGTCCGGCGAGCGAATAGCGCTGTTCCTGTCCAATTCCGCCGTGCGCGAAGCGGTGCTGACCGCGCTTGGCTGCTACCGGCTGGGAGCCATCGTGGCACCGCTCAATGTACGCGGCGCCGACGAAGAGTTGCGCCATGCGCTGACGCTGGTGGAGCCGGCGTTCATCGTCACCACCGCGGATGCGGCGGAGCGCTTGCGCAGCCTGTACCCGGCGGCGCGCATGCTGATGCTTGGCGGCGCGCCCTATGCAGGCGACGGCTGGCCCGACCCGGAACTGGAATTTCATCGGGCAGCATTGCCGGAAAATGAATGCGCAGAAACACCAACCGTGTTGCTGTTCACTTCCGGTACCACCGCCCGTTCGAAGGCGGTGACCCATTGTCACCGCAGCCAGTTGTTTTGCGGTTATGCGATCGGTGGGGCCATCGGCCTGAGCAACCGCGATACCTACCAGGGTGCATGGCCGATTTTTACCAGTTCGGTGCTGAACATGGCGTGCATGTCGGCATGGGTCTACGGCGCGAGCGTGGTGCTGGAAGAAACACCCCTGGATAACGCAGGCCGTCTGCATTTGATTGAAACGGAAGGCACGACGGTTTATCACGGTGTGACCTCGCCGCTGCATTTCATGATCGATGAATACCAGCGCGGCGGCTATGACCTGTCACGGGTGCGGCGCATCGCCTACGGCGGCGCGGCCATGCCTGCCGAAGTTATCGAAAAATTTCGCGAACGGCTGCCTCGGGCCGATCAGGTACATGTGTGGGGCATGACCGAGACCGGGCCGGCCGGTACCTATCTGGCGCCGTGGTTCCTGCCGCGCAAGGCCGGCTGCATCGGTGCTGCGCAACCCGGCTGCTCGGTCAGGGTGGTTGATGAGGATGGCGCTCCCGTGTCGACGGGCGAAAGCGGGGAACTGCTGTTTTCGGGGCCGGCGATGGCGCTCGGCTATTTCCGCAACCCGGAAGCGACCAGGGAAACCTTTGTCGACGGCTGGGTGCGTACCGGCGATATCGGACGCATGGATGAGGAAGGCCATTTCCATTTTGTCGATCGCAAGAAAGACATTATCAATCGCGGCGGGCTCAAGATTTCATCGGCTGCGGTGGAAGACGTGATCTACCGTTTTGCCGGCGTGTCGGAGGCCGCCGTCGTGGCGATACCGCATGCCGGTCTGGGTGAAGACGTCGCCGCCTGCGTAGTCGCGGCGGCAGGAGTTACCCTTGACACCGGCGCACTGCAAGCGCATTGCGCGCGGCATCTCGCTGATTATGCGACGCCGCGCCGCTGGTTCATCTTGCCGGCGTTGCCGAAAAACCCCATGGGCAAGATTCTCAAGCGTGAGCTGCGCGACGCATTGCTGCTGCAGTTGCAGGGACAGGAGGCGGCATGAATACAAGTCAGGCCTATGCCATGCGCATACATGCCTATGGCGATGTGGAACAGATGCGGTACGAGGCGATCGCGGTTCCGCCGCCGGGTCGCGGTGAAGTGCAACTGCGCCAGCATGCAGCGGGCATCAACTATCTGGATACCTATCACCGTCGCGGCGTGTTTCCGTTACCGGCCTTGCCCGGCGCACTTGGCGTGGAAGGCGCGGGAGTAGTCATCGCGGTAGGTGAGGGCGTGACGCGCTTTAGGAAGGGTGACCGCGTCGCATACGCGTGCCGGCCGATCGGCAGCTATGCGTCACTGCGCAATCTTCCTGACCAACATCTCCTGCATCTGCATCCGGAGGTCAGCTATGAACAGGCGGCCGCCGCCACGCTGCAGGGCTTGACCGCACACATGCTGCTGCGCCGCGTCGCGCCCCTGCATGCCGGACAAACGGTGCTGATTCATGCGGCCGCCGGCGGGCTGGGTTCGCTGCTTGCGCAATGGGCGAGCAGGGACGGTGCGCACGTGATCGGCACGGTTGGCTCCGAAGCAAAAGCCGCGTTGGCGCTGCAAAACGGTTGCCACGAAGTGATCCTCTATAACGATGAACCCTTCGCGGAAGGCGTGAAGCGCCTGACGGGCGGCGCCGGCGTGGATGTGGTGTTCGAAGGCCTGGGCGGCGCGGTATTCCATCAGTCGCTTACCGTGCTTAAACCCTTCGGCCATCTGGTCAACCTCGGCCAGGTCACGGAAGGCTTGCCCACGGTGCCGCTTGCGGAACTTGGGCCGGCGCGCTCGCTCACGGTATCAGTGCCTGGCATATTCGCCTATGTCGCAACCCATCCCGATCTGCAGACCGCAGCCGACACGCTGTTCGGCATGATTGCGCGCCGCGAACTGAAAGTGCATATCGGCGGCGCCTTTGCGCTGCGCGATGCGGCGCAAGCGCATGCCGCGCTGCAAAGCCGTGCAACAACCGGGTCCCTCATTCTGTTACCGGAGCAACTGTCATGAGTATCTTCAACACACCGGAACTGCGCGCATTCCGCGCCGAGGTGCGGCAGTTCCTCGACGCGGAACTGGATGACGAGCTGCGCCAGGCCACACGTGCAGGCTTGCATATTCCCCGTGCGCTGGTGGCGCGCTGGCAAGCCGCGCTGCATGGTCGCGGCTGGGGCGCGCCGCACTGGCCTGTCGCAACTGGCGGCCCAGGATGGAATGCATTGCAGCGATATGTTTTCGAGGAAGAACTGGCGTTCGCCGATGCGCCGCCCGGCGATGTGCTCGGTTTGTTCCTGGCCGGGCCCATGTTGATTGCAGAAGGCAATGCAGAGCAAAAGACGCGTTACCTGCCAGGCGTCCTGTCCGGCGAAAATTTCTGGTGCCAGGGCTTCAGCGAACCGAATGCCGGTTCCGATCTGGCGTCGCTGAAGACGCATGCCAGACTGGATGGTGACGACTGGGTCATCTCAGGACAAAAGACATGGCTGACTGGTGGACATGAAGCCGACCTGATGTTCCTGCTTGCGCGCACCGAATTCGAGGCAAAGCCGCAGGCCGGTTTATCGATGTTCATCATCGACATGAAGTCGCCTGGACTGACAGTCAATCCCATCATCACCATTGATGAAGGCCATAGTGTCAACGCACTGTTTCTCGATGAGGTACGCGTGCCGCGTGAAAACCTGGTCGGCACGCGCGGTGCGGGATGGGGGTATGCGAAGGACCTGCTCGCGCGTGAGCGCGTCAATAATGCGCAGGCCCCTCGCACCAAGCGCGACCTCGTTGCGCTGGAAAAGCTCGCAGGCCGCTTGCAAGGCAGTGATGGCGAATTGCTGGCCTCGCGACCGGTCATTCAACGGCGGCTCGCTTCGCTTACCGTCGATTATGTCGCCCTCGAGTCGGCGGTGCTCGGCGTGATCGCCGAGCAGATGGCCGGCAAGGAGCCCGGCCCGGCAGCATCGACGCTGAAGATTCGCGGCTCGGAATTGCAGCAGCGCGTCACGGAAACCGCGATGACATTGCTTGGCGAAGCGGGCATCGTACTGCATCCCGAATATCACGGCGGTCCGCTGGCTACGGAAGCCGAAGGCTGGATAGACAGGCATCTGTTCCGCCGAGTCGTGACCATTTATGCGGGCTCCAATGAAATCCAGAAAACCATTATCGCCAAATCGCTATTGGATATGTGAGGCAGACGTCATGGACAATGAATCTTTCATGCTGGTAGTAGACAACGCCAGGCGATGGTTTGCACAACACCAGCCGCTCGCCGACCGCATTGCCCGTTTTCATGACGGTCATGCGGAAGCCGGCGACACGCGCAGCACCTGGACCGACATGGGCTGGACCGCGCTGTCTGTGCCTGAAGCCGAGGGCGGCTTCGACGCGAGCATGGCCCAATGCTTTCAGCTGCTGAGACTGGCGGGCAGCGATGCGAGGCCGGAACCGCTGGATCTGATCCTGATGCTCGGCGCCGTTCCCGCGCTCGCTCCCTACATGGGCGGCAACATGCGGCTGGCGCTGGCCGATCGCTGGTTCGGACAACTCGAATTTACGGATGCCGCGCAAACCGTCTTACATGGCAGCAGCGGTGCGCTTTATGGCGGGCATCTGGCCACCCATGCCTTATTGCCAGTGGTCGTCAAGGCGCAAGGCGCATGTGTACTTAAGCTAGCTTGTGTGGCCCTGGACAGCCCCGGGGTGCTTCGCGAAGCGGTGCGTCTGATCGACGGCCGCCACACCGTCAGGCTGCGCTTGCAACAGGCGGCAGTGCAGGTATTGGATTCCGAGGAAACAACCGCTCCGCTCGCAGATCAGGTCCTGGACCGGGCCGCTGCCGGGCTGGTCGCTGACGCTAGCGGTGTGTTCAAGGGCGCTTTCGAACTGACCCTCGATTACCTGAAACAGAGACGGCAATTCGGCCGGCCCTTGTCCGATCAGCAGGCACTGCAGCACAGAATGGCGGACATCTTTTGCGACCTGCAGCAGATGCTGGCCCTGTCCGAGCGGCTGGCGGCTGAAATCGATGCACAGCCTGCGGGCCCGTGGACGACCTTGCCAATTGCAAAAAGTTTCGTCGGGCGGCGTGCGTTACGGGCGGCGGGGCAACTGATCCAGGTATCGGGCGGGATCGGCATGACCGAGGAATATCGTCTCGGCCACTACTACAAGCGGCTGCATGTCGCTGCGACGCTTTTTGGCGACGCCGAGCATCAGTTACGGCGCATAGCGGTGCGGGAAACCTTGTTCGCGGCGTAAGCGTTGCATGTTCCATATGAAGAAAAAGGTGATATCAGGATGTATCCGGAATTCATGAATAAAGTTGTACTGATCACAGGTGGCGCCAGCGGCATAGGCTGGGCCGCCGCGCAAGGTTTTGCGGCCGAGGGCGCGCGTGTGGCGATCGCCGACCTGCAGGTCAACACAGCGCAACAACACGCGATGTCGCTTGGTGCCGAACACCTGGGACTGGGCGGCGACGTGTCCGATGAAGAACAGGTGGCCATGCTGCTGGAGAGAACGCTCGACCGCTATGGCCGCATCGACGTACTGATCAACAGCGCCGGCATTCCAGACTCGTTTGCACCGACCGTCGAACAGGATGTGGCGGCATTTCGTCGCCTGATCGACATCCATCTGACCGGGTCCTACATGATGTCGAAAGGAGCGGCAAAGACAATGCTGCATCAAGGCAAGGGTGCCATCATCAACCTGAGCTCCATAGCCGGCGTGCTCGGTCTTCCCCTGCGTAATGCATACAGTGCCGCCAAGGCGGGCATCAGCATGATGACCCGCACCATGGGGTGTGAATGGGCGGCTGGCGGTGTGCGTGTCAATGCGATCGCACCCGGATACATGCTCACGCCCTTTTCACGAAAGCTGATCAGTGAAGGAAAACTCGACGCCGACCGCTTGCGCCGCCGCACACCCGCCGGTCGCCTTGGCACCGCCAGGCATATCGCCGATGCAATGCTCTTCCTGGCCTCCGACCGGGCCGAATTCATTACCGGCGTAACGTTGCCGGTGGATGGCGGCTACATGGCATTCGGCGCCGCAAGCGACGCCTATGGCGGGCCGCTGGATGCGATTGTAGGCATGACGGACGAACTCCAATGATTTACGAAGAGCGCAATTACACTTTTCAGCCAGCCAACTTCCGGCGCTTTCTGCATGTGTACGAGCAAGAAGGCCTGCCGCTGATGAACGAGCATCTCGGCGGATTGCAGGCATTCTTCACTGCAGAGACCGGAGAGCTCAACACGGTCGTGCATCTCTGGGCCTACCAGGATCTCGCCGACCGCGAGCGCCGCCGCTCGGCCATGTGGAACGACCCGCGCTGGCTGGCCTATGCGGACAAGGTCTTGCCGTGGATCATACGCATGGAAACACGCATTCTTCAACCAACCGCTTTTTCCCCGATGAGGTAATCATGACCACAGAAAACTCCTTGCTTGTCGAAGTCAACGACCGTGTCGCACGCGTCACACTCAACCGCCCGACGGCGCTCAACTCGGTTGCCGGCGATCTGCACAAAGCCTTGTCACGAGTGTTTATCGACCTTGGAGAGCGTCGCGATATCAACGCGATTGTTCTCACCGGCGCCGGCCGTGCTTTCTGCGCGGGGGGCGACATCGACTGGATGCGCGATGCGATCCGCGACCCGGAACAATTCGAAATCGTTACCTGGGAAGCAAAGCGCATCGTGTACTCGATGCTGGACTGCGAAATTCCGATCATCGGCCGCATCAACGGCGATGCGGTGGGATTGGGCGCCACGCTGGCATTGCTGTGCGATATCACCGTGATGGATGAACATGCCCGTATCGGCGATCCGCATGTGCGCGTTGGCCTGAATGCGGCCGATGGCGGCGGATTTCTTTGGCCGGCGGTGATCGGCTATGGCCGCGCGCGGGAACTCTTGCTGACCGGCGATCTGTTGTCGGCATCCGAGGCCATGCAGCTCGGCGCCATCGGTCATGTCGTGCCGGCGGGCGAGCTCGATGCCAAGGTCGATGCGATCGTCTCGAAGCTCAAGAATGGCGCGACAAAGGCCATTCGCTATACCAAGGCTGGCTATACGATACCGCTGCGCCAGCTTGCGCATGGACATATGGATGCGGGAACTGCCTACGAATGCCTGACCAATCTCAGCAAGGACCACAGTATCGCGGTCGAGGCATTCGCCAGCAAGCAGCGCCCGGCTTTTACCGGACGCTGAGCAGAGGGGGCGAGGTATGGCATCACTGAAGGATTTCACCGGAAGGACGGCCTTGGTCACCGGCGGTGCAAGCGGCATCGGGCTGGCTTGCGTCCAACTCCTGGCGCAGCGCGGCGCGCGCGTCGTGGTCGCTGATGTCAACGCCGAGGCGGCCGCTACGGCGGCCGATGCCTGCGGCGGGTCGGCGCTGACATTCGATGTGGCAGACCGCGCGGCCGTGGCCAGCGCATGCAGCGCGCTTGAACAGCAGGGTGTGGAAGTGGATTTGCTGGTCAATTGCGCTGGCATCGTGCAATCGCCGGAGCCACCGGACCGGTTTGAACATGCAGTTTTTCAACGGGTCGTCGCCATCGACTTCGAAGGCACTTATGCCTGCTGTGCCGAGTTCGGCAGTGCGATGGCGCGCCGGGGCAAGGGCGCTATTGTCAATGTCGCTTCGGTGGCCGGCATGCGTTCGATGCCGCTGCATGCCTACTCGCCGGCAAAGGCTGCGGTCATTTCCCTGACCGAGTGCCTGGCCGCCGAATGGGGGCGCTCCGGCGTGCGTGTCAACGCGGTGTCGCCGGGCTACACCGTGACGGCTGCCTTGCAAAGCCAGATCGATCTTGGACTGCGCGATGCCGAGCGCCTGAAAGCCAACAGCGCACTCGGGCAGTTGATCGCACCGGTCGATATCGCCAGAGCGATCGTATTCCTGCTGTCGGAGGAAGCGCGGGTGATCACAGGAATCAATCTACCCGCCGACGCCGGCTGGCTGGTCGCCGGATCCTGGTCTACCTTTGGCGGCGTACGCCCCGGCTCACCCGCAGCGCAAACGCGCCCCGCTGGATAAAATCGCAGTAGACGTCCATCAGCAATACGGTCACTCATACCTGGAGAAGTCAATGAATAGTCTTTTGAGTCGGAGCATTGCAGCCTTTGCGCTCGGCGCAGTGGTTATGCTCGGTCACGCGCAAAGCCTGTCGAAACAAACCGCAAAATGGATCGTGCCCTATCCTGCGGGCGGCGGTACCGATGTGGTGGCGCGCCTGCTGGCCGGTCCGATGGGCACCGCGCTTGGTCAAACCATGATCATTGAAAACAAGCCGGGCGCCGGCACCATGATAGGCGGCGAGACGATCGCGCGCGCCAGGCCGGATGGGCTGACCATCGGCACCGTCGACACCTCGACGGTCGCGCTGGCCCAGCACCTGTATCCGAAAATGGGTTATGACCCTGCCAAGGATTTCACCTACATCGGCGGCACCACGCGCTTTCCATTTGTCCTGGTCGTCCATCCTTCGCTGCCGGTGAACAATCTACAGGAATTGATCGCAATGGCGCGCAGCAAGCCGGGTCAACTGCGCTATGCGACACCCGGTCTCGGCGGCCCCAACCATCTGGGCATGGAATTGTTCCAGCGCAAGGCCAATATCAGTCTGTTGCATGTGCCGTACAAGGGCGATGCGCCGGCACTGCAGGATTTGCTCGGCGGACAGATTGACATGTATCTGGTGAATACGGCCGCCAGTCTCCCGCATATCAAAAGCGGCAAGCTGCGTCCTATCGCGCTTTCCATGGCACGACGCAGCGCAGTCCTGCCGGATGTCCCGACATTTGCCGAAGCCGGCGTGGCCGACTTCGAATCGTATTCCTGGCAGGGACTGGTGGCTCCGGCGGGAATGCCGAAGGAAATCGTGGTACGCCTGAATGCGGAACTGAACAAGGCGCTGGCTTTGCCCGAGGTAATCAAGAAGCTGAGCGAACTGGGAATCGAACCGTCGCCGACCACGCCGGAAGAGTTCACCATGCATGTCCGGGCGCAAAGTGCCTTATGGGAAGACGTGATCCGGAAAGCGGGGATCAAGCTCAACGAGTAAGATGGATCGCAAGGCGGCATAGAGCAGATCCGTATCACGGCGATGAAGCGAGACGCGATGAACCACGAACCGAACATGCACGATGACGCGCCCGATGGGCCGGAAAGCGCCGAACTGCCGATGCGCGGCACGCAAAGCGTAAGGCGTGCGCTTGACCTGCTGCGTCACGTGGCCCAAGGCGGCGAGAAGGGCGCAAAAATCGCAGACCTTGTGCGTGAATCCGGGCTGGACCGGGCGACGGCGTATCGATTGATGACTTGCCTGGTCGAAGAGCAGTTTGTCGACCGCGACGAAAAGAAAATCTATCGGCTCGGTCCGGAAGCCGTGCTGCTCGGTTCCCTGATGCCGCGCCTGGAGCCGATGCTGCGCCGGCTGGTGCCTGTCATGAAGCGCATCGCGCGCATATCGGGCGATACGGTTTTTCTCATGATGCGGCAAGGCGACCATGTACAGTGCGCGCATCGGGAGGAGGGCTCGTCGCTGGTCAAGGTGTTGACCACCCACGTAGGTCAGCGCCGTCTGCTCGGCATGGGAACCGGCGGCGCAGCGGTGACCGGCCTGATCCCGCCGGAAGAGTTGGTCGAGGCATACCGGCGGCATGAAGCCGAGTATGCAGCGGCGGAATTTTCACTCGAAGAGCTGCAGTCCACCGCCGATGCCGCACGCGCGCAGGGCTATTCCCTGACCTATGATGCGGTGGAAGTCGGCGTCGCGGGGATCGGCATGGCTTTCAAGATCGGCACCAACGGCATGGGTGCGATCAGTCTCGGTACGCTCACTGCACGCTTTGGCAAAGAACGGCAGTGCCAGCTCAGGGACTTGTTCCGCAATGAACTGGAAGGCGCAGGCTTGCTCGATAGCCCTGCGATCGCACAAAATAAATAGATGTGGGAGATGATTAGGGCAGAGCCGGGAGGATCGCCCATGTTGGTTTGGACGGGGAAAGGTAGTGGCTTAGGCATCGATTGCCGCATCCATGCTTGTGGAAGGTATGGCCATCGCACTTGGATAAGTCAGTTAAAAATTACGCAATAGTACCGAGCTACTGGCTATTGACAACCTACCTTGGCCTGCGACCTACCACTTGGCCCCGTTGCATGCTTAGGAATGCGCCGGATTTAGCAAGCGCGTACCTGATGCGTCATGCACGGCGACGTGTATGGCAAAAATTTCCTTTTAAACGGCCTGCATTGCACCTACACTAAGGACACCATCATCTTTCCCGGGATGCTGCTGCTATGAGAACGTCTATCCTGCTTTCCACCACCATCATTACCGTCCTCGCCGCACATGCTACGTTTGCCGGAGCGCGTCCTGAATTGCTTGGCGCTTCCGTCTTGCCCGATGGCGCGACGCAGATTCTAAATGCCGCCATAAGATGCGTAGGCACCCCGACGTACATCGAACGCCCCGGCTGTTCGTCAAGTATCGGCGAGTTTAAGGGTTAGCGCGAACCCGAACTTTTTCATTTTTGAGTAAAGTGTCGGCCTCGTGACACCTAGTGCAGCAGCAGTCTTCGTAAGGTTATAGGCATGCGTTTCTAGGGAATTTCGAATACATTGCCGTTCAGCGTCTTCGAGAGTCATGCTGATACTCGTGTCGCCATGTCTAATTTGCTGTTCGGCGACCGTGTGTTGCATGCAGTCTGCCGGGATAGTGTCTATGCCATTGCCGTCTGTCATGTTGACAAGACGCTCCACGACGTTTTGCAGTTGACGGACATTGCCGGGCCACGCGTAAGACTGTAGTTGAGTCAAGGCAGTTCGGGAAAGCATGATTGGCGGTCGATGCATCGCTGAACAATACCTGCGTATAAAGCTATCTACCAGCGCCGAAATATCTTCTTTCCGATTCCTGAGGGCGGGTATGTTGACCGGGATAACGTTCAGGCGATAATACAGGTCTTCGCGGAATGACTTCTGCGCTACAAGTTCAATAAGATTTTTGTTGGTTGCCGCAACAATGCGCACATCGATATCGGTACTTCTCGTCCCACCGATACGCGTCACCTGTCGCTCTTGCAAGACCCTTAGTAGTTTGACTTGGACGTCGAGAGGCATCTCGGAAATCTCATCAAGAAATATCGTACCGCCTGATGCGAGTTCGAACTTGCCGGGGCGGCCGGCTCGATCGGCGCCGGTGAAACTTCCGGGTGCGTAGCCGAAAAGCTCACTCTCGATCAGATCACGTGGAAGGGCTGCACAGTTCACCGCGACGAAAGGCCCTTGGCTCCGATTTCCCTCGGCGTGAATTCCTTGGGCAAACATCTCTTTTCCAGTTCCAGTTTCCCCATAAAGAACAATGTTCGCTGACGCGCGCGCGGCCTTCCTTGACGAACTTAGAGCCGCTTCAATCGCGGGCGATTCGCCGACGATATCGCTGAACCGGTACCTTGCGCGATCGATTGCCATTCGGTAGGAGAGTCGATTCACACGAGATATTTCATTGAATGTGTTTACCACGGAAGTTACTTGTCCGTCGTCTCCCCGCACCGGCACCGCGGTGTCAATTAGATGAAGACGAAGATTTTTTGAATCGATTTGTAGCTCACGGTCGATATACCCTTCGCCGGTTTCGAAAACTCGGGAAATTGCAAGATCAAAATCCAGCAAGCCCTTAATGTCCTTGCCGATGCAACGCTGCGGCTCCAGCTTTAACATTCGGGCGGCGTTTTCATTGAGCGTTTGGATGCGCCCGGTACGGTCTAGCACAAGCAATCCGTCTGAGATATGGTTAATCAATACCTCTTGTTCGTTGAGTACTTGTCGAAGGCGCTTCGTCTCCGCCCAGACGTCAAACTCCCGCAAGAGAAACCAGGTGGCTAGTCGGCAAAGCCGGTTAAGAACCTCGCTGGATATGCCGGCACTTCCCATTGCGACTA
The DNA here is from genome assembly GCF_003591035.1 of Noviherbaspirillum saxi. NCBI lineage: Bacteria > Pseudomonadati > Pseudomonadota > Betaproteobacteria > Burkholderiales > Oxalobacteraceae > Noviherbaspirillum > Noviherbaspirillum saxi. Next base: position 1,009,316 of record NZ_QYUO01000003.1, read on the forward strand.
CCAGCACGCGCTCCTCATCCGGGCAACCATCGATGTAGCTACACGCAAGTGGAGTACCGTCGTCGGCGCACGACATGAACACAGGCATTCCGATGGAGTCGCGCGATTCAGATGCCTGGACCGGTTTTGTCCGGATTTGCGACGGTACGCGGGAAGCCCTGTTAGCAGCGATTAATCTTCCAGACGCGTTAAAAACTCCGAAGCCACAATGAGTTCCGACAACGTACTCTGAGAGCTCGGTCAATTCGTCAAGTCGTTCCGTGAAGTTAATCATTAGTTCCTCTCCGTCGAAGGCACTGCCTGTTTGTAAAATTATTTTACGTAAAATAATTTTACATACGTTAAATACAGCGGCTTATGGTCTGAGCTCATTTTAAAACATTTCTTATAAATTTCAGACACATACGGCAAGAACACAAACTGGCACATCTATTGCTATTTGCTTGCAATCAATAACGGGCGACCCAATCTGGGTTACCTACGTTTTCGTCCTTCTATGAGATTGGAGTTTTATATGTCATCGGAAATGTTGCATCCCGAGTTTGAAACGATTGCGCCGGAACCATTGAGAAAGTTGCAAGATGCACTTTGGGAGAGGCAATGGAAGTACCTAAGAGCTCATTCGAGCTTCTACCAACGTAAGCTCCATCCGCTTAGCAGCGCAAAGACGATAGGTCTTGACTCGATCACCCTAGATTCGCTGGAGGAACTGCCGTTCACTGACAAGGATGAGCTCCGACTGAGCCAGGAGGCCGACTACCCCTTTGGCGACTATATCGCATGCCCCGAGGAGGAGGCTATCCGTCTCCATCGGACCTCTGGCACAACGGGACGCCCGCTGCATCTTGCCAACAGCCGTGCCGACACGGAATGGATTGCAAGAATCGGTGGCCGCGCTTTATATGCATCGGGCCTGAGACCAAAAGACCGTGTCGTCCACTGCTTGAATTACTGCATGTGGACAGGCGGCGTTACCGATCACCTGGCACTAGAAGCAACTGGCGCGTGTGTTATCCCCTTCGGAGTCGGTAACAGCGAGTTGCTGCTGAAAACGATTGCTGATCTGAAGATTAGCGCGATTTCCTGCACGCCGTCCTATCCCGCGTTCTTGGAAAAGATGCTCGCTGCCACTGGAGCGAATCCTCGCGACCTCAATCTCCGCATTGCCTTGTTCGGTGGCGAAGCCGGATTGGACAACCAGGAATTCCGTGACAGCATGGAGGCTAAATGGGGGTTTGGCGTACGGAACGCGAACTACGGCATGTCCGAAGTCCTGAGCAATTTCGCAAGCCAATGCGAACACACGAACGACCTTCATTTCCATGGTAACGATTTTATATTTGCCGAAATCTTGGACGCAAAAGGCAATCGTTTGCCGATTAAAGAGGGCACAGTCGGAGAAATCGTGTGCACCCATCTTCGTAAAGAGTGCCAACCTCTTATCCGGTATCGAACTCGAGATGTCATCACCGTAACTGGTACCGACACGTGCGGTTGCGGCCGAACATCCTGGCGTTTCCGGGTCACCGGCCGTACTGACGATATGTTTAACGTGCGCGGAGTGAACGTCTTTCCGACCGCAGTACAAAAAGCGGTTTTGAGCCTTTCCGATTCCATTACTGGCCAGTTCCGAATTGTCCTTGCCGGTCCGGGTCCCTATGACCGCATTGAATTGAAAGTGGAGGCCGGCTCGTCGATACCGCAATCGGATTGGCCGGGGCTAGGAAAGTGTATCGAAGAGGCCGTTAAAGACGTCACGGGAGCGTCGGCGATGGTTACGGTTATTGCGCCTGACAGTCTTCCTCGAACGGAAGGAAAAACCAGCCTAATTGAAAGGAAGACAGCATGACTTTCGCTCTATATGAACGTGTGGATAATGTCGGGATCATCACATTAAATCGCCCTGACCGTCTCAATGCCATCAGCGGGGCTGTTTTGGCCGACTTCGAGACCGCGTTGTCCGAGGGTCTAGGCGATTCACTTACCTCAGTTCTCATCGTAACCGGTGCCGGCAGAGCATTCTGCTCTGGTGATGATCTCCAAGAATACGAAGCACAGGCGGAAAGCGAAGCGGCCGCGAAGCGCCATATCCAAGCCATTCAGCAGATTACTCGCCTGCTGCTCGGGAGTGAGAAGCCAGTCATTGGTGCCGTCCACGGCTATGCTGTTGGTGGAGGCTTTGAGTGGGTTTTGAACTGCGACATCGTCGTAGCGAGCGAGGATCTGGTCGCCTTTTTCCCGGAAATGGACTGGGGTAATTTTGTGACGGGTGGAGTCACGCATCTTTTGCCAATGACTATCGGTTACCAAAGGACCATGGAACTTCTTATCCTCGGTGAGAAGCAAAGCGCACATCGATTGAACGATCTTGGCATCGTGAACTTTGTCGTTCCCCGCGACCAGATGATGCAGAAAGCGATGGAAATCGCGCGGAGGATAGGCGAAAAGTCCCGGACTTCGATCGGGCGCCTCAAATCGATGATCAACCAAGACCTTGGCATCGGCCTGTGGAGGGCATTAGATCTCGAAGAAGCCGCAACGGTCCATGCGTTTCTGCAGCCGGAATCAGCCGACCGAGTCAAGCGGTTTACCAACCGGAAAAGTCCGAAGAAATAGTTTGATCGCCAATTGAAGTTTGCACCTTACTGAATCGCCATAAGCGCATTCAGTGACTCCGCTCGCCCGATCCAAAAGGCAAGGCGAACGGAAATTCCAACAGAAGTACAGTAGCGTGGAACGCATGAAGACGTCCTGTCTTTATGGGGACTCGCGGAAATTGTCACATGTCTGTTTTATCAACTGATTCAGGAGAGAACAATGAAGCGCACTATGATAAAAAACTCGATCGGCGCACTGACCGTGCTGGCTGTAGCCGTCCCAGTGGTCGCACAAGAACAAGTAATTCGCATTGGCCATGTAGGGCCTATAACTGGAGCTATCGCACACCTGGGTAAGGACAACGAGAATGGCGCGAAGCTGGCAATTGACGAACTCAACGTCAAGAACCTTCAAATCGGCGGCAAAAAAGTCAAGTTCGAACTCCTTACAGAAGACGATGCTGCGGACCCTAAGCAAGGCACGGCAGTAGCACAAAAGCTGGTCGATGCAAAAGTCAGTGGAGTAATCGGTCACCTGAACTCCGGAACGACCATCCCCGCATCAAAGATCTACTTTGATGCGGGCATTCCGCAGATTTCACCGTCCGCTACCAATACCAAATACACACTCCAGGGTTTTAACACGGCGTTTCGTGTCGTCGCCAACGATGGCCAGCTTGGTAGTACGCTTGGACGTTATGCGGTGCAGATCGCTAAGGCAACGAATATTGCCGTTATCGATGACCGCACGGCTTATGGTCAGGGCGTCGCTGAAGAATTTATAAAAGGCGCCTCCGGCAAATCAAAGGCGGTCAATATCGTTGCGCGCCAGTACACCAATGACAAGGCAACCGACTTCAATGCGATTTTAACTGCGATCAAGGCGAAGAATCCTGATCTCGTGTTTTTCGGTGGTATGGATGCCGTTGGTGGCCCTCTCCTTAGGCAAATGAAGCAACTCGGCATCAACGCTAAATTCATGGGAGGCGACGGAATCTGCAGTCAAGATTTGCTCAAGCTTGCGGGTGACGCAGTGGGTGAAGGGCAGGTAATCTGCGCGGAAGCAGGTGGCATCGAAGAAGCGAACAAGCAGCGGATGGCAGACTTCCGGAACAATTATAAGAAAAAGTTCGGTGTCGACGTGACTCTCTACGCACCGGCGACCTATGATGCCTTGATGACAATGGCTCAGGCTATGGTCAAGGCTGGATCCTCTGATCCCGCAAAATATCTCCCAGTGCTGGCGAAGATCCAACATCAAGGGGTCACTGGCTTGATCTCGTTCGATGAGAAAGGCGATATTAAGGACGGCGCGATGACGATTTATACCTATAGGGGTGGAAAACGCGAACAGATTGCCGTTACGCGCTGATCAATACGTTACACCCGGGTCGCCTGATGCGGGGCTACCACATCTGAAAAACGCTAATGGCGGCGGCACCCAGATTTTCTGTTCTGGGTGCCATTTTTTTGCTGGAACCAGATTAATCGAAGTATGGAATAAATTTAGGACGATCAGAGATGGAGACATTTTTCCAACAAATCATCAATGGACTTGTGCTTGGCTGCATGTACGCACTGGTCGCGCTGGGTTACACGATGGTGTACGGCGTGCTTAACCTGATTAACTTCGCCCATGGCGACGTGCTGATGATCGGGGTTATGGTGGGCGTAACCATCCTTAAATTCCTGCAGACGGCCGCGCCGGACCTGCCGGGCATCGTCAAACTGGGCATTGCCATTGTTGGGGCAATCCCGATATGCGTAATCGTCAATATCATCATCGAACGGGTCGCCTACCGCCGCTTGCGCAACGCACCGCGTTTGGCGCCGCTGATCACAGCGATCGGCGTATCGATCCTGCTGCAAACCTTCGCGATGATGATCTGGGGCCGCAGCCCGATCCCCTTCCCCCAAGTGATGCCTACCGAGTCGTTCAATATCGCCGGTGCGCTGATCTCCCAGACGCAAGTCATGCTGCTGGTACTGGCTACGGCCGCTATGGTTGGCCTGGTGCTGCTAATTGAGCGCACCCGCATGGGCCGAGCCATGCGTGCAACGGCAGACAATCCGCGCATTGCAGGCTTGATGGGCGTCGACTCGAACAAGGTGATCGTCATGACGTTTGCAATTGGCGCTGCACTGGCTGCGGTTGCCGGCGTGATGTGGGGGGCGAACTACTCGTCGGCGCAATTCGCGATGGGCTTCGTGCCAGGCCTGAAGGCGTTCTCCGCCGCGGTTCTCGGTGGTATCGGCAATATCTACGGTGCGATGGTGGGCGGTATCCTGCTTGGCCTGATTGAAAGCCTTGGAGCCGGCTATATCGGTGATCTGACTGGCGGCTTCCTCGGCAGTCACTATCAAGACATTTTCGCATTCGTTGTTCTCATCATCGTACTTACGCTGCGTCCGTCCGGCATCATGGGCGAGCGTGTTGCGGACCGAGCCTAAGCGTAAAGGAGATATTCATGGCTGCACTATTTGACGTTAGACAAAATCCGCGCAAGGCCTATATCAGCTTTGCCACTCTCGGCATTGCGCTGATTGCGTTCCCCTTCATTGCCTTGCACTACGGTAATTCCTGGGTTCGCATCATGGATCTGGCGTTGCTGTATATCATGCTCGCACTCGGCCTCAACATCGTGGTGGGTATGGCCGGCCTGCTTGACCTTGGCTACATCGCGTTTTATGCATTAGGCGCGTATATGACCGGCCTGCTGGCATCACCGCAATTCGCAACGGTGCTGGAGTCCTTCGTCAACCAATATCCGCTGATCGGCGACTCCTTGCGATGGATCGTCGGCGAGGAGGTGACGAAGAACGGTATTCACCTTTCGGTCTGGCTGATCGTGCCGCTTGGCGCTGCGCTGGCGGGATTCTTTGGCGCACTGCTCGGCGCACCAACCTTGAAGCTGCGCGGTGACTACCTCGCCATCGTGACGCTTGGTTTCGGCGAGATCATCCGTATCTTCATGAACAACCTGAACGCGCCGGTGAACATCACCAATGGCCCGCAGGGGATCAATATGATCGACCCGATCCGGATTTTCGGCGTTTCTCTCGCCGGTGAACCGGGCTCCCGCGCCACAGTATTTATCGGTGATTGGGGCATGCCGTCGGTGAACGCGTACTACTTCCTGTTCCTCGCCCTGTGCGCGGCGATTATTTTCATTTCGATCCGCTTGCAACATTCGCGTCTCGGCCGCGCATGGGTCGCCATCCGCGAAGATGAAATTGCTGCCAAAGCCATGGGCATCAACACCCGCAATATCAAGTTGCTGGCCTTTGCCATGGGTGCATCATTCGGTGGTATCTCCGGTGCGATGTTTGCGTCTTTCCAAGGTTTCGTGTCGCCGGAATCCTTCTCCCTGACGGAGTCGATCGCAGTGTTGGCGATGGTCGTCCTCGGTGGTATTGGCCACATCCCGGGCGTCGTCCTCGGCGGCGTCCTTCTCGCTGCCCTGCCTGAAGTTCTGCGCCATGTCGTCGAGCCGGTGCAGCGCCAGTTGTTCGGCACCGTTCTCGTGGATGCCGAAGTGCTGCGTCAACTGTTGTACGGTCTGGCAATGGTCGTGATCATGCTCTACCGTCCGGAAGGCTTGTGGCCGGCACCGAGACACGAAGACCGCATGGATGCAAACGCCAAGAAGCGTCATGACGAAAAAGAACCGGCTGCTTTGGCTGCATAAGGAAAATACATGAGCGAACAAACCATTCTGAATATCGCAGGTGTGAACAAGCGTTTTGGCGGCCTGCAGGCGCTGTCGGATGTCAGCGTTAAGATTTTGCGCGGCCAGATTTACGGACTGATCGGCCCGAACGGTGCCGGTAAGACCACGTTCTTTAACGTGATAACCGGCTTGTACCAGCCGGACACCGGAACGTTTGAACTCGCGGGCAAGCCTTATTCGCCCTCCGCGCCGCATGAAGTGGCGAAGGCGGGCATTGCGCGCACCTTCCAGAACATCCGCTTGTTTGGTGAAATGTCGGCAGTTGAGAATGTCATGGTGGGACGCCACTTGCGCACTCGTCAGGGCGTATTCGGTGCGGTGTTCCAACACAAGGCTGCGCGTGAAGAGGAAGCGGCGATCCGCCGTCGTGCGATGGAATTGCTCGATTTCGTCGGCATCCCCCACTTCGCACACCGCACGTCTCGCCATTTGTCATACGGCGATCAACGTCGTCTGGAAATCGCGCGGGCACTGGCGACCGATCCGCAACTGCTTGCCCTGGATGAACCTGCTGCGGGCATGAACGCGACGGAGAAGGTCGCATTGCGCGAGCTTCTGGTGAAGATCAAAGCGGACGGCAAGACCATTCTGCTAATCGAACATGATGTGAAACTAGTGATGGGACTCTGCGACCGCCTCACGGTGCTCGATTACGGCAAGCCGATTGCAGAAGGCGTGCCGGCCGAGGTGCAAAGCAACCAGGCTGTTATCGAAGCGTATTTGGGAGGTGGCCACTAATGAGCGAAAACATTCTGAAAGTTAGCGGCCTGAAAATCGCGTATGGCGGCATCCTGGCGGTCAAGGGTATTGATCTGGAAGTCAACAAGGGCGAACTTGTCACGCTCATCGGCGCAAACGGCGCCGGCAAGACCACGACGCTCAAGGCCATTACAAACACGCTGCCGGGTTGCAAGGTCGAAGGTCAGATACATTACAACGGGAAGCCGACTCAGAGTACGAATTCGTTTTCTCTGGTGAAGAAAAGCCTTGCCATGGTGCCGGAAGGCCGCGGCGTGTTCACGCGCATGACCATCCTGGAAAACCTCTTGATGGGCGCTTACATTCGCGATGACAAGGCCGGTATCCAGGCGGACATTGACAAGTGGTTCGGGGTATTCCCGCGTTTGAAGGAGCGCGCAAGCCAGTTGGCGGGCACACTGTCCGGCGGCGAGCAGCAGATGCTGGCCATGGCGCGGGCACTGATGAGCCATCCGCAGCTATTGTTGCTGGACGAACCGTCGATGGGCCTGTCGCCGATCATGGTCGAGAAGATTTTTGAAGTCGTTCGCAATGTTTCGGCGCAGGGCGTCACGATTCTTCTGGTCGAGCAGAATGCAAAGCTCGCCCTGCAGGCAGCGCATCGCGGTTATGTGATGGATTCTGGTCTGATTACCATGAGCGGCAAGGCGAGCGATATGCTTGACGATCCGAGAGTTAAGGCAGCTTATCTCGGCGAGGCTTGAAGCGAAACAGGGCATGCCGCAACGGCAGAGCCCTGCCACACAAAAACCCATACGACTGTAAAAGTTTTATACGTAAAAACACTTTACAGATTCCAATCGGAAAATTAGGCTTCATAATAATAACGCTTAATATTCAAAGTCTTACGAGATTCCTTTACGTTGGCACAAACGATGCTATTAAAGGCTTCAGTGTAATCGAGGGCAGACACATATGGGAGACGCGTTTCTGCCTGACAGATCACTCGACTACTGAGCTTTCGAAGCGAATGCCCGACTGCCGCAGTAGTGCTTTGTGCACGTTATCTACACCGCTCACAGGTGTGTTTGTCAATTTAAGGGAATATAGAAATGAAAAAATCGCTTCTCGCATTCGCTGTTCTTAGTACGCTTACCGGTGTTTCAGCCGCACAGAGCGCGGTCACTGTTTACGGCCTGATGGATCTCGGACTCGTGCACGAAAGTGGCGGGCCAGGCGGCTCGGCCTTGAAAATGGAAAGCGGAGTGACCGCCGGTTCTCGGTTGGGATTCAAGGGCAACGAAGATCTGGGCGGCGGTCTATCGGCTCACTTCCAAATCGAATCTGGCATTGCCGCTGATGTCGGCGGTCTTAATCAAGGCGGACTGATGTACGGACGCCAGGCTTACGTCGGTCTGAAGGGCTCTTTCGGGACGATCAATCTTGGCCGTCAATATAACCCGCTCACCAATATTCTCGGGACAATCGATCCTTTCGGTGAGGGGCATGAAGGGGCTGCGACCAATATCGTCGGTTATGCGTCCCGGATGAATAACACGATTTACTATACATCGCCGTCGTTTGGTGGGATGACCGCAGATGTTGCTTACGGCCTCGGTGAGACCCCTGGGAATTCATCGGCAAATCGTCAGCTCGGTTTGGCACTGACCTATGTCGGCGGTCCAATTTACGCTTCAGTCCTTCACCATCGTATCAACGATGCAACTGGAAACAACCCGAACAAGATCACACTGATCGGCGGCACCTACAATTTTGGATTCGCAACTGGCGCACTCTCCTACAACGTCAATAAGGATAATGCCGGCATCGATTCAAACGACACTCTGGTCGGCGTCACGATTCCGTTTGGCGCCAGTGCGGTCATGGCGTCCTATATCCGCCATAACGATAAGTCGCCCCTTAACCGCGACGCGGATCAATTCGCAGTGGGCTACACGTACAACTTGTCCAAACGCACGATGCTGTATGGGTCTTATGGATCGATCAATAACAAGAACGGCGCCACCTTCACCGTAGGGAATGCAATTGAAGCAGGAACTGGCGATCGCGGTCTTGCTATCGGCGTTGCGCACCGATTTTAACTGATCCAACGGGGCCTCCCGGCCCCCTGCATTTCTATTAATGTCAGATAACGACTCACTGCCTGCATGCCATGAACACCATCAAGTCGAAAGTTAATACCCGTAGTCCGGACTTCCGCTCCAACGCTGAACACATGTTGAAGGGGGTGTCGGATCTGCGCAAAGTTGTCGCTGAAGCCAACGAAGGAGGCGGGGAGGAGAAACGCGCCAAACATCAGGCGGCAGGTAAACTCTTGCCACGTGACCGTGTGCAAGGCCTGCTTGATCGCGGCACAGCGTTTCTTGAAATCGGACAATTGGCGGCACACGGTATGTACAACGGCGACTGTCCGTCTGCAGGCCTAATCGCCGGCATTGGTCGGATTCAGGGCGTCGATTGCATGATTGTCGCAAATGACGCGACAGTAAAGGGAGGTACTTACTATCCAATCACCGTTAAGAAGCATCTTCGAGCTCAAGAAATCGCGAATCAGAATAATCTGCCCTGCGTTTATCTTGTCGACTCCGGTGGGGCATTTCTGCCCAGGCAGGACGAGGTCTTTCCCGACCGAGAACATTTCGGAAGGATTTTTTTCAACCAGGCTTCGATGTCGGCCAAGGGGATTCCGCAGATAGCTGTGGTAATGGGATCCTGTACCGCCGGCGGTGCTTACATACCAGCCATGTCGGATGAAGCGATTATTGTAAAAAACCAAGGCACAATCTTCCTGGGCGGGCCACCACTAGTGAAAGCCGCCACCGGCGAAGTGGTCAGTGTGGAAGATCTCGGCGGCGGGGATGTTCATACGCGCCTTTCCGGCGTCGCCGATCATCTGGCGCAAAACGACCAGCACGCGCTTGAACTCGCCCGCGGAATCGTTTCCAATCTTAACCGCCGGCCACAAGCCAACATGTCACGCATGGCGATTGAAGAGCCACTCTACGCTCCAGAAGAAATCTACGGAATCATTCCCGCCGACACAAGGAAGCCATACGACGTTCGGGAAGTCATTGCGCGGATCGTCGACGGATCGCGATTTGACGAATTCAAAGCCCGCTATGGCACCACACTCGTATGTGGTTTTGCCTATCTCTACGGTGTACAGATCGGTATCGTCGCCAATAACGGAATTCTCTTTGCCGAAGCGGCACAGAAAGGCGCCCACTTTATAGAGTTGTGTGCACAGCGAGGGATTCCGCTTGTCTTCTTTCAAAACATTACCGGATTCATGGTTGGAAGGAAATACGAAAACGCTGGGATCGCTAAAGACGGCGCGAAAATGGTAACAGCGGTAGCCACCGTTCAGGTGCCGAAACTCACAATGATTATCGGCGGGTCCTTCGGCGCAGGAAACTATGGCATGTGCGGACGCGCTTATTCCCCTCGTTTCCTCTGGATGTGGCCAAACAGCCGCATTTCAGTCATGGGCGGCGAACAGGCCGCGAGCGTTCTCGCCACGGTCCGACGCGACGCGATTGAAGCTAAAGGCGGATCTTGGACCCAACCGGACGAAGAGAATTTCAAAACTCCCATTCGAGACCAGTACGAGAGCCAAGGGCATCCTTACTACGCCACGGCGCGGATGTGGGATGACGGAGTGGTCGATCCAGCTCAGTCACGCAGAGTCTTAGGCTTGTCGCTGCTCGCGTCACTTAACGCCCCCGTCCCTCCTACCAAGTTTGGCGTCTTCCGCATGTGACGCCGTCCTTGATGTGACTTTTAAGGCCATTATGAAGAACGTTATGTTTGAGACTATCGATATTGAAATAAAAGATTGCATTGCGACACTGTGGATGAACCGACCGGCAATTCACAATGCGTTCAATCCCACGTTGATCCTGGAATTGACGGACGCGTTGCACCGCGTCGCCATGGATGCCAATGTCCGCATCGTTGTTCTTGCCGGTCGAGGAAAGAATTTCTCAGCTGGGGCGGACTTAGAGTGGATGCAAGCCGTCGGGAAGAAGCCGATGGATGAAAACATTCAGGATGCGCGGCAGCTTGCCGAAATGCTCCGCACCCTGGCTGAGCTTCCCAAGCCGACAGTGGCTCGCGTGTCGGGGGCAGCACTTGGTGGCGGAATGGGGTTGGCTTCGGCGTGTGACATTTGTGTCGCGTCCGATGACGCTATCTTTGCAACCTCCGAAGTGCGGTTAGGACTGATTCCATCCGCAATTAGCCCCTATGTTATCCGGGCCATTGGTGAACGCCAGGCCTACCGGTATTTTCAAACCGGGGAACGTGTTACTGCACCAAAGGCTGCCGCGCTTGGTCTAGTGCATGAAGTGGTACCAACGGCTCAACTCGACACGGCGGTGGCTTTGATCGTTGAGGCACTATTAAAGGGTGGGCCAGCAGCGCAGACAGCGGCGAAGAGCTTGATTCAAGCAGTGGGCAAAACCGTGATGTCATGGCTTGTGGAAGATACGGTGTTAAGGATAGCAAATCTTCGAACGACGCCAGAAGCGCAAGAAGGAATTGCGGCATTTCTTTCCAAACGTCCTCCAAACTGGGCAGGAGAATAAGCATGTTCACTAAAATTCTCATTGCGAATCGTGGCGAGATTGCTTGCCGAATTATGCGCACTGCGAGGCGCATGGGCATCAAGACGGTCGCTGTTTATTCCGACGCCGATGCAAATGCAAGGCACGTACGCCTAGCTGACGAGGCAATCTGGATTGGCGCAGCGCCGGCACGGGAATCCTATCTGGAAGGCGGGCGCATTGTCACAGCGGCACTAGCAACTGGAGCGCAGGCCATTCATCCAGGGTATGGTTTCCTTTCCGAGAACGCGGCCTTCGCCGAGCAGTGTATTGCAGCGGGTATTGTTTTCATTGGCCCCCCCGCTTCTGCCATCAATGCGATGGGGTCTAAGTCGGCGGCGAAGACGCTCATGGAACGAGCAAATGTCCCCCTTACACCGGGCTACCACGGCGAGCAGCAAGACGCCGAATTCTTGCGTGAGCAAGCGCAGAGGATCGGCTTCCCGGTGCTATTGAAGGCGAGTTCTGGTGGTGGCGGAAAAGGCATGCGCATTGTTACGGAATCGGATTTGTTCTCTGAAGCACTGGCTTCCTGTAAGCGCGAGGCCGCCGCAAGCTTCGGTGATGACAAGGTGCTGGTCGAAAAATACTTGATCCGTCCACGGCATATTGAGATACAGGTATTTGCGGATCAGTTCGGTAACTGCGTATCGATTTTTGAACGGGATTGCTCGGTGCAGAGGCGTCATCAAAAGGTTCTGGAAGAAGCGCCGGCGCCCGGAATGGCTGCAGAACGACGCGCCGAGATGGGACGCGCTGCAGTTGATGCAGCGAAAGCCGTAGGATATGTCGGAGCCGGCACCGTGGAGTTCATCGTAGCGCCTGACGGAAACTTCTACTTCATGGAGATGAACACTCGGCTGCAAGTCGAGCATCCTGTGACAGAGATGATTACTGGGCTCGATCTTGTGGAGTGGCAGCTTCGAGTGGCCGCAGGAGAACCGCTTCCGATGCGTCAGGGCGACATCGGGATCTGTGGGCATGCCCTTGAGGCAAGGATTTATGCGGAAGATCCATCGAAAGGGTTTCTTCCTTCGATCGGAAAACTGCAGCATCTCGCCCCCCCGGTAGAAAACCAGAATGTGCGAGTCGATACGGGAGTCGAGGAGGGTGACGTAATCTCCCAGTACTACGATCCGATGATATGCAAGCTGATTGTTTGGGATGTTGATCGTGACGCGGCACTGGCTCGGATGCTTGCCGCTCTTCATAGCTTCCGTGTCGTGGGTGTATCAAATAACATCGAATTTCTGACCCGCCTTGTCGGCTCGAGATCCTTTGCCAATGCCGATCTCGACACCGGTCTGATCGAACGCGAAGGAGAGCATTTACTGGCCACCTCTATCGATCCGAATCCCGAGATCTGGGTTCTTCTCGCATTACATGAGGTCTTGCACGACCGGCGGAAAAACGAAGCGGCTATTGGGGTTGGCTCACCGTGGAATATCAACGATGGCTGGCGTCTGAACGCCAATGGCTGCAGCTCGATAACGCTTTCGCATGACGAATCCAACAAGCGGTTGGTTGTGGAGTACCTTCGTGAAGCGTACAAAATCTCTGTAGATGGGCTCGAATACTCGGTTACGGGTACGCTCGACAATGATGGGAACGTGGTTGCTGTCGTCAACGGGAAGCGGTCCAACGCCATTGTAAATATGGGCACGTCGTATTCGCGATACGTTTTTCTGCCCGAGAGCAGATGGCACTTCACAACCGACGAAGGAATTAGCCATGATGGCGATACCGCGGGGGCAAGCGGCGCCTTGACAGCTCCCATGCCGGGCAAGATATCCGCAATCCTTGCTGAAGTCGGTAAAAAACTCGAAAGGGGAGCACCACTTCTTGTCCTCGAAGCGATGAAGATGGAACATTCTATCAATGCGCCCGCCGCTGGAACAGTCAAGGCGTTCAGGTACGAAGTAGGGGACCAAGTCGGTGATGGTGACCAACTTATTGATTTTGAAGTGACATCATGAGCGACTTTGCAACGAAACCGTTCGTTAAACTCGTAGAGGTCGGCCCACGTGATGGTTTGCAGAACGAGAAAGTAACAGTACCCACCGAGACGAAGCGGCGTTTGGTGGAAATGCTGGGGGAGGCTGGCCTAAACGCCATTGAGGTAACGGCATTCGTATCGCCGGACAGGGTGCCTCAGATGGCCGATAACGCGGCTCTGATGACTTCGATACAGCGTCGACCAGGCGTGGCCTATCCGGTCTTGGTACCCAACTTAAGGGGTTTGGAGGCGGCCCTCGCAGCGGGGGTGACGGAGATCGCCGTGTTCGGCTCCGCGTCTGAGTCCTTCAGTCATAAGAACATCAATTGCTCGATTTCTGAATCGCTTGCTCGGTTTGAGCCTGTCATGCGCGCTGCGGAACAGGCTCACGTAAAGGTGCGCGGATACGTCTCGTGCGTTCTCGGATGTCCATACGAAGGAATCGTTGCACCGGATAAAGTTGCGACTGTCGCGCGAAATCTCTACGAGTTGGGCTGCTATGAAATCAGCTTGGGCGATACCATAGGCATTGGAACGCCACGCGGAACGCATCAGCTGTTTGATGCCGTCGCCAAGTACGTTCCACGGGATCGTCTTGCTGGCCACTTCCATGACACGTACGGGCAGGCGCTGGTCAATATATATGCGGCCCTTTGCGAAGGCATTCGGACCTTCGATTCCTCTGTGGCAGGCTTAGGCGGATGCCCATACGCCCCCGGCGCGTCCGGAAACGTCGCCACGGAAGACGTTATATATCTACTTCACGGCGTTGGTATGGAAACAGGAATAGACCTCGGCAAAGTCATTGATGCGGGACTGTTCATCTCGACCGCGATCGGTCGCAAGCCAGCTTCGAAGCTTGGTCTGGCACGCCTTGCAAAAGCCAACTGCGCGTAACGGTATTGCATTTTCGGAGGTCAAATGGCTACCCGACGACATCAGTGGTCGCGCGACGAATTATTCTGCGCACTGCATACAAATCAGTTTGTACCTTACTTCCAGCCGAAAATAGGGTTGCATTGTGGCGGACTGTGTAGCGCGGAAATGCTCGCCCGGTGGAAGCATCCTTCCCTGGGGATCATTGAACCAAACGACTTCATTGACGTGATGGAGGCGCACGACCTACTTGGCGAACTTACCGAAAACCTGCTGCATCAAGCGTTAAGATGCACGCAGTTCGGTTTGCGTACAGGACACCGAATCGCACTTGCCGTGAACATATCGCCGCGTACGCTCGAGAACATTGAGGGAACATCCCGCCTTATCGCAATCGTTCAGGAATATGGTATGTCACCCTCCCAAATAACGTTCGAGATCACCGAAACATCTACGGCGTTGCGGCCAGACCTTGTTCTTCAGTCCCTGATCCTTATGAAGCGGCAAGGATTTGAGATTTCAGTAGACGATTTCGGAACCGGTCATTCGTCGCTGCGTCTCCTGAACGACATGCCTTTCACGGAACTAAAAATTGATCGAGGATTCGTAAAAGGAATCTCAAAGGGCGACAAGCCTGTAACAATTCTCCGCGCCATTGTGCAGTTGGCCAACGATCTCGGAATGCGCACGGTGGTCGAAGGTATCGAAACCCGCGAGGAGTTCTCGTACGTGCGGGACCTCGGATGCGATTTGGCACAGGGCTACTACTGCGGCCGTCCAATGACATACACTAATCTGTTGCAATATGTGCGGCGCTTATCGGGGGCACTCTTCAACCACCCATTTGTAGACCCCTTATCCGAGAGCGGTAGCGTCGGGTGGGAGGCTACTACCATTTCAAAGACCAGGATGTATTCATGATTACGCTCTACCATTGTGTCAGCGCACGCTCGTTTCGGCCGTTATGGACTCTCGAAGAGCTAGAAATACCCTATGAACTCAAGATGCTGCCGTTTCCTCCCCGGTTCCTGGCACGTGGCTACCTTGAGGTCAACCCGCTTGGTACGGTCCCGGCGCTGATCGACGGCCCTACGTTCATGACAGAGTCTGCGGCCATGTGCCAATATCTCGCAGAGCGGGATCCGGCCAAAAGACTTGTGGTAAAGGGAGACGGGTCAAGGTATGGCGATTACCTCAACTGGCTGCACTTCGGCGAGGCAACGCTGACATTCCCTCAAACTTTGGTTCTCCGGTATGGATTTTTTGAACAGTCCCAACGGCGTCTGCCGCAAGTAGAAAATGACTACCGTCGCTGGTTTTTGGCTCGATTGCGCGCACTAGATGCTGTCCTTACTGAGTCCGATTATTTATGCGGAGATCAGTTTACATCGGCCGACATTTCAGTTGGGTACGCTGTCATGCTAGCTGACTATTTAGATATGTCCTCTCAGTTCTCCGAACGCGTAGGTGGGTATTGGAAGCGATTACAAGCGCGAGAGGGATATCAACGGGCTATTACGGCTCAGTACAAGGCAGCTACATCCCAAGGTGTGTCACCAATTGCTGCACCATTGACCGGCCGAGAACAGGCTTAGCGTCTCATCGCAGCATAGAAGTTGATCTTAACTACATTTACAATGCCGACCTTTCAATCACTATTCCAAAACAACCGTGTTTGGGCGAAAAATAAAGTCGACCAGGATCCAACTCTGTTTTCGCGGCTGGTGAAACAGCAGAATCCTGAGTTTCTTTGGATCGGATGCTCAGATAGTCGTGTTCCCGCAAATGAAATTGTAGGACTAATGCCAGGAGAGCTGTTCGTACATCGGAACCTCGCCAACCTTGTACTGCACACGGACTTCAACTGTTTGTCGGTGATCCAGTTTGCCGTTGAATCACTAAAAGTCCGAGACATTATTGTCTGCGGCCACTACGAATGTAGCGGAGTCGCACACGCGATGAAGAAGTCAGACGTCGGCGGCTTACCTGAAAGTTGGCTACGTCATGTTGAGGACCTCGCGATGAAAAAGCAGTGTGAGCTAAGCGAAATTTCATGTGACGCGCAACGTTTAACCAAATTATGCGAGCTAAACGTACAAGAGCAGGTCCGCAACGTCAGTCGGACAGACATCCTGAGAAACGCATGGAGGAGGGGGCAGCATGTCGCGGTACATGGCGTAGTTTATGACCTTGCCGACGGATTACTGCACGATCTGAACGTTAGTGTGACTGGACTATAGACGGTATACAGGAACGAGTCCGAGAATTCCTTGAGCACGATAGATCATCGCAAGGACAACGTTCGCCCCCCGTAGGGCGTTTTCTTTCTTGTAATTCCGCCTTCAAACCGGTCAAGGTCGAGCGTACGGACCTGTTTGACCGCCACCTATAGAGTTGAATAATGGAGCTTCTGAGATCATTTGACCAGCAACTGGACGCGCTTGACGAGCAGCAACTGCGTCGTTGCCGGCGTGTTGCCGAGACACCGTGTGCACCACAGGTGACAGTGGATATGCGTAGGTTTTTGGCTTTCTGTAGCAACGACTATCTCGGACTTACCTCACATCCGCACATGGTCGAGGCATTGCGTGAAAGCGCGACGCGCTACGGCGTGGGCAGCGGAGTGTCGAACCTGATCAGCGGCCATTCTACTGAGCGTCTAGCATATAGCTGACATTAGATTTTCAATTGGCCTTGCAATACGAGCGGTCAAATTCTTTCTCTATCAGTTGTGCAACCCGGCGCAGCGTCCAGACGTCGCTGTCAAAGCCGTTGGCCTGGGCACCGCGCAGCAAGCGCCGATATAGCCGCCTGCGTTGCACCTAGTCCAATCCCGGACGATAGCCCCAGCGGCTTGCGGCGCCATCCCTGTCTGTCGGTCTCTTGTGCTTTGGCCCAGACAGAAACGCTTTGCCGGCTCACGCCCAGTTCACGGGCAACCTCTGTCTGCGTTATTCCTTTGGCTAATAACCGCGCCGCCTGCCTGCGGCGCTGCTCCAGTGCGGTGAAGTCGCGACGAGTCCGTTTCGTTGCCATGACATAACCTCGTTCCAGTGCAAGGCCATGTCTTAGTTATACCCCATATCTGCGTCAGTTACAGGCTAAACGTTCAGTAGAGTCAACGAGGTGGGTACACGGTATGCGAAATGCCGTCCATTTGGAGGGCGGACGAACGTAGGTCCTATTAGCCGGCATGCTCATTGTCTGGTCGCATGGAAGGTTCTGTTCATCTATAACGGCGTAAACTTCAAGCACTACCTCTTTGGCAGATGGCAGCGCGTTGAAGGTGTGCGCACCTGTTAGTCTTGGCCGGTCCGATTCCGCAGGATTATGCCATTTCTTTTTCCGGCGCAGCAATTTTACTCGACATGCGCTCATGTATCGGACCATAGGCACGTTCGTTCCATCGATTGATTTCTACGACCCAAATATCGCGGTAACCAATGCTTCCTTGATCTGGCTCGATGTTTGTCGCGTAGTGGATATAGCGCTCATCGTCAATCAGGATCGCTTCGTTGACGTCCAAGGTTTGTCGAAAAACTACCTGGCCGGTCGATGGATCTCTCACTTGGGTTTCACCGCCGCGCACATTGTGGCGATTGGCGACGGCGATGACGCTAAACTCATGCCCACCACGATGCGGACCTTCAGGAACAGTGACTCCTTTAAATTCCTTGTTGGCGATGACGCGGATCTGATTCACAGAAATGTCTGAAGAACCTAAAAAATAAGAGCCTCACCAACGGCATGAATAGTCCTTTACAACCGGCTGTACCTGTCGGCTTCGAACCCGCACCGCTGGACCTGATCCTTACCCACAAGTTGCTAAACCCCTGTTCCTTCCCCCTATGAGAGGAGCCCTATTGAGAATTACGATCACCAGCCTGACTCGCGCACTTATGGGTAAAGATCAGACCGCTGGACGAGGGCTTTCTTAACCTGATCGGGCCACTCCATGCGCGGCGCGCGGACAACGGCACCTATATTCTTGCCTGGCGCGCGACGGCCGATCATGCCAACCGCTACGGTGTCGTTCATGGCGGACTGCTGTCGACCTTGGCCGACGTCGCAATCGGCATGAATCTGGCTCGCTTAACGTCCACGGTGGAAGTCACGCTGACGCTCAATCTTTCGCTGGACTTCATTAGTCAGGCGCGCGAAGGCGACTGGATAGAGGCGCATGTCGAATTGAACAAGGAAGGCGGCCGGGTTCGCCTCGGCCAGTGCCGTATCGTGGTGGGAGACAGCCTCGTGGTGCGGGGTACCGCCGTTTTCTATGTGCCGTAGGTTCGCATCCGGCGCATACGGGCCAGACGCGATAATTGCCAAGTTGGTATAGTTAGAATCGGTAGCCTTGCAACTGTCCAGGCGGCGTTGCGTCGCGGAACCTTACTATATCGGACTACTCTTCAGGAGATTCAGGCATGGAATATCGGCGTCTTGG
Source organism: Noviherbaspirillum saxi (assembly GCF_003591035.1). Taxonomy (NCBI): domain Bacteria; kingdom Pseudomonadati; phylum Pseudomonadota; class Betaproteobacteria; order Burkholderiales; family Oxalobacteraceae; genus Noviherbaspirillum; species Noviherbaspirillum saxi. Next base: position 1,028,284 of record NZ_QYUO01000003.1, read on the forward strand.
CAAATCGGGGCTTCGCGTTCCGGCACTCAGCTTTGGCACGGCCACCTTTGGCGGTGGAAACGACTTCTTCAAGGCATGGGGTGCGACGGATGTGGCTGGCGCGTCGCGGCTTATCGATATCTGCCTTGAGCATGGCGTTTCAATGTTTGATAGTGCCGATGTGTATTCGGATGGCCTGGCCGAGCAGATTCTTGGCGACGCGATCAAGGGCAGGCAGCATCGCTTGCTGATCTCGACCAAGATCACTTTTCCCAAAGCCAAAACCGAAGGTCCAAACGACTATGGCTCGTCACGCCAGCATCTGGTGAAAACCATAGATCAAACCCTGAAACGTCTTGGCACCGACCATATCGACCTGCTGCAACTGCATGGCCAGGATAACAATACGCCGGTGGAAGAAACCCTTGCCACGCTGGACCAGCTGGTACGCGCCGGCAAGGTGAACTATATTGGCTGCTCCAACTTTTCCGGCTGGCACTTGATGAAGTCGCTGGCGGCTTCCGACCGCTATGGCTTCCCGCGTTATGTCGCGCACCAGGCTTATTATTCGCTGCTCAACCGCGACTACGAGTGGGACCTGATGCCACTCGGCGAGGATCAGGGCGTGGGAGGGGTCATCTGGAGCCCGTTAGGCTGGGGCAAACTCACCGGAAAAGTCCGTAGAGGCCAGCCTTCCCAGCCCGGCACCCGCGCGCACGACATTGCCGGCACCGGGCCTCATTTCGAAGAAGGGCGCTTGTACCGCATCGTCGATGCACTAGATGTTATTGCCGGAGAGACGGGAAAAACCGTTCCGCAAGTTGCACTGAACTGGCTGCTATGCCGGCCTACCGTTGCCAGTGTGATCATCGGTGCGCGTAACGAAGCGCAACTCATCGACAATCTGGGCGCAATTGGCTGGCAGCTGACGAGCGAACAAATCGCCAGACTCGATGAAGCGAGCGATGTGCCGCCCGTTTATCCTGTGTGGCATCAGCGCGGCTTTCCGATGCTGAATGAGCGTCTTGAATCCGCAAAGCTGGTGCGGTGAATTCGGCATGGCAGGCGGCCTTGTTAATGACCATGATCGACATACTTGTGATTGTCCAATTTGGCATGAAAAATGTCGTTTTTGAATGTTGGGCATCGGCGCCGGTAAAGGCAGACTGTGAACTCCTGAAATTGAGCCGCTTTCCTGTGTGAGAAAAATAAGATTTTTTCACCATGGTCAGTGACAGCTATCAGGGCGATGCCGATCCAACCATTCAACAATAAGGAGCCACCACGATGCCGAAACGAAACCTGACTGAAGACGATCTGCTCGACGACTTCAATCCTCGTCAAATCACACTCGATGGCGTTACAAAGGTCGTCCATGTAGCCGGTACTGGACCGGCGGTCATCGTCATGACCGAAATGCCGGGCATCAGCCCGCATGTCGCTCGCTTCAGTCGCTGGATTCGCGACGCAGGATTCACCGTCTACATGCCTTCGCTATTCGGTCGTGATGGCGCCGTGCCGAATGTCGAAGAGGGCAAGGCTATCTTCCAGCGTGCATGCGTGAGCGCCGAGTTCCGCGCATTCGCAGTCAATGAGTCGAGCCCTGTCACCAGGTGGCTGCGGTCGCTGGCAAGGCGGGCGCACGAGGAATGCGGCGGTTCTGGCGTTGGCGCGATCGGAATGTGCTTTACCGGCAACTTTGCGCTTACGATGATGCTTGATCCCTCGATGCTCGCGCCGGTACTTTGCCAGCCGACATTGCCTCTGAATGATCCTGCCGGACTCGAAATCGGGCCCGAAGAGTTGCTTGCCGTGCGGCGACGTCTGGACCGGGACGACCTGACCGTGCTGGCCTACCGTTTCGAGGGAGACCGGTTCTGCAAGGCGCAAAGGTTTGCTGCCTACGCCGAAGCACTTGGCGACCGCTTCGTCGCTCGGGTACTTCCCGACAGCGCGGCCAACCGCGATTCTCTTGCGCCGTTTTTCGAGCATGTGGTCGCGAGTCCGCACAGCGTGGTGACCGCCCATCTGATCGATGAGGCGGGCCAGCCGACGATTGCCGCCCGCGACGAGATTCTTTCGTTTTTCACTCGTCGCCTTGCCTCATGACGCCGGCGGTGATGGTGCCTATACCCGCTGAGCAATTCCGGATCAGAACGTTACCTGATACGCATAATCGCCCGGTTCAAGCGCGCCAAACATGATGGCGGCGCGGTATTCATCAAGCTTGACCACCGTCGGTTTTGCCAATCCCGTCTTCACCGGTTGAACAGTAGGCGGCGGGCCTTTTTGCGGCAGCATGACGATGACGCTTGCGCCGTTCAGGCGTTTTTTGCCGACGACGGTAATGTCAAGCTCAAGACGTTTGCCGGAGCTGACGGTTGAAACCCTGAGATGCTCGCGCTCGCGCCACCAGTCGGCCACCTGTCCGGCAGATGCAAGCCAGAGCTGGTCCTTGCGCTGCTTCAGGCGTTCCAGGTAACCCGGCATGGCTTTGGCAAGCACGCTATCAGCGTGAAAATTCTGACTATGCACGCTCAACAAGCCTAGCGCGCCCTGATCGACGGCCAGGTCGAAATCTTCAATCAGTTCCTTCGTGGTTTGCTCGACATTGAGATTCTGGCTGGCCAGATTGATGTCGTCGCGTTGCGTGCGCGGCAAGACAATCAAGGCATCGTCGGGTTCGACGTCCGGCAGTTTGGAAACGATAGGTAGCCGGGCCTCGGTCCGGGACGGATCCGCCGCATGATGACGTATGCCGGACTTATGCAGCAAGGCTTCGGTCGCGGCGTCATATCCTTCCAGCGGAGCGCGGAAACCGGTAATGGTATCGACGTCCGGAATCACTGTTGCCATCTCGGTGCGCATGATTTGCATGCGCTGCTCCTGGAGTTTCGGCGGCTGGCCCTTGAAGCCGTCATGCACGTCGGCGTGATAGCCCACTTCGAAGTCACGATGGAGCCGGGTCAGCACTTCCGGGTAACGCCGGCCTACCGAAGTAAGGACATAGAAGGTCGCGCGATAGTCGATCGCGCGCATCATCGAAGCAAACACTTCCGCATTCGGGAATCCGTCTTCGGTATCCATTTCGATGACTTGCGCGGCACGTTTGCCGTTGGGCCATGCAGCGCGCACGATCGCCGGTTCGCGCTGCAGCCACTGGAGCGTGTTGTCGATCACTTCATACATCATGAGCGGACGCGATTCCCACACCGATTCGGCAAATGCATAGAACGTCGTACGACTGGGACCCGGTGCTGTTTCGGTATAGACGATCGCGCCTTCGTCGCGCCGTTCGGGTTCAACGATGCGCGCCCAGTTCATGAAGCGTCCGGCGACCATTTCTCCCTTGGCGCGCAACAGGGTTTCCGAAGTTTTGCTCAGCGGCAGGCGCTGTCCGGCCGGATGCTTGTACGTTACCGGCGATTCGCCATTGACGATCAAATAACTGACTTCGGCCGCGCGTGGAATTTCACCTGTCATTTTCACGCCCAGCGTTTCCAGGAATTCCCATCCGGCCCAGTCGCCCTTGCCATTTCTTGAGCCGGTCGCCCAGGTAGCAAGGACGGAACCGCCTTTTTGGCGAAAGGACAGAATCTCCGCGCGCTCTTCGTCGCTCAGCGCGATGGCCGACGGCAATACGAGCACGCCGTTTTTGAATTCTTTCAACTGGCCGGGTTCGCGAACTTCCTTGTAGGTCCGCTTGCGATTGGCGAAGTAATCACGCCAGGGGACTAGCAGGGTATCGTAGTTTCCGCCGATGGTGCCGAAGTAAGCTTTGGTCGATGGAGATGCATAGAGGATGACGTTTTCGCTTGACGATGCGACAAAGGAAATCGCGCCGTTCATGGTAATCAGCGGCACACGCCAGCCAAGCGACTGCATGACCGTGAGGTACATCAGTACCGGCACACCCACGCCCAGGATCACCATCATCGGCAGGTAAGTGCTGATTCTCCTGAAGGCAGGCGTGCTTGCGCGACGATCGACGAGGTCTGGCTTCATTCGAAAAAACGGCGAGGTAAAGAGAGCGTTCAATGTTCAGCGGACGGAGATTCCATCAGCGATGGCGGAACATAGCGTTTCAGAAAAATCGGTTCATGCGGACCGGTCGCCTGACCGTCGGACTCCTTGGCTTTCGGTTTGCGCTTGTCGCGCAGTTTGAAGGCGGCATAGGCGCCGACGCCGACGACCGTGGTGCCGATGGTCGTCACCAGGATAACCGTTGCAAGAATAGAAATCAGATCCATATCAGAGCTTTCCTTCCCGATCCAATTTGCCCCAAGTCATGGTGTGTCCGCGCCACTCTTCGATCGTGGCTAAGACTTTGGAGACGTCGATGATATTAATATAGAAAAGACGGAACATGACCGAGTAAAAAATGAGAGACGGTTCTTCTTCTTCGATCACAATGCAGTACGCGGCGGCCACTACGTCCAGTATCGTCAGCTGCAGCCACCAGTAAAAGAGCAGCACCGCCAGCCCGTAACGAATGCCGACATAACCGAAAAACAGGTTGCCCAGTATCGTCGAAAACGGCCACATGATGGCTTCGAACAGCATGTACCAGAGGATGAAGCAATTGACTCCAGCCTTGCGCGGTTGCCACAGCGCCGCACTATGCTTGCTGGTCGCCTGCAGAATACCACGCGTCCATCGATAGCGTTGCTTGAGCAGGTCGAGCAGGCGGCTCGGGGTTTCGACCCAGGCAATGGCCGTTGGTTCATACGCGATATGCCAGCCCTGCATCAATAACTTGAGCGTGAGGTCGCAGTCTTCGGCAAAGGTGTCATGGTCGTAGCCGCCGACTTGTTGCAAGACTGTCTTGCGGAACATGCCAAGCGGGCCGGGGATGATATTCACCGAACGCATGAAACTCTGGGCCTTGCGCGCCATGGCCAGGCCTTCGACATATTCCAGCGCCTGAATATTGGTCCAGATGTTTTCCCGATTGATCACCTTGACATTGCCGGCCACCGCGCCGATCCGCGGATTTTCGAAGTGCCGGATGCAGGCGCGCAGCGTATTGCGCGACAACTTAGAGTCGCCATCCATGTTGAGCACGAACTCGCCGCGCGCGAGACTCATGCCGGTATTGAGTGCTTCGGCCTTGCCGCCATTGCGCTTGGTGACGACGCGAACCGGTATCTTGGTTTGCTCGCGCGCGACGGCAATGGCTTTTTCATAAGTGTCGTCGGTGGAGCCGTCGTCGATCACGATGATTTCGTAATTGGGATAATCCAGTAGCAGCAGCGAACGGATCGCGGCCTGGATCACGACGCCTTCGTTGTAGGCAGGGACTACCAGCGAAATCATCGGCAGCGAGCTTTCCTCGTTGTACTTCGGGCTGACGGTTTCTTCACGCTTTGTGTACAGACCTTCAAGATGATCCATGAACGAGTACAGGATCAGCACCGCGTAGCGTATCACCAGAAGCAACAGGAAAAACAGCAGATAGAGTGTAAGGATCGCAAGTACATAGTTTTCCAGCAGGACGCTGAACGATCCCTTCGACTGGCGCACCGAGTCATAGCTGAACGCCAGCAGCACGCCCATGATGGCGAGTGCGGTTGCAACCCACAGGTAGCGATAAACCTTCCGGGCTACCAAAGCTTTTCCAGATTGATGTTGAAGGACTTCGACCGATACGCGGCGTTGTCGCGCTGGCTCGCCATGCTCCAGAGATTGAAGCCCACACCGATGTCGTTCGAAAGCCAGCGCTTGCCGCCTGCGGACACGCTCCAGCTGTCGCCCGCATCGCCATAAATGCGCGTGCCGGCCTGGCCCGAAACGAACAGGTTCCAGTCGGCCGCATCCCATTCGCCCAGCAGCCCGGCATAGAAGGATCCGAAACCGATCTCGGGCGACCAGTAGTTCGGGGTATTGAATTTGGCCTCGCGCGCTTCGACGCCAACGAAGGGTTTGAGGTTGTTTCCTAAAGGCCGCAGGTTGGAGGCAAGCCGCAGATTGCCCGAGAGGATCCTGTTGCCGTCCGAGATATCAAAATAATTGAGGCGTCCGGCTACCCGGCCAAACGAAAAATCCTGAGCACCCTCCAGGCCGACATGGTTCGCGCTCAGATTGGCGAGCAGGGCATTCGGATTGACGGCGTTTCGCCCCCAGTTCACGCGTCCGAGTTCGAGCACGTTGTCATTGTCGCCAAACTTCAGGCGCGTGCTGCCGTAGAGCGTGCGATTGCCTTCGCTTGGCACGCTGAGCTCGAAACTCGGCTTCAGGTTCAATGCAGGCGCGTGATAACGTAGGGTCAGCTCCTTCTGGCGCGCCACGGTGGGAAGCTGATTGTCCTGTACACCGCTGACTTCGACTTCGATGGTGTTTGGGCCACCGCCTTCGCGCCAGCGGTGATTGATCGTTGCCGCCTTGCGCTTGATGTCTGAAGAATCCTCGGAACCGCCGGCACTGAAGGTCGTGCGTGGACGCAGCGCGCGCTGCGCCAGGGTGACGCCCTCCTTGGCGCTGGCATTGGCGGGATCCGCCGCGAGGACTGCGCGATACAGGGGAAGGGCTTCATCGTCGCGGCCGCGCCAGCGATGCACGTTTGCCATGCCGATCCTGGCTTCATTGGCGAGCTTGCCTGCCGTCAGTCCTTGATAGATGGCTTGCGCTTCCTTCAATCGGCCGGTCCATGCGAGGCAATTGGCAATGATCAGTTGCAACTCCGGGTCGGCCTTCTCGCGCGTCATCAGCGCCAGGCCTTCGGTGCCCGCTTCATAATACTTTTCGCTTGCGCTGAGTGTGGCGACGCGCTGCGCGCCGGGACTGCGCGCGGGCTGGGCCGGTGCCTCCGGCTGCGCCGGCGGTGTCGGGACTGCGGGCACTTGCGGAGCCGGGCGCGGTTCGGCATGAAGTGTCGCGCCGGCGGGCGGCATGGTTTGATACTGCGACAATTGATGCAGAGCGCTCGCCGGCGATTCGCGCATGAGCGGACGCGTTTCCGGCACAGGTGCCGGGGCAGGGCGTGGCCGCAACTCCGGGATAGGCGCGGGCGCTGCGTACTGCTCGTTCCGGCGCAGGGATTGCAATTTTGCTTTTGCCGCGTCGGCAAAAGCGGTGCCTTCCAATGCTTCGAGCTGCATCCTCGCCTCATCAATCCTGCTGATACGCTGCAAACTGTCGGCGACGATAAAGCGAAGATGATGATTCCAGGGTTGTGACAACAGGTCGTTCAAACCGCGCGCCGCCGCACCTTCGTATTGGCCTTTCTTATGCAGATCAATCGCCGCGCTCACCGGCGTGGTGTTCGCGCCGGCCAAGGTGCTGAGCGACAGTCCGATGCACCATACCAAGTGACGAAGCACAGTCTTCCGTCGAACGCGCGGGGTACCCGAGACAGTAGGCGATTCAGAAAGGGTGGCAGGCCTGGTTGAAATCATGGTGGTCGCGATATGCAGTGTTAGGGCTGGCGCGATTGTCTCGCGATGTTTTTGGTTTGGCGGTCCAGGCGGGAACAGTTCATCTGGATGCATTGTTCGTATGTATGTGCGCGCTGCATGCCGGCCGTTGTCGCTGGGCGACCCTCACAGGCCAGCCGGGCTAATAGTGTCTTCCTTCGGCTGGGTCGCTGGCGTACTGCGGCTTGCGCGCGGAAAAGCCTTCTTGCCGTATGCGCTCTCTTTAGTTGAATCGTCATAGCTGAAGCGCGGCCCGTCCGCCTGCCTGTCCAGGCCTTGCACCGGCGCCGCCGGTATGGGCGCGGTCCTGTCGGCAGTATCGATTTGCGGTGCCGCCGGATGCGCATATTCCGGTCTGGCCGAAGGCGTTTCAAACGGGCGAGAAGCAGATGACACGGCCGGGCGCATGGCCGGTTTCGCGTAAGCGACGGCCGATGTGGCAACACTGACCGCATGCGGTGCGGTTACTTGCTCAGCCGGTGCCTCTTCTTCCATCTCAACTGCAGGCAGCATCGATGAGTAGTTCGGCAATTCTCCCTGTTCGGCCGCGCGCGTCAGGCCTGCGAGTTCGAGCTCAATGTCATGACGGTTGGCCGCAAATCGCACCTCCTGCAGGATTTCATCGACCGGCATTCCGAGAATGCGCTGCAAGGTCGGCAGAAGCACTGCCTGCGGACAAGCGTTCAGGAAGATATAGCAATGCTGGCCATCCGAGGAAATCAGGTCGCCCGGACGCGACAGGGCGCTCGAGATAATGACATCGACCATTTCCATGGCTGCGACAGGCCGTCCTATGACCATTGCATAGGGAATATTCAAGGTTTCCGCGCGATTCAGGATAAGTTCCACTTCGCGGGTGAAGCGCGTCGGCACCAGGTAGCCGCGCAGCCGTGTCGGCAATACGCTGGCCAGTGCCGCTTCGAAATTGATGTTGACGTCGCGACTGAAGATCTGCCCGCCGAGCGACTCGATCAGCAGCGGAAGGCGGCTAGCGGGAACGTCGCGGTGAACCACCAGATTGACACCCAGACGCAATAGCAGCGCTTCATTCTGGTAGCGCAGAGAGGCGCCTTTTTCCCGAACGATGATGCGTACCTGGCGGCCGAGGCTGAGGCGCAAGGTATGCGCCGCTTCAGCCAGCTGCCGGATATTGCCATCGCGGGAAAAGCTCAGGATGAGTGTCGCCGACCGCTTACCGCGCGTCGCATGCATCATGCCGACCAGCGTATCCACATGCTGCCAGACCCCGGATACCTGCTGCGCGAGGCTGCCCAGATCCGGATCCATGTAAAAGAAATGCTGCTCGCCGGCTGGAACTTCCTCTATAGGCGTCTCGGTATCGGTTTGGGTCGCGGCTTGTTCCGGAGCGGTTGTCTTTGTCGACGCTTCATAGAAGCCAGATTCCAAGGACCGCAGATGGTAATTTCGCGCAGCAATCGTCCCTTCAGGCGATTGCCAGTAATCGAAGGTCAGTTCCAGGCCGTTTTTGTCTGCGCCCAACCGGGCAATTCCGGTCAGGTTATCCATCAATGCATTGATGGCGGCTGCATGCGTTGCGGTGGCACGGGAAAAAACCAGCAAAGCGGTCACGCGGCGCTGCTCGAACCATTTGCGCAGGGTGTCGATCTGATCGAGCGCCAGCGATATATCGTGCAGCGCGAGCAATTCGTCGGCCTGGTCGAACAGGATGTAACTGTTTTCCGTGACGTTGAAGTGCTCCAGTTCCCGCAGAAACATGTCGGTGCCGAAGCGGAACATCCTTTTGGGGAACTCGCTTTGCATCTCGAATACGCTCAGGCGCTCCGTCGCGAGATGCGCGTTCGTATCAAGATGTCCAAACGACTCTACACGTTCAAGAAAAACTTCAGGATGCGCCGGGACGACCACCGTGCACCGCACGTTATCATTCAGCGCAGCGCCGAGGCTTGCAGCCAGAACGGGATAACGTGCCGGCGGGGTCTCCGCAACGAGCGCATACATGCCGCCAGAAATCAGGCTGTCGGAAAGATTGGGCAGACCACGGATTCCAAGACGCAGGTCTGGCGCCGCGAGCAGAGAATTGGAAGAATCATTCATGGCTACGTATTCCTGTCTTGCCGGTTAGTCAGGTACTGGAGTCGACTGCCGGAGTGTTCTTCAGGTCGGTCGAACCTCTTGTTGAAACTGCCGGATAGGCATTTCCAAGTGCTGAAAAAGTAGTCCAGATCAATGCAAGCCGCGGTAATACAGCACCTACAAAAATCGGCATTGGAAATTTCCCAGAATCATGCAAAATTCTACCTGAATTGAGCTTAAGCAACTTCTTTTATCGCTCTAAAGCATTGTTTTTGACAGGATTTCGGAAAGAGGCACATCCGTCATGCAACAGTCCAGCCAGGAGTTTCATGCATTCGAAAATAAAACGGTGAGTAAGCTATTCATGTCCGATGCCGAATGAACGATGGCAGTGTCGGATGAAAGACGAGTCACAACAAAGTGAGAACAAGATTGCGTTCTCATGGCCCGTGTGGATTCGTTGAACACCAAAGCACTTGGTGGTTGCGCCATCGGCAGAGGTTTTTAAGCTCTTGAGTTATAGCGTCGGACCGAGAATGCGGCATAATCGATATTTCCGGAGTGAAACCGGCTTCGACTACCTTTATGCCGGCTTTCTGTCGAGATTCACGATCTTTGATCGCGGCGAGGAGGTCTGTGGCCTGTTTCAGACCGTGACAAAGAAGGCTTTGTGAAAGACCTTCAGGTACCACGTACTACCAACATCTGGATGGGTACGCTTATAAGACGAGACGAAAATGGTTTCCTTGCGTTTTTTCATGTCGATGGCGGAACTGCGCTTTGTCGCAAGATGCGGCTTGCTGTGCTTGCTGGGCTCGGCTTTTTGCACGACAGTCGCCAATGCCGCCAATTCCCAAACGGCCTCCGGCAGCGCAGACACTGCAAAAAGATCTCTACTGCCCTTCCCATCAAGCGCGACTATTCATCAACCGATCCTGCAAAAGGCGCCCGTAGGCCAAATCGCTTTACCGCCGACCAAGCCGGCCGCGCCAGAAGTGCCGCTGCCGACGCGTATGGCGCCGGCGCTTGCGCTGCAACCCGAAGGCGCGATTGTCTTGATCGGTCCGGTGGTCGACGTTCCGCCGCCTTCTCCTCCGCAGGCTGCAGTAGCCGCAGCGGCGCCTGCCGCAGTTGCTCCACGGATGGCGCTCGTTCCTGACGCGCCTTACAAAGCACCTGTCTATTCCGATTGAACGAAACGAAGAATGGTGAAGATGTTGATGCTATTGAATCACAATTGGAATCTGTCGATATGAGCTTAGTACGATTGATGCGCACCCTGCTTGGCATGGTATGCGTGGTAGTAGCGATGGCGGGCGGTAAGGTACATGCATCCGATCTTGGCAGCTTGCGTTCGGTCTATCTCTACAGCAGTCCCGCAACCGGTGCGTTCTTTAAAGCCAATGACAGTGACTACAACAATCTGCTGGGTTATTGGCGCCTGTATCTGAAGAAGTTCGGCAAGGACTTCCGCGAAGTCAACCGTTCGGAACTCATCGCTAACCTGTCTCCCGGCGTACTGGTTCTTGGCTCGGCGCTACTGCTGGACGACGAGGAACGGCGTGCAATCGACGCATTCACCCGGCGAGGCGGCAGCGTGCTCGCGACCTGGGGAACCGGTGCGCGGGACGGTCTGGGGAAATGGCGAGGTTATGGATTCTTGTCGGACATGTTCGAAGTAAAGGTTGCGGGAGAAGTCAGCCGCGACCAGGAAGCATGGTTCCTCATGCCATTCGGCGATGGTCCTGTCACCTGGCCGCTGCCGGCGGGCCGCCGCATGTATCTCGGGAAGACCGCGGAAAACATGCTGCGCATCGATGCAAGACAGCTGGCTGCGCGCTACATGGACTGGAACCGCGCCCCGGATTTTGCGCAGGCTAATGGAGCCATCGCCTATTCGGAGTTGCATGGCGCACGGCGCCTGTATATCGGTTTTTCAGAAGCCTCCTGGGATTATCATACGCGCGACGACATCACCCAGATGCTCGATGCGATGCTCGCATGGCTGATGCGGGAGCCGCGCATTTTCAAGGCGGCCTGGCCGGACGGCAAGACCGCGACCCAGCTTCTGGAAATGGATACCGAAGCCTTGTTCGAGAATGGCGTTCACTTTGCAAAGCAGCTTGATGATTCGAATATTCGCGGCACGTTTTATTCACTGACCAGCGAAGCGATCAAGAATCCCGAACTGGTTCGCAGTCTTCTGCGACGCGGACATGAAATCGCCTATCACGCCGATATCCACATCGGCTTCCAGAATCAAAAGCCCGAGCAGCAGGAACAGCGCATCTTGAACATGCTGGATCAGATGCGCAAGATTGTAGGGCCGAACCTTGCACCGCATACCGGTTTCCGCGCACCGACGGAGTCTTACGACAAGACCACCGAAATCCTGTTGCGCAAGCACGGCATGAAGCACCATGCCGCGGATCCGTCATCGACCGAGGATCGCTTGCCGTTTTTTTCGAAATCCGAAAAGAACCTGAGCACCGAAGAGGCGCTCGTGGTTTTGCCGCGCACGAATTCGGACGATATTACCTTCCGCATGGCGGGAATGAATAACGAAAAAGTCACGAAGAACCTGCTTCAGGATTTCGAGCACGTGGTGGAGATGGGCGCATTCGGATTGCTGTCGGTGCACTCGCAAAACTATGGCCCCGATGGCCCGATGACGTTGACCATGCCGACCCTGTTCAAGCGTATCGCCGAACTGCGCAACCGGCTTTGGCTGCCCCGTGCCGATGAAGTTGCCGCATGGTGGCGCGCTCGCGAACGGGTGACCTGGCGCGCCGACCATGAAGGTGGACAGCACGTGATCAACTTTGCCGTTCGCCCGCCGGGCATGGTCAAGGGTCTTTCGTTCATCGTCACGCATCCGCGCGCTGGCATGCTGCCGATGCACGTGGAAGCGATGAGTCCCTATGCACCAGCTGCGGAGATCCGGCCGATCGATGCGTTCCGGTCCGCCATCGTATTCAGCAACGCGCATACGGGTAGCTACCAGTATCGCGTGCTCTTTTAGCGGGCTGTAGTTTGTACGCCTGATTGTCGCCACAGCCCGTCACGCAAGTACGATCGTCATTTCACAGTGAAAATGAATCTCTCTAAAACTATGCTGCTTGCCGTAGTTCTGACGGGAATCTCATTTGCCGCGCATGCGGCGGAACCGGTTTCTCAGACTGCGGTGCAGCAAGCCGAGCATGGGATGCAGCGCTTCATGCAATCATGCATGAGCACGCGTACTTCGCCGGACCTGGTGCGTCGGGCGGCGGAAGAAGCTGGCCTTCGTCTGCTGCGCCCTGAGGCTGCGCATGTTTTCCTGCGCGGCACAGCGGGGTATGTGTGGACCGAAGAAAACGAACTGGGTAACTTTGCAGTGGCTCTCCGCGACGATGGTATTTGCTCGGTATTTCTGCGCAAGGTCGATGCAGCGATCCTGGATGAGAAAGTGCAATTCTGGCTTCCGCCAAAGGAATCCGGCTATACAACGGCGCCCGTATCGCAAAACACAGGATCAAAAGAACTGAAGACGACTGCGTACAATATCTTTCATTCGGGAACACCCTTTGCAACCTGGGTACTCAGTACGTCGACGGCAGACAATGCCAATTTTCAGGGCGTGATTTCAATGAAAAGATATTAGGCCGTTAATGCCTGTTATCTCATGTTTGATTTTCCTTTAGCTTCATTTAATGAACGAGCAGGACGGGAAGAAAAGCGTACAAGAGACAAAGTTAGTCGTAAAATTATGACCGATCCGCAGATGCGTCCCATGATGGGAGCATCTGTTCGCGATGTAGGGCTGTAGCCATGCATGTAACCGGGCGCAACACATGCCAAGGAGAACGCCATGACGCTTCAACAAGCACCAATCGTGAAAGCACAGATGCTCATTCGCCGGCCAGTCACGGAAGTATTTGAGGCATTCATTGATCCTGCTGTCACGACCAGGTTTTGGTTCACCAAGAGCAGTGGAAAGCTGGAACCCAGTGCAAAGGTTCGCTGGGATTGGGAAATGTATGGCGTTTCCACACAAGTCAGCGTAAAACAGCTTGAGCAGAATAAGAAGATATTGATTGAGTGGGATGATCCACCTTGTCCGGTCGAATGGCTGTTCACTTCCTACGCGGACAATACCACGCTCGTTCGTATAGCCAATTGGGGCTTTCGCGGCTCGCCGGAGGAAGTGATGGCTCAAGCCATCGATTCCATGGGGGGATTCTCGTTTGTGCTGGCGGGGCTCAAGGCGCTGCTTGAGCACAATATCAGCCTAAACCTTGTCGCCGATCACCATTCGACCACCGTTGACAAGGAAAGCACATAAACAGGCAGTCGCAGTGGAAAGTTGAACATCACCGTTAATCCGGGCTCATCCAGATTAAGTCGAAAATTATGTCAACATCAACACGGCGCGAATGCATCACTGCGGCTTCTGCCCACGTCGCGGCGTCGTCCGGCGCAGAAAGTGTTCGACCAGCTGGTCGTTGTCGTATCCGAGAATGAAAAACACAATCCCGGCCAGCTGTTCTTGCACAAGATAATCGGTCTTGCGGTCCAGTGACCACCAATCCTCGAACCATCCCTCGAAATACTGGCCGTTGGCCGCCTTGAAATGGTATTGCGTCGAGGCGCTGACCGGATCATGGTATGAACCGTATTGCTGAACGCGGTTTTGCACATTGACCTGAATCGCCGGCACCAGCCCGGGTGCAATCGGGGAAAAGGACGTGGTCACGCCTTTCGCAATGGTCGGACTGCGCTGCTTGAGTCCCTTGACCTGCCATTCATAGCCGTACAACGGAAAGCCCACATACATACTTTTTTTCGGCACGCCGAGCCCGGTGGCTTTGGAGACGGCCTTTTCCCAAGTCACGACTTCATCCCCGCGCAGGGGAGCGACCGGTCCGGCGGCCTTGCTGCCGACCCAGTGCGAGTCATAGCCCTGCAACACCACATGGTCGACAACGGCAAGCGTTGGGGCGTCGTACAGCAAGGATTCGTCACCCATGGGCAGGAAAACCGACAGCGCTCGTGCCGGGCTTTGTGCATGCAGGCGCTTGGAAAGTTCTTGCACGAAGGCGCGGTAATTGGCCCGCGTTTCCGGGCGCACAGGGGCGTAGATTTCGAAATCGAGTTGCAAGCCGGCGACATCTTTATGGCTTGCCAGCGCGGTGGCGTTCTCCAGTAAACGTCGTGTTGCTTCGGCGGATGTGAAGAGGTTGTCGAACGACTTCGGATCGAACAGCGTCAGCGTTAAATCAAGCGCGACACCCTGCCGTTTGACCGCCTGACGCAGTTCACCGAACTTGTCCGGCCAGCCGTTCCGTTCAGAGATATCGCCGTTACCGTTGACACTGATCTCGAAAAACAGCAAACGCTTTAACTGATCGAGGGAAGCGGTACGCCAACTGTCGGGTAACCACCATGCAAAATAGGCCCAGGCTTTGGGAGCCTCCGCCGATGCGGTGGCTTGCGTCAAAAGCAGGGCGACGAATAGCGCGCGGCGTAGCAAGGAAAGAAGCATTAGCTGCTGCTGTCCAGTACCCAGTCAGCCAGATATTGAATATCGAGACTTGCCTTGCAGCCGGGTTCGTATTCAAGCACGGGACGTTCGAACGCAAGCGCCTGCGATACACGCGGATCTTTGTGAATCGCCACCGGCACCAGTTTTTCCGCATAGCTGGCAAATAGCGCCGATCTGACCTGATGGCCAAGCCGGCTTTGCGTAGGCATCTGATTGATAAGCAGGTGCGTTCCGCTGAAGTCGCTGCGTTCGGCAGTGTACTGTTCCACCAGCGAAGTCATTTTGGGTATGGTTGCGTACGATGCTGCATCGGCCAGGACGACAATCATTGCGCGCTGCGCCGCCGTCAGGGCTTGCTGAAGAAATACTGTCGGTCCTGGGGGCGTATCGAGAATCACGTAATCGAAGGCATTGAGATCGAGTGTGGCAATGCCATCCACTACCCATTCGGGATAATGTTTGAGTTCTCTTTCGAAGTCTTCCAGTTCCGATTCGTTTACCCGGCCGAAGGGAATGAATTTGACGCCGAAGGGACTATCGAAAATGGATTCCGGCGAAATGCCTTCCCGTACCAGACCGGCGATTTCCTCCGGGTCCATGCCAAGATGCAGACGCTGCGCATTCTGGGGGTCGAGATCGATCAGCAATACGCGCTTTCTGCGTTGTGCGAGCGCGGTGGCAAGATTGACCGTGATGGACGTTTTGCCGACGCCACCCTTACCGGAAATTAACGCGATTATTTGCATGATGCTCCGTTGCACACGGTTCTGGATGGTGAATTGTTTGTGGCTTGCCGTGAGCGTGCTGCCCAAAGAGCAGGCGGTTCCTGCAATGTAGCGCTCATCGTCGAATCCGATGCATCGGACGCGTTGCCATAGCGCTTGATCCATTCATGCAGGTTCGCCAGATTTTCCCGGATGTCGGTCCGATTGGGTGCGAGTTTTTGTGCGCGCGTCAGGAGTTCGATCGCCGACTGATAGTCGCCTTCGGCGGCTTTCGCCACGGCCAGATTGTTGAATACCACAGCGCTGTTCGGATTGAGCCGAAGCGCTTCTTCATAACTTTTGGCCGCAGCAGGATATTCGCCTTCGGCGACATAGGCGCGGCCGTGCTGCATGGGATCGGAGGGGGCCGCCCATGAACTGCTGCTTGCCAGACCAGACAGACATGTCAGCACAAGGAATATATGGCGTTTCATGGGGATCTTCTCGTTGCTCGTGCATATAGACGCGGATTGGTTGAGGTTGCCATTTTTAACTTGACGCCTTCATTGTCCGTTTCCACAGGGGGGCTTGCCGGCTGTGAGCTGCCGCTGGTCGGTGCGCGAAATACCGGGTCCGTGTACAGCGGATCGTTCGGCGGGTAGACACGCGCCGGTTCAGGTTCGTAGCGTGCGACGTGGACAGGCGCGTAGCTGGCAGCTTGCGTCTGGGCCACTGGTTGGCTATACGTTACCGGTTTGTCTGTGTAGACGATGGCGGGCTCGACTGAATATTCGGTACGACGTGCCGGACCATGGCCGCTAAGGATTGCGCCGGGAACCATTGCAAGCGACCTGACGTAAGGATTCGGCTGCGTCGGGTCAAGCGAGGAAACAGGCGCTGGAATCGGCAACAGGTTGGGCTGGCTGCTGGAAGGCGTGCCCGGTCTCGGGGCGAGCGCGACAGGTCCTTCATCGACCAGGCGCAGCAACAGATTCCGCGGCGCGGGGACGAAAGAATTCCGGTCCCACTCCATGGTGTAGGCACGCTGAAAATAATCGCTTGCCCGCGGCAGATTGCCACGCGCCCGTTCGATGCGGCCGGCAGCCGACAATGCGCGCGGGTGATTCGGCGCCAACCGTAGCGCTGCTGCGGCATGAGCCTCCGCCTTGTCTAGCGCCTTCAGGTCGATCGCGATTTCCGCGGCAAGCAGGCGATGTCCGAAATCGTCGGGCTCGCGCGTGATGGCGGTTTCGACAAGAGTCAGAGCCTGCGCATGTTCGGCGGTCGCGCGGTGAATCCGCGCCAGTGAGATGACAACACGCGTATCGCTGGTCCTCTGCGCAACGGGACGAATCATCGCACCGGCTTCGGCCAGCCGACCAGATTCGCGCAGGGCTTCGGTCAGGCGCAACGTATAACTGAGAATGATGCGGTTGACTTCTTCCTGCTGCATGGTGGTCAACCGGCCGGGCGCGGCGAGATCACGCAGAACAGCGGAGAGCTCCGCATCCTGATAGGTGTTGAGCAGCATCTCGGCATAGGTAATCCGCGTCGCGACATTGTTCGGTCCGCTGCGTCCAAGCACTTCACGCATGATGCGCAGGCCCTTGCCGGACTGTCCCAGCGCTACCCATCCTCCCGCCACAACCGACAGCATGGCATTGTTGGATTGCGCTTCGAACTGCAGACGTTCCATCAGCGACTGTGCCTGGCCGGTTTCTCCTTGCCGGTAGAGCTGCCGTACGCGCAGGACTTGCACGTTCAGCCACATCTGACGCTGATCTCTCACCATGTCGGCGGTACGCTGGGCAGCCGGGATACGGTCGAGCATGATGAGTCCGTCCAGCCATTTTTTTTGCGAGGCCAATACATTGGCGCGTGCATGCAAGCCATCGGGGTGATCGGGGTTGCTGGCCAGCAGATCGTCGAGCAGGCTGCCGGCACTGTCCATCGCGCCCAAACGCTCATATTGCCGGGCCAGCGCCAGACGTATGCTGGTGTTTGCCGGATCAAGCAGCATGGCGTTTTCAAGTTTGGCGGCTGCGGCGCCATGGGCGGCGGCGCGTTCATCGGCGAGCGCCTGCTTTACCAGCGCCGCCGCCTTGCCCTGGTTGTTGCCGCCATCCAGAACATCGGGCGCGGAGGGCGCGGGCGCCGCAATCATTGCGGCTGGCTGCGGCGCCGTATTCGTAGGCGCTACCCGTTCCGGCTCCTGTTGCGGCAATGCGCGAAGCCGGTTACGAATTTCGGCGTCATTCGGAAAACGCTGCAGATAGGCCGAATACAGAGACTGATCCCCGGACCTTGGCTCCAATGCAAGCAGTGCCTGACGCCAGACCTTTCTGGTGTCCGGAGAAGTTTGTGTGCCGCTTGGTAAGGCGCCGAACTGGCGAACGCCTTCGCGGCGCGTTGCATCGCGAACGGTCAGATGACGGGCAAGCGCGGCCCGATAAGCTGCGTCATCAGGATTCTTGCGTATAAGATCTTCCAGGCTTTGCCTGGTTTCCGGCCATTTTTCGTTGACCGCACTTGAGGTTTGAAACTGCTGTATCGATATGCGGGAAGTACCGCGCGTCTCGGCAGGCTTGTCAGAATTCTCCCTGGTCGCGGCGTCGTCCGGCCGTGGTTCGGCGCTCGGTTTGGCCGCTGCGGTTTCAGTTGGCTTGCTGGCAGCAGGTTTGTTTGCCGCTGCATCAGATCGCTTGTCGGAAGCTGCTTTCTCGCTGCCGGCCTTGTCGGTCGTCGTTTTGTTTATTGCTTCCGCAGGCCTGGATGCCAGCGGTTCCGATTTCGGCGTGACCGCTGCCGGCTTGGGCTCGCTGCTTGCCTTGCTACGGCCCAGTGCGGCAGCCAGCTCCTGCAGTCCGGCCGGCGGCGTCGGCAGGCGGCGCGCGCGGTTGTACAGTGCTTCCGCTTCGCGTGTATTGCCGGCGCGCGCTTCGATCATGCCGAGCCTAACGAGGGCTTCAGGATGCCTGGGATCGGTGCGCAGCAGCTTGCGCCAGATTTCAGCGGCCAGATCGTCGCGATCCTTTTGTTGCCAGGTACGCGCCTGATCCGCCATCTGGCTGGAAATGAGATCGTCAGCCGGCCATGCCGGCTGAGCAAATGGCAGCAGGACCGGCACAAGCCATGCCATTTTTTTCATGTTTCGCATATCAAGCCAATGGCGCTTTCTTGAATCGTTTCGACATCAAGCGACGCAGGCTACGATAGCCGAGGGCAGCCAGCAATGCACTGATCGTCAATGCAATGAATGCAAACAGCAGCGGATGATCCGAAAAGAACCAGCGAAGCTTGCTGAAGGCCGGCAAGGAACCAAGCGTGTAGGTCGGGCTGACCTTGGTGAAATTAACGCTCTTATCGTCAATGATCGCGAAATCGCCTTGAATCTGGCTCATGCGTTCGGAGTCGATCAATACATCGGCGATTTTGCGCAGATCGGCGGGACGGTCGGCATGCAGGAAGACCACGCTGCGCGACGCCTGCAATGGAGACTCGAAACCCATGATGGCGGCCAGGCTTCCATTCCCAACGAAACTCAGGCTGCCCTTGACGACCGAGGCCGATTGATCATCCGGGCGATCCCAGCGGTAGGTGGGCAGCCAGGACTTTGCCGGCGCGCGGACGCGACGCTCGCCGTTGATTTGTATCATTGGCAGCAGGTCGCCCCATTTCGACATCAGCATCTGGCTGTTGGATGAACCGATCACGATCAGGTCCCGGTCGGAGGACTTGTCGACATCGGCCGCGGTGATGACGGCATGCCGTATCGACGGATAGCCGGTGGCCTCGCCCATACGTCCCATCAGTGTCATGTACAGGCCCAGTTCGTCGGCGTTCGGACGGTCCGGCAGCACTACGGCGGTTTCCGACAGATCGGCCAGGCGGGTGTATGGATAGCCTATGTTGGCGAAATAACCCAGATTCGGCATTTCCGCATATTGAGGAAAGCCGCTGAAATCGATGGTAGTTTCCGGATCGATTGCGCCCTGGAGATTATTCGGCGGAAGGTTCTTGCATTCCCCATCCCTGATCACTTCAAACGCATAGGTAAATTGCAGCTGGTCGCGGCCGCCTACCGTATAGGGCGGCACGAAAAGCGATTCTTCCCGCACTGTATGGTTCGTGGTGCTGACCGGCATCAAGCCGCCAAGCTGGACTGCTTTCTTGTAAGGCTCATTGAGCGCCACGGTATGCAGGAAGCTCGAATTCAGTCCTACCGCAAGACTGGAATTCCTGTGCTCGGGCAGGCGTGTCGCACGATACTTCAGCTTCATCGGTGCGCCCGGCGTACGCCAGGTAAACACGTCCGGCGGTACGCGGTAATTTACGCGTATCACTTCCGGGAAATAGCCTTGTACTCTTAATTCGGTCGGACGCGCCAGCTCGCCCAGGCGTACCGGGCGATCGAGCGGTACCCATGCCGGCGCATCGTATGGCTTGCGCGGCGCGGCATCGGTCTCCTTGGTGACGGCAACCGACTGGCCTGTGAAGGTGGGGCTGACCAGCGCCAGCGCTCTGGCAGCACGCGCAAGTTCTTCATCGTTGCCGCCGGTGACCAGTAACAGCTTGGCAAGGGAGTTGGTTGGATGCTGCAAGACCGACACGGTGGCGCCCGGACCGCCGCGCAAGCCGCCGATGCTTTCACCGGCTTGCATGAAGATGACGGCATTACCGTCCGGTAGCGTATTCATATGCACGGGAAACTGTGCACCCCGGCTTCCCGCCTGCAAGCCGAACCACGATGCCACGATGCCGGCTGCCTTGATCGTTCCGAACGAGGGCGTACTTGTGAAAACGAAGGGCAGCTTCAACGGCATGTTGTCGCGGCTATCGAAGAACGGAGCGGGCAAATTCTTGAGATCGTTTGATCCGGAAATGGGCGCCAGCGTCAATTCGAGACGGCTGAGATCGCTCACCGTCAGCCACAGGGAGGTGTGGAAAGGATCTTCGCACTGGCGCGTATAGTGCCCGATCAGATTGAATCGCAATTCGTTGTTTTCGCCGAACAGCCGAGGGTCGAGATTGATTTCGCGCGTATTGCCGACGCCTTTGTTTTGCGGCAGCGCTTCGACCATCGCCACGCGTTCATTCAGCAATATCCGAAGATGGCTGAGGTCGGGCAACAAGGAAGGTGAGTAATCATAAGCAATGCGAAGCTTGGCGCCGACCACGATTTCGTCTGCGCGTATCGAGAACCCGAGCGTCTGCGAGCCCTCGACGCCGCGCAGCTTGACCGACGACCATGCGCCCATTTGCCGGAATGTCAGCGAGACCGTGCGTTGTTTGGGCGCAGACCCCGAGTGCGCTTCCGTGGCTTCATCCGATTTTTCCTTGCGCGGTTTCGTCTCGGCGGCCGTGGCGGTGAGCGAGGCTGCAATGGCAAAAAGGAGAACGCCCAGCAGTGAGGTCCTTGATTGGCGCCAGAAGCTTCTTTGCTTAGTCATTTCTCTTTTTCCAAAATCGTATCCACTCGTCTTTACGTATCGAACTCATGTATTGACCGGGGTTTGTTGCAAAATCAAGTACGGCGGTCAGTGCGCTTACAAGCCCTTTGCTGATCCACGCCGGAACGAGCTGATCGGCATGTCGACCGGCCAGCCATTTCGGCCAGTCGTCTCCGCGCGACAAGACGCCCGCGGCGAGAGCATTGTATTGCTGCTGCATTTGATCGTCGATCTTTACGTGCAGCGTATTATTTTCCTGCGTGACGACTTGCGCAAGAAAGATGAATTCCTGGTGGCCTTGAAAGAGCGATAAGCTTATTGCGGCCCCTGCCTCGACTGTCACTGCCTTCGGCAGTTTGAGCGTCAGGGCGACATCTGGAAAGTTGGCCGTTACGCAAGACATGGTTCTACCGTATGGCAGTCTCACCATTGCATGCATCGCTGAGCTCAGCCGCGTGTGCCTGCGAATTTCTCTTGCCTCTTCGGCCACTGCAAGCGACGACGTTAGCAGCATCAGATTGACGCCACACCATAACAGGTAGGGAAGGATTGCTTCGTAAATGCTCGCCTCGGTTGTGAGCAGATAAACAAGCCCTGCGCCCAACCCTGCAAGATTGAGTGTGAAAACGGCGAGAAAAGGAATCGCGTCGGTCCAGCTGAACACCTCGGCCTTTGCATCTTGGGAGTCGGATCGGAGCCGCAGTGCTTTGCCAAGCCGGGTGCGAATCAGGTTTAGCGTGGTCGGCACCAGGATGTAACATGCCAGCAGCGATTCCCGGATATCGGCCAGCAAACCGAAGCGGTGCGGTCCTTGTATGCGCGACAACACGATATGACCGTGTATGAAGTGAGGTAGTGCGTATGCAGCCAGCAGGTCGGGCGAGGATCGGATCAAGGTGACACCGGTCAGCAGATAGGCGACCGGTGCGGTATAAAAAATTAGGCGCGGAAAGACATAATAAAAATTGAACATTCCTTCCAGTTCAAGCAGCCATTGCTTGGCGCGCAAGGCCATTCTCGAAAAGGGATGATCCACCCGAAAGATATCGGTATTCGTCGCCAGTGATGGTTCCCCCGGCCTGCCATCGGCGGCTGCGTCGCCCCCCGTGCCAATATAGGCGATGCCGTAACCAAGCGCTCGCAGCTTCAGTGCGAGCGGCTGATTGATACGGTCATTTGCGGTCTCCGTATCGATTGCTTCGGCAAGGGCGGAACGCCGGAACAGGGCACAGGAAGCGTCCCTATCGCTTCCGTTCGACAGCCGCAGGCTGGTGGCTGTCGGTGGCGGCACCAGAAAATGATAGGGTGTCTGCAACATGCCGAGCCGCGCATCTCTTGCAAACCACCCAACAACCGATTTCAGAAAGCCCGTGCCGCAGTCATGCGCGCAATCCAGAACCGTAATGAATTCGCCGCTGGTTTTTGACAATGCAAAAGCGATCGTGCTTAATCTGTCCTGGGTCTCGACGGGAGCAGCGAGATAAACGGCGCCGATAGCATCAGCGACTGCCTTCACATCGTCCCTATCGTCACCATCGAGCAAGTAGAGCTTGATTTTCTTTCGTGGCCATTCAAGGGCCGCGGCCTTGCCGGCATGTGGTTCGATGGCGGCTGCAGACTGTCCGTGGCAGAGGACAAATACATCGATTGTCGGCCAGCTTGCCAGGTCGGCAGGCATGGGGACGGCGTCACGCCGTATTGGCCAGATAGCGCGGATCAATCTGATCGCGGCAAACAGGGCAAGATACAGTTCCGCCGCACAAAGACAGAATCCGAGGGCGAAATCTATTGTGAGTCCATCGGCAAGCGTCTGGGTAAAGCGCCACAGCAGATAGCGCGACGTCACGACCAGCGAAAAAATTGCCAGCACCAGGGTCATCATCAGTCCAGCGTATCGACGCACATATAGAGCGACGCACACCAGAATGCTGGAAACCACAATCTGGCTGTTCAGCGAAAGATCGACCGACACGATGGCCCCGAACAGCATCAGGCAAGCCATGCATATGGGCAGCCCGGCCGTAGACCATAGGGATGCCTTTGCCAGCCGGGCACCCCATTGATTTACTTTTCCCCGCAGGTAGGCTTTCTGCCAAGCCGCGGCGGAGGGCCTGCCCCAACGCTCGCGCCAGAGCGAAAGTACTATCTTGGGATTCATTGGTTAAGCGTGTCGATCAACCATGTCGAAAGACGCGCAATATCATGACTGGCTTGTCCATGCGGGTCGTATGCCAGCACGGGTTGCTGGAAGGCCAGCGCTTCGCTCACGGCTTCATCCGAGTGAATGCCGATCGGCGCAAGCCGGCGACCGAGATGCTGCCGCAACAGATCGACGACGTCGCGGCTCAAGGGTTCGCTGGTATCGACCTGATTCAATATGTACATGTTGCCGAGGTCCGGGCGCAGGTCCGATATGTCGTCCAGCCAGGATTCCATTGCCGGAATCGTTGCGTACGATCCTGCATCTGCCAGCAATACGATCAATATGATGTCGGCGCAGGCGAACACCTGCTTCAGATAGACCGAAGGACCGGGCGGCGTATCGATCAGTACGACCGCATTGTCTCCAAGTCCCGCACGCTCGATCTGATGGCCAAGCCAGTTCGGCTCATCGGCCAGCAAGGTTTCAAAGGCTTCACGATCCGCCTCGTTGCCTGGTCCGTAACGCAGGCAGGCGACGTCAAATTGGGTAGGCTCGGCGATGTCCCGCCAATTCATATCTTCCAGCGATTGCTCACAGACGCCACTGAGGTCGGACGTATCAAGTCCGAAATGCCAGTGCAATGCGTTCTGCGGATCCAGATCGACGACCGAGACCCGGCCAGGGCCCAGCTTTGATGCAATCGCAGCAGCCAGATTGGCAGTAGTCGATGTCTTGCCGACGCCGCCTTTCATTGAAACGATGCCAATGACGCTCATCGTTTTCCTAACCGCCCGAAGAATGAAGTCCGGTTGTCGGTACGTGTTCGTGCAGGTTCTTCCTTGCCTTCCAGCCGCGCAAAGAGACCCGACAGGGATTGCTCATTGTCGGATGCAGCAGGTGCCTGGGGTGCGGCCGGCAGCGGCTCACGGTTGTTCTTTCTGAAGAGCCCGGGGCGCGCCGTGGTTTCTTCCGATGGCGCCTCTTCCTCGACAGGCTTGGAAAAAAAGAAACCCCGTCGTTCCGCAGGCTGTTCCTGTACTTCCGGCCGCATGTCCCGGTGGCCGGTTTCCGCGATTTCCTTCGTCTCTGCGCGTTGCTGATGGCGCGGGCTGATGGCCCGGGTCGGCTGCTCTGCAGCCATCTTGGTCAGGCTCTGAGCCAGTTTGTCCCCCAGCCCGGGCAAAGTCAGGGCGGGCGTACGGAGGCTAGTCCTGGGTTTGCCGGAACTGCCCCAATGCTGCTTCGCGTCTTCCGTCAATGCAGGCGTTTCTACCTGTTTTTTGGGCGAAACGGCCTTGAACAAGGGCCAGCGCTGTTCAGCCGCGCGGACTGCGCCGCTATTGGATGCCCGGAAATTTGCGTCATCGGCACCGAGCGAGCGGAACAGGCGAGAGACATCTTCATTGGATTTTGGCATGGCAACACTCTCTCAATGTTTGTTTAACGACCGAAGCGCAAGCGGAGTTCCATGCCGTCCACGATGTCACCTGTACTGCGTACGACCATTTTGTTACTTGCTCCCAGTACGGCAAACACGGTCTGATAAAAACCTTCCAGGAAGCCGACGCTCCAGCCGAGCGCTTCGTCACCGAATGCTTCGGCCAACGGCGCTGCCTGGTGCGTGATATCGATATATCCTTTTAGTTCATTGAGATCGACCCAGCCCCAATTCAAGCGTGACCAGAAATCGTTCAGACTTTCTTCCAGTTGGTCGAGGCTTTGCATGCCTTGAAAATGTGATTCGGCATTTTTCGCGAAGCGCTCTCCGATATTGAAGAAGAGATGATGCAAATCTTTCGCATCGGCGTATGCCGACATTTCTATGGCCATGGCACGAAGTATGGGCAGCCATTGAAGGGGCACCTGCTGGGTTCTGAAATATTGTTGTATATCGTTGATTGCCATTGCCATTACCTGTAAAAAAATGCCTTGGTCTGTCCTACGCGTGTCTCCTGATCCGTCATGGCCGGCAGCCTGAAAAACAGGCAATGATCTTCGAAGGGAGACGAAGACTTGAACCGGCCAACCGCGCAGAATTCGAGTGCATAGTCAGCTTGTTTTAAGCACGCACGCATCGCGCAACAATTATAGTTGCTTACGGTAACGTTGTTATGCGGAAAAGTGAAGTGGTTATATCACCTACTTTTCAAGTACAAGCACAGTTACAACAATTTAATGTTGGCGTGTGGAAACTTTATATTCGTATTCCAGCGCCCGGTGGTCGGACGCGTAGATTCGGGCTGATGTAACTGCTCGCATGTCACCGTACAAAGATTACGTCAGTACACAACAATCTTTTGGACGAAACCTCAGCCGCGTCAATGCCAAGATGGGATCACTTTTGGTGAGTAAATGACTTTTCAGCCCTTGACGAAAATGAGTACCGCATTCGGCGGTATGGTCAGCTCTGCAGAGGCGGCGAGGCCATGCATCGGCACGTCGACGCCATTGATGAATCCGCCGTTCCCCCTGCACTCGGGGTCGGAAAGTGGTCGTAGAAATCGCTGTTCAACACTTCCACCCATGTGCCGGCATACGGCATTCCCAAGCGATAACCGTAAAGCGGATTCTCGTTCAAGGACGCAACGACAACCACATCATGGCCGACGCCTTCCACCCAACGCTGAAAAGCCAGCATACGGTTTCCTTCATCGACCGAGATGATGCGGAGCCCTTCTCCCCGGAGCCCCGCATGCAACCGGCGAAGCCGGATCGCATCCGATACGAAACGCAGGAAGTCCGTCATGTGCCGGTCACGTCCATCCAGTTCTGCCCAATAAAGCAGGAATCGTTCATCCATGCCGGGGTCGTCCGACCATGGCTTGTCCTCGAGGAACTCCTGTCCCATGAACAGCATCGGCATGCCGGGAGCCATGAGCAAGAGTCCCGTCGCGAACCTCGATCGGCTGCGCGCATACCAGGATCGCGGATTGCTTTCGTCCGCAAGTCTCGCGATGCGCGGCGACCGGTCGCGGTAGACCTCATCGTGGCTTTCGATGTACTGAATCGCCCGCCATTTTTGGGGCAACCTAGGCGCCCATAGCGCGTCCGCAATCCTTCCCATGTTGATGCCGGCCTCGCGCGCCCATCGCCGTCGCGGAGGAAACATACTGTTGGGTGATGGTCATGCCGGCCCCTTCAGAAGAATTTTTATAATGATGACGATGCCGTTAAACGACTGGTAATCACGGATGCTAATATAAAATATGGAAACGATGCTTTGAATATCTTTTGAATATAGTTTGAAAGGCCGACTTGGAACTAAGACACTTGCGCTACTTCGTCGTTGTTGCCGAGGAGGGGCATTTCACTCGAGCAGCGCAGCGGCTATCCATGCAGCAACCGCCTCTCAGCCAGCAAATCCGTGCCCTGGAGCAGGAGCTTGGTTTTGATCTGTTCAGGCGCCATCCCAAAGGAGCGGAGTTGACGGCTGGCGGCGTAGTCTTCCTTCAGGAAGCAAAGGCCATCCTGGACGGGGTGGAGCAAGGAGCAGCGCGCGCCGCACGTGCTGCGAGCGGGAGCGCGGGCAATATTTCTGTCGGCTTTACGAGTTCGGCTGCCGCACATCCCATCATTCCCCAAATCATGCGCAGTTACCGTGCCGCCTGGCCGGGCGTCACGCTCGAATTCCGAGAAGGCAATGCTGCCGAGTTGACCGATGCGTTAAGCGCAGCGACGCTCGATATCGCGTTTCTGCGCTTGCCTGTCAGTCAGCCTCCGGGCATCCATTTCAAGCGTTTGCTCGAAGAGGAAATGCTTCTTGTGCTACCGGTCGGACATCCTTTGCTGCGCAAGCATACAGGGCGGAGCATGCCTACCATTTCACTGAAGTCGCTCAAGGATGAGCAATTCATCCTGGTACGCCGGCGAGGAGCGCCTGGCATGTACTCGAATCTGATCGATGCTTGTGTGCGCGCAGGATTTACCCCCAATATCACGGTCGAGGTCGAACGCATGCTGACCAATATCAGTCTGGTGGCTGCCGGCGCCGGCATATCGGCAGTGCCGGCATCGATGAAAGGCTTCCATGAAGACGCCGTGGTGTATTGCCACATCCAGGAGGCAGGCCCCGACTTGAATGCTCCGCTTACGATGGCGTGCCGCGACGGAGAAACGAAGGCTACGGTCCGGCATTTTATGGATGAAGCGGCGCGATTCAGCCGCCCAGGCAAGGCAAAAAAATCGAAACGGCAGTGATATGCGAGCATGAGTTCCGATGAATACATCTCCCATACCAATTGATGACACGCCCTAGGTCAAACCATGCGCATGTACCGCGCGGCGATCAAGTTTTCCATCCCATGCGGCAATCGCCATGCAGGCGACGCCGTTGCCTATTACGTTTGCCAGCGGTCTGCATTTAAGCAAACGCTCAATGCCAACGATCAGAAAAAGGCTGCTGTCGGGTATTGCCGGAACGGCGACGATTGTCGCGGCCAGTGCAATGAAGGCAGAACCTGCGACACCGCTTGCGCCTTTTGACGTCACCATGGCGAGCGCCAAAATCGTTATGTAATCCCACAGCCCGAGTTGGATCTGCAAAGCTTGGGCCAGAAATACCAGCGCCATGGTCAGATAGATATTGCTTCCGTTTAAATTGAACGAATAGCCGGCAGGTACCGCGATGCGGGCAACCACTCCTGCACAGCCGGCCTGTTCAAGTTTTTCGATCAGTCTAGGCATTGCCGTCACCGACGACGACGTGCCGAAAACAAGTAACAGCTCTTCCTTGAGATAGCGGATGAACGGCAGTATCCGAAAGCCGGCGCATCGCGCGACGGCTCCCAACGCAAGCAATACAAACAGCGCTGTCGTCGCGTACAGCGTCGTAAGCAATGTGATCAGCGGTGTAATGGAAGACACTCCGTATTTCCCGACCGTGAATGCAATGGCGCCGAACGCCGCAAATGGCGCCAGTTTCATCAGCATGCCGACAAGTTTCACCAGACGCTGACCGATCCAGTCACAGCCGGCGATGACAGATGCAGCACGTTCTTTCAGTACCGCGAGCGCCATGCCGCATACGCATGCCAGTAACAATACCTGCAGAATGCTGCTTCCCATGAAAACGCTTGTGACGGTCTCAATGAATGTGCGCGGGGCAGTGGTGAGAGAGGTACTCGCATTGACGCCTGGGCTGCCGGTCAATACGCTTGCATCGATATGAAAATTGGCGCCGGGCTGCAACACGTGCGCCACGAAGAGGCCCGTCGCCAGCGCAAGCGTCGACGTCAGTTCAAAATAAATCAGCGCCTTGATTCCCAGGCGTCCAATGTGACCAACTTTGCCTGCCGCCGCGAGAGCAGAGGTCACGGTGAAGAAAATGATGGGCCCCACCAGGACGCGTACAGCGGAAACGAACCATTCGCCCAATGGTTTCATCTGCACCGCCAAACCGGGATTGGTATAGCCAAGCATAATGCCGGCTGCAATCGCGAAAAGCATCTGCATTGCGAGGCTGCGCAAACCGATATTCTTCAAGAATCCGGTACTGGATGAATTCCGAATCTTGATGCTGCACATGCGTTTCATGTCTCCGCTACGGCCGCAAATGGCGTTGTCCGCACAATGAACCCTTATAGGTTGTTGTAATCGTTTTTTTCGATGGCCGGTGGCGCACCGGAGCACCGGAAGGGATGTCGCAAACCAGCTTAGCGTTGCGGATACCGAGTGTCAACGGAATTGCCGCGGGTCGTAATGTTCTGACGGCAATGATAATCGCCTTTCAATTCATTCATGCGGTGTCAGAAACCTGGCTCGGCAAACGTATGTCTTTTAATACAAGCAACTGCACCTCAATTTTTTGGAGCCCCAATTGTTTCAATGATTCCATCGGCACAATGCCATACTTTAAATATATGGAACATCGTCTTTCAAGATATTTGACTCTCTACAAGAAGATTTTTAGTATGCAGCACACGGCTATCTTCAGGAAGGCCGCGCCGCTTAATAAAATCAACAGGAGATACATCATGCACATCATGCGTCTATTGGCAGGTGTTGCGCTTGTCAACGCGCTCGCCGCTTGCAGCTCACTGCCCGTGGCTACAACCGCCACGCAGGATCAATCCTTAACTCCCTGCCCGGCTGGCCTGGAAGCGGTGGCAAAGTGCTACACCGGCGTTGACGACAAGGGTTCTCACTACTGGATCGCCATCCCGAACGATTGGAACCGTACCTTGGTCATGCATGCGCATGGCGGCCCGCGTCTTTCCGCAATAGGCCGCAACACCAGCCTGGAAGATCTGGAACGTTTTGCCGTGACGGTGCGCCAGGGATATGCATGGGCAGGCTCCAGTTACCGGCGTCCCGGATATGGCGTACGCATGGCAGCGGAAGACACCGAAACCCTGCGCAGAATTTTTGTAAATTCCTTCGGCAAGCCGGCCTATACCATCCTGCATGGACAGTCCTGGGGAGGCAATATCGCAGCCAAGGGAATAGAACTGTATGCGCGTAATCCGGACGGCACGCCGAATTACGATGGTGTCGTGCTTACCAATGGAATGGTTGCCGGCGGTTCGCGAAACTATCTCCACCGTGCGGACCTGCGCGCGGTCTATCAATACTACTGCAAAAACCATCCAAAGCCGGACGAGCCGCAGTATCCGCTGTGGATGGGCTTGCCGGCCGATTCCAACATGAGCAGCAAGGATCTTGCGGAGCGAGTGAAGGATTGTACCGGCGTCGGCTTGAAGGCTGAGCAGCGGACCGAACAGCAGAAACGAAATCTCGCGAATATTCTCGGCGTGATATCCATCCCGGAAAGATCACTGGTGTCGCATCTTAACTGGGCCACGTTCTTGTTTCGTGATCTGACGCAGCGAGTACTGAATGGCCGGAACCCGTTTTCCAACCGCCATGTCGTCTATCGCGGCTCCAGCGACGATACGGCACTTAATCGGAATGTGCCGCGATTCGACGCAGACCCGGTCGCGGTGCGGCAACTTTCAGAAGACTCGGACATGACCGGCGACATCACGGTGCCGGTGATCAGTATGCATGCAATCAACGACCCGACCGCGATGGTCGAGTACGAGTCCGACTACAAGCGCGTGGTGGCGAACAAGGGAAATGCCGCCAAGCTGGTACAGGTTTTCACCACCGAAAGCGAGCATAGCAAGCTAGCGGACGCCGAGTATGCGGCGGTTTTCGATGCGGTAACACAGTGGATCAAGTCCGGCGCCAAGCCGTCTTCGATGCAGGTCGCCGCACTGTGCGAAAAGCACGCCGAAAAATTCTCGGGCGGCTGTCACTTCGATACAAAATTTACACCGGCGTCGTTATTCAAGCGTGTCGCTGCACGAAACGAAAGTAGCACTGACAAACGCTAGGATTAATCAGGCGTCACCTCAATCGAAACCACCTCTCCGGGGAATAGATGAAACCCAAGTTGTCCGCCATCGTGCTCGGTGCGATGCACGTGTTTTAAGGTATTGAGGCGACGTGAAAGTGGCGCGTACCTTGCGCGTCACTTTTCACCGTCATGCCGAGCAAGCGTTTATCTTATCGCGTCAAGCGCGCTCAAATTTCCTTGCAACCTCCATTTGTCTCCTGGGCGGCAAAACCAAGCGAATTTGCCTTGCTGCGAAACACCAGAGGCTGCACATTCATGTCTTTCTGGCGCGTCTGCGTTGCATGTGCGTCGAATACGATCTTGCCGATCTGATTGTGGTGGCCGGACTTGCCACAAACAGGATCAGCATTGGCGGCATCTCCGGTGAGCGCATAGGCCTGGCAGCGGCAGCCGCCAAAATCCTTTTTCTTGTCCGGGCAGGATTTGCACGGTTCCTTCATCCAGTCACTGCCGCGATAGCGCTGGAATGCATCGCTGTGGCGCCAGATTCCGGCAATGCTTTGAGTCGTGACGTTCGGAAAATCCATGCCAGGCAAGGAACGCGCCGCATGGCAGGGCAGGGCGGTGCCATCCGCCGCCACCGCAAGAAACACCGATCCCCAGCCGTTCATGCAAGCCTTAGGCCGGTCTTCGAAGTAATCGGGCACTACAAACAGGATGCGCAAGCGATTTCCCAATTTCTTGCGATAGGCGTTGACCGTTTCTTCGGCACGCTGCAACTGCTCGCGCGTGGGCATCAACTGCGCCCGGTTGACTAACGCCCAGCCATAGTATTGCGTGTTCGCGAGTTCCAGGTAGTCCACGTCCATTTCCACGGCCATCTCGATGATGCGGCCGACGTGGTCAAGATTATGCCGATGCAGAACGACATTGAGCACCATCGGATAGTCGTACTGACGGATCAATTTTGCCACGCGTTGCTTGAGTTCGAAGGTGCGCGTGCTGGACAGGAAGTCGTTCATCTCGCGGGTGGAATCCTGGAACGAGAGCTGGATATGATCCAGGCCAAGGTCCTTCATGCGCGCGATTCTGGCTTCGGTCAATCCTATGCCCGAGGTGATCAGGTTGGTGTAATAGCCCAGTCTATGCGCCTCGCCTATCAATTCTTCCAGGTCTTCCCGCACCAGCGGCTCGCCGCCGGAAAACCCCAGCTGGGCCGCGCCAAGCGCGCGGGCCTGCCGCATCACATCGAACCACTGGGCAGTGGTCAGCTCCTTTTCGTGACGGGCAAAGTCCAGCGGGTTGTAACAGAACACGCAGTGCAGCGGACAGCGATAGGTGAGTTCGGCCAGTAGCCATAATGGCGTCCCGGTTGCTCCTGGAAGTTGGCTTGTCATGTCATACGACCCAGCCGCGTTCGCTGGCTGCATGCAAAAAATCTTCCACGTCGTGCCGCAGACCGCTGGTGGAAAACGCGCGTTCCAGGTCCTGCACGATTTCCGCGGTATTGCGCCGGCCGTCGCAACGCTTGAGCACTTGCGCGGCACTGTCGTTCAGCTGCACCATTCCTTCGGGATAGAGCAGCACGTAGGCGCCTTGTGCCTCTTCCCATTGCAAGCGGTAGAGGCGGGACAGGCGGGGCTTTTCGATAACAGTATTCATTGTGTCCTCGTCATCAAGGGTAAGCACGTTCGATCGCGTCCATCATGGACCACAGTACATCCAGCTTGAATTGCAATATCTGCAGGGCTCGCTCCTGCTGCGCACGGGTATGGAAATAATCGAGGGTAACCTGCAGTCCGTGTTCGACATCCCGCTCCGCAAGCGAGATACGGCTGCGAAAGTAATGCAAGCCTTCCGGATCGATCCAGTCATAGTGCTGCGGCCAGTTCGCCAGCCTTTCCTTGTGAATCTTGGGGGCGAACATTTCCGTCAGCGATGAACACACCGCTTCCTGCCACGGCGACTGGCGCGCGAAGTTGACATAGGCATCGACCGCGAAGCGCACAGCCGGGACCACATGCCTGAGCGACCATAATTCCTCGCGCGGGATGCCGACCGCTTCACCGAGACGGGACCAGGCTTCGATCCCGCCGGAATTGTCTTCCCAACCGTCGTGATCCAGTAGGCGCAGCACCCATTTGCGTCGGGTTTCGCGATCCGGACAGTTGGCGATGATTGCACCATCCTTGTTCGGGATGTTGATCTGGTAATAGAAGCGATTGGCGACCCAGCCGCGTAGCTGTGACGGCTCCAGCAAGCCGCTGTTCATCTTTACATTGAAAGGATGAAAGATGTGATACCGCTCTCCCTTTCCGCGTAGCCGCGCTTCAAATTCCTCGCGCGTCCATGCGGCGGCGTCCGGTTCCAGTTGCGTAAGCACCGCATTCATAAGTTGATCTCCATCCCATCGTAGGCGAGCTCGATGCCATGACGTGCAAGTGTGGCGCGTTCCCTGGAATCGTCGTCAAGAATCGGATTGGTATTGTTGATATGGATGAGAATCTTGCGCCTGTCCTCCAGGCTGCCCATCAACTCGATCATGCCTCCCGGACCGGATTGCGGCAGATGGCCCATATCGGCGGCCGTCTTCGCCGACAATCCAAGATGAATCATTTCGTCGCCGCGCCAGAAGGTGCCATCGACCAGCACGCATTCTGCCGTTCTCATTGCCGATTCCACGTGGGGTTCGATTTGTCCCAGTCCAGGCGCATAGAATAGCGATCTGCCGGTCTTCTCGTTTTCTATCAGTAGTCCGATATTGTCGCCCGGGGTTGGCGCCATTCTGTGCTCTGAATAGGGTGGTGCTTTACTGCTCAAAGGAACCGGTGTAAACCGAATGCCTTCCAGCCGCGGCAATGTGAATGGCGTGCCCGTGCTGCGGGCTCCGTCGACCTCGTCGACATCGATCGGGTTCCACTGCATGTCGCAGTAGTGCGATAAAACGCGTGTCAGCGCCAATCCATGGGTCAGATCCTTCCATACCGAGGCGGTGCAATGAACAGATAGGGTTTTACCTTCGCGCAGCATCAGCAGGCCGGTCACATGATCTATCTGCGCATCCATCAGCACGACTGCAACGATGCCAGTGTCGCGCGGCGACCGTCCCGGTTGCAGCGCCGGTGTGGCGGCGATCTGCGAGAGAATATCCGGAGAAGCATTGATCAAGGCCCAATCGAGCTCATTGGCGGTGACAGCGATCGACGATTGGGTGCGGGCACGGGCACGGACCGTTCCGTTCCGCACCCCGTTGCAATTGCGGCAGTTGCAGTTCCATTGAGGGAAGCCGCCTCCTGCCGCCGAGCCAAGCACGCGAATTTTCATGGTGATGTCCGGTTTGCGAAGCGCTCCGGGGACGGAGATCCCGCAGCGCTTCGTCAGATACTTGTACTTCCGGTAGCCCATGACGGGCTGCCGGCGTTAATGAGCGTGGTTAACGATTAGAGATATACATCGTGATTTCGAATCCGAATCGCAGGTCCGTGAACTCGGGCTTTGTCCATTGCATAGTGATCTCCTTGAATAGAAAGTAGGTGGTACGTTTTTTGATCGCGGATCTGTTACAGACAACTAGCGATGGAACAGTCATGCAATCGATCCCCCTAAACGCAACATCCATGCCCGAGCAGTTCGAAGGGCCATTGAATGAAGGCTTTCTGAACGTTGGCGACGGCCACCGGCTTTATGTGGCGCAGTATGGTCAACCCGATGCGCCTGCTGTCGTCGTGCTGCACGGTGGCCCGGGCAGCGGATGCCATCCGTCGATGCTGGAGTGGTTCGACCTGCGGTGCTGGCGTGTGATTCTGGTGGATCAGCGCGGAGCCGGCAGGAGTGCATCCGACGACCCGTTGTCCTGCAATACAACCGCCGATCTGGTGCGGGATCTGGAAAGACTGCGCAAGGCGCTGCGTATAGACAGCTGGACCGTTGTCGGCGGTTCCTGGGGCGCCTGCCTCGCCTTGCTGTATGCCGGCCATGCGCCGGAAGCGGTCTCCAACCTGATCTTGCGCGGCGCTTTTCTTGCGACTGATGAGGACGTCCGCTGGTTTTTCCAGGGATTGCGACCGCTGGTGCCTGATGAATGGATGCATTTGACTGCCGATTGGTCCAATTTGCAACAGGGCACAGTGTTCCAGACTTTGGCAGCATTGCTACAAAATGGAACAGTCGTTGAGCAGGAAGAAGCGGCGCGCCGCTGGGGGCAATACGAGGATGGCGTGATGCGCGCGATGTGCGCCATGTTTGCTGCACGAACGCGCTGTCCGGAACCGCAGCTTGAAAAGTGGCTGCCGAAATACCGGCTGCAGGCGCATTATCTGTCCATGCGTTGCTTTACCAGCACGACGTCGCTGGCCAATGCCGCGGCGCGCGCATCAGCTATTCCGACAACCATCATCCATGGGACGCACGATTGGATCTGCCGGCCGCAGAATGCTGCGCAGCTCAAGCGCTGGATGCGCCAGGCGCGGCTCGAATGGATCGCGCGCGGCACGCACATCGCATCCGATCCTTTGATCCGCAACGCGTTACGGTCCACGATCGCTAATTGTGTTGCTTGATGTGTTGCATGCCCAAGCGTGAAAGAAAGAGCCATGACAAGGCGGCCTCCGTAAGGCCGTGCCGCGGGACAAGCGTCCGACATCGACGGTATAGTCAGGATGGAACTGCCCAGGGAACCTGTTCCAGGTTTAATCGCTCTACATCCTTCGAACTCAAGCTTGCAAGGAATACCGAAGGCGACTGTGACATGTTCATCGCTTGTCTGTTGGC
The DNA here is from genome assembly GCF_003591035.1 of Noviherbaspirillum saxi. Taxonomy (NCBI): domain Bacteria; kingdom Pseudomonadati; phylum Pseudomonadota; class Betaproteobacteria; order Burkholderiales; family Oxalobacteraceae; genus Noviherbaspirillum; species Noviherbaspirillum saxi. The sequence continues at coordinate 1,063,618 of NZ_QYUO01000003.1, forward strand.
AACAAAATGCGAACAAAAGCAAGGGTTATTCAGATTCATCGCCTTTTTCATTAGCGCTACGCTTACCTTCGGTTGAGATAAATCAATCACTTCACCTGCGTGATAGACGAAATTAAAAATTAACGAATATTCAAAGAACCGTAATGTTCAGTCGTCCGCACATCCCAGCTGTCCTGTTCACGCCGTCGCCCGAGTCGGTATTGGCAGGCCTTACCGTTTTGAATGGATGGCCCGCGGTGGTGTGCCTGGCACCGGTGGCAGTCGTCACGGCAGTTTGCATATTCAAGCGTGAAGGCTACGTACGTGGATCGTGCAGATCAGAAGCAGAAGCGCGAAAAGCGATCAAAGATTTTATCGAGGGCCGCTAGCCACTTGCGATAGCTTGGCTGTCCTGGTATCCCCGGCGTGGTTTGCCGTCCTTGAGTGCATTGAGAAATGTCAATTCAGCTATGAGGTGCGCCTCTATCCTGTAGATGCAGATGCAACGAGAAGTCACCGTATCAGGTCACCAGGCATGCACGCTTTGTCCTTTGAAATTTTCCGGCAATAGGTGCGTGGGCGGGCGCTTTTTCCGTCTCGTATCGTCGCTGTATTTTCTTCCGACACGTAGGCAATTAAAGCAATACAGTGTTTTCACACGGTAACGGGCGCTGGTGACAAGTGCAGGATAGCTTGCCGTCTCACTCTCCAGGTAATCGTTGCCGATCTGCTTCAACGATAGATAAAGGAGCGACCATGTCATTACGCATCAATGATACTGCGCCCGATTTCAGTGCCATGACCACGCAGGGACCGATTAAGCTCCACGAGTGGATCGGCAACAGTTGGGCAATTCTTTTTTCTCATCCAAAGGACTTTACTCCCGTATGCACAACCGAACTTGGCTATATGGCCAAGATCGAGCCGGAATTTGCGAAGCGCAACTGCAAACTGATCGGCTTGAGCGTCGATCCGGTCGAAAGCCACAAGTTATGGGCCAAGGATATCGAAGAAACACAAGGCGCAATGCCGAACTATCCAATCATCGCGGACAGCGATCTCGCCGTTTCCAAGATGTATAACATGCTTCCGGCAGATGAGCCAGGTACGTCTGAAGGGCGCACCGCCATGACGAATGCGACGGTTCGCTCGGTATTCATGATCAGCCCCGATAAGAAAATCAAGCTGATGCTGACCTATCCGATGAGCACTGGCCGCAATTTCGACGAGATTCTGCGCGTGCTCGATTCCATGCAATTGACCATGGAAAGCAAGGTTGCCACCCCGGTCAACTGGAAGCAGGGGGAGGATGTCATCATTCTGTCGTCGGTGAGCGACGATGAGGCGAAGACTTTGTTTCCTCAAGGATGGACCACGGTGAAGCCTTATCTGCGTACGGTCAAGCAACCGCAGCGGCAGGGTGGTTAGTTTTCCAGCGGAACACGCCGATGTGTACAGCGCATCGGTGCAATCAGTGCCCTGCCATGAGTCCGAGCTATTGGCGCTCGCGACTTGGTCTGGGCACGATCTTACGATAGGAGGTGCGACATGGCCAAGTACCTTATCCAGGCCAGCTATGTAGGCGAAGGCGTAAAAGGTTTGCTGAAAGATGGCGGCACGCAACGGCGTGCCAGCGTCGAGCAGATGTTAAAGTCGGTAGACGGCAAGATGGAATCGTTTTACTTCGCATTCGGCGACAGCGATGTGTTTATCGTCGCGGATCTGCCGGACAATGCCACTGCTGCGGCAATTGCCCTTAAAGTCAACGCTGCCGGCATTGTGAGGTGCAAGACTACCGTTCTGATGACACCCGATGAAGTCGACGCCGCAACGAAAATGGATGTGACCTATAAGCCGCCCGGCGGCTAGAATCGTAGTGGCACGTGTGCGGGCAGGGGCCGCACACTAAATATCTTAATTTCGCCTGCGGCAATGCTGCCGCAGGCGAAAACCGCGTGAATGCGGACACTCCTCATTTAGTCCTGATGCGCATGCGAGCTTTTACGACAAGGCTCTACGCTTGGCTTGCCGCTTTCGATTCCGCCCCGGAATTGCGTTGGTCATTCTCGGTCAATGCGACACGCAATGCCTCGGCGGCTTCTTCCAATTCGGCCAAAAGGGCCGCGGACAACAAGCCGACATACAAGCGCGAGTAGAGTGCGCGTTTACGGTTTCTCATATTCATTATTTACATCTCCAATCAGCGAATTGATCAGCGCATACAGCCGGCTCCCGGCTCGTTGCCGTTTCACTGTTGACTGTGCATAGCGCAGGAGGACGTCATTATAAGTACATCGCATACTGCGTGTAGAAATTGTTTTATTCCTGCAATGAGCCGTTGTTCCTTCAGCATCAAGACATCCGTATCGGCGCGAGCATCACGCGAAAAATGCGGATAAAGGGCAGTATCGTTTCTTTGGCGAAGACACACATGTGGCGACGTGACTTTCCTGCCCGGCGATTGCGGTCCGATGCCGCATCGTTGATCAGTTCGGGCTGACGCGAGCGGCAAGATCAAGCAACAGGGCGGCGCCATTTCCGCGCCAGGCGCTGCCATGCATGCATGCCAGCGTGGTCGGCTGCAGATCGGACAATCTGGTCAGATGCATGCGCGTATCAGGGCTGTGGGCAAAATAATCCATTTGCAATCTGAATGCTTCGCTTGGTTCAAGGATATCGTTTTCCGTCACCGGAGGATGTACGTGGCCTGGCTGGGTGAACAGATCGCCGCATAGCAGCGTGCGCGTCGTTTCTTAAAAAGCCATCGAGCATTCCCATCCATGCGGCAGGTGCGGTGTTGCGATCCAGCGAATACGATGCCGCCCGAGTTCGAGAACTTCGCCATCCGCCATGGCTTTTGCACTCCTGAGGGCAAGGTCGTTGATCGACACCATCGCGGCGACCTGGCTGCAGACCGGTATCGCGGCTGGCGCACGTTCGAGAAAATCGTTGAGTGAGCCGCACTCATCCGCTTCGACGTGCGAAAAGCCGATGTAGGACAGTTCTGATACGGGCAGTACCTGTTCGATGGCAGCACATATGCTTGAAAACAATTTGCGCGGCCCTGTGTGATAAAGCATGGGGTAGTCGTCGACAATCAGATACTGGTTGAATGAAAATCCTCCTGGAATAACTTCCGGAGGGACAGGCGTAGCAACACGAAAGATGCCATCTGCGATTTCATCAATTGTTGTGCCGGTATTGGTTTCTCTGGTGTCCATCTTGCTTACTCGCTTTCTTGGGAAGAAGAAATAAGGAGCTGCAGCGCGTGGACCGCAGCCTGGTTTACAAGCTCGGATTGCTTCAAGAGTGTAGTGAGTCGATTCCATGACGGGTAATCCAGTACAACCAGTGCCATAGCCGTTACCTCCGGTGGCATTTCCCGTTCTACTGCCTTGTCAATAAAATCGCGCACCAATCCTTCGACCCGGGTTCGCCCGTACTCGGCCACTTTCGCAAGTTCCGGTAATGCGGCAGCGTCCGCCGCCGTCCAGCGAGACCAGGGATGAAAGTATTCATACCGTGTATATACCGCCTCTACCAAATGCGACAATTTTCCGGTGAGGCTTGGGGCCGAAAGAATTGCATCCATTTCAATGCCAGGCGCGGCGGCGGCGACCATCCCGCTACAGGCAGGAATAAGCGTATTTCGATTGGGGAAATGTTTATACACGGTCGGAATCGACACGCCCGCACGATGAGCAATGTCTGCATGAGACGTTCCCAATGCACCTTTTTCTGCATGCAGTTGCACGGTGGCCTCAATGATGCGTTTGATGGTTTCCGATTCGGCCTGTTTGCGAAGAGCATTCCTATATGACCTCGTTGGCATGTCGAATTCGCATTGAGCATTGATATATTTAATATAGGCGGAGTAAAGTCAAATCGCAAGCATGATCCGGCACGGATTCGGCAGCGCCTTGACTGTTATATCGATACGAACGCGCCGTCCAGTGCGGCGCCACTTGCCGGCATGTTGCATCTGCTCTACATCATCTTGCTTAACGCAGGTGCCAACACTGACTGCCGTTCCGTAGGAGGCATAGGTGGCGCTATATAAAATCCCTGTACTTCGTCGCAATGCAATGCCTTAAGTGAGTGGACCTGTTCAAGCGTCTCGACACCTTCCGCCACAACTTTCATGCCTAGAGAATGCGCCATGGTAATAATGGCTTTATAAAAGATCTTGCTGGCCTCGCTCCTCTCCAGGCGTGCAGTGAACGCTTTATCCACCTTTAATGTATCGAAGTCGAGTTCCTGAAGCTGGGACAAGGACGAATAGCCTGTGCCGAAGTCATCGACCAGCAGTCTTATTCCCATTCCTTGTATCGCCGTCAGTACGCTCGATACTGCCTCGTTTCCGGCCATCATGACCGATTCGGTCAATTCAATCTCGACAAGCTGGGCACTGACATCATGTCGCCGAAGTGCCGCAGATAAGGATTCGCCAATGTTTATCTTGGCGAACTGGATCGCGGAGACATTGATGGAAACCGGGACCACCCGGTGTCCTTGCCGCGTCCAGAACGCAAGCTGGGAGCACACGCTGTCGATAACCTGTTCGCCCAATTCAACAATGAGGCCCGTCTCTTCGGCAAGCGGAATGAAGGAACGAGGTTCGACGATTCCCCGGGAAGGGTGCGCCCACCTGACCAACGCCTCCATGCTCGAGGTTTCTCCGGTCGCAAGACTGACCCGGGGCTGATAGTAGATGACGAATTGATTGTGTTCTATGGCATGTCTTAGCTCTGCCTCGGCCCGGTACTTTTGCTGTATCGCCTCAAAAAATCGCACATCGAAGTAGCGGAAATCTCGTTTTCCGCTGGTTTTGACCGCGTACATCGCCATATCCGCATTATTTATCAACGCGTCGGCGTCTTGTCCGTCATCCGGGAAGATGCTGATGCCGATTGAAGTGCCGACACTATGAACACCTTGCAGCAGCCGAAAAGGCGCTTCAAAGGAATGAAGGATGCGTTGGGCGACATGCGCGGCGGCGTCCTTGTCGGATATGTTTTCAGTCACAACAATGAATTCATCGCCGCCGATGCGCACTACATAGTCGTGCGGACGAACGGCTTCCCTTAGTCGCTTTCCAGCATTTCTCAGCAATTCATCTCCGGCATCATGACCCATCGTGTCGTTGACGGCCTTGAATCCATCGAGATCGATGAACAGAAGGGCAAGCAGGTGGCGCGATGCCTGGGCGGATGCCAAGGCCTGCGGCAAGTACTGTTTAAGCCAATGCCGGTTCGGCAGTCCGGTAAGGGCGTCTTCATTCCCGATTCTTTCCAGCTCCGCCACATGCGCCTTGGTCGAACTGATGTCCCTCATGGTCACGGCGAGGTCGCCGTCAGGACGGTTTATCAGTACATGTAGCCAGTCGGGGAAAAAGGTGCGATTGTCCGTCACATCGATTTCTCTTTCGAGATGGCGTTTAACATAGGCAACATGCAGGAGGTCAACAACCTGCTGCACATTTTTTTCATCGAAAAGGGCGAGAATATTTTCGCCTACGACTTCTTCGCGGCGATGGCGCATGAGCCGCGCACCTTGTTCATTACAATCAATCACCTTGAAGCTGTTGATTTTTTCTTCGGCATTCAAGATCGGGCGAATAATGAAAAATCCATCCTTGCCCCGTTCGGTCGCGGTCCGGTAGGTTTCCTGCAATTCCTTGAGTTGTCGCTTTCTCCATGAGAGCCGCGCATAAAACAATATCGCAACCAGTGTGAGCATGGCAAAAATGATATTCGCCAGAAGTCCGCTTTTGATGGTGCCTGAACGTCTTTCCAGATAAGGTGCCAGAGCATCATGCTGATCGATACCGGCGACTGCCACCATCGAATAGCGGTCTGTCGCCTGCCATCCTATGTAGCGGGAACGATGATCAGAGAAATAGGGCGCGCCGGATACCGCGAGGACACCTGCGTCACTCTCCAGTGGCAAGGGAGCCAGAATGGCAGGGGATTGAGGGTTATAGACCCGGTCGCCAACCCGGGTGATCCGCACATTGTTGTCGTTGCCGAGAATCGCCAGCAAGCCGTTCGCCCCCAGCGTCAGCTGATCATAACCGGCAATGAAGTACTCGGGAGCGACAGAAACAAGAACAATGCCCCCGAAACCGCCGGTGTCCGAGATAAGTTTTCTCGAAAAGTGTACGACAGTCCGCTTGCTGAGAATTCCGTAACGAGGACGGCCTATGAATAGCGGGTCGTCCTGAGCATTTTTCTGTGCAAGAAAATATGCCTCTTCGCCAACATTAACCTGGTTTGCAGGTTCGAACGGAAGGGTGCTTGTTACGCGATCCCCGCCACTATTAATGATACTGACGTAAAAGCTTAATTGCATTGGCAGGGAAGTGGCTGTTCCGAGGCCGGCCAGACTGAATCCGTCTCCAGAAGTTTTCCACCCGTACCGGATATACATCGTAAGCTGGTCGATCGCTTCAATGGTCCGCGAGACATGGTTGGCATACGATCTGGAGAGGATTTCTGCTTCACGCATGGCCGCCATTTCCACATGACGCTTTTCATGATCGGCAGCCGACAAGAGATAGAGCCAGGCAACGCCGCTAAGTATCAAAACAGCCAGTGCCCAAAAGGCGAGGAAGGGAAGACTGTATTGATAAAAGCGTTCCCGATCCAGACCCGCAGGCCAGGGAGCTTGGCTTGGTACGGAACCGTCCGGTGCAGTCACCATGTAGCCCTCTACGGTGGGAACCAAGAGAACGTCGGGCATATATTCGGGATGTCCGGCAATCCACTATGCCTTGAAGAGTGTCAGCCTTGTATTTTAGATGCTTGCACGCAGAGGGAATTGACCTAGCAAGAAGTAGGTGCGGGAAAATGAAATGCGGCTGTCCGTCATTCGATCTGTTCGTCATCAATACTGTCTGACCGCGACATCGCTCAGTCAGCGATTCGATATCGCAACTATTCGCAACTATTGACGGATCTCGGGTTGCAGATCGATTTTTCTATACGTGTGAATCAGCGATGCGAGAATAAAAGTACGAGCCAGCCGGACTGGGCTCACACCATGCTTGAATGAAAGGCTGTGCATATGTCTGCCCATACCTATAAGTTGGTCGAACTCGTCGGGTCGTCGCCGGACGGCTCGGATGAAGCAATCCGGAATGCGATTGCTAAAGCATCGCGGACCATCAAGCACCTCGACTGGTTCGAAGTAACCGAAACGCGAGGACACATCGTCGACGGCAAGGTCGCCCATTTTCAGGTGACGCTCAAGGCAGGTTTCCGCATAGAAGAATAAGCTTGCCGTCGCCTGGACGCGGTCAGCTTCAGGTAGCGGACTGAAGAATGGCGCAGGCGCATTGCATACCAATTTTCGACATGGCTGTCGTATCAAGCCGACGGCTGTCGGCGTGTTCCTTCTCGCCATAAAATTATCCGACCGCACAGCGCTGCACATCGCAAGATTTATTGCGAAATTGACATTCTTTCTCGCTCGTCGACGCAGCTTTCTTTTGTCCGAATGGGCCATCGACTTCCTTGTTTAAATGTCATCGCAAGCTGAAGTGTTGTTTTGCTCATGCGTCCAATTCCGCGACGGGCAATAGATTGTTAGAATGCCCTCCGTTGCGGATTGGAACGTTTTTATGGACTCAGGAAGCAGAAAAACTTCAAGCCTTGTTTTTTCCCTGTTTTATTTTTGTGCCGCTGGCGCTTTTGCCGACACAGACAAAGCTGCCGGCGCAGTCGCGCGCGCGGCCGAACTTGCCGCTATCCGTGCAAAGCACGATAAGCTTGAACGCGAAGTCGCTGCAACCTTACGGCTGCGCCAGGAAGAATTGCGCAAGGAAAGAGGGGTAAAAACAAGCGATTCCGGTTTCAGGGACACGGGTTCAAATGCATCCTACGGAGCAAAGACCCATCTGCAACACGCCAGCCATTGGGCCTACGAAGGCGAAACCGGGCCCACGCGATGGGGAAAGCTGAATCCCGCATGGGCCAAGTGCGATAGCGGTACGCGACAATCGCCAATTGACATACGCGACGGCATCCAGGTCGACCTTGAACCTGTCGCGTTCGACTACAAAATGTCGTCGTTCAATGTGCTGGACAATGGCCATACCATTCAGGTAAATGTCGGTGCAGGTAATCGGATCACCCTCACAGGCCGTACGTACGAGCTGGTCCAGTTTCATTTTCATCGACCTTCCGAAGAAAAAGTGGACGGCCGAGGCTTTGAAATGGTGGCGCACCTGGTGCACAAGGATGACGAGGGGCGCATCGCCGTGGTCGCTGTCCTGATCGAAAGCGGCAATCCGCACGGATTGATTCAGACCGTATGGAATAACCTCCCGTTGGAAAAGCTCGATCCGCTGGTTCCCGGCATCTCGTTCGATGTGAATCAACTGCTGCCTCAGCGGCGCGAATACTATACCTATATGGGATCGCTGACGACTCCTCCCTGTAACGAGGGTGTGCTATGGATTGTCCTGAAAGAGCCGATACAAGTCTCCAGGCAGCAGATCGCGATTTTCGCCCGTCTATACTCGATGAATGCTCGGCCGGTGCAGGCAAGCTCCGGACGTCTGATCAAGGAGTCCAACTGACTTGAGCGACCCTCATCACTTGCAGCGGTTTATTCTTGCGCAAGACCCGGTCTACGAGATGGCGTGTGAAGAACTGCGCCAGGGGTACAAGCGGACACACTGGATGTGGTTCATTTTTCCCCAGCTGGCGGGGCTGGGCCATAGCGAAATGGCCAGGCGATATGCGATCGCGTCGATCGACGAGGCGCATGCTTATCTTGGTCATCCGGTACTGGGATCGAGGCTCCGGGAGTGTTGCCGCATCGTGCTTGGACTGAGTGGAAGATCGGCAAACGAGATATTCGGGTATCCGGACGATATGAAATTCCATTCGTCGTTGACCTTGTTTTCACACGTCACAGAAGAGGGTGATGTATTTGACGCGTGTCTTGCGAAATATTTTGATGGCGAACCGGATCAACAGACTCTCAACGGCCTTCAATAAGCCATAGATGAGATATGAGATGTCACCGAAACGGACGATGGAGCTCACATCGCCCGGAATCCTTATTCAGCGCGGAGCATTGCTAATCCCGGCCAAGCAATAAGGGCCTGCTACCAATCATGGTATCGACCGGGAATTCAACTCAACTATTTGGCGACGTGCCAGATATTATTCACGCCATCGCCTGTCTTGTCGCCAGGCTTCTGGTCTTTTATCCAGTAATACAAGGGCTTGCCTTTGTAAGCGTATTGCTTCTTGCCGTCATCCCGTGTAATCACGGAAAAGTCGCCGGATGGCGTACCGCTTGCCGCAGTGAACGGAGGCCAGTTTTCAGCGCACTGGCCGTTGCACATGCTTTTTCCCTCAGCATCCTTATCGTAGGTGTAAAGCGTCATGCCGTTGCTGCCTACAAGTACGCCGTCCTGCATTTTTGCCGGTGCCGAGCTTTGTGAAAAAGCCATGCCCGCGGCGGACAGAGTACCGATAAACAATGCCGACGCACAAATGCGGAACGAGGAAGTTGTTTTGCGAATGTTCATGGCAATTCCTTTCTTCTTGGTTGTGAGGTTTCATGAAGATAAACGTGCCAATGCTAGGACGGATTCCATACGTCCTGGACAGCCATCTTTCTCCAAGAGAGATTCGAGCGTACGTCACGCCCGCATGAATCATTTGAGCCAGCGCAAGAGGGTAGACAACGCCAGGCTTTTGAGGTTTTCAGTGTTGCAGCAAACTACGGTAAATGGTTTACACCGGCATGGGTTACCGTTGCGAAGCGGAGACATTTCTTATCCAACCAACAATGCGTTTTGTAGGCCCTGGCCTCTTCATGTTTCTTTTGGAAAATATGTCTGTTATGTTGGAGACTCGGGGCATGAAAGCGCCGTACGGTAAAGCGTGGACCATACCGCGCATCCGTCAATTCGAGAGTAGTGGCAGGATGGTTTTGTCGTGCGATTTGGCGAAAGCCGCCGCGGCGCCACTTCCCACGTAGAGGAGCCTATACATGAATATGTTTTCCGTCCTGAATCGCATGCTCCTATGGCACAAGTTCGTGATTCTGAGCATTGTCGGTCTCATCCTGATCACGATCCCCACCACACTGTACCTGCGCGAGTCGAGCAAAATTCTCAATGCCCTCACGATGGAAACGCTGGCTCGCGTCCCCATGGCAACGATCCTCAAAACGATCCAGAGCACGCAGCAGCATCGCGGCTTGTCGGCGTTGGTGTTGGGCGGTGTCAGGGAAGCCGAAGGAAAACGTGACGACAAACAGATCGAAGCGGATCGATACTACGAAAAGGTAAGCGCAATCGTCAAGGAATTGGGCAACAGAGAGATCGAGGCGGCCTGGGAACCAGCGAAGCGCGATTGGGAAACCTTGCGTGCCGGAGTCAGCAATCGCACGTTGTCCGTCCCGCAAAGCTACGAGGCGCATACCGCACTGGTGCCGAAGCTGCTGGTCGTCAATGAATTGATGGCCGACTACTATGGTTTGAATCTCGACCCCGATCCCGATACCTATCAACTCATCCAGTCGATGTTCTATCAATTGCCCTATCTCTCCGAAGAACTGGGGAAGATGCGCGCCAAAGGAGCTGGCTTGTTAGCCACGAAATCGGCAACAGCCGAAGATCGCCTGGTATTGTCGGCCATCGTGGCGCGTGTCAGCGACCGGTTGTATCAGACTGTTACCCAATACAACAAGGCAGCCACTGCCAATCCGCGCATTCACGACAAGCTTGGAGCAAGCATCAAGGCGATGAACGACCTGGCGACGCAAACCATGCAGTTGGCCACCGATAAGATCGTCAAAGCCGATCCACTCGAATACTCCGGCTCGGAATATGTGAAGCTCACCACGCAGGCGATCGATGCGCAATTTGCGACGAATACGCTTGCAACCGAGGAACTCAACGCCATCTTGGACGAAAAGATCTCGGCTCGGCAGATCACGCGCGGCGTGATGATGGCATCGATTTTTGGCCTCATCGCATTAGGCGGCCTCATCCTGTTTTTGATCGCCCGCTCGGTGAGCCGGCCGCTCAATCACGCCGTCGAAATTGCCGAGCGTGTAGCTTCCGGCGATCTGACGTCGAGCTTCGATATCAGCGGCAAGAACGAGACGGCCAGATTGATGATGTCGTTGAAACAGATGAATGACAACCTCAGGCGCATCGTCGGCGACGTTCGCACCAGCGTCGACACGATCGCCTCGGCGTCGAATGATATTGCGAGCGGCAACGCCGATCTATCGTCGCGCACGGAGTCACAGGCATCGAGCCTGGAAGAAACCGCGTCGTCGATGGAAGAAATCACCTCCACGGTGCGCCAGAATGCGGACAATGCGAAGCATGCCACTCAGCTGGTCAGCAGCGCATCCGAGGTCGCAGTCAAGGGCGGTCGGGTGGTGTCCGAAGTCGTGCAGACTATGGCGGCGATCAATGACAGTTCGCGCAGGATCGTCGATATCACCAATGTTATCGACGGCATCGCCTTCCAGACCAATATCCTTGCCTTGAATGCGGCAGTCGAGGCTGCACGCGCCGGCGAACAAGGACGCGGTTTTGCGGTGGTGGCTGCCGAAGTGCGCAGTCTGGCGCAGCGCAGCGCGTCCGCCGCCAAGGAAATCAAGGGGCTCATCGACGACAGCGTCGAGAAAGTCGATGCGGGCAATCGCTTGGTGGCGCGGGCCGGCGCATCGATGGAAGAAATCGTGTTGAGCGTCAAGGGTGTGACAGACGTCATTTCCGAGATCGTGTCGGCGTCGCAGGAACAGGCCGCCGGCATCGACCAGGTCAGTCAGGCAATCACGCATCTGGACGAAACGACACAACAGAATTCGGCGCTCGTAGAGCAAGCTGCGGCGGCCGCGGAAAGTCTGCACGAGCAGGCGCAGTTGCTGGTGCGGGCGATGGGCATGTTCAAGCTGCGCGAGGGCGAGATGGCGATGACGCCGATGAAAACATAGCCGCTGTCTTGCATCAATGGGAGCGCGGCAAGACGGAGGGCATTTCCTTCCGGTCAGATGGGGGACGAGCTTTCGGTGTTGTAGCGCAGACGGAAGCAAGAAGCGTTTATGCATCGAAAGCGAAAGGGGCTTGTTCACGTCATTTTGAATGGTCAGCCGGAGGACGTAATGAGTATACGGTCGCTATGTTTTCTTGCAACGATTTTGGTAGCGCCTTCAATATGGGCAATGGAGCCTGGCTCGGTCTTGTCGAAGCAGGTCGAAAATTCGATCGGTATGAAGTTTGTCCTCATACCCTCTGGCGATTTTTTGATGGGAAGCGACGAGTCGGCTGAATCCCTGGCTGCGGCTTATCCGCAATACGACCGCGCCCGCTTCCTGGCGATTGGCGACGAAGCTCCGGTTCATAAAGTGCGTATCACACGGGCTTTCTATCTGGGGCAGCATGAGGTGACCGTTGGACAGTTTCGGCAATTTCTGGAACAGACAGGTTATCGGCCGGAATCCGAGTCCGACGGTACCGGCGCTTACGGGTACAACCCGGCTTATGACCCGACCCAGTCCGCCCGCGGCGATGCCTTCGAAGGAAGAGACATCAGATTTTCATGGCGCAATCCGGGCTTTGATCAGACCGATGATCACCCTGTTGTGAACGTGACATGGAATGATGCAACGGCATTGTGCAAATGGCTCAGCAAGAAGGAGGGAAAGACTTACCGCCTGCCTACCGAAGCGGAATGGGAATACAGTGCGCGGGCCAATACCCGCACCCGATATCATAGTGGCGACGACCCTGAGTCCCTGTCGAAAGTAGCGAACGTCTTTGATGTCACCGCAACGAAAAACTGGATCAAATGGGAAAGTTACGCGCTTGAAGGGCGTGACGGTTATGCGTTCACTTCACCGGTCGGCAGCTTTGCGCCGAATGCGTTCGGACTCTACGACATGCATGGCAACGTATGGGAATGGACCGCGGACTGGCATGATGAAAAGTATTACCTCAATTCACCGACCGATGACCCGAAGGGCCCAGACACCGGTTCGGTACGCGTACGTCGCGGTGGCTCTTGGCATACATGGTCGTTTTATGCGAGGTCATCGTATCGAAACTGGAATTCTCCTGCAACGCGCTATACGCTGGTCGGCATGCGGCTCGTACGCGAGGAAAAATAGCAGCGTTTCCTGATGGAGGAGGGGGCATTTAGCTTGAGATCAGCCAAGACTCGGCACCAGGAATGGCTTGGTTCGGTAGCGCCAAGTATCCTTCTGGCGCACAATCAAGTAACCTAGTGGGTCATTTGGCAACAGGATGCGCATACGTTTTTAAAATAATGAAAGACAACAAGAAACCTTCCTTGCAACCCAGCGCATCTGCGCCGCGCCGGCTTACCATCAAGGATGTGGCGCACGCCGCGGGCGTGTCGCTGACCACAGTGTCCCATGCGCTTAACGATCGTGGATATGTCGATCCGGACACCCGGGCAAAGGTAAAGCGTGTGGCTAAAGAACTTGGCTATCGTCCAAACCTCCGAGCGCAGCGCTTGCGGACCGGTAAAGCAAACAGCATTGCGCTGCTCTCTTCGATGCCGTTCGCCGTGGCCGGTGGTTCGTCGCGCCTGGGCTTCATGATGGAGATTGCTGCAATTGCCGCGGAAGCTGCGCTACAGCAGGGGCAAGCGCTAATATTGGTGCCCCATTTGGAAGGTTCGCGGCAGCTATTGAATGAACTGGATGTCGATGGAGCACTTGTTGTCGAGCCTATCGCTCGCGATCCTCAGATCCTGCGCTTGCAGGAACGTGGAATCACCGTGGTTTCCATCGGCGCGTTGGCCGACAAAGACTTGTTAATTCCGCATGTAGACTTGCAGTCAGGGTTGGCCGGGCAATTGTTGCTTGACCATTTATTCTCTCAGGGTGCACGGCGCATCGCTTTGCTGATCGGATCGGAGCAACGCCATTCATACATTGAAATGGAGCGTGTCTACTCGTCCTTTGTACGCGAACACGGCTTGCGCGGGTTGGTGATAAAGGCGGATGAAACCGGGGGAGAAGAGGCGGGAAGAGTAGCATGCCGCCAACTGTTCACCGATGAACCGGGGATTGATGCGCTCTGTGTGCCGGTGGATGCGTTTGCTACCGGTGCGATCAAGGCCTTGACCGAACTTGGCCGCAAGGTGCCGGACGACGTCATGGTGGTTACCCGTTACGACGGTTTGCGCGCCAGGAATTCCAAGCCACCTCTGACCGCAGTTAACCTGCATCTTGAACATGTCTCTTCGTTAGCGGTGGATTTGCTTTTCCAGCACATCTGTGGCGACACACGCTGCAACGCGGTATTGGGACCGGCACCGACTCTCCAAATACGCGAATCCTCGACACCTCGCAGGTCAGAATAAAAAGAGAGGCCTGCCGCTTTCGATAAGGATTAAACAGGTGTCTTAACTGCAAGAAAACAGGCAGCTTGCAAATCATTTGGCTTTCGCATAGACTCCCCAAATCGATTTGGGGAATTTGGCGCTTCCGCTTTTGCCGTTGCAAGGAACAAAGCTAGCAGCGATATCATTTATGCACAAGCAAAGCACGGCGCCATCCAAAATCGATTTGGGGTAGTCAGTAGTTAAGAAAGGGCGTAATAAGCCCCCTATAGAGGGACAGCGCGCTGGAAGGCTTTCAATCACAACGCGGTTTTAGTTGCGCTTCTGCAAGGACATGCAACTAAGAAAGAATGGAGACACGCATGCCAGACAACCTAAGGAATCCGACCGCTAATTCTGCAGCAGAATTAGCAGGCGGCCACATTAATACATCGAATCAACACACCATACGGATTAACCACCCCGAAAAGACGAGCAGCGTTCCGGAAGTTGATGAAAAACTTCCACTCACCAAACTTGTTGCATTCGGTTTGCAGCATGTGCTGGTCATGGCCGCCTCGCCTATCGCCTCGGTATTCCTCATGGCCAAGGCACTCGGTTTCTCGTCGGCGCTTACCATCAATTTGCTCAGCGCGACATTCATCATGTGCGGCATCGGCACCCTATTGCAATCTTTCGGTCCGCGCGGTATCGGCGCTCGCCTGCCGTTCATTATGCTGCCGGGCGGCGCGCCGATCGTACTCTTCATTCTTATCGCGCAGCAGACCGACCTGCAGACCGCAGCCGGCGCGGTGTTGTTAACCGGCGTCGCTTATTTCGTCCTGTTGCCTATTTTCCGACGCTGTTTGCAGTATTTCCCGTTAGTGGTCGTCGGCACGATGCTGTTGCTGGTGTCGATCAACCTGACAAAAGTGTCCGGAATCCTGATCACCGGCAATCCGGGCACGCCCGGTTTCGCCAGTCCGCAAAACCTGTTTCTGGCGTTTGCGACGATCGCATGCACCGTACTGTTTTCTCGCGTATTGACCGGCATGTGGCGTCAGCTGTCGATCCTGCTCGGACTGATTGCCGGCACCCTGGTTGCGATAGCCATCGGGGCATTCCACGCCGAGCCGATTCCGCTATGGCCGCTGTTCAGTGCGCCGAGCTTGCTGCCTTTTGGCATGCCGAAGTTCGACATCATCGCAGCCCTTCCGCTCATTATCTTTTCGGTCATCTCGATGGTGGAAGCAACCGGCCAGACCGTCGCGATCGGCGAAGCGGTTGGCAAGGACATCGATCAAAAGCGCGACGTGCCCAAGACGATTCGCGGCGACGCGGTGATCTCCTTCCTGGGAGGCTTGTTCGGCACCTCGCTAATCATCACCAGCGGAGAGAACATCGGCGTGGTGCGTGCAACCGGCGTGCGCTCGCGTTATGTGACCGTCATGTCCGGGCTCATCCTGGTCGTGTTCGGCCTGCTCGCGCCGTTGACAAAACTGATCAGCTTCGTGCCTGAAGCCGTTGTTGGCGGCACCGGGGTGATCGTATTCGCAATCGTCGGGATCATGGGCATCGACATGCTGCGGCGCGTCGACCTGCGCGATCATGCCAACATGTACATCGTCGCCATTGCGCTGTCGGCTGGACTGTTGCCGATCCTGATCCCAGGCCTCTATTCCAATTTCCCGCCCAATGTTCGCATGCTGCTGGGAAATGGCGTGGCCATGGGCGCCATTGCGGCCGCACTGATGAATTTCGTCTTCTTCCATATCGGAAGAGGGCGAGGCAAAGGCGGTCAGGCCGCGCACCACTGATCCGGCCAATCGGCGCGCGTTTGGTACGCCGCCGGCTCCCGACATATCGCATTTCGCGTTGCACCTGCTCGTTCGCTGCGGGAGGTGGAGGCCTTTGCCGGCGAAATGCGTTGATCGTGATTGCTGTAGCTCGACGAAGTCTCGCGAGATGATTTGACACGAAGGTTGTAGCACGACCTTCAAAATTTAAGGTGGAATATGGATTCACGTTTTGCAGCAGAAGCATTTGCGCACGAAGAGCAGTTACTCATTCCGGAGTGGCTGTTGTTGAAAGATGGGCCGGTGCGCGGACACGCCGTCGTGGTATCGCAAGGGCGGTTCAAGGCAGTCGGTCCAACCGTTGCGTTGAAGATGCGGTTTCCGGATATCGCAACAACCGAGCTCGCCGATACTCTGCTGATGCCCGGCTTCGTCGATACACACCATCACCTTACCCAATCGTTCGGCAAGTCACTGGTATTCGGCGAGCCGTCTGAAATATTTCGTCGAGTCTGGGTGCCGCTGGAAGGGTGCCTGAATGAAGAACACCTGTATCTTGCCTCCAAGCTGTCCGCATTGGAGGCATTGCGTGGCGGCTTTACGACGGTAAGCGATGCTGGAACCAGGGCCGATGCGAGCGTCGGCGCGATCGCCAAAGCCGCGACCGACGCCGGGCTTCGATGCGTGCTGGGCTTGATCTGCAATGATCTCGGCGGCATTAAGACACCGCAGCGAGCCGAGGCAATCGTCGAGCGTGCAGAGCAACATATCGCGCGCTGGGAAAGCGACCGCCTGATCCATCCATCGCTGGCGATATCGATTCCGGAAGCCGCCACCGATGGCATGCTGACTAAGATCTCCAACCTGTGCGCGGAAGCTGGATGCGCTTTCCAGACGCACGTGAACGAACACCTGGCTGCGGTGGAGCGCTCTATCGAGCAGCGCAAGCTACGCCCGATCGAACATCTGCACCGGGTCGGCGCACTCGGTCCGCAAGCGCTGCTCGCGCATGCGACCTTGGTGACGCCGACGGAAATCAAGATGCTGTGCGATAGCGGCGCAGCGGTCAGTTACAACCCGGTTGCCAGCGCCTGGAAAGGAAATGCGGTCGCACCCGCGCATCTGATGACGACGCTCGGCATTCGTTTGGGACTGGGCACCGACGGTACCAGGAGCGATGGCTTCCGCCTGCTCGACTATGCCGAAGCCGCGCAACGTTTTGCATTCGGTCTCGGCATTGGCGATTCGTCCTGCGGAGGAGGGTGGACATGGATGGAGCACGCTACGTTCCATGGAGCGCAAGCTCTTGGCCTGGATAGCGTGACCGGCGAAATTGCCGCCGGCAAGGACGCGGATTTTCTGCTGGTTGACTTGAACGTACCGGAAATGCAGCCTTCCTGGGACCTGACATGGGAACTGGTGCGGCTTGCCAATCGCGATCAAATCATGGGCGTATTCGTTGCCGGCAAATTGCGCTTGTGGCAAGGATGGCCTGTCGACTGGGATGCAAAGTTGTTGATGGCGCAAGTCGCGCAAGTGGCGAAGACAGTGGTGGCCGAAGCGCCGATCACTAAGTTGCATGGCTTTGCGTCGGAACATCGGTTTGCACGGACTGGCTCATGAGTACAGAAGTCTTGGCGATGATTGGGCTGGCGGTATTCATCGGTACGTTCATTCAGGGCGCCACCGGCATGGGCTTTGCGCTTATCGTGGCGCCGGTTCTGGGCATACTCCATCCGGCGTTGCTGCCGGGCGGCCTGCTCTTATTGATGCTGCCGCTTAATGCCTATGTCGCCTGGCGTGAATGGCAGGCGCTCGATCGCCATGGCGTCAAGTGGATTACGGCCGGCAGAACAGCCGGCACTTTTGGCGGGCTGGCAGTGTTGCTGGCGATCCCCGTGTCGTATCTGAACGTGGTGATCGGCGCGACCACGATTCTCGCCGCGATGGCGACTTTACTGTTGCCATCGTTTGCTCCCGGAAAACGCACATTCCTGTCGACTGGCGTGTTTACCGGGATCACAGAGACGGCAACCGGCATCGGCGGACCGCCTCTTGCGCTGGTATACCAGCACATGCCGGTCGCCACACTACGTTCGTCGGTCGCGCTGTGCTTCCTGATCGGAGAAATCATTTCGTTAGTGGTGCTGGCAGGCAGCGGACGGATTGATATCAGTTCCCTGTCGCCGCTCGTGTGGGTCATGCCTCCTCTGCTGATCGGCATCGTTGCCAGTCACATCGTCTACCAAAAAATTGAAACGCGGTTCTTGCGTATTTCTGTGCTGGTGTTCGCAATCGTTTCAGGCCTTTTCATCTTGCTACATCGGTAATCGCAGATAGGGCAGTTGTATCAGGCGCGCTGGCCGGTTACACATTCCTGTCAGCCTCTATCCAGTAAGCCGATACGTGATGTCAAAAAAGAGAGAAGGTGTCGACACAAGACCGCGGGGATACGTTTGTGATGGGGATCCGGCATCGCTTCTGAAGCGGCGGGCCGCATTTTTGCTTACCTCTACCGCCACGACAGCGAAGCCACGGCCTTGCTCACCGGCTCGCGCTGCTTCAACAGCCGTATTGAGCGCGAGAATGTTAGTCTGAAAAGCGATACCGTCGATGACGACGACAATTATGGTTGTATTCAACACCTGCGTGATAAGCGTTGATCTGGTTCCAATCCTTCTGCCGCGCAGACTTCTAGGAATGCGCATTCATTAATTGATGGAGCATCGAACGGAATGCTTTTGCCGCTTCCGCTTTCCCCATATCTGCTCTGGCTTGTGCCAAGTCATAAAACGCAGAGGCGCCCATCAAGATACAGGCTTTTCTGACGCTGGCGTAGGTTGCTTCATGGAGCACACCGTCAAGTACCCTCACACAGACAAATGGAATGGCGCTGTACCTGATGTCCGACTTGAGGGTTTGAAGCAACTCGAACATCCGACTTTCATCGAAATTTGTGCCGCACACGATAGCGTCGATGTCGGAGCGGATCTGGTCCTGCACTGCAGCCAGGGAGTGACAGAAGACCAACCTGAATTCCGGCGACAATACGTTGGTCAGCCGTTCAACCCCTAGCGGCCTCACTGCAGCGAGTATGGTTTTTCTTCGGTCCTGATTCAACTTATCTCCCTGAACACAACGAAGGGCCAACAACGACATTGAGTAACGTCTACGACGACGACGGGGGTCGCAACGTCCGTTATGCTGACAGTCGACGGACCTGGATTTCCCACGCGTCAGGTTCAAACCTTATGGGCCTTATCACGGAGGTGTTAAGCCTCTATTTATGCCAGGTCTGACCACCATGTCAATTTCAGAATGACAACACTCAGGTGCGATAAGCGTAGGCCGGAGATTTAAGAAAGTCCTGGTGAGTCACTTGGCAACAGTATGCGCTTAAAAGCGTCTCTTCTTGCATATTTGTATATTTGCATTTATGCAATATCATCCTGCTACAATGCGTGGTCGCGATACGGAGAGAGACCCGCCATGAATGAGGATTTAATTCGTCAGCTCAAATGCTGCACAACGCTTCCTACGCCACCTTCCACCGCAGTACGCATTATCGAATTGGCAAATAGTCCGAATGCAAGTCTGATGCAGATCGCTGACGCGGTCGCGTTTGATCCTGCTTTGGCGGCCAAAATGCTGAAAGTCGCAAACTCGCCTTTGTACAATGCGCGCCGGTCGGCTGGGAACGTGCGGCAGGCAATCAGCTTGATGGGTACCCATGCGGCAATCACGATTGCATTGTCATTTTCTCTTGTGGGCGGTCTGAAATCGGCGCAGCACAATGCAAAAACAAACGTCTTTTGGAAACGTTCGATTTTGTCTGCGCTGGCCTGTCGGGTGCTTGCCCAGCATTTTCGTCTTCCTGCGGATGACCTCCTGTTGGCGGGCCTGTTGCAGGATATCGGCATCATTGCCTTGCAGACGGCGCTTTCCGAACGGTACGACGAGCTAGCGGCGAATGCGGTCGACCATGACACGCTGCTGCAAATCGAACGAGAGTTGCTAGGATCCGGCCATGATGAAGTCGGCTACTGGCTGTTGAAGCGCTGGCATCTGCCGGACCAGCTCGCGGTCTCCTGTTTAACCAGTCACATTCAACCTGCTTCAGAACCGGTTCCGGATGCCAACAGCTGCGTTGCTGTTTCCGGCTATCTTGCGGATGTGTTTCTGAAGCCCGACGATCCTGTCGCAACATTGAAGGCGACCAACGCGGGCGCCCGCTGGCTCGGCCTGGACGCGCAGGCACTCACCGACATCATCGAAGCAATGCGTCATGGCCTCAAGGAAATCGAAGACCTTTTCGATATTCCGCTCATCGATGCGGCCCATGCCGAAGCCTTGGTTGCAGAAGCTAAGGAGTTGATTTTTGTCGCAAACCTACGCCAAATGCGGGAGATCGAGGAGCGCTCGCAACGGGACGCACTGACCGGCGCGTATAACCGGACCTATTTTGACGATGCGCTGATCAGGGAATTCGAACTCGCAACCCGACATGGCTGGCCGCTGTCAGTAGCGGTCATCGATGTCGATCACTTCAAACAGATTAACGATACGTATGGGCACGCCGTCGGAGATGCGACGTTACAGTCCCTCACAAGAGTCATCCAGTCCCAGATCCGCAATGGCGATGTCTTTGCGCGTTATGGTGGTGAGGAGTTTACGCTGCTGTTTCCCGGCACGCCTGGTGAGGCTGCAGCAAAAGTGTTGTCCCGAATTCGCGAGACGATTGCAGCGTTTCATCATACTGTTGACGCCGAAACGGCATTCAAGGTGACGATCTCCATCGGACTCGCCTGTCATCTCAATACCAGTACGTCATTCCAGAGAGCGCAGAACCTGATTAACGCCGCCGACCAGGCGCTATATATTGCTAAAAGCTCGGGGCGTAACAAACTGGAAGAAGCGACAATCCATTTCTAACGAAGCGAGACCGTCATTGAACGACCCGCGAACTGGTTTCAAGTAAATAGAATTTTTATTGGTCCAGCTTCACACCACATCAAACTTATTCGGGTTACGCTTGTCGATCTCCTAAAGGCGACGTATCGCGCCACGGCATAAGAATGCAAGCTTGATGAACCGGTACAACATGATGGAGAAACCGATGAGCGGACATCAATCGCAGCGAGCCATGTTAAAGGCTGAGAAGAAGGACCTGACCAGGCAAATCAAAGAACTCGCAAAGAAGCTGACTGGCATAGAGCGTATGTTGGACAAACTTGATGCTCAAACCGCACGTCCGGCCGGTGCGGCGCATAAGGCCGTCAAGGCAAAACGATCCGAGCGGACAGGCAGGCGAACAAATCAGCAAGAAGGTGGATTGCCTAAGACCGGCGGAGAATTCTGGATCAGCATGATGGGAAAGCGTCCGCGCTCTTTTACGGATGTGGTGACTCGCGCCGAGGCGACCATTGCGAAGTCAATGAAGAAAGAACTTACTGAAGACGACAAACGCAAGCTCAGTCTGCGTGCACGCGTGGCAATCAAAACCCTGGCTGATACCAAAGCGATCAACAGCGTCGGGTCCGGCCGCGCACGTCGTTATAGCGCGCACGCATAGGGTTACGTTTGCTCCCGATGCCGTCATGACGTCCTCACGACATTGCCGATAAAGTTTGCATCGTCGAATCGTTTTGAGCCGGAAAATAGTCCGGGAGGTTGAAGAACGTCTTTCAATAGACAGAGATACCCGTTCCGCTTGATTTTCGTGTTCGAGGCAGTCGAGGCAATGAATCAGCGAATTCAAAAAAGCTTCTTGAAACCGGCACGATCGGCCTTATATGAAACGACAGTTGGCCATCAAGTTCGATCCTAATGGGCTTGTGGCGCGTAACTGCACAGAACGTCTCCTCCGTCCTTTTTCTGGATCGGATTTGCCCGCCCCTGAAAAGGGCGCGGGCTCTTTTGCTGTCGGTTGATATTGCATTGCACAATGACATTTTGTCGGATGTCGAGCACAATCGCCTGCGTAGTACAAAAAATCCAAAATCAAAGAGACGGTCGGAGACAGAAAAGGCCCGTAACGCTATGCGTTACGGGCCTTTTGCTTGTTATTCTTTATAGCAATATCTGATATCACAAATAGAAAGCAGACGCATGAGGGCACCGGGAGTAAGATGAGATTGTCTCCTCCAACTCTCCTTGAATTGGATTTGCCCGCACACCGCAAGGTTTGCGGGCTTTTTTCTTTTGGTCTGGAGAAGTTAGTCAGACTGTTCAGACTGAGTTGATTGCTGAAGCATCTTTCCCTGGCGCGGCACTTCCACTGCGAATTGTCGCCTACAAAAACAGTGCAAGAACCATAGCGATGCCCCTGCTTCACTAGAGCAGTTTCACCCTGACTTGCCAGGCGAGGCCGAGGCGATTTGCCTGTGGAACAAGGCGCGGCGACGCGACATGGCGAGCCATGGCAAGGAGGCCTCGGCGGCCCCCGACAACGCAGTGCCGCGGGCAAAGCGTCCGGCATCGACGGTACAGTCAGGGTGAAACTGCTCTAATCTCCCCTGCGACGGCTGATCTGGCAGCGCTCGCGCAAATTGCCCTGGGGCGTTACGACATCGACACGCTCGGTCGTGTACCAATCGGGCTTTTTATCGAGTTCCCTTATCAAGATAGCATTGAGTCAAATCTTGCGATAGATCAATAGGGCACGCTCATGACGCCGAAATAATGAACTCCCGCTTGCTGATTCTGGCAGCTGGACCGCGCAGTAAGGCGCAGGGCTCGTGTATTTACCCTATGGACGAACAGTTTTAATTCACTTTTCATGATCGGAAGAGGCAATGGCGACAGGTACCGTGAAATGGTTTAACGATGCAAAGGGCTTTGGATTCATTACACCCGACGCTGGGGGCGAAGATTTATTTGCACATTTTTCTGCCATACAGTCCAATGGATTCAAATCCCTGAAAGAAGGGCAGAAGGTCAGCTTCGAAGTGACACAAGGCCCTAAAGGAAAGCAAGCGTCAAATATTCAGCCGATCTAAACACCACATCGGCAGAAGGTCATTACTCGTCTAATCAGAATGACCGGTCCCCACGGGACAGTGGTGACCGCGTTATTTGCAAGCCTGTCTGATAGGATGGATTCCGATGGGTGTTGCGCGTGCTGACTAGGTCCAAATGTTTCTGGCGCTGCATGCTCAATGGCCGTGCAAGAAAATCAGCCGCATGCTTCTTACTCGTTGAGAAGGCAAACTCAATGAAGGAATTGCCGGCGCCGAACCGCACGCGCCAGTACCGGTTGATGAGCCAGAACGGATTATTGCTGGTTCATCAACCGCAGAAGCAGCCGGACCGCCCGCATGAGCGTGTAAGTACGCTGAAGTCGAACTTCGTTGGGCGTGGATGCTTTGACATTCCCTGCCGGAATCGGACTGTGGTGCGCGCGACATGTCTGATCGACACCTATGACCGTGAGACCATCGCCCCGCGTGCAACGGCGGGTGGCTTCGATGGCGAGACCGTGCGGGACCTGATGCTGCTATGTGCGGAGCGGCGATTTGGCTGCTCGTTGGAGCTGGTGCCGTGTTTTAAGCCGGTACGAAGCCCGGAGTCGAACGGGCTGTAGAATTGTCTGTAAAGACGTTCAAACGCGATTACGTGTACGTTCACGACCGTCCGGACGCTGCCACCGTCCCGGCACAGTTGGATCGCAGGTTCGACGATTGCAATGAGTCACACCCGCACAAGGGCTTTCCCTGAGAATCCATGCGCTGAAGCACAGTACTTCAACAATCATCAATTTTATTGCCATGGTGCAATAAAATGGGAATTGGCCGATAATACGTTTGCCCAAACCAGCCGTTTGTCCGCTTCTTGAACTTTATGCCCTCGAGGGCTCGCCTCGAATCGATTTACCCTGCCTTTAGAGGGCTTATGGATACCGAAAACACACCTAATTCGCTGCTTTTCACACATTTCGGTACCTATAATCCCTATTGGTGGCTATCTTCGGACAGCGACGCCTTAAAACTATCCCAAAATACCCAATCTTCGTCTCGCGCAATACGGTTGTCTCCAGAGCAGGCATCGCAGGTGCGAGCCCTACTGGGTATCACAGCATGCCTGCGCTTGGAAGTAATGCTGTTTGACGATCCGATAACGTTATACCTTGTAGGCCGGAAGGTCGATGCATGGACGTGGGCCGGTACTGCTTCAGACTATCGCGACATTGACTCGCTTGCAAACTGCCTCTCGCAAGGTATTGCCTACTCAGAGCAGGTGGTATCGGAAGTGAACTCCCTTGTCGTCATCATCGATAGTAATGGAAAAATCAAGCGATTCAATCGACTGTGTGAGGAAGTTACGGGCTTCAAGGAAGAAAATGTAGTCGGTCACGATGCGCATGATTTGTTCATGCCGGACACCGAGCATGAGGAAGCGCGGGCCAACATCAAAGAGTTTTTTAAATCGAAAAAGCCCTTTGACATTGTTCGTCCCGTCAATGGAAAGTACGGTATCCGCCAAATTTTATGGCGAAACAAAATCGTTGAGAGTGGTAGTGGAGTAAATGAAAACTATCTGATCTGCTCTGGCACCGATATTACCGAGGAGCGACGTGTAAAGGCGCGCCTATTAGAACTGGCAAATAACGACGTGCTCACCGGCCTTCCGAATCGGCACGCAATTCAGGAAGCCATTGCCTCCGCTACCAGCCGTTCGGACGAAATACCGTTCGCAGTACTCTTTATAGACTTGGATAACTTCAAGAAGGTTAACGACTACTACGGCCACCTGATTGGTGATGAACTCATTAAAGCGGCTGCATTGGCGATTCGATCGTGTCTGCGTGAGGGGGACACGATCGCTCGTTTAGGAGGAGATGAGTTTCTGGTCGTCATTCACGATGCAACACCACAAGGCGTTGAGTCGATCACAAAGAGAGTGATCGAACGGATGAAGGAACCATTTTATGTAAATTATGTTGAGCTTTATGCTACGTGCTCGATTGGGATAGCCCTGTTTCCTGACCATGGGAAATCAATGGAGGAACTGGTCCGACATGCCGATATGGCGATGTATGCAGCAAAAGAAGAGGGCAGAAATACGTATCGGCTCTTTGCTTTGGACATGAATGAAAAGGTCAGTAAATTTGTTTGGCTTGATACCAATCTTCGTAAAGCTATAAGTGAAGGGCAATTTGAACTGCATTACCAGCCAAAGAAGAATCTGAAAACAGGAAAAACGGAGAGTGTGGAGGCATTGATTCGATGGAACTCACCCGAACGTGGCCTTATCTCTCCGCTCGAATTTATACCTTACGCAGAAGAATCCGGGTTAATTGTGCCGCTCGGTAAATGGGTAATGGAAGAAGCAGCGCGTCAAGCCGGTAAGTGGAAACAGCAAGGTCTGAAAATTCGCATTGCGATTAATTTGTCCGCCCGCCAGCTGAGATCCCCTGAACTAATTAACGAATTCAAAAAAGCGCTGTTGAGAGAAAACATTTTTCCGTCCATGCTCGATCTAGAACTTACGGAAAGCTGCTTAATTGAAGATGAGTTACTTGCATTAAATTTAATCAAGGAATTCTCAGACCTTGGCGCGGAAGTTCATCTTGATGATTTTGGAACCGGATATTCATCGCTGTCGCATTTGGCACGATTGCCTATCGACTCGATCAAACTCGACCGAAGTTTCATCCATTCTATTCATAACGATATCAGAGCCCAGCGATTATTGCGGTCCATGGTGGCCGTCGCGCAAGAGCTGGAGCTTCAGGTAGTTGCCGAAGGTGTCGAGACGCAGGATCAACTTGAATTTCTCCGTGGAATAGGCGTCGATCACGCGCAAGGCTATCTTTTTGCAAAACCTATGCGCGTTGCCGAATTGGAGGTATGGATGACTCACTCAAGCACACTTAAGAGCGTCGCATAATCACATCCGCTCTAGGCTGCCACAGCAAGCGGAGACTTCCCAAGTCGCCGGTTCTGTAACATGACGAGTCGTTCCATGTACGCCAAGTCCGTTTCAGTTAAATGAAATGCGGTCTCTGCCCAGTCCTCTGTAATGGCAACCAGTTCGGCTTTATCAACCGGGTTCACACGGCGCCGGGTACGCAGCATCGCACGAATACCATTCAGCTTAGGCCTCACCTCATCAATAAACGTGCGAGTTTCCTTGTAGGCATCTCCAGTGTCGAAGACCCGGTCAACAAGCCCTCTCTGCGCATACCATTCGCCGCTGTGAGATTCACCGGTGCTGATTAACTCTTCCGCGAGTCGGCTATTCACTTTGCGTGCCACTAAAGAATAAGCCCCCATGCCTGGAAAGAGGTTAAACGCGATTTCCGGAAAACCAAGTTTGGCATCTTTTTGTGCAAAAACGTATTCATGTGCCAGAGCCGATTCAAAACCACCGCCAAGTGCAGTACCTTCAATCATTGCAATCGTAATCGCTCCAACACCAAAGCCATTTAGCGCAGCATAGGCGGCATCGACGCAAGCAAGGGCGTAAGTCCGCAACGCTTTGCGATTCTTGGCGCGAATCTGCGATGCAAAGTAGGCAAGATCCCCACCGACATTGAACATGTTAGGTACATCGGAACCGGTTACCCAAAAATCTATTGGCAGCCCGCAATTTGCAGCCGCTCTCATCAATTTGTCCAGATCCCGCAGCAATTCAGAGTTGAAGCAAGGCCTTGGATGGGCATGCTGCATGACCCACAAGACATGACGATCCTCTTCATACCACGCAGACATCTGTGAAAGAGGCCCAGCCTCCTCAAAACGGCGGCAGTTTGGATGGTTGTGTAGTTGCATTAGCAGCTCCCGGACGGTGACATTGCTTTGCGTTGTTGGATAATTAACTTGGACGTGGGAGTCGTTGCTCTGCCGTCAAAATCCAACCATTGGTAGTTCGCGTAGTCATACAGTTTGCACTTTGAGAAAATCTCGGCCATCGATCGCAATGAAAAATCCACAACGACTGCCTCGTGACCCAACAAATGGTTCATATGTGCCTGGGCTTTGCCAAGCTCGTAACACGGTATGGCAGGGTAGGTGTGATGGGCGGGATGGTCATAGAAATTATGTGCCAGGGTAGAGAACCATTTGGGAAACCGAAGATGCACCGTCATGAATTCCGGTTTCAACGTCGCTCGCAATGTTGATGGCCTGTCAAACCAGGGAATATCAGGATGTGTGTGGTTCACATATAGTGAAAAGGCTAAGAGAGTCTGAAAGACAAAGAACGGAACAATAAACCCCAATAACACCGCTGTAAGTGAACTGACAGGCGCAAAGTTCGGTGCGGCGAGTAGCAAGCCAATGAACGCAGCAAAATAGAGTGACAGGAAGCCGAAGTGCCTCCAGGCTGAGGCCAGTCGATCTTGCGGCAAAAAGGATCGTGGCACTAGCTTCACTTGCCACCATCGTTGCACTATGTAATAGGTTCCAAATGCCAATGGATTACCTGTGCGCGAGAACCGGTACCACCATTTTTTTAACGATGGTAGTGCATCATACGAATCCTTCGACAATGGCTGATAAGAATCCACATGTTCGCCATTTGTATGGGGGTGATGTAAGGCATGATGGTCATAGACCCAAAGACGATAATTAAATAAACATGGCATGAAAGCGAGTACGCTGAGAAGCCAGTTCAATCGGCGTGATGCCGTAAGACTGTTGTGCGCACCATCATGTGCAAGGGTCGCAAGGTTAGCTAGCTTCACCCCGGCAATCAACGACGCAAGAATTTTCAAGATAAGCGAAGGGGCGAAGAGCACTGCACAGATGGCGCCGACGTAAAGCGCGGCATCAGACAAGAACAGCGCAAGACCCTTCCACGTATGTGGCCTGGCATATTCCGCCATCGCCATGACTAATTCACGGTGGGTAAGCGGTGGGACCTTTTCCGTATAAGGAGGAGCATCAGGGTCGGCGTAAGCAGTAATCATTCGAATTCACTCCTTGGTTTGCAATAGATAGTCTCTGTGATCCTAGATCTAAACTGACGGATGTAAGGGTTAAAACAAGACCGTTCAACTTGATGTGTTGCATCAATAGAAACATGTGGATTTAGTGTAGGCCCTGACGTTACAGAGGTGTCGTCAAAAGTTGAGGATGGAGGGTCAGTGATCACGCGGCGGTCAGCTGCTGATGCTCACGAATTCCATCGGCGAACTGCATTCCTCGAATCACCTCCGCCCGCCAGGCGAATCACTTCAAGCTCGCCGCATTTATTGTTCAACGGATTTGCGGAACAGGCCAGTAATGCCTCATGAACTATCGTCAGATATGCCTTTCCATGCTTGGCACGTTCTGTGCCTTAGCACTCCCGGAGACGCGCGTCGCGCCTCCCCAAATTTCAGCATATTGACAAGCCAACATGGAGATTTCATGATTGCTTCGCACTCTTGCAGCGGCTGGCGCCGCACCGGAATCCCGGCGGTTTTGCTGGTCGCAGCCCTTGGATTTGTTCTTTCGTCCCATGCAACGGACCTCCACTCATACGGTGGAAAAGGAGGCAATGTCAGTTATCGCCTAGAATGCCCGCCGGGATCGCTGCTGTCCGGATTTGTCGGCCTGAAGGGCGCGCATGTCAGCCAATTGAGTATTGAATGCCGACGGTGGGATGTCCAAGGTGGAAAGCCGGGCGATGTTGTTAGCGCGCTTCCCGATCCGTCTGGCGCGCTATCCGCCGGGCGTGCGTCGGGCGGCGTTTTGCGCCGCAAGTCATGTCCCTCACCACAGATTGTTTATACCGTCGATTTCATGTTTGCCCGTAGTGGGCCGGTCGAGCTGGATTGGCTGCGCGCTGGATGCATGGATCCGACGGACAGCCGGCGGCTAGCCGCCGGGTTCGATTTCCCGGGTTCCGATGTTCCCCAGCTAGGCGATTCACCGCTGGGCTTTCCCAAGTCCGGTTGGCAGGCCTGCTCCCAAGGTGAACTTCCGGCAGGTATCCATGGCATGAGCCGGCTATACGTGGACAGCATCGGGCTAGTATGCCGGCCCCTCTCCGCGAATCCGCCCGTCCCGGAACAGCACTCACCAGATGTCCACCGTTCTCCCTTCGGGGCAGCGCGCCCTGCCGCCGCCCGGCCCGTCCCCTAACATTGAATACCTCTGGCGATGCGAAGAACTGTGTCGTGGCCCGGCGAACAGAGGCCGGAAATCTGTTGCATGGCATCCGACATCTGCGCCGCAGGAATGGCTGGCCGGGATCTGCCTCCCTTAAAGAAAAGTGCCTAATTTTTCAATGGTTTATGAACGGGCTTCGGATGCTTTCAGGTGCGTGGCACGCTCCGTGCCTTGGTGCTCTCGAGCCAACATCATCGTCGGCTCATCCATCTCTTTCTGAATCTTTTTAAGGAATGTCGAAATGATTACGCTCAATCCCGCACCTGCCGGGGCCGGGAGGCCCTACCGTCAGGCATGGACCATGAAAAAATGCATACTCGTTGGAACCCTGCTGATAACGGCCGGCGCAGGCCGTCTTCATGCAGCGGAAAACGTCGGAAAAACCACGCAGCCACTTACCGCCGACAAGACCATCACGCTTTGGACCAGTAACAACAATACAGTCCCTGTGTGCTGGGAGACCGCCGGCTACGACCGGGAAAAAAAGATCGTGAAGGAGGCGGTGCAGGGCACATGGGAGTTTCATGCGAATATTAACTTTACCGGCTGGGACACCTGTCCCACCGAGGGCGAGGCGAGCCATGTCAGGATGCGGATAGACTCCTATGGCGACGAAAACGCCGGCGCAATGGGCCGCGCACCCGTGTTCGGGACGGGGGCACTCAGCAAGCCAGCCGAGAAAAGGACAGGAGTCATCTTCCAGTTCAAGCCGGATGGCAAGGCGGACCAGAGTCGGGTCGAATATATAGCAGCCCATGAATTCGGCCATATTTTGGGCTTCATGCATGAGCAGGATGGCGCAGGAAACGTTGAGGGCCCAGCGCACTGCGCTCAGATCACGGGTACCGGAGACAATGCGAAGCCCGTGACCGAGTATGACCGGGACTCGGTCATGAACTATTGTAATAAGTTCGGCAATATGAGAGGCGACCTGACCGATATCGATATCAAGGGCGCGCATGAAGTCTATGGCATACGCCGGCATAATCTGGCGTCGCGCAATTCCTGCTCTTCTTCGCTGATCAAGCAGGCAAGTTCGCTGGCCGCGCCCTGGAACGATGGAGGGGCGGCGACGTTTGCGGTGTTTCCGTCTGATCGCACCAAGTTCCTTTACCACTCGCAGTGGAATGTTAAGGATGGCGGCTGGATGGATAATGCCAAATGGATGGCGGGCGACTTCAATGGTGACGGCCTGACCGACATAGGCGCAGCATGGAACAATGGCGGCACCAATGTATTGACGGTGAGGCAATCGACAGGCAGCGCCTTTACCCATACCCATTGGCTGGTCAATGCAGGCGGCTGGATGGACAGCACTGTGTGGCTGCCCGGCGACTTCAATGGCGATGGGCGTACGGATATCGCGGGCGTGTGGAACGATGGCGGCAGCGTCACGATTGCGGTATTCCTCTCGGATGGAACGAAATTCCCTGGCTGGACACAGTGGAGCGTCAAGGATGGTGGCTGGATGGACAACGTCAAATGGGTGGCCGGAGACTTCAATGGCGACGGCCGCACGGACATTGGCGCAGCCTGGAACAATGGCGGCCAGACCACGTTGACCGTAAGGCCGTCGACCGGCAGCGGGTTCGGTCACGTCCATTGGCTGGCCGACGCCGGCGACTGGACCGAATCCGGGACCTTCGTGGCCGGCGATTTCAACGCCGATGGTCGCGCCGACATCGTCCGGCTCTGGGAAGACCTCGGCAAGACGTCAAGCCAGGTTTACCTCTCCAGCGGGACGCAATTCCAGGCGCCGGTGGCCTGGACTACGCGCGACGGTGGCTGGGGGTCGGAGGTGAAATGGACTGCTGCGGATTTCGACGGGGATGGACTTACCGACCTGAATGCAACCTGGAACCACGGGGGCACCAATGTATTGACGGTGCGGCGATCGACAGGCAGCGCCTTCAACGCCGCCCATTGGTCCACGAACGCAGGCGGCTGGATGGACTCCACGGCGTGGTGCGCGGGTCGGTTTAACTGACGCCGGATGTTTGCATCCCTCGCCTTGTCGCTACAAGGAACGGCACCGGCTTCCCAGGCGAATCCGGTGCCGCTAAAAATACGAGGCTGCTTAAGCCGGGTTATATGATAACTAAGGGGCCTTCAACAGCAGGCAAGAGACGCGGCAAACCAAAGGCGGGAGCAAGCCACGAGGATGCGCGCAGGCCTCTGAGCGGGCCGCAAATGCTACCATTAGCGCAGGCTCGTATCTGCACGGTGGCATGGACAGTGGATCCCGTGACTACAGGAACGCTTCGTCGGACCCGGGCTGGCCCGCGTGATCTCGGCGGTGATGCGGTTAACTTACTGGAGTTACTAAGAGAATGCTACTCAAGCGCATACCCGCCTACGTCAAGCTCGCTATTGCCCTTTTCACATTAATCGCCATGACTGCCATTGGTCGAGAGCACGACAATCAGCTGCACACGGCCGCTAAAAATGGCGACGTCGTATCGATCCGCCTCCTGCTCGACAAGGGGATAAACGTCGATATCAGAAACATGAAGGATGAGACGCCATTGTTGATCGCCACGCACAACAATCAGGTAGAAGCTGCCAGGTTGCTCATCGAGGCCGGGGCCGACGTCAATGCCAAAGACCAGATACACGACAGCCCGTATCTCTACGCGGGCGCGCGTGGTCATAATGAGATCCTGAGGATGACCCTTGCGCACGGAGCCGACCTGAAGAGCATCAATCGCTATGGCGGTACGGCGCTCATACCGGCTGCAGAGCGCGGTCTTGTTGATACGGTACGCATACTGATTGATGCCGGTGTCGACGTGAACCATGTGAATAACCTGCATTGGACAGCGCTTCTTGAGGCGATCATCCTGGGGAATGGCGGGCCACGACACACAGAGATCGTGCGCCTGCTCGTAGCGGCGCGTGCTGATGTGAATCTCGCTGACGGCAGCAGCGTCACGCCACTCCAACATGCACGTCAACGAGGCTTCAAGGCTATCGAGGAAATCCTTGTTCAGGCTGGTGCACGCCGACCGTAATCGACGCCAGTCTCCTTACGTCGCCGGCCCACTTACATGCCCTTGGGGAATGTCTGGTGCTGGTCGATCCTGTTGAAAAGCTGTCAGCAATACTCGTTTTCCGTAAAAGCGAACGGATCAGGTTGCGCAATAATTTGCCACGGCCTTAATAGCACATGTCCTTCTGGGTAATAGGTTAGAGCTGGGATTCATTTGCTAAGGCTGTTAATAATTTCGTTAGCTAAATAGTCCGCAGCCTTCGACTCAACCTTCTGCGCCCTCACCAACACGAGATCGATTGGTTTTACTGGAGGCAGACCTTCAGCTTCACCAATTCGTATTACATTTCCACGAATGCTGCATTCGGGAACTGCCGCTATAGCAAGCCCAGCATTGTCGATGCCGGCGTGGGCACCGCCTCCGATGCGGCAATTGCGATGGAGCTAGGCTGCGACGGAGTGCTGATGAACACGGCGATTGCCGGTGCCCTCGATCCCATACGCATGGCACATGCGATGAAGCTGGCGGTGGAAGCGGGACACGACGCTTATCTGGCCGGACGTATTCCCAAGCGATTCTTCGCATCGCCGTCGTCGCCGATGGAAGGTCGGGCGACGTGAGCCGGCCGAACGTCCTTGGTTTCACCGGCCTCGGTTTTTGCGGCGGCGCCGGCATGCCATCGTAGAAACAAGTGTTTATAGCAACATAGCGGCACATGCGCTTGAGCGGCACAAGCGCTTGAATACACGGTTCTCCGGCAATTCTTACAAAGAATGGTGCTCTGCCGCAATGCGTTCTGCCACAAGTCGTTGGAGCTGCCATAAATACCGGTCATGAATCCCCCGTTCCTCGAGGTTACGTACCGTGTGGAAAAGATATTCTGCCCCGGACCCCCAATGGCCGCAGGCATTTGCCAGAGTATTCGCTATTTCCCTATGGTGGAGCTTACCCACGTAGGAACTAGCCTGTCGATTCATCACAAAGGCTATTGCACGAAGAGAATTACCTGCGGTTACGACCGTAATCCAGCGCGGTATGGTGTTTGCGGGTTTGACCGTAATCTCGCGCCGGCACAATTTCCCGAGTTGTTCTCGTAACGTGCGACCTGATAAACGGAAGAGGACGCCTTTACATTGACCACCCCGGTCAAGTGACATCATCAGTCCGGGAAATTCTTGCGTGCCGCGGTGGCGCTGGATACGGAAACAGAACGAACGATGCCATCCTGATGCGATACCACAGCGCTCCTCCAGATATTCACATTCAGGTTTCCAGATGAGGGAGCCAAACGCAAATAGCCAGGCGTCCTCTCCTGCATGGTGTGCTTCGAGGAGACCTTCCACCATCGTGTCGTAATCATCGTCCGAATGGTATGT
This sequence comes from Noviherbaspirillum saxi, assembly GCF_003591035.1. Lineage (NCBI taxonomy): Bacteria > Pseudomonadati > Pseudomonadota > Betaproteobacteria > Burkholderiales > Oxalobacteraceae > Noviherbaspirillum > Noviherbaspirillum saxi. The sequence continues at coordinate 1,097,186 of NZ_QYUO01000003.1, forward strand.
AACATCTTGGAGAGGACCGAAATCTTCAACCGGCCTACAGGTCAGGGCGACCAGATCTTCGGTCAATGACATGCGACGCGTACGCATTTCAGCTCCAATTCAAATTGCGTATTTATGATCCGCGCAGATGGGGGGTGGTAGCGTTATCGAACATTTAAATATTGAGGTGCGAAACTCCACCGAGTTCCGACGCTAGTCGATTATTGATGATGCTGTTTGCGGATAAAGTCAAGCCTAGCGGTTTTTTAAAAATTGACGATTTGAAACAAATAAGGCTCGCATCGGTTCTGCGGCACCTTTCATGATTAAAATTAGTCGCGGTGAATAGGATTGAGTTCGTTCAGGCCTTTCCGCGTGGTTGCGAGAAATGGGACGTAAAAGCGTCCGATCATTTTTCGCAACATGTTTATCAGCTCCCTAGACAATGCATTTTTCGGCCCGCACAGTGATAGCTGGCGTGGGAAGCGGGCGTGCCATCGCTGTCACTACCACCAGGAATTTCAATCCTGTATGCCGGGGGCGGTCAGCGCTTGGTCGTCTCTTATTGCCGCCTTATGCGATGTGTTTGAACATGTCGGATCTTTCGTAAGACGATTCTGTCAATGGCCCCCGGCGCCCGGCTCAATGGTACGCGTCGGCTTTGGCGCCAGCCAGATAATGCTCGCGGCGACGATAAACATGACAGCGATACCTGTCATGACCTGATTCGTTGAAAGCATGCCGCTCTGGGTCGTGATCAGGTAGTCGATGGCCTGATTGATCGCGTCAGGGGTCATGCCGCCGTGCTCCATCATCGTGCGAACGCTCCGGTCCTGGTCAACGACACCCACCAGTTCAGCATGGTTGCGGGTGGTCTGGTTAGCCCAGACCGTGGTGACAATCGAGGTTGCCGCCGCTCCGGCCAGCGTGCGCAGGAAGTTCATCAGGCCGGCCGCCGAGTCCATTTCGCGCTCCTCCACACTACCCAAGGCGATGGCCGTGGTAGGAATGAAGAAGAACGGCAGCGCGAAGCCCATCACGGCCAGCGGTATGGCAATGTCCCAGAACGCCATATCGGTATTGGCAATGGTGCGCCACAGGGTCACGAGTCCCATCCAGAGCACGCCAAAAAAGACCAGCAGGCGCGGGTCGCGCTTGCTTGATGCAACCAAGGGCGCAACGACCAGCGCGGTGACGCCAGTCCAGGCCGTTGCCAGACCAGCGTCAGTCGCCGTGTAGCTCATGAAGCTTTGCAGCCAGAGGGGCGTGAGCACGCTGACGCCGAAGAAAGCTGCATAGGCGACGGTAATGGTGAGTACAGCAGCGTTGAACCCGCGGTGCCGGAACACTCGCAAGTCAACCACCGGATGCTTCTCGTGCAGCTCCCATATCAGAAAGGCAGCAAATCCGATCACGGCAACGATGGACAGGGCAACGATCTGGTTCGAAGCGAACCAGTCCAGGTTCTTACCCTCGTCGAGCACCAACTGCAGTGCCGCCACCCAAATCACGAGCAGGATCAGGCCTACTACATCGAACGGATTGCGCACAGGGACATCCGTATAGCGCTTGAGAAGCTTCCACGCATACAGGCCAAAGCCAATGGCGATAGGCGCGTTGATGAGGAATACCCAGTTCCAGGTGTAGTCATCGACCAGCCAGCCGCCCAGGATAGGACCGACGACCGGCGCGACGAGTGTCGTCATCGACCACAGGCCAATGGCGGCGCCTGCCTTCTCTTTGGGGAAAATACGCATCAGCAGGGTCTGGGACAGCGGCATCAGCGGTCCACCGCACAGGCCTTGGAACACGCGCGCCACGACCAGTAGACCGAGCGAGTTCGAGATCCCGCAGAGGATGGAGAAGATGCCGAACAGGATCATCGAGGCAACGAAGACACGTACCGATCCGAAGCGTGCGGCGAGCCAGCCGGTGAGCGGCACGGTAATGGCTTCCCCGACGGCGTAGGAGGTGATGACCCAGGTGCCCTGACTGGCAGCCGCTCCCAACCCGCCGGCGATACCGGGCACCGCCACGTTGGCGATGGTCATGTTGAGGACGGCGATGAAGTTGGCGGCCGCGAGCATCAGGGCCGCCACCCATAGCATTCCGCCGGTGAGTGGCGCAGGCGCGCCTATGGCCGGTGTGGCGCTGGTAACTTGGGTCATGTTCAGGGGTCCTGTTTAGCCTTGCTGGCCGCGTGTGTCGATCTTGACGCTCATGGACAGGCCGACCTTCAACGGGTTGGCTTGCAGCTCCTTCGGGTCGAGCTTTACGCGTACTGGAAGTCGTTGAACAACTTTGATCCAGTTACCGGTTGCGTTTTGCGCAGGGATGGCGGAGAAAGCCGATCCCGAGCCGCCCGAAAAACCTTCGACGGTGCCGTGGTAGACCACATCCGTGTCGTACAAGTCTGCATGCAATGTAACCGGCTGGCCGACACGTACCTTTGCCAGTTGCACCTCTTTGAAATTGGCATCGACGTATATTTCGCTGACCGGCACTACAGCCATGAGGGGCGCGCCCGGTTGCACGCGTTGGCCAAGTTGCACCTGGCGCTTGGCGACAACGCCATCCAACGGCGCGCGGAGCACAGTTCGTCCCAGGTCGACCTTGGCTTGTTCCAGACGGGCACGGACAGCCGCTACTTCTGGATTGGTCTCGACCGAAGTGTCGGCAATCAGGGTAGCGTTGGCGTCCTTGGCGGCTTTCGCCGATTTAAGGTTGGCCGAGCTCTGGGCCGCGGCTGCCCTGGCGGCTGCCAGACTGGCTTCGGTGCCGGCATAGGCGTTCTTGGCCTTGGTCAGTTCGTCACCAGAGACCGACCCAGATCCCACCAGTGCCTCGCGGCGCTTCAGGTCCACCTTGGCACGTTCGAAGTCGGCCTGAGCCGCGGCCAGCTGCGCGGCTGCGCGCTTTTCGTCGGCTTCACGCGCGGCGATCTGGGAAGTCAGATTGACATCGGTAGCCACATAGCTCTTGACGCGGCGGATCGCTCGCTCGAGTTCTGCTTCCGCCTGGATGACGGCGAGCCTGGCGTCGGTCGGGTCGATCTCAATCAGGACGTCCCCTTTCTTCACGGCCTGCGTGTCCTTGGCGTGGACAGCCGCAACAGTGCCCGCAATCGCGGGTGTTATTTGCGCAATCTCCACAGCCGTGTAGGCGTTGTCGGTGGAGACGAAATGGGAGACATATAGCTTCCAGTAGGTGGTTGCGGCAGCTGCCATCAGGATGACGATGACGGCTAGGCCAATCAGTTTTTTGTTGCGGCGCTGCTTGAGGTTTGCGTCTGCGGTGTTGGACGCGGCGATGACGCTGTTCACTTCGGTTGCGTTATTCTGAGTCATGGAAGTTCCTTGATACGGGATGTCGGGCTTATCGTTGGGCGACCTGGTAGCCGCCGCCAAGAGCGCGCTTCAGGGCGATATCGTGGGTGAAAGAAAGACTGCGCAGGTTCGTCTGCACATTCATGTTGTTGAGTAGTCCGTCTTCCGCCACCAGCACTTCCAGGTAGTTGGCCAAGCCCCCTTCATAGCGGTTGCCCGCCACGCGATATGCTTCGGTCGATGCGCCGACAGCCTGTTGCGCTTTTTCCAGCCGCTGGCCGAGGGACTTTTGGCTCACTGCGGCATCGGCGACTTCCTGCATGGCGCGCGAGACTGTTCCGTTGTAGTTCGCAACCGCCTGTGCGTACCTCGCTTGGGCGCCACGCAGTTCGCCTTGTAGACGGCCGGCGGTAAAGATAGGCAGCGAGATGGCGGGGCCAACGCTGCCGATGGCCGAGCCGCTGTTGTCAAGCATGTTGATCCCGAGGGACTGGACGCCAACGAAGGCCATCAGGTTCACGTTCGGGTAGAACTCAGCCTTCTTCTGGTCTATACGGCTGGCCTGCGCATCTGCGACCAGGCGTGCGGCGACCACATCGGGCCGGCGGCCGAGCAGGTCCGCGCCAGCTTGCTCAGGCAGACCGAAGGCACGGTTAAACTTCAGCACGGGCTTGGCGATCTTCAGACCACGGTCCGGACCAGCGCCCAGGAGGGCCGCAAGTCGGTTGCGCTGCAAGGCGATTTGTTCGTCCAACGCGAGCAGAGCGCCTTCAGCCGCTGCAAGGCGAGCATCCGCTTCGCGCGCGCCGCCTTGGTTCTCCAGGCCATTCTTGAAGCGCTCCGCAAAGAGCGCCGCCGTCTTGCTGCGCAGTTCTACCGACTTCTCTGCGGTTTCCCGATTCGCGTACAGGCGGCTCAGTTCAGCATAGTTTGCCGCGATCCCGCTTGCCAGCAACAGGCGCGCCTGTGCAAGTTCTGCCCGGCTAGCTTCCAGCTCGGAAGTGGCAGCCGCCAAGGCAGCTCGGTTCTTACCCCAGAAGTCCAGTTCCCAGCGCAGGTCCAGCGTCGCCCGGCCGTAGTCGTTCCAACCGCGCGGGATGACTTCGCTGGGGGTCAGGTAGTTATAACTCAGCTTGTCTTCCGTGACTGACGCATTGGCGGATGCCTGCGGCTTCCCGGCCGACCCAGCAACACGGGTCAATGCTTCGGCCTGCTGCAGGCGGGCGGAAGCCGCTGCCATGTCAGGTGAGCCGGCCAGTGCTTCTTCAATGAGCGAATCCAGCTGCGAATCGCCATAGGCGGACCACCAGTGATCCTGCGGCCAGTTCGCAGCCGGCGCTTTGAAGGAATCAGCGGTCAAAAAGGCATCAACACCTTTCAATATCGGCGCCGGTCCCATTTCCGGAAGCTGAGCACAGCCGGCAACGAGCAGCGCTGCACACACGCCCGTGAGCGAAAGGGAGCCTCCGCGTGGCACAAGGGAGGATTTTTTGCTGCGTGATGGCATCAGAACCTCAAAAGTAGACTATACGGTTTAGTATAATATTGGTTTATGCCGAAAGCAAGGTAAAATGAACCGATCAGTTCAGAAAAAGGTGTGCAGTGAAAACCAAAAGCGAGACAAAACGGCAAGAAATCCTGAAGGCGGCGACCGAGGTCTTCCAGGAGGCCGGCTTTGAGCGCACCTCGATGGAGGATATTCGCAAGCGGGCCGGATTCTGCAAGGCCACCCTCTACAGCTACTTCCCATCCAAGGAAGAGTTGTTCATGGAAATCGTCATCGACGCCAGTGAGGCGCATTTTCAGGCGACGCTAGACGCGCTCGATCCTTCATACGACGACATCAAGCAGGCCCTGGTCGGCTTCGGCACTCGGCTTCTATCTCTCCTCTATCTGACGCCTGTACAAGCCGTGCGCCGGCTCGTGGTATCCGAGGCTGGGCGGTCAGAACTGGGTAAGAAATGCTACGAGGTGGGGCCGGTGCGAAGCGTGGCCGCAGTAGCGGACTACCTCGGCAAGGCGATGGAAAAGGGAAAACTCAGGCAAGCGAATCCGCAGGTCGCTGCTGTGCATCTGAAAGGCTTGCTGGAAGCCGAGTGGATCGACCCTTTTATGTTCCAAGTGCTTGAGGTGCCCAGTTCCGACGAGCTTACGGCTTCCGTCGAGCGGGCCGTGACGGTCTTTATGGCGGCTTACGGACCGTTGTCGAGCGGTACCCCCAGTGAGTAATTTGACCCTACTCATGTACCGCAAATATGAGCCCATTCGCAGCCCGGCGGGCAGGCGTCGTACAAGCCTCGAGGGAGGAAACCGCGGAATGGTCCGACCCTGAATAGGTAGGAGTCAGGTATCAAAGCGCAGGCACGTGCGTGCTGTCGGTCGGGCGAAACAGTTCATCTGCTTCGCGGGAGAATGCATGCGCGAGCGACAGATGTGGTGTATGCCGCGCCATGACTAGGCCGATGCGCCGGACCGGCGCGCGGTTCGGCAAGGGGATGCGGGCCAGTGACAGGCCGCTCGACCAGATCGATGACCAGTCAGGCAGCAGTGAAACACCCAGACCCTTGTCGACCAGTGCCGCAATCGCAAGCAAGCCGTCGATTTCAAGGCGCTGGCGAGGCCGAATGCCCTGGTCGCGTAAATACCGGTCAGCCAATTGCCCGCCCAGTACCGAACGGTCATAGCGGATGAACGGTTCTTCCCTCAGCAACGCATGCGCATCCCGTCCCGCGCAGTCCTGCGGCGCGACAACCACCAGCGGTTCTTCCATCAGCACCTGCCATTCGCAGGTTTTCGGAAGCGCGGACTGAGGCTCGACGACAATCGCAATGTCGAGTTCGCCGGCACCGACCTTCCGGCACAGGTCGACCGACTTGCCGGGTTCGACAAAGATCTTTACATCCGGATGGCGCGCATACACCCGCTCCAGCACCGATGGCAGCACGCTTGTCATTGCCGAATGGAATGTACCCAGGCGAAGCTCCCCGGCCAGGGTATCGCCGTCCTGCGCCACTGCCCGCATATCCCGCACCGCCCGCAGCACCGATTGCGCGCTGTCCATGATCTTGATGCCTTCCGCAGTAGGGCGCACATAGCGGCCCGAGCGCTGGATCAGCGACGCCCCCAAGTCTTCTTCCAGCGCCCGGATGCGGGCAGCCACTGCAGCCGGCGTTAGATCGAGTCGGCGGGCCGCTTCGGCAATCGATCCGCACTGCAGCACTTCGACAAAGCTCTGTATGTAACGCATGTCCATGGTTGATCCACCGCCGCCAAAAGATAATTCATAAAGATAATTATTTTATGTTTTGAAGATGAAAGAAGCTACTTTGATTTTTGTTTTGAAGGATTGATACTGTCTCGACTAAAGGGATTCCCGGGCGGCGGCACGGTTCGTCATTGAAGCAGTTCGTTCGCCGGCATGCGGAATTTGATGACTCACAAGCTTATCGAGGACTGGATGGCTGAATCGAACAAGAAGGATGACAAACCGGCGGAAGGATTGCGCAAGGGCTTGACCAGTTACGGAGACAGCGGCTTTTCGCTGTTCCTGCGCAAGGCATTCATCAAGGGAGCCGGCTATACCGACAATGCGCTGGACCGGCCGGTGATCGGCATTGCCAATACCGGCAGCGCTTACAACCCCTGCCACGGCAACATGCCGCAGCTGATCGAAGCAGTCAAGCGCGGCGTCATGCTGGCAGGCGGGCTGCCGATGGACTTCCCCACGATTTCGATCCATGAGAGTTTCGCCTCGCCGACCTCCATGTATCTGCGCAACCTGATGTCCATCGACACCGAGGAAATGATCCGCGCCCAGCCGATGGACGCGGTGGTGCTCATCGGCGGCTGCGACAAGACCGTGCCCGCGCAGCTGATGGGCGCGGCATCGGCCGGCATTCCCGCAATTCAGCTGGTGACCGGGTCCATGCTGACCGGATCGCACCGCGCCGAACGTGTGGGTGCGTGCACCGACTGCCGCCGTTACTGGGGCAAGTACCGCGCCGATGAAATCAACGACGAAGAAATCGCCGACGTCAACAATCAGCTTGTTGCCAGCGTCGGCACCTGCTCCGTCATGGGCACCGCCAGCACCATGGCCTGCGTGACGGAAGCGCTGGGCATGATGGTGCCGGGCGGAGCATCGCCGCCGGCAGTCACTGCAGACCGCATCCGCGTCGCCGAGCGTACCGGCGCGGTCGCCGTGGCCATGGCCAGGCAAAGCCTGACACCCGACAAGATCATGACCGGCAAGGCCTTCGAGAATGCGCTGCGCGTGCTGCTGGCCATCGGCGGTTCCACCAACGGCATCATTCACCTGACCGCGATGGCCGGTCGCCTCGGCATGGATATCGACCTCGATCGCCTCGACGCGATGGGGCGCGAAACGCCGGTGCTGATCGATTTGAAGCCGTCCGGCCAGTACTACATGGAAGACCTGCATAAAGCCGGCGGCGTGCATGCGCTCCTGCGCGAACTCAAGCCGCTGCTGCATCTGGATACGCTGACAGTCACCGGGCGGACATTGGGCGAGGAGCTGGAAAGCGCCGGCCCCGGCTTTCCGCAAAACGTGGTGCGCCCGTTCGCGCAGCCGATCTATCCGCAGGGCGGCATTGCCGTACTGCGTGGCAATCTCGCGCCCGGCGGCGCGATCATCAAGCAGTCGGCCGCCAACCCGGAACTGATGGAGCATGAAGGGCGGGCCGTGGTATTTGAAAACCTGGAAGACCTGGTGACACGCATCGACGATGAAGACCTCGATGTGAAAGCCGACGACGTGCTGGTGCTCAAGCATATCGGCCCGATTGGCGCCAGCATGCCGGAAGCCGGGTACATGCCCATTCCGAAGAAGCTGGCGCGTGCCGGCGTGAAAGACATGGTGCGCATTTCCGATGGCCGCATGAGCGGCACGGCAGCCGGCACCATCGTGCTGCATGTCACGCCAGAGTCGGCCATCGGCGGTCCGCTTGCCTATGTGAAGAGCGGAGACCGTATCCGCCTGAGCGTGAAGAATCGCGAAATCAGCCTGCTCGTGTCGGATGCCGAACTGGAGACGCGCCGCAAGGCCAGCCCGGTGACGCCGCCGACCGCGGAGCGCGGCTACCGCCAGCTGTTCCTGAAATGCGTGACACAGGCGGACAAGGGCGTGGACTTCGACTTCCTGCGCGCCAGCGAAACGACGGAGCGCATCCCGCGCGACCGGAGCTGAAGATGGCGGCAAGACGAGATACGCATGGCCCGCAGGACCAGAGCGCGATGCCTCATTGAACGACGACGGCGAGCCTGCGGGCTTGCATGATATGGATTCCGGCTGACAAGACGGAATCAGCATTACCACCTATAAAGGAGGAGACACCCATGAAATTTCCATCCACATGCGGGACCATCGGCCGCATGCTCGGCCTGCTGGGCCTGGCTACCAGCCTCACTCTTGCTGCAAGCGGTGCAGCGCAGGCCGCCTATCCCGACAAGCCGATCAAGCTAGTGGTGCCTTATCCGCCTGGCGGCGCCACCGACATCATCGGCCGCGTCGTCGCGCAGAAGCTCGGCGGGGCGCTCGGCCAGCAGGTGGTCGTCGACAACCGCGGCGGCGCGGGCGGCAACATCGGCGCAGCCGCGGTCGCCAAGGCGGAGCCCGACGGCTACACGCTGCTGATGGGCGCGCTGACATCGCATTCCATCATGCAGACGCTGGAGCGCAAATCGCTGGGATACAACCTGGAAAAGGATTTTGCGCCGATCACCATGGTCGGCTCCGTGCCTTTGGTGTTCGTCGTGCATCCTTCGGTGCCCGCCAGAAACCTGAAGGAACTGATTGCCTTTGCCAAGTCCAAGCCCGGCTTTCTGACCTATGCTTCCTCCGGCGCCGGCGCGCCGCAGCGCATGGCGGCCGAGCTGTTCAAGCGCACCGCAGGCGTGGACGTGATGCATGTGCCCTACAAGGGAAGTGGCCCCGCGATGAACGACCTGGTCGGCGGCCAGGTCCTGACGATGGTCGAGACAGTGCCTGCGGCGCAGAGCTTTATCAAGGCCGGCAAGCTGCGCGCGCTGGCGGTCACCACCCCGCAGCGCATCTCCATGCTGCCGGACGTGCCCACCGCTATTGAAGAAGGTCTGGCAGGCTTTTCGGTCAGTTCAATGTTCGGTGTGCTGGCGCCGGCAAATACGCCCAAGCCCATCGTCGACCGCCTGAACGCGGAACTGGTCAAGATCCTTCAGTTGCCCGAGGTCAAGGAGCAATTGCTCCAACAGGGCGCCTATGCGATGTCGACTTCGCCAGAACAGACCAGAGAGCGGATCAAGCAGGAAATCTCGATGTGGGCCAAGGTGATTGAAGACGCCAAGATCACCAACGATTGATCGAGGCTGTATCAAGCCTCTATTACGGAGCATTTCCGGCTGCCTGCGCCGCATGGCCGATTCCCTGCCGGCGCTTTGCTTCTTCGCGCAGACTGTCGATCAGCAAGGCGGTCGTCCGCCGCTTCAGCGTCGATACCCTCACCAGCACGCCGATTTCCCGGCTGAGCGGACGCCCCGGCAAAGGCAGTGTCGCGATGCCCTTGGTGGTGATCAGGGGCACGAGGCCGCCGGGGATGATCGACCAGCCGAGGCCTTCGCTGACCATTTCGAGAATGACGGATGGCTCGTCCAATTCCATGCCGTCCTGCACCCAGAGATGATGCTGTTTCAGATAGCGGTCGACGATATGGCCGCCGTACGAATTGCGGTTGTAGCGGATGAAGGGCAAGGTGCCCGCGAGCAGCGGCAGATCCTGCGGCCAGTCGGCGGGCAACACCACGACATAGTGTTCCTCGATCAGCAAGATCCACTTCAAATCGGGGGGAATGCCCAGGCGCGGCTTGATGATGACGGCAATATCGAGTTCCTTCGCATCGATCTGCGTAAGCAACTGGGTCGACATGCCGGGGATGATGTTGATATGGACGTTGGGAAAGTGCGAGCGGAAGCTACGCAGGGCCTTGGGCAGCAGGGCGGCTTGCACCGTCGATATCGCACCCAGATCGATGGGACGACTGTCCGACGAACCTTGACTGGCACCCTTCATGCGATCGTACAGGTCGAGCATGTGGATGGCATCCGGCAACAAGGCCTGGCCGGCATCGCTGAGCGAGACTGACTTGCCGGTACGTTCGAACAGCATGGTGCCGAATTCCTCTTCCAGCTTGCGGATCTGGATGCTCACCGCCGACTGGGTGAGGCCGAGTTTCATGCCGGCAGCAGAAAAGGAAGAGGTTTGGGCAGCGATGACAAAGGTACGGAGATAACGGATCATGTATAAAAATCTTTTATGCCAGGACTAAAAATCTTTCGTTTCATATTAAAGATTTGCTTCACTATAATCAATTGGTAACGCGCCGCGGCACTGTTTGGTAGCGTTTTTATCATTACCCACTGAAGGTTTAACCTAGAGCGGATTGTGTATCGGTGTGAGGGTAGCGAAGCGGTCTGCTGCGTTTCCTGGGGATGAGTGCAAGGCGCCAAGCGGAGGCAGGGTTGGTTCCCTGCCGAGCATTGGCAACGCCGCAATCGCCCCAGGCAACGCAGCAGAACCCATACACTGATATGCAATCCGCTCTAGTAGTTCAACGAAAGGAGTCCCATGTCGGCCATACCGCTGTTTCACCTCGCGTTTCCAGTCAACGATCTTGCCGAAGCACGCCGTTTCTATGGCGGCCTGCTGCAATGCCCCGAAGGCCGTAGTTCCGATGAATGGGTGGATTTCAATTTCTACGGTCACCAGATCGTCGCTCATCTCGCGCCGCAGGAAAGCAAGCAGGGTCCGACCAGTGCGGTCGACGGTCACGACGTGCCGGTTCGCCATTTCGGCGCGATCCTGCCGATGGAGAAATGGGAAGCGCTGGCCGACAGGCTGCGCAAGGAAAACATCGACTTCGTGATCCAACCCCATGTCCGCTTCAAGGGAGAAGTAGGGGAACAGGCCACGATGTTCTTCCTCGATCCATCAGGCAACGCCCTCGAATTCAAGGCGTTCGGCGACCTTAGCCAGGTCTTCGCCAAATAAGCCCCTATTCTTAAATAAGCCGCTATTTTTGAAAACATTTCAATCACACGCTCATGTCCGATTACGTCTTCACACCACCGGCACAGGCTTCCATTGCCGTTCAAGGCAGCCAGCAACGGCTTCCGATTCGCCGCGTATTCTGCGTCGGCCGCAACTATGAAGCACATGCCCGTGAAATGGGCAACGATCCAACGCGCGAGCCGCCCTTTTTCTTCATGAAGCCGGCTGACGCGGTCGTGTCGGCGCTAGGCACGGTGCCATATCCACCGCTGACGGAAGACCTGCACCATGAAATCGAAATGGTGGTTGCCGTCGGCAAGCCCGGCGTCAATCTCAAGGCGGAAGAAGCGTTGGATGTGATCTGGGGTTATGGCGTCGGCGTCGACCTGACGCGCCGCGACCTGCAGAACGTGGCCAAGAAGATGAGCCGCCCATGGGACTGGGCCAATGGCTTTGATGCCTCAGGTCCATGCAGCCCCATCGTGCCGGTCGAGCGCACCGGCCATCCGCAGGACGGCCGTGTCTGGCTCGCCGTTAATGGCGAAGTCCGGCAGGAAGGCAACCTGAACGAACTCATCTGGCCGGTGGCCGATGTGCTGGCCTATCTCTCGCAAAGCGTCGCGCTGGCGCCCGGCGACCTGATCTTCACCGGCACGCCGGCCGGCGTCGGCGCGCTGCAGCCGGGCGATCGCGTCACTGGCGGCGTGGCGGGTGTCGCGGAAATCAGTTTCACGATGGAATCGCGTCCGGTCTGAGGTTCGGCTGGCTGAAAAACAATAGAGCGGATTGCGTATCGGTGTGAGGGTAGCGAAGCGGTCTGCTGCGTTTCCTGGGAGTGAGTGCAAGGCGCCAAGCACAGGCAGGGTGGTTCCCTGTCGAGCATTGGCAACGCCGCAATCGCCCCAGGCAACGCGGCAGAACCCATACACTGATACGTAATCCGCTCTAGATATCTAAGAAGTGAGGAGGAGACAACATGGATCTCGCAATCAAGGGAAAGACCGCGCTGGTATTCGGCGCGGGCGGTGGACTCGGCGGCGCGATCGCGCAGGCGCTGGCGGCTGAGGGCGCCAATATCGTGCTGGCAGACATCAGCGTCGAAGCGCTTTCCGTAACTGCGAATAACCTCAAAAGCACCGGGGCGCAAGCCATGTCGCTGACATGGGATATTGCCGACCTGTCCGTGATCGATACCCATATCGGGGCGATCGAGCAACGCTTCGGTGGCGTCGATATCCTGGTCAACAATACCGGCGGGCCGCCGCCTACGCCGGCCGCGGGGCAAGCGCCAGAGATGTGGTCAAAGCACTTTCAGTCAATGGTGATGTCTGTAATTGCAATCACCGACCGCGTGCTCCCGGGCATGCGCGCGAAGAAATGGGGCAGGATCATTACCAGCACCTCCTCCGGCGTCGTATCGCCGATTCCCAATCTCGGCATGTCGAATGCACTGCGCATGTCATTGGTCGGATGGTCGAAAACGCTGGCGCGCGAAGTCGGGGGCGATGGCATCACCGCCAACATCGTGCTGCCAGGCCGTGTCGCCACCGCGCGCATCACCTTCCTGGACGAGCAGAAGGCCAAGCGCGAAGGGCGGCCGGTCGAGCAAGTGACTGCCGAGAGCACGGCCTCGATTCCGGTCGGGCGCTATGGCCGTCCTGAAGAATACGGTTCCGTCGTGGCCTTCCTCGCCAGCCAACAGGCCGCTTATGTGACTGGATCGGTGGTGCGGGTCGATGGCGGCCTGATCGCCAGCGTCTGATATTTGATAACAGGCACTTCAAAGCCAACCATCCAGAAAGGGAATCCCATGGGTACCGAATCCAAGCCGCTCGATCCCGCGATCCGCGAAGCACTATCAGGCATCTCAACCGCCACGCTGACCACTGTTCTGCTCAAGAAAGGGCTGAGGAATGTCTGGATGCGCGGCACCGTGCCGATTGCAGCAGGGCAGCCGCGTATCGTCGGACGCGCCTTCACCTTGCGCTTCGTTCCAGCCCGCGAAGACCTCGCCACGCCGGAATCCTGGTCGTCGCCGATCTCGACCCGGGCAGCGATCGAAGCCATGCCCGAAGGCTGCGTTGCCGTCGTGGATGCAATGGGCGTCACCGACGCCGGCATCTTCGGCGACATTCTCTGCGCCCGGATGAAAAAGCGGGGCATCGCGGCGCTCGTGACTGACGGCGTGGTGCGCGATCTTGCGGGTGTGCTCGGCACCGGTCTGCCGGTCTGGTGCCGTGGCGCCGCGGCACCACCCTCGGTGGCAGGTCTGACCTTTGCAAACTGGCAGGAGCCAATCGGCTGCGGCGGCGTTGCGGTGTTTCCCAACGATGTCGTGGTGGTCGACCAAGATGGCGCTGTGCTCATCCCGGCCGCACTGGTTGATGAGGTGGTAGCTCTTTCGGCGGAGCAGGAGCGCCTGGAAGGCTGGATCATGGAACAGGTCGAGCAGGGAGTGCCGTTGCCAGGACTGTATCCACCGAATGCGGAAAACAAGGCCCGGTATGAGGCGTTCAAGGCGCAGGAATAGGGCGTAGAAACAAGGACCTGTAACAAGACCCTGTAACAAGGAACCGACATGAATACACTCGACACATCCGCCAAGGGCGTTTACCTGATTGCAGTCACGCCGTTCCGCGAGAACGGCGAACTGGACCTGGAAAGCACCGACCGCATGGTTGATTTCTATATCGACAAGGGCGCCACCGGCCTCACCATCCTCGGCATCATGGGCGAGGCGACCAAGTTGACTGCCGATGAATCCCGCATCTTCGTGAAGCGGGTGCTGGCGCGCGTGAACAGCCGGGTGCCGGTCATCGTCGGTGCATCGGCGCCCGGCTTTGCGCCGATGCGGGAACTGACGATGAGCGTGATGGAAATGGGCGCGTCCGGCGTGATGGTGGCGCCGCCCTCGACGGTACGCACCGATGACCAGATCGCCGCCTACTTCGACATGGTCAACGAAACCCTCGGTCCCGACGTGCCCTGGTGCCTGCAGGATCATCCGGTGTCGACCGGCGTGCAGATGTCGACCGGCGTGATTCTTCGCATCCTCAAAAATTCTCCGAACTGCGTGATGCTCAAGCATGAGGATATGCCGGGCCTTGCCAAGCTCGGCGCGATCCGGGCGGCGAGCGAGCGCGGCGACATCAAGCGCATCTCCATACTCACCGGTAATGGCGGCGGCCTATTCCTGCCGGAGGAAATGACGCGCGGCGCCGATGGCGCGATGACGGGATTTGCCTATCCGGAAATGATGGTCGGCGTGGTCAACGCCCATGCTGCCGGCGATATCGAACGGGCCCATGACATCTTCGATGCTTATCTTCCGCTGGCGCGTTATGAGCAGCAACCCAATATCGGCCTCGCGGTGCGCAAGCACATCATGGCTGAACGCGGTGTGATCGATTCGGCGGCGGTACGCAAGCCCGGACCGAAACTGACGGCGGCCGACATTGCCGATATTGAGCGCCTGACTCGGCGGCAGGAAAAGCGGCTGCGCGAGATCCAGTAAAAACGCCGGCAAACCGCGCATGGCGCTTCATCTTCCGTCTGGCGTTGGACGCTAAACAGGCAATGGACATGAAGCGTTTTACAGGTATGACGTTTCCCTTAAACATCGACTCCCACTCAACATGACCGCTGTGACTGCATCCCGGGAATTATCTTCCACGTCGCATTCCGCGCCGAGTTCAACCGTTGTGCCGCCGAGCTTGCGACCGCTGCGCTGCCTTGACGATTTCGAGCAGGCGGCGCGACTGCGCCTGCCGCGCCCGGTGTTCGGCTACCTGTCGGAAGCGGCGGAGACAAAGCGGTCGCTGCGCGACAATCGCGAATGCTTCGACGACTTCGGTTTCGTGCCAAGGGTCATGATCGATGTGTCCAAGCGCTCGATGGCAACGACCTTGCTCGGACACGAATATGCGGCGCCCTTTGGCATGGCGCCCATGGGAATCAGCGCCCTGTATGCCTATCGCGGTGACCTTGTTCTCGCGCGCGCTGCGGCAAGGGCCAATATTCCGATGATCATGAGCAGTTCTTCGCTGATCCGGCTGGAAGACGTCGCCAGCGAAAAGCTGGGCGCGTGGTTTCAGGCTTATCTGCCTGGAGATGCGGAAGACATTACCGCGCTCATCGAGCGGGTCGCCAAGGCCGGATTCACTACTTTGGTTCTGACCGTCGACACGCCGGTGACCCCAAACGCAGAAAACTTTGCCCGCAACGGCTTTTCCTCTCCCTTGCGTCCCAGCATGCGCCTGGTCTGGGAAGGCGTCTCCCATCCAAGATGGCTGTTCGGCACTTTTCTCCGGACAATCGCACGCCACGGCGTGCCGCACTTTGAAAATAATTACGCAAAGCGCGGCGCTCCGATCCTGTCTTCGTCGGTGACGCGGGACTTCGCCGATCGCGGGCATCTGAACTGGGAGCATTTTGCACTGCTTCGGAACCTGTGGACCGGCAAGATCATTGTCAAGGGCATCCTTCACGAACACGATGCGCGCATCGCCCGCGACATGGGAGCGGACGGCATCATCGTATCGAACCATGGCGGGCGCCAGCTCGACGGCGCGGTGGCGCCGCTTCGCGTCCTGCCGGAAATCGTAAAGGCTTGCCCGGACATCCCGGTAATGCTGGACGGCGGAATCCGGAGGGGCACCGATGTGCTCAAGGCGTTGGCCCTGGGGGCGAAATTTGTCTTTGTCGGCAGGCCGTTCGGTTTCGCACTGGCGGTCGGCGGCGCGCAAGGTGTGACCCATGCGCTGAACCTGTTGGCACAGGAAGTCTCGCGCAACATGGCGATGCTGGGCATCACCAGGCTTGAAGAACTTAATGCAGACATGCATCTGTTTCGGAACCAATAGGGCAGCTGTGCGCAAGGCCCATATCCGGATGACGGGATTGAACGTCCTAAGCGTGCCGTATAAGCACAGTAAACCCATCTTTGATTTCGATGAAAAAGCGGCGGAGCGTTATGCGCTTGATGCGCGGGCGTGAAGGGCAGGGCAGGCTCGATGCTCTGCTGCACTGCGGTACTTTGCGGGCCGGCATATTGATAGAGTAGATGGCATTGCATGGTCTGCAACAAACGCCATGCAGTGTAAATGGAGACATCAACGATCGCCCATGCGTCGTTCCCTGATGCACTAAAACAAAAGGAGATGAAATGTTCCGTCAAATCTTACGCGCCTCTTTTGCAGTCGCCGCCTTCTGCCTTGCAGCCGCATCCTCAGCCCAGAATATTTCGGTTGCCACCGGCGGCACCGGCGGTGTCTATTATCCGATGGGCGGTGGATTGGCTTCGGTCTTGTCGAAGTACGTTCCTGGTATGCAGGCAACTGCGGAAGTTACCGGCGGCTCGGTCGACAATCTGAAGCTGATCGGCACCGGCAAGCCTTATGTCGGCTTTTCCATGTCGGACGCAGCGCAGGATGCCTTCAAGGGCGAAGACAAGTTCAAGTCCGGCAAGGTGCCGGTGCGTACGCTGGCAGTGCTGTATCCGAACCGCATGCATCTGGTGACGATCGAGGGCCGCGGCGTCAACAAATTGTCTGACCTCAAGGGCAAGCATATCTCGACCGGATCGCCGGGTAGCGCAACCGAGGTCATGGCCTTCCGCATTCTTGAAGCCGCCGGCCTCGACAAGGATAAGGACGTCAAGCGTGAACGCCTGTCGGTGGCGGAATCGGTCAATGCAATCAAGGACAACAAGATTGATGCATTCTTCTGGGTCGGCGGCTTGCCGACCGCGGCTGTGACCGACCTCGCCAACACGCCCGGCACCAAGATGAAGATGATCGACCATTCCGAAGTGGTCACCGCGATGAACAAGAAATACGGCGATCTTTACATCGAGGACACCATTCCGAAGACAGCGTACAAGGGTATGGAAGCCGACAACAAGCAGGCCACGGTGATGAACATTCTGGTCGCCAATGCCAACATGGATGACAAGACCGCATACAACATCGTCAAGACCATCTTCGAGAAGCGCGACGAGCTGATTGCGGTGCACAAGGAAGCGGAAAACTTCAAGCTCGACAACCAGAAGACGGCCAACTCACCCGTGCCGTTCCACCCTGGCGCGGTGAAGTATTTCACCGAAAAGGGTCTCAAGTTCAACTAAGACCCCATCAAGCAATTCCGGTTTAAAGCCCCGCCTGCGTGCGGGGCCGTTCCATTGGTATGGTTGCATCGGAAGCGATATATGCGTTGCAGGCGTAGTGTAGTACCACGCTACGTCATGCCGCATCAAAGAATATGGGGACAAGGAAATGAGCGCACCAAACGGATCGAGCCCGCAAACAGAGCCGGTCATTAGCGAAGAGGCCCTGCGAAAGGCCGAACAGTACATCGAGGAAGAAGAGGGTGCGGCAAATCGCATGACCGGGTGGATCGGCGGCTTCCTGGTGCTGGTTGCCGTCGTCATGTCGCTGTTTCATCTATATTCCGCTTATGCCATCGTGCCGACCCAGACCCTGAGGCTCGTGCATGTGGCGTTCGTGCTCTTCTTGTCCTTCCTGTTGTTTCCGCTGGCCAGACGCTTTCGCCACAACATCATGTGGTGGGACTGGATTGCGGCATTCCTGGCAATTGCAATCGTTGTCTATGCCATCATGGGTGGCGACGATTTCACCGACCGCAACACCACGCCCGAGCCGCTGGATATCTTCTTCGGTGTGGCGCTGATCCTGCTGGTGCTGGAAGCGATGCGCCGCACCACCGGGTGGATCATGCCGGTTGTTACGGTCTGCTTTCTGCTGTATGCGTTGTTCGGTGCCTACCTGCCGCAGCCGTGGACGCACAAGGGTTATGAGGTCGGCCGTCTTGTCGGCCAGATGTACATGACGCTGGAAGGCATTTTCGGCGTGGCGGTCGATGTTTCATCGTCGCTCATCATCCTGTTCACGATTTTCGGTGCGTTCCTGCAATTCTCCAACGCCGGCAAGTTCTATATCGACTTTTCGTTTTCCGCGATGGGTGGCAAGCCTACCGGTGCCGGGCGTACCGTGGTGCTCGCCTCCTTCCTGCTTGGCGGTCCCTCCGGCTCGGGCGTGGCAACCACCGTTACCTTGGGCTCGGTGGCCTGGCCCATGCTGGCCAAAGTGGGATACGAACGCAATGCGGCCGGGGGCTTGCTTGCAGCTGGCGGTCTCGGCGCGATCATTTCGCCGCCGGTGCTGGGCGCGGCTGCATTCCTGATCGCTGAGTTTCTCAAGATTTCCTATCTCGACGTATTGATGATGGCGGCCATTCCGACCATCCTGTTTTATCTCGCGTTGTTCTTGATGGTCGAAATCGATGCGCGCAAATACGGCATGGGCGACACGGCGTTCGAGAAGGTCGACACCGTATGGAACCTCACGAGGCGGTACTGGTTTCACTTCCTGTCGCTGATTTCCATCGTCGTCTTCATGATGCTCGGTTATTCGCCGGTGCTGTCGGTATTCTGGGCCACCATCGTGACTTTCCTGGTCAGCTTTCTGCGTTCCGATACCGCGCTGCTCTCCTATGACCTGTTCCGTGGCAAGGGGTCATTGAAGGAACACATTCTCAATTCAAAGCTGGTGAAGGCGCTGGAAGCCGGTTCGGTCGGCATGCTCAATGTCGCAACCACCTGCGCAGGCGCAGGACTGATTGTTGGGGTCGTCACACTGACGGGCCTGGGATTGAAATTCAGCTCCATCGTCATCGACTATGCGGGCGGCTCCTTGTTCCTTACCACGCTCTATACCGCCCTGGTCGTGTGGATTGTCGGGCTGGCGGTGCCGGTGACCGCCAGCTACATCATCTGCGCGGTCATTGCCGCACCGGCGCTGACCAAGCTTGGCGTGCCGGACTTTGCCGCCCACATGTTCATCTTTTATTACGCGGTGCTGTCGGAAGTTTCACCCCCGACCGCCTTGTCTCCGTTCGCCGCTTCGGCCATTACCGGCGGTGATCCCTACAAGACCACGATGCAGTGCTGGAAATACACGGTGCCCGCCTTCCTGCTGCCTTTCATGTTCGTTCTTGATCCGAGCGGCCAGGGGTTGCTGCTGATGGGTTCCACCAAGGCGCTGGCCAGCGCGAACTGGTGGTCGATCGCCGAGGTGACAATTACCGCGGCCATCGGCATCGCCGCGATTGCAGCCGGCTTCCAGGGATGGATGTTCGTACGTACCACGCTGCCGGAAAGAATCATGCTGATCATTGCCGGCTTCGCGCTTGTTTATCCGGGCATGATCGCGGACGTGCTCGGTTTCGGCCTGGTGCTGGTGGCGCTTGTCTCGCAATATGTGCGTGGCCGGCGCGTGGCGCTCAGGGCGTGATCCTTGGTAATACAATCATCAGAGCGAGCTTGATCAGACCTTCTTATCGTTGAACACTGGATTCCCATGATGAAACACCGTTTGCTGCAACACGGACGCCTGATGCCGGCGCTTGAATCGCAACTGCAGGCCGATTTCGACATCCATCCGCTCTGGAGTGAAGCCGATCCGGCCGGCTTTCTTGCTGCGCGTGGAGTCGAGTTTATTGGACTGGTGACCTCTGCACGGATAGGGGCAGATGCCGCGTTCATCACATCGCTGCCAAACCTGAAAGTTATTTCCAGTTTCGGCGTCGGTTATGAAACGATTGATATTGATGCCGCGCGCCGACAGGGAGTGGCTGTCAGCAATACACCAGATGTCCTCAATGACTGCGTTGCCGATCTCGCATTCGGCATGCTGATTGATGTTGCACGCGGTATTTCATTCGGCGACCGCTTTGTACGCCGCGGGGACTGGATGCGCAATGTCGCGATTCCGCTTGCCACGCAGGTTTCCGGAAAGCGTCTGGGAATACTCGGACTGGGCCGCATTGGACAGGCGATCGCCCGGCGCTCCTTTGGTTTTAACATGGACGTTCGCTACCATTCGCGCCGTCCTGTGGCCGACGTGTCGTGGCAGTATGCGGCTTCGGCTGTGGAACTTGCGGAATGGGCCGATTTTCTCGTGGTTGCCTGTGCAGGCGGTCCGGCAACACGACACCTCGTATCGGCCGCGTTGCTGGAGGCGCTTGGGCCCCGGGGCTACCTCATCAATATCTCGCGCGGCAGTGTGGTCGATGAAAAGGCATTGGTCGCAGCTCTGGCCGACAAGCGCATTGCCGGCGCTGCGCTCGATGTATTTGAGAACGAGCCTCAGGTGTCCGAGGAACTACTGTCGATGGAAAATGTGGTAGTGCTGCCTCATGTCGGCAGCGGCACCCATGAAACACGGACGGCGATGGGCAATCTCGTGTTGTCAAACCTGAAAAGCTTTTTCGATACCGGCCGTTTGCTCACGCCAGTGATGTAGTAGTGTAGTGGCGTTGCGGCAGCGGCCCGCAACCCACGCAGAACCGGCTGCGAGTAATGAACTTGCAGACGAAGCTGATCAGTGGCGCACCAATCGTTCCGACCTTGTTGGGCGGAACGACACTTCACGTCGGGCAACGCTGGATCGTCTGTCGGTATCGGGCACCGCAGAGACAGGAATCAGTCAGGGAGACTCGCGTGCCGCACCGTCACACTCAACCATTTTTTGAGCGACTAGGCGTCTGCCATCGGGTCTGCCATGACCAACGGTAAGGGAGGATTGAAGGCGGGAAGGCGAGATTTTAGGGGAACGCTTCTCCTTGCTTGCTTCGCCGCTTTCGAGGTTAGCCTAGCAGGTAATGCATAGTCGCCATATAACGCGGGGCACGTATCGCGCAGTTGTACCGAAGGAGCGAAACTAACGTTCAAGTATGACGAGCTGGCGACAACGCTTAAGCGAAGACAATGCCGAGCGCCACCGCCATGCGATCCGGGAGACGATTTCTCGCCTGCGCAGCCTTGAAGACAAGAACTATCGCGTCATGGAATCCCAATTGAACGATGTTGCGCTCTGGGCGGCCAAGGAGTGTATCGGCCCCTCCACGTTCGAGTGGATGCTCGACCGCATCGAGGAACTGGTCGAAGCTGCCTGTTCCCGCAAGCAACCCGAAATGATCAAGGCAATGAACAATTACATGCGGCGCGCGACCGCCATTGTTCAGCAAGCCATGATGCTGCGATCAGGGAAGCGCCAGCATGCTTTTGCCAGTGTTATTACGCATACCGCATCGCTGGAAGGCGAAAGCCAGGACGCTTTCCTGGAAGCCGTTGGTGCCCAGTTTGCGCCCGCTGAGGTGCGCCTGATCGATCCCGCAACGTTCAAATTGCGCACCATCGCACACCGCCGCAAGGCCCTGACCGTCACCTTAAAACCCAGAGTCACCCGTGAGGCGCGTCTGGCAGCGGCTCTTGATAGGGCCGAAGCCAACGCGTTTGCCTTGTCCAATGAAGATGTACGTTCGTTCTTACTGGCCGAATATCGCCTGCGAAATCGGGCCTTCCGGCTGTCGACGCTGCCATTTAACAATGCGATTGATGTGCTGACCGCCATGCAGGCGATTGAATCCATCCGCTCCCCCGCACCTGACAGCGGTGTGCAAATCAAGGCGACAAAGCTACCCACCAAGCTCCTGACCGATTGCTATCAGGGCAACGATTACTTGATCGAGATAGTCAACAATGCTGATAAAACTGCTTGAAGAAAAACTGCGTGAGAAAAACGTCACGCGTGAGCGTTTCCAGGAAATCACCAACCGCCTGATGGCCTATGGCGTGATCGTTCGCGCCGATGAGAGCGTTGAACAGCGTCTGTATGATGACGCCCGACGCATTGAGAACATCATCGAAGAAGTGTTTTTCCTGATCGGTTTTCGCCTGCTGCACGACTCGAGTTTGGAATTTTTCAGGCTTTATCCGCCGGGCGCACAGGTTCCCGGTGTGGCTGATGATGGCAATGAGCCGGTCCCCTCCCTGCGGGCGCGTCTTTCACCGGATTTTGTCGCCGCAGCGCTGGCATTGCGGTTTTTGTACCAGCAAGGCTTACATGACGGCACTAAACTGACGGATTCCGGGGAAGTCATGGTGCGGTTCGAGGATATCGCCGCCGCCATGCAGACGAACCTGCGGCGCAAGATGCCGGATACGCTGGGTGAAAAGAAGCAGATTCTCAACGAGCTGCGGCGTCACCGTCTGGTCAATTTCGGAGGAAATTTCGACTTGAACGACGATGAAGTCTATCTGACTATCCGGCCCACGATACTTAGCATCATCGGTGAAGATGCCATGGCGGCAGCCCTTGAAGGGGTGGGCATTGAGGAAGAAGAAACCGCCACCGAAGAGGGGGAACTGTGAAACTCGACAAGCTTATCCTGGTGAATTGGGCCAATCTGCAGCCCGGCGACTATGAATTCGGCAATATGACCCTGCTGACCGGTGCAACTGGCGCCGGCAAATCCACCAAGCAGGATGCGCTACAAACCGTCATGACGGCGACGTACCAGGGCATTTTCAGCTTCAACCCCGCCCAGGGCGAAACCACGCAGAACTCCCGCAATGGCAAGACGAAGCGCACGCTGTGGTCATACATCGTTGGTGCGGCCGACAATTTATATGCACGACCCGATGGCGCACATGGCTATGTCGCTGCTGTTTTCCAGCCCAGCGAGGGAGAAGAGGGCAAGCCCTTTACCGCTATCGTGGCAGCGGCGGCCCGGGTGGACGGGGCCGGCGAGCGCCGGCAGGCCATCCAGGAAAAGTTAGCCTTGCTGATCGTCGATGGCGCTGTTCTGACATATGAGGACTTTTGCTCAACCGATAAGGACGGTTCGCTGTCCGTCCACCCGGTGGACAAGATCGATGTGCACCTGAAAGCCAAGTACGCGCAGGTACACAACCTGAAGGAGTCGAAACGGGAATATCTGTGTCAGCTATACGGGCGTTTTCGCGGCGCGAAGTCGGTACCTTTTCCTGAAGCGGAATCTGCGGCCAAAGCATGGGTGCAGGCGATCGCCCAAAAGGAGATTGGCAGCGTCAACGAACTGATCCGCGACCACATCCTTGACCATGACAAGGTACAGCTCGGCCAGCGAATCGGGCAGGTCAGCGAAATGATGCGGCAAATCAGCGGCTTGCGCAAAGATGGCGAACGGTTAGAAGAAAGCATCAAGCACCTGGAACACCTGTACCACCACGCCAGTACCGGTCTGAACCACTATTGCGACCAGCTTGTTCTGGAAGCTACCGACGCGCGCCGGATTGTGGATGAGGACGGCAAGCGCGAAACCGAATACAACGACAGGATCAGGGATGCCGGCGAAGAGCTCGAGCGGCTCAAGACCCATATTGAGGAATTGAAGCAAGACAGCAGCACGCTGGAAGAAAGCCGGTCAGTCGTGCAGGCCAAGCTGATGGGCATTCCCGCCGAAGTCGAGCGCAAGAATATCGAGGCGCGCATTGAGGAAGCCAAGAAACAGGTCGGACAGGCGATCCATGCGCTTCTGGCCAATATCGGCGACGCAAAACAGCTGTACGAGACCTCGCGCAAGCTATTGGGGTACGAATTTGCAGCCAACCAGTCACGATTGACGGACGCGCTCACAACACTCTCGCCCAAGGCAGCGGCGTGTAGCAACATCAGCTTCGAAGCCAGCCAACAAACACTGAAGAGCCTGGCGACATCCACCGAACTGAATACGCGTGACATTTTGGAGTTGTCGAAGTCGCTGGACGGACTCGACAAGCATTTCCAGAATCTGTACCAGGCGCTTGCTGGCGCGAATGACAGTTTTATCGCTGCATTGCAGCGGGAGTCCGGCTCGCTGGCTGCGGCCATTGCATCAGCACAGGAGCGGCAAAAAGCAGCGCATGAGCGTAAATCCAACCTGGCTGGGGGCGGGGCTGACTATCCGCGCCATACCCTTGTGGCATTAAAACGCATGCGGGAAGATCTGCCCATGGCGCGGGTACAGGTACTGTGCGACTTGATCGAGCCTGTCGATGTGGCATGGCAGTCGGCAATCGAAGGCTTCATGGGAGGTGCACGGTTTAACTTCGTGGTGGAGACCGAGTGGGAAGGTCGCGCCATCGAGTTTGTTCGAAAGAACAATCTCAGGGCCAATATCATCCAAGGCGCAATGTGTATGAAACACGCGAACCCCCGGAATGTGCATCCCAATTCCATCATTCATGAACTGATAACGGAACATCCGATTGCCAAGGCGTATTTGATCGACCAGTTTGGCAGTGTGGAGAAAGTCACTGACGTCGAATCGCTTCGCTTCACTTCTCGCGGGCTAATGATCGATGGCAAGGCCAGCGCGTCGCGTACCATGTTCGTCGCGGAAGCCATGGATCTCGTGTTCGGCAAGGAAGCTCGCCGCCAGGCTTACCTTCGGGCCGAAAAGGAGCATGAAGAAGCCGAATCGCTGCTCATCGATTTGCAGGAACAGCAAAGAGAACTGAAGTCCTTGTCGGATCTGGTCGGGAAATGCCGACAGGTATCCTTTGCCGATGTCGGTCAGCTCGATCGCGCAGCGCGCGCGATGGAGGCGGCCACGCATGAAATGGCCCGTCTCGATCTGACTGAAGCCGATGAACTGCACAAGGAACTGATAGCCATCAAGGCGCAGATCAATTCGTTAGTCGGCAAGCAGGAAGAATCCAACCGGAGGATAGGTACTCTGCAAAACCAGCAGAAGCAAATGAATATAGAACTGCAGGCATTGCTCCATCGCCGCAAGGAAAATGAAGACAAGCTCAAATCTGCCGTCAATGCGTTGCGCAACCTGAGCACGGCCAACCCGGAGATTTCCTTCACCAACCTGATGGAAATGGTAGAAGGCAATCTTGCTAACCACCGCACAGCAACGCGTATTACCGATGCGCTCAATGACGCGCGGACCGGTTTTACCCAAAGCGTGGCAGATACCCGCAGTGCACTGGAATCCTACAATCTACAAACCAAGCACCAGAACGAGCGGTTCGATTTCAACCTCTACATGGCCGGAAAGGGGCCGTACTGGGAGTTGTACCGCACGCTTGTAGAACTGCAGCAGGCGGTGAAAGAGCAGTTGCGCCTTCAGCGCGATATCGGCCTGGTCAAGAATATCGAGGAGATTCGCAAGGCGGAAGACTCCTTCAAGGACGTCTTTACCAAACAGTTCTGTTACGAGATCCGAAACGCCGTCGACAACGGGATCAATACGCTGCGTGCGCTGAATAAGGAACTGGAACGACTCAAGTTCGGCACAGATAAATTCAAGATTGACTGGTCGCACTGGGAGCCAGAGTACCAGCAGTACTACGATTTCTTTGTTGCTGCATACGACCTGTCGGAAAGCCGCGAAGGTGGAAACCTGTTCGGCAAGGAAGAACTGGAACTACAGCACTGTGCAGTACGGGACAAGCTGGTTGCCCTGTTACTGGACGATGACCAGGATCACGCCAGCCAGGAATTGATGAGAATTGCTGACTACCGGAATTACCGCAGATATGAGATCTGGCGCGAATCCGATACCGGCTCGCGCGTGGCCCTGTCCGGTTGGGGCACGGGTTCAGGCGGCGAACTGGAAACTCCAGCCTATATCATTCGCGCCGCGGTGTTGACGTGCCGACTGAAACTGTTTGAAAAGGGCGCACACCTGAAAATAATGATGCATGACGAGGCATTTTCCCTGATGGATGAGCGCCGCGCCCATGATGTCATCAGCTATATCCGCGACACCCTCGGCATGCAGATCATCCTGGCCATGCCTACCAAGCAAGCCGGTGGTTTGCGTCCGGAATTCAACAAGGAATGGTCGTACACGAAGACTGAAGCCGTCGGCAATGGCGAAGTCTCTTTCGTCACCGAAGCCGATGAGCGGGATCTGCGACCAGACAAACTGCGCGATCTGTGGGAACAGCGCCGGCAGGCCGTGCGCGAGCAGGCGCGCATCGCGTTTGACAATGACGATGAAGAAAGGAAAGCCGCTTGACCCTGCCATTGTGGATAAGTCAGCCTGGTATCAGCCAGTTGCTCAATATGCTGGTCGACCGCATGGACAGGGCAGATACCGATGGCAAAACGGTGCAACGGTCCATCCCGTTAAACGAAAAGACCTGGCCGCGTTTCTTCCTGGCCGACATGGAGGAAGAAAAGGAAGCTCTGTGGTCTCACCTAATGCAAATCGAGGCCATGGGGTGGCTTACAGCCCGGCATGACCGATCGCGCCACGGGGAAGCGCCTTATCAGCTAAAGCCCAGGATTGATATTCGTCTGCCAGAACAGATCAGATCGGCCTGCAACCGGCCGCAGCGCGTTAAGAGTCCTGCGGAGATATGGCGCGAAGCCGTAGCAGCCCATCTGGAATCGCCAGAAAGCGTCAAGGAAAAAGTATCTCGCTACTGCATCGATATTCCGGGCCGGTCGGCAGAGGAAATCGTCCGGCAGCTCAATCTCCTTCCCACCCTAAAAGACCAGCCACTGTTGTTGCGCGAGGTCTCTGCGCGGCTTTTCTGGCGACTGTCCAAGGTGCTCGCTAAGCGGCAGGAAATGGTGCAGGCGATTCTTGGGCTGGATGAATGTCCCTTCCCAGAAATGCCAGTGCTGCTGAATGTGTGGCTGCCACAGGAAGGATTTAACGAGGTACTGTTCATCGAGAACATCACTACGTTTGAGCGCGCCACCCAGGAAAGAGATGGCCGCTTTAAGAACGTCGCACTCGTCTTTAGCAGCGGTTACAAGAGCAGCGCCATGCGCATGCGTACTTCAGGCGGCGCTTCCCTGTATTTTGCCCAGCACGGCACCATGAATACAGCTGATACCGCCCGGTTCCATAACTGGCTAATGGGCGCCGTTAACCTGCCAATCTACTTCTGGGGAGATATGGATTATGCCGGCATGGATATTTTGAGGAGCCTGCGTCTGCCTTTTCCGGATGCACAAGCATGGAAACCGGGCTACGAGCCCATGGCTCAAGCATTACAAGCTGGACATGGCCATACACCCGAAGAAGCGGGGAAAGCCGGCCAAAATTCAGTGGAGACCACAGGGTGCGAATACGCCGATACGATGTTGCTGCCCGTTCTGCGCGCCTCCGGCCGCTTCATTGACCAAGAAAGCCTTTAACTGGGTAGCTGCGCTGCGACCTGGCATTCCATGGGATCAGCAGAACACCTGGTCGGCGGACTAATCAGTTCGGCTGGATCATACGTTTCTGGTGTGGATCCCAGCCCTTGCGACAAGGACTTTTCCTGTTGGCGAGCGGCACATCTGGCTTGGACTTTTCCAAATTGACGGGCTTGCCATCGGGGGGAGGGAGGGTGTCTGTTTCAACCTTTCTCCAATACCCGCGCGGCGGCGCTTGATATTCAGAGACGGGGTGCCTTCGTTTTCCGTACGGTTGACGACGATAGCGGAAGCCAGTATTCATGCGGGTTGAGCTTGTCCTAAATTTTATGTGCGAGGCATATGATGTCTTTGACGACAAGGAGTCGATATGCCACGCAAGCCCAAGTACGAAGCATCGGAGCAAGCTTCCGTACAGGTGGTCGGCTATACGACAGTGGCCGAATTCAAGGAAGAAGCCGTCATTGAAGGATTATCCATGGCCGATTGAGCCAGTGTTATTGCTCAAGATCCAAAATCTGACATTATGGATATAGTGTAAAAATAAATTTCACAATCGACACGGCGACTAGACGACTTTTGCCCACTCATCCCAAGATGTAACATAGCACCGGTCTATAATGGGCTTTATTCAGCCAAGCATAAGTGATCTTCATCGGCGGTTCGTCTTGGGTCAAGTCGTGCAACTTGTACGCGTTCCGGGTCAGCCATTACTCAGATAATGCGTTGCCGCAGCCATTGCGCGAATTCCCGCTCACCTAAACTGCCAGCAGCAAGCGACATGACCGTTGCATACGCCTCGCTCTGATCAAACTGCAGAGTGCATTTATTCAAAGCGAGAAAAAGACGGGCAAGGATCCATGCTGTGCGTTTGTTTCCATCATTGAAACCATGATTACGCGCGATGCCAAATGCGTAAGCCGCTGCCAGATCAGCTGCATCTGGAGGAGGATTCCCGTAGGACGATAATTGTTGAGGCCGGGCCAACGCGGATTCAATCAAATTGTAGTCTTTGACACCAGCTATACCGCCGTGTTCGGCCAGTTGCTTGTCATGGATCGCATAGACAATGGACGGCGGAATCCACTCCCAGCTCATTTCGCCAAGGCCCGCAATAAATCGCGATCGTCATGCATGATTTGCTCGGCGAGTTTCATCTGACGCTCAAAAGTAGGATCATACGGAGTAAGGCGGAAGCTACCGTCCTCGGCCTCGGTTAAAAACAAGCGATCGCCTTTTTTAATCCCCATACGCTCACGAACTTCTTTGGGCACAATAAAGCCTTCGCTGGCGCCGACAGTGGTGAGTTTGAATTCGTACATACTTGCTCCTCTATATAATGTTCATTATATAGCCTGAGTTAAAAACGGCAAATCTGGCCCGTTTCTGAGCAAATTTCTTTCTCCAGGGAATCATTCTAATGGGTATTATGTAAAATTGAAACATTGCACTGCAGCTAAGAGTTTTAGCGACCCGTTACAGGCCAGGCCAGACGAACGTCATCTCACCGCTCTCGCGTACGGCACAAACCAGCTAAGCCGCCTATGATTGGATTCGCTGCCCCGGATCTATAGACGAGATAAGAAGTCCAGTCCTGCGGTTGCGCCAGCGGCGCGAAGTGACCGTAGGGCGAACGGCAGATCAACGTCTGGCAGGCGGGCATCTCTCCCGGCTGCGACGGCGGGAACAGAACGTCGCCGTCCCAGCGCATTGCGATGACCGGCAATGGCAGTTTCGCGTCCTGCCGGTCGAATGCGGCAGCGGCGACGCGCAAGGTCAGGAGCGCTTCAAGCGATACCGTGGCTGCCCACGCAGCGACCTCCGCGTCCAGTCGCTGCGCGGCACCGTCACCGAACTGGTGCTGCAACCAGCGCACATATCCGTAGCGTTCGAGCAGGGCGCGCCGCCAACTTGTGACAGCCTGTTTGCGCTCGTCGGGCGGCATGCGGATCATCGATTCAATCGCGGCCACTCCCTGCGGGTCAGCGCGTCCGCGAAAACCTGACGCCAGATGCAGCAACGCACCCAGGCCGTGCGGGCGCTGGCAGGCCATTTCCACTGCGAGGTATCCACCGAACGAGTAGCCGATGACCTGGTCGAATGTCGTGATGCCAAGCCGGTCGACCAGTTGCCACTGCGCCAACGCCATATCGCCCATGGTCACGGCCGGGAACGCACGGCCCAGATAATCCCCGGCGCCGGTGGAGCCGAACCAGGAGCCGAGGGTGTTGATGCACAAGACCATGTCGCCCTGCCCCGGGTCCAGCGCCTTACCCGGGCCGATGAACCCGTTCCCCCAGCCGGCGTCGGCGCAACCCGGGGCCTCCCCGTCAGGCAAGAACGCCTGATGGCTGGACGTAATGCCGTGGCAGAGCAGCACCCGCCGGCGTATGCGGCCTTCCGGCACGATCCAGTGGTAGGCGAGCCGCAGCGGGATGCTGATGCCGCAGGAGAGTTCGAAACCGCCGAATACCTTGCTACTGGTTTCAATATGGTACATCGCCGCGAATCGTCGTCCGGTAGATCAGGCGCCGCTTTTCGGGCGGGAGTTCGCGGGTCGTCGCGCTGTGCATCGTGCAACGGTTGTCCCAGATGATGACATCACCTGCATTCCAACGGTACGGAACAACGTAACGTGGGTTCGTACAATGTCCAAACAGCATCTCGAGGATCTCGTCGCTTTCCTGCTCGGACAGGCCGACGATCTCCGCGGTCATGCCGGGATGGACGAATAGCGACTTGCGACCGGTCTCGGGATGGGTACGTACCACCGGATGGAGCACGTCGGGGGTCGCCGCCCTTTGCTCGTCGGTCAGCTGCACCCGCGTGCCGCGCTCGGCTTTCTTTTCAAACGCGCGGTAGCGATGCACGGAGTGCAACGGCAGCAGGCGCTCCTTCCATTCCGGGCTCAGGTCTTCCCATGCCTGGTACATGTTGACGAACAACGTGTCACCGGCGCCTTCCGGGATTTCCTGCGCATTGAGCATGGTGGCCATCGCCGGGTTTTTCTGGAATGCCAGATCCGAATGCCAGTACGAACCGCCATCGGCGATGCCGATCGGCTTGTCGTCGACCACGATATTGGACAACACAAACACTTCCGGATGCTGCGGATGGTTGTATTGGGTCAGCAGGTGGATATCGAGGTCGCCGAAGCGCCGGCTGAATGCAACCTGTCCGTCCAGCGACAGGGACTGTGCCGGGAACGACAGCAGGCCGTAGCGCAGGAAGTTGTCGTGGATTTCCCGGAAGTCGTCATCGTGGATCTGGTTGAGGTCGATGCCGGAAACGCGTGCGCCCAGGCGCGCATCAAGAGCTTCAAATCGCATCGCTTAGTCCTTTTTGACATGTACTTTTGCGGGGGTGGCGACCAACGGCTCGCTGCCGTAGGGACCGATGAGAACCGGATATTCCAGCCGCATGCCGCCGATCTCCGGGTGGTACAGGTGGGTGCCGAGGGCCACCACCATGTTTTCCTGGACGACGTCAGTGCTGCGCATGTTGATGAAGGGCCGGGTACGGGCGCACGTGCCCAGTCCATGGCCAAACAGCGGAAGTCCGTAATCGGCGAGATCATGCTTCTTGAAGACTTCGTAACCCTGTGCCGCGCAGTCGGCGATCTTGCGGCCCGGCTTGAGCGATTCGAGCATCGTATCGGCCACCTCCTCCCAGCAATCGATCAGGCGCTGCTGAGCGGCATTGGGAGTGCCATAGAACACGGGCACGGCCGTATCGGCAAGATACAGGTCGAGCATCGGATGCAGATCGAGGATGACGAACTCGTTCTTCTGGATGCGCTTTTCGGTGGCCTGCTGGGTCACGCCCAAGTGGTACCCGGTACGCAGTCCCGATCCGACCTCGGTGCCACCCGTGATCGCCCACGACCAAACGCTACCGTGGTCGCGAATGGCGGCCTCGATCGCACCGGCGACATGGTTCTCGGTGACCCCCTCGGCAATGGCGTCATAGCCGGCCTTGAAGCCAATGTCGGACACATGCGCGGCGTGGCGCAACCGCTCGATCTCCGCCGGCGACTTAATCAGCATCAGGTCGTCGATATAGTCCACGCCGTTGACGAGCTTGGCGTTGGGCAGCGCCTCCTGGATCTGGAAGTACTCGTGCGCCGTCAACATGCCTGGCGCCACCTGAGCCGCACCCGGGTGGGACAGATCCAGTCCGATGGTGCCGCGGTCGGCACCCAAGTCCCGTAGGCGTGACGCAATCTGGCTAGGGAATTCGGTAAACGTGAAGCTGTGCAGCGGGAAGCCAGCACCCTCCTGCTTGACGCGGGAGGCATCCATCGCCCAATACACGACTTCACAGGCACCCTCCGCAGTCACAATGACCGCTCCGCGCCACGGCATGAACGCGCCGTACAGGTAATGCAACGATGCCTGGCGGGTGCCAACATAAGCGGCCACACCTGCGGCCTTGAGGATGGAGGCCAGCGCCTGGACGCGTACCTGGTAATCAATTTCTAACATTTCGTCTCCCTAGTTGGCTTTAGCGCCGGATTCCTTGACCACCTTGCCCCAGCGGATGGTCTCTTGTTTGATGAACTCCCGGAACTGCTCGGGCGTGCTGCCGACAGGCTGAGCGGCCTGGGACAGCAATTTCTCGCGCACATCCGGCACTTTGAGCGCCTTTGCAATCTCGGTCTGCAGCCGGTCCACGATCGACTTGGGCGTGCCCTTGGGCACTACCACACCGATCCACGATGACATGCTGTAGCCCGGCACGGTGTCGCTGATCGGGGGCACGTCCGGTAGCACCGGCGAACGCGTGTCTGTGGTTACCCCAATTACCTTGACCTTGCCCTGCTTGACGTGCGGCAGAACCGTCAGGATGGTGTCGAAGACCAGGTCGATCTGACCGCCCAGCAGGTCAGTGACAGCGGGGGCGCTTCCCTTGTAGGGGACGTGCGTCATCTGCACGCCAGCCATGCTGTTGAAGTACTCGCCCGACAGGTGCATCGAGGTGCCACTGCCGCCCGAACCGCGGTTCAGGTTCCGCGTCTTGGCCAGCTTGATCAGGTCGGCGACGTTATTGATGCCGAGGTCCGGCCGCACGGCAATCACCAGCGGATATGACACCACCTGGCTCACTGCCTCGAAGTCCTTCTGCGGGTCGAACTGCAGGTTCGAATACATGGTCTCGTTGACGGCGTGCGTGCCGAGCGTTGCCATGAGCAGCGTGTAGCCGTCCGGCGCACTCTTGGCAACGTAGTTGGCACCGATGTTGCCGCCTCCCCCCGGCTTGGGCTCGACGATCACCGACACGCCCATGCTCTTGGACATCTGGTCGGCGATCAGACGTGTCACCGCATCAGTCGGTCCGCCAGCGGCGGCTGGCACGACAAAGTTAATCGGTTTGCTGGGGTATGACTGAGCGACGGCGTGTGGAGCGGCCAACGCAGACACAAACACCCCGGACAGCGCAAATATGCGACACCACTGGTTCAATTTCATCTATGTCTCCTCCGAAGTTTCGTTTGCGTACAAATGTACGGGAAGTACTTCGAGAGACAGTGTATACTTCCGTACTAATGTACGCAAGCCGCTTTTCAAGAGAAATCAATGATGACAAAACAGCAAAACGCGTCGGCCGCCGAAACCGATGGGGCGCATTCTGACGCAACCGACCTCGACAGCACCGATGACGTCGACAACGATGGCGCGCGGTCTGCCTACTTTCTAGAGTCACTTGCGAACGGTCTGCGCTGCCTGGCCCTGTTTGGCGCCGACCAGCCGAGCGTCACCATCCAGGAGGCGGCAACACTTCTGGATGTGACGCGCCCGTCCGCGCGGCGACTCCTGCTTACGCTGAAACAAGTGGGCTACCTCGAACAAGTCGACCGCGACTTCCTGGTGACCCCCAAGGTCCTCGAACTAGGGTTTTCCTACTTCAGCAGCAAGGGCCTGCGCGCCATTGCCATCCCCTACATGGAGGCGGTAGCTGCCAAGACCGGCGAAACCTGTGCGCTGGGAGTCCTCGACGGCGTCGATATCGTGTTCCTGCACCGCGCCGAGCCGAAAAAGCCCATGCGCCTGGACCTGTCGATCGGTAGCCGACTGCCGGCTTTCGCCCACTCGATGGGACGCATCCTGTTGTCCCAACTCAATGACGAGGCGCTTGACCAGGCATTGCGTACCGCCGACCTCAAGCCATTTACTGATAGAACCGTGGTCGACGTCGACCAACTCAAGCAGGAAATCGCCCGGGTGCGCGAACGCGGCTGGTCGTTTTCCAACGGTGAGCTCATGGAAGGGATCGCCGGCGTATCACGGCCCATCTTCAACGCCAAGGGCCAGATCGTTGCTGCGATCAACATCAGCATGATCCTCGGCAACCATACCGCCGCCTACGTCGAGCAGGAGATGCTGCCGCACCTGACCCAGGCCAGTGAGGCGATCTCCCGCATCTACAGTTCGGTGCACTAAACTCCGCTGCAGCAGCCGCACGCACACACGTAGCACAAAGGATATCTGCCGTTGCTGGAGAAGGTGTTCAGGCGTTTCAAGCGAGCCGTTGGCGCCAGCTGGCGCGTGGACGAAACCTATGTAAGGATTGGCGGTGTCTGGAAATACCTGTACCGTGCCGTGGACAAGGAAGGCAATACGGTCGACTTCCTGTTGACGGCAAAGCGGGACAAGGCTGCGGCCCGTCGCTTTTTCGACAAGGCCATGCGCGAGAACGGCGTACCGGACAAAATCGCCATGAACAAGAGCGGTGCCAACAAGGCCGCCATCGATGACATCAATGTTGAGCGCGACAACAAGATCAACGTCCGCCGGGTCAAGTATCTCAATAACATCGTCGAGCAGGATCACCGGGCCATCAAGCGGCGCACGCGCCCCATGCTTAACTTCCAGTCGTTCCGGTCCGCCAGCAATGTCCTGGCCGGCATCGAACTCATGCACATGATCCGCAAGGGACAGATGGGCATGCCAAGCGCTGACACGATGTCTTTCGCCGACCAGTTTTACGCGCTCGCAGGCGTAGTCCGTCCAGCGTAACGCTGCAGCGCTACACGCACGCCCTCGCTCGCCTTCGGGCGGCTAATGCGATAGAACCGGAATGAGCGTTATCGTGCGCTGCAGATTCAATGTGCACCAAATCGTTCACTGCCCGTTTTGCAGTCGGCTGGTGGTCGATTTCCGTAAGTGTTGACCGCACGAGCAGAGGTAATGGAATGGACGCCCCTTCCAGCATGGCGATCTCTACATGTCGTGCGGCCGGAACAACGGGACCGGAACGGGCCGTTCCGATCCGGTGCCGGTCAGGCTGCTTGAAAGCGCGTTCTGCCTTGTTCAACAAGCTGCACCAGAAGCGGCGCAGGCGTCCAATGTTCTCCATGCACCTCGTGCAGCGTGCGAATCTTTTGCAGCACAGCGTCGATGCCGGACGTCTCGGCATAGAACATCGGTCCGCCGCGCCAGGCAGGGAATCCGTAGCCGTTGACGTAGACCACATCGATATCGGAGGCACGCTGTGCAATGCCTTCCTGCAAGATGCGCGCCCCCTCGTTTACCAGTGCCAGCACGCATCGTTCGACGATTTCTTCGTCGCTGATGGTGCGCCGGGCGATTCCCGCCTCCTTCGCGCATTGCACAATCAGCTCATCCGCGACCGAATCAGGGATCGGGGTGCGGCTGCCTGGTTCATACCGATAATAGCCTGCGCCAGTCTTTTGCCCGAAGCGTCCCAGCTCGCAGATACGATCCGCAAATCTGGAATAGCGGAGGTGCGCAGGGCGAGTCGCCGCGAGACGCTTTCGAGTAGCCCAGTTGATGTCTAGCCCCGCGAGATCGGCCATGGCCAGGGGCCCCATGGCAAAACCGAAGCGAGTCATCGCTCCATCCACCTGTTGTGGGGATGCCCCCTCTTCCAGCAGGAAGCCGGCTTCGCGCCAATATCCGGTCAGCATCCGGTTCCCGACAAAGCCTTCACAAACGCCAACAAGAACCGGAGTCTTCCCGATCACCTGCGCCATCTTTATGCAACTCGCAATCACCTGGTCCGAGGTGCGCTTGCCGCGGACAACCTCCAGTAACTTCATGACATTGGCGGGGCTGAAGAAATGCAGGCCGATCACGCTTTCCGGTCGTCTGGTAGAGGCGGCAATCTCATCGATGTTCAACCGGGACGTATTGGTCGCCAGGATCGCGTCCGGTTTGCAGATGTCGTCGAGTTGCCGGAACACGGACTGCTTTACGGCCATGTCTTCGAACACTGCCTCGATCACGAGGTCGGCATCTGCAAGTTTTCCCATGTCAAGGGTAGTTGCAATCTTGTCCAGGCGCTTCTTCACATCGTCCGGGGATAGCGTTCCCTTGGAGGCAGTAATCTCGTAGTTCTGCCTGATGAGCTTCAGGCCACCGTCAAGGGCCGGCTGGTCCTTCTCAAACATCGTCACCGAAATACCGGCATTGGCGAATGCCATGGCGATACCGGCGCCCATGGTTCCTGCGCCGAGGATTCCGACGCTCCTGATCGAACGCACAGAGGTGCCGGCAGCAAGTCCCTCGACCTTGAGCGCCTCGCGCTCGGCGAAGAACATATGTCGCAGCGCCTTCGACTCCGGGCCTGCGACAAGTTCGTCGAACAGGAAACGCTCGTAGTCCAGGCCTACTTCAAGAGGCAGACGCGTCGATGCTTCCATACAGGAGATGGCCGCGCGTTGCGCCCTTCCATTGCGCGCTTTCGGATTGACCGCGGCGGCCACGGCGCCGAAATCAATGCCATCGACGTCGGCCGGCGGCTTTTGTCCGATCACCGGATGCGGGCCGCCGCGATCCGCAACACTGCGTGCAAACTTCATCCCAGCCGCCATCACATCGCCTTCGATCAGCGCGTCGGTCAGGCCGAGCGCCACGGCCTCTTCGCCGCGCACCGGCTTGCCGGACTGGGCGAATTCAATCGCTGCGCGTATGCCCACCAGCCGGGGTAAGCGCTGCGTACCGCCGCCGCCCGGCACCAGGCCGAGATTAACTTCTGGCAGCCCCAGGCTTGCATCGGCAGTCGTGACCCGATAGTGGCATCCTAG
Organism: Noviherbaspirillum saxi; assembly: GCF_003591035.1. Taxonomy (NCBI): domain Bacteria; kingdom Pseudomonadati; phylum Pseudomonadota; class Betaproteobacteria; order Burkholderiales; family Oxalobacteraceae; genus Noviherbaspirillum; species Noviherbaspirillum saxi. The sequence continues at coordinate 1,133,564 of NZ_QYUO01000003.1, forward strand.
CGCGAGTTCGAGCCCTCCTCCCAGCGCCACGCCGTGGATGGCGGCGATGACCGGCTTTTCCGAAAGCTCGATCGCTCGTATGACGTGTCGTAACATCGGCGCTTCCGTAGCGGCCGGCGTGTTGAATTGGCGGATATCGGCGCCGCCGCAAAACACCTTTCCTTTGCCCGTTATCACCACAGCACGGACATTCGCACTGTCAGTCGCCCGCGTCAGGCATTCGGCGATGCCCTGCCGTACCGTATTACCCAAGCCGTTGACTGGCGCGTTGTCCAGCAAGATCACCGCCACGCCGTCTTGCTCGGCGTATCGGACCGTATCGGTCACGACCACCACATTGTTCTCGATATTCATGTCTTCTCCAGGGATGGGAAACGTTAAAGCAGCTCAGGCGGCTCAGGTGGTGACAGCGAGCCGCGCATAGCGCGCGAGATGATGCCGCGCGTCGCCAAACGTATGTTCGATCGCGACCAACCGCTTCACATGGCGGCCAAGCGCAAGCTCGTCGGTCATCCCGATTCCTCCGTGCAGCTGCATGCCTTGCTGGCCGATGAACCGCCCGCTGCTGCTGCATTTGGCCTTGGCTGCCGACACGATCCGTTGCCGCTCAATGTCATCTGCCGAGTCCACGCGCATGGCGGCCAGCCAGGCAAGCGATCTTGCCTGTTCGAGTTCCAGGTACATATCAACCAGCCGATGCTGGACAGCCTGGAAGGAACCGATCGTGTTACCGAACTGCTTGCGCGTCTTGACGTAGTCGAGCGTGGCGTCGAAGATCGCCGACATGGCGCCGACGCTTTCAGCACAAAGAGCCGCAGCCGCGATGTCGGTCGCGCGCAGGATGGCCGGATAGCCCTCTCCTTCAAGACCAAGCAGTGCTGCCGGCTCCAACCGGACTCCATTGAAATGGAAGTCCGCGCATGGCATGCCATCGACGGACGCGTATTCGTTGCGCGTTACGCCGGGCTGACAAGGATCGAGCAGAAAGAGCGAAATGCCTTCGGGAGACAATAAAGTCCCCGAGGTGCGAGCCGATATCAGCAGCATGTCGGCAATGGCTCCGTGAATCACCACCGATTTTCGGCCATTGAGCACCCAGCCCCCGGAGTCGCGGACCGCCCGCGTTTCAACGTTGTGCAACGTGTAGTCCGTCTGCGGTTCTCCATGCGCGAATGCCACGATGCGCGTTCCGGTGATCACGTCGGACAACAGCTTCTCGTGGGCGGCATCCGACGGCGCATGCAAGAGCAACTGTGGACACAGGATCGCCGTGCTGACGTAAGGCTCCGTCACGAGGTGGCGCCCGAATGCCTCCATCACGACATAGGTGCTCGTCGCGTCGAAGCCCATGCCTCCGTATGATTCGGGGATGGTCAGACCCAGTAGCCCGAGGTCGGCAAATGCCGCCCAATGCGCTGGACTGTGTTTCCCTGCCGGCCGGGTTGCGTCATGCCGCGACTGGAGGTCGTAATTTCGTTGGAGATAGCGCGCCACGGCATCGCCAAGCATGCGCTGGTTTTCATCGAGATGAGCTTGCATTTCCATTCCTATAAGCCCAAGGCGACCTTGGAGATGATGTTCTTCTGGATTTCGTCCGTTCCGCCGTAAATCGAAATCTTGCGCAGATTCAGGCAGAAGCCGACAAGGGGGCCTGACCAATGCGGACTTAACTGATCTTGCGCTGGCTCGGCAAGGGAAAATGCCTCGGGCCGGAAAGGCAGCGCGTGTGTGCCCGCAGCCTCAACCTGATGTTCGGTGATCGCCTTGACGTGCGAGGTTCCCAGCAGCTTGAGCAAGGAAGCCTCGGCGCCGTTGCCTGCACCGGCTTGCACGCGTTCCATCAGCCGCAGATTGGTTTGTTCCAGCGCCAGCATGTCGACTTCCAGCTTCGCGATGGCGTGCGCCCAGACCGGATCATCAACCAGGGGGCGACCGTCGACCGTGCGTTCCCGGGCGATGCGCTTCAGGAACGCCAGCTCGCGCTTGTTCCGTCCCACGCGCACGGCACCGAAACGTTCGTGCGAAAGGAGGAACTTTGCATATGTCCAGCCGCTGTTGAGTTCGCCGACCAGGTTGACCAGCGGCACCTTGACGTTGTCGAAGAACACCTCGTTGATTTCCGTGTTGCCATCCAGAGTGCGAATCGGCCGGATCGAAATGCCGGGGGTACGCATGTCGACCAGCAGGAAGGAGATGCCGGCATACAGTCTGGCTTCTGGATCCGTTCGGACCAGGCAGAACATCATGTCCGCGTACTGTGCATACGTCGTCCACGTCTTCTGGCCATTGACCACGAATACGCCATCCTGTATCTCCGCGCGCATCTTGAGCGAGACCAGGTCGGAACCCGATCCCGGCTCCGAGTAGCCCTGGCACCACCAGTCTTCCCCGGAGAGGATGCGTGGCAGGTAATACGACTTTTGCTCGGCGCTTCCGTAGGCCATGATGACCGGGGCGACCATGCGTAACCCAAAGGGCACCGTCTCGGGGGCGCCGGCGATGGCGCACTCCTCGTCGAATGCATAGCGCTGCATGAGGGACCAACCGGTGCCGCCATACTCCACCGGCCAGTTGGGCGCCACCCATCCTTTCTCGAAAAGAATCTTGTGCCAGCGCAGATAATCTTCCTTTTCAAGGCGCTTGTGTTCGAGCACCTTTTTCCGGAGATCGCTTGGCAGATTGTTTGCAAGGAATTCCCGCACCTCCGCGCGAAAACTCGGCAGGTCGCTCAGGTCGCTATCGTTCTGTTGTTCCATATCTATGCCTTTTGAAGCTCGAATCGGAGCGCGGCGCCGGTCATGCTCTGCAATTGCGCTTCCGATATGCCTTGAACCATTTCGCGCACGCAAAACCCTGCCGGGGTAACGTCGATGACTGCGAGGTCCGTGTAGACACGCTTGACCACGCCGCGGCCCGTCAGCGGCAGCGTGCAGGTGTCGAGCAGGCGGGGTTTTCCGTCGCGCGTGGCGTGCTCCATCAGCACGTACACACGCTTCGCGCCTACCGCCAGATCCATCGCGCCGCCGACCGCGGTCGCGACTCCGGGTTGACCGAGCGACCAGTTGGCGAGATCGCCAGTCGCGGAGACCTGATAGCCGCCAAGGATGCAGTAGTCGAGATGGCCGCCGCGCATCATTGCGAATGAATCGGCGTGGTGAAAAAAGCTGCCGCCCTGCACCAGGCCGACAGGCAGCTTGGCCGCGTTGGCGACATCCGGATCAGGCGCTTCACCGGATTTGAGCGATCGCATGCCGAGAATGCCGTTCTCGCTGTGAACGATGATTTCATGTTCGGGATTGAAGTGGTCCAGCACCGTCACCGGGAGGCCGATGCCCAGATTCACGTAGGCGCCGTCCGGAATATCCTGCGCGACGCGGCGTGCCATTTCATGACGACTAAGTTTCTTGATCACGTGCGATCCTCCACAGCACCACCGGCAATCTCAATGACACGTTTCACGAAAATTCCCGGCGTGACAATCGCCTCGGGATCAAGTTCGCCGAGCGGCGCCGATTCCTGCACCTGCACGACCGACACCTTGGCAGCCATACACATGAGCGGCCCGAAATTGCGCCCGGCTTTGCGGTAGATGAGATTCCCCCATCGGTCCGCAGTCAGTGCCTTCACCAATGCAAAGTCGCCCCGAAGCGGTGTTTCAAACACATACCCGACGCCGTCGATGACGCGAGTCTCCTTGCCCTCGGCCAGCACCGTTCCATAGCCGGTTGGCGTGAAAAATCCGCCGAGCCCTGCACCTGCGGCCCGCAAGCGTTCAGCAAGCGTGCCTTGGGGTACGCATTCATATTCAATCCGTCCTTCCGCGTAGGCAGTTTCGAATGCCGTCGCTTCGGCCCCCCTGGGATAGGAAGCCAGCAACCTGCGCACCCGCCCCATTCTGATCAGACGTGCCAATCCTTTGTCGTGGCTGCCGCTGTTGTTGCAAACCACAGTAAGATCGCGCGCGCCCTGATCGACCAGTGCGTCGAGCAGATCGACCGGCTGTCCAGACAGGCCGAAGCCGCTGACCAGTACGGTTGCCCCGTCATGAATATCGGCCACTGCCTCGGCAGTGGACTTGAAGAATTTATCGATCATGAGAAAACATCTCGCTCTGCAAATGGATCAAAGTGACGTTGAGAGAAGCGCGGTTGCCTGGCTCGACAATACGCCGCCGTTTCCGTGCACCAGCGCCACTTCGGCATCCCGTACCTGTCGGGCATCGGCTTCCCCGCGCAATTGGGTCACAGCCTCGATGATGAGAAAGATGCTGTACATGCCGGGATGGGTACATGACAAGCCACCGCCATTCGTATTCATGGGGAAATCGCCACCCGGCGCAATCCTGCCCCCCTCGACGAATGCGCCTCCTTCTCCCTTCTTGCAGAATCCCAGGTCTTCCAGGAACAGGATGGGATTGATGGTGAACGCGTCATACAATTCCACGACATCCACATCGGAAGGACGCAAGCCCGCCTCCGCATATGCGCGGCGTCCGGAATCCACGGCAGGCGTGACGGTTACATCGTCCATACAGGATATTTGTCGATGCCAATGCGCATGGCCAGTGCCGAGCACATAGACTGGCTTTGCATGCAGTGCCCTTGACCGCTCCGCAGACGTGACGACGAACGCCCCTGCACCGTCGGTCACGAGGCAGCAGTCCCGCACGGTGAGAGGATCTGAAATCATTTTCGCGCCCAGGACACCATCGATGGAGAGCGGATCACGAGAAAAGGCGTCCGGATTGAGTTGTGCCCACTGCCTTGCCGCAACAGCCACTTCCGCAAGCTGTTGCCGCGTCGTACCGTATTGATGCATGTGCCGTGCCGCGGCCAGCGCATAGCTGGACACCGGATTGAACGGCTTGTACGGATGCTCGTAAGGCTGGGGATCCAGTTCCGCGCGCATCTGGTTGATCCGCGAACTGCTGGGCACGCTGCGCGGCGTGCTGCCGTAACAGATCAGGACGTTCTCGCACTCCCCCGCGGCAATCGCCATTGCGGCAATCTTGAGGTCGGCAATGAACGAGGAACCGCCAAACATCGTGCTGTCGGAGAAACGCGGACGGATACCGAGATATTCCGCCATCCGCATGACCCACCACGGTGAGGTCAGGCTCGACGTGATGATGCCGTCGATGTCCTTCATCCTCAGGCCGCTTTGCTCAACCGCCCTGCAAGAGGCCTGCGCAATGATTTCCTGTTCCGTACGGCCACCCGCATGGCCAAGTCCTGCCAAGCCGGTGCCGAGAATGGCAACCGCGCCACGTTGCTGATCAATCACGATCTCGCTCCTTCCGGAATAAAGACGAGCAAAGGCCCTTCGGTTGTCTGATCGATTCGCGCCCGGACAGCCATCCCGATCCGCACCTCGTCTACCGGAATGTCGACCACGCGGCTCATCAGGCGTGGACCTTCCTGAAGGTCCACGAGACATACCGTGTAGTCGCCCCCGGGCCGACGGACGATCGTCGACGAATACACCACCCCGGCACCTGCAGGCGCCACCCATTCCAGATCTTGCGACCCGCAGTGAGGGCAACATACACGTGGAAAGAAGTGATGGCGACTGCATGTTCTGCAACGAGGGATCTCGAAGATTCCCTCCGCCAGTTTGCCAAAGTAACGGGCATCGGCACTTGGAACATCTGCCGGCATGGCCATCTCGGAACTCTTCAGCATTCGATTCAATCCTCCACTTTTACACCGGTCAGTTTCACGAGTTGGTGCCACTTGTAGACTTCTCTGCCGACGTACTGGCGCACCTCCTGGACCGGAAGATCCCCCCGGGCTCGCTGTTCTGTGCTTTGAGTTTTTCCTTTATTTCGGCCGAGTTCATGAATTTGTTTACGACTTTGTTCAGCCCGGATACGATCTCGGCCGGCGTGCCAGCCGGAGCGTAGAGACCCAGCCAGGTGTAGACGTCGAAATTCTTGTAGCCAGACTCCATCAATGTCGGCAGATCGGGAAACAGCGGGCTGCGCGCTGCGGTTGTCACTGCAATGGGACGCAGCTTGCCGGCCGCGACAAAGCTCGCCACGCTCATCGAGTCCTGGAACGCTACCGACACCTGGCCAGCGACCGTGTCATTGACCGCGGGCGCAGCGCCCTTGTAAGGAACGTGCGTCAATGTGATGCCGCTTTCGTGACGCAGGAGTTCGCCGGCAAGGTGAGTGGAACCGCCAGCACCAGCCGATGCGTAGGGAACGCTCGGTTGCGCTTTGGCCCACTTGAGAAACTCGGGAACATTGTGAGCCGGGACTTGCGGGTTGACGACCAGTAAATTGGGTGACTTGGCCAGAATCGCGATCGGTTCGAAATCCTTGACGGGATCGTAATTCACTTTCTTCCGGGTTGAAGGCGCAATAACATGTCCGGTCGCGCTCACCAGCAACGTGTATCCGTCATTAGGGCGTCGCGCCACGTATTCCGTTGCCAGTTGCCCGGCTGCGCCAGGCTTGTTCTCAACGACGAAAGGTTGCTTGAACACCTGCGAAAGTTCACGTGCCAGGATGCGGGTTACCGTGTCGGTCATTCCACCCGGGGCAAATGCAACAATCACCGTCACCGGTTTTTGCGGCCAGGATCCCGTTTGCGCGAAACCGGGGATTGCAACAGAAGCGAGGGTTGCGAGACCCATTCGTGATGCAAGGCGAAATGCGAAGGCAATTGTTGAAGTCAAGGCCATGTTGTCTCTTCCGTAGGGTGTAGTGGTCTGATTGGATGGTCACGTCATCGAGGCAGTGACCAACACAGTGTAGAAGCGATAAGTTTGCAGAGCCATCCGAAAGTTTCGAACGCAGACTTAGACGAATTGAAACGCCCGCCGCAGGCAAGTACAGGCGTCCGATCCGCAAACCGGCCTGCCATCAATTGACCCGCCTTTCCTTCAGAACCTGGGTGGTGACTAGTGGGTCACTAGTACTACTGCGTCATAAGTCCATCGCTGTCAGGCTCCTTCCCCCTCGCAGGGGGAAGGTTGGGATGGGGGTGCGGCGGTTGAGCATGAGATTACGATAGCTCGAACGCACTACCCCCACCCTAGCCCTCCCCCTGCAAGGGGGGAGGGGACCTTACAACGAAATTTTGTGACGCAGTAGCACTAGCTGGAGCATCGGATACACAACCCTTCTTATGCCTTCTCTTGTCGTGGCATCCAAATTTCGTTATATCCGGTATCTAAAAACGGTCTTGGACATATAGCCATCCATGCACGATATTACACACCCAGTACTTGCATCTTTCCTGCATTTCCCCCTGGATGGAGACCTATATGAACCAAACACGCCGCTCCTTGTTGCTCGGTGCTGCCGCTTCGATTATCGCTGCACCCGGTTTCGCGCAGTCTTTCGGCTCTCGCTCAATGCGTATCGTCGTGCCCTTCTCGGCCGCCGGCCCGACTGACTTCATCGCCCGCTTGTTCGTACAACAGTTTGCCGAAGAGATCGGTATGCCAGTCATTGTCGAGAACCGTCCCGGAGCCAGTGGAAATCTCGGTACCCAGCATGTGATCGACTCGGATCCCGATGGCATGACCTTGGTTCATACCACCGCTGCAATGCAATCGATCAATCCGATGATGTATCCGAGCGCCAGGTTCCACCCGTCCCGCGACCTGGTGCCCGTAGCGCTTACTGCGGCGATGCCAAATGTACTCGTGGTACATCCAAACTCAGGCGTCAAGACAATTGACGACTTGGTGCGCAAAGGGAAGCAGCCAGGCGCCCAACTGACCTTCGCCACGTTCGGCCCGGGAAGTTCTCCTCACGTCTATGCTTCGATACTGCGCAAAGCGACAGGTATCTCGGCCATAGCTGTTCCCTATAAAGGCAGCGGCAACGCAATCAACGATGTTCTTGCAGGCAACATCGACTTTATATTCGACAGCATGACGACGGCCGCCAGCCATGTCCGATCCGGGAAGCTTCTCGGCCTTGCCATCACCTCCAATGAACGGTCCGCGCTTCTGCCTAACGTGCCGACGTTGAAGGAGACAAAATATGGCGAATTAGACCTGAAGTTCTGGTTCACGCTGCAGGTCCATGCCAAGACGCCAAAAGACATGATCGAGCGCCTGAGGACAGCGAGCGCAAAGGCGGTCAAGAACAAGACTTATATTGACGGACTGCTATCTCGCGGCGCAGAGCCGTTCTATGTAGAACCTTCCCAACTCTCCGCCTTCGTCGAGAAGGATACGCAGCGCTGGACTGCTGCCGCGCAGTCCATTGGCATCAAGCCCGAGTAAGCAGGCGGGACTTTAATTTCCAAAAGAAGCAGACGCTATGCAACCACTTCACGGACTCACAGTAGTCGATCTCAGCAAGGTGCTCGCAGGACCCTTGTGCGCGCAATACCTGGGCGAACTTGGTGCAGATGTCATCAAGGTAGAACCAGTGGATACGGGCGACGACACACGCGGCTGGCTACCGCAGGATCACGGACAGTCAGCGATCTTTCTGGCGGTAAATCACAATAAGCGAAGCATTGCGGTTGACCTCAAAAGCGAGGCTGGCCGCAAAGTCGTGCACGATCTGGTTCGGCAAGCGGACATCGTCCTGCAAGGATTCGGTGGTGGCACTGCCGCGAGACTTGGGGTTGATTATGAAACCCTCTCGGCGCTCAACCCAAAACTTATCTATTGCGAGATCTCAGGTTACGGACGCACAGGTCCCCTAGGCATGGAGCCCGGCTATGACGTCATGTTGCAAGCGTTTAGCGGCATGATCAGCACCATGGGAGAACACGGTGGTGCCTATGCACGCGCCAGCTTCTCGCCCGTAGATATCGGAACAGCGATGCACGGCGTCAGCGGCGTCCTTGCCGCAGTCATCGAGCGCAGCAAAACAGGCAAAGGCGTGTATCTCGAACTGTCGTTGATGGAAACCGCTCTTGGCTTTATGGGGTATATGGCGCAGAGCTATTGGCGCACCGGGAAGAACCCACAGCGTATGGGCACCGCTCACCCCTCCATGGCACCGTACCAAGCATTCGAAGCCGCCGATGGCCCGTTGATGATCGGTGCCGGCAATGACGGCCAGTGGAAGCGCTTCTGTGCAGTCGCTGGGCTCGAAGCGTGGGTTGATCATCCTGACTTCGCCACAAACGCCCTGCGCGTGAAGAATTTGCAGAAGACGACAGCCTTGGTACAGGATAGGGTACAGACAAAGACGGTATCTGAATGGATTGCCCTTTTGCGCAACGCTGGAATCCCATGTTCACCTGTCAATACGCTCGGCGAGGCTCTCGCACATCCGCAAGTACAGGCACGTGGGCTGGTTGTCCGTACTGAACATCCCGTGCTCGGGACCTTGCAAAACATTGGCTTTCCCGTTCGGTTCCGGAACGAAGACCGTGCCGCCTCTCGCCCGCCACCGCTACTGGGCGAGCATAGCGAGGAGATTCTAAGCGCCATCGGCTATACCAGCGAGCACATTGAACAGCTCAAATCGGACGGGGCTATTGCCTCGTCTTCGACGGCTGCAATCGGCGCGTAAATCAACTGATCACGCCAGTGAAAGAAAGGATCAAATATGTCGACAATCCAATATGAAGTTAACGAAGGCGTTGCTGAAATCTTGTTCAACAATCCCCCGGTCAATGCACTCTCCGAGGAGATGCTGGACGAGTACCTTTCGCTGCTGCGACGTGCCTCAACGGACGCAGCGGTGCGTGCGGTGATCGTCGGCAGTGCAGTTCCAGGGCGCTTTTGCGCCGGATTGAACCTGCAGGCAATCCATAGGGGCGAACTTGGCAAAGTGCGAGCCCTGCTCGACCGTCTCTACATTCAGATGACGGAGACACAGTTCAGCCTGGGGAAGCCGAGCATTGCCGCGATCGATGGGACTGCCCGCGGGGGCGGCATGACGCTGGCCATCTCTTGCGACATGATCGTGGCAAGTGAAAGCGCGACATTCGGTTATCCGGAGATCGACGCCGGCGTACTGCCATCGATTCACTTCACTCACCTGCCGCGGATCGCTGGTCGTCATCGAGCCTTCGAACTGCTTTTCTCCGGGCGTTCGTTCGACACCGCTGAGGCAGTCTCACTCGGCCTCGTTAGCCGGGTAACGCCTCCGGGTGAGGTGCTTGCGACGGCGCGCGATCTTGCCCGGTCCATTGCCGGAAAGTCCGCTGAGGTGATACGAATCGGCCGAGCTGCGTTTATGAGTGCCAATGACAACGGCTACCGTCAAGCAGTGGTAGCGGCGGCGGATAGCTTCTGCAATGTTGCTGCCACAGCCGATGCACGTGAGGGCATTGCCGCCTTCGTCGAGAAGCGCAAACCGGTATGGGGACGTTAATCAAACCTTCCACCATGTCCCGGGACTGCGTGCGCGAAGGGCTGGATGCGCGGCGCACAGTGGCGTTCGAAGGCTTGTTCGACGCCAGCAAGCGGCGAGTGGCGATGACCAACCCCGGCACCGCGCCGGAATACCTGGCTATGGCCTGCGGCGTTCTCGGCGCGACCGGTGCGGCGGGCGCTCCCGTTCCAGTGAGCGTGATCCGCGACAGCGCGGGACTGGTCACGCAGCGGGTGGTGGCGCACATCATCAACATCGCCTGCGAGATCGCGCAGCAAGGCATCGCCGAGCCGCTCGACATCGACCGCGCTGCCACGCTCGGCCTCGGCTATCCGCTCGGGCCGCTGGCCTGGGGCAACCAGCTCGGTCCGCGCACGGTGCTGTCCATCCTCAAGAACCTCGAACAACAGACCGGCGATGCCCGTTACCGCCCCAGCCCCTGGCTGCAGCGGCGCGCGCTGCTGGGCCTGTCACTACACCACAAGGAAACCTGATCCATGCTTGATGCCTATATCTACGACGGCCTGCGCTCCCCGTTCGGACGCCACGCCGGCTCCCTGGCGTCGGTGCGCCCCGACGACCTGGTCGCGGACGTCATGCGCGCGCTGGTCGCCCGCAATCCGTGGAAGCCGGAACAGATTGAAGACGTGATCCTCGGCGACACCAACCAGGCCGGCGAGGATGCGCGCAACGTGGCGCGCAATGCCCTGCTCGCAGCCGGCCTGCCAGTCACGCTCGGCGGCCAGACGGTAAACCGGCTGTGCGCCTCCGGCCTGGCTGCGGTGATGGATTCGGCGCGCGCGGTGACATGCGGCGAAGGCGAACTATTCATCGCCGGCGGCGTGGAAAGCATGAGCCGCGCACCGTTCGTGGTCGGCAAGTCGGAAACCGCCTATGGCCGCGATTTCAAGGTATTCGACAGCACCATCGGCGCACGCTTTCCGAACCCGAAGGTGGTCAAGGAATACGGCGCGCACACGATGCCCGAGACGGGCGACAACGTTGCACATGAGTTCGGCATCACCCGCGAGCAGGCCGATGCCTTCGCGCTCGCGTCGCAGATGAAATACCACGCCGCGCTGCAGGACGGTTTCTTCGCGGGCGAAATCCATCCGATCAGCGTGCCCACCGGCCGCAAGACGCCGCCCGTGATGGTGGGCCAGGATGAGCATCCGCGTCCGGAGACGACAGCGACGACACTGGAAAAACTCAAGCCCTTGTTTGAAGGCGGCGTGGTCACCGCGGGCAATGCTTCCGGTATCAACGACGGCGCCGCCGCATTGCTGGTCGGCAGCCGCGCCATCGGCGAACAGGTCGGCAAGGCACCGATGGTGCGCATCCGCTCCGCCGCCGTTGCCGGCGTCGCACCGCGCATCATGGGCATCGGCCCGGTATACGCGATCCGCAAGGCGCTCGACCGTGCTGGGCTCAAGCTGTCCGACATGGACATCATCGAAATCAACGAAGCCTTTGGCAGCCAGGTGCTGGGCTGCCTCAAGATGCTCGAAGTCGATTTCAACGACAGCCGCGTCAATCCCAACGGCGGCGCCATTGCCGTCGGCCATCCGCTCGGCGCATCGGGCGCGCGCCTGGCATTGAGCGCAAGCCGCGAACTGGCGCGCCGCAACGGCCGCTACGCCGTGGTCAGCCTTTGCATCGGCGTCGGCCAGGGCTTGGCCGTCGTACTTGAACGCGTTTGATTTCGATATGGAGCGATAGACGTGACAACCGTTATCCGTAACCCCAAGGACTTCTGGTCCGGGGTGATTTTCATAGGCTTCGGCCTGGCCGCTATCATCGTCGGCGGGGATTATTCAATGGGAACGGCCGGCCGCATGGGCCCCGGGTATTTCCCGACCATCCTCGGCGGCATCCTGGCCGTCCTCGGCGTGATCGCCGTCATCCGCTCGCTGCTGACAAAGCATCGCGAGGCGGTCGGCAAATGGGTGGTCAAGCAAGCGACGCTGATCATCGTCGGCACGCTGCTGTTCGGCGTTTTGGTGCGCAACGCCGGCCTGATCGTCGCCATCCTGGTGCTCGTCATGCTCAGCAGCTTTGCCAGCGTCAAGTTCAAGGTCGGCCCCTACCTGCTGCTGGCCGCCGGCATGGCTGCCTTCTGCTCGCTTCTATTCGTCCAGGGGCTCGGCCTGCCGATGCCGCTCATCGGTTCCTGGTTCGGCTTCTAAGGGAAACAATACATGGAAATCATCTCCAACCTGGCGCTCGGCTTCGACACCGCGTTCACGCTGTCGAACCTGGTGTACTGCCTGATCGGTGTGTTCTTCGGCACCGCAGTGGGTGTCTTGCCCGGCCTCGGGCCAGTGGCCACCATTGCGATGCTGCTGCCGGCCACTTTCTCGCTGCCACCGATCTCGGCACTGATCATGCTCGCCGGCATTTACTACGGCGCACAGTATGGCGGCTCCACGACCGCGATCCTGGTCAACCTGCCGGGAGAATCGTCATCGGTGGTGACTGCACTCGACGGCCACCAGATGGCGAAGAATGGCCAAGCGGGCAAGGCGCTGGCCACTGCCGCCATCGGCTCGTTCTTCGCCGGCACGGTGGCCACGCTGCTGCTGGCGCTGTTCGCCCCGCCCCTGGCCGAACTGGCGCTGAAGTTCGGTCCGGCCGAATACTTTTCGCTGATGGTGCTGGGTCTGGTCGCCTCGGTGGTGCTGGCGCACGGCTCGCTGCTGCGCGCCATCGGCATGATCATCCTCGGCTTGTTGCTGGGCCTGGTCGGCACCGACGTGAACTCCGGCACGCCGCGCTATACCTTCGATCTGCCGCAACTGGCCGATGGCATCAACTTCGTGGTGGTCGCGATGGGCATGTTCGGCCTGGGGGAAATCATTGCCAACCTGGAGCATGAGGCAACCCGCACGCTGGTGATGAAAAAGCTTACCGGCCTGATGCCGACCAAGGACGACCTGAAGCGCATCGTCGCGCCGGTGCTGCGCGGTACGGCACTGGGTTCGGCGCTGGGCATTTTGCCCGGTGGCGGCGCGATGCTGTCGTCGTTTGCCGCGTATTCGATCGAAAAGAAGATTTCGAAGAATTCGGCCCAGTTCGGCAAGGGCGCGATCGAAGGCGTGGCCGCCCCCGAATCGGCCAACAATGCCGGTGCGCAAACCTCGTTCATCCCGATGCTGACCCTGGGCATTCCCTCGAACCCGGTGATGGCGCTGATGATCGGCGCGATGATCATCCAGGGCATCCAGCCGGGACCGGCGGTCATGACGGAACAGCCGGCGCTGTTCTGGGGCATCATCGCGTCGATGTGGATCGGCAACTTCTTCTTGATCGTGCTGAATCTGCCGATGATCGGTTTGTGGGTGCGTATGATCACCGTGCCCTACCACTTCCTGTTCCCATGCATCCTGGTGTTCTGTGCGATCGGCGTCTTCAGCTTGAACAACAGCGAGTTCGACGTGTTCCTGATGGCGGGCTTCGGTCTGTTCGGCTACATCTGCAGCAAGCTGGAGATGGAATCCGCGCCAATGCTCCTAGGCTTCATCATCGGCCCGATGATGGAAGAGTATCTGCGCCGTGCGCTGCTGTTGTCGCGCAGTGATCCGATGGTTTTCCTGCAGCGTCCGATTAGTGCATTCATGCTCGCAATGGCACTGATAGCCATCACGATCGTACTACTCCCTAACCTGCGAAAGAAGCGCGAGGAAGCATTCGTAGAGTAGTGGCGTAGTGGCGTAGTGGCGCCGCGAAATTTGCTGCTTTTCAGGGACACCGTGTCCCATAGAACGGAATTCCATCGCCGCATCAGTTAAAGGACATATCGATGAGCTTGCGCAACATGCGTATCGGAACCCGGTTGGGAGCTGGCTTTGCGGTCATCCTCGCGCTTCTGGCCCTTGTAGTCGTGGCTTGCACCTCGCTAGTGACACAAAACAAGAATTCATTGAAACAAGGGTTGGAAACGGTCAACACCAAGGCAGAGCTCGTATCGACCATGAAAAGCGCTTTGCTTCAGAGTGGGATCGCCATGCGCAACATGCTTGACATAGCGGCGGTCGGGCAGCAGAAAGTCCGCGTAGATGCGCAAAACAAGTTGTTCGCGGAAGCGCGCGGCAAGCTGATGAAGATGAAGCTCTCCGCACAGGAAGAAGCCATTCTTGCCGAACTCGACAAGGTGGACAAGAGCATCGAGAACCAGTACCGCCAGGCGATCCGGCAAGCCGAAAACATGAATTCCGAGGGCGCCGCCACGATCATTACCAGGCACATCGACCCGATGAACCTCAAGTCGGTGAATGAGATCAACAAGCTGCTCGACATTCAGCGCTCCGCGGAACGCAAGGTGTTGACAGACTCCGAGGATGCCGACCGGATCCTGGCGATAACGCTGTTTGCCATTACCCTGGTCGCGCTCGGGCTCGGCGCGGCCATCTCCTGGCGTATCACGCGCAGCATCACCAGGCCGCTGAACGAGGCCGTGAACCTCGCAAGCCGGGTGGCCGCAGGCGATCTTACATCCGAGATCCGGGACAAGGATAGGGATGAGATCGGCCAACTGCTCGCGGCTTTGAGCGACATGAATGGCGGCCTGAGCGCCATCATCGGCAACGTGCGCGCCACCACCAATACCATCGACAGCGTTTCCCGGCAACTGGCGGATGACAGCAGCGACCTTTCGGCGCGCACAGAGTCCCAGGCTGGCTCGCTTGAGGAGACGGCTTCCGCCATGGAAGAACTGGCCTCGACGGTCCGTCAGAGCACCGACAATGCGCGGCAGGCAAATCAGCTCGTGCAGTCGGCATCGAATACTGCCGTGCGCGGAGGCCAAGTGGTCGGTCAAGTGGTGGAAACCATGACATCCATCAAGGATAGTTCGCACAAGATTGTCGAGATCATTAGCGTCATCGACGGCATCGCATTCCAGACGAATCTCCTTGCCTTGAATGCGGCGGTCGAGGCGGCGCGCGCCGGAGAGCAAGGCCGCGGTTTCGCCGTCGTTGCCTTGGAAGTGCGCAATCTGGCGCAACGCTCTGCATCCGCCGCCAAGGAGATCAAGACGCTGATCAGCGATTCCGTGGACAAAGTCGACGCCGGCAGCGAGTTGGTGAGTCAGGCTGGAACCACCATGGAGGAAGTCGTGACGAGCATCAAGCGCGCGACCGCCATCATGGCGGAAATCGCGGCAGCCAGCGAAGAGCAAAGTGCGGGCATTGAACAGGTCAATCAAGCAATCAGCCAGATGGACAAGGCAACGCAGGAGAACGCCGCACTGGTGGAAGAGACTGCGTCCGCAGCCGCAATGATGCAGCAACGCGCCGGCAATCTTGCGCAAGCCGTCGGTGTATTCAAGCTGACACATTCCCGGGATTAGGCTGCACATTTCCCCTATAGATACGACGTGCTCAAAAAGCTGGCTTGGCGAATGCGCTCGTATTCTGTCCCATAAATAACTTTATATAAACGTTCGATCTTTCCGAGGATGGACTCGGCTGTAGCAGTCCAGACGAATGGTCTTTTGTGGGCATTGTAATGTTCCACATAGCGCTGGATTTGCGACGTCAGCTGGCGCACGCATTCAAGCGAGCCTCGTCGGATTGCCTCCTGCGTAATCAGGCCAAGCCAACCATCGACTTGATTGAGCCAGCTTGAGTAAGTCGGAGTGAAATGCATGTGATAACGCGGCCGCCTCGCTAGCCAGGCTTTGACTTTCGAGTGCTTATGCGTGGCATCATTATCCAAAATCAGATGCACATCCAAACCAGCAGGAACTGCCTTATCAATATGATTAAAAAAGGCGATGAATTCCTGATGCCTATGACGCGGCTTGCATTGCGCAATCACTTCACCATTAGCCGCGTTCAGTACCGCGAAAAGTGTGGCTGTCCCATGGTACAAGTCCTTGCTTTCCATCGCGCGCATCCCTGCCTCAACCTGCGCGATAGCGTACCTTTAAGCCAAAGAAAAGTCTGAAGAACCTTATCTGTTAAGTTTCATTTGGGACGCGATAGCTTGTTGGCGTGGTGACGAAAATCTTGAAGCTGGCATCTATGTCAGGTCGGAGAATAGTCGGTCCTGCACTGTGCTGCTCTAAAAACGTCCCGTTTTGATAACCCATGCTTCCCACCCATCCGTATGCTTTACCGGCCGGCACCGTCGGCCAGATGGAATATATTTCCCCGGATTTCACTTGGAAATTGGATAGATGCACCGTGACGGTAGTGAAATACGTCGGTGCTAATGCGCTTGTGCAGCTTATGCTCCCTCTCTGAGCAAGAATGCCACTGAGGGTAGTGCCGCTCGCAACGATAGGACTGCTGAAACTGCTGCCTTTGCGAACCTCTATGCCCATCTCCGGCGAAATATTGCTGCAGAATTGAAGATATATCTCTACTTTCGTTAACCAACCGCTGCGCTCGACGGTAAACGACTGTCCGGTTCGATAGGCCGGCGTGCCAATAGGAGCAACAAACTGGATCGAGGCAGGTATGTGGGAAGCATCCTGTGCTTCAAGAAGGCCGGTAAACGCTTCACTGGAGGACGAGGCGTGTGATACCGATTCAGAAGAAGCTCTTCCACTTTCATGGCCTAAATGTGTAGAAGGATGAGAGGGAATGGTAATGGATGCGGATGCGGATGAAGTCGCCGGACCAACGGTAGTCTCATTTGTTACGACGCTAGTTGAGCTATTCGCCAGTACCGACGAATTCGACGCGCTTGCAAATATAGTATCTGGACCACCGCCACACGCAACCAAGAAATAGGCAACCCAAAGGATTGCAATAAAACCCAATCCGTTTGTTAAAAATGTTTTCTGTTTCATGGCCTGTTCCTTACCTGTCTTGTATAGAGCCTATGAGATAAACGTCGCACGTTACTGACCAATCTCAAATCCAAATCCAGCCAAACATAAAAGTTTTCGATAATACTCACAGGCCGAAAACTGAGATGCGGACGTGTCACGTGTTCCCATAAGTGAGAGGGTGAAACAGACGGTTGAGCGATCAAATTGTCATATTCACATTACTGAATTTGAAGCGTGCAACGGCTTTGATGTTTGCATATAAATAGATAACGAGTTGCTAACGGCAGTTTGTCGAATTTGGAAAGTTTGTTGGTTAGCTCAGTTGAGTAGAATCCGCAGGTCGTTTCATCGAAAAATTCATTTTTCTATACCGGTCGAAGTCTCTCATACTGAAACATCGGATAGAAAGGAGACCAGAGTGACGGCAAATGGTCTTTCTTATAACGGCATTATCCGAACTCGTCGCCGATCAAGGTAATCTTGCTGTTTGGGTGGAGTACGACCGCATACCAAGTGAAATTCAGTCAATGGAAGTGATACATGAACCGCATTTAAATGAGCCGGCCATCATGATCCGGCTAGCGGAGCCGATCTAAGATTTCTGAGGGAACATTAACGGCGAACATGCATTTGCGCTGTACGAGCAATTTATTGATAGAACGCTTTATCAAGGAACTTCACGCCAGCTACGGAAAACGCGATCAACTAACGCTGTCGTTGTACGATCGCGATATCCGGCTATAGATTAGAAAGACGAAGAACTAATGGATGCCTTGGAAGAGCCACCTCCAGCAGACTTTATCTGAATTTTCGACTTGGTCATTGTGCCGCCGTCGCTCTTCTCTTTCGACATCGTCTTCACACGAATCATTATTTTACCTTCATCAGCAGTCGCTTCGCCATAGACGCTCGATATGGAATTGCCAGCCACGGACTCACCGAATCCATACGCTTCCAATCCGGTTCCCTCGGCTTTCACCCATAAATCCGCTTTGGTCTTCGTCCCGCTGCCGTTCTGTTTCGCCCGCGTGTCGGCACGTGCCAACACGGTCCCTGCTTCTGCATAGCCGCCTCCGTCAACAACGGAATATTGCGCTCCGGCCGATACTTTATCCATTTGGGCGTTTGTCAAAATTACTGGGGCCGCGTGCGTCAGTCCAATTGCCAATAATAGTGTCACTGCTGCAGCAGAACGTTTCATCATGGTTCTCATGGTTTCCTCTTCGTCAGGTTAGATATAACGCGATACAAGGCGGCGCGAGACCCCTTCTCTTTCCTACTACCGGAATGTAATAGGAAATGAGACGTTAAAACTGTATTTCGGCGCATCATTTCCGACGCCGATACCAGTAGATACCAACAGCATGACGTCACGTGACAGAACCGAAGAGGCACCGATGTTCACGGTTCCATATGTTTCATCAGTACCGGCAAGCTTCGCGCCATTTGCTTCTTGTTTCTGGCGATAAGTCTGGGCAAAACCAAACTGCAACGAAGTGGCGGGGCTTGCGGCTAAGACTGCACCGAGAGAGAGTGTGGTCACGCTTCCAGGTTTTATTCCATCCTTCTCAAACACATGTCCGTAGGATGCTGAACCGAAAAAAGCCAGCGGATCCTGCCGCTTCAATCCTACGAGTTCTGCGGTAAGCTGACGGAACCCGCCAGTTAGTGCGACTTGATTATCGGTACGGCGCCCGGTACCTGTGTTATAGGCCACTCGACCGATGAGGTCGGGGTAATTGCCTCTTTCTCGCATTAGTGTTTTTGCCAGTCCGATGGTCAAATCGCCGGTACCGTTTCCGTTGGCTGAAGCTTCGCCGCCAAACGAATCGATGCGCGAAGCGCGCACATAGTTGTAAGGCACACCAATCTCCAGTTGGCTTCCCATTGGAAGGCCGACACGAACATCCGCGCGCACACCGAATTCATTGCGCCTCAGGGTTTGACTGCCGAGAACGACGTTTGCCGCCCCGGTAGCCGGATTGACTGCATCGGCCAATAGGGGCGTGTTGTTTTCAACACGTGTGTAGTTGATCCCCGGCGTGAAGCTGATTGTACCTTCAGGTAATAACAAGGCACCTGACTCGGTCAATGTGCGTTCTAGCGCACGTTGTGCAGCGTCTTCATCGACGTCGAAGCTGCCAGGGCTAGATGCGGACGCTGTGCGAGTATTCGTTTGCGAAGCGGGAGGGCGAGATTGGGTCACTCGTTGTGAAGTGGCGGCTTGTCCAGGCGGCACTGATTGAGAGGGAGCATTGGCCATTGCGTCAAGGCGCCCTTCCAGTCGTTCAATACGTTTCTGAAGCATTTGTACTTTTTCTTCGCTGTCAGCAAGCTGTTTTGCCAAGTTGCTTTCTGGAGTGGATGTTTGTTGTGCAAATGTCGGTACTCCATGCAACATCAACCCGGCAAGCAATGTGGGAACAATCTTTTTAGCAGTGTGCTTTCGCCTCATAAGAAACCACCTTTCATTTACGGTCGTGTAAGTGCGTAGGAAAATATCGGCGGCGTCTTCGCATGGGTTTGCCGCACAAACTGTATCGTTTGCAACCTATCCGGGTAGAGACAGCTATGCGTATTTGAGAAGACGCTCTTAGTGAAAAAAGCGGAAAAGACTATGCAAATACAAAAGGTAATTTAGTGGTCTGGACTGCCCGTTGAAATAAATCAAATGAGATAAACTTTTAGATATCACGGCTTTTTGTATATTTGGTGTTTTATATAGCACTCTGATTTTCCAGTACTTATTGGAGCATTACGTAATCTTTTCCATTTGGGATCAAGGCGTGATCGTCCGGTTTGTAGCCATCAGATCGCTCAACGGAAAAAGCCACTCTGCCAAGGGAGGGGTACTCGATCCATACGTAAACAAACTCATCGACCAGCATTGTGCGGTTTCCCCACGCCGGATCGGCGAGCAGGACACGATTGCCGCGCATTCCTCGAAAGACAACGAAGTGGTTATATCCGTTAGTTTTGATTGGCACAAGTAACGGAGCTCGTGAAACGAGATCCTTGAATTCCATCTTTCCAAGACCTATGCCTTTATAGCCAAGGGACTCGGTGTAACGCTTGAGGTCAAGTAGAGAAAAGCCTTCGCGGATCTGGATAAGTTGTGGGTTATCGATGTACTCCGGTCGATTCATTAACGTTACGGCAACTTCTTTTTCCGTCAGATTTTCACCATGCTGAAAATTCAAAAGAGTGGTGAGAGCGGCGGCTCCGCAACTTAAATCCCACTTCTGGATAACAACGTTTTGATGGCGAAATTCGAGCAGGGACCGCACGGATCCTTGGGCATGTATGGTGTCGACGGGGAAAAGAAAAGCAATTAGTATGTGCAACAAAAGGCGCACTCGTATTTTGGAGAACGCCGAATCGGCTGGTGAATAACGCGTAGTATCAGGAATAGTTGGCATAAACTCCGGCATTCTCATTTGCGACTCGATGATTGAATGTATTGGCGTGGTCATGGAATGCAGTAGGGTACAGATTAAATAAAGTCCAGAAGCATCGACTGCTGCTCTGGACTAAGTTCCTGATGGGGTAGGTAAACCTCGCCTGCATTACTATATTGAAAAACGCCTTCTCTCTCTTTTCAGGTGGGCCGAATAATCCGAACAGTATGTGTGAATGTTGTGCCGTTACCTCCCAAGCCAACTTGAGCAGTGAAGTGGCCGTCAATGACAACTACCACACCTGGCGTTGCTGACGCTTGGCTCATTGCCCAAGCAAGGGCGCCAATGGAAGAAAGCTGGCCGGCATTGGGAACCCCCGCGATGCTGCCCGCAGAGATGTGGTCCATCTGGTGTTCAGACAACGCTAAAGGCTCCGTTGCGCTGACTAGTGCGGAAGCTGCCAGCAAGGAAAATCCTGCTGCGCTCTGGACAAGCGTTTTTAACATGATGATTGCTCCTTTTAATAAAAGCCGGTAGATATGCAAAAAGCGACTGATTTTTGGGTACTGTGTGCTACCAGCATAACGCCTGATCCGGCTTTCCGAAGATGGGATTACCATGACTGGGCGCGCCAGCCATGGCACCCCTACCGCCTCATTTAGAAGCTGGATCCTGCCGACGCCGTTGTTGCCACAAACACGCCCGAGGCTAAGGACGCTGAGCTGGCAGTGGTGACCTTGGTTACCGAGCCCCAGCGATAACGAGCGTAGGTGCTAGTGTCTGCGCCGCTGGCGACAGTGCCGATCAAGGCAAATCCGCTAGTAGTTGCAATGGAGGTCTGACCAGCTGCTACAGAATCCATCTGGCTATCGCTCAGCTGTACCGGTTCAGCTGCGCTGGCTAGGCCGCCCAACGACATCAATGTGCTTGCAGCAATGGTGGTAAGGACTTTCTTCATGTTCGTTCTCCTAGTTACGGTTGATTGCACTACAAAGAGCCATCTGCATGACAGATGAATCAATCCCTGTTGCATTGACTCAGAAGCTGGATCCTGCCGACGCCGTTGTTGCCACAAACACGCCCGAGGCTAAGGATGCTGAGCTGGCAGTGGTGATCTTGGTTACCGAGCCCCAGCGATAACGAGCGTAGGTGCTAGTGTCTGCGCCGCTGGCGACAGTGCCGATCAAAGCAAATCCGCTAGTAGTTGCAATGGAGGTCTGACCAGCTGCTACAGAATCCATCTGGCTATCGCTCAGCTGTACCGGTTCAGCTGCGCTGGCTAGGCCGCCCAACGACATCAATGTGCTTGCAGCAATGGTGGTAAGGACTTTCTTCATGTTCGTTCTCCTAGTTACGGTTGATTGCACTACAAAGAGCCATCTGCATGACAGATGGATCAATCCCTATTGCATTGACTCAGAAGCTGGATCCTGCCGACGCAGATGCCAATGATCCAAAGCCGGTGGCAACGCTTAATGCGCCGGCTCGAGTAATACGCACTGACCCACCGGAATAAGCGTAGGTGGTTGCCCTTACGTGTGCCGTGCCGAATAGAGAAGAAGCGGAGCCGACGGCTGCCGATGTTTGTCCAGCTGACACGGTGTCCATTTGCGATTCGGTTAGCTGCATCGGTTCTACGGCGCATGCTAAATCTGATACAGAAAAGAGAGAACCCATGAGCATGGGTAAAAACGCTTTTTTCAGCATGTCAGTTCTCCTAAATAATAAAGGCGATTGCGTCCTTAGCCGGCTGGTTCTTGATGATCCGGAAAGGCGTGACGGAACTTTAGAGGAGGGCTGCGCTAAAAAAAAATAGAAAATATCGATCTACTAAGCGTTCAGGTGGTAGGTGAAAGGCATATGGCGTATAAAGAAGGACGACCTTGCCGCAGGAGGTTATCTCATGGCAAAGAAGCGGTATAAACGGGATTTTTAGGCACTGGAGCTACGTCCCAAGATAGCAGAAAAGTTTCTTGAGAAAGGTATGAAGCAGGCAGAGACGACGCGTGAATTTCATGTAAGCCGGAAAAGCGTATCTGTATGGGCTAAAGCGCAGGCCGTAAACAAAGAAGGATGGCGTCGCAAACTATTGGGCTCTCTCCCTGGCCTGAATCCGGCGCAACGGCAGTGGCTGTGCAAGGTTCCCGTCAGGAGAGCGCAGGCGAACGGATTTCCCAACGATGCCTGGACACGGCGTCGGATTGGGCAACTGATCGAGCAGGAGTTCGGCATCGCGTATGGCAAGACAACCATCTGGTGGCTGCGCAAAGCAATGGGTTTTTCCTGTCAACGCCCGGCGGGGCGTGCCAGCCAGTGATCTGAAGCCAACATCGGGAAAGGTCGTTGTTGACTATTTGCCTGGCTACGCACCTGAACTCAATTCCTCTGAATACATCTGGACCTATATGAAGCAACGAGAACTAGGCAACTTATGTCGCAGCACGATTGGCGAGGTCAAGGCATTCGCCTGCCGTCGCCTGAAATCCATGCAGCGTCGCGTCGGATTGATAGCATTGTTTTGGAAGCATGCTGGCCTGAAGCCCTACTGTCATCTATATCCTAAACACACGGTAAGTATGCATAAAATAAATCGATTGTTGTACGGTGTGAGGGGTGAGATAGCGCTGCTACTTATTGAGCGTGGTAAGCGAGCCATGAAGGCCGTCTGGACGTAGAGAAAGGAAGTGGCCAAAGTGGTGCCCAGCAAAAAGTAGTGGGGGCCATGTTGACGTCAGTGAACAGAACGGGCAGCAGAAAGGGGCTGCCGAATTACGCCTTCGATTTTAAAAAGGCGTCCGTTGCGGCGTGCCTATCTGGCGTGTCCATCGCTGGAGTCGCCATGCAGTATGGCGGTCTTGGTGGATGCTGTCTCGGCCCGGACCTCCTGCTTGCGCGGCCACTCCCCCCTTGAATTTGAGCGTGTAGCTTTGATGCACAATGCGGTCGAGAATCGCATCGGCCAGCGGGACGTTCAGGTATTCGTGTCAGTGTTCGATCGGAAGCTGGCCGGTGATGATCGTCGAGCGTGCGTCCACCCGGTCGTCGATGATTTCCGGCAGGTCGGCGCGTTCATCATGAA
This sequence comes from Noviherbaspirillum saxi, assembly GCF_003591035.1. Taxonomy (NCBI): domain Bacteria; kingdom Pseudomonadati; phylum Pseudomonadota; class Betaproteobacteria; order Burkholderiales; family Oxalobacteraceae; genus Noviherbaspirillum; species Noviherbaspirillum saxi. The sequence continues at coordinate 1,157,119 of NZ_QYUO01000003.1, forward strand.
TCAGTTTGATCCTATTTCTTCCCTTAGTTTGCTGGCAAAACGTTCTAACTCCAACGCGGCTTTTAGCAGATGACGTGAGCGATTCAGGAGCGTTTTTCCGTCCTCTGTCAGGATGGATTTTCGCCCTTCATTCTTAAACATGCGTACGCCAAGTTGCTCCTGAAGTTGTGCGATAGCGTAGCTAATCGTGGGCTGAGTCAGATGCAATCGCTTTCCTGCTGCCGCAAAGCTGCCGCTGTCATAAACCGCATGGAATATCCGCCACTGTCTTAGGGAAATCCGAGTGCCTATCCTGTCGTGAGATCTTCTTATCATGCGTGCATGCTGCTGTATGCTTCGTTGTAAATGTTTAGCTGAATCGAGGCTCTCCGCGTTATCCATACAATTTCCCTTCTATGCTAGACGTGTAAACGAAAATGTGTGATCGCAATGAGTTCGAAAAAAAGATACGCAACGCTTCTATAGGATTGAACATTCGTTCAATATGCGCGCGCAATATTGTCCGGTTGAAACTAATACAAATTCAATTGGTTAGCGCCGAGCGGCAATTCCGGAGCCGACCCATCTGGCTGCAAGGCGCATGAAATCTGGGTCTTCTCAAATACCGGGACAGAATGAATCTCTAGCAATGTGTGGAGCAAGGGCATTGAATTGAAGCTCCATCTTGACGATAGCGGTCAGCAGGTAGGTGAATGAACGCCGGAATGGCGCCGCGTAAGTCCAGCAGCGTATGCAGCTTGATCGCAGCCTTGGTCTTGCGAAACGGCGCCCAATCGAATAGGCTCAAGCACAAGTCGATGGTGGTGGCATCGAGCGCATAGACAGTCGCATCGAGATCGATGTCCAATTGCTCCTTCGCATAAAGCTCTCGGGCGCGTGTAAAGCACCGCATCGCCAGTGCATGATAGATGCGCCAGCCGCGCAGGTTCAATGCATCCGACAGCGTCGAGTGCGCCGGCACGTTCTTCAAACCCATGTGGAACAGCTTTGTGCGATTGGCCGCGAGACACACTTCGATGTCGCGCAAGGATTCGCGCCAGGTCAACTGCACAAAGTCCATCACGCGAAACAGATCGGCACAGCCCAAGGTGCGCACGCCTGCATCGCCACGATGACGTTGAATGATCCGGCCAACCGTCTTCCACGGCACAAACTCCATGACTTGCGCATACAGCGTCTTGCCCACGTTCATGCGTCACCCCAGGTCGTCTAAACCCGAAAGGATCGCAAATATTGAATTCCAAATTCAAATCGTGGACACCCATGATCCTCTCAAAACCCGCGTCAATATTGGCTTGGCAGCGTTCCTGCCTTAATTAAATCGGATATTACTGATACGCGTGAATGAATATGCCTGCGCATAAAGGCGCTCGTCGCAGACAATGGACTGAAAGTTAGGATCAATTTGCAACCAAATCAATACTTCTAGTGGAACGAAAGCCGGTGTAGTAATCATCGCTTAACTTAGATCAAACGCATTTATGACCACGATTCTTGTCATGCATATGGTTAGAATTCAGATCGGCAACAAGCCTGGCGTAGGCGGCACGATTGCACTCAACAAATCCCCCTGTGAACCCTGACACAGCCCACGCCAATTGCACGCCTGAGTGGCGAATATGATGTGCTGGTCCTACCGCCAGTTCCCCGGCCTTGCCAGGCAACAGCGGCTCCAGTTTTTCCATTGGTCGTCGCGCAGCAGCTTTCTGATTCCTTGCGTCTTCGGTATTCGCTGATTCAAATACCGAATGTAAACATACTTTTCTAATTGTTAACAGAGCCTAACAGGAGCGTGCCAAAGAAAATTCAAGTCGCTTCGTTTAGCGCGTGCATCAACACCGGCAGTATTGCCAGCATCTGGCGCTCGTTCCATACCAAATAGACCTCGGACTTGTATTTGGATTGGCCAAACGGCACGAAGCGTACGCCGCCAATTCCTGCATCGGCAAGTGCACGCGGTACCAAGGCGATGCCCATTTCCTTCGATACAAGAGAAACCACACTGAGCCAGTGCCGCACTTCGTGGCGGACCGCCGGTCGGAAACCCTGTTCCTCGCATAAACCCAGGACACGCTCGTAGTAATCAGGTGACGCACTTCGTGAAAACATGACGAGCGGTTCAGTTGACAGCTCGCGGAGGTCAATGGACTCTGCCCCTGCCATTGGATGGTTGCTCGGAAGGCAACAGAGAAACGGCTCCGACACATAAATTACCCGGTTCAGTTCCCGCGGGATGCGCTCCGTGTGCACGAACGCAAGATCGATTTGGCCGCGTATCAAGGCGTCCACTTGTTCACTTGAGTTGCCCTCGGACAGGGTCACTTCTACGCGCGGGTGCAACTTCTGAAAAGCTTTCAGGCGCTCCGGCAAGCCGCGAAACAGCATCGAGCCCACGATCCCGATGCGCACGCGACTGCCGGCCCCCTTTGCTATCTGCCTCACCCGTTCTTCCCCTTCTGCCGCTTCTGCGAGCAGGCGCAGTGCGATTTCACGGAACGCGACGCCGGCCGGGGTGAGTTTTACAGATTTGCTGTTTCGTTCAAAAAGTGCAGCACCAAGCGAGGCTTCCAGTTGCTGGATGTTGAGACTGAGCGGCGGCTGCGAAATCGCAAGACGCTTGGCCGCCCTACCAAAGTGGAGTTCATCGGCCAGGACAACGAAGTATTTGAGGTGTCGAAATTCCATGAGACAACGATTTTATTTATATATCGTATGATTATAAATCGATATTGGACATATATCGATCGTCGACGCAGAATGAATCAAGATCAACCAAGGAGACGCGAATGAACGCTTGTGACGCCACGCTTGACGATGCCATTCCAGATCGTTTCGGCACCAATTCCTTCGTTGAAGACCAGGAGCTTCAGTCGCTGCTGAAACTCTACCTGCCCCGAGATCTATGGGATCACCTGAAGCCTCATCTGCACCGCCTCGGCGAACTGACCGGCGGCGTTCTCGATTCCTTAGCCCACACGGCAGACCATAATCCGCCTACGCTGGAACACCGGACTCGCACCGGGAAGGATTTTCAGAGGATCATCAAGCATCCCGCTTATGTGGAGATGGAACGGCTGGCTTTTTCAGAGTTCGGGCTGGCTGCGATGTCGCATCGAGGTGGTGTACTAGGCTGGGATTCGCCTCTTCCTGCAGCCGCAAAGTACGCACTGACCTTCCTGTTCGTACAGGCTGAATTCGGGCTTTGCTGTCCGGTCTCGATGACCGACTCCTTGACCAGGACCCTGCGCAAGTTCGGTGATCCTGCCCTCGCTCAACGCTATCTACCTGCCCTCACATCGCAGGATCTCGATGCACTTGCGCAAGGCGCGATGTTCATGACGGAACAAGGAGCGGGATCCGACATTGCCGCAACCGCAACTATCGCCCGGCGCGACGGCGATGCCTGGACACTGACCGGCGACAAGTGGTTTTGCTCAAATCCTGACGCGGCGCTCGCCATGGTGCTGGCTCGAGTAGAAGATGCGCCCGAAGGCATGCGCGGCATATCGCTGTTTCTCCTTCCGCGCCGACTGGAAGACGGTTCGCCAAACTCTTACCGCATCATCCGGCTCAAGGACAAACTCGGCACGCGATCCATGGCAAGCGGCGAAATCCGGCTTGAAGGCGCAAGCGCCTACCTGGTCGGCGAACTCGGCCGGGGGTTCGTGCAGATGGCGGATATGATGAACAACTCCCGCCTCTCCAATGGTGTGCGCGCTGCCGGCATGATGCGACGCGCCGCAGCAGAGTCGCTTTATATCGCTCGCCATCGCAAGGCATTCGGCCGGCGCCTGATCGACATGCCGCTCATGCAGCGTCAGCTTGCGAAGATCATGCTGCCGGGTGAGCAGGCGCGCACCATGATGTTTCAGGCGGCGGATGCGCTGAGGCGCTCCGACGCCGGTGACAGCAACGCATATGCCTTGGTGCGCATCCTCACGCCGATGTTGAAATTTCGCGCTTGCCGCGACGCGCGTCGGGTCACCGGCGATGCAATGGAAGTACGCGGCGGCTGCGGTTACATCGAAGAATGGGGCGACGCGCGCCTGGTGCGCGATTCCCATCTCGGGTCGATCTGGGAAGGTACAAGCAACATCGTCGCGCTGGATGTGATCCGGGCAATCGTACGCGAAAACTCCTTGGCGGTGCTACAGGACCATCTCTCGACTCTGTTGCAGCAAGCAGCCCTGCACCCGGCTGTACATTCAAGGCTGCTGGCCCTGATCGCCGACGTATCCAAGCTCGCTGAAGAGGCTGCCGCAACAGGAGAAGAACGTTTGGCGCGTCAGGCGGCATCCGCCTTGTATCACCTCAGCTCCGCAGTGGCGATGGCATGGGAGGCAAGCAAAACCGGTTCACTGCGCCGCATGGTGCTGGCCCAACTCGTGATTCTGCACCGGCTATCGCCTCGCGATCCGCTTAAACCTGACAGTGATGCCGGGGTACGCATGCTGTTTGACGACTCCGCCGGCGGTCAGCCGGCAACGCTGTGCCTGCTTGATCACTGAAGCAAAACCTACCGAAGACAGAAACTAGAGGAGACCACAATGAAGATCGCTGCAATTATTCTTGCCACCCTGCTTGGCGCCGTGACACTTCCCGCCGCTCAAGCCCAGCAACAGGACGCGACATCAGGCAAACCGCTGTCGCTGGTTGTGCCATTCTCGCCGGGCGGCCCCACCGATGCGATGGCGCGGTCAATCGTGAACGAACTGAAAGACATCCTCGGACAAACGGTCCTCGTCGACAATCGCGCCGGCGCAGGCGGAAACATCGGCGCAGACTACGTGGCCCGGGCTGTGCCCGACGGGCAGACCCTCCTTTTCGGCACGTCCGGCCCGCTCGCCATCAATGCGAGCCTGTACAAGAAAATCAGCTACGACCCGCTGCGCAGCTTCACGCCCATCATCAATCTCGGCTACCTGCCCAACGTCCTGCTGGTCCATCCAAGCATCCCTGCAAAGAACGTGCAGGAACTCGTCAACTACAGCAAGGCTAATCCTGGCAAGCTGACCTACGCATCTTCGGGTAACGGCGCCTCCTCCCATCTCGCCGGCGTCATGTTCAACAAGCTGGCGGGCACCGACTTGCAGCACATTCCGTATAAAGGGACAGGGCCGGCCTTGAATGATCTCGTCGGCGGGCATGTATCGGCGGCCTTCACCGATGTGCTCACCGCCCTGCCCTTCATCAAGTCAGGAAAACTCCGCGTACTTGGCGTAACGACTACCGTGCCATCACGTGCACTGCCTGACGTGCCAACCGTGGCCTCCCAGGGGGTTAGCGGCTTTGACGTCAGTGTCTTTTTCGGCATCGTCGCCCCTGCCGGAACGCCGCCTGACGTGGTCGCAAAGCTGAACCGCGCATTTGCTACGGCATTGAAGCGGCCGGAACTGGCAAAGACGCTGGCGCAACAAGGACTCGAAATGCCCAGCAGCACCGACCCCGACAATCTGCGGACCTTCATGGCGAGCGAAATCGTTCGCTGGAAGGATGTCGTTAAAAGCTCGGGTGCACAACTGGATTGAACGAAATGGAAACCATATCGGCAGGGTCCCTGCAAGGGATCAAAGTAATCGACGCTTCGCGTATCCTCGGTGGTCCCTATTGCGGCCAGATCCTTGGCGACCACGGCGCCGACGTCCTCAAGATCGAGCCGCCGCAGGGTGACGATACGCGTACCTGGGGTCCTCCCTTTTTGAACGGAGTCGCATCCTATTACCTAGGGCTGAATAGGAACAAGCGCGGCATGCGCCTCGACCTGAGCGGTCCGGACGGGCGCGACGTTCTGCTTGAACTTCTGTCCGACGCAGATGTGCTGATAGAAAACTTCAAAACCGGCACGCTGGAAAAATGGGGCTTGGGATACGAAGCGTTGAAGGAGCGTTTCCCCCGCCTGATCCACTGTCGTGTCAGCGGCTTCGGCGCCGACGGCCCGCTTGGCGGTTTGCCCGGTTATGACGCCATGATTCAGGCCATGAGTGGGATCATGAGCATCAATGGCGAAGCGGATGGCGAGCCGCTTCGCGCCGGCCTGCCGGTAGTGGATATGGTGACGGGGCTGAATGCAGTGATAGGGATACTGCTCGCACTGAATGAACGTGCCCGAAGCGGGAAAGGACAGTTTGTCGAGGCCGCGCTGTATGACAGCGGGCTGTCCCTGCTTCATCCGCATGCCGCAAACTGGTTCTTGAACGACAAGACACCAAGGCGTACAGGAAATGCGCATCCCAACATCTATCCCTACGACAGTTTTCCGACCCGAACCGCGCCCATTTATCTCGCTGTCGGGAACGACCGCCAGTTCCAGATACTGTGCAGGGTATTAGGGGCACCGGAGCTTGCGTTTGAAAGTAAATTTATTGACGCCGGATCACGATCGGCGAACCGAGATCTCCTGCGCGACAAGCTAGTGACATTGCTCAAAGACTGCGACAGCGAGACCTTGATCGAACAGCTCCTGAAAGAAGGCATTCCCTGCGCCCCTATCCTCGATGTCAAGCAAGCGCTGGAGCATCCACACACAAAACATCGGGACATGCTGGTTCGTATGCCGAACGGGTATACCGGTCTGGGTTCGCCGATCAAGCTAAGTCGCACCCCGGCGACCTACCGGCTCCCTCCTCCGGACAATATTGACGACTGAAGTAGTGCCACCGCAAATCCAACGAAGGATAACAATGAGCCTCCAGAACAACAAAGTGCAATTCCATTGGGACGATCCGCTGCTGCTGGACCAGCAGTTGAACAATGACGAGCGCATGGTGCGCGATGCCGCCGCAGCCTACTGCCAGGACAAGCTGCAGCCGCGCGTGCTCGAAGCCTTCCGTCATGAAAAAACCGATCCGGCCATCTTCCGCGAAATGGGCGAACTCGGCTTGCTCGGCCCCACCATTCCCGAGCAATACGGCGGTCCCGGCCTGAACTACGTGTCCTACGGCTTGATCGCGCGCGAAGTCGAACGCGTCGATTCCGGCTACCGCTCGATGATGAGCGTGCAATCGTCACTGGTGATGGTGCCGATCTTTGAATTCGGCAATGAGCAGACCAAGGAGAAATACCTGCCCAAGCTGGCGACCGGCGAATGGATAGGCTGCTTCGGCCTGACCGAACCCGATCATGGCTCCGATCCGGGTTCCATGGTCACGCGGGCGAAGAAGGTCAATGGCGGCTATAACCTCTCCGGCAGCAAGATGTGGATTTCCAATTCCCCGATCGCCGATGTGTTCGTGGTCTGGGCCAAGGATGATGAAGGTGCGATTCGCGGCTTCGTATTGGAAAAAGGCTGGAAGGGATTGTCGGCGCCCAAGATCGAAGGCAAGTTTGGCTTGCGTGCGTCGATCACTGGCGAAATCGTGATGGATGACGTGTTCTGTCCGGAAGAAAACGCGTTTCCGGAAGTGCGTGGACTAAAGGGACCGTTCACCTGCCTCAATTCTGCCCGTTACGGCATTGCCTGGGGTGCCTTGGGTGCAGCCGAAGCCTGCTGGCATACCGCACGCCAGTACGTGCTGGACCGCAAGCAGTTCGGCAAGCCGCTGGCAGCCAACCAGCTGATCCAGAAAAAGCTGGCCGACATGCAAACCGAAATCACGATGGGTTTGCAGGGTTGTCTGCGGCTGGGGCGGATGAAGGATGAAGGCACGGCGGCGGTGGCGATCACCTCGATGATGAAGCGCAATTCCTGCGGCAAGGCCTTGGACGTGGCGCGGATGGCGCGCGACATGCTGGGCGGGAATGGCATTTCCGACGAGTTCGGTGTGATCCGGCATATGGTGAATCTGGAAGTGGTGAACACCTATGAAGGCACGCATGACATTCATGCACTGATCCTGGGGCGCGAACAGACCGGTATCGCCGCATTCTAACGGTCGATTGTTAAAGTCCGATATATAGGTTGATGCCACCGGCAGCAATAAGGAATTCAAACAAAGCTGGGAGTTCGCGCAGTGGGGACTGGGCGGAGCAAGCACTCGAACTTCGGCGGTTTCATGCCTCCAGTCAGACGACCTTCCGGCGTTTACGGCATCACGTGCAGCGGGTGTCTACTACGGACATAGAATTACATGCATGTTTACTGAGAAATCTCTTTCAACAAGTACTTCATGTTGTCTCTTTAGACGCCTTTGGCCATTCACAGAAGTATTCACAGCATCTCCGCCGCATATAGCGGTGAAGTGATGCGCAATACCATCTACCTCCGGTCGGTGATCCAATTCCTTCACGGTTCAGCTTCCAGGCTATCTTGGTATACGACTCTCCTTGTAACCGCATTGCAAGGACTGATTCGACGAATGTCTCATCCTTCAATCGTTGAGGAACAGATACGACACCCACTGTTCTTGACGGATCGTATCGCCGAATTCGGCCAGATGAAGTTCGCATTGCCGATTGCAGGCGGTTTAGCTCGTCGTGTAAATGCGATTCGGTCTTCATTTGAGCACAGCAGTAGGATCTAAAAAGCAGTTCCGCTTTAGGCTTAATGCACCTTGACGGCATGAAGCGCTTCGTGCCGACGACGTAAATTTCGTGTTTTTATTCAAAGTTTATAGCGGGATGGTACATGCGGAATTACGATCAAAGCTCGAAAAGCGAAAGCTGAAACTTGCTCCGCGTATAGCTCCGACCGCTCTGGCAGCCCGCGCCGTTGCTTACGGCACGGACCACAAGCACATGGCTACCTACTGTGTACCAAGTACGCTAGGCAGCGACTTGACCATCACTCAATGTTGATCTTCGCGTCTTTAACCAGACGGCCCAACTTCACGTTTTCGGCCTTTACGTGCGATGCCAATTCTTCAGGCGTAGAGCCCTGAATGACAAATCCCTGATCTGTAAGCGCCTTTGAAACTGACTCGCTCTTCATAGCAATGGCTACTTCTTTTTGGATTTTTTGCGCGAGCGGGGCGGGCAGGCCTGTCGGCGCGAACAGGCCGTACCATGAGGTCACTTCAAATCCGGGCAACCCCGACTCTGCTACCGTAGGCACTTCTGGCATCTGCGGGATCCGTTTTGCACTTGTCACGGCAAGCGCTTTCAACTTTCCGGATTTGATGTGTGGCAGCGAGGAAGGTAAAGCGTCAATCGTCGAACTCACATGTCCTCCTATCACATCAGCCAGAGCGGGACCAGTTCCTTTGTAGGGAACTATCGGAATGCTGATTTTCGCATCGCGCTTGATTGCCTCCTGCGCGAGATGGCCTGGGGAGCCCAATGCGGCAGTGCTGAAGGTAAACTTGCTCGAGTCAGTTTTTGCAGCCGAGAGAAATTCGGCTAAGTTCTTGTATGGCAGGTTCGGATTTGCCGTCATAATCATCGGCACTGAGCCAAGATTTGAGATTGGAGTGAAGTCCTTCTCCACCGTGTACGGCACATTCTTCAGCAGCATTGGGGTAACCAGAAACGTAGATGTCTGGATCAGAAGCGTGTACCCGTCCGCCGGCGATCGATATACGGAGGTGCTGCCGATTACGCCGTTGGCTCCTGGACGGTTGTCCACAATTACCTGCTGCCCGAACTGGGTTGACAATCTCTGTGCTAGCAGCCTTGCGATCGTGTCCACAGTGCCGCCGGGTGCGTATGGAACAACAATGCGTACGATTCGGTCCGGGAATGTCTCAGCTGATGTAACGCTAGCCGACACCGCTAGAAGCACGCCAATAAATGCTCGTTTCAAGAGTTTCATGTTCTCCGCCTTATAAAAATGACCAACTTTTATCAAAATCTACTGCCCGTTAAACCGAAATACTATTTTTCATTGATGGGTTGTTTCACCAAGTCTTATTCCCTACGCTAGCAGCGAGGGCAACTCGCTCGCTGAGGGAATAGAGCTGCGAGAGCTTTTACATCGTTATATTGAAATGCCCAAGGAATTACCTCCACTAATCTGACTGCATCGTACACAACATGATTGGCGCAAATATCTTCGTTGAGGACCACGCTATTCTTGGTCATTACCAAATATCGTCCTGACAGCTCTGACGTTTCGTCGAGTGGGAAGCCTCGATCACGGTGGACGATAGATGCATTGATCAATGCAATCTCCCATTCCCCACGCAAATCGTTCAGGTCTATTTCCTTTAACGATGGTTGGGCTGAAACATTTGAAAAGCCCAAGGACTTGAAGACGCCCGTTAGCAATCTGATCTGAAAATCATCCTCTTCCACGATGAGTAACCTATAGGGCGCTGGGCTATCTGATTGCAGAAGAGGATTGTTATCACAGGTGTTCATGGATTTCATTCCTCACACCCTTCCTATGAAGCGCGGTCAGCGCGTAGGTCGGTTCGCATCGCTTGACCGCTTTCCATCATCCACTGTTACGAAGGCCTGCCGCGACGCCGTTAATCGACAGCAGGAGATTGCGCCTGAGCCGATCGTCCGTCGAGTCGTTACGGAATCGCTTCAACGTATCAACCTGTAGCTGGTTCAGCATCCCCAGATAGACGCTACGCGGCGTTACACGCGTAGCGTGCTGGTCCTTCTCTACTCCCTTGATCACTTGAACCGCATGAACGGTACGATGGTACTCCTCAGCGACGCTCGCGAAGATCCGATCTCGGGTCAGCTGATCTTCAAGCAGACATGCGTACTTGTACACAATGGAGAGGTCAGTTTGTGCCAAAGCGGCCTCTACATTGGAGATAAGTCCTGCGAAAAACTCCCACTTACCGAACATTTCCTGCAATGTGCTTTCCCCTACTCCGGGAGTCTCATCCAAAAGTGCGCGTACAGCACTTCCGAGTCCATACCAGCCGGGTAGCATCGCACGGCATTGTGACCAGCTCAATACCCAAGGAATGGCGCGTAGATCCTCTATGTTACGGCTTGACTTTCTCGATGCCGGACGGCTACCCACATTCAGATTGGCGATCTCCGATACAACCGTGGACTCCCAGAAGTACCGGTCGAATCCCGGTGTCTCATAAACCAGAGAGCGATACGCGGCCATCGCACTTTTCGACAAGGCTTGCATAGTCAAAATGTACCGATTGTCTACTGCCGAACCGGCCGAAGTAGTCAGGCTCGCCTTGAGCGTGCCGGCAACCAGGCTTTCAAGCGTTCGCAGGGTCGCCTGCTGACTGCCATATTTAGCTTCAATTACTTCACCCTGTTCGGTTAGACGAATGGAGCCACGTACGGCGCCTGACGGCTGCGTCGATATAGCGCGAAAGCTCGGGCCACCACCACGTCCGATTGAGCCGCCACGCCCATGGAAAAATCGCAGGGGAATCTGGTGCGCGTCGCACACCTCAATCAGGGCAACCTCAGCTTGATACAGCTCCCAGTTTGATGTCAAAAAACCGCCGTCTTTATTGCTGTCCGAATAGCCAAGCATGATCTCGATCCCTTGTCCTCTACGGTCGAGAAGCTGCCGATATTCGTTATTGGAAAGTAAATTGTCAATGACCGTGGAAGCACGCTGCAAGTCGAGAATTGTTTCGAACAGGGGAACAATATTCAATGCCAATTCACCGGTTACGGGATTGAGCAATCCTGTCTCCTTCAGGAGCAGTGCGACTTCCAAGACGTCCGACGCTTCACTGGCCTTGGAGATGATGTAATTCTGAACTGCGTCCTTGCCAAAGCGTAGCTGCGATTGGCAGGCAGTATGGAAGATGGCAAGTTCGTCCTGCGTTTTCTGCGAATAGTCTGCGTATCGACTAAGAAGTGGGCGCTGATACATGAGCTCGCGAGACAAAAATTGTACTCTCTGGGACTCATCCAAGGATAGGTAATCAGTCTCTGGTGCTGCACGCTCCAGTAATTCCGCCACGACCCGCTCATGGACATCCGAGTTTTGGCGTAAATCTATGGGTGCAAGATGAAAGCCAAAAACACTTACCGCGCGTCTTAGGTTACGTAGCCTTCCTTCTGTGAGAAGCGAAGACCCACAATGCAATAACGATTGGTGGATAATATCTAGATCTGAAGAGAGTGCTTGCGCCGTTGGGTAAGCGATTGCAGCGGGCTTCGCCTGGACAGTGGACGGTTTGAGTAGCGAAGCACGTGTCTGCTCTAAACGAAGCTTGATACCGATCAGCGCCCGACGGTAGGTCTCATCGTTGTGGTGCGGAGAGCGATCGCCAGAGCGATTGGCAAGATCAAGCAACGCATCTGTGTGTCCAACTAACCAGTCTGCAAGCGACATTTCTGCAATCAGCTTTGAAAGCTGAGCTACGTAATAATCGAGCGCGCAACCACTGTGAATTACAAAGGCAGACTCAAGAACCTCCGCGGTGACAAAAGGGTTGCCGTCACGATCGCCGCCGATCCAGCTACCAAACTTGAGGAAGCTTGGCAGTTTATCTACCCAGGACTCATCCCCAACCGCGAGCGCATCTTCAAGACGTTCGTAAAATGCAGGCACTGCATCCAGAAGATGCTTTTCAAAATAGGCTACGCCGTTCTGTATTTCATCGACAACAGATAGCTTGTTAGTGCGAAGGATCCGGGTTTGCCATAACCCCAACAAAGCGCGACACAAAGCCCTTTCACAATCAGTTGGCGTCGTGCCAACGGCGAGTTCGTATTGCCTGCGGTCCAGCAACGCCACGATCTCTTCCTGCTTGTTAAGAACACTCCGGCGCCGCACTTCCGTAGGGTGAGCCGTAAAGACAGGGCTGATTAAGGCATTGTCCAATGCACGATGCAGAGTTGCGTCGTTCGATCCATCATCTGAAATCGACTTCAAAACATGAGACAAACTATCCAGTGCTGCTTCGGATGTCGCATCGTCACTGCGGCGCTCCAATTTTAACGAAGCACGATCCTCAGTGATATTCGCTAAAAGCAACAGATAACTTAACGCTCTTAATACTGGCGCGCGTTCTTCATCTGTTAACTGCTCCAGTGTGGCCACCTCGTCCGCGATCAGGTGATCGTCCTCTGAGCTGGTGCTCCCCCCTGAAAGCGCGTGGAGACTTGAGATCGCCACGTAGAGCTTGTCGCTCACGTTTTCGCGGATAATGTCGTTGAATAACTCGGCCAGAAGCTGCGCTTCACTTCGTACATGGGTTATAGCGATGTCGTCGTTTTTCATATTGCTCGTTGTTGTGGCGCATAGGCTAGCAGAACTTCGAAATGTGCCTGCCCTGTCGTTGGTAGTCTCGCGTGAGTAACCGATTCAGGTACGGCGACGAGGGTGCTCAGCGTTATCACTCAGTCCACGGTGTTCGCCAAGCGAATCCAGAATCTGCCTTCCCGCCTTATCGTCGGCATTGGTATCAGTGATCAGAATGGCGCGAAAGTCGTTGACATTCGTTTTTGTAGGCCCGGTAAACACCGTGTCACCAAGTCGTGCAAAAAAACTATAAGCATCATTTTCCCCAAGAAAAGTGCTAGCGTCCTTGCCTAGTTCACTCGCTCTACGAAGGGTGTCCGGCTCTGCGATCGCACCGGCGATGGCTTCCGTCCCATCAATGCCGTCTGTATCGGCTGCCAGGGCATAAACACCTGGCATACCATCGAGTTCGATCGCCAGCGCAAGGAGAAACTCGACGTTGCGCCCGCCACGCCCGCCACCTTTGACGGTCACCGTGGTTTCTCCGCCAGAGAGTATGACGTAAGGTCTCTTTACGCTGTCCTTGGCGGCTATTTCTCGGACCATATCTGCGTGTTCGCGCGCCACCGTCGAGGCTTCTCCTTCAATCGCGCCGCCCAGTACCAACGGCAGTACGCCCGCGCGGTCGGCTGCCTGGGCAGCGCCCCTCAAAGCGTCCATGGCAGTACCGATCACCATCGTCCGGTTACGCGCCAGCCCTTTATCATCGGGTTTGGGCGCTCGGGTCGTCTCGTTGAACAGCGCGGCCATGACGTTGGGTGACACGTTAATCTTGTACTTTTCGAGGATCTGCGCCGCCTGCTCCGAGGTGCTCCAGTCTGGGAACGTAGGACCCGAAGCTACAACGGAAGGATCATCGCCGGGCACATCGGAGATTACCAGGGTCACAACAGGAGCCGGATAACAGGCGAGCGCGAGGCGGCCGCCCTTGACGGCAGACAGATGTCGACGCACACAGTTCATTTCAGAGATCGAGGCGCCTGACTTCAAAAGGTCGCGATTTAGCTGGCGTTTATCTTCAACAGTAATGCCATCGATCGGTAACGAAAGCAATGCGGACCCCCCGCCTGATATCAGACAGATCACAAGGTCGTCTTCTGTCAGGTTTGATACAAGGTTAAGCATACGCTTAGCGACCTCGTTGCCGGCTTCATCTGGTACTGGATGAGCCGCCTGGACCACCTCGATCTGGCTGCAGTCCTCTTCATGCCCGTAACGGGTCACTACAAGACCCGACAAGTCCGCAGTCCAATTTCTTTCGACAGCGAGCGCCATCCGAGCCGACGCCTTGCCAGCACCAATTACTACCGTACGTCCCTTGGGAACAGAAGGTAAGTGAGGGGGCACCAAATTGAGTGGGTCCACCGCCTTCAATGACGTGAGAAACAGACCGCGCAAGAACGCGGAATATAATTTATCTGTAACCTCAGGAGTATCTACGTTAGTAACTTTATCGAGCATATCCATGTAATCCGGAAGTTCATCTCTCGCGAGCAGGCTAGGGCCATCACCTTTGCCTGCTCTTGCCTATTTAAAACTGATGACGGATGCCAACTGCATAGCTGTTGCCAGCACTGTTGCCCGTTACCTTGTCACGCAGATAGACGGCATAGAGGTCTGTACGTTTGGAGAGCGTATAGTCGTAACCGATTGCTGCTGTATTGCGAGTCGTCTCGCGCACTGGCGTTACATCGGCTTTTGTCTGTGACCAGGAAGCCAAGACCTTGCCGGCCTGCGAAACCGGAATGGATGCGCCCAGCTGGTATGTGCTCGACTCCAGGTCGGTGACAGTGCGCTCGGTTTTCTGGACCGATCCGAAAAGCTTTGCAAATGAGAAGTCGTAGCTCACGCCGCCCAGGTAAGCATACTGCCCCGTCGACGGTGCGGTTGCGCCCACTCGGACACGTTGTGCGGACGCGGTTGCAAGGAAAGGCCCTTGTGCATAACGGGCGGTAAGTCCTAAGTTGCCTACACCGTTGCTACCAGCGACTTCACCTAGTCCATAAATCGCCGTTGCGGAGAATCCGTTCATCGTCGGGATTGAGTACTGAATCGCATTATTCCAGACGGTGTCGCCGATGATCGTTCCGCCAAACGGCGCTATGTACGACTGCAGCACGACAGGGGAAAATACTGTCGAGGCGACGAACGGATTGACCGCTTGCATCGCGAGGTAGAACGGAGTGGTATGCCGACCTAACGTCAATTGGCCGAATCCACCTTGTATCCCCACCCAAGCACTACGGGACGCGAAGCTTGGATCGGTTGCATTGCGTCCTGCCGCGCCGGTATCCGGCTGGAAGAAGTTTTCGATCTGGAAGATTGCCTTCAGTCCGCCGCCGAGATCTTCCCGTCCGCGGAAGCCAAAATAGGAAGTTGTCAATCCGCCATGGCCGAGTTGGGTCACGCGCGGTGTCATGTCGCTGCGCTTAATGCTGCCTGCATACACTCCGACCAATCCGTAGATTTCTACATTCGATTGTGCCAGTGCGCTTTGCATTGGCATGGCGGTCAATGCCAGAGCTGCCAGACCAAGACTACACGCTTGAATTTTTTTAATGGTCATTTCTACTACGCCTCCATTTGTTATGCTGCGTGGAATGTTTAGTGAAGCCGAAATTAGCGCTCGGCTTCATCATGATTTGGTACTTCGCATCAGACGACGGTGGTATGTCGCTCGATGCAGGTGTCCAGCACCATTTCTCCAGGGCGATTCCACCACTGCTCCGAGAAAATTTCGACTTCGGCGAACCCGCTATATCCGGCAGCCTCGACCCAACTACGGCATTTTTTAAGCTCGATGACACCATCACCCATCATGCCGCGGTCATTCAATAAGTCCCGCGTCGGCGTAAGCCAGTCACATACGTGATAGGCGAGCAATCGGTCGCGGCCTGCACGCTGAATTTGCTGTTCGAGCTTTGGGTCCCACCAGACGTGGTAGAGATCAAGAGCGACCCCCAACATGCCGGTGCGTGCAGGATCGAGTGCGTCACAAATGTCCAACGCATGTTCCAGGGTATTGATACAGGCGCGCTCAGCGGCTTGCATCGGGTGCAGTGGTTCAATCGCAAGCGGCATGCCGACGTTCCGCGCATACTCAAGGCTTGCTGCAATGCCGTCCGCGACTTCCTGGCGTGCGCGACCAAGGTCTTTGTATGACGCCGCGCCGATCAAAGCACCTGGTAAAGCACCGACGACCAGGACAAGGCACGGCGCATCAAGGGTCTTGGCCTCATCGATCGCTCGCCGGTTATCATCGAGTGCTGCGAGCAGCCCCTGCTTATCAGGAGCGGTGTAGAACCCACCTCTGCAGTAACCGGACAAGACGATACCGGTCTCCCGCAAACGCTGGGCGGTTTCCTTCAGCCCGACGCTCGCCACCTGATCACGCCACGGGCTGATTGCGCGGATGTTGCGTTTTGCGCATTCGTCAATGATTCTGTCTAGCGACCACTGCTTTCGGACCGTCGCCGTATTAAGCGACAATGCTTCATGACTTGCTGTGAAGTCACGCATTGTGAACTCCGTGCACGGCCAATACCGCCGCCATGCGCCTTGCCGCCTCTTCCGGATTGCTCAGCAGGCCGGCCTGGTCCGCAAGGCGGAACAGTTCGGACAGATGAGGTAACGAACGGGCGCTTTGCTGTCCACCGATCATGGTGAAATGGTCCTGCATCCCGTTCAGGTATGCCATAAAGACAACGCCGGTTTTGTAGAAACGAGTCGGTGCAGCGAAGATGTGGCGCGACAAGGGGACTGTTGGCTCCAGGATGTCGTTGAACGTCTTCCTGTCGCCGGCTGCTAGCGCGGACAGTGCAGCCGATGCGGCCGGAGCAATCGCGTCGAAGATGCCTAGCAGCGCATGGCTGTATCCCTGATCATCTCCGCCGATCAACTCCGCGTAGTTGAAGTCATCGCCTGTGTACATCTTGACGCCGGGAGCCAACCGACGACGCATGACGATCTCTTTTTCCTTATCCAGAAGCGAGATCTTGACACCATCGATGTTGGCTGCATTGCGATTGATGACGTCAACAGCAACATCCATTGCCGCCATATGGTTCTGACTACCCCAGTATCCAAGGAGGGTCGGGTCAAACATCTCGCCTAGCCAGTGAATGATGACTGGATTACTGACTTGGGAGAGGATTCGGTGGTAGACCCGATGGTAGTCGTCCGGTGTTTTGGCCACACGGGCCAAGGCACGACTGGCCATCAGGATAATGCGTCCACCGAGCTTTTCGATGGCTTCGATCTGCTCTTCATAAGCTTTGATGACGTCATCGATCGAGCGAGCGTCTTCCGGCGCAAGATGGTCGGTACCGGCTCCACTGGCGATCAGGGCATTTGGAACATCACGTGCCGCATCGAGGGAACGACGGATTAACTCGAGCGACGTGGGCCAATCCGTCCCCATGCCGCGTTGCGCTGTATCCATCGCCTCGGCTACGCCGAGGCCCAGTTCCCACAGATAGCGACGGTAATTAATGGTGGCGTCCCAGTCGATGGCACTTTCAGTCCAGGGATTGTGCTGGGCGAAGGGATTAGCGACCATATGGGCCGCGGAATAGGCAATCCTTGTAAAAGGAACACGTGCGGGAACACGTGCGGCGGTATTGAATGACTTCGGCTCGCTCAGCTTGTATGGCTGGATCGATCCATCTGCGCCTGGTAGAGCGATCTGCAGGGATAATTTGCTTATTGCGTTCATTGCCGCGACTCCTTAGGCAGTCAGAGACGGGACATCGACCCAACGGCGCTCTTTCCACGATTCGAGCGCACATTCAACCATCTGCACACCCTTGGCGCCTTCGAGCAGATTCCATTTGAAAGGTGCATCTTCAACCACGTGACGGATGAACATTTCCCACTGAACCTTAAAGCCGTTGTCGAGGTTGGTTGTATCCGGCACCTTCATCCAGTCTTCGAAGAAGTTCAGTGGTTGCTTTGTATCGGGACTCCATACGGGCTTCGGTGTATTAACCCTCGATTGAGTGAAGCAATCGAACAGACCTGCTACGGCCGATCCATGCGTACCATCGACATGGAAGGTAACCAGGTCATCCCGGCGCACACGGGTAGTCCACGAGCTGTTGATCTGGGCGATGACGCCACCATCAAGCTCGAAGGTCGCGTACGCTGCGTCGTCGGCTGTTGCCTTGTACTTTTGACCCTTTTCGTCGAAGCGTTCAGGAATGTGGGTAGCGCCCAGGCAAGACACCGACTTGACTTCACCAAACAGATTGTCAAGCACGTAGCGCCAGTGACACAGCATGTCGAGGATCATGCCGCCGCCGTCTTCTGTGCGGTAGTTCCACGATGGGCGCTGGATCGGCTGGAGGTCGCCCTCAAATACCCAGTAGCCAAACTCGCCGCGTACCGACAACATTTTGCCGAAAAAGCCGGCGTCATTGAGGAGCTTGAGTTTTTGCAGGCCCGGGAGGAACAGCTTATCCTGAACAACACCGTGCTTGATGCCCTTTTCTTTAGCGAGTGTGTAGATATCGAGCGCTTCTTTCAGATTGGTAGCAACTGGCTTCTCGCAGTAGATATGCTTTCCAGCGTTGATAGCCTTTGCCAGAAGCGTAGGACGCATCTGTGTGGTCGCGGCGTCGAAGAAGATTGTGTCGTCCCTGTTCGCAAGTGCCTTATCAAGGTCGGTACCCCATCGTTCGATTCCAAACTTCTTGGCCAACGCTTCGATTTTCTCTGCGTCGCGACCAATAAGAATCGGATCTGGCATGACGCGATCGCCGTTCGAAAGAGTCACGCCCCCCTGTGCGCGGATCGCGACGATAGAGCGAATCAGGTGTTGGTTCATGCCCATACGTCCGGTGACGCCATGCATCACGATGCCCAGTTTTTTCACTGCCATTTTTTGCTCCTGTGTATGTAATAAATCTTCCTGTCGCCCTAGTGCTCTTCATGCGGCAAGGGCAAGCGCTGGTTCCTTCTTTAATCAGCTCGCGTTACTAAGCGCACTGATTTTTAGGCGTAAGGGTGCCCTTTGCCGACGGAAATCCGTCGGACATTTCTGCAAATTTAATCGTCGCCGGGCGTAGGTAAAAACCTAGCTGTGATGCCCGCCACAACAACCGTCATCGTCATGAACGCGAAGCTTGAGCATCTTTTGCGCGTTCTTGTAGAACAGTGCTGCCTTCTCCTCGTCGGTGAAGTTCAAGGTTTCAATCGCGGCAATGGTTTCCCGGATTACCAGCTCGCCCTGCTCCTTATCGAACGGACAGTCGGTGCCGAACAGCACATGATCAGTCCCGAAGAAATTGACTCCACACTGGATCGCTGACTTGGAACCAAGCACCGCGGTATCTGCGTAAAATTGCTTGAAGTAATCGACGGGACGCTTCGACATCGACTTCAGAATGGCTTCGTAATTCTCATCTGCCGTGCGGCTTCCCAACTCGTCCCAACCATATCCAACACGGCCTTCGAAGAAGGGAACCATCGCGCCACAGTGATGCGTAATAACGCGCAGATTAGGTAGGCGATCAAACATACCCGAAAAGACGATACGCGCCATGGCTGCGCTGGTCTCGTAGGGCCAGCCGAATGTCCACCAAATCTCATACTTCGATTTGTCCTCAGTCGGATAATCGGCGAACTTCGGCGGCCGCGCTGGGTGAAGCCATATTGGCTTGTCATGTTTGCCACTCACGAGGTCAAAAATCGGCGCGAAGTCAGGGTGATCAAGCGGACGACCGTTAATGTTCGTAAACAATTGGACACCCGAAGCGCCGAGGGCAAACGCGCGCTCGGCCTCCTCCAGGGATGCCTCGATGTTATTCATGGGTAGGGCGGCCACCCAAGCCGGAAACCGATCCGGGTACTGCTCAACGAGACCTGCAAGTCCATCATTGGCAATTCGCGCCAACTCTGGAGTCACGTCCGGGGAACCAAGCGTCTCGATAGGCGGCATGGAAAGGGTCAGAACCTGCTGATAGCCTGGATAGCGATCCATGATTTCGAGGCGCGCAGGGACGTTATGTAGAGTTTCAATATTGAACCACCGCTTCAGCGCCGCCTTGTCGGTCACGACCTCGTTCAGCTTTGAAAAATATGCCGGTGGAAATATGTGGGTAAAGATATCAAGCTTCATTAATAACGCTCCGATTAATGGGTGTGGCGATATAGGGTAATTCTTTCATTGAGCGCAGTACTGTACAAAGCGTACGAACGCCTGCATGTTGGTCGTTAGAGAAAATGCCGACTCGCTCATGGCGGCGTAGTGGCGACATACTGGTCCGCCTGATGAGCAAAGTGTGCCTCTGCGCGCACTGAACTTTGACTTTTCGCCCCACGAGTTACCGCCCTCCTTTAAGACCTCTTGACTGAAAAGTCCCAACAAAGCGCTGAAGCTAACCACCAAGTTCACTAACTGGTGAATAATCATTGCCGTTGCTGTCAAATTCAGCCGCTGTTATCTGAAGTAACTAACTGGTTACATAGTACCAGCGTGTTTTTTGGCTGTCAAAGAAAAATTTGGGTAATCCAATGCGTCGCATCACCAGCTATGAGTGCTTGCGATGATTTATGGCGGAATATATCTCGCGTGGCGTTGCTTACTCTGGCCCATTTACTAGGCTATAATTCACCCTGCAGTTAATTAGACCTCCGCGGCCTGCCCTTGCCGAGTGGAATCGAAACGAATTTGGATATGGATATGGATAATTTGGAAGAAGCATCCACGGCGCCGGTTAATCCGGACGTAGTAGGACGTAATGCAGCAAGAACTCGGCAGGCAATTATTGAGGCCGCTACCGAAGAATTTGCATCCCTCGGTTTAGGCGGCGCGCGAATCGACTCGATTGCGCTACGTGCGGGTACAAACAAACGCTTGCTTTATTACTACTTCGGGAACAAAGAAGCCCTTTTCCAAGCTGTCCTCGAGCGCGCCTATGCCAATATACGTACGGCAGAACGCGCACTGTGCCTCGATGAACTCAATCCGGTGGAGGCCATTCGGCAACTGGTCTCATTTACCTGGCATTACTACATCACTCACCCGGAATTCCTTACGCTCCTTAACAGTGAAAACCTGCATCAGGCTGTCCACTTGAAGCAGTCCACTGCGATTAAGGAAATGAACTCCCCGCTGATTGCTACTTTAGATACCGTGCTGGAAAAAGGTCGGACCGCAGGTTTGTTTCGGTCTGGCGTTGACCCGCTGCAACTGTATATATCAATCGCCGCCATGTCGTTTTTTTATCTATCAAACCACTATACGCTCTCAGCCGTGTTCGGCCGTGATCTGCGGCATCCGAAAGCGGAAGCGGAAAGGCTTTCTCACATGACCGATCTTGTACTCGGATATCTGTTGCGTGAATGATAGGTGTATCGAGGGAGCCATGTCGTCCACCGTTTGACCGTCAGTCCAATCCTTAAACCTTTTTAAATACCGGAAAAAGCGCATGAACAGCGATTCGACCATCATCTACACGCTAACCGACGAGGCGCCCCTCTTGGCGACCCACGCATTCCTGCCAATCGTCAGCACCTTCACCAAGCCGGCTGGTATCCGCATTGAACAGAGCGACATCTCGGTCGCGGCACGAATTCTTGGTAACTTTTCCGAGTATCTGACGCCCGAGCAGCGTGTCCCGGACACGCTCGCGGAACTGGGAAAGAAGACCCTCGAGCCAGACGCCAACATCATCAAGTTGCCCAATGTCAGCGCATCGATGCCCCAGCTGATGGCAGCAATCAGGGAACTGCAGGGCAAGGGCTACAATATTCCAGACTATCCTGCGGACCCCAAGACCGACGAAGAAAAGGAAATCAAAGCTCGCTACGGCAAGTGCATCGGCTCCGCCGTCAACCCGGTCCTGCGCGAAGGCAACTCCGATCGCCGGGCGCCACGTGCGGTCAAGGAGTACGCACGAAAAAATCCTCATTCAATGGGCGAATGGTCACAGGCTTCTCGCACTCACGTGTCGCACATGCACGATGGCGATTTTTATCACGGCGAGAAGTCAATGACGCTGGACCGTGCGCGAGACGTCAAGATGGAGCTCATCACCAAGAGCGGCAACACGCTGACCCTGAAACCGAAGGTGGCGCTGCAGGCCGGCGAGATCATCGACTCGATGTTCTTGAGCTGCAAGGCGTTACGCAAGTTCTACGAACGCCAGATCGAAGACGCACGCAAGTCCGGCGTCATGTTCTCGCTGCACGTCAAAGCCACCATGATGAAGGTATCCCACCCCATCGTATTCGGCCACTGTGTACGGATCTTCTACAAGGAAGCGTTTGAGAAACACGGCGCGCTGTTCGACAGCCTGGGCGTGAACGTCAACAATGGCATGGTCGATTTGTACAACAAGCTTGCCAAGCTTCCCGATTCGCAGCGCGAAGAGGTCATGCGCGACATCCACGCCTGCCATGAGAACCGGCCGGAACTCGCGATGGTCGATTCCGCCAAGGGCATCACGAACTTCCATTCTCCCAGTGACGTCATCGTCGATGCCTCGATGCCGGCGATGATTCGTGCCGGCGGCAAGATGTACGGCGCCGACGGCCGGCTCAAGGAAGTCAAGGCGGTGATGCCAGAGAGCACATTCGCACGCATCTACCAGGAGATCATCAACTTTTGCAAATGGCATGGCGCGTTCGACCCGCGTACGATGGGCACCGTGCCCAACGTGGGCCTGATGGCGCAGCAGGCGGAGGAATACGGTTCGCACGACAAGACCTTCGAGATCCCGGAGGACGGTGTGGCCAATATCACTGATCTGGAAACCGGCGAAGTGCTGCTGAAGCAGAATGTCGAACAGGGCGACATCTGGCGCATGTGCCAGGTCAAGGATGAGCCTATCCGCGACTGGGTGAAGCTCGCGGTCACGCGCTGCCGCAATTCGGGCATGCCGGCCGTATTCTGGCTCGATTCCTACCGTCCGCACGAGAACGAGCTGATCAAGAAGGTCAAGGCCTATCTGAAGGACCACGATACCAGCGGACTGGATATCCAGATCATGTCGCAGGTACGCGCAATGCGCTACACCCTCGAACGCGTGTACCGGGGCCTCGATACGATTTCTGTCACCGGTAACATCCTGCGTGACTACCTGACCGACCTGTTCCCGATCCTGGAATTAGGTACAAGCGCAAAGATGCTGTCCGTCGTGCCGCTGATGGCGGGCGGCGGCCTCTATGAAACCGGAGCCGGCGGTTCTGCTCCCAAGCATGTGCAACAGTTGGTTGAGGAGAACCACCTGCGCTGGGACTCGCTGGGTGAGTTTCTCGCGCTGGCGGTAAGTCTTGAAGATCTGGGTATCAAGACCGGCAACGTCAAGTCAACAACCCTCGCCAAGACGCTGGACGCCGCTACCGGCAGGCTGCTAGAGAACCGGAAGTCTCCTTCGCCCAAGACCGGCGAGCTTGACAATCGCGGTAGCCAGTTCTATCTGGCCATGTACTGGGCACAGGAATTGGCCGCTCAAAAGGAAGA
Source organism: Noviherbaspirillum saxi (assembly GCF_003591035.1). Classification (NCBI taxonomy): domain Bacteria; kingdom Pseudomonadati; phylum Pseudomonadota; class Betaproteobacteria; order Burkholderiales; family Oxalobacteraceae; genus Noviherbaspirillum; species Noviherbaspirillum saxi. The sequence continues at coordinate 1,180,647 of NZ_QYUO01000003.1, forward strand.
CGCCGAACTTGCCGCTTACTTTGCTCCGCTGGCAAAAGCACTCACCGACAATGAACAAAAGATCGTCGCCGAGCTGATCGAGGTGCAAGGCAAGCCGGTGGACATTGGCGGCTACTACAAAGCTGATGACGCTAAAGTGAAGGCCGTGATGCGTCCGAGCGCAACATTCAACTCATCATTGAAGGTAGTAAGCCTCTAAACGTTGGCTTATTTGATCAAAACAATTTGAAAGAGACAAACGCTCGGTATCACGCAGGAATGATACCGAGACCCAGTGAGGAGGTCGGGGCCGACGAGACTGAAACCGTCATCCTTCTACGGCGAGCACATTTACACACGCAAGCTGGATTCGGTTAATTGAGCCTCGTCTTCTCCATGAATAGGTCAAAGAATAGGACTATGCTGATTGTTAAATCCGCTGTGCCGTTGAATACCGTAATGGATTAGCCACTTAAAGTTATTGTTCACCACGTGATACATCCTTGACGGCCATTCGGTGCACTATTTGAAAATACTCATGGCGAGATGACAGCGGGCTTGCGCAACACCGACGAAGCGTTGCTCCAAGCCGCTGAAATCGACTTCGAGGAATTTTCCAATCAAATCGCTGGCTGCGATTTACTATGCGGCGTGAATGGATAAAGTCAAGTCAGGAACTGGCGTCTGAAAGCTTGAGGGTCTGGCCTGGGTAGATCCGGTCAGGATTCTCGATATTGTTCCACTTCAGGAGGTCTTGCGGTTTCACGCCGTGTTTGCGCGCAATGCCACCCAGCGTATCGCCCGCCGCCACAGTGTAAGCGCCGGAAGCACCGGAAGCTCCTCCGGCAGTGCCGGAAGCGCCGGAAGCGCTGGTAGTTCCGGAAGCATCGCCACTGGAAGGCTTCGCCGGTTCAGCAGCTGAGCTTGCTGGTGCACCGGAAGTAGGAGGCATACCTGAGGCCGCTGACTCGCCTGCGGTTGCTGGTGCACCGGAAGTTGGAGACGTACCTGAGGCTGCTGACTCACCTGCGGTTGCTGGTGCACCGGAAGTTGGAGACGTACCTGAGGCTGCTGACCCACCTGCGGTTGCTGATGCACCGGAAGTAGGAGGCATACCTGAGGCTGCTGACTCACCTGCGGTTGCTGGTGCACCGGAAGTAGGAGGCATACCTGAGGCCGCTGACTCACCTGCGGTCGCTGGTGCACCGGAAGTAGGAGACGTACCTGAGGCCGCTGACCCACCTGCGGTTGCTGATGCACCGGAAGTAGGAGGCATACCTGATGAGGCCGCTGACTCGCCTGCGGTTGCTGATGCACCGGAAGTAGGAGGCATACCTGATGAGGCTGCTGACTCGCCTGCGGTTGCTGGTGCACCGGAAGTTGGAGGCATACCTGATGAGGCTGCTGACTCGCCTGCGGTTGCTGGTGCACCGGAAGTTGGAGGCATACCTGAGGCTGCTGACTCGCCTGCGGTTGCTGGTGCACCGGAAGTTGGAGACGTACCTGAGGTCGCTGGCGCGCCGGAAGTCGCTGGCGCACCTGAAGTTGCTGGTGGTGTACTTTCGGTTGAAGGCGCACTTGAGGTCGCCGGGGGAGTTGCTGGCATGCTGGAGGTTGCCGGTGCGCTGGAGGTTGCCGGCGCGCCAGCAGGCGCGGTGGAAGCAGCTTCTTGCTTCCGTTCGCAGGCAAACAACAGGGGAAGCAGAAATACAATGAGAGGATAACGTTTCATGATCTGATTCCTTTTTCCGGAAGATCCCGATCGGCATTAAGCTATCAGACACAGGCCGCACCGTCAGGCCCTGCCCAGACTATCAAATTTTTGATTGACAGGCTGCGCAAAAGTTCCTGATCAAGCTGGCCGGCTCAACCTAGCACTAGCGCCATGGCAACTCGTCCCTTCTTGTTTCACTTGCTCTTTTGACGGGAAGCATCGGTGCGTTCATGCAAGGCCAACTTCGTAATGTAGGCAAAAGCTTGGTCCTCGCCTTCCAGCAGGCTGAACGGTTGCCTACATTAGACGATGCCCTCGCCGATGCGCTTTGCTATGCGGCGTGAGTGGATAAAGTCATGCTGAGGCTTGCCGCATAAAAATCATGCCGCCGACAACGCCTGACGCCGATTCCTCACGAGCAGGCGGTACATCAACGGCACCGAAACTACCGCTGCAGCGCAGATCCATAAGCTGATCGAGATCGGACTTTCCCACAGGATGGCCAGTTCGCCGTTGGTGATCGACAGCGCGCGGCGCAGGTTCTGCTCCATCATGCCGCCGAGCACAAAGCCGAGGATCAGCGGCGCCATCGGCACATCGCATTTGCGCAGCAGATAACCAACGATGCCAAGCAGCGACATCAGCACCAGATCGAAGGTGGTCGCATGCACCGAGTACACACCGACCGCGCTGATCGCGAGAATGCCTGGCACCAGCGACCAGTTCGGCACATTCAGCATGCGGGTGAAAACGCCGACCAGCGGGATGTTCATCACCAGCAGGATCACGTTGCCGATGAACATGGACGCGATCAATCCCCACACCAGGCCAGGCTGTTGCTCGAACAAGGCCGGTCCCGGTGTGATGTTGTACAAGGTTAGCGCGCCCATCATCACCGCTGTCGTGCTGGAGCCCGGCACGCCGAGCGTGAGCATCGGCACGAAGGAGCCGTTGGCGGATGCATTGTTGGCCGCTTCAGGCGCGGCAACGCCGCGGATATCGCCCTGGCCGAACGTGCCTTCCTTGTCGGTCAGACGCTTCTCCATCGAATAGGCGATGGCGCTGGCAACGGTCGCGCCCGCCCCCGGCAGCACGCCGACGATAAAGCCCACCACCGATGAACGCAGCGTCCCCCACCAGGTCAGCGCAAATTCTTTCCTGTTGAACAGCGTGCGGCCGGTGTTGGGAATGGTCGCGCCGCCATGCACCGCGCCTTCCAGCATCAGCAGAATTTCGCTGATCGAGAACAGACCGATCACCACCACGATGAACTGGATGCCGTCTGACAAGTGCACCGAATCGAAAGTAAAACGATACACGCCGGAATTGGGATCGACGCCGATGGTGGATAGCGCCAGTCCAATGGCCGTGGCGAGCAATGCCTTGACCGGCTTGTCGCCGACCAGCCCGGCGAGGCAGGCGAAGGAAAATACCATCAGCGCAAAGTATTCGGCGGGACCGAATGCCAGCGCCCATTTGGCAAGAAAAGGCATGGCGATCACCAGACCGGCGGTGGCAACCATCGAGCCGACGAACGAACTCCACGCGGAGATCGACAGTGCCACGCCGCCCAATCCCTTGCGAGCCATAGGGTAGCCGTCGAGCGCAGTCATGATGGCGGAGGCGTCGCCCGGCACGTTGAGCAGGATGGACGAGATTCGCCCGCCGTATTCGCAGCCGATATACACAGCTGCCAGCAGAATCAGCGCGGTCTCCGGCGGCAGCTTGAGCGCGAACGCCAAAGGCAGCAGCAGCGCCACGCCATTGATCGGCCCGAGCCCAGGCAGCAGCCCCACTACCGTGCCGATGAACGCGCCCAGCGTCGCCACCAGCAGGTTGATCGGCTGCAGCGCGACGCCGAAGCCGGTTGCCAGATAAGACAGGATATCCATTACAACCCCACTTGCGTTACAACCGGCTGCAATACGCCCCAGGGCAATACGACATCCAGCAATTTATCGAACAACAGGTAAAGTACAACGCTCATGCCTGCGCCGGCCAGTGCGCATTGCCGCCAGCTGCCGCCGAAAACGCGTCCAACCGGTAGTGTCATCACGAAGGTGGCAAGCATGAAGCCCAGCAGTTGGAACAGCAATGCGTAGATCAGAATCGCCGCAACGCACCAGGTCACCTTCGGCAGGTAGCTGCCGCGCCCGAAGCTCGCTGCAGGGCCGGGCCGCGCAGCCAGCCATGCGCCGCATCCGGTCATAAGAACAGTCAGTAGCAAGGGAAAGGCGCGCGGCCCGACCGGTTCGTATTCCACCGGCGCGGCATAGTCCCACGCCGCCAGTCCCATCGCGCCGCCGACCAGCATCGCCATGATGCCGAGAATGCGGTCGCTCATTTCGTGCCGACCAGGCCGAAGTCGGCAGCCAGCTTCCGATACTGCTGCGTGTAGCGCTTGACGTAGACATCAAGCTGGGTGCCGGTCATCGAGAACGGGTACAATCCGCGCTCTGCGCGCAGCTTGTCGAACTCAGGCGTACGCATGGCCTTGTTGAATGCCTCGGTCCACGCGTTGAAATCCGCATCACTGACCTTCGGTCCCATGTAGAAGCCGCGTACGATCGGCCATTCGACATCGAAACCCTGTTCCTTGGCAGTCGGTACCTCGGACAGCATGCCAGGCAGCCGCTTGTCGGACAGGACCGCGAGTACGCGAATATTCGCGCCCGCCTTGATTTGCGAAGCAGCTTCCGAAGCGTCGCCCGAATACACGTGCACATGGCCGCCCTGCAAGGCCGCGATACCTTCGCCGCCGCCTTCGAAGGCGACGAAACGCATGGCCTTGTGGCTCACACCAGCGGCCTTCGCGGTCAGCGCGGCCTTCATCCAGTCCTGGCTGCCGACGGTGCCGCCGGCGCCGAACACGACCTTGGTGGAATCGGCTTTCAGCGCTGCCGCCAGATCTTTCAGGTCTTTGTAAGGCGAATCCTTGCGTACGACCACCGCACCATAGTCAGCGCCGATGATGGACAACCAGCGCACGTCGCTGTCGGAATATTTGCCGAACTTGCCCTGCGCCAGATTGAGCAGCGAGCCGCCGGAGAAGGCGACGATGGTATTGGCCTCGGCCGGACGCTGCGCGACGATGGCGTTGTACGCGACCGCGCCGATACCACCCGGCATGTAAGTGACGCGCATCGGATCCTTGATCGCCTGCGCATCTGCCAGCGCAGTTTGCGCCAGCTTACAGGTGAGGTCGAAACCGCCGCCCGGTTTGGCTGCCGCAATGCATTCAGGTTTATCGAGCGGGCCCGCGACGACCGGGCCAAAGGAAAGGGACAGCGCCATCAGGCACAGAAATTTTTTCATTGCAGTCTCCTAGTCATGAGTTGTTTTATCGACGCATTGCCCGCGTCTTGGTCATGACTGTAGCAATGCGATCCTTTCAATCGCCTGTCGATTTTCGACAGTGGCCAGTTGCAGATACAAGGTCGCCACGCAGCCGGTTCCTGTTGCGACATTGGCAATAACGAGTTTTCCGCCGCACTGCTCGACTACCGCGCGTGCAATCGCCAAGCCGAGGCCGGAGCCGCCCAAGGTCGTATTGCGCGCGCGAAAGAAGCGCTCGCCCATGCGCGGCAACTGGTCCAGCGGAATACCCGGACCATCGTCGGTCACCGCAAACCACGCATTGCCGCACGACTGTCCGAGCCGGATCGATACATGACCTCGCTCGGGCGCAAAGCGTATCGCGTTGTGCAATAGGTTCAACGCCGCTTCGCGCAATAACCCGGCGTCGCCGAGCACAGGCAACGGTTTTTCCGGCGCATCGAAGGCAAGGTCAATCTGCTTTTCGCGCGCAGGCAACACCATCTCACGCGCCACCTGCTCCGCCAGAGATTGCAGGTCGACCGTTGAAATCGTCACCTCCGCCGCATCGGCCCGCGCCAGCGACAGCATCTGGTTGGTCCGGTGCGTGGCATCGTCCAGCTGTCTCGATATCGCGCCCAGCGCCTGCTTCACATTGTCCGGATCGATTTCTCGCAACGCATAATCAAGCTGGGTACGCAGCGTCGCCAGCGGCGTGCGCAACTGATGCGACGCATCGTCGACGAAGCGTCCGCGCGCATCCATGATTTGCTGGGTGCGCGCCATGTGCAGATTGATCGCCTCCACCAGTGGCCGCACATCGACCGGCACCGAAGCGGCATCGATTGGCGTGAGATCGAGCGGCGAACGCGAGCTCACCTCGTCACGCAGGCGAACCAGAGGTTGGATCGTCAGGTTCAGCACCAACGCCAGCAAACCGCCTGCCGCAAGCAGGAAAACGATATCGCGTCGTGCCGCCTGCCATACCAGTTTGTCGATGAACTCGGAGCGTGATGTGAGCGTTTCGGCAACCTTGATCACGATGCGTTGCTGCATGTTTGCACTGGCACCCACAGGCTTGTCGAGCTTGCGCGCGTAAGCGCCGATTCTTACCTTGTCGCCGAAATACTCGGCATCGTAGAAATACGGGACGCGCGACTTCAGCGCGACCGGCGGAAGCGGCAGGTCTGGGCTGCCTACGCCGGTCAGGCCGTCTTCCGTGCTGACATAGAAATGCACCTGGCCGGCGGCGGTCAACTCGAAAAATTCCAGCATCGTATATGGCAGCTCGACTGCGACGCCGCCCGATTCAGTGGAAATATTGGCATCGATCGCCTTGATCGCGCCGAACAGCGAGCGGTCGTACGCGGAATTGGCAGCGTCAACCGCAGTGCGATAAGTGGTCCAGAATTCAATCGCACCGATCAAGGCCAACACCGGCACCAGCAGCGTCAATACGGTACGCTTCAGGCTCCAGCGGAATAGCATTCCGTGACGCATCAGCGGTGTTCCAGCAGGTAGCCCAGTCCACGCAGCGTAACGATGTGCAACGCACTACCCTCCAGTTTCTTGCGTACGCGATAGATCAGCACCTCGACCGCCTCCGGCATCGCATCGACATCGTCTTCAAAGATCTTGTCGTAGATGTCTTTCTTCGACAGCGGCTCGCCGCTGCACTGAATCAACGCGTACAACAGCGCATGTTCGCGCTTGGAGAGCGAGAGCGGCTTGTCGTCCAGCGTGAACTGGCGTGTCACGGCATCGAATGCAAGCGGCCCACATGCCATGCGCGGATGTTCGCTACCGCGCGCGCGACGGATCAGCGCGCTCAGCCGCGCTTCCAGTTCGTCGATCGCGAATGGTTTCGCCATGAAATCATCGGCGCCCTTCTTCAGCGTGCTCACGCGTTCCATCAGCGAGTCGCGCGCGGTCAGGATCAGCACCGGCAATCGCATATCGATCTCGCGCAGCCTTGCCAGCACCGTATGGCCGTCGATGCCGGGCAGGCCGAGATCAAGAATCAGCGCGTCGTACTTGACCTGGCGGGCGCTGTTTTCCACCAGACGTCCGTCGGCGATCCAGTCAACGATATAACCGTTCTGCTTGAGCGCGCGGCATAGCCAGTTCGCCAATTCGTGTTCATCTTCTGCAAGTAATAATCGCATGAGCGCGTTCCCCCTCATTTTTCATACTGCGCCGTGAAGCTGTCAATTCGCTGTCGGTTTTAATCCCCTCCGGCGCTGCGGCAGGCTGATCGCGCAGCTGATTCGTAGACACAACTTACCACATCCCCGCCCGCGCAATAATTGCCGGGGGTTCTGGTCAGAATAGCAACCCGCAACGAGTCGCCCTCCTCGAACCGCTCAAACGCTGATCGTTGATAAACCCGGCCAGACAGTTGCTCAAAATTCGGCCGTGTACATGCCCTCCGTTCGCCTTATTCGAAAAGCCGCTTCGAAACATTGAAATAGGCTTGCAGGCCCGTGCTGTCTATACTCGGCACCATCAGCACTGGAGATGACATGCTCAAAAACGCCCTTACCGGAATCAAGGTACTTGATTTATCGCGCATCCTGGCTGGACCTTGGTGTACGCAGAATCTCGCAGACCTCGGCGCAGAGGTCATCAAGATCGAACATCCGCAACGCGGCGACGACACCCGAGGATGGGGACCACCGTACCTCGAAGGCCGTGGCGGACAAAATATGTCGTCGTACTTCATGAGTTGCAACCGGGGCAAACATTCCGTTTGCGCCGACTTCTCTACCCCTGAAGGTAAAAATCTCATCATCAGTCTTGCGAAGGATGCGGATGTCCTGGTCGAAAACTACAAGCCAGCCACTCTGGCACGTTATGGACTGGACTATAAGACGCTGTCACAAGAAAATCCTCGGCTTGTCTATATCTCGATCACCGGCTTTGGCCAGGATGGCCCGATGTCTGAAAAACCGGGCTATGACTATGTGTTCCAGGGGATGGGTGGCCTCATGAGTTATACAGGCCACGCGGACCGTATGTCGGGCGCGGGGCCGCTGCGGACGGGAGTCGCTGTCGTCGACCTCTGCACCGGGATGTACGCGACTTCGGCCGTCCTTGCCGCCCTTTTCCAGCGTGAACGTACTAACAGAGGCACATACATTGACCTTGCGCTACTTGATGTAGCGGTTGCGCTCAACGCCAACCAAGGGGCGAACTATCTGGTGTCTGGTGCGAATCCAGAACGGTCAGGCAACGCGCATCCCAACTGTGCGCCGTATGAAGTCTTCCGTTGCGCAGACGGTCACATGATCCTTGCCGTCGGCAACGACTCCCAATTCCAGCGCTTTTGCGAAGTTGCCGGCGTTCCGGCTTGGTCAGATGATCCCCGATTTGCCACCAACTCCAACAGAATCTCCAATCTTCCTGAACTCCGGAAGATGTTGACCGAAGTGTTCGTGACACGCACGAGGGATGACTGGGCTGCCGCACTCGACGCGGCGGGTGTTCCTTGGGGGCCAATTAATACGCTCGAGCAGGTCTTTGCGAACCCGCAAGTGAGGCACCGCAAGTTGATGCAACACGTTGCGCATCCCGACTTTGGCCCTGTACCCATGGTCCGGAATCCAATGCTGAGCAACGAAGACGAGCGGGAGATCGCTACGCCCGCACCGCCACGGCTTGGCGAACATTCATGCAAGTACGCCCCTGTACATGACTGATTAACCCACTTACCTGCTCATTCCAGAGCCTGAAGGAGACCCCCCTTGAAAAAGCCGCTTCTAGTCCTTGCAACCGCCGTAGCCTTAGGCACTGTTTCCACCGGTGTTCTGGCCGACGGCTATCCGGACAAAACTGTACGCATTATCGTGCCCTACGCGCCTGGTGGCACTACTGACGTCATCGCACGTATCGTCGGCGCCAAACTCGGCACGGTAATGAAGCAGCAGTTCATTATTGAGAACCGTCCTGGCGCCGGAGGCAGTGTCGGCAGCTCTTACGCCGCAAGGCAACCCGCAGACGGCTACACCTTGGTGATGCTGGTCGAAAGCTCACACGCGGTGAACCCTCAGGTCTACGAAAAGAGCCCGTATGATCCGGTGAAGGATTTTGCACCGATTAGCAATCTGGCAGACGTGCCAAATGTGTTGGTCACCAATCCTTCCGTACCCGCCACTGATGTGGCAGGTCTCATCAAGGAACTGAAGGCGAATCCAAAGAAGTATTCGTTTGGCTCCTCTGGAAACGGCGGACTAAGCCACATGAATGGCGAATTGTTCCTGACCGCAACCGGGACCTCCATGTTGCATGTCCCCTACAAGGGACTTGGCCCGGCGTTGACTGACTTGATGGCCGGCCAGGTTCATGTGGTCTTTGACAATATTCCCTCGTCGGCAAGCCTGATCAAGGCAGGAAAAATCCGACCGCTTGCGGTAGCTGCCAAAAAGCGCCTGGCTATTCTGCCGGATGTGCCGACATATGCAGAGGCTGGAGTAAAGGTCATGAACAATCCTTCCTGGTTTGGCATCGGCGCGCCCGCTGGCACGCCGGAGCCCATCCTCGAAAAGCTCAACAGCGCCATGCGTGAAGCGCTGGCCAGTCCGGATGTCGTCGCCGCTATCGAGAAGCAAGGCGCAATCCCCGGCTACACGACGCGCGCCGAGTTCACTGGCCTGATCAAGTCAGCAAACGAACACTGGAAGAAAGTCGTGCAGGACATCAAATTCGAGAAACTCTGAGTGGAGATCCAATGACTCAACAGGAAAGAACCAGGCACGCGTCCGTGTCGATTGAAGATGGGGTTGCGACCCTGACCATTACCAATGCCGGCGTCTTGAACATTCTGAGCACCGCGGTCATTCAGGATGTCACCGCACAACTCACGGCGCTCCGGTCCAATGCCGACGTGCGGGTGTTGGTACTGCGCGGCACCGGTGACCGAGGCTTGATCGCCGGTGCCGATATTAATGAGATGGCCGGTTTGACCCAGGAGAGCGGGGAGCGTTTCATCAGCAACCTGCGCGACATGTGCGACGGCTTGCGCCGTTTTCCAGTACCCGTCGTGGCGCGCATGCCCGGTTGGACGCTGGGAGGGGGTCTGGAAGTGGCGATGGCTTGCGATCTGCGGATCGCAACCAGGAGCGCGATGTTCGGCATGCCAGAGGTGAAAGTTGGCATCCCGTCTGTCATCCATGCGTCGCTTATTCCCAGGTTAATTGGTGGCGCGCGCGCGACTTGGCTGTTACTTACTGGCGAGAACATTGACGCCTCCACTGCACTTGACTGGGGCTTGGTGCACAAAGTCGTCCCCGACACCGAACTGGACGCGGCAGTGGCCCATACTGCTGCTCGGCTCGCTGAGATCGGCCCCGAGGTACTGAAGCAGCAAAAACGACTCTTGAGGGAATGGGAGGACCAGCTTCCCGACGTCTCGATTGAGGCCAGCGTCAAGGAGTTCGGCGCAGCATTCAAAACTGGAGAGCCGCAACGCTACATGCAGGAGTTCCTTGACAGAAAGGCGGCACGGGCGTAACTGAGTATGCTGGCAAGCTATGTGTCCTGTTCCGTTAATTCGTTGAAAATAAAAGCGGCGAAATTGTGTCGAGACAAGGAAAAAAGCACAGCAAGGCCGAGGCCTTGCGCGCATTTTTGACGCAGTATCGGCGCAATTGTCGTCGTCTTTTATTCAACGAATTTAGGAAACAGGACACTAAGTGTCTAGTGAAGCCGGGAACCCGGAATGAATTGATTCGCGCGTCTCACACACACGCGGATCATTCAACAGGAACTGGACCAAGGCGGCTGTGTAAGATGGAAGCTGTTGACCAGCCTGAAGAATCAGGTTGAGTTCACGCAGTGCCCATGGCTCATTCAACCGCACCTGTGCCACCCTCTTTGCACGCAGTGCCTCAATGGCTACGCTTTGGGGTACCAGGGCGATTCCGACTCCTTCCGAGACCAGTGTCAGAACCGCGTCAAAACTGTGTGCGTGAATGCGTACGTTGGGGTGTTTACCTGCTCGCTGTGCGACCTCTTGAAGGAACAGGTAATTACTGCTGGTTCTGTCCATCGATACAAAATCAAAGTCTAGGGCCGCCGCAAACCGAATTACCTTCTCCCGGCACAAGGGATGTCCAGTCGGCAGCACGAGAATGAGTACGTCTGTTGCATAGCGGACAACCTCTACTCCATCCGCTTCCACCGCACCTGCCAAAATTCCGATGTCTGCTTCGCCTGCAGCGATTGCGGCCGGAATGACTTTGCTCGCACGTTCGTCGAGATCAATATTGACATTGGGATTGCCAATCAGAAATCCACTGACGGCGGGAATAATGAAGCCGTTCAGTGAACTGCTGTTGGCAAGAAGGCGAATTTGCCCCTTTAAACCGGCGGAATAGCGGCCTACCTCGTCGTGCATCCTCTCGACGCCCAGCAACAGTCCCCGCACGTGGCGAGCAAGTGTCTCGCCTGCAGGCGTCAAATCCATTCCGCGCGCAGTCCTCAGAAAAAGTTGTGTGCCTATTGCCTGCTCGAGGTTCTTCAGCCTATAGCTAGCCGAGGACGCTGTGATATGCAGGCTTGATGCACCTGCCGAAAGATTTCGCGCTTCCGCAATGGCAAGGAAGAGCCTGAGATCGGTGAGTTCGTATCGCATAGGGCCCTGTGACAGTGAGAAATGCGAGGCCAAAGGTGAGTGTAACAGTTTGATGCGTACGAGACTTAAGGACGTTTTCGTGCCGAGAACACTCCGCTTGCCTTCAGGATACAGCATCCGTCTACCATGAGACGACATTCGGCAAACGAAAGCTTTCCCCCTCGCTTTTGCACCGAGACATGGGCCTCCAGCCAGTCCCCGGCATGAGCTGGGGCCAAGAAATCGAGGGACATATGGACAGTGACGATAGGATGCTGGCCAGCGCCGGAGACGTTAAAGCCTAATGCATTGTCGGCCAGCGTCGCCAGCATGCCGCCGTGCGCGATGCCGTGCATATTCGTATGAATGGAGCTCACACGTAGGGCAAGCACGGTCGCGTTATCCTGCCCCGGCCGCTGGTACAGCGGCCCCATGACGGACATGAAAGGACTTGCAGGTACGAATGGCGTATAGCCGGGAGGCACATCAGCCGTAACGATAGCGTCCATTGAGTAGCCTTTTCTTGGATTTATGTTGCCGCTACTTTACGCCGCAACAAGTATTTCTGCGTTCCATCCATCACCAGTTCACCCTTCTGATTGTGTACTGTGGATTTCATCGTGAGCACTCCCGTGGTTCTGCCTGGAACCAACTCTGCGACTTCTAGTGCCGAGTACAGCGTGTCGCCTACATACACCGGCTTTAGGAAGCGACTTGATTGTTCGATGAATGCCTTGAGCGATGCTTCCGTCATGTGCGGGAAAAGGCCGGCGCCCGCTGCGGTCTGGATCGCTATTTGAAAGCCGTGAGCCAGCATGTGCGGCATGCCTAATGCACGACAGTATTCAACGTCGTAGTGGATCGGATGATTGTCGCCGCTGGCAAGTTGAAACGCCGCGAACATCGCGTCGGTCATCGTGCGTGACGGAAGGCGGAAGACTTCTCCCACAACAAAGTCGTCGAAGTAACGTTGCTCACACATCTGAAAGTTGAGCGGATCGAATGTTGTTTTATCTGTCATGTTCTTCGCAGAAGCTGAAATGAATTGGAGGAGTGATGAGCTCTATCGCAATATGCAAGCCGCTTACAGAACCCATCTTTCGTTTGCAGCGCTAGGACTTATTCAACCGTGATTTGGGATTCCTTCACTACCTTACCCATACGCGTATGTTCATCCTTGATAAACCTGGCGAATTCTTGCGGACTGGTTGGGTGAGGAATGATGCCCATTTCGAGTAGCTTTTTTTGCAGAACGGGATGGGCCAGGTCCTTCGCAAGCTGAGCATTGACTTTGTTGACAACAGCGGCAGGCGTGCCCTTCGGGAAAAGCATCCCGATCCAAAAGCCGGCTGGAATCGTGGGAAAGCCGGACTCGGCGAGTGTCGGCGTGTTGGGGAATTGTTCCAAACGTTTACGCGATCCAACTGCCAGTATTTTCAACTTCCCAGCGTTGATTAACTGCTGAGTTACAGCCACGTTATCAAACATCACGTCCACATTTCCGGCAACCAGGTCGGTAAGTGCCTTTACACTGCCAGGGTAAGGCACATGGACCAGGTCGATCTTGGTCTCCTGTTTTAAAGCTTCCATTGCCAGATGAGAACTGGTGCCGTTACCAGTTGAAGCGTGATTCAACTTGCCGGGATTGCTCTTCGCGCTATTTACCAGCGATTTGATGTCGTTGAACGGCTTGCTCGGATTGACAACCAGAGCCAGCGGCACTTCAGCAACTAGTGAGATCGGTTCGAAATCTTGCAGTGGATTGAACGGGAATTCCTTGAACAGATGGGGGTTGGTCACCAAGCCGCCGGACGCTGCGAGGATCATGGAATGACCGTCGGGTGCCGAACGCGCCAGTGCATTCAGCGCGATGGTGCCGCCCTGTCCTGGGCGATTCTCGATAATTACCGGTTGCCCAAACGCAGCACTCATGCGTTCCGCCAGCAGCCGCGCAACCAAGTCGGTTGCTTGGCCGGCGGGGAAGCCGACCATCATCTTGATCACTTTATTTGGATACGTGGCCGGCGCTTGAGCGTGCGCAGAGGCAATCGTGACGCCAGCAAAGAAAGCAACGGGCAAAACAAGACGCATGAGTCTCCGGATATGTAATTTTGTCATTCCTATTTCTCCAATGGGGAATTCAAATGGCCTTGCAAAGCTGCCGATTGCCGCAAGTGACGCCTCACGTTCATCTGTGCGTTAAACGGACCGCCGCGCTTTCTGATCGGCCCGCCCTTCAAGTCCTGATGCCCTTGGGACTGGCCAGATGAAGAATGGGCATTGCGACGACTATCATCAGGTTTAACGGGCCATATGTCCAAGACTGATTTTTGATGCCATGTATAATACAAACCATATAGCAGCCAAACTCCGCTGCGACTTTTATTGCAAAAACAGCCATGGCAATCGATCTACGAAGCATGCGAAGTTTTGTGGCGGTGGCATCCGCCGGCTCGATTTCACGGGCCGCCGAGCATCTGCATATTGCACAGCCGGCACTTAGTCTTCAGATTAAGAACATTGAAGAACATCTTGGTGCGCAACTATTTGAACGCACCACCAAAGGGGTAACGCCGACGGCTGCCGGTCAGCGCTTTCTAGTCCATATCATTGACATCCTCAAACGTGTCGATGTCGCGTATGAGGATGTACGTGAAGCGGTCAACGAGCCTACGGGCCGCGTGGCCCTTGGTCTTTCGCATTCGATGAGTAAGATCCTGACCATCCCGCTCGTTTCGGCGATCCTCCGTCGCTGGCCAAAGATCCAGTTCCAGATGATTGAGATGAGTACGGGCTATATTCCTGAACACCTTGTCAACGGCCGTCTCGATCTGGGTCTTACCTTCAATAGCGAGGAAGCGACTGGTATTCGATACACGCATCTCGTGGACGAAGAGCTAGTTCTCGTCACTTCGTCATCGCAACGACGGGCGGCGCTGGGCAGCGACGCCGCTAGGCGCAGACAGGTCAGGTTGAAAGAGTTGTTGCGCTTCCCGATGATCTTGCCGACGGCTGCGCACAGCCTGCGCAACTGTATTGATCAATCGCTGATGAGGCATTCCCTTACGCTCCCGGTAGTCGCGGAAGTCAATACCATCCCTCAGCTAATCGAGCTTGCCGCGCAAGGATTAGGGTCCACGATTGTGTCATATGCTTCTGTCGCTGCCGAGCATGCTGCCGGCCGAATAGAGGTACTGCGGATCAGTGATGAACGCCTGTTCCGACCCGTCTACCTTTGTCGCTCTGCGACTGCGCCACTGTCGATTGCCACCGCACTCGTTCAGGAGCTGATTATAAGCACAGCAACGGAGATGATTCGGTCAGGGGAATGGCCAACGGGTTTTAAGTCGCACTAGTCGTGGCGACGTCCGATGGGGAGTGTTAAAAAGGCAGGGGTTTCCTTTCCACCCCTGCGCAAAGAAGCTCCAGAAAACGACTTATATGCTCCGGCAACTCGCTCATCTTATTGTTGTATGCAGCAAGATTCTGCGAGAGATCACCATTGATTACCGCACACCGGACTTGGGCAAGCAGTTGTACTCCACGCGGCGTCCAACGCATCTGCTGTCGTTTGCACATGCGTGCATTGACGACCTGGTTGACTGGCGATTCCGCCTTGGCCGTTGAAACCGGCTTGTCTTCCCTCTTCCGCCTTGCATAAGCAATCACGGAGTTCTTGTTGCCTTCGATGTAGGACCAGAGATCTCGCAGTCGGTAGTTGAGATGGCTCAATCTATCCCCAAAGGCTGGGCTTTCCGGGAAAATAATCCGGCATAGCATTAGATAGTGTCGTCACAAGATTTCCATCCATAAGGCAAGGCAACGAATATGGACAGCGGCTAGAAACGAGGCCGCGTTCTTGGCATAGCGCGTGGCGACGCCACGCCAGCGCTTGAGATGGAGAAAAGCGTTTTCCACCAAGTGCCGTAACCTGTAGAGATCCTTGTCATACTGCCGCTGCGCTTTCCGATTCTTGCGCGGCGGGATCTGGGCTTGCATCCCCTGGCCGCGTGCTTGCTCCACAATGGCATCGCTGTCGTAACCCTTGTCGGCCAGCAGATGCCCGGCATCCATGCCCTCAATCAGTTTTCCAGCCTGTGTGCAATCTGCAATGGAACCTGATGTAACAAGCACTCTGACCGGCATACCATGCGCATCCACGGCCAAATGTATCTTGGTGTTGAGCCCCCTTTTGTGCGCCCTATGTCCTGATTGCCGCCCCGGGCTCCCGCGGCGTGCGCATGCACCTTGATGTGACTGGCATCGATCATCAGCCATTCAAAGTCAGGTTCGGTGATCAGTGCTTCCAGCAATCCTTCCCACACCCCCCGGTCGCGCCACCGGCAAAAGCGCCGATGGGTGTTCTTCCAGTCCCCGTAATCCGACGGAAGATCCCGCCAAGGCGCTCCTGTGCGCAAAATCCAAAAGACGGCATTGATGAATTGCCGGTTGTCTCGCGCTTTCCCTCCCCAGGCACCTTCCCGCCCAGGCAAACGCGGTTCGAGCAATTCCCACACACGATCGGACAGGTCATGGCGGCGATGGGCTGCGATAGTCATTCAAGATCCTGCACCGTTGAAACGCTTCATTATCGCAAATTTATTGAATCTCGTGACGACACTATCTAGTGTAGTGCTTTCGAAATCATTGAACTATGTTCCCTGCGCGTTGCCATAACATCATTCTTTGAGCGGAGCGAATGATGAACGAGGCCACGACGATCAAGTTGAGCGGTGAACAGCGCAGTGAACTGGAGCGCCGCGTGAGGTCGCAGACGATCGATGCGCGGGCTGCCCGGCGCGCACGAATCGTTTTGCTGGCGGCTGACGGCGTGGGCAATCATGAAATCGCCCGGCGCATGGAAATCAGTCGGGGCCAAGTCATCGCGTGGCGTCGCCGGTTCGCGCAAGGCGGCGTCGCCGCCATTGACGGCGACCTGCCGCGCAGCGGGCGCAAACGGCGGATTGACGCCGCCGAGATCGTGCGCCTGACCACGCAGACGGCGCCGAAAGGCGCGACGCACTGGAGCACGCGCACCCTCGCGGCGGAGATGGGCATATCCGACACGACGGTCCACAAGGCATGGAAAGCCCATGGCCTCAAGCCGCATCTGGTCGCCACGTTCAAGGTTTCCCGCGACCCGAGATTCGCGGAGAAGCTGGAAGACATCGTCGGGTTGTACCTCAGTCCGCCGGAGCATGCGCTGGTGTTGTGCTGCGACGAAAAAAGCCAGGTGCAGGCGCTCGATCGCACGCAGCCGGGACTGCCGTTGAAAAAAGGCAAAGCCGCGACGATGACCCACGATTACAAGCGGCATGGCACGACCACGTTGTTTGCGGCAATGTGCACGCTCGACGGCGCCGTCATCTCGCGCTGCGCGCAACGGCATCGCCATGGCGAGTGGCTGGACTTCCTGCGTCAAATCGATCGGGAAACGCCGAAGGAAAAGGAACTGCATCTGATCTGCGACAACTATGCCACCCACAAGCATCCCACCGTGCGGGCGTGGCTGGAGAAGCATCCGCGCTTCCATCTGCACTTCACTCCCACCTCCGCCTCCTGGCTCAACATGGTCGAACGCTTCTTCCGCAGCCTGTCGACCGATCGTCTGGAGCGCGGCGTGTTCAGGAGCGTGCCCGAACTGATTGCCGCCATTGACGAGTACATCGCTGTGCATAATGAAAATCCCAAACCCTTCGTCTGGACTGCCAAGTCCAATGACATCCTGCAAAAAGTCATTCGCGCCAACCGCCGCCTTGGTTCAAAGAAAAACGAAGCACTACACTAGCATTACGCTTGATGGTTATGCTGCCTCCCACCGGGCAGTACGCGAACTCGCAGCAGAGAATCCCATGCTGGAAAAGACCAAGCTACGGTCGTCGAAATACCTGAATAACATGGTCGAGCAGGACCACCGGAACGTGAAGTTGCGCATTGTGACCATGCTTGGTTTCAAACAGTTCAAGTGCGCCGCCTCTATGTGGGCAAGCCGTGCGCTTCGCTTGCCCCCTCTCCAGCAGAAATAAATCCACATCAACCGCGCGATGCGCGTGCGCTAAACGCAATCCGGACGGCCCGGCAAAACGGCCCGAAAACGCGGTTGCAAAAACACGAAAAATCCCGCATTCTTCACCCTCGTTCGAGCCCCGAAATCGGCCTCTTCAAAGTGGCGCCGTTATGCCGAATATCGGTAGCACCAATGTGCCGAATAGTGACAACATGCTCCGGTGTACGCGAGATCGGCATTATTTGGAATATTTCTCCAAGGGAATTCTTATGGCAGCGATCTCACCCAGTCCCATTCAAAGCTTGCAATTGGCTCGACGCGCATTGGCGGAGGATGCCCCTCTGCCCGACGGTGTACTGCCGGCCCACCTGCAACGTTCCTGGGAGCGGACACGGGCGGCCGGAATGCGGCCGGACGATCAAGCGCTGTTTCATCATGCCGTCAGCTACGAGGAGATGTCCCGGATACGGGAAGCGCACCACGCACTGATTGAACTGGCGATGGGTGATCTGGAGGCGCTGTGGCGTTCGATGAGGTCGCCGCATTGGGTGATTCTGCTCACGAACACCGATGGCACGATCGTGCATTCCATCGGTCATCACGAGCTTGCGCCCCGGGAGCTCCGGCTTCCGCTGCGTTGCGGGCGCCGCTTGCTCGAACGCGAGATTGGCACGAATGCCCCCGCGATCGTGACCCGGGAGCCGGCTGCCATTGAAGTCCGTGGGGGTGAGCACTTTCTCGACGAATTGCATCGTTTCTCCTGCGCGGCCGCGCCCATCTTCGACCTGAATGGGCAACTTGCGGGGGTGTTGGATGTCACCGGTTTCGATGCGCCGAGAGATGCTCGCGTTTTCAATCGTGTGCGTATGGCGGCCCTGTCGATCGAATCACGCATGTATGAACAAGCGAAGACCGGATTTTTGATTTCATTGCACGAAGACCCGCGCTTCATTGGGACGCCTGTACAGGGTTTGGTGCTGGCCCGGGAAGACGGCGTTGTGATGTCCGCGAACCGCGCGGCGGCGGACATGCTGGGAATCCAAGGCACCGATTTGCGTTCAGCCCTGCACTTGAGCCAAGTGTTCGATCAGGAATCGCTGCAACGTCTGCGGGACATCCGGGCGCCGCGGGAGCGTGGGATTGGCGCGACTATGCCCGGGTCCATCCATGCCGTCAATGGGGCGCAGTTTTATTGCGATGTCAAAGCCCTGTCTGGTGCTTCAAAGCGCGGGTCAAGCAGCGCGCGGCAACAATTACGCGGCCCGGATCCCCAATGGCAGACGGAATTCGAGCGAGCCAGTCGCGTCTTCGCCCACGGACTTCCGGTCCTGTTACAGGGTGAAACGGGCACTGGCAAGGAATGGTTTGCCCGAGCGCTGCATGAGACGCATCGGCCTGGCAAGCCGTTTGTGGCGATCAACTGCGCTGCACTGGCCGAAGGCGTCGCGGAGGCAGAACTGTTCGGGCATGTCGAAGGGGCGTACACCGGAAGTCGCAAGGGTGGTGCTAGCGGGCAGCTGGAGCAGGCTCACGGCGGAACGCTGTTTCTGGATGAAATTGGCGACATGTCTGCCACTTTGCAGACCCGGTTGCTGCGCGTCCTCCAGGAACGAAGCGTGACCAGGCTCGGGGCATCGAAAGAGCTGAAACTGGACGTCCTCGTCGTGTCAGCAACGCATCGGGAGCTGGCAGAACTGGTTTCCGCGGGAAAGTTTCGTGAGGATCTCTATTTCCGTTTGAACGGCCTCAAGGCCCGTCTGCCCGCGCTGCGTGAGCGTCAGGATTTCGACGCCCTCATTGACGAATGCGTGGACGAGACCGCCATCGATGGTCGGCCGGCGCGTTTGCCAGGCGACGTACGCCGTCTTCTGCAAGCCTACACGTGGCCGGGAAACCTGCGCCAACTTCGGCATGCATTGCACGTGGCCAGTTTGCTGGCAGGACCAGGCGGGGAGATCAGCGTCTACATGTTGCCCGAGGAGCTTCGTGCCACCGGAGGCGCGGCAAAATCCGCGAAAGAAGTTGTCACGCAGGCCTCCTCCAGCCACGATGCGCACAACAGTAATCCGATCCAGTCGCGCGATGTGGTGCATCGTGAATGGATCATGCGGGCGCTGGCTGAGCACGATGGCAACATCAGCGCTGCAGCAAAGGCCTTGGGTATTTCGCGCACGACGCTCTACAAATACCGTGGCCACTGAAGCGCAATGCTCAGCCTTTTGTACAGTAACTGAACATGGAATTGCTCATCGAATCGTTCTAAAACTGGACATCTACGGCTGCGCTGAACAATCAGCAGCCTATGAGGGCCTCTTGCCAAAAACGAATACTTAGCCATCATTGCCCAGTGACTCACAGCGGAATCGGCCGCCTGCGGAGGCGAATTAAACCGGGAATTCCCTGACTGGTCTGTATCTTGCATATTGTCTGCTCCCGGGCATGTGACCCAACAACCAGCAGGAGACAGCAATGAGCAATATTCCCTATGCAATGACAATCGATGGCCAGCGCGTGTTCGCTACCGAAGTCGCTACCGCAATCAACCCGGCCACTGAGACACCGATCTGCGACTACCCGCTCGGCACCCGCAAGCAGCTTGACGCCGCCGTCGAAAGCTCCCACCGCGCCTTCCTTGGTTGGAGGGTCACCGACCTGCGGGAACGCCAGCAGATGGTGAGCAAGCTCGGCGACGTCATCGAGCACAACTACGAGGCGTTCATCCGTCTGCTCATAACGGAACAGGGCAAGGGACGTGCAGCCGCTGAATGGGAAATAGGCGGGTCGATTCACTGGCTTCGTGAGATCGCCAAGCAGTCGCTGCAAGAGGAAGTCGTTGAAGACAAAGACGGCAACCGCATCATCACGCGCTACACACCGATTGGTGTGATCGGCGCTATCACACCGTGGAACTTCCCGCTGCTCTTGGCCGTGTGGAAAATTGCCCCCGCCCTGGTGGCCGGCAACACGATGGTGGTCAAGCCCTCGCCCTACACGCCGCTGTGCACGCTGTGGTTCGGCGAGCTTGCCCAGTCCGTCTTGCCGCCAGGCGTCTTGAACGTGGTTTCGGGCGGCAACGAGCTGGGCCAATGGATGACGGAGCACCCCGACATCGGAAAGATTGCATTCACCGGCTCCACCGATACCGGCAAGAAGGTCATGCAAAGCGCATCGATCAACCTCAAGCGCGTGACCCTGGAACTCGGCGGTAACGATCCCGCAATCGTGTTGCCCGATGTCGATCCCAAGAAGATTGCCAAGGATCTCTTCTGGGCATCGTTTGCCAACAGCTCGCAGTTTTGCGTGGCTTGCAAGCGCCTGTATATCCACGAAGACGTATACGATGACGTGGCACGAGAACTGGTGGCGTACGCAAAGACCGTGAAGGTGGGAAATGGCATTGACGTAGGGGTGGAACTCGGGCCGCTGCAAAACAAGATGCAATACGAAAAGGTCTGCAATCTGCTGCAAGATTGCAAGGACCGTGGCCTCAAGTTCCTGCTGGGCGGCGAGGTGTCTCACGGCACACCGGGGTACTTCATTCCGGTGACGCTGATCGACAATCCGCCCGAAGATTCGCGCTGCGTTGTGGAAGAGGCATTCGGCCCCGTGCTGCCGCTGTTGAAGTACCGTGATATCGATGAAGTAGTGGCCCGCGCCAATGCCACCATCTATGGTCTGGCAGCATCCGTGTGGGGGCAAGATACGGTGAAGGCTGAAAAGATTGCGCAACGCATTGAGGCCGGAACTGTCTGGATCAACCAGATACACACTTTCGCTCCGAACATCGCTTTCGGTGGGCACAAGCAGTCTGGCGTTGGCATCGAGAACTCACTTCATGGGCTCGCCGAGTATGCGAACACACAGACGATGATGCGCAAGGCCCTGGCCTGACCGACAAGGGAGAATTTCCATGAAAGCATCCATTGGAGAATTGATCGTCGGAGCAGCCGGTCGTTTTGGGGACAAGACGGCTTTGATCTTCGAGGGGAAAACCTGGTCGTTTCGTGAAATCGAGCACGCCTCGTCAAAGTTTGCGTGGCACCTTCAAGCACTTGGCATCAAGGCCGGCGACACGGTGGCCTTGTATTCGCCCAATTGCCCCGAATGGATCATTTCCTACTACGCCGTGCTAAGAATGGGGGCGATCGTCAATCCGCTTAACCTCATGCTCACGCCACAGGAGGCGGCGTTCGCCATGGGTGACTGTGGTGCCGTGGCGGTCGTTGGCACGGCAGAGAAGATTGCTGCACTGACTCCGCTCCTCGGTCAAACGCGCTTGCGTCACACCATTGCCTATGAGGGGGCGAACGCGAAGGGGGCCCTGGACTTTCACGGCTTGCTGGCATCAGCGAGAAGCGACTTTCAGGCCCCTGCGATTGAACCATCGCAGACAAGCACGGTGGCCTATACATCCGGCACCACCGGGCACCCCAAGGGCGCGGTGATTTCTCACCGGGCGATCCTGATGAACACGGCGATGACGGCGACCATGCACGTTCGCACGGCCAGTGATACGGTGGTCAGTGCGCTGCCTCTTTCTCACGTCTATGGCAACATCGTCATGAACGCGGCGATGGCTTATGGCATGACCTTGGTGCTGCACCGGACATTCGATGTGGAGCGTGTCTTGCAAAGCGTCCAGGACCACCGTGCAACAATGCTGGAGGGCGTTCCCACCATGTACATGTACATGCTGAATTCACCTCGCCTGCGGGAGTTCAACATGTCTTCCCTGACGCGTTGCACGGTGGGTGGGCAAACGATGCCCGAAGCGAAGATGCGCCAGGTCGAGGATGCGTTTGGATGCCCCCTTATCGAGTTGTGGGGCATGACGGAGTTGGGCGGACTGGGCACCACGCACAGCTTGTACGGCTCCCACAGACTGGGGTCCATTGGCATTGCCTTGCCGCACCTGGAGGCGCGGATCGCTGCGCCTGATGACCCCCACCGGGCTGTGGCCTCCGGTGAAATCGGAGAACTGCAGATCCGCGGCGCAATGACGATGCGCGAGTACCTTGGCCGCCCTGAAGCAACGAAGCAAGCTTTGGAGCCCGATGGGTGGCTGCACACGGGCGACCTCGCGCGGATGGACGACGAAGGCTATATCTATATCGTCGATCGCCTAAAGGACATGATCATCACGGCGGGGTTCAATATTTACCCGGCCGAAATCGAACGGGTGATTGCACAACGTCCCGACGTGGCGATGGTCGCGGTAGGCAGCATGGCCGACGAGAACAAGGGAGAACTGGCAAAGGCCTATGTCGTTCCGCGCCAAGGCGCGCTCCTGGATTTGGTCGCGCTCGAAACGCATTGCCGCGAACACCTGGCGGCCTACAAGGTGCCCAGGGCCTTCCAGATCGTAGCCGACCTGCCCAAGACGAGCAGCGGAAAAATTCTTCGCCGCGAGTTGCACACGCTCGATGAGCGCTGACGAGTGATGGCCCCATTCGAAAAACTTAGAAAACCCAAAACTTCCAACAGGAGAGAACGCAATGCCTTCCATTCAAGCTGCAGTTGTCAGAGAAAAATCCGGCCCGTTCCATATCGAGACCATTGAGCTCGACGATCCTCGCGATGACGAGGTGCTGGTCAAGATTCACGGGACGGGCGTGTGCCATACCGACCTCGTCGTTCGCGATCAGTACTTCCCGACGCCGCTTCCCGCAGTGCTTGGGCACGAAGGCGCTGGAGTGGTCGTCAAGGTCGGCGCAAAGGTGACCAAGGTGGCTCCTGGCGACCATGTGGTGCTCACCTACGCAAGCTGCGGCATGTGTGCCAACTGTCAGAAGGGCTTGTTCGGCTACTGCCCGGACCTGTACGGCCGCAACTTCACCGGGGCGCGCCCCGATGGCTCGTCTCCGTGCTGCACCAAGTCCGGAGAGCGGGTGAGCGGCTACTTTTTCGCGCAGTCGTCGTTCGGCGATCACGCACTGGCATCGCAGCGCAACGTCGTCAAGATTCGAAACGACGTTCCCATCGAAATGATGGGCCCGCTCGGCTGCGGCATTCAAACCGGAGCGGGTGCGGTCATCAATGCCTTGAAGCCCGGCGCGGGTAGCAGCATTGCCGTGTTTGGCGCAGGGTCGGTGGGCCTGGCGGCGGTCATGGCCGCGAAGGTGGTCGGATGCACGACGATCGTAGTGGTCGACCTGAATGAGAAACGCCTGACGTTGGCTCGGGAGCTTGGCGCCACGCACACGATCAACGGCGGCACGCAGGACATTGCGAAAGAGATTGCGTCGGTCACGGGGGATGGCGTGCAATTCGCGCTCGAATGCACCGGCCTGCCGAAGGTCGTGCGGCAGGCGGTGGACAGCCTTCGTCTGACGGGCATCTGCGGTGTAATTGGAGTTTCTCCATTGGGAACCGAGTTTTCGCTGGACATGAATGCGGTTCTGTTTGGGCGGACGGTGCGAGGCATCATCGAGGGAGACAGTATTCCTGACATCTTCATACCGCAACTGGTCGAATTGTGGAAACAGGGACGGTTTCCATTCGACAAGCTGATCAAGTTCTACCCTCTGTCTGAGCTCAACAAGGCAGTGGAGGACTCGGAACGGGGCGATGTCTTGAAAGCGATTGTCACACCATGAAGCTCCGGTGAACAATTGATGTTCACCATGTGTCCATCAATTGTTCAGTGAGCATTGCACTTGCCCGGGGCACCGGTGCTTAAACCGACTCTTCTGGCCGCCGAACAAGGGCATTCCCTTGTTGGCATGGCCATGCTAAATACCGAACTGGCCGTCAGGTCAAACTAACCAAAGGAGAACTTCATGCAATTTTTCCAGTCTGCAGCGATTCTGGCTACGGCGGTGCTGGCAAGCGCCTGCACCACAACGCCCCCCCCACCAACGTCCCCCGCGGCAGTCGGCGAGAGGCTCCATGGCTCGGGCTATCGCCTGGTCAATGGCTACCTTCAGAAGAGCGACTGGGTGGACAGCCTCGCCCTGCTGCCTGCACCGCCTGCCGAAGGCTCGCCCGCTATGGCCGACGATGTCGCGGCTTACCACAGGTTTATCGCGCTGCGGGGCACACCACGTGACGCGATCGCCACGAGAGACGCGAAACTCAGCTTTGCGAAGGCCGAAGAAACCCCCTTCTCCTGCGCACTGGGCATCCCGATCTCGGAAGAAGCCACGCCGCACGTGAACATCCTGTTGCGCCGCGTGCTGACCGATGCGGGCACCGCGACTTTCGGCGCGAAGGACCACTACAAGCGCACCCGCCCCTTCATGGCGTTCAAAGGGCACAGCTGCACGCCTGACGAAGAGCATGTTCTGACGAAGGACGGTTCGTACCCGTCGGGCCACTCGTCCGCTGGCTGGGCCCAGGCGCTCGTTCTGGCCGAGATCGCGCCCGACCGCCGCGATGCCCTGCTTCAGCGCGGGCGTGCCTATGGACAGAGCCGGGCGATCTGCGGCGCGCATTGGAAGAGCGACATCGTGGCCGGCCGCATGATTGGCGCCGCCATGGTGGTGAAATTGCACAACAACCCACAGTTCATGGCGCAACTCGAGGCCGCACGCGGCGAGATCGCAAAGGCCCGTGCTGCGGGCAGTAAACCCACGAGCGACTGTGCGACGGAAGCGGCTGCGCTGACGACAACGAGCAAGCTGGAGCCATGAGCCTGACGCTGTCAGCGGCACGTTCCTCCGTGCCGTTGACAGTGTGGAGTGCTGGCGCCGACCAGTGGATGGACGCCCCGCTCGTAACGGCATCAATGAGCACGATGCCGCTGCTCCCGAAGCGAGGCCCAATGAACATGCACTGTCCACCATTTAGGATGCGGCGCTTCTATAGATCCAGGCTGAGCGCCGCCACCGGCTTCCAGCAAGCGATTAAATGACCGCATTGCACGCTGTGCGCTTCCGGGAAGCTTCAGCAGACGCATGTCATGGTGCAGCCCGAGAATGAGTCCGTAGATCTCGTACACCAGCATTTCCGCATCGAGCTTCGCGGGTAAATGACCAAGCTCGATAGCCGTCTTTATGTAATGCAGCAGCCATGCTTGCCAATCCTTGATCATCGCTACCAGCACATCCCGAACGGCGCCGGAGCGATTCTCGTATTCGGCCGCAGCGCTGATATAGATACTTCCGATGCCGGAATCATCGGCTTCAAACTGCACCCAGCGCATGAAAACTTCTGTCAGCCGCGGCAAGCCCGCGTGTTCCTCCAGGCCTGGATGAAACACTGCCCGTTCAAATTGCACACGGTACAGTTTTAGCGCTTCTATCAACAGTTTTTCGCGTGAGCCAAAGCGTGCGAAAACACCGGTCTTGCTCATTTTCATTTCATCGGCAATGGCGCCGATTGTCAGTCCTTCCAGGCCCGTGCGCCGGGCCATTGAAAGTGCGCACCGGAGGATCAGTGCGCTGGTCGCTTCGCCTTTGGTTGGAAGCTTCTCTGAGTAGACTTTTGAATTCATGCCGTACTGGAACTCTTGCGCCCTACCCGGTTGCCGACGTTCTTGCGCCAATGCTCGAACTCGGGCTCGAAGCAGTTCACTTCCAGATCGATAATCTTCTCTTGCAAATAAGCCTGCGCATCGCGAATCGCCAGGTTGTAGATACTAGGCGCAATCTCATCCAGAATGAATTGCAGCAGCAAGCCTGCCTTCAGGTCGCCAATAGGATCGTCCATGTTCTCGCGCCAGTAGCGCTGGATCGAGTCCGCCATTTGCTGCTGCGCATCCTTGGGCAGTTTGCCGATATCCATCAAGCTGCCTTGCGTTCACGCGCCATCGTCAGCGCCGTATCCTCGATCATGTCTTCTTGCCCGCCTACCATGCCGCGCCTGCCTAGCTCGACCAGGATTTCGCGCGCGGAGATGCCGTACTTGGCTTCCGCTCGTTTGGCAAACAAAAGAAACGACGAATACACGCCCGCATAACCAAGCGTCAGCGCATCGCGGTCGATACGGATAGGATGGTCCATGATCGGCACCACCAGGTCTTCCGCGACATCGGAAATGCCGAATACGTCGACGCCGGTTTCGATGCCCATGCGGGCGCATACGGCGACCAACACTTCCATCGGCGTATTTCCGGCGCCGGCGCCGAGGCCTGCAGCGGCCGCATCGATGCGGCGCGCGCCATATTCAATGGCGACCAGCGAGTTGGCAACACCCATCGCCAGATTATGATGGCCGTGGAAACCGATCTCGGTTTCCGGCTTCAATTTTTCGCGCAGCAAACCGATGCGTGCGCGTATATGCTCTGGCAGCATGTAGCCGGCGGAGTCGGTCGCATAAATGCAGTTGGCGCCGTAGGATTCCATCAGGCGCGCCTGTTCCAGCAGCTTTTCAGGCTCCGCCATATGCGCCATCATCAAAAAGCCGACGGTATCCAGCCCCAGTTTGCGTGCCAGGCCGATGTGCTGTTCAGACACGTCCGCTTCGGTGCAATGGGTGGCGACACGAATAGTCGCAACGCCGCAGTCATGCGCCATATGTAAGTGGTCGATGGTCCCGATTCCTGGCAACAGCAAGGCCGAAGCACGTGCGTTCTTCAACAGAGGAATCACGCCGCGCAGGTATTCCTCGTCGCTATGCGCGGGAAAACCGTAGTTCACCGATGCGCCGCCCAGTCCATCGCCGTGCGTGACTTCGATCAGTGGCACGCCGGCGCGGTCCAGGCCGGTGGCGATATCCTGCATTTGCTTGAGGGTGATCTGGTGCCGCTTCGGATGCATGCCGTCGCGCAATGACATGTCATGCAACAGGATTTTCGTTCCGCGCAAATTGTTTTCCATGTTTCTTTCCTTTCTGATGTTTACGCGGCATGCAGCTTCTGGGCAAACAGTTCGGCAGTCCGTGTTGCGGCCGCTGTCATGATGTCAAGGTTGCCGGCGTATGTCGGCAGATAGTCGCCAAGTCCAAGCACCTCGACATAGATGGATACCCGCTTGCCGTCGAATACCGGACCGTTCCTCAACGTATAGCCGGGTACATACTGCTGCACCGATGCGATCATGCGGTGCACCGATGCTGTGATTGCTTCCTGGTCCGGTTCGTCCACGGTCAGGCAGTGAATGGTGTCACGCATGACGATCGGCGGTTCCGCCGGATTGATCACGATAATGGCCTTGCCCTTTTGCGCACCGCCGACACGTTCGATCGCGCCGGCGGTGGTACGTGTGAATTCATCGATGTTCTTGCGTGTGCCAGGACCGACCGAGCGCGAGGACACGGTGGCAACAATCTCGCCGTACGCAACCGGCTGCACCCGTGATACCGCATGCACCATCGGAATCGTCGCCTGTCCGCCGCAAGTCACCATATTGAGATTGTTAATACCGGTGACATCTTCCGGCAGGTTAACGCTCGGTACACAATACGGCCCGATCGCCGCCGGCGTCAGGTCGAGCATCAGCACGCCAAGTTCGTTCAGCTTGCGTGAGTTTTCGGCGTGGACATAAGCTGACGTCGCATCGAAGGCGATACGGATATCATCCCTTTTCACATGCGGCAGCAAGCCATCGACGCCATCGGCGGTAGTCAGCAGGCCCATTTCCCTTGCGCGCGCCAATCCTTCGGAATCCGCGTCGATACCGACCATCCAGGCCGGTTCAAGCCATTCGCTGCGGCGCAGCTTGTATAACAGATCGGTCCCGATATTTCCCGAGCCGATCAATGCACATTTGATTTTCTTCATTGGTTTTTCATCCCGGTTCTGTGAATACCTATTCATTTGAACGACACGCTGCATGCGCCGATACCGCCGATGCGCATCCGCAGGGAATCGCCTGCCGTGACCGGAATCAGCGGCGCCAGCGATCCGGACAGGATCGGTTCGCCAGCCTTCAACGGGATGCCGCGTGCACCGAGTTCGTTGGCCAGCCATGCAACCGCATTCGCCGGATGACCGAGCGCTGCCGCGCCGGCACCGGTAGCGACGACTTCACCGTTCTTCTCGATCACCATGCCGCATACCGCGAGATCGATCGTCTGCGCATCGACGCGGTCCTTGCCGATCACAAACACGCCGCAGGACGCATTGTCGGCAACGGTGTCCTGGATCCGGATATTCCAGTCCCGGATACGCGAATCGACGATTTCAAAACAGGCGGCCACTTCCTTGGTCGCATCCATCACCTGTGTGATGGTGACTCCCGGCCCGCACAGATCTTCCTTCAGGAAAAATGCAATCTCACCTTCGGCACGGGGCTGGATCAGCGACTCCATCGGAATCTCGGCGCCGTCTTCATACTGCATGCCGGACAGCAGAATGCCGAAGTCGGGCTGATGGACGTTCAGCATTTGCTGCACCACTTTGCTGGTTACGCCGATCTTTTTGCCGATCACATGCTCCCCTTGCGCAATGCGGCGTGCCACCATGCGCTGTTGAATCCGGTAGGCATGGTCGATCGTAAGGTCCGGCATGCTGCCGCTAATCGGTGTCATTACCCGGCGTGAACTCCATGCTTCGTATAAGGCATCGCCGATGTGATCCAGTGCTGCGTCATTCATCATGTATATCCCGTGCGCTTATGCGCTGTGGTAGCAGACACCGCAAAGACGGTGTCCTGGTGCAAGATCAAAGTCCTTTTTGGCGTGCAGCATCCGGCGTGAACTGCGACGGCTCCAGCTCGCCGGTGTTGATGCGCGGCGCATTCTTTTGCTCGTTGACCAGTCGGTCGGCCATATAGGTACCCGACTGCAGGTCGTGATATAGCGCGACACCGGCATGATAGCCTTGCAGCTCATACGCATAATAGAAATTCATCGTTCCCTGACGCCACAACTGGCCACGCGCGTCATAGTTATCCACCATCACCGCGTTCCAGCTATCTTCGTCGGCGTAGTACACGCGCTTCGCATACTGATGGCGCACGCCCTGCTTCAGGTTTGCTTCCAGCACCCACACCCGATGCAACTCGTAGCGCATCAGTTCGGGATTCATATGCCCCTTGGTCAGCATGTCCGCATACTTGATCTTGGGATCGTTGAGTTTGTAAGCGTGATACGGAATATAGATCTCGCGCTTGCCCACGATCTTCCAGTCATAGCGTTCCGGCGAGCCATTGAACAGACGGTCATCGTCAACGGTGCGGAAACCACCCGGGCCTTGCGGCATGTCGAAGCCGAAGCTCGGCAATTGCCGCACACGGCGCGTCCCCGGATTGTATTGCCATGCCTGGCGCGGGCGGCTGGCAAACTCCCAATGGTCGTAGCCGACGATGATCGTTCCTTTCTCGCGCTCCGGCAGCAGCGTGCCGGTATTGAAGAAGATTGCGGTGCCGTTCCAATCCTTGCGGTTGACTTTTTGATTATCCACCGCCGATAACATTTTGTAATCGACGCGTCCCCATGCGATGTTGCCGTCGGGGTAGACCACAGCCTGGTCGTAGATCGCTACTTCATTGGATGCTTTCGGCGACGACAGCATGTTCCAGACCAATTCCAGTCCATTCTTCGGAATCGGAAATGCTGGACCGCCGTACACACCCTTGACGCCGGCGCCGCCATCGATTACTTCCGCCTGCGCTGCATTCTCCTTCATATTCGCATGCACCTTGTCGGCATAGCGGAAGTCGCGATGACTCGGATACACCGGCATGCGGAACGTGTCCGGATATTTCTTGAACAGGGCCTTTTGTCCTTCGCTCAAACGATCGGCATATTGCGCCATGTTTTTTGCGGTGATCACGAACAGCGGTTTTTCATTTGCATAAGGGTCCGGCGCGTGTTTGCCGGTGCCGCCATAGCTGACGCCAGGCGGCGTGCCCAGCCATTTTCCGGAATACGGCGGGATACTGCCGTCCTTGTTGCCTTCGCGTTCCGCGCCGATTGGCGTGAGCGTCGTGCCCAAGGTGTTGATTTCGTCCGCATTCAGCTTTGCCATGGCAGGCATGGCCGCCGCCAGTGCAGTGGCCGTCATCGCGGGCAAGGCGAGTTTGTACAGCAATCGTTTCATAGAACCGCTTCCTTTTGAATGTGGTGGACTTGCGCGTGCAGCGCAGCGCACCTGACTCTTTTGTTCGATAGCAGTATCGGTTTTCGACTTGTTCGAAACATCGTTTAAACGGACTAGCCTTGGTCGTGGAGAACGGTCATGCCTCGCATAGTCTGGACGGACGATGAGTTGCGCATCGGCTCTTCGTAGCATCGAGAAAAAATATAAAAAGAGAAAGCCCGCTGCACAGCGAAGATTCCGAACACAACAGGAAAAGGAGAGACGATGTTGACCCATCTGCAGCGCCTTGAAGCCGAGAGCATCCACATCATGCGGGAGATCGTCTCCGAGTGTGAAAAGCCGGTGATGCTGTATTCGATCGGCAAGGACAGTGCCGTCATGCTGCATCTTGCGATGAAGGCGTTCTATCCCGCCAAACCGCCCTTCCCGCTGCTACATGTCGATACCACCTGGAAGTTTCGCGAAATGATCCAGTTTCGTGACGCGATGGCGGAACAGCTCGGCATGGAATTGATTGTCCATATCAACCCCGAAGGTGTTCGTCAGAATATCAATCCATTCACGCATGGCTCCGCCGTGCATACCGATATATGGAAAACCGAAGGCTTGAAACAGGCGCTTGACAAGTACGGGTTCGACGCGGCCTTCGGCGGCGCGCGGCGCGACGAAGAAAAGTCGCGCGCAAAGGAGCGCATCTTTTCGATACGCTCCGAACAGCATCGATGGGATCCGAAGCTGCAGCGTCCCGAGCTCTGGAAGCTCTACAACGCGCGCAAGCGAAAAGGGGAAAGCATTCGCGTATTTCCGCTTTCCAACTGGACGGAACTGGATGTTTGGCAGTACATTCGTTTGAATAATGTCCCGATCGTGCCGTTGTATCTGGCGAAAGAGCGTCCGGTCGTCAAACGCGACGGTACACTGATCATGGTGGATGACGAGCGCATGCCGCTGCGCCAAGGCGAGGTGCCGCAGCTGAAGAAAGTGCGTTTCCGTACCTTGGGCTGCTATCCGCTCACCGGTGCGATCGAAAGCGATGCGGACAATTTGACGGCGATCATCCGCGAAATGCTGCTGGCGCGGACATCCGAACGCCAGGGTCGCCTGATCGACCACGACTCCGCCGGTTCAATGGAAAAAAAGAAACAGGAGGGATATTTCTGATGGCACACGTATCTGATCTGATCGCCGAAGATATCGACCAGTACCTGACACTGCATGAACACAAAAGCCTGCTGCGTTTCATTACCTGCGGCAGCGTCGATGACGGCAAGAGCACGTTGATCGGACGCATGTTGTACGAGTCGAAAATGCTGTTCGAGGACCAGTTGAGCCAGCTTGAAACCGACTCGAAAAAAATGGGTACCCAAGGCGGGGATCTCGACTTTGCATTGCTGGTCGATGGCTTGTCCGCCGAACGTGAGCAAGGTATTACCATCGATGTCGCCTACCGCTTCTTTTCGACCGACAAGCGCAAGTTCATCGTGGCAGATACGCCGGGTCATGAACAGTACACCCGCAATATGGTCACCGGCGCGTCGACCGCTGATGTGGCGATCGTCCTGGTCGATGCTCGCAAAGGTATCCTGACGCAGACGCGCCGACATAGCTATCTGGCGTCACTGGTCGGGATTCGGCATATAGCGCTGGTCATCAACAAGCTGGACATGGTTGGCTATGCGAAGGAGGTTGTCGACCGCATCGATGCGGAGTATCGCAGTTTCGCGAAAGCCCTTGGCTTGCAAAACATCGTCACCATTCCTATGTCGGCGCTGAAGGGTGACAACATCGCCGAACGCAGCGCCAACACGCCCTGGTATCAGGGGCCCACGCTGATGTCTTACCTCGAAACGGTGGAAATCGATGACGCCGGGTCGCAATGGCGGCCATTCCGCCTGCCGGTGCAGTGGGTGAATCGCCCCAACCTCGACTTTCGCGGCTATGCCGGCATCGTCGCCGGCGGCATCGTACGGCCGGGCGACCGTCTGCGCGTACTGCCGTCAGGCCGGGAGAGCCGCGTCGCGCGCATCGTCAGCAGCGAAGGAGATCTCGCGCAAGCGGTAAACGGCCAGTCGATCACAATTACACTTGAAGACGAACTCGACATCAGCCGCGGTGACGTCCTGGCGTCGCCGAATGCACTGCCCGGTGTGGCCGATCAGTTTGAAGCGGCGGTGATATGGATGAACGACGAACCGATGTTGCCCGGGCGCCCCTATCTGCTGAAGATTGGCACCAAAACGGTGACAGCGACAAGCGCTCCGCCAAAGTACAAGATCAACGTCAACACGCTCGAACATCTCGCCGCGCGGAAACTTGACTTGAACGATATCGGCGTCTGCAACCTGAGCTTCGACCAGCATGTCGCATTCGATCCCTATAGCGAAAACAGGGATACCGGCAGCTTCATCATGATCGATCGCCTAACCAATAATACGGTCGGCGCCGGCATTCTGCATTTTGCGTTACGACGTTCACAAAACATTCATTGGCAGGCGATCGATGTCAACAAGCAGGCGCACGCCAGCCTGAAGGGACAGAAACCCTGCGTGCTGTGGTTTACCGGTCTGTCGGGCGCCGGCAAGTCGACTGTGGCCAACATGGTGGAAAAAAAGCTGCATGCGCTCGGCAAACACACCTACCTGCTCGATGGCGACAATGTGCGGCACGGGCTGAACAAGGATCTCGGTTTTTCGGATGCTGACCGGGTCGAGAATATCCGGCGCGTTGGCGAAGTAGCGCGGCTGATGGTCGATGCGGGGCAGATCGTGCTGGTGTCGTTCATTTCGCCATTCCGCGCCGAACGCAGGATGGCGCGCGAACTGGTCGAACAGGACGAGTTTGTCGAGATCTTCGTCGATACTCCGATCTCCGTAGCGGAACAGCGCGATCCGAAAGGCTTGTATAAAAAAGCACGCCGTGGCGAACTAAAGAACTTCACCGGGATCGATTCGCCTTACGAAGCACCTGAGTGTGCGGAAATCCGGATCGATACGACCGCCCATTCTCCGGATCAGGCGGCGGAACTGGTTATCCAACATTTGACCGAGCGTGGCGTGATATGACGCATTTTTACGCTTTCAATGGCGATGCGGACGGCCTGTGCGCACTGCAGCAACTGCGGCTCGCCGATCCGCAGGAAGTTCGCCTGGTTACCGGCGTCAAGCGCGATATTCAACTGCTGAGACGGGTTGATGCAGAGGCCGGCGACACCGTCACCGCGCTCGATATTTCACTCGACCAGAATCGTGGTGACTTACTGCGGTTGCTTGATGCCGGCGCATCGGTACGCTATTTCGATCACCATCATGCGGGCGAATTGCCTGAGCATCCGGCCTTGATGGCCTGCATCGACGAGCGCGCGGAGGTCTGCACCAGTATCCTGGTCGATCATTATCTGGCCGGACGCCATCGTATGTGGGCGATCACCGCTGCTTTCGGCGATAACCTTGGCACGGTCGCTGCTGCCATGGCGCGCGATGCCGGTCTTGGGAACGCGGCGGCATCGACCTTGCAGATGCTGGGCACCTGCCTGAACTACAACGCGTATGGCGAAACCATCGCCGACCTGCATATCGATCCCGTCGAGCTGGCACAGCAGATGATGCCGTTCGCTGATCCGCTGGAATTTGCCGCATGCTCGGAAGCCTATGTTCGGCTCACGGCGGGGTATCGCGACGACATGGAACGGACGCGCGATCTTTCGCCGGCGCACCAGTTGCCGGGTGCAACCATGCTGGTATTGCCGAATGCGCCATGGGCCCGGCGTGCCATCGGCGTATTGGCGAATGAACGGATGCAGACTGATCCAGACAATGCGCTTGCGATTCTGTCACCGAAATCAGGCGGCGGGTATACGGTCAGTGTGCGGGTGCCGGCGCATAGCGCGTCCAGTGCGGCGGATTTCTGCCGCACTTTCGAGACCGGTGGCGGCCGGAAAACGGCTGGCGGGATCAATCACTTGCCGGAGGCCGATGTTGAACGCTTTACAGACAGGTTCGACGCCTGCTTTGCTAAGCGTTAGAACTCCGGTTTGTCATCCCCGCACCAGTGCCTGTCAGCTTCTCATGCGTTGTCAACTAAGCGGGTGGTCAAAAGTCTTTTGACATTTCGCCGATCCGGTTTATCGAGCTCGGTTCGGCACCCTTCTCCCGCAGGCGGGAGAAGGGCGGGGGATGAGGGGATATGTCAAGACCGCATGAGATATTGGAAGCTCCCTCACCCCCGCCCCTCTCCCGCTTGCAGGAGAGGGGAGCCGTGCTCCGTGTCAAAAAACTTTTGATATCTTGCTTAGATTATTCCGGACACCAGTACGCTTTCGCGACGACGACGGAGAGTAGCGCGAGAGGCTGTTATACAAACTCGTGCTTGCCTCTTGTCCGCTGTGCGGCATACAGCAATTCCGCGCGCTGTTTCACGCCGAGTGCCACCGCGTCGAAGCCCTGCTTTACCCACGCTCCGAAATTCTTCATCGTGGCATCAGCATTCAATCCGAGAAAAATATCGGTGGTGTAATACACGCAATGGTCCTCGCCCATGGCCTCGATATACTGGTCGCGCCGTGCCGCATCCTTCGATTGCGCGGTCGGCCGCATTTCCCATGACAGCAATGCATGCGGCTCAAATGCGACCAATGTTTCGACCACGTGAAGATGTTCGCCCGGACGCGTCGGATCGGGCAGATACAGATTGACCGGCTCGCCCAGTTGCAGCGACGATTCGACCCGCACCGTATACGGATTCCATTGCGGGTAACTGGCAAGATCCATCAGGACATCCCACACCAGCGATGCGGGAGCGTTGATTTCCACCTTGACCGAAGTAACGAGATTTTCTGCCTTGCACATGCCGATTCTCCTGCGTTGGTAAATGGTTCAGCCCATGTACTCGCCACCGTTCGCGTCGAGCGACGCGCCGCTGACGGCATTGGCATAGTCGGAAACAAGGAACAGCGCCGCCTTCGCGCAATCGTCGTCGGTCGGGATGCGGCCGAGTGCGATGTTGGCAACGATGGGCGCGATCAATTGCTCTTCCGGCATTTGATACTCGGCGGCGGAACGCTTGATGTAGCCTTGTACCGGCTCGCCCCACATCCAGCCCATGAAAATATTGTTAACGCGAATGCCATGCGGACCAAGTTCCTTCGCCAGGTATTTGACGGCTACCGCCAATGCGCCCTTGGACGCCGCATAACCGGATTCACCGGGAAACGGCCGGCGCGCCGCGGCCGTATTGATCATTGCAATTGCGCCGCTGCCCTGAACTTTCATTTGCGGCAGCACTTCCTGCGTCAGCGTCATTGTGCCGAACAGATTGATATCGAATACCGAGCGCCATACCTCCAGATCAGCCGATTCGATCGGTTCAGGAAAATTGCCGTGCGTAAAAGCACTGTTGAGCAAGCCATCGATACGGCCGAAACGCGCCGCCGTCTTATCGACCAGTCGCTTGCATTGGGCGCGGTCGGTAATGTCGGTTACCACCTTCAGCACTTCGCAGTCACTGCCAAGTGCGTAGATGCGGCGTTCCGCATCGTCCAGCTTGGCGGCGGTACGCGCGGCGATCGCCACCGCGCGTGCGCCTTCGCGCGCCGCCTCAACCGCGAGCTTGACGCCGAGGCCCGGACCGATGCCGGACACGATAATCACCTTGTCTTTCAAAAGCATGCTGTTTGTCTCCTGCTGTTATTTTTAATGGGAACGGATATTGCCCTGCTCCAGGTAGCGTGCGCGATACTCGAGATAGTCTTGCTCAAGCTGCGCGTTGCTGAGGCCGAACTGCGCCACCGAATAATCATGCGGCGCGCGCTGATCGCGGGCGTTGTGCGTCAGCCATTGCCGCATTAATGCTTCCACGCCGTCCGTCAGTGGCATGCCGAGAAACGCATAGATGGCCCGCACCACGTCCATCGGCTGCTTGACCGTATCGATGTAAGCGACATCGAAAAAACGCGGCTCAGGCAATGCATCGCGAAACTGCATCGTGTGCCGCAGGCTGCGTGCAAACTGGCGATTCCATTGCTGTCCTGCCGTCGCCGCATCGGCATGGTCACTATAGATGCGCCACAGCGTATGCACGAAGCTCGCCAGCGAAGGAATGGTTTGCAGCGGATCGCGATGGGTCTGAATCACGCGCACGTCTGGAAATAGTTTGAACAGTGCCGGCATCGCGTGCAAGTGATGCGGCGTCTTCAGCACCCAGCGCTCCGCATGCATCCCGCGCCGCTTTTTTTGCCACTGCATGAACTGCAGCAGTTTTTTCAGGTAGGTATAGGCAGGTGCATAGTCCTGCCCCTCACGCCACGCCGTATAGGAAGACACGTTTGCATACGCGTCCATCGCGCCGAAGAAAGTGTGCTCCATCAGCATCACTTCTTCATCTGCCTGTTCGGCATCGAGCGGATGGATGGACAGCAGCTGCGGCATCGCCGCAATCATCATCTCGACCTCTGCCCTGGCCTGTGCGATACGCGGGTCGGGAGAATCGGGCGCAACCTCGGATTGCGGCACCGGATGACGGCTTTCCCACCACGCAAGCGAATAAAAGCGCGGATCGCGGGCGAGGATGCGTTGCAGCAACGTGGTGCCGGTACGCGGCAGGCCGACGATCACCACCGGCTGCACAATCACTTCATCGAGGATGTCGGGATGGCGCTTGCAATAGGCTTCGACCTGCAGGCGATTGCTTAGCAACTCCACCAGTCGTTGCTGCAATAAGGACCGCCCCTGTTCCGACAGCCGCGCGTCACGATCCAGCGAAGCCAGCATCATGTGCAGCGCGGGCCGAAAATGCGCATCGCCGAAGTCGCTCAAGCCGCCGCTGTGCGCCGTCGCCTGCATCATCAGTACATTCATGTCGAACTTGCGGTTATCAGTCATGTTCGCCTTTCCTTTTCAGGTCCGACAGCTTGACCACGCGCGTCGTCGGATGCACATGTTCTTTCGCATCGACCCAACGCATGCACATCGTGCCGACGCGATGGCCGGCTGTTTCCAGCCAGTTCGGCAGTCCCGGATCCGTATGTGACAGCACCAGCGTGACGCCGCCCCGCGCGTCTAGCTGCGCGCCATGCTTGTTGATGCCTATGCGGTGGTAGCGGTAGTCGAGCGATTCCATCCAGTAGTTATTGATTTGCAGGTTCCAGAAGCGGCAATCCGGGATGCGTTCGATTTCGATCAGCAAGGCTTCGTCGTCCTGCAGCGACCAGTACGAGTGGTAATAGAAAATATTCGGATCGCCGCCGACCGCCTGGCACACGGCCTGGTTCGCCGGCGGAAGCTGATTCGGATGGGACTGGTAGCCGTTCGCCCAGTCGGCAAACAGTTTTGCGGTGTTTTCGACGAAGTGGGCCGCTTTCAGCAAGCCGCCATGCAGCTTCAGCGGATCGAGTGGCTGCGGCTTCTGATCCGAGTCGATACGCTCGATGCTCAGCCGCGCCAGCTTTTCATTATTGCGGTCGAGGAAAGTCTGGCGCACCACCAGCGCATTGCTGTCGGCTTCCAGCGGCAACCAGTTGCCTGCCGCCTGCGTCTGGCTCAGTGTCAGCTCGAAATTGCCGTCCGCATCGAACTGCATATGCTGGGTGTCGATGAATCCGGTTTGCGTCATCCTGCCGTCGGTTTCGTAACCGCCTTTCTGGCTACCGAAGCTCAGGTATGCCACGCTGCCGCGATGTCCGCGCACCAGATAGTCGTTGTGGCCGTTCAGCCGCGCATACTGGTAAAGATTATCGGGGTTGTCTGCGCCGATCTTCGCGGTTTCATGCGACGGGATCAGGAAGCCGGGGAAGTCCGGGTCCGCGTACTCGACATGCATTTCCAGTGCGATGCGCATCAACCGGCTGAGATAGCGAAAGCCCTCGGCGCGGTTGAAGGCGTCGTTCGGCGCTTCCGGCCGCAGTATTTGCTGGCCGGCGCGTTTCAGGATGTCGCAGAAGGCATCCCAGGTTTGACCGGAAACGAGCTGTTGTTCCACGGATTCTGTCATGCCCGCTCCTGTGGTGAGAATCGACGGCCGGCGAATACAATCTTTTCGAGTCCTTCGGACAGTTCGCTCACCAGGGTCGATGTCACCACGCAGCGCGTATTGGCGATCTTCCAGGCGCCATCGAGCTTGCGGTAATCGTCTTCATAGTAGGCACCGAGCTGCGTGACGGTACGTTCGCGCGTATTGATCTGGTGATAGAACAATCCCCAGGTGCCGTGTGCATGACTGTCGTCGGCCACCGTGATGCATGGATTGACGCCATGATGCATTTCGACGATATGTTCATGGCAAGCCATCCGGGTAAACAGTTCGACCAGCTCGTCGCGATGGTGAAACACACCGATCGCGCCATAATCGATCAACACTTCGCCGGGCATGAAGCAGGCAGCGACCGCCTGCGGATCCTTGCGGTCGCAACTCAAGAAATAATGCGCCTTCAGCGTACGTATGGCTTCCAGATCTTCCAGCGCGCGCACGCGCGCCTCCAGCACCGCGATCGACATCGCCGTACTCCTTTCATCTCGGACTTGGGATTGAACGACCGGCTTGTTTGCAACTAAAACGGCGCCGGATGCATCCGGCGCCGCAATGGTTATCGGTCTATAGGCCTTTTTGGCGCGCCGCATCCGGCGTGAATTGCGATGGATCCAGCTCGCCGCTGTTGATGCGCGGCGGGCCCTTTTGCTCGTTGATCAAACGGTCCGCCATATACACGCCCGACAGCAGGTCGTGATATAGCGAGACGCCGGCCTGATAGCCTTGCAGGTCATACGCGTAGTAGAAGTTGACCATGCCGACGCGCCATAACTGGCCGCGCGCGTCATGGTTATCTACCAGTACCGGATTCCAGCTATCCTCGTCGATGTAAAACACGCGTTTCGCATACTGATGGCGCACGCCCGGTTTCAGATTCGCTTCCAGCACCCACACCCGATGCAATTCGTAGCGCATCACGTCCGGATTGATATGCCCCTTGGGTAGCATATCGCTGTACTTCAGCTTTGGATCGTTGATCTTGTAGGCGTGATACGGGATATAGACTTCCTTCTTGCCGATGACCTTCCAGTCATAGCGTTCCGGCGAACCATTGAACAGACGGTCATCATCGACGGTGCGGAAACCGCCCGGACCTTGCGGCATGTCGAAACCGAAGCTCGGCAATTGCCGCACGCGGCGCGTGCCCGGATTGTATTGCCATGCCTGGCGCGGATGATTGACATAATCCCAATAGCCATGGCCGACGATAATGCTGCCTTTTTCGCGCTCCGGCAACAACGTAAGAACGTTGAAATGGTCAGACTTGCCGTCCCAGTCCTTGCGCGCCGTGTTCAAGTCGTACACGCCGGCAAAGATCTTGTAGTCGACCCTGCCCCACGCGATATTGCCATCGGGGTAAACCACCGCCTGGTCATAGGTCGCCATTTCATTGAATGCCTTCGGCGACGACAGCATGCTCCACAACAGTTCGATACCGTTCTTGGGAATCGGAAACGCCGGACCGCCGAACACGCCTTTGACGCCGAGGCCTCCATCGGTGACCTCTGCCTGTGCCGCATTTTCCTTTATGTGCGCATACACCTTGTCGGCATAGCGGAAGTCGCGATGGCTAGCATAGACCGGCATGCGAAAGGTCTCGGGATATTTCTTGAACAGCGCCTTTTGCCCTTCGCTCAAGCGATCCGCGTATTGCGCGATGTTTTGCGCGGTGATCACGAACAGCGGTTTTTCATTCGCATACGGGTCCGGCTGGTGCTTGCCGGTGCCGCCATAAGTGATACCGGGCGGCACACCCAGCCATTTGCCGGAGTATGGCGGAATGGAACCGTCCTTGTTGCCTTCGCGCTCGGCGCCCATCGGTGTCAACGTGGTGCTCAGCGTCTTGATCTCGTCCGCGCTCAGCTTCGCCGAAACCGGCGCCGCGATCATCAGTGCAGTCGCTGTCAATGCAGGTAGCGCGACTTTATATAGCAATGGTTTCATGTGCATCCTCTTTCTCGAATAGGGTTAAACAATCGTGAAGCCCAAATCTGAAACTGTTGCATCAAAAGCTGTACTTGGCGCTGAGCGCGAGATAATCGCGGTCGGCCAGCGGGCGCAATCTCGCATCGGCGCTGCCGAGGAATGCGTTATAGGAAAGACCGATTTCCAGGTTGTTCAGATACTTGAACGTGGTGCCGACGCTCAAACGCTTGTCGCCCTCTCCGGTCAGGCTGCCGAAGCTGGCGGCCACGGCAGGCACGCCGTTGACCAGGTGCTGGAAAGTGATCGGCACTGCCATATCCCAGCCGTTGAACACGTTGTTGTAGTTGAGTGTCCATGCGATCGCATAAGCCCATGAGGATCTGCTGTTGCTCAACTGGTTAAAGCGCATGCCGGCCATGTCTACTGCTTCCACGCTGCTGACCCGGTGCACGCCAATCTCGCCGACCAGCGTCATCGCGTCGGCCAGCGGCGTTTTTTCGAAAGTCTGTATCGCTGACACCTGTCCCTGCCACGACTTCGAGCGGGTCGCCGTCGGTCCGAGCAAGGTGTCGACCAGCACGGGCGCGCCGTCGCGATAGCTGACTTCGCCCGCCAGGCTGATGCCTTCCAGCTGCGTCGAGAAGCTGACGCCGGTGAGCTTGATATTGTCGAAATACTTGACCTGGTAACCGACCGGCAGCGCCTGGAATTGCGGCGGCAGCACTGCGGAAGTAATCGGCGGAATGCCGAACGCGGCATTGCCCGGATAGAGCGTGGCGACACCGAGATTGGTCACGACGCTCGGATTCTTGTCGTGATAGCGCAGGTGATACGCGCCCAGCTCGGTTCTGTCGCTGATGCGGAAGCGGCTGCCGATACCCCATTGCCCGCTATCCTTCGGACGGATGTCGGGGCCGCGCACGGCGGTCAAGGCGGTCGGCAAGCCTGGCAGGCCGGCGGTTGCCGGGCTCATCAGCAGTGGATTCGCCAGCGTGTAAATGCGATCGGCGCCAGGTCCGAGCATGTCGGCAAAACTGAAATAACTGCCTGCCGGTGACAACTCGGTTGGCCGGTACTGGTACTGGTAATAGCCGAGCAAGCTGACGTTGTCGGAGAGCGACCATTGGCCGGAAACCTGCCCGCTAGGCAATAGAATGTCCTTGACCTCCGCACCCGGCACATTGGCCTTGGTCGCGTCGGCCGGTGCCTGGGCACCGGCAATATTCGGGAAGTACAGCGATTCGCCCCATTGCACCACATGGTTACCGGCACGCAGATTGACCTTGCTGTCGCCGGCATTGAAGTTGCCATACAGATAGGCGTCGAGCAAGCGCGCGCGTCGGCCCTCATAGTCGCGCGCGCCGGATGTGAATTCATTGAACGGCCCCGATTTGTTAACGGTGCCGGGCGAGTTATTGTCGTTGCCGCGATTGTAGACGCTGTCGTAGAACGCGCTGCCGCGGACGAACAGACCGACGTTGTCGTGCTTAAGATGGCCTTCGAGCAGGACACTCATGCGATTCGTGGTCAAACTGTGACGCTTGAAGTTGCGATCTCCGTCATCGCTATTGATGGTGGTCGGCAAACCGGCTGCGCCCACTGGTCCATTGATCAGTGCATCCGATGGCGATTTGGCCCGGACGCCGACGCCGTAACTGACGGTCGCGCCATAATCGAAACTGGTGTTGTCGCCGATTTGTACCGTAGCGGCGGCAAACGCCGATGGCGCGCATGCCATCACCAGCACGGCCTCGGCAATGCCTCGCAAACGCAATGGTGCTTTGACCTGTTGAATACGCTTCATACCTCTGTCCTCCTCGTTGTTGAACCCGATCGGTTTTTTGATTTTTTTACCCGGTCACGGATGGCCTTGCGTTTGCACACATGACGATCTTGCCGGTTCGAGCGTTCAGTATCGAATCTCGGTTATTGCAGAACATCGTTTAAATGGACTAGTGATCCGACGTTCTTAATTTTTTTACGCTGAATTACCGGCTTATGGGTTCCTGCCTGCGCGGGAACGACGGGATACAACAAGCTGTACTTTAAGGGACGTGCCCCCGCCAACATTGCGGCAACCCGAAAACGAGGAAAGATGCTTTCTAGTCTTTTCAGACGATGCCTCCGTACACATTCAATGAAAGCATCAAGCAGTTGTTTCCATTTCGGCAGAATCGGAAGTCACAACCATGGATCGATGAGTGATGGCGATTCTGCAAAAGAAACAACACCGCTTTTATCGAAGGCTACGTGCCAGAGATACAAGAGAAGCAGATAAAAACTTTTACATCTAGGAGATCACCAATGCGTATACCCAAGCCGTCATCCATCCTGGGACTGTCCCTGGCGCTCGCCATCGCGGCACCCGCCCAAGCACTGAATATCGTCATCACCAACGATGATGGCTTCGAGGCATCGTTCATCCATGCGTTGTATCAGCGCCTGAAGGCGGCGGGACATAGCGTCATCATTTCCGCCCCGACGGCAGACAGCAGCGGCCAGGGCGGCGCGCTCAACTTCCTGCGGCCGGTCACGACCATGACGAAGGATTCGCGTGCGGGCGCCGTCAAGGCAGGTGCGCCTGGCATTGGCACCCTGGCAAGCGACGCCGACGTGCATTACGTCGACAGCACGCCGGTCGCCAGCGCGTTATACGGCATCGACGTGGCAGCGCAAAGAAAATGGGGCAAGGCTCCCGATCTGCTGGTGTCCGGCATCAACTACGGCAACAATACCGGCATCATCAACAATGGCTCGGGTACGGTCAATGCCGCCCTGATAGCGATCAATCGCGGCGTTCCGGCAATTGCCGCCAGCGCCGAGGCGCCGACCTCGTATCGCTCCCACGACAAACTGGTTGCCGGCGATGTGGAATATGAAAACGCCGATATCGTGGTGCGGTTGGTGAATGAGCTCGACAAGCAAAAGAGCGTTGCAGGCGGAAAACTGCTGCCCGATGGGATCGGGCTGAATGTCAACATGCCGAAGTTCGCCAAGGGCGCTGCGGCAAATCTGCCGATCAAGTTCAGCAAGGAAGGCATTGCCAGCAGCGCGATGCCCTTCTTCGTTCCCGATCTGTCCAAGGATGCGATGGCCAACAGCTACATTCCGGGCGGCGCGCCGCCGTTGCCGGGCGTGACGCTGTATATCGGCGGCACGCCGCCTGCGAACGTGATCATGCTCACCGATACCGACCCGACGTCGGAACAGAATGTCGTGAAATCGGGCGCGGTTGCAGTTTCGGTAATCAGCGTGAACCACCAGGCCGATCGTGCGCCGGAAGCGGCGATACGCCTCAAGCTGAACAACCTTGCCAAGTGAGGCCGTCCATGAATTCACGATTCATATTGTGCGCGGGAGCACTGCTTGCACTGGCCGCTTGCGGCGGCGGGAATGACAACCCGAATAGCGTCGCCTTGTCCGGGACGACAACGGCCGGCTCAAGCGCCATGCTGATCGAGGGCGATCCTGCGGGTACTTTCGGCGAATCCTTCATCGGCAGCGACGGCAATGGCGTCA
The DNA here is from genome assembly GCF_003591035.1 of Noviherbaspirillum saxi. Classification (NCBI taxonomy): domain Bacteria; kingdom Pseudomonadati; phylum Pseudomonadota; class Betaproteobacteria; order Burkholderiales; family Oxalobacteraceae; genus Noviherbaspirillum; species Noviherbaspirillum saxi. Next base: position 1,224,658 of record NZ_QYUO01000003.1, read on the forward strand.
TGTTGATCGAAAACGACGATCTGCGTCCTGCCGCAGCCTATTACGAGGTCAAGGGCAACGCGGTACGCAGGGTGCCGGCAGCCGGGTCCGCGCTGGAAGTCCGCGCCGTTCCGGGCAGCGCAGTCCCGGTGAAGGTCAAGGCCATCACACTGGCCGATCTGGCCGGCAGCCATATGGCGATCAACCGCGACAATACCGTTGCCGGCTTTACGGTATCGGCCGATGGCGCGGTGTCCGCTGGATCTGCCAAATGCGGCCTCACCGGCAGCATCCAGCGTACATCGTCTATCGTCGGCGCATTGCCGCTCACGGTCACGCTGAACGGCTGCGGCACGGCGGACGGGACCTATCAGGGTTATGCAATCAAGGCCGGGGAATACGCGCCTGCCGCATTCCGCATCGTTGGCGAAAATGGCGTGTCGTTTATCGACATGCTGGCGTTCAGATAGTCGGGAAAACCGTCCCCTGATGCCGGAACCGGCATCAGGGAATACGCGGTTCCCGCCGATGCCCGGCGAGCGTACCGCTGGTTTTGCACAACTGGCCTTCCTGAAGCGGCCGCCGCGGCTCACACCCGAAGCCTGGCTGGATATCTGGCACAACCAGCATACGCCGGTGGCGATTGATACCCAGGACAACTTCCTGTACATGCAAAACGTCGTGGTGCGTCCGTTTACCTATGCGGCGCCGCCCTATGATGCGATTGTCGAGGAATGCTTTTCCTCCGCGGCAATGAGCGATCCTCATGCATTCTTTGACGCAAGCGGCGACGACGAAAAATTCAAGCGCAATCTGCAGGCGATGATGGAAAGCTGCCAGGGGTCCTTTTGATTTCCATGCAATTTACGACGGTAGCCACCCCTAGCATTCATGCGGATTCCAGCCTGGCCGGACTGGTTTATAAAGAAATATCTCCAGCCAGCTCCCGCTTGACCCGCTGCAGTTCCGTTTCCAATTCGGTCTGCAGCTTCTGATTTCGGTCAATCTCTTCAAGCTTGCCTGCCTTCGATATTCGCAACCAGTTCGTCAATGTCTTGAGAGGGATCGACAGTCGTCGCGATGCCTCTGACGCCACAACTGCCTCCGCCAGCTTTACAGCTTCCTCCCGAACTTCCTTTGTGTAACGCGCTTTCGGCATTCGATTCATCTATGTCTCCGTTTCTCAATTCTACGAAACGTTGGCATACACTTTTTTCAGCCGACCTCCACGTGCGCAAACGGTTCCCTCCGGTGCGAGCCTGCTATTTCATGCCACCTTTCCAACGCAGATGGCTTTCCGTTGCGCCCGACAGGCGCGCCAGCTGCTCGATGCTAAGCCGTTCGCCATCGACCATCGCCCCGGCCTCGCCCCGTTGGCTGGCCGCGTGCAGCCGCCGCGCGTAAGCCATGTGGTTCTCCCCTTCTCGGCGCGGATATGCCAATCGGATAGGTTCCAGTTCCGGCGGCAGCCCCTGCAGCTGCGGATCCAGGCGCAGATTGGCTTCCGTTGCGCCCGACAGGCGCGCCAGCTGCTCGATGCTAAGCCGTTCGCCATCGACCATCGCCCCGGCCTCGCCCCGTTGGCCGGCCGCGTGCAGCCGCCGCGCGTAAGCTATGTTGTTCTCCCCTCCTCGGCGCGGATATGCCAATCGGATAGGTTCCAGTTCCGGCGGCAGTCCCTGCAGCTGCGGATCCTGGCGCAGACTGGCTTCCGTTGCGCCCGACAGGCGTGCCAGCTGCTCGATGCTAAGCCGTTCGCCATCGACCATCGCCCCGGCCTCGCCCCGTTGGCCGGCCTCGTGCAGCCGCCGCGCGTAAGCTATGTGGTTCTCCCCTTCTCGGCGCGGATATGCCAATCGGATAGGTTCCAGTTCCGGCGGCAGTCCCTGCAGCTGCGGATCCAGGCGCAGACTGGCTTCCGTTGCGCCCGACAGGCGTGCCAGCTGCTCGATGCTAAGCCGTTCGCCATCGACCATCGCCCCGGCCTCGCCCCGTTGGCCGGCCGCGTGCAGCCGCCGCGCGTAAGCTATGTTCATCTCCCCTCCTCGGCGCGGATATGCCAATCGGATAGGTTCCAGTTCCGGCGGCAGTCCCTGCAGCTGCGGATCCTGGCGCAGCTTGGTTTCCGTTGCGCCCGACAGGCGCGCCAGCTGCTTGATGCTAAGCCGTTCGCCATCGACCATCGCCCCGGCCTCGCCCCGTTGGCCGGCCTCGTGCAGCCGCCGTGCGTAAGCCATGTTCTTCTCCCCTCCTCGGCGCGGATATGCCAATCGGATAGGCTCCAGTTCCGGCGGCAGTCCCTGCAGCTGCGGATCCAGGCGCAGATGGCTTTCCGTTGCGCCCGACAGGCGCGCCAGCTGCTCGATGCTAAGCCGTTCGCCATCGACCATCGCCCCGGCCTCGCCCCGTTGGCCGGCCGCGTGCAGCCGCCGCGCGTAAGCCATGTTGTTCTCCCCTTCTCGGCGCGGATATGCCAATCGGATAGGTTCCAGTTCCGGCGGCAGTCCCTGCAGCTGCGGATCCTGGTGCAGATGGCCTTCCGTTGCGCCCGACAGGCGCGCCAGCTGCTCGATGCTAAGCCGTTCGCCATCGACCATCGCCCCGGCCTCGCCCCGTTGGCCGGCCGCGTGCAGCCGCTGCGCGTAAGCTATGTTCTTCTCCCCTCCTCGGCGCGGATATGCCAATCGGATAGGTTCCAGTTCCGGCGGCAGTCCCTGCAGCTGCGGATCCAGGCGCAGATTGGCTTCCGTTGCGCCCGACAGGCGCGCCAGCTGCTTGATGCTAAGCCGTTCGCCATCGACCATCGCCCCGGCCTCGCCCCGTTGGCCGGCCGCGTGCAGCCGCCGCGCGTAAGCCATGTTGTTCTCCCCCTTGGGGCGCGGATACGCCAACCAAATACGCTGCCGTTCCTGTTTCGTCAGCACGGGAACACCATCGCCGTTGCCCGCCCACTCTGCACCGACAACGCTACGATCGGTGCGATCGCGCAGCCTGCTGCGCTGGTTCAAAAATTGTTCCGCAGAGCCTGAGCTGCTGCATTGTGCACCTCTCGGCTCCGGCAGCGTTGAAAGAACCGCATGGCCCGGCAGGCTGGACGCATCGAACATGGGCTCGTCTCCCACCTCCTCCTCTGCAACCCAGGGTGCCTTGCGCTTGCGTGATGCAGTCGTCTCTGCCTGCATGACGGCATCCGCCCCGATGGGCTGGTCGCCGGTAGCGGCGTCAACTTGCGGGGATTCGAAGCGGAGGACCTTCTCTTTCTCGAGTGCGCTGATGTGGCAGAAGCGCACAACGCCAGCAGCATCAATGCCTAAGTCCACCGAACACTGCGACGGCATCTGCACCATCCTGCCAATGAGCTCAGGGAGAGTGACAAGGTAGGTGATGCGCCTTCCCTCTTGGCCGTTCCCTTGAGGCACGCCAGAGCCTGTAGGCGCGGCTTTGAGCACTCTTTGCAGCAGTAGCAGATCTGCGGTGGACAGTGCGCCGTCCATGCCTTGGCGGGATAACCCCTCCCGAGGCATGGACGGCGACACCGCACCGTATGCGGTGCGCTGGAGATGCTGGATTACCGGCGGACCCATGCCGCTCCCTCCCGTCTGCGGCCAGTCGAAATCTGGTATCGCAGAGATACTGACGGTGCTCTGGCTGACAGGCCAATGTCGTATCTGTGCCAGGACGCCAGGTACGGCTGGCGCTGCCGCGGCAGTGATGTCGGATTGCTTTGGCGAGCGGATAATGGGAACCATGGTGATATTCAAATTGTGTGAAGGAAAACGTGAATGGGATGCGCCGGCATGCCGTTTCGAGCGAAGCCGTTCCGCGTGCTTATGTGGTTCCACGTGCGCAAACGGTTCCCTCCGGTGCGAGCCTGCTATTTCAGGCCACCTTTCCAACGCAGCTTGGTTTCCGTTGCGCCCGACAGGCGCGCCAGCTGCTCGATGCTAAGCCGTTCGCCATCGACCATCGCCCCGGCCTCGCCCCGTTGGCCGGCCGCGTGCAGCCGCCGCGCGTAAGCCATGTTCTTCTCCCCTCCTCGGCGCGGATATGCCAATCGGATAGGTTCCAGTTCCGGCGGCAGTCCCTGCAGCTGCGGATCCTGGTGCAGACTGGCTTCCGTTGCGCCCGACAGGCGTGCCAGCTGCTCGATGCTAAGCCGTTCGCCATCGACCATCGCCCCGGCCTCGCCCCGTTGGCCGGCCGCGTGCAGCCGCCGCGCGTAAGCCATGTTGTTCTCCCCCTTGGGGCGCGGATATGCCAATCGGATAGGTTCCAGTTCCGGCGGCAGCCCCTGCAGCTGCGGATCCAGGCGCAGATTGGCTTCCATTGCGCCCGACAGGCGTGCCAGCTGCTCGATGCTAAGCCGTTCGCCATCGACCATCGCCCCGGCCTCGCCCCGTTGGCCGGCCGCGTGCAGCCGCCGCGCGTAAGCCATGTTCTTCTCCCCTCCTCGGCGCGGATATGCCAATCGGATAGGCTCCAGTTCCGGCGGCAGTCCCTGCAGCTGCGGATCCAGGCGCAGATTGGCTTCCGTTGCGCCCGACAGGCGCGCCAGCTGCTCGATGCTAAGCCGTTCGCCATCGACCATTGCCCCGGCCTCGCCCCGTTGGCCGGCCTCGTGCAGCCGCCGCGCGTAAGCTATGTGGTTCTCCCCTCCTCGGTGCGGATATGCCAATCGGATAGGTTCCAGTTCCGGCGGCAGTCCCTGCAGCTGCGGATCCAGGCGCAGATTGGCTTCCATTGCGCCCGACAGGCGCGCCAGCTGCTCGATGCTAAGCCGTTCGCCATCGACCATCGCCCCGGCCTCGCCCCGTTGGCCGGCCTCGTGCAGCCGCCGCGCGTAAGCTATGTGGTTCTCCCCTCCTCGGCGCGGATATGCCAATCGGATAGGTTCCAGTTCCGGCGGCAGTCCCTGCAGCTGCGGATCCTGGCGCAGATGGCTTTCCGTTGCGCCCGACAGGCGTGCCAGCTGCTCGATGCTAAGCCGTTCGCCATCGACCATCGCCCCGGCCTCGCCCCGTTGGCCGGCCGCGTGCAGCCGCCGCGCGTAAGCTATGTGGTTCTCCCCTCCTCGGCGCGGATATGCCAATCGGATAGGTTCCAGTTCCGGCGGCAGTCCCTGCAGCTGCGGATCCTGGCGCAGACTGGCTTCCGTTGCGCCCGACAGGCGCGCCAGCTGCTCGATGCTAAGCCGTTCGCCATCGACCATCGCCCCGGCCTCGCCCCGTTGGCCGGCCGCGTGCAGCCGCCGCGCGTAAGCCATGTGGTTCTCCCCTTCTCGGCGCGGATATGCCAATCGGATAGGTTCCAGTTCCGGCGGCAGCCCCTGCAGCTGCGGATCCAGGCGCAGATTGGCTTCCGTTGCGCCCGACAGGCGTGCCAGCTGCTCGATGCTAAGCCGTTCGCCATCGACCATCGCCCCGGCCTCGCCCCGTTGGCCGGCCGCGTGCAGCCGCCGCGCGTAAGCCATGTTCTTCTCCCCCTTGGGGCGCGGATACGCCAACCAAATACGCTGCCGTTCCTGTCTCGTCAGCACGGGAACACCATCGCCGTTGCCCGCCCACTCTGCACCGACAACGCTACGATCGGTGCGATCGCGCAGCCTGCTGCGCTGGTTCAAAAATTGTTCCGCAGAGCCTGAGCTGCTGCATTGTGTACCTCTCGGCTCCGGCAGCGTTGAAAGAACCGCATGGCCCGGCAGACTGGACGCATCGAACATGGGCTCGTCTCCCACCTCCTCCTCTGCAACCCAGGGTGCCTTGCGCTTGCGTGATGCAGTCGTCTCTGCCTGCATGACGGCATCCGCCCCGATGGGCTGGTCGCCGGTAGCGGCGTCAACTTGCGGGGATTCGAAGCGGAGGACCTTCTCTTCCTGGAGTGCGCTGATGTGGCAGAAGCGCACAACGCCAGCAGCATCAATGCCTAAGTCCACCGAACACTGCGACGGCATCTGCACCATCCTGCCAATGAGCTCAGGGAGAGTGACAAGGTAGGTGATGCGCCTTCCCTCTTGGCCGTTCCCTTGAGGCACGCCAGAGCCTGTAGGCGCGGCTTTGAGCACTCTTTGCAGCAGTAGCAGATCTGCGGTGGGCAGTGCGCCGTCCATGCCTTGGCGGGATAACCCCTCCCGAGGCATGGACGGCGACACCGCACCGTATGCGGTGCGCTGGAGATGCTGGATTACCGGCGGACCCATGCCGCTCCCTCCCGTCTGCGGCCAGTCGAAATCTGGTATCGCAGAGATACTGACGGTGCTCTGGCTGACAGGCCAATGTCGTATCTGTGCCAGGACGCCAGGTACGGCTGGCGCTGCCGCGGCAGTGATGTCGGATTGCTTTGGCGAGCGGATAATGGGAACCATGGTGATATTCAAATTGTGTGAAGGAAAACGTGAATGGGATGCGCCGGCATGCCGTTTCGAGCGAAGCCGTTCCGCGTGCTTATGTGGTTCCACGTGCGCAAACGGTTCCCTCCGGTGCGTGAGATCGGTCGGAATTTGTGTATGCCAACACGGCGTCAAGCAGCGATCTTTTGTTGAAGGTATTACTGCATGAATGCTGCCGGCGACAGGTAGCTCAACCGTGCCTGCCGCCGCTGGCGATTGTAAAACCGGTCGATATACTCGACGATCTCGCACTAGGCCTGCCTTCAATCGCGTCCAGCTTCACATCGCTGGCGACCACTGGCAGCAGATCTTCCGGCGCCAAGTGGCCGGTCGGCACATGCAGATGCTGATCCCGCATGTGCGCTAGGCGAAGATGCGCTTTGCGTAAGTCCTATTAGGGCCTGTTGACATTCAGTTTGGCACTCCCAACCTGAATGTCAACAGGCCCTAGCCCGAACAGGGAAGGGTGTCGAACTACTAGGGCGTGTCATCAATTTGCGGAAACGAAACTCGTCCGTCCCTAACCGCCGTCCTCTTCGTCTTGGACGGCAAGCCGCGGAGATCGATCCGACCGGATGAAATCAACACCAGATACCAGGCCTTCTGGGCTGCCGAAGCGTGACGGTCCGCCTCGCCGAGCAGGCGGATGTTGCGCTGGAAGTCGCGAATCATGTCTTCCATGCGCGCCAGCGAAGACTCGGAAAGCTTGACCATCTCGGCGCCCCACGGCGCCTTGGACTGCAATGCATCGAGCGCGAAATAGCCGGCCTTGAGCCACTGGGCGAACTGGGTACGCATCGGTCCGTCCTTGCGCCATTCGATATCGCGCACCGTCAGCAATCGCACTTCGTTCCCCGGCAGCAGATCAATCAAGCGCAGTTTGTCGAGCCGGGTCAGGTAAACGATCAGTGCAGCAGGTTCCAAGCCCTGCTCGCGCCACAATTCGTCCGGCGACCAACCGCGCAGGATGATGGTGAAGATGAATACCAGGATCTGGTCTTGCGCGAGCGCCTGCTCTTGCTCGATGCTGAGCTGACGCAGGCGCGCGTCGGCGTCATGCGCGGCGAATTCGATCAGTTCGATCAGGCTCACATCGACAAATGCGCACAGGTCTTCGAGACGCTCCACGGTAATGCCCTTGCCCGCGAACCAGCGCTTGATGGTCGGCTCGCTCACTGCCAGCGTCCGCGCAATGTCGCGGTAGCCGATTCCCCTGGCACGCAACAGGCGCCTGAGCGAGTTCACCAGCAGCGGGAGTTGGCGGTCGCTTTTCTTTCGCATCATGTCTTTTCCGAGAGAGCGGCACCGTGAACTTGATGCCTGATTGCACTAAATTGCGTATTTGATCAGAATCGGATCATCAGATGATCCTTTTTTGAAAGATTACCAACAAAAAGAAATTCGCGCCACGATCGCCATGTACTACTAACGACAACGGAGGAAGACGCATGGCAGATATCTTGATTCGAGGCGGGACGGTGGTGGACGGCACGGGAACAGCGGGATTTCGCGCCGATGTGCGCTTGCGCGGCGACACGATCGCCGAGATCGGGCCCGACCTGCAGCACCGGAGCGAACGCATCGTCGATGCGGCCGGTTGCTATGTGACGCCCGGTTTCATCGAGGCCCATACCCATTACGACGGGACTATGTGGTGGCAGCCCGATCTCGATCCGCTACCCGGCTATGGCGTCACGACGACCGTCATGGGAAATTGCGGCTTCTCGGTAGCACCGGTGTCCGACGACCCGGCCGTGCGGATGGAAATGGTCAAGATATTTTCCTTTTTTGAAGATATTCCCAGCGAACCGTTCGTCAGTGAAGTCCGATGGGACTGGAAAACCTGGTCGGAATACAAGCATTCGCTGGCCAGCAAAGTCAAGGTGTCGGCCAATGTCGCCAGCTTCGTCGGGCATATCGCGTTGCGCCTGGCGGTGATGGGCGTGCAAGCCTGGGAGCGGGCCGCCACCGCGACGGAAATCGAGCGCATGGCGGCACTGCTTGAAGACGCGCTGCGAGCCGGCGCCTTGGGCCTGTCGTCCAACCTGCACGATCACGATGGCGATGACCGGCCGATACCGACGCTGATGGCCGACGACGCCGAATTCAAGGCGCTCATCGCGGTGCTGGACTGCTTTCCCGGCAGTTCGCTGCAAGTGATCGTCGACACCTTCATGCGCAAGACCGGCCCGCAAGCCACCGATCGGATCGCGCGCCTGTGTGAAGGGCACGCGGTGCGGGTGCAGTGGGCTGGCGTGCCGACGCTGCAGTTCCAGAAAGACATCCAGGCTCCGATGATCGAACAGCACGAGCGCTTCAAGCGCGAGGGACGCGACTTCTGGACCGGTTTCACCCATGTCTCTCCGACCTATACGCTGAGCGTGAACCGCTCGCTGATCTTTGCCCAGTCTAACGATTACGCTTGGCACGAGGTGGTGACAGCGGAAACCGAAGCCGCCAAGCTGGCGCTGTTGCGCGATCCGGAATGGCGCGCACGCGCCCGCCATTCCTGGGACCATGAGGCGTGGCGCCACTCGCCGATGGCGCGTCCGCAAGACCTGCTCCTGCTGAATTCCGACAATGGCGTCGGGCCAATCAAGCTGAGCGTGGCCGAGTATGCCGAACAACTCGGCGTGCATGCTTCGGATGCGATGGCGGAATGGCTGATCAAGAACGGCCTGCAATCCACCGTGCATCTGGCACCCTTCGCGATGGACGAAGAAATGGTGGTGCGCCTGCTAAAGGATCCATACACGGTCGGCAACATCAGCGATGCGGGCGCTCATGGCCAGATGCTTTGCGGCGGCGGTGAAAACATGGTGCTGTTTACCCACTATGTGCAGGAAACAGCAGCACTGACAGTGGAAGAAGCAGTGCATGTGCAGACCGGCAAGCTGGCGAAACATTTTTCGCTGCACGATCGCGGTGAAATCAAGGTGGGCAAGCGTGCCGATATCACTGTCTTCCATCTGGACGAAATCAAGCACCGTGAAATGAAGAAAGTGTTCGATGTGCCTGACGGGAATGGCGGCAATATCTGGCGCTGGACGCGCGACCCGGCCCCGGTCCGTCTGACGGTGGTCAACGGCATTCCGACCTTCGAGGGCGGCAAGTTCACCGGTGCATTTCCAGGGCAACTGATCGGACCGGTGTTGCAGAACGTCGAGTGATTGGACAGTTCCTTTCCTCGACATCCTTGACTACCCTCTCCCGCCTGCGGGAGAAGGGAGCCCTAGAACAACCTACGAATCAGGAGCTGCCGCATCATGTCAAGTATCCAACCCATCCCAATGAAATTTCGCGTGCCCGAAGTCGCTTTCCCCAAGGGCTGGTATTGCGTCGCCGATGTCCATGAGGTCAGCGCCGACAAGCTCAAACCCGTGAGTTACCTGAACCAGCAACTGATTGTGTATCGCACGCAGTCGGGTGCGGCCCAGGTGGCCGATGCCTATTGTCCGCATCTGGGCGCGCACCTCGCTTCACACGACGGCTGCATAGCGGACGGCGCGATTGTTTGCCCCTTCCATAAATGGAAATGGGATGGTGCTCAAGGCCATTGCACCGACATTCCGTACGCCGGCATACCGCAGTCGCGCAGCCTCAAGCTGACGCTGTACCCGACCCGAGAAGTCGACGGCATGGTGCTGATGTGGTATCACCCGCAGGGAGCGGCGCCGGATTTCGAGCCCTACGCGAGCACCGCGCTGCAGCGGGATAAATGGGTTTTGTTCGACACCAGGGTATGGACCAGCACCAGCCCCTATCGCGATATTTTCGAGAACCTGTTCGATACCGCGCACATCGTGCAACTACACGGCGCCAGCAAAATGCCGGTGATGCGCAGCATGGACTCCAAGCCGCATGGCTTGTTCGTCGACTACCAGATCGACCCGGACGCCGAGCAGTTCAGCATCAAGAATCTCGAAGTTCACTTCACCGGCGTCACCGCGCTCAACCAATTGTTCGAAGGCCGGGGATGGGCCACCAACTTCGTCATCTCCGCCACCCCGATCGATAACGAGAGCTTCTTGCAAACGATACGCCTGTACGTCAAGGATCTTGGCTCCAGGGAGATCAACGAACAGATCGGCAAGCCGTGGCTCGAGCGTTTCACATTCGAAGTCGAACAGGACTTCAAGGTGCTCAATTACAAAAAGCATCTGACCCAGCCCAAGCTGTGCGGCGGCGACGGGCCGATCTATCAATATCGTGAATACGCGCAGCAGTATTACGTCTGAGCCGGGGTGCAAATAAACGGATCGCGGACACATTACGGAATCGAGCCATGGAGGAGACAAATCGATGAATCGCAGAACACTCTATGTTGCACATGCCTGCGCAGTGAGCGCAGGATTCGGCACCCCGGCCCATGCCAGGGCAACTGCGCAGGAAGTGCAGTCGCTGGGTAATGAGCTGACCTGCATGGGGAGCGAAAAAGCGGGGAACAAGGAAGGCACGATCCCCGAATTCAGCGGCAAGTGGACCGGTGTGCCGCCGGGCGTCAACTACAAGGGAGCCGGCAATACCTATCCGGACCCCTATGCCCACGAGAAGCCGCTGTTCGTGATTACCGCCAAGAATATGCAAAGCTACGCGGACAAGCTCTCTGACGGACAGAAGGCGCTCTTCAACAAGTATCCGGACACTTTCCAGATGCCGGTTTATCCCACCCATCGCGATTTCGGCTACCTTGGCGCGGTGTGTGAACTGGCGAAAGAGAATGCCGCCCAGGCGGAACTGGAAGACAGCGGTGCGGGACTGCAAGCCATCAATGGCGCACCGCCGTTTCCGATTCCTAAGAATGGCTTGGAGCTGCTCTGGAATCATCAACTTGCGGGCTCGGTATATACCTATCGCGGCTTGCAGGATCAGGCGGTGGTTTATCCCAACGGCGAGATTGCCTGGGGCCGCGTACATTTCGAAGTTTTCCTGCCGGCTTTCGCGCCCAATACCAAGAGCAAGACGAATGGCATTTACGCGCACTTCAAAACCAAGATCCTCCTGCCCGAGCGGCAGAAAGGCGAGATCGTGGTCGGCAGCGAGCATTACAACCATCGGCAGACGCCGCGCATAGGCTATATCTACAACCCAGGTACGCGGCGGGTACGCCAGTTGCCTGCATACGGCTTCGATATGCCGCAGGGGCCGGGCGGCTTTCGCACCATCGATGACGACCGCCTGTTCAATGGCTCGCCCGAACGCTATGACTGGAAGATCCTGGGGAAAAAAGAAATGATCGTTCCCTGGAATGCCTATCGCATCCAACAGCCGAACGTAAAGTATGCCGATCTGCTCAAGCCGCATCACGTCAATCCCGACTACATGCGCTATGAACTGCGCCGGGTCTGGGTGCTGGAAGCCAAGTTGAAGGACGGCTTCCGGCATCAATATGCGCGTCGCGTGATGTATCTCGATGAGGATAGCTGGAACGGCATGATGGCGGACCACTACGACATGCGCGGCCAACTCTGGCGTGTCGCGATGGTGAATTATTTCTACGCCTACGATGCCGGCATCTACATCAACAGCACATCGATTTATCACGACCTGAATTCGGGTGCCTATATGACCGACAAGATGACCAATGGGCAGGCGCCTGTAATCAATGCCGGCGGCGTGACGCCGGTGAATTTCACACCTGATTCGGCGCGCATGGAAGGTTTGTAATCACGGCCGCCGCACACAAAAAACGCCCGGCCATGTGCCGGGCGGCGATTGTCTTTTTGAAAATTACTTATAGTATCTACGCTCCGGCAGCCGCCGCCAGAAACGCCGGCCGCTCGCCGCCACCGTCCATCACCAGGTTGCTCCCCGCCGCATACGCCGCCGCCGGCGAAGCCAGGAACAGGCATCCCGCAGCAATATCGGCCGGTGTTGCCAAACGGCCAAGCGGAATGGTCTTGGCGACGGCGTCGATGCCGGCCTCGTCGCCATAGTGCTCGCGCGCATCGTCGGTCAACACCAGACCCGGACTCAATGCCACGACGCGCACCTTGGGTGCCCACTCGATTGCGAGCGAGCGCACCAGGCTGAGCACGCCGGCCTTGGCGGCGCCGTAGGCGGCGGTGCCGGGTGAAGGACGCAATGCGCTGATGCTGCCGATGAACAGGATCACGCCGCCTTCCGCCTGCTTTTGCATCAATGCATTCGCGCGCTGCGCGAGGTCGAGCGGCGCCAGCAGGTTAAGCCGAATGATCGATTCATGAAAGCGCGGCGAGGCATCGGCCGCCAGCACCGGCGGACTACCGCCGGCGTTGTTGACGACGATGTCGAGCCGGCCGAAATCTGCGGCGATGCGCTCGACCATGCTCTTCACCTGTTCGGTGTCACGCACATCGACCGGCATGAACATGGCCTGGCGTTCCTCACTCTGCACCGGCTGCTCCGGTGCGCGCCGTCCGCAAACCACAACGTGGGCGCCACCCGCCAGAAACGCTTCGGCAATCGCGCGCCCGATGCCGCGCGTGCCGCCGGTCACCAGCACGACCTTGCCGGCAAAATCCCCGTACATATCGCTCTCCTGTCCTAAGAACTCATTTCATAATGAGTTCTAAAGCTGCATGGTAAGCAATGGACGTCCCGCGCACATAGTCTGAAGGGACGATGTGCGGCCAGATCAGGGAATTTCATGTATCAACAGCTCGGATACCCGCTGCAACAAAGGGCCATATTTGGTGGATTAGCTGGCCCGCCGCAGGGAGGTAGGCGCCTGCCCGGCCCAGCGCCGGAAGGCGCCACCGTTGCTGAAACCCAGCTGACCGGCGATTTCTTCCACCGTCATATCAGTCTGCCGCAGCAGCCGCTCCGCTGTCCGCCGCAAACAGTCATCACGCAAGCTTGAAAGCGAACTGCCCTCGGCTTGCAACTGCCGGCGCAGGCTGGATTCGCTGAGATTCAGCAACTCTGCCAGAACTGCGCCACTGGGCAGCGCCACGCGTTCAGCCAGTGCTGCCTCCAAATGGGCATTCACCCGTTGAGTCAGCGGCGCCATACCCGCCGGCCCTGCCATCACATCGAAGGGAAACCGCGCCAGAAACGCAGGCAGGTCCCGAGCCTGCCGTATCACCGGTCGAACCAGCAGCCTTGCATCGAAGGAGAACCCGCAAGACTTCTGCCCCATCACTACCGGCGCCTCAAACAAGCCCAGAAATGGCCCCGCGTCCTCGCGCCGGGGATGGGAAAGGAACACCTCCGTCGGACGCAAGGGCTCGCCGATCAGCCAGCCAAACAGCAACAGATACGAGTAAAGGCCGGTGATATCCACCAGGCATGCCGCAATGCTGTGGCGCCGACGCAGGGAGTTCATGCGAAACACCACTGTGTTCTGGCGCCGCTCCAGCGCCAGTTCGCCAGCCCGCGGATGCAGCATGGCGCAGAACTGCACCGCCAGCTTCACCGCCTCGTCCATGGTTCTCGCACTCAGCACGCAACGGCAGAGCAGATCCACTTCTGCGTGAGACATGGGCGGATGACCATCGCCACGAGCCACCCGCTCCTCGAGGGCGCCAATGGCCTCTCGATAGAGCTCGACGAAACCCACCGCAGACAATGTGCCGCTGGGATCCGCCTGACCCAGCTCCCGCAAGAGCCTCGCTGCAAGCGCGTCGGGCATTCCCCGCCTTGATGGCGATGGCTGCTGCTCACGTCTGGCCATCAGAAATCCTCCGTACTGAACGAACGGGTAGTGAGCCATGACCGGATTGATACTGTCAAGCGCGACTCGCGGCGCGTACAGTTCACGCATACCGCCAGGCTGCTCCGCTGGCGTCAACGCAAGAGAACCGGCCTCCAAGTTTGGCCATACATATACAGGTGATCGATGATCCAGTTGCTGGACGAAATCGTGGTGGCGCCAGACTCTCTCCCCGCCCTGCGCGCACTCCTTCATGAGCGCTATTTACCGGACGCCCGGGTACGCAATATGCGGCTCGCCGGCGAGTGGGTGTCGCCACCGGTGACAGTGGCCGGCGAACCCCACACTCTGTGGCTAGCCTGGCAGCTGCCAGACATCGGGACATGGTGGGCTATGCGCCAGCAAGCCAGCGTCGCCCCCGCCGTGGAAGCACTGTGGAAAGATGTGGATGCCATCTGCTTGCGCCGCGCTCGCCATGTGCAGATACCCGCCAGCAATGCGCCCGCCACTGTTGTGGAGGCTTCCTCCCATGCCTGAGACCGCCCAGCTCTATCTTGACGAAGGCGCCGATCGCGCTGCCTTTGAAGCCGCATTAAAGACGCTGCCCGGGGGCCATGCCGCCAACCTGCCGGGCTGCTGGGGCGCTGGTGAATACACCTGGGATTCCGCATCCGCTGTCAGTGCAAGGGCGAGTCTGGAAAGTCTGCCCGGTGTGTCCCGGGTGGACGCTGTGCGCTACACGCCAATTGGCGGTGGCTTACACGATCCGGACCTGGCTCAGGGTGTCAAGCGTACCTTGTTGCTGCGCGTATGGCCCCGCACGGACACCGCGCGTATTGAGCGCTTCGAGCAAGAGCTACTGCAAATGCCGCATTACATGGGGGGCATACGAAACTGGTCTCTGGGTCGCTGCGAACCCGGCAGCGCATGGACACACGTCTGGCAGCAGGAGTTTGCCGACGTGGCCGCTCTTTTCGGCGAATACCTGATGCATCCTTATCACTGGGCCTGGGTGGACCGCTGGTTCGATTCCGAGCACCCGGAGCGCATCGTGGACGGCGCTTTAAGCCATGCTTTTTGCCCCATGGCCGGGCCTGTACTGGCTTCCCTGACCTGAACCGGAGAACACCATGAACACACTGCCGGGCAAGGTCGCCCTGGTTCTCCCTGGCCCGGTCGCCCACGATCCCATCATTTACCAAGTGGGCGAGGACATGCCACTCGCCCAATAACCAGGAAGACTTACATGCGTGCCATCGTGATACACCGCTTCGGCGGGCCGGAAGAACTACAAATGGCGGAAGTACCCAGCCCCGAACCCGGCGCGGGAGAAGTGCTGATCCGGGTGATGTTTGCCGGCGTTAACCCGGCGGACTGGAAATGCCGGGAAGGCCGGCTACAGCATTATTTCAATTGTCAGTTTCCGTTCATCGTCGGCTTTGATGCGGCCGGTGTCGTGGAACGCGTGGGTAAGTCCATAACGGAGTACGCCGTGGGCGACACCGTACTTACCTCCTCCAACCAGGGCCGTGGTGATTGGGGAAGCTATGCAGAGTATGTGAAGTCCTCCACCGCCACCGTTGCTCCGCTGCCCAAGGGTATCGATTTCGCCCAAGGCGCTACCATTCCCACCGCCGGTGCCACCGCTTGGGGCGCCGTGCATGATGTGGGCGCGCTGAAAGCCGGGCAGAAGGTGCTGATCAATGGCGGCTCCAGCAGTGTGGGCATCTTCGCCATCCAGCTTGCCAAGGCGGCAGGTTGTGAGGTGACTGCCACCTGCGGGCCGGCCAATCAGGACTTCGTCAAGAGCCTCGGCGCGGATCACGTTATCAATTACCGCAGTGAGGATGTACTGAGGGAAGCTGTTGCCTGGGCGCCCGAGGGCGTGGATCTGTTGGTGGACGTCGTCGGCCTCGGCAGCCTGCCGGCAGATTCCACCCGGGTTATCCGCCCCGGTGGCGCCTTGGTCTCCATAGAGACCCTGATTCAGGATATCGCTGGCTTCGATGCCGCTCTGGCCAAGTCGCGCAACGTGCGCTTGCTCTCCAACATGGCTGTTGCGGCGCGCATTCCCGAGCACCTTCGCGGCGTGGTGGATGCAATAGCCCAGGGCAAAGTAAAAACGCCGCCTTATGAAATCCTGCCCCTGGAACAGGCCGGCGAGGCCCACCGCCGCGTGGCGGCCGGCCATGTACGTGGCAAGTTATTGCTGCGGGTTGGTGCGGAGTGAACGTAGGGACCGCGCAGAAACAAGTTCGCACATTTTGGCTGGCCCTATCCGGCGCGCTGCGGCGTTGCTCGTCGTCGCCATAGCTCGCTATGACTCCTCCTCGCGCCTTGCAGCGCATCCGGATAAGACCGCCAAAATGCACGAACTTATTCCTGCGCGGTCCCTTAGGAAAACATTCATCTTTATTACTGAAATGTCAACCAACTGAAGGGAATTATTGCAATGAACCATATGCTCAGACCACCGTTCCACCGATTCCTGCCGATTGCATCGATCGCCTCGCTGTGCGTCCTTGCATCCTGCGGCGGCGTCAACGCGGACCCGGTAAACATGTGCGGCAAGCCCAGCCTCGAAGACCGCGCAGAAATCCTCGACCTCATTGCGAGATATGGACCGTATATCGATTATCGCGAAGCCAAGCCGTGGGCATCGTTGTTCACGGAGGATGGTGAACTGAACTATCCGAAGTTCGGCGACACTACCGGTGCCCGGGAAGTCGTCAAGGGTCGCGATGCACTCGTGGCCTTTGCCTCGCAGAGTTCGGCACCTAACCTGGTATTTGCTCACTATCCCGGGCAGACGATTCTCGTTAGCGTCCGCACCGATCAGGTCAAGGCGCTCACCCCGGTAGCGACTGCGATGGTCAAAACCAACGCGCAACTGGCCGCCAACTACAACGGGTTGGGCGTCTATGAGGACGTGATCGTCAAGACTGCCAATGGTTGGCGCTTCCGGAGTCGCAGCGCCAACATCTACGCTGCTCTGCCGATGTCGCGGGATTTCCTGCCTTGCAATCCAGCGACGATGTAAACGGCGCCGCCATCACGCTGGATCAGGCAACGGGCGTCTCGCGCACATAGTCTGAAGAGACGATGCGCCGCCTTGGGTCGTTTGCAATGATGGTTCCATCAAAGGAGGGGCTGCTGATATGACCCAAAAATTTCCCATCCCGTTCGGGAAAGAGGCGACGCTGAAGAACGGTCTGAAAATCCACTACCACGAGGCCGGCGGCGGCGCGCCAGTGGTGTTCCTGCACGGCAGCGGGCCGGGCGCCAGCGGCTATAGCAATTTCAAGGGCAACTATCCGGAATTCGCCGAAGCGGGCTGGCGCACCATCGTGCCGGACTTGCCCGGCTACGGCCTGTCGTCGAAGCCGGAAGACGCCGAATACGTGCTCGATTTTTTCGTCGACGCGCTGCATCAGTTCCTGCAAGCGATCGGCGTCACGCGCTGCACGCTGGTCGGCAATTCGCTAGGCGGCGCGATCGCGATCAAGTACGCACTGGATTTTCCGGCTGACATCGCCGGCCTGATCCTGATGGCGCCGGGCGGCGTCGAAGAGCGCGAAACCTACTTCCAGATGGAAGGCATCCAGAAGATGGTGGCCTTGTTCGCCGGCCGCCAGCTCGACGCCCCCACGATGCGCGGCCTGATGTCGCTGCTGGTGCACGATCCTGCACTGCTCACAGATGCCTTGATCGCCGAACGCGTCGGCGTATGCGACACGCAGCCGACCACAGTGCTGTCGACCATGCGCGTACCCAACATGACCGAGCGCCTGCACGAACTGCCCTGCCCGGTGCTCGGCTTCTGGGGCACCGACGACAGGTTCAATCCGGTGTCGGGCGTGATGAAACTAATGCAGCACTGCCGCGATGCGCGCTTCCTGCTGGTCAACCGTTGCGGACACTGGGTGATGGTGGAGCACCGCGACACCTTCAACCGCATGTGTCTTGATTTCTTATCTGAATTAAAGGAACAACAATGAAGTTCTCCCTGATCTATGAAGCGCAGATGGTCGATACCTCGCGCGCCAATGAAGCCAAGGTTTTCCACGACACCATCGAGCAATGCTTGCTGGCGGAAGAACTCGGTTTCGACAATGTGTGGGCGGTCGAGCATACTTCGCTGACGCAGTATTCGCACATGTCGGCGCCGGAAACCTTCCTCGCCTTCCTCGCCGGCCGCACTACCCGTCTCGGCATCGGCCACGGCGTGGTCTGCCTGCCGCACAAGATGAACCATCCGATCAAGGTGGCCGAACGCATCGCCACGCTCGACATCCTGTCCAAGGGCCGTCTGCACTTCGGCATGGGCAAGGGCGGCACGCAGCAGGAAGCCGGCGCCTTCGGTGAACAGCTCGACAAGCTGCAACCGCAGATCGATGAGTCGATGGATATCATTCCGAAGATGTGGCGCGAAGGTGTTTTCGAGTACAAGAGCAAGACCACCGGTCTCGAGATTCCGCCGCGTCCGATCCATCCGAAGCCGTACCAGGATCCGCATCCGCCGATGTACATGGCGTGTACGCGGCATGAAACGCTGGTCACCGCCGGCAAGCGCGGACTCGGCGCGCTGGTACTCGGCTTTGGCGGACCGGAAGATATCCGCAAGAAGGTGCAAACCTATCATGACGCATTCGCCCATCGCGATATCAAGGAACAGGTCGGCGAGTTCGCAACGCGCCACGTCGCCGCACTATGCCCGGCCACCGTGCTCGACGATGCCGAACGCGCGCGCCGCGTCGGTGTACGCGGTCAACGCTTCTTTGCCGAGTCGCTCGCGCGCTGGTACCAGAACGGACCGGAACCGCAGGTCGACGATCTGGACGCCGAAGAAACCATCCACATCATGGACAAGTCGCGGCAGCAGGTCGAAGCCTATCTCGGTCAGGAAAAGATTTCGTACGGCACCGAAGCGACCGGCATGTACAACGCGGAGCATGCCTACGGCAGCGCCGAGCAATGCATCAATTACGTGCAGCAACTGATCGACGCCGGCGCCGACGAGATCCTGTTCCTGGTGCAGATGGGCACCGTCCCGGCCGAGATCCAGTTGGAGACCGTGCGCAATATCGGTACCAAGGTGATTCCGCATTTCCGTACGCAAGCCAACAAGGCTAAGATAGCTTCCGATAAGGCGGCCGCGTCGGTTGCCGTCAATGTGGAGGCATAACATGAAGCAAGTTTCACGTCTTTTTTCCCTGAATGGCAAGGTCGCCCTGATCACCGGCGGGGCGCGCGGCATTGGCGGCGCCACCGCGCAATTGCTGGCGGACGCCGGTGCCAAGGTGGCAGTGGTTGACCTGCTGGAAAACGAGGGAGTGGAATCGGTGCGCGAGATCGAGGCAGCCGGCGGCGCCGCGCGCTTCTGGAAGCTCGATGTCAGCGACGAAGCAGCGGTCGCGCGCGTGTTCGCCGAAGTCGAGGCGCATTTCGGCCGGCTCGACATCCTGATCAATAACGCCGGCATTGAAGGCGAAAACATCCCGACGCACCAGATGACGCTGGAACAATGGGAACGTGTGATGCGCATCAACGTGACCGGCACCTTCCTTTGCACCAAGCATGCCATCGCGGCCATGGAGCGCGCGGGCGGCGGCGCCATCGTCAACGTATCGTCGATGTATGGCGTGGTCGGCGGCCCTGATGTGCCGGCCTATCATGCATCGAAGGGTGCGGTACGTCTGATGGCAAAAACCGACGCACTGCTCTACGCGACCAAGAATATCCGCGCCAACTCCATCCATCCGGGCTTTATCCGCACGCCGATGGTGGAACATGCGCTGAGCAAGCTCGGCCCGCTCGAACATGTGATCGCCGGCATGGCGCAGCTCAACCCGGTGCAGCGCATCGGCGTGCCGGAAGATATCGCCGCCGGTATCCTGTACCTGGTGTCCGATGCCGGCCGTTATGTGACCGGTACGGAACTGATCATCGACGGCGGCTATACCGCGCGTTAAGCCTTCCTCCGAATGGGAAACTCAATGATCCAAACCATGATGAAGCAATTGCTCGGCACGATACGCGCAGACGTGTCGCCCGAGCAGGTAAAGGCCGCGGTAAACGGCTATCTGGACAGCTGGCGCGACAATGATGCCGAAGCACGCGGCGCATTGTTTGCCGACGATGCGGTATTCGAAGATCCGGTCGGTACCCCGCCTATCGTCGGCAAGGCGGCACTGTTCGCATTCTGGCAGCGCACGGCAGCGGTACCAACCCGGTTCGAGCCGACGCTGGAGCGCATTGTCGTCTGCGGCAATGAAGCATTGGTGGAGTTCACGCTGCGCATCAGCATCGAAGGCACGCCGAGCTGCACCATCCGTATCCTGGAAAACTTCAGGATCGACAAGCAAGGCAAGATCGCGCATCTGCGCGCATTCTGGGACGAGCACAGCGTCGCATAGCAGACCATTTCGAAAAGCCCGATCATGCACACCATCCCCCCGCTCCATTCGACCCGGTAAAGATCGGACCGATTGCATTGCGCAACCGGTTCATCAAATCCGGCGCGATGGAAGGCATGTGCATGAACGGCGCACCGACCGAGGCGCTAGGCTTGAATCGCATCGCGGCATCCGGCTGAGATCCGAGGTTCACTCCGCCGACTGTTGTCGAAAAAGATATAACGCAGATGAATGGGCAATATGGGTTGCAACCGATACTTTTATAACGACCTCAGCCCTACAATGACAGCGTAGTAATTCATTTTCGTTAGGAGGAATATCATGACTACGCTAACGATCGGTCCGTCCCGTTCCTATACCGAGAACGTTCGCCGTGCCGCGCAAGACCTGATCGATGCCCTTTTTGCCATCAACAAAAAGACGGTAGCGATTAAGGAAAAGAGCGCCCCGGCCCGATCATCCATGTCCGATGCCTATGCCGATGTCTTAGGCTTTCAGGACTCGGCCAAAACAACACGTCAACGCCAGCGTCGCGCAAGAAATTCGGCGCTGATTCCATATGCCCATTGGTCCGCAAGCTGGTACTCGGACAAGGAGTGATGCCCGTAAGGGGTGTAACGAAGCAAGATGGAAGGAGAGGGGCATCCTCCATTCCATTACGGTCGCCACTCCGCATACTCGTCGGCATGCCGCCCATACCAGTGACTATCAGCCGACTTTCCGATTACGGGAAGCCTGTGCGCGCTTGTTGCGCTCTTGTCGCATCTGCAGCATCTGATTCGTATTTGCAAAATCATCTAGCAACGAACTAAGCGTTGCCGACAGATGTTGAAAGTCTTTCCCGGAAAGATTCTGGAATAGATTGTCGTTGACGAACAATCGTTCCGGTTCGACATCGCGAATCCTGGTTTCGCCTTCTGGCGACAACCTGAGTAGCGTGCTGCGTGCATCATTGGGATTGGGCCGCTTTTCAACCAGCCCGATATTTTCCAACTTCCTTACTTCAGCTGTGATGAAAGCTCCAGTGACGTGCAAATACCGCGCAACGTCACTCACGCTGACCCCCTCTTCGCCCTGATTGCGGGCAATGATCATCAAAATATTGTATTGAGGCGAAGTAACGCCTACATGCGCTGCAAGGTAGGCGCGTGCAGTCTCGAGCTGGGTCGCCAGCACGGAAAAGTCATATAGAAACTGCCGGAATCGATGGTCGGTATTTCCTCCCTCATCAAGTAATTCCAGTTTTGAAGTGCTTGGCCTTAACTGGAATTTGCCATTGCTCTCCGCCACGACCGGTTGACGGATTGTGGAGAGTTCGTCAGTTTCTTCCAATTTCTTTGCAGAAACGACTTTCCTTGGACGAGTAGACGCAGTCGCTTTCTTTTGAGTCATAAAGTTCAAGCCAGAAGGCATAAAAAAAGAGTGTACCTCAAACTTACCTAATATTTTTACATAAGTAACTTATGTAATTTACTTGACTAAGTTTGTTTGTAGCTCTATTCTTCGATCATGAATTGAGCACAGCGATTCAGTTCCGGGGGAATTCCCTTTAATCATCGAGGAGACGTCATGATCAGGAAGAAAAAGCTCGCGTCAGCGCTCTTGTTGGCGCTCGCCGCAATCGCCCAGGGCACACTTGCCCAAAACACCGTATCAGGCAACGTCATCAAGATTGGTGTGTTGACCGATATGACGTCCCTGTTTTCGGATATCGGTGGAATGGGCTCAGTCACCGCCGCAAAGATGGCCGTTGAAGATTTTGGCGGCAAGGTCAAGGGTATGCCGATCGAGCTGGTATTTGCGGATCACCAGAATAAAACGGATGTAGCGGCCGGCAAGGCGCGTGAATGGTTTGATACGCAGAACGTCGACGCCGTCGTGGATCTGCTTCCTTCCTCGGTGGCGCTGGCGGTAGCAGAAGTCGCACGGCAAAAGGACAAGATTGCACTCGTTAGCGGCGCAGGTACGTCGCGACTGACCAACGAGAACTGCTCGCCTAATACCGTCCATTACACCTACGACACCTATGCGCTGGCGAGCAATACGGTCAATGCGCTGGCGAATCAGGCCAATGACTCCTGGTATTTCCTGACCGTCGACTATGCGCTTGGCGCTTCGCTGGAAAAGGATGCCACCGATGCGATCACGGCAAACAAGGGCAAGAAACTGGGCTCCATTCGCCATCCGACCAATGCGTCCGATGTCGCTTCCTACCTGTTACAGGCACAAGCGTCGGGTGCCAAGGTGATCGCACTTGCCAATGCTGGCGGCGACCTGGTCAGCATCATGAAGCAGGCGGATCAGTTCGGCCTGCTGAAGACAAAAAAGCAGACCATCGCCGGCCTGCATGTCTTCATCTCGGATGTGCACTCCATGGGTCTGCCGGTTGCCCAAGGCATGGTGCTGACCACGGGATTTTACTGGGATCTCAACGACCAGACCAGAAAGTGGTCTCATCGCTTCTTTGAGCGCCAGAAGAAGATGCCGACGATGAACCACGCTGGAATTTACTCATCGGTCATGCACTATCTGAAGGCGATTGAGAGCGCGGGAACGGACAATGCGGCCACAGTGATGGCCCGCATGAAGAGTACGCCCATCAATGACTTCTTTGCGCAAAACGGCCGCATCCGCGAAGACGGCCGAATGGTCCATGACATGTATCTCGTTGAAGTCAAGTCACCCCAAGAATCGAAAAAACCTTGGGACTACTACAAGGTCAAGGCCACCATTCCTGCCGATCAAGCATTCCTTCCGCTCTCCAAGAGCGTTTGTCCCCTCATCAAAAAATAGGAACACATCATGTCACGTACCGCGAAAACCCATCTCGAAAGTTTGAATGACGGGCGCGAAGTGTACATCAATGGTGAACGCATCACCAATCATGTGCAGCATCCTGCCTTCAAGAACAGTGTGCTATCCGCCGCCAAAATGTATGATTTTCTTCACGAGCCACAGAACGTTGATCATCTGACGTTCCGCTCTCCGAAGACCGGCGAAGCCGTCAGCAAAATGTGGCAGTTGCCGACAACGTATGCAGAACTGGTCGACCGCCGGAAGGCGCTCGAAGCCTGGTCGGAGCTCTCCTGCGGCTTCTTCGGCCGCTCGCCCGACCATGTCGCCTCTGCCCTGTGCGGCATGTACATGGGTATGCCCTTGTTTGAGCGCCATGGTAAGGAACGCGGGGCCGCGCTGTCTGCCTACTATGAATATGCACGCGACAACGACCTGTACCTGACGTACGTCATCGTCAACCCGCAGGCCGATCGCAGCAAAAGCGCTGCCGAACAAGCCGAGGAATTTCTGGTCGCCGGTGTTGTCGATGAAGACCACGAAGGGATCACCATTAAAGGTGCCAAGATGCTGGGCACCGGCTGCCCGATGGCCAATGAAGTCATGGTGGCCGCCATCCAGCCCTTGAAGCAAGGCGACGAAAAATACAGTTTCACGGCAATGGTGCCGCTCAATGCCAAAGGCGTGAAACTACTGTCGCGGAAATCGTATGAGCAAAACGCGGTGTCGAAGTTCGACAATCCGCTGTCGTCATCTTTCGATGAGAACGACGCAGTACTATATTTCGATGAAGTCAAGGTGCCGTGGGAGCGCGTCTTTGTCCATAACGATGTGCGCATGGCATCAGCGCAATGGCACGAGATCCCGACGCATTGCTACCAGAACTACCAGTGCCAGGTCCGGCTTGTCGTCAAGATGCGTTTCCTGCTCGGCCTGACCAGAAAGATCGCAGAAACCAATGGCGTCATCGGTTTCCCGGCCGTCCGGGAAGCGCTGGGACAAATGGCCGCTGAAGTGTCGATGGTTGAGGGCATGCTTGAAGCGATGGAAGCATCGGGCAAGCACTACGGTCCCTATTATGTGCCGAGCGCCGAGCGCCTGTATGCATCTAACGTATTGACTCAGCAACTCTATCCGAATTTCGTGCAGAGAATGCGGGAGCTCGCCGGCGGTGGCCTGATCATGCTGCCCTCGTCCGTGTCCGACATGCTCAACAGTGAAACGGCATCGTACATCCGCCAGACCCAAATCTCTCCGGCAACCGATTCGCTGGGCCGGGTCAAGCTGTTCAAGCTTGCCTGGGACGCAATCGGCTCCGAGTTCGGTTCGCGCCACGTGCAGTACGAAATGTTCTATTCCGGCGCAAACATGGTCACCCGTGCACATGCCTATCGCACGTATGACTGGGACAAATCGCTCAGCCTGGTCGACAAGTTCATGTCCAGCTATGACCTCGATAGCCCGAAAAGCAATACTGGTTACATTGCCAAAGCCGCATAAAGGTGCATCATGACTACCACTACTTTCGATCCACGGGAATTCCGTAACGCGCTTGGTTGCTATGCCACAGGGGTCGCGATCATTTCCGCGCGCACGGAAGCTGAGACGGATGTCGGCGTCACCGTCAATTCCTTTTCTTCCTTGTCGCTGGACCCGCCGTTGATCCTGTTTTCCGTTGCCAAGACTGCCAATATCCTGGCCACCTTCCAGAAGACAGCGCATTTCGCGGTCAACATTCTGAGCGAGGATCAGCGCGCGCTGTCCAATATGTTCGCCAAACCATCGACCGCTGACTTCACTAAGGCAAGCTATCGCCGCGGCTCAAATGGCGCGGCGCTATTTGATGAGGCTCTCGCCCATCTAGAATGCTTCAATTTCCAGCAAGTCGACGGTGGCGATCACGTCATTTTTGTCGGACGAGTCGAATCGATGGCAGTGCTGGTGCCCCGTAACCCGCTCCTTTTCTATCGTGGCGCGTATGGCACTTATGAACGCAATGAAGTCCCTCCCCCGTCGACAGCTAAACGCGTTGTCAGCACCGCAGAACAGGTAATCCGCATATGAACACGTATATCGAGCAAGAGGACGAGCAAACCAGCACGCTTAAGTTCTGTATCAATGAAGAACGGCGTGTCGTCACAGTGAAAGATCTCGTCATTGCGGGTTGGGCCGGCCGGAATCCGGCTGCCATTGAACATCATATCCAGGAACTGGCTGCTCTCGGCGTAGCACGCCCACGCAACATTCCTAGCTTTTATCGGCTCAGTGCCAGTCTGCTGACTACGGATCGTCAACTCGACTTTGTCGGCAACGACAGCAGCGGCGAGGTCGAGTGTGTGCTGGTGTCGCTTTCCGATGGCATGTATGTAGGTGTCGGGTCCGACCATACCGACCGCAAGGTGGAAGCCTACGGCGTGACGGTGTCCAAGCAAATGTGCCCCAAGCCCATCGGTCGCAATCTCTGGAAACTCGATGCCCTGCTGGACCATTGGGATCGTCTCGTATTGCGTTCATGGGTCACCAGAAACGGCGAACGCATGCTGTATCAGGAAGGATCGGTCACCGGCTTGCTTCATCCGCTCGATTTGATGCGCCGCTTCAACGAGCAGGATCATCTGCAGCCGGGAACCGTCATGTTCTGCGGAACATTGCCTGTAAAAGGCCAAATCGGCGGCGGGGAACTCTTTGAGATCGAACTGGAAGATCCGGTACTGAACCGTCATTTGAAACACCAATATTCCGCACGCACACTCGCTTACGCGGATTGAAAGGAAACATGATGCCAATCGAAAAAGAACACAAAGAATTTTATACCGTTGATCTCGGCAGTAACTGGGAAACGCCGCCCGGCTATCCGTCCGGTATCAAGCAACAAATTCTCGCGGGCAGCCTCGACGAAAAAGCCAAGCGCGGCACGCGTACCCGGCACCTTCGTTTTGAACCCGGCGTCCACACCACCGCGCCGTTCAAGCATGACTATTGGGAAGAAGTGTACCTGGTTTCCGGCGATCTTACCGTTGGCAACGATGCCCAGGGCAACGGCGGGGTCAGCTATGGTCCGAATACATTTGCATGCCGCCCGCCCGACACGCCGCACGGCCCGTTCAAGTCTGAAAACGGCTGTCTTCTGCTCGAGATCCATTATTACGACGAGACCGGAACCCAGTCATGAAGATGGCCATGCGCACGCTTGCATCACGGATGCGCTTGCTCGCCCAGCGTGAGCAATCCAGCGTCAATATGACAGCGGAGGCGCTGGCTGCCGCTACCGATCCCGCTGGCGAAGGCAAGCGTACCTTTACCCGGGTCTATGAGGAGCAAGCGATCGCAACGGCTGAACAGGTCGACCAGCGGCGTGCAAATGGCGAATCCCTCGGGCCGCTGGCAGGCATTCCGGTCTCCATCAAGGATCTGTTCGACGTCAAGGGCGAAGCGACCCTAGCAGGCTCAATTGCCTTATCTGACGCAAGTCCCGCCGAAGAAGATGCCGCCGTGGTGGCTCGCCTGCGTTCAACCGGCGCTGTCATTGTCGGCCGCACCAACATGACGGAGTTTGCGTACTCCGGTCTCGGTATCAACCCGCACTACGGCACGCCGCTCAATCCCTGGGACCGACAGGTCGGCCGGATACCCGGTGGCTCGTCGTCCGGGTCAGCTATTTCGGTAACGGATGGAATGGCAGCCGTGGCCATCGGCACTGACACAGGCGGCTCGGTACGCATTCCGGCTGCGCTCTGCGGCCTGACCGGTTTCAAACCTACCATGCGCAGATTCTCTACGGCGGGTGTGTTGCCACTGTCGCCGGCCCTCGATTCGGTTGGTGTCATCGCACCAACCGTCCAGTGCTGCGCCACCGTCGACAGTATCCTGACGGCCTCTCCCGCGCGGCTCTTGGCCGACATCGACATACGGACCCTACGCATTGGCGTACTTCAAGGATATGTCCTCGACGGGCTGGATCCCCATGTGGCTAGGCACTTTTCGGACGCCGTCAGCGTCCTTGAAAAAGCAGGCGCTATGGTGTTCGATGTCGACTTTGCCGAGTTGTCGCAGATTCCCGAAGTCAATGCACAAGGCGGGTTCGCGGCCGTGGAGTCGTACGCCTGGCACCAACATCTTCTGGAACGTTTTGCCGGCAGATACGATCCGCGTGTGCTGTCACGCATTTTGCGTGGCCGGGCGATTACGGAACAAACTCATGACGAACTGCTTGCTGCGCGACGACGCATCGTCATGGCTGCTAACCAGCAGTTTGTCAACACTGACGTATGGATTCTGCCCACCGTTCCCCTGGTTGCTCCACTGGTTGCCGACCTCGTCAACGATGACAACGCCTATTACGCAGCGAATGCCGCCATGTTGCGCAACCCGAGTGTCTTCAATTTCCTAGATGCGTGCGCACTATCGGTGCCGTGCCATCTTCCCGGTGAAGCACCGGTGGGGCTCATGGTGGCGGCACCTGGCGGCGCCGACGAACACTTGCTCCGTGTAGGTACGGCAATTGAAAAAACCCTTGCGCACGCTGGACGGGCAATCGTACCCGATTAGCATCAAACGCCTATATCTCTGAGCACATTTACTGAATACGGTATTGCCATGAACACATCGTTGAACCCCAAGACCTTGCCGGTCTATCTCGACTATTCCGCCACCACGCCGGTTGACCCGCGCGTTGTCGGCAAAATGCTGCCGTATTTGACTAGCCAGTTCGGCAATCCGGCTAGTCGTTCGCATGTTTATGGCTGGATCGCTGAAGAAGCCGTAGAAGAAGCCAGGTCCCATGTCGCCCAACTCCTTGGTGCCGATCCCAGGGAAATTATCTGGACGTCTGGCGCCACTGAAGGAAACAATCTGGCAATCAAGGGCGCCGCTCATTTCAATGCGTCCAAAGGCAAGCACATTATTACGGTTCGCACCGAACACAAGGCGGTACTCGACACGGTGCGCGAACTGGAGCGTCAAGGCTTTACTGCGACTTATCTTGATCCGGAACCCGACGGCTTGCTGGATCTGGACAAGCTCAAGGCGGCAATCCGGCCCGACACAATCCTGGTCTCGGTAATGATGGTCAATAACGAAACCGGCATCATCCAGGATGTCGCCGCCATCGGCAAGCTGTGCCGCGCCCATGGAATTACGTATCACTGCGACGCGGTTCAGGCGGCGGGAAAGATTGATATCGACCTGAGCAAGCTCGATATCGACCTGTTGACCGTGACCGCGCACAAGCTGTATGGCCCTAAGGGAATCGGCGCCATGTTCGTCAGGCGCAAGCCGCGTACCCGTATTGAAGCCCAGATCCATGGTGGAGGCCATGAGCGCGGCATGCGTTCCGGCACCCTGGCGGTCCATCAGATCGTCGGTATGGGCGAAGCGTTTCGTATGGCACGCGAGGAAATGGCCACCGAGATGCCACGCATCGGGCGGATGAAGCAAGCCTTGAAGGATGGCATCCTGGGACTTGAACATGTCTATCTCAATGGATCCGAGGATCATTGCGTGCCTAACATCCTGAACGTCAGCTTCATGTTTGTCGAAGGCGAGTCACTCATCATGTCGATGCGGGATGTTGCCGTATCGTCCGGTTCGGCTTGTACGTCTGCAAGTCTGGAGCCATCGTATGTGCTCAGGGCGCTGGGACGTTCCGATGAGCTCGCTCACAGTTCGATCCGCTTCAGCCTGGGACGGTTTACGACAGACGAAGAGATAGCGCGCGCGGTCGAGGCAGTCCGGCGCGGTGTGCTCAAGCTGCGCGAAATGTCGCCGCTGTGGGAAATGCACAATGCCGGCATCGATCTGTCGACCGTGCAGTGGTCAGCGCACTAACAGGAGCAAAGCTATGGCATCCCTCTTCGGAACGAGCGTGGCGCTATGGCGGAGCTTCCTGGGGCGGGCTCCTGCCGAGCCACAGAACCACGATCCTGATGGCGCTACGGGATTGGCGAGTCCAGACGGAGCCGACGAGCGTACGCACCGATTGGCGCCTTTTCCATCAGGCGACGCCAAAGACAACGAATCGCCGCCAATTTTCTTTTTATAACGACTCCCGCTCATCCTAGACAGGTAGAGAGAGGCGGAAGCATTTTTCTTCCAGGTGGAGACATTACGCAATGCATACTTACATCCTTGAGGCCCTAGGCCTGACGAAGGATTTCAATGGCTTTCGTGCGGTCGATAATGTCGACATGCGCGTGAAGGCCGGCGATATCCATGCCCTTATCGGGCCCAATGGGGCGGGAAAGTCAACCTGCTTCAATTTGCTGACGAAATTCTTAAAGCCCACGTCAGGGCAAATACTGTTCAATGGCCAGGATATTACCGCGGAGAGTCCCGCGACCATCGCGCGCAAGGGAATCATCCGGTCGTTCCAGATCTCCGCGGTATTCCCACATTTGAGTGTAAGGGAAAATGTCCGCGTCGGACTGCAGCGGCGGTTAGGCACGTCGTTTCATTTTTGGAAGAGCGGCACGCATCTGAACCAGCTTAACGAGCGTGCCCATGCCCTGCTGGAAGATGTAGGTCTGGCTACCTTTACCGATACATTGGCCGGTGAATTGCCGTACGGACGCAAGCGGGCCCTGGAGATTGCCGTAACATTGGCCATGGACCCGCAAGTCATGTTGCTGGACGAACCAACGCAAGGCATGGGTCATGAAGACATCCACCGGGTCGCTGCCCTGATCAAACGCGTGTCTTCTGGGCGCACGGTGTTGATGGTTGAACACAACATGAGTGTGGTGTCGGGAATTAGTGACCGGATCTCCGTGTTGCAGCGCGGCCGCCTACTGGCTGAAGGGACCTACCGTGACATTTCGGAAAACCCGCTAGTCATGGAAGCCTACATGGGAACGGTGTCTACACAGCTTTGCCAGGAGGCGGCATGAACACGATCAATCGAAGAGAGATCGCCCTGGATGCGAGCGCTTCTGCAAACCGAGCCCGGCAGCCACTTGCTCTTGAAATTGCAGGATTAAATACCTGGTATGGAGAATCGCATGTACTGCATGACGTGAACCTTCAGGTGAAGCAGGGCGAGGTCGTCAGTTTGTTAGGCCGCAATGGCGCCGGACGCACGACCACGCTGCGAGCGATCATGGGCTTGACCGGCCAGCGTATCGGTTCCATTAAAGTCAATGGAGTCGACGTGATGTCGCTGCCGACCCACCGGATTGCACATCAGGGTATCGGTTATTGTCCAGAAGAGCGTGGCATCTTTGCGTCCCTCTCTACCGAAGAAAACCTCCGCTTGCCCCCGAAACTTTCCACCGGCCATGCAGGCATGTCGCTTGAGGCCATCTACGAGATGTTCCCCAATCTACTGGAGCGCCGGCACAGCCAGGGCACGCGCCTGTCCGGTGGCGAACAACAGATGCTCGCCATTGCACGCATTTTGCGCACCGGTGCCAGGCTGCTGCTGCTTGATGAAATCTCTGAAGGCCTCGCCCCGGTGATCGTACAGGCGCTTGCCAGGATGATCCTGTCGCTTAAGGCAATGGGTTACACGATCGTCATGGTGGAACAGAACTTCCGCTTTGCCGCGCCGTTAGCGGACCATTTCTATGTGATGGAACACGGGCAAATTGTTGAATCATTCGCCGCCCACGAGCTTGATGCCAAGGCAACAGCTCTGGCCGAACTGTTGGGTGTCTAGGAGGACTCATGATGGAAATCTTTGGTATTCCCCTGCCTGCTTTGACTGGCCAATTGCTTCTTGGTCTGGTCAACGGCTGTTTCTATGCCATGCTGTCGCTTGGTCTGGCTGTGATATTTGGTCTGCTCAACGTGATCAACTTTTCACATGGCGCTTTTTACATGCTGGGCGCGTTGCTGGCATGGGTCGGCCTGAACAATTTCGGTATCGATTACTGGGCCATGCTGGTATGCGCGCCAATCCTGGTGGGTTTGTTCGGCATGGTATTTGAAAGAACGATGCTGCGGCGCCTTTACAAACTGGACCATCTGTACGGCTTGCTATTGACGTTCGGGATTACGCTGGTCCTCGAAGGCTTGCTGCGCTCGGTCTATGGCGTATCGGGACAACCGTACTCTGTGCCCACCGCGCTGCAAGGGGTAACTGACCTGGGCGTCATGCTGATCCCAACTTACCGACTCTGGGTGGTGTTCGCATCGTTAGGCATCTGCGCCATCACTTGGCTTCTGATTGAGAAAACCAAAGTGGGCGCTTTCCTCCGAGCTGGCACGGAGAACCCACGATTAGTCGAGGCTTTTGGGGTCAATGTCCCGCTGATGGTGACGCTGACCTACGGGTTTGGCGTCGCAATGGCCGCGCTGGCCGGTGTGCTGGCTGCTCCAATTGTCCAAGTGTCGCCCCTGATGGGCTCAAACCTGATCATTGTCGTCTTCGCAGTTGTTGTTATCGGTGGCATGGGTTCCATTGCCGGTGCCGTCATTACCGGACTTGGACTTGGCGTCATTGAAGGTTTGACTCGGGTGTTCTACCCGGAATTTTCGTCGACCGTCGTCTTCATCGTGATGGCGATTGTCCTAATGGTACGTCCGAACGGATTGTTCGGTAAGGAAATGGCATAAGGGGCCCTATTGTGAAAACAAAACTGCTGACGTTGGTCGGGTGCCTGGCACTCATTGCCCTGCCCTATCTGGTTTATCCCGTCTTCTTGATGAAGATCTTATGCTTTGCCTTGTTTGCGTGTTCATTCAATCTCCTGATTGGATATACCGGGCTGCTTTCCTTCGGCCATGCGGCATTCTTCGGAGCCGCAGGCTATATTGCGGGCTATCTGCTGCGTGACGTTGGTCTGACGTTCGAGGTCGCCGTACTGGTTGGTACGCTAGGCGCAGGAATCATTGGCTACATCATGGGTGGTCTAGCCATTCGCCGGCGTGGAATTTATTTCACGATGATTACGCTGGCTTTGGCGCAGATGGTGTACTTCGTGTTTTTGCAGGCGCCTTTTACAGGAGGCGAAGACGGTTTCCAGAACGTACCACGGTCATCGTTATTTGGGTTACTGAATTTGTCTAGCGACACGACCATGTACTACGTCGTGGTCGGCATCGTCATCCTGTCTCTTGTACTGATTCATCGGATCATTTCCTCACCCTACGGCAATGTATTGGCTGCTATTCGGGAAAATGAGCCGAGGGCCATTTCGCTGGGTTATGACGTCAACAAATACAAGCTGCTGGCCTTTGTTCTGTCGGCAATGATTGCCGGACTGGCAGGCGCGACGAAGGCCGCCGTACTTGGATTTGAGACGCTCGCCGACATACATTGGTCGACCTCGGGCCTGGTTATCCTGATGACCCTAATCGGCGGTAAAGGTACCTTTACCGGTCCTCTGGTCGGGGCCTTT
This sequence comes from Noviherbaspirillum saxi, assembly GCF_003591035.1. Lineage (NCBI taxonomy): Bacteria > Pseudomonadati > Pseudomonadota > Betaproteobacteria > Burkholderiales > Oxalobacteraceae > Noviherbaspirillum > Noviherbaspirillum saxi. The sequence goes on from NZ_QYUO01000003.1 coordinate 1,257,199, forward strand.
GTGATCATCTTTTTGGAAAACAAGCTTGGCGAGGCAGGTACTTTCCTTGCGCACTTGACGGGCATTGAAGGCTTCCAAGCAATCGGAGAATCCATCACTACCGTCATCGGGCTGATCTTCATCGTATGCGTACTGGCGTTCCGCAGAGGGGTCGTCGGTGAATTGATGGACAGGCTTACCCAGCGCAATGCCGTTTCTTGAATAAGCAACAATCATATCTAAAGGATAAATAATGTTTCGTCATTTCGGCGCGATGTTTGCACTACTGATTGCATTAGGTAGCTTTCCCGCACACGCTCAACAGCGTGCCACTGCCCAAGAAGCGGTTGCATTGGTAAAAAAGGCTGCGGCACACATTCAGAAGGTGGGATTGGACGCGGCTCTGAAAGACTTCAACAATAACAAGGGTCAATTCGTCGATCGCGATCTTTATATCGTAGTACTTGATATGAGTGGACGAAACCTGGCTCACGGCGCGAATGCTCGTATCGTCGGCAAGGATCTGATCGATTTCAAGGATGCTGATGGCAAACTCTTCATCAAGGAAGAACTTCAGCTTGCCAAGACCAATGGTTCGGGCTGGGTAGACTTCAAATTCGTTAATCCGACGAATCAGAAGATTGAAAAGAAGGCCCAATATCTCGAGCGCGTAGGCGAAGTCGTTGTAATGAGTGGGATCTATAAGGAGTAGCGATTAAAGGTTGCCCCTCAAGTAGCGGTTCTAGATTGTCTCTTCCGTTCCTGGTAAAGGGTTTCGGAATTCGCCCGGTCCCGTCGATGCGCGACCGGGTATTTTTTAATGTAATAAGCTATTGGTGAGTGCAACCTGTACAGAGTTGTACGCGCTGGTGACCGATATGCTTCTGAAGTCATCATGTCCATTGCCTGCACCGTTCGCTCAGAGTGCGGCCTGCTCCAGAAATTGCCGCGTTTATTCGGTCACTTGATTTGGATGGGCCTGGTATTGCTCAGCGATCTCGGTAAGCGTCTTATCGTCACCTAACGTCGCTATGGCCACTTTCGCCTTGATGCTTCCTGAGGCCGGCCGAAAAAGTGTATGCCAACGTTTCGTAAAATTGAGGAACGGAGGCATACACTTTTTCGGCCGGCCTCACGTTCACTCCAGTTGAGATTGCGCTACCGGCTCGCGGTGGCTGCCCATCGCCTGAACCTTTCAAACGGGCCGCTCGTCGGTTTACCAAACCACGCTTTCCAGCAATTCAAGCCGCCTGGTTAGGCAATTGATCCATTTGCGCCTGCAAATCGGAAGAGAACTGCACAAGCTCGACAAAATGTCCGAGCTCTTCGCGCATGTCGATATAGCCGAATTTCACGATAGGCGCGACTTCGCCAAGTACGCAAAACGCATGGCCCTTGGCGCGCACGGTTTCCAGCGCCTGTTGCCATTTCTCGTCGTCGCCATGCACCTTGAATCCGAGGTGGTGAAAGACAAGTGCGAATCCTTCCGTTGCGGGCAAAGCATTGCGGTAAATATCCACTGCACCCGAAACGGGTTCGATGATCTCGATCTGCGTGTCGTTCACCCGCGCCAGGCCAACCTTGATCTGGGCCTGCTCACGCACGCCTTGCGCAAGGACGTCCATCGTCGACTCGAATCGCGTGAACTCCTTGATCTCCAGTTCGTTTCGAAAATAGTCGATCGCCTTTTCCAGATCGTTCGTCACATAGGCAAGCTGGAAAAAATTACCGAGGTAAGCGGCCAATGTCATTTGGTTCGCAAGTTTCATACAGGTTAGTCCTTTGCGTTAGCGGCATACGGACGCGGCATCCACCAGCATGCTCTCGCCCGACACAAACGACGCGGCATCGGAACTGAGCCAGACTGCCGCCTCCGCGATTTCTTCAGGCCGCCCCATTCTTCCTCCCGGTAACGAAGAAACCAGCGCCCTCTCCAGCTCCGTGCCCTCGCCCGCGAACGTGCGTAGCATCGGCGTATCGGTGACGCCAGGACAGATTGCATTGACGCGAATGTTCTGGCCGATGAACTCCTTCGCCGCCACCTTCACGAGTCCCAGCACGCCATGCTTGGCGGCCGTGTAATGCGGCATGCCAGGCGCACCGACGACGCCGGCACCGGACGAGGTATTGACGATGCTGCCGCCACCGGCCTTGAGCATGTGCGCGATTTGATGCTTCATGCACAAAAAGACGGAAGTGAGATTCACCGCGATCAGGCGATTCCAGTCTTCAAGCGACAGCGTATGGAAGCCGACATACTGGCCGGTAAAGCCGGCGTTGTTGAACGCGCAGTGCAATCCGCCAAAGGTAGCAACCGTTTGTTGTACCGCAGCCTCGACCGCTTCTTCGGAACTCACGTCAGCGCGTATGAATATCGCAGTGCCACCTTCAGCCTGAATCTGGTTGACCGTTTGCATACCGGTTTCGGGATTGAGGTCGACCACCGCGACAGAAGCACCGCGCGCGGCAAATAGTTTGGCGGCTGCACGGCCGATACCGTTGCCGGCCCCGGTAACGAAGGCGGTCTTGCCGACAAAGTCCTTCAGTCCTTGCGTTGTACGTGACGGGTTCAAGTCGTTGTCTCCTGAGTTTGTTTGATTGGTGGCCTCGATCGAATGCCATACTATGTTGATGCATCCGCCGTCGAGCGGCATCGTCTGAAGAGACTATGAATGGAAATGACAGTGAACGTACATTGCGACGCATGCCTGGTCGCGCATAGAGGCTTTAGATTTTGAAGTTCCGCTGTGCCGATGCCAAAAGAGCGAGCGGCAAGGCGGATAAAGAAGCGCAGATGTCTGAGCCGAAGTCCCTCTGATTACACTGTCGGCTCGGTACGGCATCACCACTGACCAAATCAGCAATTCAACTCTCGCGCACACCCAGCGTCGCCACGCTGTTCAGAATAATCCGCACCAGCTCAGTCTGTCGCGTCACATCCGTTTTAGAAAAGATCGCCCGCAAATGCGCCCGCGCGGTATTGCGGCGGATGCCCAGTTCCAACGCCGCTTCTTCCAGCGACAAGCCGTCGGCCAGCAGCATCGCCAGATTGGTTTCCGCCGGTGTGAAGTTGAACAACTGGCGCACGATGTCGTGCGGCGCCTGTGCTTTCTGTTCCGGATCGCGGATATACAGCACTGCCGCTGGCCGGTGCAGCCGTTCCGACCATTCATTCGGCGGCACGCTGTGCACCACGACGCCGAGATTGCGCCGTCCGGACGAACGCGTGATCGAAATCGCATCGACCAGCGCCGCGCTGGAGTTGCCATTGCCATTTAGCGTGTTCTTGATCAGACGCTGTAATTCACGGTTATCGGCCAGGTGCGTCGCATGCGGCATGTTGTTGACGATACGCATGCCGTCGCCTACCTGGAGGATGGTATCGGCCATGCGATTGGTTTGCAGAATGCGGCCGTTCTCGTCGAGGATCACAGTACCGACCATGAGCCGGTCCATCGCGCCCGCATACAGTTTGCGTTCCGACTCGACCCGGTCGAGCCGGCCGTGAAGATGTACCGCGCGTTTGAAATGCGGCAGCAGCATCGTGCAAAACGCTTTGTCGCGCTCGGAAAAATTTGGTCCCGAGCGCGGCCGGCACACGCGCAGGCGGCACTCACCGCCGTCGGACGTACGCACGTCGGCCCCCATGATGTGGTGCACATCGAAGGGCTGCAGAAACTCGCGGTAAAACGAAGTTTCCACCCAACGGGCCTCCTCAATGATTTCATTGATGGTAACCATGCGGTCGGACGGCAGCCCGACGAACGGATCCATCGCATAGAAATGGCTGTCGTAGGAAATCTGCCCTTCGGTGGTGACGTCGCCCACATTCACCATCAGTCCGTGATCGCCGGCACGCGGCGGGCGCAGAATCAGCGTAACGTAATTGGCTTGCAACTCGCTACGCATGCGCATCAGGCATTTCTGCCAGGGGATGGTTTCCAGCAAGCCGTCATACACTGCGCCGATCAGATCGGTGAAAACATCCATTGAAATTACGGGAGCTAAAGTTTTCATGGGCAGAATGTCCGCGTCTCTAACCGGCCTGATGTATTCCGCAATTTCCGCTACGGCTCGCATGGGCGTCTCCCGATCAAGAAGGCGTCAATTCGAATTCTCGCCGCGCCTGCATCGCCGGGGTTACCGTCTCCGCGTCCATATAGAACTGCTGGTACCAATCGCGCAACTGATAGACCGGTCCGTCCGCTTCACACAACAACGGATTGTCGGTGCGGGTCTTGTTGTGCCAAATCTCAACGTCTTCGTAGAAGGCGTCTTGGGCGAGTCTAACATATTGGGCAGCGGCTTCACGGTTCTGTTCGTCGTTCATGCCCGGGAATTTGCGCACCAGTACGCCATAGCGCAATTCGAAGCTGTTGATGTCGATCGGCACATGACAATTGAGCAAAACCGAGTCGACCGGATAGCCGTTCATTTCGCCTTGCATGACCGTGATCTGGTATGCCGGCCCGTAGTAGGTCGCGGTGCTGGTCAGCACGCCATCTTCCGCCAGCCGCTTGCTCCGGCTTTCCATGATCTGCGTCGCGACATGGTTTTCAAATACGTTGGCAAAGCGCGTCACGAATGCGCCGTGCACCACGCCGAAATGCACCATGTCGGCAACGTTGTCGATCAGTTCGCGGCAATTGGTCTGGATGACCATCTTGTCCACGGCCCACGGCGTCCACTCGTCGGAAAAGCAGGCATCGATGCGCGGGATCGCGACTTCCGGCGGTGGCGGATTGCCTTCCGGATCGTGCCAGACAAACAGCAAGTGATTTTGTTCGCAGGTAGGCCAGGCACCGATGCGCGCCTTGGGTGGCACCCGCTTGCAATACGGAATTTCCTTGCATGCGCCGTCGCTGCCCCAGCGCCAGTCGTGGAACGGACAGGCCAGCGTATCGCCCTTGACCGTGCCGCGGCTCAAATCTGCGCCCATGTGCGGGCAAAATGCATCAAGGATATGGATGCCGCCGCTCTCCCCCTGATACGCGACCAGGCGCTTGCCGAAAATGTTCAGCGTATGCGGCTTGCCGTCCTTGTAGTCCTGGGCCAAGCCCAGACAATGCCAGCCGCGCGCATACCGCTCCTCTAAAGGACGCGCTTCGATTTTGTATGCTTTTGCCATGTTCTCTCCTGTATTTGTTGGGACATGTTCCAAAAATAAACGGACGACGTGGCAGCGGCATCGTCTCTTCGGACGATGCCTGGCGGGAGCAGTGCGGGGATATTCTGTTCCATTCCCTCACTGGAGCCGCCATGCCTTCCTCCTCTTCATGCGCCGTGGTCACAGGCGCCGCCAGCGGCATAGGCCGCGGTATCGCCTACGCTCTGGCCGCACGCGGCATCAATCTGGTATTGAGCGACGTGGATGGCGCCGGACTGCATGCCGTAGGTACCGATATCCTGCAGTCGGCGCCATCGATAAAAGTTCGGCAACTAGTCACCGATGTATCCGATCCGCATCAGATCGAGTTGTTATGCGAGCGCACATTCAGCGCATATGGCCGCGTCGACTGGCTTTACAACTGCGCCGGCATCCTGGTCAGCGGACCGAGCTGGGAACTGGACGAAGCCGCGTGGAAGCGCGTGCTCGACATCAATCTGTGGAGCGCCATCCACACGGCGCGTGCCTTCGTGCCACGCATGATCGCGCAAGGCTTCGGACATATCGTGAACGTATCGTCGCTGGCCGGCCTGTTGGTCGGGCCGTGGCTGGCGCCGTACACCGTGTCCAAGCATGGCATGGTCGCGCTGAGCGAAAGCATGCAGCAGGAATTCACCGCGCTCGGCTTGCCGCTGACGATGTCGATCGTCTGTCCGGGCCCTGTGCAAACCAATATTTTTCATCATCTTGCGCAGCGACCGGCGGAATCGCATGTTGCGCATGCGAACCAATATCTGCGCACCCTCGGCGAGAACGGCATGACGCCGGAGCAACTCGCGCAGATCGTGTTGGATGGTGTCGATGCCAAGAAACTGTGGATCTTCCCGCATGCAGATGTGCTCAAGCAATCATTGCGATCCCGGATGGAAACCCTGCTGGCGGCCGAGTAAGCGCTTTTCGATTCATACCCCCTCTTTTCAGGAGCACCCATGGCAATTGATCCGCAAGCAGCGGCGATTCTGCAAATGTTCGCCGCGATGCCCGAACCCGACTACGCAAGCCTGGATGGCGTCAGCTACCGCGCAATGATGGCGCAGCAAAGCCTGCCCGTGTCGAACGAGCCGGTTGCGAGTATCACCCATCATCAAGTGCCGGTCGCCGGCGGCGACATCACACTCCGCGCCTATCGCCCCGGTCCCGGCACATTGCCGGCGATCGTGTTTTTCCATGGCGGCGGCTGGGTCTCGTGCAGTCTGGACACACATGACAATCTGTGCCGGCGCCTGGCCAACCGCAGCAACTGCATGGTGATCTCGGTCGATTACCGGCTGGCGCCCGAGTCGCCATTCCCCGGACCGGTGGAAGATGCCTGCGCCGCGCTGCGCTGGGTACACGCACAGGCGGCATCGCTGGGCCTTGACCCGAACCGGCTCGCGGTGTCAGGCGATAGCGCAGGCGCCAACCTGGCCGCCGCCTGTGCGTTGCTGTCGCGCGATCGGGCATTGGAACTGCCGCGCCTGGCGCACCAGCTGCTGTTCTATCCCGTGATGGATGCGGCCTGCGATACCGCGTCCTTCGATGCCTATGCCAGCGGTTACTTGCTTACGCGCAATTTGATGCAGTGGTACTGGAAGCAGTATCTGCGCAAGCCGAGCGACGCCGCCGACATGCGCGCCTGCCCGGTGCGCGCAGACAGTTTTACCGGATTGCCGGACGCCACCGTGATCACCGCCGAATACGATCCGCTGCGCGACGAAGGCATGCGCTATGCGGAATGCCTGCGGCAGGCCGGCGTGCCGGTCCAGCATAAGTGCTGGGACGGTGTATTCCACGGCTTTGCCAGCATGACCGGCCTCATGACGGCCGCGGATGAGGCTCTCGAATTTGCAGCGCGGGCGATACGCCATGCGATGGTGGACTAGCGATGCACATGCACTCCATTCCGACACTCATCGATGCGATACGCGCCGGCCGCATCGTGGTACTGGTCGAAGACAGCGAAGACGATAGCGAAGGCGTGCTGGTCATGGCGGCCGACGCCGCCACCGAAGCAAGCGTCAACTTCATGGCGCGCGAGGCACGTGGACTGATCTGCCTCGGTTTGCCGGAGGCACGGTGCCGCGAACTGGAATTGCCGCCGATGGTGCCGTCCGCCCGTCAGCGGACCCGCTTCACGGTATCGATCGAAGCGCTGCACGGCGTTACTACCGGCATTTCCGCCGCCGACCGCGCGTTGACGCTACAACTGGCGGCAGCGCCAACCACCCGTGCCGCCGACCTGGTGCAGCCAGGCCACATCTTTCCCATCATGGCTGCACGTGACGGCGTGATGCGCCACGCCGGCTTTGCGGAAGCCGCTTGCGACCTCGCACACCTGGCCGGTCACACGGCTGCCGGTGTGGTGGTCAGCATCCTTGACGACGACGGCGAATCCGCACGCGGCCCGGCGCTTGTTGCGTTCGCAAAGGCACACGGCTTGCCGATTGGCAGCCTGACTGACTTGATTCATCACCGCATCCTGACCGAAGGATTGATCGCGCGCACGCTGGAACGGACGATCAATACCAGCCATGGCCAGTTCCAGCTGGTCGCGTATCACGACACCATCATCAATGCCGTGCATACGGCGATGGTACGCGGCGATCTGTCCGGCGAGCACTGCGGCGACGCTCCACTGGTGCGCGTGCAGGGCACCGAAGTACTGCGCGATGTACTGGAAACCGATTTTTCCAGCGGGCGTCGTTACTGGAATGCACGCCGCGCGCTGCAACGGATTGCCCAAGCCGATCGCGGCGTACTGGTGCTGCTTGCGCACGAAGATGCAAGTGCCGAAATCTTGCAGGATATCGAACGCTATACCGTCGCAGATACGCCGCGCGCACCGCAATTCGCGCAGCGCATGCTCGGTGTCGGAGCGCAGATCCTGCGCGATCTGGGGATACAGAAAATGCGCCTGATGAGCCATTCGGTGCCGTATCGCGCTTTGGCTGGCTTCGATCTTGAAGTCGCTGAATTCGTGCCGTTCGACGGACACGCAGCAAGCTGATCCACTTCCCGAAAGGTAAATAACATGAACTTTGCCAACATGAAGATCGGTACCCGCCTGGGTGCCGGGTTCGTCTTCACGCTGACTCTCCTGATCGGCGTCACGCTATTCGGCATCGACCGTATGGAGCAAATTCAACAACGCCTGCGGGAAGTGGTGAACATCAATAATGCCGAGACAAGGCTCGCCAACGAAATGCGCGATTCGGTTGGCGAGCGGATGATTGCATTGCGCGATCTCACCTTGCTGACAGAAGCGGTCGAGATGCAACCGGAAGTCGAACGCCTGAAGGCGGAAGCACACAAATATGCGCAGGCCAAAGCGCAATTGACGCGGATGGTTACCGCCGGCACACAGGCGAAGCGCGCGCAAAACGCCGTTCTGGTCCGTATAGGAGAAATCGAGGCCACCATCCTGCCATTGATGGATCAGGCGGCCGATTGGGGTATGAACGGGCGGACCGTCGAAACCACGACCATTCTGACCCGTGAAATCCGCCCGCTGCAAAAGAAATGGAGCGAGGCGCTCAACGAACTGGTCATGCTGCAGGCGAAGCGCAATGAGCAGGCAGCCGCTGAAGCGGAGCAGGCATTTTCCAATGCACGCAGGCTGATGCTCGCCATCAGTGGCGCAGCGATCTTACTGGGAGCCCTGATCGCATGGCTGACCACGCGCAGCATTACGCGACCGATCAGGAAAGCGGTGCGGATCGCGCGGACGGTGGCGGCCGGCGATCTGACCAGCCGCATCGAAGTACGTAGCGGTGATGAAACCGGCCAGTTATTGCATTCCTTGAAGCACATGAATGACAGCCTGGCAGGCATCGTCACCGAAGTGCGCGGCAGCGCCAACACCATCGCCGCCGCCTCAGGCGAGATTGCGCACGGCAACCTCGACCTGTCGTCGCGCACCGAGGCGCAGGCAGGCTCGCTGGAAGAAACCGCATCCGCGATGGAGGAACTGACCGTCGCGGTAAAGCGGAATGCCGACAATGCGCGTCTTGCCAGTGAACTCGCGACGTCCGCTTCCGACGTCGCGGTGAAGGGCGGCGCGGTGGTGTCGCAGGTGGTGAATACCATGGGCTCCATCAATACCTCCGCAAAAAAGATTGTCGACATCATCGGTGTCATTGACGCCATCGCGTTCCAGACCAACATCCTGGCGCTGAACGCAGCAGTCGAGGCCGCACGTGCCGGCGAGCAAGGCCGAGGATTTGCCGTGGTCGCCTCTGAAGTGCGCACGCTGGCCCAACGTTCTGCCAGTGCCGCGAAGGAAATCAAGCACCTGATCACCGACGCGGTAGAAAAAGCCGACATCGGAGCCACGCTGGTCGATCAGGCCGGTGCCACCATGCAAGAGATTGTCGAAAGCGTCCGCCGGGTCACCAGCATCATCGGCGAGGTCACAGCCGCCAGTCACGAGCAGACCACCGGCACCGAACAGATCAATCAGGCGATCGGCCGGATGGATCAGGCAACGCAGCAGAATGCGGCGCTGGTCGAGCAGGCTGCGGCGGCCTCGGATGCATTACAAACCCAGGCCGCCAAGCTGGCGCAGGCGGTAAGCGTATTCAACCTGGATGCGGCTGGCGCGGACCGGTTGCTGCAATTGGCGCACGCCGGTTCTGACGAACCTTGAACACCATCTTGGTATTGCCGCTCTAGTCTTTTTGGACGATGCGAGACCGGCAGGCCGATGCAACTATGAAAACAAGACCGCTGCAATGTACGGCGGTTTCCGGCCCCTCAATGGCATGGATATGGAGACCATCATGAAAACTGACATGTTGCATCGCAACGATACCGCCTCATCCCCGGCAAGCGAGCATGCACCAACCACGCCGAAGCCTCCGCAACGCGACCTCATGATCGGGAAAGCACTCGCGATCATCAGTGTCTTTGTGCTGGGCGCAGTCGCCATTGAATTGTTCTACAACTCTGTTGTGGAGCGCATTGAAGTGGAGCGCAGCGTATCGTATCCGTCGCATTTCATGTCGTCTGCCTATGCCGCGGATTTCTGGAAAATATTCATCCTGCATGCCAGATGACCCTGGCCCCATTCCCACTATCTGTTCCACGACCATTTGGCCACTTCCTCGCCCAGTGGCGTTGAAGCAGAAAAAGCTGCCGCAACAAAATCGACAAATGCGCGTACCCGCGCCGCTGTCTGTACCTGGTAGGGAAACACCGCGTAAATGTCGGCTGGCGGCGTCTGCCAGTTTGGCAGAACCTGCCGCAACCGTCCGCTTTGGAGATACTTGGCAATGTCCCATTCGGCGCGCATCAACAATCCATGACCTTCGAGTGCCCAGTTCACAGCAATCTCGCCATCATTGGTGCTCAGGGCGCCCCGTACCTTGACCGTCTCGGTGCGCTGACCCCACGTCAGGTGCCAGATTCCATAGCCTTCCTCACCTTGGCGAATGCCGATGCAATTGTGCTTCGACAGATCGTTGGGGACGCGCGGTGTGCCGTATTGGTCCAGGTAAGCAGGCGCGCCGCAAATGACGCGGCGGTTCGAAGCGATCCGCCGGGCGATTACGCGGGCGTCAGGCGGTTCACCGAACCGGATGCACACATCATAGGCATCCTCGGTCAACATCGGCGGATTCACGGTTAGCTGAAGTTGAGTCTCAACCTCCGGATAACGCTTGCTGAAGTCGGACACCAAGGGAGCGATGTGACTTCGTCCAAAACCCAGGGTGGCATTGACACGAAGCAATCCCTTGGGTGCGGTTCCCGCGCTGGTGATCATTTGCTCCATGTCATCGATTTCGGCCAGGATGCGTCGGGCGTTGGCAAGATACATCTCGCCTTCGGGCGTCAGGCCGACGCGCCGCGTCGTGCGGTGAAGCAGCCGAGCGCCGAGCCGTGCTTCCATCTGGCTCATTCGTTTGCTTACGGCTGCGGTAGTGACATTCAGCTCACGCGCAGCCGCAGAAAAGCTTCCTGCGCGCACTAAAACGCTGAAGAACGCCATCTCGGAGGGGGCAGTAACAGGCGTCGACATTGTTAAATCAAATTTAATAATGGTTCAACTCTAACTCGATCCATGAGGATTCGCAATCCGTATAGTGGGAGCCATTCCACCTCCTACACGAGAATCCTATGAAGACTTACAAGATTGCATGCATCCCCGGCGACGGCATTGGCAAGGAAGTAATCCCGGCTGGCCAAGCCGTCCTGGAAGCGCTGGCCACCAGCCAAAACGCGTTCCGTTTCGACTTCACCTCCTACGGCTGGGGCGGAGACTGGTTCCGTCAGCATGGCGAGATGATGCCGCAGAACGGACTCGACGCCTTGCGCGACAAAGATGCCATTCTCTTCGGTTCCGCGGGTGACCCGGATATCCCCGATCACATTACGCTCTGGGGTCTGCGGCTGAAGATCTGCCAGGGATTTGACCAATACGCCAACGTCCGCCCGACCCGCATCCTGCCTGGTATCGATGCACCGTTAAAACGCTGCAAACCGGAAGACTTGAACTGGGTGATCGTGCGCGAAAACTCCGAGGGAGAGTATGCCGGCGTCGGCGGACGCGCCCATCAGGGCCATCCGATTGAAGTAGCCACCGATCTCTCGGTCATGACGCGCGCAGGTGTAGAACGCATCATGCGTTACGCGTTCAAGCTTGCCCAATCGCGTCCCCGCAAACTGCTGACGGTCGTCACCAAGTCAAATGCGCAGCGTCATGCCATGGTCATGTGGGACGAGATCGCGGTACAGGTTTCCAAAGAGTTCCCGGATGTGAAGTGGGACAAGGAGCTCGTGGATGCAGCGACTGCACGGATGGTCAATCGCCCGGCGACGCTCGATACGCTGGTCGCCACCAATCTTCATGCGGACATCCTCAGCGACCTGGCAGCCGCGCTGGCCGGGAGTCTTGGCATTGCCCCTACCGGAAACATCGACCCGGAGCGCCGCTATCCCAGCATGTTCGAGCCTATTCACGGTTCCGCATTCGATATCATGGGCAAGGGTCTTGCCAACCCTGTCGGCACGTTCTGGAGCTGTGTCATGCTGCTGGAACATCTGGGAGAAGCACACGCGGCACGCACGCTGATGGACGCTGTAGAGCAAGTCACTGCCGATCCGACGCTTCATACCGGAGACCTTGGCGGAAAGGCGACGACGGCGCAAGTCACCGAGGCCGTATGCAATCGCATCCGGGCCGGCTCGGCAGGCATCAAGGCGGCGTGAAAGCAATACTGTCCCAGCACGCCTAACGACATCAACAGGAGACAAGCATGCATAAGTACATCCCCCGATTCACATCCATTCTTCAAGCGACTGTTTTGACGGCTAGTGTGGCCAGCGGCACTGCCATCGCCCAAACCTGGCCGGCCAAGCCCATCAATCTGATCGTGCCGTTTGCAACCGGTGGCACCACCGACGTGCTGGCACGCGCCGTAGGTCAGGAATTGTCCAAGAGCCTTGGACAGCCGGTGATTGTGGAAAACAAAGGCGGGGCAGGCGCTACCCTGGGTGCGGACTATGTGGCCAAGGCCAAGCCGGATGGCCACACCTTGCTGGTGGGGGCGGTCCATCACACGATTGCGACCAGTGTCTATAAGAAGCTCTCGTATGATTTCCAGAAAGACTTTGCTCCCGTGACCACCTTGGCCCTGGTCCCGAATGTGCTCGTGGTCAATCCGAACATGCCGGCCAAGAACGTGACGGAACTGCTGTCACTGGCCAAAGCTTCTCCTGGAAAATTCACGTATGGATCGAATGGCAATGGAACCGGTCAGCATCTGATTGGTGCACAGTTCGAGCGCATGGGTGGCGTGCAAATGCTGCATGTGCCGTACAAAGGAAGCGGGCCTTTGACCATCGATCTGCTGGGCGGTCAGGTCGACATGTCCTTCGATACCATTCCACCGGTACTGTCCCACATCAAGGCGGGCAAGCTGCGTCCGCTGGCAGTGACCACGCTCAAGCGCTCGCCTGCACTGCCCGATGTGCCGACCCTGGATGAAGCGGGCCTCAAGGGATTCGACCTTGGCACCTGGTTTGGAGTGCTGGCCCCGGCGGCAACGCCTAAAGAAATCGTCACGCGCCTGAACACCGAAATCGTGAAGATCGTCAAATCGCCGGAGTTCAAGAAGAAATTGGAAGAAATGGGTGCAGAGCCCATCGGGAACACACAGGCGGAAATGGCAGCCCAGATCAAGAACGACACGGAGCGATTTGCAAAACTGGTAAGAGACGCCAAGGTAACTATCGAGTAGGCGTCGATCATTTCACAAAGAAAAGTATGCAATGAAGCAGATTTCGTCAACGGAAGCCAGGGCCCTGCTGCGATCCATGTTTGACGCGGCAATCGCTGCGGCACAGCCTGCCCGCTGTCTGCCGCAGCACCTGCCGCCGAAACCGAGCGGACGGGTCATCGTCATCGGTGCAGGTAAAGCATCGGCGGAAATGGCCAGAGTCGTGGAACAGCACTGGGATGGCGAACTTTCCGGCCTGGTAGTCACCCGCTATGGATACGGCGTGCCATGCAGTCGAGTTGACATTGTCGAAGCCGCACACCCGGTTCCCGATGAGGCCGGATATCACGCCGCCAAGCGCATGTTGAATATGGTGCAAGGCCTTGGCCCGGATGATCTGGTGCTATGTCTGATTTCGGGTGGCGGCTCGGCGCTGCTGTCGCTTCCGCTGCCCGGCATAACGTTCGAGGACAAGCAAGCAGTCAACAAAGCTCTGCTGGCAAGCGGCGCGAGCATCGCGGAAATGAATTGCGTACGGCGCCATCTCTCCGCAATCAAGGGCGGACGCCTGGCTGCAGCATGCCACCCCGCGAAAGTCGTCACCCTGTTAATTTCCGATGTGCCTGGAGACGATCCCATCAACATTGCGTCGGGTCCGACGGTCGCCGATCCGACGACCTGTGCTGAGGCGCTTGCCATCATTAACCGCTATGGCATCCAGGTGCCGGAACGGGTATTGGCGGTTTTACGCAGCGGAGAGGGAGAAACCGTCAAGCCCGGAGATGTGCGATCGTCCGGCATGCAGACACACATGGCCACCAATCCGCAAATTGCGCTGCGGGCTGCTGCGGCCGTGGCGCGGGATGCCGGGATCCCGGTGCATATCCTGGGAGACAGCATCGAAGGAGAGGCGCGAGACGTGGCCAAAGTCATGGCTGGCATTGCACATCAGCTTGTCCGTCATGGACAGCCATTTCCCGCGCCTTGCATTTTGCTTTCGGGCGGCGAGACCACGGTCACTGTGCGCGGCGCCGGACGCGGCGGACGCAACGTCGAATTCCTGCTGTCCCTGGCGATCGCCCTCAATAGCCAACCGGGCGTATATGCGATTGCCGGCGACACCGACGGTGTTGACGGTCAAGAGGACATTGCAGGGGCGCTCTTGAGCCCTGACACGCTCACTCGCGCCTGGCAAATAGGCATCCATCCCTCTGACAGCCTTGCGCGAAACGATGGGCACGGATTTTTTGAAGCGCTTGGCGATTCGGTGGTTACCGGGCCAACCCTCACGAACGTGAATGACTTCCGGGCGATTCTTATTACGGCCGATGAAGCAAACAAGGACTGAAATGCATCGAGACCGTAACGCAAAAATTGTCGCCACTGTCGGCCCTGCAAGCTCGGACCGGAAAACAATCGAGCAATTGTTTCGCGCTGGAGCAGATGTCTTTAGATTGAATTTTAGTCACGGCACGCATGAAGACCACAAGAATCGCCTGGAGATTATTCGCTCGGTTGAGCGAGATCTCGGTCGACCAATTGGTGTACTGCTCGACCTGCAAGGTCCCAAGCTGCGTATCGGCCAATTCACCGACGGGCCAGTCTTGCTTGAGCCCGGCGACAGCTTCCGTCTTGACCTTGAACGAAATGTCAAAGGTGACCGACAGAGGGTTTCCCTACCCCATCCCGAAATATTTGCTGCCCTCGAAACCGGTGCCAACCTGCTGCTTGATGATGGCCGTATCCGGCTTGAAGTGGAACACTTCGGTCCCGATTTTGCTGAAACCAGAGTAATCAACGGGGGAATCTTATCGGATCGCAAGGGTGTGAATGTACCGGGCGTCGTGCTGCCGATGTCGGCAATGACCGAGAAGGATCGCAAGGACCTTGAATACGGTTTGACCCTGGGGGTCGACTGGATCGCTTTGTCGTTCGTGCAACGTCCGGAAGACATTCAAGAGGTGAAAGACATCGTACAAGGTAGGGCCGGTATCATTGCCAAGCTCGAAAAGCCGGCTTCAATCACGAAGCTGGAAGATATTATCGACGTGTCTGATGCCGTCATGGTGGCCCGGGGCGACCTTGGGGTGGAACTGCTTGCGGAGCAAGTGCCTGCAATCCAGAAACGCATCGTGCGGCTATGCCGGCGTTTCGGGAAACCTGTCATCGTTGCTACACAAATGCTCGAATCCATGGTGGCCGCGCCAGTCCCTACCCGCGCCGAGGCATCCGACGTCGCCACTGCCATTTACGACGGTGCCGATGCTGTCATGCTGTCCGCTGAATCCGCATCGGGAAAATATCCGGTGGAGGCGGTCAGCATCATGAACCGCATCATCGCGCAGACCGAAGCCGATCCCTACTATCGCGAAACCATCAGGGCATCTTATAGCCCGGCTCGCAGCGAGATCGCCGATGCGATCGGCCTGGCGATGCGGAACGTCGTGGACCTGCTCGATGTAGCTGTGACCGTTGCCTATACCAGTTCCGGTTATTCGGCCTTGCGCGTTGCACGCGAGCGGCCGGAAGCGCGCATTATCGGCATGACGCCCAAGCTGTCCACCGCGCGTAGCCTTGCGCTGGTCTGGGGAGTTCATCCCGTGCTTACTCACAATGTTGAAGGTGTGTCGGAGATGACTGAATTTGCCTGCAAGACAGCACTGAATGAGGGCTTGGCCAAGGCAGGTCAGACCATTGTGATCGCCGCCGGAATGCCTTTTGGCTCGGCAGGAACAACCAATCTCTTGCGTATAGCAACACTGGAGTGAAACGATCTGACCTGGAACCGACACTGAGGGTCTTTGCTGATATCGAAGACCCTCACGGCAGAGTTCACGTGTCCATGCTTATTCAACAATCGCCGGATGCGCCTGTGTCGGTCCACCCAGCAGCGGACGATGCGACGGCGGCTGTTTGCCGTTGATGTCGACGATGCCGTACTCCTCAGCGACTTCGGCACCGACCAGTACCAGACCGGATTTTTCCATCAGGCGCGGATCTTGGTACAGGGCATCGATCACCATGCCGGTGAACTGAGGTGTTTCTGCCAGCGGCGCGAAGTCGCCATACTTTCCGGGCTCGCGTTCCCAGACCCGCATGGTGCGCTCGGTCTGCAACGGTCCCATCCAGATCGATACGGCGGCGACGTCATACGGCCGCAGGTCCACCGCCATGTCTTTGGCAAACTTGTCGACGCCGGCTTTTTGTGCACCGTACGCAGGGCCATGCATGTAGCAGCTGGCGCCGAACGACGAGGTGAAGGCGATCAGTCCCTTGCGCCGGTTAATCATCAGCGGCGCTGCATAATGACTTGCCACATAGGCCGAGCGCAGGCCGACGTCGAGAATATCGACCAGCTCCATTGGCTTTTCCCAGAAGCCGCCCGGTTCGATCAAGCGGTCGTGCAGGAAAGCGGCATTGTTGACCAGGATATCGAGCCGGCCCTGTTCCTGCCGCACCCGGTCGAACAGCGCGCGCACATCGCTATCGACTGCATGGTCGCATGCCACCGCAATTCCTTTGCCGCCGAGAGCATCGATCTCTTTCGCGGTCGCGTATATGGTTCCCGGCAAGTCGGCGTCTCCCTCGCGCAGCGTTCTGCCGGTGACATAGACGGTGGCGCCTTTGGCCGCCAGCGCCAGGGCGATTCCCTTCCCTGCGCCGCGCGATGCGCCGGTTACCACTGCAACGACAGACTGCTCTTGGTTCGTCATGGTGCTGGTCTCCTGATGAGTGTGCGTTGTCATGAAAGCGATGCCTGGTCAGGCCGCTTGCGCGATATGGTCGGCGGCGAGCATGCCGAACACCATGGCCGGGCCGATGGTCGCGCCCGCGCCCGGATAGCTGGTGCCCATCACCGCCGCGCTGCAATTGCCTATGGCGTATAAACCGTCGATCGCCGCGCCCGCTTGATCCAGCACGCGCGCATGTTCGTCGGTGCTCAGGCCGCCCTTGGTCCCGATATCGCCCGGCACCAGTTTGAGCGCATAGAACGGCGCCTGGTCAATGGCAGCCAGGCAAGGATTGGGCTGCACGTTGATGTCGCCGTAATAGGTATCGAAGACATTGCTCCCCTTGCCGAATTCGCTATCAATGCCGCTGACGGCAGCGCCATTGTTGCGCGCCAGCGTCTCCGCCAGTCCGACAGGATCGACGCCGATCTGCGCAGCGAGCGCGGCCGGCGTGTCGGCCTTATGAATGATCTGCCGTACCTTTTCCGGCAGGCGTTTGTCCGGCACGAATGCACCGGGCAACAGCGGCCCAAACGGGTAATTGCGGCGGAAACGCGCATCGAAGATCACCCACGCCGGTACGCTACCGTGGCCCTGTTCCTGCCGGCGGTACATGGTTTGCACAAACTCGGTATACGCCAGATTTTCATTGAGGAAGCGGTGCCCGGACGCATCCACCACCACGCATCCCGGCAGCGCCCGTTCGACAAAGACCGGATGCGCATAGGCCTGGTCCGGCACCTGCAGTGCCGGCACGCCCCAGACGTATTGCATCAGGTTCAACGCACCGCCGGCTTCCGCTCCGGCACGAATCGCATCGCCGGTGTTGGCATGCGGCGGCGTCACGCTCCATTCGGCACGCGATGGCTGCGGCAGATACTGATCGCGCATTGCCTGATTCCACTCGAAGCCGCCGGCCGCAAGGATCACGCCACGCCGCGCGGTGATGCGCATCGGCGCGCCGGCGCGTTCGACCACCACCCCGGACACTCTTCCGCCTTCGACCACCAGTTCGCGCAGGGGCGTGTTCAGCCAAAGAGGCACCTTGCGATCGGCCAGCGACAGGCGCAGCGCGGCCACCAGCGAAGCGCCGAGCGTCAAGCGGCGGTCGCGCTTCGAGCGCCGGCGCCAGCCGAGGTCGGTCCAGTAGCCGAGCATCAGGCGTAGCGCCAGCGCGAACCAGCCCGGGTGCTTGCCGAGCATTTTTCGCGCTTCGGTCTGCGTCATGCCGATGCGCCCGCCCACCAGTGTCGCCGGCAACGGCGGGCGTTGCTGGTCGAATTCGGCGCCGAGCCGGCGCGCATCGAACGGTAATGGGTCAAGCGAACGATGGCCCGGTTTCGCACCCGGATGATGCTGAAAATAATCCGCGTATTCCGGCAGCGTGGTAAAGCGAACCTGCGTCTTTTCATGCAGGTAGCGCACCAGCCGCGCGCCGTGATCGAGATAAGCCTGCACCCGGGTTTTCGACATCGTCTCGCCGACGCATGCCTGGATATAGGTGAATGCCTCGTCGTGACTGTCCTGCGCGCCGGCTTCCTGCGCCAGATGGTTGCATGGGATCCAGATGCCGCCGCCTGAAATGGCGGTGGTGCCGCCATACACATCGCATTTTTCCACCACCAGCACCGACAGTCCCTGGTCGGCGGCGCGGCATGCGGCCAGCATCGCGCCGCCACCGGAACCGACCACCACCACGTCGTATTCGTTTTGATTCGCAGACACACCCATCGCCTTCATCCCTTTACCGTATCGGCCACGAAGACCGGTGTTTTGACAAGCTTTGCCGGAGAGCGCAGCAGCCCTACCCCAAGTGCCGGCAACAGGAAGATCGAGCCGAGCACATTCACCAGGAACATGAAGGCCAGCAGGACACCCATATCGGCCTGGAACTTCAGTGCGGAGAACGCCCAGGTGCCGACACCGATCGACATCGTCAGCGCGGTAAACAAGGCGGCGGTGCCGCGCTGGCGCAGCGCTTCATAAAACGCATGGCGAAAATCCTGGCCATTCTCCATTTCATGCTGAATGCGTTCATACAGATAGATGCCATAATCGACGCCGACCCCGACACCGAGCGCAATCACCGGCAGCGTCGACACTTTCAGGCCGATGCCGAGCAGCGCCATCAAGGCATTGCACAGGATCGATACCAGCGCCAGCGGCACAATGATGCACAGCACCGCCTGCCAGGAACGGAAGGTGATGAAGCACAGCAATGTGATCGCGCCGAAGATCGCCAGCAGCATGGTCGCTTCCGCGTGCTCCACCGCTTCGTTGGTCGCAACCATCACGCCGACGTTGCCGCCGGCCAGGCGGAATTTCACGTTTGCGGTTTTTTCCTTGGCGACGTAACGCTTGATCTCGTCGACGATATGCGCAATCGTGGCGCCCTCATGGTTGTCGGTATAAATGAGCACCTGGATTGCCTTGCAGCTTTCGGTGTTCATGCCGTAGTCCGGATTGAAGCTGCCGGCACCTTGCGCCAGCCCCGCGCTCGTGCGCGGCAATGCCTGCCAGCGCGGATTGCCTTCATTGAAGGCCGCGATCGTCACTTTCGACAGCGACGGCACACTCACCACCGAACGCACACCGGAAACGCCGCGCATGAAGATTTCGAATTTTTCAATGGCACTCATTACCGGATACTGCAGGCAGGCATCGCCTTCAACACTGGTTTCCACCACGACGGTCAGTATATCGATGCCAATGTTGTACTGGCTGGTGATCGCCGCGTTGTCACGGTTATAGCGCGCGCTGTCGCGCAGCTCCGGAACGCCGTCGCCCACATCGCCGATCTTCAGGCGACGCGCTTCGTAAGCGCCCACGGCCAGCAGTGCGGCGCTGAGCGCAAGCACGATCCAGGTGTAACGCGGTGTCGCAGCCGACGACAATGCCCACCACAACCGGTTGCTCTTGCCGGTCGCAGTCGTTGATTGCTGTGGCCGCGCCGCCGTTTCCGCTTTCAGATAAGAAAGCATGACCGGTAAAAAGACCTTGTTGGTAAAAATCATCAGCAGCACGCCGAGGCAAGCGGTGATCCCCAGTTCGCGCACGATGTCGATCTGGATCACCATGATGACCATGAAACCAAGGGCATTGGTCAGCAATGCCACCGTCCCGGGCACGAACAGCTTGCGAAACGCATCGCTCGCCGCTTCCTTCGGTGTGGCGCCGGTATCCGCCGCTTGGCGCCAGGCATTGGTCATCTGGACCGCATGCGAAACGCCGATGGAAAAGATCAGGAACGGCACCAGGATCGACATCGGGTCGATGCCATAGCCGATCAGCGGCAGTATCCCGAGCAGCCACACCACCGGCAGCAATGCCACCGCCAGCGCCAGCAGCGTCATCTGGCGCGAGCGCGTGTACAGATACAGCATGACGGCCGTGATCAGAAACGCAATGCCGAAAAACACGATCGCGCCGGTGATACCCTCCACCACGTCGCCGACCAGCTTGGCAAAGCCGGTGACATGCACCTCGATCCGGTCATTGCCGATCTTCGCGCGGATCTGTTCCAGCTTTTCTGCGACCTGCACGTAATCCAGCTTTTGTCCGGTGGAAGGATCGATCTCGCGCAGCTCGGCGCGCACCATCGCCCCTTTCAGATCGTTTGCCACCAGCTGCCCGATCTGGCCGGAGCGCGCCACATTGCGCCGCACGGTATCGAGCTCATCCGGTTGGGCGGAAAAGCGCGCGGGCACGACCACGTCGCCGTAAAAGCCGGCTTCGGTCACTTCGGTATAGCGCACGTTCGGCGTGAACAGTGAAAACACCCGTCCGCGTTCGACGCCGGGCAGGAAGAACACGTCGTCGGTCACCGTGCGCAACGCATCGAGGAACTCCCGGTTATAAATATCCCCCTCGCCTTTCCAGCGTAAATTGACGAGTATCCGGTTGGCGCCGGAAAACACGCGCGCGTATTCGGTAAAGGTTTGCATGTACGCATGCTGCAGCGGGACTGTCTTGGCGAATCCCGGATCGAGCCGGATTCGCGTCGCGGAGGCCGCCAGCAGCAAGGTCAGCGCAATGAATAACCACAGCAGCAGACGACGATGCCGCATGATGGCGTTGGCGCATGCATCGATCAGCGTGGTCAGGCGTTGGTTGGAGAACAGATTCATGATTGGATACTCATTCGGATTGGTGCTGCAAGGGATTCAATTCGGTCAATAACGCTAAAGCGTCTCAACCGCGATGCCGGCTTCACCCCCGACCAGCACCTTGCCCGCCGATATCTCGACGATACTGGTCAGACTGGCCATGCCGCCGACGCGATGGATCCGGAAACTTTTACCAAGGTCATCCGACACCAGAATCGCGCCGCCCTGCCCGACCAGTACTATCCGGCCATCCTGCAAGCGGGTGCCACCGAAGAACGAGGTTTGCATGCCGGTCTGTATCGGTTCCCACGACGCGCCAAAGTCGGAGCTGCGCAGCACATTGCCGCGCATGCCATACACCAGCCAGGTGTCCGCCGACAGCGCGAGCGCGCCGAAGATCGATCCCTTGTAAGGCAGCGTCGAGGAATCCCAGTGCGCGCCGCCGTCGGGCGAACGCAGCACCAGCCCGTTTTCTCCGACCAGCATCAGGCGCTTGCCGGGACCTGCGACTAATGCGTTCAGGTGTGCTTCATCGATTTTCGGCAATGGAGCCACGTCTGCCCATGTTTCGCCGCTGTCGCGCGATACCAGGAACCGGCCAAAGCTGCCGACTGCATACAGCGTCGTGCCGGGCTGGTTGCCGGCGACAGCGGCGGCCCCCAGCAACGGCTCCGAATGCTGGTCGTCGAAACGCACCTGGCGCCAGCTGACGCCGCCGTTGTCGGTCTTGAGGATCGTGCCGTCATGGCCGACCGCTATACCGTTGCGCGTGTCGGAAAACAGCACCTGATTGAGCGTCGAGCGTGTCTGCGCCGGCCGGACGGCTTCACGCCATTGAGCGCCCTGGTTGTCGCTGTACAGAATGTGTCCGGCTTCGCCTACCGCCAGCAGACGCGGACCGACCTGCGCAATGCCGTTGATATGCACGCGGTCGACACGCACGGCGGTCGCGGCGAATGGCGGCAGCTGGCGTGGCGCGAATGCATACACGGCAGCAGCGGCCACCGCAATCACCATCGCCAGACTGGCAAGCCTGATTGGTTTCATCATGTCTCACTCCTTGGCGGCTATTGCACCGCTTTGTTCTTTTGATCGTCGACTGACGGTTCGAACTACATCACCTCGAACAACGCCGCCGCTCCCATCCCGCCGCCGATGCACATTGTCACCACCGCATAGCGCACGCCACGCCGTTGCGCTTCCAGCAGGACGTGACCCACCATGCGTGCGCCCGACATGCCAAACGGATGGCCGATCGCAATCGCGCCGCCGTTCACATTCAAGCGGTCATTCGGAATGCCGAGCTGGTCGCGGCAATACATCACCTGGCATGCGAACGCTTCGTTCAACTCCCACAGGCCGATGTCGGCCACTGTCAAGCCATGCCGGCGCAACAGCTTGGGAATGGCGAATACCGGGCCGATCCCCATTTCATCCGCGCCGCAACCGGCAACCGCGAGTCCGCGATACACGCCAAGCGGTGTCAATCCACGGTATCTGGCTTCCGTATCACTCATCAGCACACAGGCGGAAGCGCCGTCCGACAATTGCGATGCATTGCCGGCCGTGATGCTGCTTCCTTCCTGCACCCACTGGCCGTTTTTCCATACCGGCTTCAGCGCGGCCAGGCTTTCGGCGCTGGTCTCAGGACGGTTACATTCATCGCGGATAGCTTCCACGCGCTGCAGGCCCGTCGGATTGCCTTCCTTGTCGAACAAGAGCTGGTCCACCGCCAGCGGCACAATTTCCGCATCGAACAAGCCATCGCGTTGCGCGCGCGCGGTGCGTTGCTGGCTCTGCAATGCATATTCATCCTGTGCCGCGCGCGAGATGCCGTAGCGCTGGGCGACGATCTCCGCCGTTTCGATCATCGGGATGTACGCAGCCGGGTGCAGCGCCAGCACGGCCTGCGACTGGCTGCGATGGCTGTTCTTGTGCTTGGTCTGCGTCAGCGAAATCGATTCGACGCCGCCGGCGACGGCGATTGTCGCTTCGCCGCACATGATTGACTTGGCGGCGCTGGCGATTGCCATCAGGCCGGACGAACACATGCGGTCCAGCGCCATGCCCGGCACGCTTTCCGGCAATCCGGCGGCAAGCGCGCTCAGACGGCCGATGTTGTAGCCTTGCGTGCCCTGTTGCGCGGCGGCGCCCATCAACACATCTTCGACTTCATGCGGCGCGATTGCCGGCACCTTGGCTAATGCGGCGCGAATCGCGTGACCGCCGAGCACCGGCGCTTCGGTATCGTTGAACGCGCCGCGAAAAGCCTTGCCGATCGGGGTACGTGCGGTTGAAACAATGACGGCTTGATGCATGCTTGAACTCTCTTCGCAAATAACAACTCAGATAAAGAAATAGCGGCTGATGGTGTCGGCCACACAACCGGGTTTGTCGCGGCCTTCGATCTCGACCGTCACACGCACCGTCGATTGCACGCCATTACCGGGCAACGCTTCGACGCGGAGCAATTCGCCGACGCCGCGAATACGGGCGCCGACCGGCACCGGCGCCGGAAAACGGATTCTGTCGCAGCCGTAATTGACGCCCATGGACAGGTTTTCGACCTGCACCAGTTGCGGCAGAAACAGATTGACCAGCGACAGCGTCAGGTAACCATGGGCGATGCAACCGCCGAAAGGCCCGGTCTTGGCCCGCTCCGGATCGACGTGGATCCATTGGTGGTCGCCGGTCGCATCGGCGAATTGATTGATGCGCGCTTGTTCAATCGGCAGCCAGTCGGTAACACCCAACGGCTGGCCGGCCCTTTCCAGAAAATCAGCCGGAGAACGAAACAGGATGGACATGAGTGCGCCTCCGTTCACGCGTGCTGACTGCTGACCGACAGCACTTCACCGGTCATGTACGAGGCATAGTCGCTGGCGAGGAACATCATCACGTTCGCCACTTCCCATACTTCGGCGGCACGGCCGAACGCTTCGCGCGACGCGAGTTGCGCCAGCAATTCCTGCGGCGCGCTCTTGCGCAGGAAGTCGTGCAGCGCGATGCTCGGCGACACCGCATTGATGCGGATGCCGTATTCCGCCGCTTCCAGCGCGCTGCAGCGGGTCAATGCCATCACGCCGGCTTTTGCCGCTGCGTAATGCGCCTGCTCCTTTTGCGCGCGCCAGCCGAGTACCGACGCATTGTTGACGATTACGCCGCGACGGCGCGGCTGCATGCGCTGCAGCATGGCGCGCGTCATGCGGAACGTCCCGGTGAGCGTGATGTTGAGCACGCTGTTCCATTCGTCGTCGCTCATCTCGACGACGCGGCGCGATCCACCGAGGCCGGCATTGTTGATCAGCACATCGACGCCGCCCAGCTTGTTTTCGGCGGTGTCGATCAAGGTCTGCACTTGCGCTTCGTCGGTGACATTGCACAACTGCCCATAGATGTCATTCAATCCGGTGTCGGCACGCAGCTTTTCGACTGCCGCTTCCAGCCGCCCTGCATGGATATCGGAAATCATCAGCGCGCGGCAGCCCTCCTCTGCGCAGCGGCGCGCGGCTGCAAAGCCGATGCCGGCACCGGCAGCGGCGGTAATGAGCACCGATTTTCCTGCCAGCAGACTGTGACCCGGGACATACGCCGGCGCGGTAATGACATTCGTTTCGTTCATGCTTGGCCTCTCGCTTCTTTCGGCATGCCGAGCCCGCGCTCGGCAATGATATTCAGTTGGATTTCGTTGGTGCCCGCATAGATCGTGTCGGCGCGCGAAAACAGAAACAGCCCCTGCAACCTTGCGCGACGCGCGTCATCGGCGCCGAGCAGATTACCGTCGGCACCCAGCACATCCATCGCCAGTTCGCCCAGCATGCGGTGCCAGTTCGACCAGTAATACTTGTAGATCAGGCTTTCGCCACGGAGCTGTCCATCGCTGTCGCCGGACAGCATGCGCAGCGCGTTGTAGCGCATGGTGCGCAAGCCAGCCCATGCCTGCGCCAGGCGTCGCTTGATCGCCGGATTGCGCAGCGCGCCATTGACGCGTGCCGCTGCGATCACCATGTCGAGTTCATGGCGGAAATGCATTTGCTGGCCGAGTGTGGACAAGCCGCGCTCGAACCCGAGCAGCGCCATCGCGATTTTCCAGCCGTCGCCTGGCTGGCCCACCACGTCCACCGCCTTGGCGCGCGCGCCGTCGAAGAACACTTCGTTGAACTCGGCCGATCCACTGATTTGCCGGATCGGCCGGATCTCGACGCCGGGCTGGGCAAGCGGCATCAGCAGGAAGATCAGACCCCGGTTCCCGCGCGAGCCGGCATCGCAGCGCGCCAGCACGAAAATCCAGTCGGATTCGTGCGCAAGCGAGGTCCACACCTTCTGGCCATTCACGATCCAGTCGCCGCTGGCAGCATCCTGTTCTGCCCGCGTCTGCACATTGGCAAGGTCCGAGCCCGCGTTCGGCTCCGAGTAGCCCTGGCACCAGAAAGTGCTGCCGTCGCGAATGCTGGGTAAAAAGCGGCGTTTCTGATCTTCCGTGCCATAGGCGATCAATGTCGGTCCGATCAGTCCTTCGCCTATATGCCCCATGCGCCCCGGTCCGCCGGCGCGTGCATATTCTTCATGGAAGATCACCTGTTGCGCGATCGACAGTGCGCGTCCGCCGTGTTCTTTCGGCCAGCCGACGCAAGTCCAGCCACCATCCGCCAGCACACGCTCCCACGCTTTGCGCTGCTGCGGAAAAGCATCTTCATCGCCTGGACCGCCGCGATGGCGCAGCGGCGCGAATTCGCCTTGCAGGCGCTCTGCCATCCATCGCGCGATATCGTTGCGGAAAGCGGTGTCGCCGTCCGTATCGTCGCGTTTCTCGGAGAGCTCACGCGGTTCGTCGGCGGCATCGCACAAGTGTGCGGCGATGCGTGCATGGCATTCGTCATCGTCGCCGAACCAGGTGCGCGCCGCCTGCGCGCGCTTGAAGTACAGTTGCGGATCGTATTCCCAGGTAAAGCCAACGCCGCCATGCAGCTGGATCGCTTCCTGCGCGCAGAAAAACAACGCCTGATTGGCAGCCGCCTTCGCGCACGCGACATCGAGCGCAAGACCATCGGTGTTCAATTTTTCTGCCGCTGCATGCGCTGCGCCATATACGGTGGATCGCGCCGCTTCGAGTGCAACCATCATTTGAGCGCAACGGTGCTTGACCGCCTGAAACGAGGCAACCGGCCGCCCGAACTGGGTCCGTTCGGTCACGTAGGCCAATGTGAGATCCAGGCATTGCTGCGCGCTGCCGATCTGTTCGGCTGCCAGTGCCAGCGCTGCCAGATCGCCGGTGCGGCGCAATCCTTCATGCAATTCTTCCGACCAGCCCGCTGCATCGATGCGCTGGTCTGCCGCCACGCGCACCTGCCGCAATTCCACGCAGGCGATGCGGCGGGTGGCGTCCAATGTCGGCAGCGCGGCTACTTGCAGACCCGCCGCTGCGGCATCCACAGCAAACAGGCCGAAGGTTTCCGGCTGGTCGACCAGCCGGGCCGGCACGAGCAACAAGTCCGCTTCGGCAGCGCCCAGCACCTGCTGCGCCGAGCCGTTCAAGACGTATGTATCGCCGTCGCGCAGCGCGCTGATCTTGCATGCGCTCGGCTGCCAGCCAAGCGGCACCGACAACGCCAGCGCGGCGCAGAGCGTGCCATCGGCCAATTGTGGGAGATAGCGCTGCTGCGCTTGCGGAACCGCCACATGCAGCAAGGCATCGACCGCCAGGCAGGCGCTCGCCAGATACGGCACACATGCCAGCCGCCGTCCCATTTGCTCCATCAGCAGCGCGCGTTCCACCTGCCCCAATCCCATGCCGCCCAAGGCTTCGGGGATGGCGACGCCGCACCAGCCCATTTCTTCACGCATGGCGCGCCACAGCGATGCATCGTGGCCGTCGTTCTCGGCCAGCACGCGCCTGACGGCGGCGGAATCGCTTTGCTCGGACAGGAACTCTTCGGCCGCCGTCCGGATCATTTGCTGATCGGCATTGAGTGTGAAATCCATCGTCCGCCGCCGTCAGGTGCCGTACACTTTTTGCGCCGGACGCGCTTCGGCAATCAATGCCGTTACCGCATCGCCGACTTCAGCCGGATTCCAGCGCTCGCCCTTGTCGCGCTGCACGCCGCTGCGCCAGCCATCGGCCAGCGCGATCATGCCGCCGGCAGCCTCGAACAGGCGACCGGTCACATGACGCGACTGCGCACTGCCAAGCCAGACCACCAGCGGCGCGATATTGGCGGGATCGAAACGATCGAATGCATCGCCATCCGGCTTTTTCATCATGTCGGCGAACACGCTTTCGGTCATGCCGGTGCGCGCCACCGGCGCCAGGCCATTGACGGTAATGCCGTAGCGCGCCAGTTCGACTGCCTGCACCAGTGTCAGCGCCGCGATGCCCGCTTTTGCCGCCGAATAATTCGATTGCCCGACCGAGCCCTGCAAACCGGCGCCGGAACTGGTGTTGATGATGCGCGCATCCACCTCCTTGCCGGCCTTGGACGCATCGCGCCAGCGCCGCGCCAGTACGTTGGCAAGGCAGAAATGGCCTTTCAGATGCACCCGCATCACGTCGTCCCATTCGGACTCCGTCAGGCTGACAAACATCCGGTCGCGGCATACGCCGGCATTGTTGACCAATACGTCAACGGTGCCGAAGGTATCATGCGCTGCGGCGACGATCCGTTCGGCGCTGTCGAGATTGGTGATGTCGCCGTCGTTGGCCAGAGCCTGTCCGCCGTTCGCCTTGATCTCGGCGCATACCGCATCGGCGGCGTCGCGGCGGACATCGTTGACCACCACGTTCGCGCCTTCTGCCGCGAACGCCAGTGCATAAGCACGTCCGAGTCCCCCGCCCGCGCCGGTAATGATGACGGTACGCTTATCGCAAATTCCCATTTTGTTTCTCACATTCTTTCAATGATGGTGACATTGGCAAGGCCGCCGCCTTCGCACATGGTTTGCAGGCCGTAACGTCCGCCGCTGCGCTCCAGTTCATGCAGCAACGTGGTCATCAAACGCGCGCCGGTCGCGCCCAGCGGATGACCGAGCGCAATTGCGCCGCCATTCACATTGGTGCGCTCGTGCGGATAGCCGGTTTCCTTCAACCATGCCTGCGCGACCGAGGCGAACGCTTCGTTGATTTCGACCCGGTCGATGTCGTTCCAGCTGAGTCCGCACTGCTTGAGGGCGCGCTGCGTCGCCGGGATCGGTGCGGTCAGCATCCAGATCGGATCGTCGCCCATGACGCTCAGGTGATGGATGCGTGCGCGCGGCGTCAGGTTGTAGCGCTTGAGCGCGGTTTCGGACACCACCAGCAAGGCGGCGGCGGCATCGGCGGTCTGGCTCGACACTGCCGCGGTCAGCGGACTGTCCGGCTCCAGCGGTTCCAGATCGGCCATTTTTTCCAGCGAGGACACCCGTGGCGTTTCATCCTGCTGCAAGCCCATGCACGGCACGATCTCCCGCGCGAAGCGGCCTTCGGCTGTCGCGGCCAATGCGCGGCGGTGACTTTCGAGTGCGTACTCTTCCATGTCCAGACGGGAAAAGCCCCAGCGCTCGGCGATCTTGCGCGCCGCGTAGAACTGCGATACCGGCTGATCGCCAAAACGGTGGCGCCAGCCGCTGCTGCCGGAAAACGGATCGGTGAAACCGAGTGCCTGACCAGCGATCATTGCCGAAGAAATCGGAATCTGCGTCATGGTTTGCACGCCGCCGGCGATGACCACATCCTGCGTGCCGCTCATCACCGCCTGCGCGGCGAAATGTAGCGCCTGCTGTGATGAACCGCATTGACGGTCGATGGTGACGCCGGGCACGGTCAGCGGCAGATCGGCGGCCAGCCAAGCTGAACGCGCGATGTTGCCGGCCAGCGGGCCGATGGTATCGACACAACCGAACACGACGTCGTCATACTCGGAGGCTGGAATTACATTGCGCTCGACCAGGTGCGTCAATACAAAGGCGCCAAGGTCGGCCGGATGCGCTTCGGACAGCTTGCCACGGCGGCGACCGGTTGGCGTGCGCAGTGCATCGACGATATAGGCTTCGGTTTTTTGCATGAATCATTCCTCGAAAGTGTGGGCGGGGCCGAGCGCCGCATTGCCCGCGAGCGCGAAATCGCGCACGCGCGCCAGGTGAAAACTGCGGTCTCCGCAGGCGGCATCCAGCGCCCAGGCTGTCTTCATGAAAATCTGCAAGTCCATTTCCCAGGTGTAGCCCATCGCGCCATGCACCTGAATGCCATGGCGCGCGGCCAGCAGCGCCGCTTCGGCAGCGGCGATTTTGGCGTGCGATACCTGCACCGCCGCCAGTGGTTTTCTGTGTGCAAGCGCATAAGCTGCGCGATGTACGACGGGACGTGCGAATTCGAGCCGGATCGCGACATCGGCCAGGTGGTGCTTGACTGCTTGATAAGATCCGACCGGTTTGCCGAACTGCTTGCGCTGCGCGGTGTAATCAATCGACAGGTCGAGCATGCGCTGTGCGAGGCCAAGCAGTTGCGCAGCCGCAGCCACTGCGCTGCGATTGAAGGCTTCATCGCAGATAGCCTTGGCATCGGTCGCGATGCGTTCGGCGTCATCCGTTTTCCAGTCGATCGAGAACAAGCGGCGCGACGCGTCGACGCTCGGCTGCAACGTGAGGCGAGCCAGTTGCGGCGACACCGCGTACAGCGCGCCGTCTTGCGGCAGCAGTATCAGGCTGGCCCAATGCGCATCCGGCACCAGGCCGCTTTGCGGCTGCGCCAGCGCGATACGCGCGCTGCCGTCGGCGATCTTGGACAGCCATTGCGAGCGGAAGTCGCTGTCTGGCAATGCGGCAATCAACCCCGCCGCCGCCCAGGCGGTATCGAGCAGCGGCTCCGGCAAGGCGTGATATCCGCACTCCTGCGCGATCAGCACCCAGTCGGTGTCATTGAGTCCCATACCGCCGTTGGCTTCCGGTACCGACAATCCGGTCAGGCCCTGCGCGGCCAACAGGCTCCATAATTCGCGCGAGCGTCCCGAGGGGCGTGTCCACAATTCGCGGATCAGTTCCGGCGACACTTCGTTCATCAGGAACTTGCGCACGCTGTCGACCAGCATGGTTTGGTCTTCGCTGAAAGTAAAATCCATTTCTCTCTTCCTTACGAACGCGGCATGCCGAGCATGCGTTCGGCGATGATGTTGCGCTGGATTTCATTGGTGCCGGCGTAGATCGGTCCCGATTGCGCGAACATAAAGCCTTCCAGCCAATGACCGTGATCCACTGCCAGCGGCGCACCGCCGGTCAACTCGGCGAACGGCCCGGCAAGACGCAGCGCGGTTTCATGCATGCGAACGTCGAGTTCCGACCAGAACACCTTGTTGGTGCTCGATTCGGCGCCGATGTGGCCGCCCTTCTGCAAGCGGCATGCGGTGGCATAGGTCGATAGCGCATAGGCCTCCGCGTCCATCCAGGCGCGGGCAACCGCTTCTCCCAGCACCGGGTCGACGCCGCCGTCGCGCGCCTTGCGCTGCTGGTACAGCGCGGCCAATGCACGCGCGGTTTCCTGAAAACGCGCCGGCGAACGCAGCATTAGTCCACGCTCGAAACCGGCGGTCGCCATTGCGACCTGCCAGCCGGCGCCCTCTGCGCCGAGGCGGTTTTCCAGCGGTACGCGCACGTTGTCGAAAAAGATTTCCGCAAATCCGGTCTGGCCGTTGAGTTGCTTGATCGGCCGCACTGTGATGCCCGGCGAACGCAAAGGCAGCAACAGGAACGACAGCCCGTGATGGCGTTTGGATTCCGGTGCGGTGCGAAACAATCCGAACAGCCAGTCTGCCCACACTGCGCGGGTCGACCAGATCTTTTGGCCGTTCACCACGTAGCTGTCGCCATCCTGGACCGCGGTACAGCGGATCGCCGCCATGTCGGAACCGGCGCCCGGCTCCGACCAGCCCTGGGCCCACACGTCTTCGCCGGACGCCATGCGCGGCAAAAAGCGGGCTTTCTGTTCCTGTGTGCCATAGTCCATCAGCGTCGGGCCGAGCAGGAAGATGCCGTTCTGGTTCACACGCAGCGGCGCGCCCGCGCGCCAGTATTCCTCTTCAAAGATCAGCCACTCGATCAGGTCACAGCCGCGTCCGCCCAAGGCTTGCGGCCAGGTCACCATGCTCCAGCGTCCGGAATGCAATGTGCGTTCCCATTCGCGGTGCTGGGCAAAACCTTCAGCGGTATCGAAGCTTTGCAGCGGCGTCTTCGGGATATGTTCGGACAGCCAGCCTCGGATCTCGGCGCGGAATGCGCGCTGCCGTTCGGTGTATGCAAGGTTCATGGAGTTACGCTCCGTTCGTTGCTGCGGCACTAAAATTCGCGGCGCGCTTTTCGACAAACGCGCTGCGCGCTTCGCCGGAATCCAGGCTCATGTACGCCTGCAAGGTAAAGCCCTGTTCCCAGCGGTATTTGTCTTCCAGGTTGCCGTCTTCGACACCGTTCAGCGATTCCTTCGCCAGACGCAGCATCTCGGGACTCTTGGTGGCGATGGCGCGCGCGGTTTCCATCGCGACCTCGCGCAATTGCGCGCGCGGCACCACGCGCTCGATGCCGCCCAGGCGGTAGGCTTCGGCGGCATCGATCATCAGGCCGGTGAAATACATCCAGCGCACCTTTTGCACGGGAAACAGGCGTTGCAGGTGCGCACCGCCGCCCATTGCGCCACGGTCGATTTCCGGCACGCCGAAGCGCGCGCACTCGGAAGCGATCACGATGTCAGCGGCGCCGGACAGGCCGATACCGCCGCCGAGCACGAAACCGTGCACCGCCGCGATCACCGGTTTCGGATTGCGGTGCACCGCGCGAAACGATGCATAGTTGCCGGCGTTGACATCAACGATGCGCTCCGGGTGCGCCGCCAGCTCTTTGATGTCGACCCCGGCGCAAAAGCCGCGCCCTTCGCCGCGCAACACGATCACACGCACGCGCTCGTCGCAGCCCAGCGCGTCGAGTTCCGCCGCCAGCGCATGCCAGCCGGCGCAATCGAGCGCGTTGACCGGCGCATGGTCGATCACCAGTTCGGCAATGCCGTCCGCGACCTTTGTATGGAATGGCTTACTCATGCATTTTCTTTCTGTGTTTGGTTGGTAGCGGAAGGCACGCCGGCGCTGCCGGCAGCCAGCACGGCGAGGCGCTGCTCAGCCACTGCCGCGATGCGTTCGATCAATTCATTGACCGATTCGATGCGATTGATGGCAGCGGCGGCCTGGCCGCTCGGCAGCACGCCCTCATCGGGCACGCCGTCGACCATTGCGCGTTGAATCAATACCGGCGCATTCGCGGCCATCAGCGTCTGCGCGACGCCTGTGTCACCG
The DNA here is from genome assembly GCF_003591035.1 of Noviherbaspirillum saxi. Taxonomy (NCBI): domain Bacteria; kingdom Pseudomonadati; phylum Pseudomonadota; class Betaproteobacteria; order Burkholderiales; family Oxalobacteraceae; genus Noviherbaspirillum; species Noviherbaspirillum saxi. Next base: position 1,289,680 of record NZ_QYUO01000003.1, read on the forward strand.
GTGCGCAATGCCTTTACTGCAACGCCGAACATTTGCGCCATGCTCATACCGGTATGGCGACGCCATTGCTGCGCGGTGCGCAAGGCAAGCAGCAGACGTCGCAGGCCGCAGGCCTGCTCCAGCTGTGCCAGATAAACGTTGTCGAGCATGCGCTGCGGCAAGCCATCGATCGCATGCGATACGCGTATGGTCGCGGCGTCATTCGCGGCCAAATAGTGTTGCAGCGTGGCAGGCGGCACCGGCGATTCCGTGCTCATCAGGAAACGCGTTCCCATCGCAATACCGGCAGCGCCGTAGGCCAGCGCTGCGGCCAGTCCGCGCCCGTCGAAGAATCCGCCGGCAGCCACGACCGGCACCTTGACCGCATCCAGCACCTGCGGCAACAGGATCGTGGTCGGCACCGCGCCGGTATGACCGCCGCCTTCTCCACCTTGCACGGTGACTACGTCGGCACCCATTTCCACGGCCTTGACCGCATGCTTGACCGCACCCACGGTAGGCATGCAGATCACGCCCGCGTCTTTCAGTCGCCGGATCGTCGCCTTGTCAGGCCCGCGTCCGTAGCTGACCGCACGCAGCCGGTATTTGATGGCCAGTTCGACCGCGTCCTGCGCATTGGGCTGGAACATATGGAAATTGAGGCCGAACGGCGCATCGCTGAGTTCCTTCACCTTGCGGATTTCCGCCTCCAGGCGCTCCGGTTCGATGGTCGCGCCGGCCAGGAAACCGAAACCGCCGGCATTGCCGGTCGCCGCGACCAGCCGCGCATCGGCCACCCAGCCCATCGCGGTCTGTACGATCGGGTAATGACAGCCGAGCAGCGTACACAGCGAGGTTTGCAAAAAAGAAGGCGCGCTCATGCCGCATCATCCTTTTTCGGTGTTGCGCCATGCTGTTCGCGCTGCGACGCCGCCATGGAACGCGCGTCGTAGCCGCCTAGTTTGTCGCCGCTGGTCAATTCATTGTGAGCATGCGCGAAGTGGTGCCAGGCGAACGCGGCATCCATCGCACTGCGCTTGCCTTGCAAATCTTCGACATGGTTGATGGCCTGCTTAGTCAGTGTCAAGCCGAGGCGCGGCATTTGCGCGATGCGACGTGCGACGCAATAGGTTTCCTCTTCGAGAAAGTCGCGCGGCACGACACGGTTCACCATCCCCATCTGGTAGGCGCGTTGCGCATTCATGCGATCGCCGAGAAACAGGAATTCTTTTGCGATGCGCGGATGGAGCTCATACGGATGCGCGAAGTATTCAACACCCGGAATCCCCATGCGAACCACCGGGTCGGAAAAGAACGCATCTTCGGATGCGACGATCAGATCGCATACCCAGGCCAGCATCAATCCACCGGCCACACAGGCGCCGTGCACCATTGCAATCGTCGGTTTCGGCAGCTCGCGCCAGCGCCGGCACATGCCGAGATAGACTTCCTGTTCGCGGGCATACAAGAATTCGCCGCCCGGCTTGTTCACATGGTCGTACCACAGTGAAGTACGCTCGAAAGACTGGTTGATGTCACGTCCAGGCGTGCCGATGTCATGGCCTGCAGAAAAATGCTTTCCGGCACCGCGCAGCACGATCACCTTGACCTCATCGTCGGCAGCGGCGCGGCGGAATGCCGCATCCAGCGCGTAGGTCATCTGCGAATTCTGCGCATTGTGGTATTCGGGCCGGTGCATCGTCACGGTGGCGATGCCGTCTTCCACCATGTACTGCACCACCTCTTCGGCGGCTGCCGCGCTGTCGACTGCCATGGTACTCATGCCGGCACCTCCGCGCGGGGTGCGGCACGCAGTGCCGGTGGATTGTTGCGTAGCGCGCTTGCACGCAGGTTGTGCGGATCGAGACGGCGGATGATGTCCAGCTGGGTCGCGTCCGGCAAGGGCGTGACGCCCATCTCGGGTGCGCGCAGCAACTCGAAACCGGTTGCCGCCTGCACGTCGTCGAAGTGCACGCCCGGATGCAAGGAACGCACCCGCATGGCATGCTGCGGCCCCTCGAAGTCGAGAACGCACAAGTCGGTGACGATGCGGCGCAGATCGATGAAATCGCCACGCATGCCGGGCGTGCGGCGCGCCGGGTTGTAGCCGACGCCGGCCACCATGTCGACTTCACCCTTCACGAATACGCGCGGGCCATGCGAAGTCACCAGGTAGGAATTGATGTGGTTGATGCTATTGCCGGGATAGCCGCGCGCGCCCAGCAACTGTGTCTTCGGACGGTCATAGTCCGCGCCGAGACAGGAAATGTTGGTCTGCCCGTAGCGGTCGATCTGGCTGGGCATCGTGAGCGCGTGACGGTAGCCGCCCCACACGCATTCGAAGATGCGTGCGAATGGCATCCAGCCGGCCGCTTGCAATGTGAAACCTTCGGGACGCGGCCCGAGCGGGATCGGTTCTTCGATCAGATAGGCTTCGCCATCGGTAAGCAACAGTTCCGGGCTATGCGTGAGCTTTGCCAGCCCTGCCGCCAGGCGCGGAATGGTGCCGATGCCGGATGCGAGCAATTCGCCGTCGCCGCGCCAGCCTTCGGCGCAGGCGACAATCAATAATTCCGCCAGGGTGATGTCGTGTTGATCATTAGCCATGTCGCAACTCCTTAAATTGCCGTCACCGGCAAGCTGCCGATATGCGCGGCGCCGCCAACGCGTGCCTGGTAGTCGGACTCGCCACCGGCGAGATAGTCATTTGCATACGCCTGCCAGCCGTTTTCCTGCTCGGCGCTGGCACAGTACTGCTTCAGATGTTTCATGTCCCAGCCATAGTGCGGTGCGCACGAGGTCGGATGCGCGCCGCCCGGCGCATGCACGACGCCGGTGACCAGATAGCGCTCGAAAGAATTGGCACGCGCGGCATCGGTGCTGCCGTGCTCGCCAAGGTCGAGCCGTTCATGCAATTGTTCGCAGCTGACATAGCAGCGTTTGGCCGCACGCGCGAACAAGTCGTCGAAGTACGGATCGGGGCCGAGGATGCGGCTGTTGCCGAGGCGATCGCATTGATCGACATGCAACAGCGCAACGTCGAGATGCAAGGCCGGCATCGCCAGCAAGGTTTCGCCATCCGCATACGGGGAGCTGATCGTCTTGAAATCCGGATACCTGGCATGCACATCGCTGGCCAGGCCGACGCGCGTGGGAAGGAAGGGCAGGCGCATTGCCGCTGCGCGCAAACCCCATTGCAGCATGCCTTCATCCAGTTCGCAGATGTCCATGCCGCCTGCTTCGCGTGCGCGCCGGAAGTAAGGTTCGAGCGGAATCGCATCCAGCGACACGAAGCCGAAGACCAGTTTCCTTACCTTGCCCGCGGCGCACAGCATGCCGACTTCCGGACCGCCGTACGTGACAATGGTGAGATCCTTCAGATCCGAGCGCAGGATTTCGCGCACCAGTGCCATCGGCTTGCGGCGCGGCCCCCAGCCACCGATGCCGATGGTCATGCCATCGCGCAGTTGCGCGACAAGATCCTGCGCGCCGAGTTGTTTGTTCAATGCCATGTCAAGCCTGCCTTATTGATAACCGATGCTGAAATCATGTCCCCACAGACTGACTGCGGTCGCTTCGTACACGCTGTGCTTGTCCCAGTCGACCTGCAAACCGCCGTGACCGTACTCAAGGTCAAAGCCGCCCGGCGTCTTCATGTAGAACGAAGTCATGTGGTCGTTGCAGTGGCGCCCAAGCGTCGCCGACATCTTCACGCCATGCGTGCGCACACGGTCCAGCGCGCGGCCGACTTCATCCATCGACGGCACTTCGACCATCGCATGCACGCAGCCGCTTTCAACCGGCATCTCGAAGATCGCGAGGCTATGGTGCCGGCTGTTATTGCAATGCATGAAATGGATACGCTTTTCCGGCTCATTTGGATCAGGCGTGAAGCGCACACGGAAAATATCGGACAGACGGAAGCCGAGTACGTCGGCAAGGAAACCGTAGGTCCTATCAAAGTCCGGTGCCGGCAGCACCACATGGCCCAGCCCCATGTCGCTGGTAATAAACTCGGGCACGCCGATGGGCGATACAAAACGACGGAAATCGGACTTGGCGCCCCAGAAAATTTCATGGCGATTACCGGACGGATCGGTGACCCAGCACATCTCCTGTACACGGCGCAACGCGCAATCGCCGGCGCTGCCAAGCTGCACTTCATGCTTTTGTAGCAATTGCACGGCTTGCGCGAACGCGCTCGCATCGGCCACTTCCCAGCCGGACGCGAAATAGCGGTCCCGCTTGCCCGGCAATACCGCAAAACGGTATGCACGCTCGTCCATCTTCAGATACAGCGCGCCCTCCGGCCCGTCTTCCGCCATCATGCCGAGCACCTGCTCGCCGTAATGACGCCATTGGGACGCATCGGTCGTTTCGACGACGATATAGCCCAAACCGCGAATGTCGATCATGCCGCTCTCCTGGAATTTGTTGATCTCTGAGATTGATTCTGTGGGAAGGAGGGGGGGCTGACATCGTCTGATAAGACTAGCCGGAGGGATTGTGTGGCGTTTAGGCTGCGCTCATTTTTGATCCGAAGAGATATACCAACTCCCTTCTCCCGCAAGCGGGAGAAGGGGCGGGGATGAGGGCGGTTGCCAAGTGAGTCGACGTTTGCCTATGAAGGGAATAGAAGACGTGAAAATCAAGGCATTCGTATGAAAGCGCTCTTGCTGGCGCCCTCACCCCCAGCCCCTCTCCCGCTTGCGGGAGACAGGAGGTCAAGTTGGAAAGATTCCGGTTACACAGCCCGCCGCAACTGATGCTTCAATACCTTCCCCGCCGCATTCATCGGCAGTTCCCGCAAAAACTCCACCGCACACGGCGCCTTGTAATTCGCCATCCGCTGCCGCGCCCATGCCACCAGTTCGGCACTGGTCAGCGCAGCATCGCCGCGCAACACCACATAGGCCTTGCCCACTTCTCCCATCCGCTCATCCGGCATACCCACCACCGCAACCTGTGCAATCGCGGGATGGGCGGACAGCAAGCGTTCGATCTCCGCCGGATAGCAATTGAAACCGCCGCTGATATACATGTCCTTGAGCCGGTCGGTAATGCGCAGATAGCCGCGTTCATCGAGTGTGCCGACATCGCCTGTCCGCAACCAGCCTTCCGCGTCGACCGCCTCGCGGGTGCCGGCTTCGTCATTGAAATAGCCGCGCATGATGTTATAGCCGCGGATCGCGACTTCTCCCGGAACATTGGGTGCTGCCGTGCGCCCTTCCCCATCTATGCAGCGCACCTCGATGCCGGGCATCGCCCGCCCGCAAGTAGTGGCGATCGTGTCCGCATCGTCGCTCGCCTCGCACAACGTGGCAAAACCGCACGACTCGGTCAGTCCATAACCGGTCAGCACCGTCTTGAATCCGAGCTCGCGCCGCATGCGTTCGATCAGTACCGGCGGAATGCTGGCGGCACCGGTGACTGCCGCGCGCAGGCTGGACAGGTCGAATTCGGCCAGCGTCGGATGCGCGAGGATGCTGTGATACAGCGTCGGCGGCCCCGGCAGGATATTGATGCGCTCACCGGCGATACGCGCAAGCACCGCTTCCGCGTCGAACACCTGCTGCGGCACGATGGTGACGCCATGCATCAGCGCCGCCAGCCAGCCGGCCTTGTAACCGAATGCATGGAAAAATGGCCCGACAATCAGGTAGCGCTCCCCTGCCGTCAAGCCGACCGCATTGCCCCAGCTGGCGATCGCGCGCAGGTTTTGTCCATGCGCGGTCATTACGCCTTTCGGCCGGCCGGTGGTGCCGGAGGTAAACATCAGGTCCGACAGGTCGTCCGGCTGTACCGCTTCGGCGCGCGTCTGCGCCTCCTGTTGCAAAATCCGGTCGCCCTGTTCCAGAAAACGCTCCCAGCCGTCGTCGCCGGCTTCGCGCGCGCGCAGCACGATCACCCGTTCCAGCGTGGCCGGCTTATGGGCCGCCAGCAGATCCGGATAATAACTGCCGAGAAAATCCCCGATGCAAAACAATAGCCGTGCGCCGCTGTCATCCAGGATGTCGGCTGCTTCGTAGCCGCGCATGCGCGTGTTGATCGGTACCAGTACCGCGCCGGCGCTATGGATGGCGAGCGCGGCGACGATCCATTCCCATATATTGGGCGCCCAGATGCCAACCCGGTCGCCGGGCCGGATGCCAAGCGCGATCAAGGCGCGCGTCGCACGCCAGCGCAGTTCGTCCAGCCCGGCGTAGGTCAGGCGCGTCGGGCCGTCATCAATCGCACAGGCATCGGGCCAGCGCGCGACGGCCGTGGACAACAGACAGGGTGTCGTATCCTGGAATGATAAGGAAGAAAGTGACATCGTATTAATCCGGAAATCGTATGCGAATCTCGGTGCTTGCTGCCGTTCCCTGGCAGGCGAGCGTCCAGCCTTCCGCCAGGTCGTCACTGTCGAGTACCGCGTTCGCGCGCAGCGACACTTCGCCTTTCTCGACCTTGCACATGCAGGCGCCGCAGGAACCGCTGCGACAGGAGTTCGGTGCTGCGAGGCCTGAGCGCAGCATGCTGTCGAGCAGCGTTTCGCCCGCTTTGCATTGCAATGCATGCGCGGTCCCGTCCAGCATCACCTCCAGCTCGGCAGCTGTCCCTTCTTGCGCTGCGGGCGATGCCACAGGCTGCGTGCCTGGATCGTGGTCGAGCGAGACAAAGCGCTCGATATGCATCCGCTCGCGCGGCACGTCGAGCGCCATCAAGGCTGCGCGTGCGCCGTCCATGAAACTGGCCGGTCCGCAGATGAAGCATTGCGCGGCACGCCATGGCGCGGCCAGTGCCTGCAATTGTGTACTGCTCGGTATCCCTTGCACCGAATCCAGCCAGTGCAGCACGGTCAGCCGCTGCGGGTAAGCAGCGCCCAGTTCGCGCAACACCTCGCGAAAAATCACGGATTTTTCATCGCGATTCGCATAGATCAGCGTCACGCGTCCGTCGCCATTCCTTAATGCAGACTTGGCGATCGACAGCACCGGCGTGATGCCGCTGCCGCCCGCGAATAGCAAAAAATCATCGTCCAGGTTGCGTGGGACGAAGACGCCTGCCGGCGGCAACGCTTCGACCGTACTGCCCGCGCGCAGCTGATCGCAGATCCAGTTGGACGCACGGCCGTCGGCGACCCGCTTGACGGTCACGCGCAACCTGGTGTCGATACCGGGCGCGCTCGACAGGGAATAGCAACGCGCCAGCGCACCCCGCTGATGCGGGATGCGCAAGGTCAAGAACTGGCCGGGCCGGTACTGGAACCGCTGCGTCAGCGATGCGGGAATGTCGAACACCAGCGACTTTGCATCGCTGGTTTCTTCGATCACTTCCGCGATCTTCAGCGTGTGATAGCCGTCATTCAATACGGCCGGCGCGGCTGCTTCGGCTAGCTCAGACATCGATCGAAGACTGTCCATTGTCAATGCGCAGTTCTGCGCCGTTAATGAAACGCGATTCGTCGGATGCGAGGAAGAGCACCAGGTTGGAAATGTCCTGCGGCATGCACATGCGTGCCATCGGATCGCCTTGCACTTCGACAGCGGCTGCCGGATCGACGTTCGCCATCAGGTTCATCACCATCGGGGTCAGAATACCGTCCGGGTGGATCGAATTGCAGCGGATCTTGTAGCCGCGCTGTTTGCAATGCGCGGCCACGCTGCGTGTCAGCGCGGTGACCGAGCCTTTCGACGCGCTGTAGGCGCAGAAATGTGCCATGCCGGCGATGGCGGCCAGCGACGACATGTTGATGATGGAACCGCCATTCTGCTTCATGGCGTCGACCGCGAATTTACAGCCAAGGAAATAACCGTCCGCATTGATCTTCTGGATCTTTTGCCACAATTCCAGTGACGTGTCCTCGATGCTTGCCATGGCGAGAATGGCGGCATTGTTGACCAGCACGTCGAGCTTGCCGAATTTTTCCAGCGTCGTCGATACGACTTTCTTCCAGTCGGATTCGCTTGCAATATCGTGCCGCATCGCCACGGCGCTTGCGCCGATTTCCTTGGCGACCGCTTGCACGCCTTCTTCATTGACATCGGTCAGCATCACCTGCGCGCCTTCCCGCGCCAGCAGCAATGCGTTTTCCTTGCCCACGCCACTGGCGGCGCCGGTAACCAGTACCACTTTTCCGTTGACTCTACCCATCTTCCCCTCCTGATAATTAATTAATGATTAAGCTACGGTGCCGGTACGGCCGGCGCGCCGTCCGGACCAGATACAGTCGGCCAGCGACAGACCGCTGACGTAATGATTGGAAGCGATGCCAAGTGCGGTGCGACCTGCCGCATGCAAACCGCGAATCGGTGAGCCATCAGCGCGCAGCACCATGCCGCTGCTTTCATCGACGCGCAAACCGCCCAGCGTGATGACCGGACATGGAAAAATTTTGCTATCCATCGAGATATTGATCGCGTACAAAGGCCCGTCTTGCAACTCAACCAGCATCGGTGCGGACTTGCCAAACGCATCCGCGCATTCACCTCTTGCCGCTGCGTTGTAGACAGCCAGCGTTGCGCTCAATTGTTGGGGCGGCATACCGAGTTTGGCCGCCAGCGCAGCGGCATCGGGCGCCTTGACAGCGCCGGCAAGCATCAGCATCAATGCAGGACCGCTCTGAAACAGCCATAGTCCGCCCTTCAGGCATTGCCGCAATGCTTCACGCCGCAAACGGCTGTCGAGGATCAGCCATGCGCGTCCGTCTGCCTGCTCGCACATCACATGGCCGAGGCGCGCACCGTACACTTCTTCGTTGCAGATGCGACGGCCCTGCGCATCCACCACCATGCCACTGGTCCAGGGCAGTGGCGGATTGATGAAGCGCCAGGCCGAGACGTTATCCATCTGCATGCATACGCCGCCAGCGGACTGGCCAAGCCGGATTCCGCTGCCGTCGCAACCGGTGGTTCCCAGACGCCATGCCCGCAGATAACGCGGCGCATAGTGAGCGAGCATCGCACGGTTAAAGACGAAGCCGCCAGTCGCCAGCACCACCCGTTGCCGGGCTCTTACCCAAACGCTTCGCGCATATCGCGTTTCAAGCAGAGTCAAGCCGCGGCGTAGCGCGTCGGCCAGTGCCGGCGCGACGTTATGCATGCCCTCTGCCAGATGGGCAAGGCGGCGGTGCAGCATGGCTGCCATGCCCTGCATTTGCCGCACTTCCGCGCCCAGCACATTGCCTTCGCTATCCATTACCAGCCGGCGTGCCGCGCATTGCAGGCGAACACCGACACCGGCCTGCGACACTGCTCGGCGCAACACCGCAAACAGCACGGCGCCGGACATGCCTTTTCCCTTTGCACGATGACCGCGCGGCGCGGGCGGCGCAATGCGGGCGTAATCCCGCACCGCTTCGTTGCCGGAGTAATACAGATAGTAGCCATCGGCCGGATAGGAGGTTTTGACGGGCGGTATCGTGGCATCGAACTGGACACCCAGGTGCGACAGCCATTCGATCATTGACGCGCTGTTCCGGCAGAACGACTGCAGCGTCGATTCGCTCACCACCTCTCCAGTTTCCTGACGCAAGTAGTCATGCATGGCTTGCGGCGTATCTGCGATACCGGCAAGGCGCTGCTGCGCAGTGCCGCCGCCGGCATACACGACGCCGCCGCTTTTGGCACTAGCGCCGCCGCCTTCGAAGCGATCGCACAGCATGACCTGTGCGCCGCCGTTATCGGCTTCCAGCGCCGCGCAAGCACCCGCAGCACCGAATCCGAGGACCAGGACGTCGCAATGCGCATCCCAGGCCACGCCATCCGTGTCGTCAACCACGAGCGGCATATCGATAGTCGTGACGGCGCTGTTCTGGTGAAGGTTACTCATCGCAAGCGTTTGCAGGTGTTCACGCGCAAGCCAGTTCGGGCGGCAACGGTGCCGAGGTTGTGTAGACGCCGTCCACATACACCAGCGGCGACACGGTATTGCCGACAAAAATTTCCTCGATGCGGCCGATGAACACGCTATGCGTGCCATATTCAAAGCGGCCATCCTGGCGGCAGATCACGCTGGCTTGCGCATCAGCCAGATAAGGCACGCCGTTCGCATTCGCGTTCCAGCTTCCTGCGGTAAAACGTTCTTCCCCTTTCAGGCGGCCGGCGCAGGCAAGCGCGATGTCCTGCTGATTCGACGCCAGGATATTGACGCAGAAATCCGCGCCTTGAAACAACGGCGGATGGATCGATGACGAGCGGTTAATGCAGATCAGCAGCGATGGCGGATCCGCCGACAGCGAATCCACCGCGCTGGCCGACATCGCGTAGCGCTGTCCGTTGTGAATACAGGTGATCACGCTCACCGATTTCGCGAGGCGTCGCATCGCCTGCAGCATGGCGTTACGCAAGTCGTTTTGGGTCTCATGGGCGCTCATGCCGAGTTCCTCCGGAAAGTTGATGATGCGGTTGCGACGGCATTGATGCCGCGTAATGCGCGGATATAGCGTTCAGACGAAGAAGTCGGCGTTGTCGCGTCCCAGCAGCATGCCGCCATAGTTGCGCGCGAACGGATCGACGTTGTTGGCGACATGCGAGCGCGCCGCATGCACGTCGAGAAAGACGCGTGTCAGCGGATTGCTCAGGTAAATGCCGCGGCCGCCGCAATAGCGCAGCAGGCGGCTGACATGCGCGGCCGAACGCTCGGCCACGGCGGCGGAGTGATATCGATACTGCACCCGTGTCTTGACCGGCAATGGCTGTCCTTCATCCGCCGCCTTCATCATGACGCTGAAATTGCGCTGCAATACCGCTTTCATTTCATCGACCGCCGCCTGCGCATCGGCGCACGCGAGTTGTGCGCCTGTGTCTTCAGTGGTTTTTTGGCCGGTGTTGCTGCTGACACGCGCGGGCGCGCTTTGCAGGAACAGATTGATCGCGCCTTGCAATGCACCGATGGAACCGGTCGATACCGCCCGCACGAAAATCTGGGCGAACGGGAGCCGGTATAGCGGCGCGGTATTGACGCGATTGCCCGGGCTGTCGCAGGCGAAGCCGTCTATGGCCTTGTGCGTGCGGTACTCAGGAACGAATGCATCCTCCACCACGATGTCGTGACTGCCGGTCCCGCGCAGCCCCATCACATCCCAGTTGCGGACAATTCTGTAGTCGGCGCGCGGCAACAGGAAAGTACGGTATTCAGGCGCGCCATCGCTATCTTTCGGACGCACCAGCGCGCCGAGCAGCACCCAGTCGCAATGTTCGCTGCCACTGGAAAATCCCCAGTGGCCGGAGAGGCGAAATCCTCCATCCACTTCCGTCACCTTGCCGACCGGCATATAGGTGGATGAGGTCAATACCGTGCTGTCCCTGCCCCAGACCTCTTCCTGCGCCCGCTCGTCGAACAACGCAATTTGCCAGTTATGCACCGCCACCACGCCGTACACCCAAGCGCTCGACATGCAGCCTTCCGCAAGAGCCATCTGAATCCCGTAGAAGACATCGGGATCCATCTCGTATCCTCCATACCGTTTCGGCTGCAGCACACGGAAAAAGCCAGCCTTCTGAAAATCGGCGATGGTTTCGTCGGGAATCTTCGCATCCCGCTCGGCCTGCGGAGCCCGCTGGGCAAGGATAGGCGCGAGTGCACGTGCCCGTTCAATCAAACCTTCAGCCGTCTCAACATTGTCCGACGTTCCCTGTCGCATCATCCGCTCTCCATATGATCTGCAATTGCATTGCCCGGCAATGATTGATCTATCTGCCGTTGATCACATGTTTGTCTAGAATGAACGACGGAACATCGTCCGAAAAGACTAGTGGTTCACTTGGACGCATTGGCCTCGGCGCGTTAAAAAATGTGGCCGATACTGTTTTTACTTGGACGGAGATTGAGGCTTTTTTCTGATACGCCCGGTGCACGCGCAATACCGTCAGGTGTGGACGTGGAAGACGAACAACCGTGCACTGCCGTTCAAGTGTCGAATTCGTTCAGAAGACATCAAATTTGGAGCGTCAGATGCACGCTCCCACCGGAAACAGCATCGAGTGGGCCACAGTGAAAGCGCAGATACCACATGGGCCCCGTGCGGTGACGGAAAAACGCAAGACATCGGAGACGCAACTCAAGCGCCTTCAATGCGGATATTTGAGCGCGGCTTTGACAAAGCAGACCGCTTCACTTGAATCACATCTTTGCCATGCAATTATCTAAATTGCAATGCTTGTGTGCGGCCGCCCCCAGCACGATGGCATCGTCCATCGCCGGCCTCTTGTTTCAGAGCACTTGTTGTCATAGGTCAAGCATTTTTCAGTTGCCAACGCTCTACTTTTACCATTGGCAGATTATTATCGAAAGGTTCGGACTAGGATGTGTTGACATATAAATTGCTCTTGGATCAGTGTGAGATGGGATGCGCTGCTAGGCGCCTGACGCGCCGCAGTGCGAGCACTGCAAGCGGCAGGCAACAACGCAACGCGCCGATCTCACGCTGAGACGAGGGCGATTTATTTGTCAACACACCCTAAATACCCTGCATCTCATCGCGATCATACCGATTGAAGGCAACTCGCCATGCTGGAAACGTTCTCGCAATCCGTCGATACACTTTACGGTCTGAGTGACCAGGTCGCACCTCATCCATTTCGCACCGAAATTCTTCGCCTCATTCGCAAGCTCGTCAGCTACGATGGTGCAATCTTCAAAATTGGTTCCATCGTCGTTCGTATCGACTGCGAGTCCGTAACGCAACACGCGTCTTCCAGCATACCGACTGCCCTACTTCCAGAGGTTTTTTTTCCCGGTCTATCAAAGATTTCAGGCCGCATGTCTGGGGAAACGGCGCTCGGGCCTCTGGTATGCAGCAATCAAAAACTAATAGAGCAAATTCTGGGTAAGGTGGCCCAGCATACAGGCCAGGATTTCGGAGCACAGAGTTTATTGGCGTTCGGAGATTTACGTAGCGAGGGGCCAGAACCGCAGTGGATTATTCTCTACCGACGAAGCGGGGAAGACTTCAACTCTTCCGAGGGCATTCTTCTCCAGGAGTTCTGGATTCACATCGCGCGCGCGGTCTCCTTTAATCTCGGCCAGACGATGAATAGCAATGATCCGGCTCGTCGCAAGCGCGCCATGGGAATGCTCAATCAAAACGGCACACTCGAGGCTGCCGACGCGCTCCTGACCAGCATGCTGAAGGAAGAATGGGGCGATTTCGACGGCTATTCAGTGCCTGCCTGCGTACTGAACGAGTTGCGTACCGTTGGGCGGTTCCGGGGAACACGAATTGAACTGCGTGTCTTTGAAAAATCGGGCTATCTCGTTTGCGAAGCCAGGCGCACGTCCGTTTTCAACACATTGGCACCGAAAGAAAAGAAAGTCGCCTACCTTTTTGCCAACGGAATCTCCTACGGCCAAATCGCAAGTCAGCTGGGAGTCTCTCCGCATACGGTGAGGAATCAGCTGGCGCAGGTCTACCAAAAGCTCGACATACACAGCAAGATCGAATTGGCAAAGATCATTGCAAAAATGTAGGGCGTTGAAATTCATCTCCCCCGGCAATTTCCTTCGGCAACTTCCGTTTCCATTAAGAACGCAGATTGCAACGGCAGACCTTGGCTTATGGTCCGTCGGTGAAACATTTCACTTCTACTTGTAGCAAATCAACAGCTGAATTGACTCAGGGCAAATGAATAGCCCATTTGCACTATTCACCCTGCCGTGATGTATCGATAGTCTAAGACTGACAGTTACCAATTGATACATTATTAAAGACTCGAAGGCGTAATGCGCGGCATCGCTGATTAACCGATCGTGGCAGTGGTAACTGCTTTCGGGTGAATTCGATACCGGACAACAAGGGAACGAGCTACAGGTTTCATCCGGTATAAGAGCACAAGCGACCGTCTCACTTCCACATGAATACTCGACCGAAGATCATCGCCGCAACCACTCTTGATGCAGAAGAAGCGCATATGATCGCGCGAATGCGGCTGGTGCTGGCTGTCTCGATGCTGCTTACCGGAATTATCGATCTTTCGGATGACGGTCTCATCCACCGCCTCTCCACGATCGTTTTCTTCGGCTATGTTCTGTATGCCATCGCCATCGTTGTCGGTACAGAGAGGAAAGTGCTGCAGTCCCAGGAAAAAACCGTTCATTGGCTGGACATCTGGTGGTTTGCACTCATCATTATCGTGACCGGCGGGTCGCTAAGCCCGTTTTTCCTATGCTTCTTCTTCGCCATATTAACCACTTCGTTTCGCTGGGGATTTGAAGAAGGCGCAAGCGCAACGCTTGTCTCTGCCGGCATCCTGATAACGTGTGGCTTGTTTTCCGAATCGGTGAGCGATCTCCCGCGCGTACTGATGCGATCCGCCTTCCTCCTTGCCATCGGCTATATGAGCGCCTATTGGGGTGATTCCAAAGCCGCCTTGACGCGCCGTCTGCAACTGCTGCGCGAAGTCAGTCGCCTTTCCAACCCGCGCTTCGGGATTGACCAGACAATCAATTCGGTACTTGGAAAGATAAAAGACTTCTACGGCGCAAGAGAATGCATCCTTGTCCTGCGCGACGTGGATACCGGTGCTTGCTCGATACGCATCTATGGGAGAGCCGGTACAAGTGGGGCCGTTGCGTCCGACAAAATCAGCGTCACAGCAGCAGCTCCCTTATTGGCGTTACCGGAAGCTTGTATCACGACCTATATTTCCTCAAGTTGGCCGCTGAGATTCTTTTCCGCCAAAGCACACTATCTCGACGGAGAATCGCAGAAATGGATTCCTATCGAAGCGTATACCGCCCGCAACGTGGCCGAAATACTGGAAGCATCCTGCTACATCAGCGCACCGGTGGTTCTCATGCGAAATAGTGGCCGACTCTACGTGACCGCGCACGACCGGCGATGCGGCAGGCCCGACGCTCTGTTCCTCGGCCATATCGTCGCACAGGCCTTTCCCGTCATTGAAAACATCGGGCTGGTCGACCGCATGGCCACTGAAGCCGCGTCGCAGGAACGGCGCAAGATCGCCATGGATCTTCACGATACCGCCATTCAGCCATATATCGGTTTGAGGCTTTCGATCAGCGCGTTGCGCAACAAGGCAAGCAACGGCAATCCGCTTATGCATGACATCGAAAAACTGCTTGAGACGACCACCCATGTTGTCAGCGAGCTTCGTCGATATGGGAAGTTAGTTCAGGTCACCTCCGCCGAGTCCGGCAGCGCGTTTCTCGCGAGTTTGCATAAACAGACCGCCTATATCAAAGGCCTGTATGGAATTGAGATTGATGTCAGTAGCGAGGGAAACATCAATATCAACGACCGGCTTGCGGCAGAAGCGCTACAGCTTGTCAACGAGGGCCTGAACAATATTTGCCGGCATACCACTGCGCAACACGGATCAGTGATGCTTTACTGTGCGGACGGCTGGTTAAGAATCAGCATCGGAAATGAATCCGACGAACAGCATCCGACCGTGTTCACGCCTAAGTCGATGTCTGCCCGGGCTGCGGCCCTTGGCGGCCAGGTGCGGGTGCAAAGCAACGTCAATGGATATACCGTCGTAGAGATTGAGATCCCTGTCTAAGGAGAATGAAATTGCGTTTACATGAACTTCCCATCCGCGTCATGCTTGTAGACGACCATGGAACCATGGTGTGGGGGCTTCAGAAATTGATTGAAGGCGCTCCGAGTAACATGACCGTCGTGGGAACCGCAAAAACCTGCCGCGAAGCGCTCGACGGCGCCAGTAGATTCTCGCCGGATATCATTCTGCTGGACCTGGACCTGGGAGGAGAAGACGCGGTCGATATCATTCAGGAACTGCAGACACGCTTTGAAGGAAGAATTCTTGTCTTGACCGGTACACGAGACCGGTCCCAACTCGATAAGGCAGTGTTAAGAGGCGCTCGCGGCGTACTCTCGAAAGACGCCCCCGCCGAACAGGTTCTCAGGGCGATCGAGAAGGTTCATCAGGGTCAA
Organism: Noviherbaspirillum saxi; assembly: GCF_003591035.1. Taxonomy (NCBI): domain Bacteria; kingdom Pseudomonadati; phylum Pseudomonadota; class Betaproteobacteria; order Burkholderiales; family Oxalobacteraceae; genus Noviherbaspirillum; species Noviherbaspirillum saxi. Next base: position 1,305,560 of record NZ_QYUO01000003.1, read on the forward strand.
ATCTGGGTTGAACAAGAGATGCTCGGGAGAGTATTAGGAGAACTGATGAATCCCTCCGAAAACAAATCCCGCAGTGCCGACGATGAGCGCATAGCGCTGCTGACTTCCCGCGAAAACAACATCGTCCGGATGCTCGTGGAGCATAGCGGCGCACCCAACAAGGCCATCGCCGAACGCTTGTTCATCTCCGAACATACCTTGCGCAACCACCTGACTTCGATCTACCGGAAGCTTGGAGTAAGCAGTCGACTGGAACTCTATGTGTACGCGGTAAAGCATCAAATTGATTCGCAAGCTTCCGCACCGTCGGCGAGGCCGACTACCGGGAATCATCTACAAGCCTCGTTCGATTAAACAGGACAATGGCCGTGCTCCGCTCAATTCTGCGAATAAATACAGAAAATACAGAATTGAACTGTTGATAAGATACGAGGCATGCGCCGCCCGTTCTTCCTGTGTGTAACGTATAGACGACATTGCCGCATCCAGCTTCGCTTGCATCGTCGAACAGAAGACCTTGCCATCACTGCATAGGCTAGTAAATATCCTCCAGCAGAGCCCTGACAATTACCCACAAGTTGGCAAGGCCTTAAAGTTCCTTCCCCCTTGCAGGGGCGCCCGGCGTAGGGGGAAGGAACCCGACGGAGAATCGCTCTGATGGATTACAGAGTTACTGGTAACAGCAATGCTAAAAGGCGCTGGTGCACTCGCGGGTTCCATACGGGCTTGGCTGCCCTGGCGGGGAGATCATAAGCTTCGTGAAATCGTCGGCAAGCGCGGGTAAGGTAAAGACGTTCCTGGACATGGACTCGGTTCCCGAGACGGCGCCTCGTACGGTTAATCCGACATCGGTCCAGTTCGCCCTGTCCTTCGGATATATTAGCGAGATATTGGCAATGCCAGCGGCGTCTGTCGTCCCACTTACATTGACGATGATAGGCACCCCCGGGTCCAGCACGCCATTACCGTTGACGTCTTCAGCCGCTTCGCGCACCCCGTTGCGGTTTGCGTCTTCATTTGGACACGTGAATACCGGAGTACTGAACACCCAAGAACCTTCGGTGGGGCTTCCTGTTCCTAACCGCTCCAGATTCGATTGCCACCTGTAGCTCCCCTTGCGGTAGTTCACCGGTGAGATATTCACCGTGACGGTTGCGCCCGACACCGGATTACCGGCAGCATCCGAGATGAGAATCGAATAGTCCTTCTTATACAGTGTCGAAGAATAAGGGGTCACCGTATTGCCAGTACCGAACTGGATCGAAATCGGCGGCGTGTCCTGCGTATCATTAGGTAGCGGCGATGGGGCTGAAGTCGGCGGCGTCGAAGACACGGTCGGTGTCGTAGCCACCGGTGTGGCGGTCGGCGCTGTTGGGCCGCGCTCGCAGGCGCTCGCATTTCCCGCATTGCACGCCGACTGCAATATACTGGATCGATCTTCTCCGCCGCCGCCGCATGCGCTAATGCCAAGAACGCCGAATAGAGCGCAGGTTTTTACGAGTCTGAAATTCAACATGGATCTTCCCCCTTTTCCTTTAACGTGACTGATTTTTTATGAAGAGCGCTTACTTCAAAATTGTGTACATACTGCTGTAGTCATCGGTCCAGGGACGCGTCGATCGCTTCAGGTTGATCTCCCTGGCATTTCCCTTGAATTCGCTGGCGTTGAAGATATCGGCCCGGTCTCCGATCAAAACCCACGTTGAATTATTCAGCCCCTTAACGGCGTCGAAAGACGTATCCACGATCCTCGCCTGCTTGCCGAACGAATCGGCGGCCGCCTTCACCACTGGAGCGAGATCCAGATTGTTGTTCGAGATATGCACCGCCAACACTCCTCCGGGCCTGATATTCCGAAAGTAAATATCGAATGCTTCGCGTGTGAGCAAATGCACCGGGACCGAATCACCCGAGAAGGCGTCAACTGCAAGTACATCGAAGTTCTGTACCGGTTCCCTTTCCATCGACAGGCGCGCGTCGCCCAGCACCATGTCGATCGCTGCAGCGGAATCCGATAGGAAAGTGAATTCCGACCTGGCGAGTTCGATCACCAAAGGATTGATCTCGTAGAAACGGTAAGTGTCCGCCGCCCGACCATAAGCCGCGAGGGTACCTGCGCCTAACCCAACGATACCTACGCGCTGAGGGCCACCATTTCTGGTTGCCACGATTGCCATCCCGGCTCCGCCGTTCTCGCCATAGTAAGTCGTCGGCCATTTGCGCCGCTCGGGATTTAGGTATTGCGAGCCATGAGTGATTGAGCCGTGGACCATCTTTCTCTGCAAGCCGGCATCCTTGCCGCTATCGACGATCCTTAGTGTTCCATAGAAGTTGCGTGCCATCACCTTCTGCTTGCCAACGAATCTGGCCATGCCGAATGCTACGGTGAGCGATACGATAACGACGGCGAAGGCCGCGAGCCTCAGCCAGGCCTTTCTGTTGAACCAGCTGCGCGGATCGGCTGGCTCGCTGTAGATCACTGTGAAAAAAACGGTAATGGTTGCCAGGCTGCCCAGCGGGAGCTCGTAATTCCCATTGAATAGGCGTGGCGCGACCAAAGCAACGAACGTGCCGCCCACGGCGCCGCCAATTGCAATCATTAGATAAAAATACGTCAGGTACCTGGCATGCGGCTTCCGTTTCGCCAGTTCGCCATGGCATACCATGCAGGAGATGAATAGGACGCCGCAGTAAAGCACAATTGCGCCGATGATTTCCGTGCTGGTCCAGTGCATCGCCTGGTCGAGATTAATGGCGCCAAGTCCGAGCAGGAACACCGGCAAGTACCATGCACGCCGATACCATGCCCTGCCTTCAAAGCACATGATGAAGCTCAGGAGATACAGGCCGAGGGGCAATACCCAGAGGAAGGGCGTGGGTGCCACATTCTGGGCCAGGTGGCTGGTCACCGACATCAGCAGAATTGTCGGGCATGCCGCCAGGATGATCCAGAGCGCTAGCGTGGTCACATCCGGTCGCTTATCCACGTCTGCTTTCTCTCCGACGCCGGCAGCCATGCCTGCACGTCTGCCACGCCATGCCAGCATGCCGCAGATCAAAGCAAATCCGATATAGCCGGTGGACCATCCGGCCGAAAGCAGAGGCACGCCGAACCACGGCTCGAATAGGACTGGAAAACTCAACAGCCCGAGCATTGAGCCGAAATTGGACAGTGCAAAAAGGCGATACGGCACCGTTCCCGCCCGTTCTCGGGCGAACCAAGCTTGTACCAGCGGGCCGGTCGCGGAAAGCAGGAAATAGGGCAAGCCGACCGTCGCCGCCATCAGGCCGATGATCAGGAGAGTCGGATCTTTTTCGCCGGCCGGCTTCCAAGCTATGTCAGGCGTAATCGGAAGCGTCAGGAGACTTGCAGCAAGAAGCAAGATATGGATCCATGCTTGCGTCTTGGGAGCGAACGTCCGAGTGATCCAATGGGCATAAAGATAGCCAAACAGAAGCAGCACCTGGAAGAACAGTAGGCAGGTGCTCCAAACGGCCGCAGACCCGCCAAACCAGGGGAGGATCATTTTTCCGATGATGGGCTGTAACTGAAACAGCAAGAAGGCGCTCAGGAAGATCGTGCATGCGTAGAGGAAAACCGGCAGTAGGCTATCGCCGGCGTAAGTTTTCACTTTCGACATGAGAACAGCCATCATTTTTTTGATACTCCTTCACAATCATCGATACGCAGGCACTGTTCGTATAAAGCCGGGAGCATCAAGTCGGGACTCAATACACAAACGGAACAACCCGGTAGCGCACCTGTTCCATGTATTCCCGATATAAAGGATCCTGAGCCAAGTGATTTTCTTCACGAGATATGCGGATCGCGATGCATGCCACCACTACGGTGTAGACAAGCAGGTTCCAGAGCGTGGAATGGGTCAGGAGGTAAGCCCCGAATGTCAAGACATAACTTGCATAAAGCGGATGCCGCACATAGCGATACATGCCTTTTGTCTTGATTTCACGTTTTGCGGCAACAATTGCAAAACTGCGATTCAGTGATATCAACCCCATCAACTGGATCAACGCGCCGATGATGATGAGGTTGGATGCGACAGGAAGGACTCCCCACGAGGCAGGACGAAGAAAAAGCGGAGCAACCGTTCCGGCGACCGCCACCACCCAATCGAAGGGGACCATTGAAATGCTCTTCGGGCTGCTTCGGGAAATGAAGAACGCCACTGCAAAAGCCTCGGCAATGCAAATCACAAGAAGCGCCGGCTCATGCGTCTTCATGAAGGTCTTGAAATGCACATAGGCGAACGATCCCCAGATTACGGCAAGAAACATCTGGACAAACAGGTTCATCGGTCTGGACCGCAGTATTTCTGCAAACGCTACGTTCATGCTTCCTCCATTGATGTTGAGATCACTCGCGCCACTGAAAGCTATTAGTGCTTTCTTTAGCCGAACGTCGCTTTGCCACTACAGTAGTGCCTATCCCTCGTTCAGCGCACCTCGCCCGGCCATGTCGAGATGCTTGCGGTAATGGGCACGGACGGCGCTGGCGTCGGGCATGTCCCGTCCGAGTATGAGCCGCAAGTGCGATCCAAAAGCGGTCGTGCTGCGGACGATCGGAACGTCCTGTCCCAGCCTGTCTGCCAGCGTCCGAGCCGCCTGCTCATATCCATCCTTGTATTCGATCCGTGTCGCCTTCACATCGAAGCGCTGCTGATTGGTCAGCTTCACGACTTGCAGATCCCTGCTGCCGACGATCTGTTCGATTGATCTGGCCATGCCACGGATGCCGTTTCCATTGCTGACTTCCATCAGGACCGGAACCAGGCTCGACTTTGCATCGACTTGACCCGGCCGGCGCGGCACCAGTGCTGGAGACGGTGGCCGGATTGCGCCTTTTGGGGACGCCGCGGCGCCGACGGAACGTGCTTCCGGCTGCGGCATCGCCCTGGTTCCCGGATGCTGACTAGCAGTGGAAGTGACCGACAGGGTAGCCGCGACCGTTGCCGTCGAGCCGACGCGGCGAACCTCGTATACACCGGGCCCGATCAGTTTGATCTCGCTCCTGAATTTCTCCTCCGGCGCAGCGTTGTGCGGAGGATTGTTCGCAGAAACAGGCTTGACGACGGTTGATGCAATTACTGCCTGACCGCTTCCAGCCGCCGCATGCCGCCGCGAATGATCGCCCGCCTGCGCAGCGGCAAGCTGTTCCGCTGGCAGCGGCGGCATTCCGAGTGCGGCCACCTTGGCTTGCGCGAACGCGGTGCGGGCCCGTTCGGTGCCGCCGAGCTTTTCCAGCACATTCCCGAGGTTATGCCAGGCGCGTGAATTTTTCGGATCGAGCGCGATGGCCTTTTCCAGTGAAATTCGCGCCAACTCAAATTCGCCATTCAGGTAATAGGTATGGCCTAAGTTGCTGAACAGGTGGCCGGCGTCCGGAGTGGCTTGGATCTGCTCGCGCAGGAGCGGAATCGCTTTCTCATAGTCGCCGTGTTCCGCGTACAGGACAGCCAGTGCATTGCGCGCTTTGACGTGGCCCGGTTCAAGGACCAGCACCTGCTGATATGATTTCCGCGCTTCCTCCCATCGTTGCGCGCCATGAAAATAGCGCCCGAGCCTGTAATGAGCATCGGCTGTTTCGTAGGAATGTTTCACCTGCATGGTCGGCACTATCTTCAGCGCGGTTGGCGACTGGTTCGATGCGCAGCCGCACAATGCGCCGGCGGCGCAGGCACCGGCGATAATTTTCAGAGTGGCTCGCATCGTAATCTCCTTAACGAACTCGGTAAAATTTTCCACTGCATCGATCAATTGCCGCCACCCATGCCGGGCAGCAGGATGCGATGGATCTGTATAAACGCCGGTCCCAGTAGCACCAGCAGCAGAGTCGGAAAGATGAAGAAAATCAGCGGGAACAACAGCTTGAGGGCAATTTTCGCGGCAGCTTCCTCGGCCCGCAGGCGGCGCTTGGTGCGCAAGGTGTCTGAATGCACGCGTAACGATTCGCCCATGCTGGTACCGAACCTCTCCGACTGGATCAGCATCGCGACCAGCGTGTCGATATCGCCCACGCCGGTCCGCAGCGCGAGATTGCGCAGCGCCTTTTCCTTCGAAAAGCCGGCGCGCATTTCTATCAGCACCAACTGCAATTCTTCGGCGAGCACCTCGCTCTTCACCCGCATTTCGTCGGCCACCTTGGCCAGCGCGCTGTCCAGGCTGAGGCCCGCTTCGACACATACGCAGAGCAGGTCGAGCGCATCCGGAAAGTTCTCGAATATTTCGCGCTGGCGTTTTTCCACCGCCATCCCGAGAATCTTGTTCGGAAGGTAGTAACCGATCGCGGCGCACATAAGCAGCAAGATCAGGAAGATATTCTTGCTCGCGGTCCCGATGGTATGTCCCGCGATCAGCGTGAGCAGCAGCGGCAGCAGAATGGCAAGCACCGTTTTCGTGGCGAAATAGATGCCCGGGGCGGACGGATTGCGCCACCCCGCGTTCATGAAGCGCGTGCGTAACGGCGATTTCTCCCAGCCGTCTTCCGGGACTGACAGTTTCGCGAACGGTTTAGCGACTTTGGCAACGCGCTCGATCCATCCGGTGCCAGGCTCCGGCACGGCGCCCGGTGAGTGTGCTGCCACGGTGTCGAGCCGTTGTCGAGTCCTGCTTGGCGAGAACATGAACAGCCCCAGGAACGCGATGCCAAACACCACGCCGAACACGATCATAAGAAAGATGAGTTGTTGAATGTCCACCGCAATTCTCCCTGGTTCGAGTAAGCGCTGCCCTCGATGGTTCAGACGTGGATACGGATGATCTTGCGCATCCAGATAAAACCGGCCAGCATCATTCCTGCGGCGATCCACATCAGCTTCACGCCAGCGGGGTCGCTCCACAATACCGTGATGAATTTTGGGTTGATCACAACGATGGCGCCCGCCACCGCGAAAGGCAAGATGCCGAGGATCCATGCCGACAGCCTTCCTTCGGCCGATAGCACCCTGATCTGGCCGAACAGCTTCAGCCTAGCCCGGATGATCTGGCTGATATTGCCCAGGATCTCGGCAAGATTGCCTCCCGATTCTCTCTGGATCAGCACTGCGATGACAAAGTAGCGCAGATCGGTCAATGGAATCCTGGTGGCGAGATTCATCAAGGCGTCAGTCATCGGCACGCCATAGTTGATTTCATCGAATGCAATCCGGAATTCACCGCTGATGGGCTCGGGCATCTCATCACGCACCATTTGCAGCGTGGCGGGAAACGCGCTCCCTGCGCGCAGTGCCCTGCTGATCAGGTCGGCCGCTTCCGGCAGCTGTTCCTCGAACTTAGTCAGTCTCTTGGCGCGCGCGCGCGTGACCACCATCGCTGGAATCGTGGAAAAGCAGCTGCCGGCAAGTATGGCCACGAGGAACGGGGCGTGTAATACCATGCCGAGTATCGTGCCGGTCGCAAACGTAATCGTTGAATAGACAAGAAACCGTGACACGGTCCAGCCCAGGCCGGATTGCTGCAGCATGCGGTCCAGCGCATGGATGCGCGGCACTCGCCAGAGCAACCTATCCATCGCCGGGGACTGGCTAAGGAAGCGCTGCTTCAGAATCGACAGGTCTTCGCTATCGCGGTGCGTGCCCGCCGATAGCAGCTGGAGTCGGCGTTCGATGCGCTTGGCGGCATCGCCGCGCGTGGCTGTCCACCACATGAACACGCCTTCCACCAGGAAGATAACTGCGGCGAATATCAAGCCGGCAAATGCATAGAAAATTATATCCACTTCAATGTCCCTTCGTCATTCCAGATCCTTGCGGGAAACGGCGCCACTTACCTGTGTTCACTCGTATTGCTTGGTCGGATCGAATAGCGAATCCGGCACCGGAACGCCAAAGGCCTTCAGGCGGTCGGCAAAGCGCGGGCGTATGCCGGTCGCGCAGAAATGCCCGGTCACCTTGCCGTCCAGGTTCACGCCGACCCGCTTGAAGGTGAACACTTCATGCATCGTGATCATGTCGCCTTCCATTCCCGTCACTTCTTGGATGCTCACGATCTTGCGCGTGCCGTCAGTGAGCCGGCTGACCTGCACGATGACGGTCACTGCGGATGCGATCTGCTGGCGCGTGGCGCGCGGCGTCAGATTGACACCCGCCATACCGACCATGTTCTCCAATCGGGCCAGGGCATCGCGCGGCGTATTGGCGTGGATCGTGGCGAACGATCCCTCATGGCCGGTGTTCATTGCCTGCAGCATGTCGAGTGCTTCGGCTCCCCTCACCTCGCCCAGGATGATGCGGTCCGGCCGCATGCGCAGCGCATTGCGTACCAGCGAGCGCTGCGTTATCTCGCCCTTGCCTTCGATATTCGGCGGTCGAGTCTCCAGACGCACCACATGCGGCTGGCGCAGCTGTAGTTCCGCCGCATCCTCGATCGTCACGATCCGTTCGTCCGCGGGGATGAAGCCCGAAAGCACGTTCAGCAGGGTCGTCTTGCCGCTGCCCGTGCCGCCGGAAATCAGGATATTCATTTTTGCCTTGGCCAGCGACTGCATCAACTGCACCATGGGCGGTGTCGTGGTCTTGAGCTGCAAAAGGTCGTTGATGGACAGCGGGTTGACCGCGAAGCGGCGGATCGAAAGAATCGGTCCGTCCACCGCCAGCGGAGGGATGATTGCGTTCACGCGCGAACCGTCCGGTAGCCGGGCATCCACCATCGGGCTCGATTCATCGACGCGTCGGCCCACGCGCGAGACGATCTTCTCGATGATCTTCATCAGGTGCGTATTGTCATGAAATGTAATGCTGGTCAGCTCGAGCTTGCCCCGGCGTTCTACGTAGACCTGGCTGGCGGTATTGACCAGGATGTCGGACACGGTCGGATCGGCAAGCAGCGGTTCGAGCGGACCGAAACCCAGCATTTCATGCTGGATGTCGAGCACCAGCCGGCCACGCTCGCTCTGATTGATGACGATGCTCTCTTCATCGATGATGCGCTCGACCAGCGCGGATAGCTCGGTCTTGAATTGCTCCGCGGTCAACCGTTGCAGACGTTCGAGGTCGATCCGGTCCAGGATGACCTGATGCACCTCCTTCTTGAGGGCCTGGTACGCGTTGTTGACCAGGGGAGCTTCATGACCATTGAGTTGGCCATTCAGTTTGTTTCTGCCCTCCATGACGGAAAGCCGCTCTCTCAGACTCACGATATTCTCCTGTTGACCGGTGTCGCGTTGATCCGCGTGATTTGCATAGCGATCCATTCAGCCGTGTCAAGCGCGCGCTTGCAGGCTGCGGCTGAAAAGACGGGCGAGAATGCTTTTATCCTCCGTGGTGCGCGTCCCGGTCATGCGATCGGCAAATCCGATCAGGCTTTTCGCGACCGCGCTGCCGCGCGCCAGCTGCAGCAGCGGTACACCTTGGTTGATCGATTCGTTCACCGCGTCGTAGCCGTTCGGAATCGTATGGACCGCGCCGCCGCCGAGCGCACGTTCCAGGTCGGAGAGATGCAGCTTCCCGGTTTTTTCGTAGCGATTAACGATCAGATGCGTCTTGTCGCGCGGATAACCAAGCGAATGGAAAATATCCAGCAGCCGCCGGCCGTCCCGGATGTGGGGCATGGCCAGTTGCAGGACTGGGTAGATTGCGTCGGAATGGTCGAGCGCGCGTATTGTGATCCCGTCGATCTGCCGCCCCACGTCGAGAATGACGAAGTCGTAATGGCTGCGGGCAAGCAGTAGGATGGTGTCGATGTGTTCGGGCTTGATATCGACCGTCCGGGTAGGATCCTCCGAGGCGGCCAGAATGCCGAAATTGGGCAGCACTTCCACCAGGCTCGAATCCAGAAACGCGGGATCGATGCGGTCGATCTGCACGCAGATATCGGACAGCGTCATGGTCGGTTTTTTATCTGACATATACAAGGCGGCATCGCCGAAATGCTGGTTCAGGTCGATCAGCAGGACTTTCTTTTTCGCCAGTGACGCCAGCGCATGCCCGAAATTGGTAGCAATGAAGGTGGCGCCGCTGCCGCCCTTGCAGGAAATGAAGGAGATGATCTTGCCGTTCTTAATGGAGGACGCGTTTTTCTGCGCGATGCGGTCGAGTGCCTCGCCGAAGGCCTGCGGCTCCAGGGGCAAGAGCAGCAGCTCGCGCACACCGGCGCGCATGGCGCGCAGCAGGATCTCGGGCGACTGGTCCTGGGTGAGAAGCATGACCGCAATCTGCGGATATTGCGCGCTGAAAGTCTCCAGGAGGCCGCGCCCGAGGATGTCGGCCTTGGACGTATCGAGTATCACTAACTGCGGGGCCTCCGCGGCGATGCGCTGGGTGGCGTCGAGCAGCCCGCCTCCCACCGCAATCACCGTGACGGCTGGCGTCCGCGCCGCACTCAATGCAGCAATCTCTTTTTGCAGGTTGTCATCGTTGGAAATTACGAGCGTTTTCATTTGATCTTGATTCCTATAAAAACTATGCGAGCCCTGCATGCCATTGCCGGATCGCTGAGTTCCATTCAACTTTCCGCTGCCCGGACGAATGAGCCCGGGCAGATAATCTGTCGCATCAACCGCATAGCGCCTCGTTGCCGGTGCTATCCATACTCTCGCGCGGCAACGTCGTGGTGAACGGCGGCATCTGCACCACAAAAGGTGTGCGCAGGGAGCCGAAGTCGGGGATCAAGGTGTTCACATTCAGATTCGGAGAAATGCTTACCGTGACGGATTCGCAGCTGGCTTGCCCACAGCCCGCCGGGTTATAGGTGACGACGATGTCATCGTCTTCGAGCAGGTGGAGCCATCGATTCATTTGGGCCCTTATTTGGGGCGCGTTCAGATTGCAGACCACGGCAATGCGCGCTCCCAGTCGGGTCGCTTGCACTGCCGAGTTCATATAGAACAACACCCTGCCGAGCTCGGCGATGCCGATCAGCAGCAGCAGGGTAATGGACGCTACGATGGCGAACTCGACGGCCGTCGCCCCGCGTTGCCGCCGCCGGGATTGCAACTGGGGCTGAACACGCGCGGTATTCATACGATCTGCCTCATGACGGCCCGGATGCCGGGATTGGGAAGTTCCTCGCCGAAAATCACTGACGTCGCGAACTTTCCGAGGGGGATATAGGTCGGCAGGCCGAGATAGTTGAACTGATAGTTGAGGATTTTCACTTCAACCAGGCGCACGGTTCCCATCACCGGGGCCGTGACTTCAAATTCGCCGGTGCAATCGTCGAGGTGCAGGCGGTCGCAGATGACCACATCCGCCGTCGTGAGGCCGGGTGCCAGCGTCGGTCCGGTGCAGCCGGGATTGCCGTGGACCACCAGGCATCGGGCTTCTACCATTTTGTTGGCATACGTTACGTCGTCCGGACTGTTCTGTGACAGCAGGCGCGCCCCGTCGCGCACCGCCTTGGCCAGGGTGTTGTAGTAGAAATAGGCACGCCCGTATTCGACCGCGCCGAAAGCCAGCGGCAGCATGACGAACGGCAGCAATATGGCGAGCTCCACGGCGGCGGCTCCGCGCATCGCGGCCAGCTTGGCGGCAGAAAGCTTTCGCATCCCGAATGCTCCTGTGCAGGTAAGGTTATTCATCGCACCAGGGTCGGAACCAGCGGACCCGCACTGCCCGGTGCGCCCGGCAGGCCGAGGGTGGTGCAGGGGCTCGGCGGCGCGGCTTCGTTCGCCCGCCCCAGGTATTCGAGGAACATCCGGGTCCGGCCGGTTGGACTTCCACCACCACCGCCGCCGCTACTGTTGTTGATCGGATGCAGCATCAGGATGCACGCCCAATCCGTTACCGGCGCGGTCGATCCGCTGGTGAACCCTGCGCAATCGACTATGGGCACGATGCCCAACCTGCGGTCGGCGCCATTGGTGCCCAGGTAAGTGGAGTTGGAAACCGTGCCGTTCGTGCTCAAGCCGGTAGCGGCATCGCCCTGGTAGGCCGTATTGGTATTCCGCTGCGTCTGGAAGTTGTTAAACGCCCCGAATTGCGATGGCCAGTTCACCTCGGTATAGCCATAACCGGTGAAATCGGGCACCGCATCCGCCTCACGGACACTGCCCTGGTAGATGCCGAAGCGGGCATTCCAGGCCTGCGCCGTCGACGAAACGTTGCCCGGTTGCCCTACCTGGGCGCCGACCGCCGGGAGATTGCAGACGCCGGGGCCGTTCAATACGTCGCGCAGTTCGCTGGCGCCGCCTCCCGGCGGAGTGAAATCGACCCATTTGAAATTTCCCGTCATATTGACGTTTCCTGCGCCGCCTCCGCCGGGTCCGATCGCGCCTTCCAGCCAGGTGCCTCGCGGCGTTGTTGCCGGCGCGGCGGTATGGCAGAGCGCGACCGGGATGGCGCAATTCGTTTGCGAGGGTCGGAGCCCGGCAATGGCCGAGGCGCGGACGGTTTGATTGGCGGCTCCTCCCGGCCCCGGCAACAGACTCGCAATCCGCATGAAAAAGTTCGGAATCGCTTCCCGGACCACTTCGCAGCGTGCGAATTTCATGGCAAGCGCCCCGCCCGCTCCGATGGCCGCCTTGGTCTGATAAGCGCCATTGAGGGTCGTGCTAAACGTAATGGTCTCGTCCGGATTGACCTCCACTGCTTCCCCTTGCATCAGCACGGCGTTTCTCGTGCCGGTCGCGATGCCCGCAAGCTCGCCTTTCTCGAGTTGATCCGCATTGACCCCGGTAAGCGCCTGCGCCGCCGCCAGCGCGCAGGCATCCGCGCTGTTCTGCAGCTCGGTCTTGGCGATGTAAAGCCTGCCCGTATCGAGAGCCAGGCCGGCGAAACCGACGAGCACCACCATCGACAGGCCGACAAGAATCGCCACCGCGCCGCCTTGCCGGGCGAGCCGCAGGCGGCGGGTGGCTCCAGAAGGTGAGTGAATGGACATAGGGCTACCCTGAGTGATCTGTGTCGATGGAAAAGCGCTGCATCTACCTGCCGCCGCTGATGTTGATCGTAACGTCGCTGCGCGGCGGCTCCTTCTCCGCGAAGGATTTCTGGTAGCGGTTCATTGCCTCTTGCGCGGCACGGCCATCGATGCCGCTGACCGGATCGTTATTCCTCGATGCATCGGGATTGAGCGTCTGCTGCGCGACCGCCGTGCGGACGGAATCGCCAAAGGTCGCGTCGAATTGCGGAGTAGGCTGCGCGCATCCGGCTAGCAGGCACGGCGCGATGAACAAGACAGCCACCGGCAGAGGCAGCCGTTTTTTAGCATGGTTTGTCGCTGCGTTTTTCACTGTGCTCTCCTCATTTCAATTCAAAACCGCCGGACACTCTTTGTGCCCTCGCATCCTGCACAGGCGGCATGGCGGTCTGGGCGGACGCCGGCATCTCCGGCGCTCTGCCTTCCATGGTCCCGCCTAAGAACAGTTCGGGGCGGCTGGGATTGATCATCTTATCGGTCGGCAACGCGTAATTCGCTGGCATCGGCTTGACCAGGCGCGGCGTGATGACGAACAGCAGCTCGGTCCTGTCCTCCTGGAAATCGGTGCTGCGGAACAGGGCTCCCAGTACCGGCACTTCGCCCAGCACCGGCAACGCCCTTATATTGGTAGTGACATTGTTCTTGATCAATCCGCCGATGGCGAAGCTCTGGCCGTCGAACAGTTGTACCGTAGTTGACGCGTTCCGGTCATTAATCAGTGGAAGGATGGACCGGCCCGTTATGCCGGCGGCTGTAATGCCCACGCCTTCGCGGGAGAGTTCTGATACTCCTGCCAACACCTTCAGATTGATGCGGCCGCCTGCAAGTACGGTGGGCGTAAAAATCATCTTAACGCCGAACTTCTTCTCTTCCAACGTGATGGTTGCAAAACCGGCGTTGTTGGTTTGCGCTACCGGGATGAGAATTTTTCCGCCTGCATTGAATTCTCCTTGCTGTCCGCTGATCGCCATGAGATTCGGCTCGGCGAGAATTTTCACCAATCCGTCACGCTTCTCCGCTTCCAGGCTTACATCGTTGCCGTTGGACTTGGTGGCGTTGAACAAGCCATTGGCCGTACCACTGAGGAAGTTGGTCAGCAGGGTATAGGCCCAGCTTCCGCCCGTTGCCTGGAGCGACGCACTCACGCCGAGCTTTTCGAGCAAGTTCTTCGATACTTCGGCGACTTTGACTTCGAGCATGACCTGCTGCGGCGCCCTGACCCGCAGTTGGTTAACGACGGTTTCGGGCAAGGATGGTTGCGCGCCGGCTTCCGAAATTTGAACGCTGCGCACGGGTGCGTAACGCCGCATGAATACATCGGCGATCTCGACCGCTCGCTGCACCGCGGCAGCATCGTCCACCTCGCCGCTCAGTACCAGGCTGTTGGCGGCCGGGGTGACGTAAATATCTTTCTCGTCGGGCATCAGCTGCCTGAGGGTAGCCGTCAATGCCGCCGGATCCATGCGGACCAAGACATCGATGACATGGCATGTCCCGCTCTTGTCCTGGATGATCATGTTCGTACTGCCGGCGCTGACCCCGAGCAGATACAGGCCATCGGGCGGCACCAGTACCGCCTGAACGATGTCGGGACTGCCTACGGTCCGATAAGCAACCGGGTTCTGCATGCGCAGCAGCGTTGATTTCCCCATTTTCAGTTCCAGCGGTTCGGAAGGTGGGGCCATGCCTTGCGTGCATCGCGGCCCGGGCATCGTCTGGGTTTGCGCTTTTGCCCCCGCAGCCGGTGCGGGAGACCCGGCAGCCGCTTTCATGGGGGCTGCGGCACGGGCGCCGGTTTGCGTCCGATTGTTCCCGGTGATTGCTTCGCCCGAGTTCTTCGCGACGTTCCCGGCTTCCATCGCAACCTGCGCATACGCCGGCTCGACGGCCAGGCTCATGGAGAAAGCGGCAATCCCGATGGCGAATGCGACCGTTCGGTAGCTGGGTGCATTTCTGCTTGTTCTCATCTTGGCCGTCCCTTGTAGTTGAAACTGTGTATTCGATATCTCGTTCTTTTAATTAGACGATCAGTAGCATTCCTGCGACCCGCGCGATCCTGTGATCACGCCCACGCAGGTGAGCGGAGCCGGGGCAGGCGCACGCGCCTTGATTTTCTTGACCACGGGTTTCGGTTCGTCGGGAGGCGGCAGCTTTTCGCTCAGTAGCGAAATCTTGGTCGCGCCCTCGGTAGTGCCTGGCTTCGGATCAATCTGATTGCGCAGAGCCAGCGACAGGGTTCCTACACTACGGGCGAGGTCGAGCTTCTCAGCCTGCTCCGGAGATACTTCGAGTGTGACCGCGTTGACGACGCGCGGCTTGGTATCGTCGCGGCTGACTTCCTGGGCAACTGCCAGGACCAGGATGCGCTCAAGCACGATTTTTGAAATGTTCTTGTTCTGCTCGTTCCCGGCGCTCTCTTTCTGGGTGCTGACGATGATGTCCACATAGTTTCCTGGCAGCGCGAAGCCAGCCACGCCGATGACATCATTGACGCGTACCGTGATGGCGCGCTTGCCTTCGGTGATCACTGCCGACAGACCACCCTTGGTGCCAATCGGAGCGAGTTTGGCCTCCATCAGCGGCTCGCCGCGCATGACGCTGACCTTGAGCACCCGGCCGTCGAGTTTCTTCGGATCGATGAACGATCCGGGTGGCATGCTACCCGCCGGCCAATCCACCATCTTGACGATCTCCGGGGTGAGCCGCTGCCCCAGGTTGATGTCGACCGCTGCCACCGCGATCTTGCCCACACCGATGTTCGATCGCTCCATCAGCCAGCGCGAAGCGAAGAATACGGCAGCAAGCCCGGCGGCGATGGCAACCACCATGATCAATATGGCACGCGTGTTTTTCACTTCAGTCTCCTTGGTGTCATCACTTTCCACTTCACATCCGCGCTTGCGGACTCATGCCTCATGTATTTCGTCCGCACGCCGTCTCTCGGTCCGTTCATGAGTCGACCGTTTCGTCGTGCTTGGCAAAATAGGTGCTCCATGCCTGCTTCAATGCTTGCGCGGTCATCGCGGGCGGCTCGCCCCGATACCTGGCGTAGTCAACGACCTGGCCCAGTAGATCGCGCGGATAGCAGGCGAGCAGCGGCCGTTCGCCCTTTGCATGCAGCTCGTCGACCAAGTAGCGAAAGCCACTCTCGTCGTAATCGACTCCCAGCGCACGGCCGTGTTCGCGCAATACATCCCGGTATTCGCCCTCGGACATCGGTCCGACATGGATCTTGTAGCCAAGGCGCCGCATGAAGGACTCGTCTGCCAGCGACTCAGGCCGGAGGTTGGTGGAAAACACCACCGACACATCGAACGGTACCGTGAACTTGTAGCCGGTATGCAAGGTGAGATGGTCGCATGCGCGATCCAGCGGAACGATCCAGCGGTTCATCAAGTCCTTCGGCGCCACCTGCTGGCGGCCGAGATCGTCCACGATGAAGATGCCACTGTTGGCCTTGAAGTGCGGCGGCGCCTGGTAAAAACCGGTGCCGTAGTCGTAGCGCAGTTCGAGCATAGGCAGCGTCAGCTCGCCGCCGGTGAGCACGATCGGCCGCTGGCACATTAGCCACCTGCCGTCGCTGGTCCTGCGATCGAGTGACTCGCTCGCAGGCTCGATCGGCACCGCCTGGTGTATCAACGGATCGAACACCTGGATAATTTCGTTCTCGACTACGATGGCGTGCGGTACGGCCACCAACCCATGCATCAGGCGCCCGAGTTTCTCGGCCAGATAGGTCTTGCCGCTGCCAGCCGGCCCATAGAGGAACAGCGGCCGGCCCGAATTCATCGCGGCGCCGACTTGGTCGCGGACCCCGGGATTGAGGGTGAAATCGGCGAATGCCGCAGCGAGATCCTGCTGAGTGACACGGTTGGACCGCACCGACTGGCGCTCGATCATTTCCCGATAGGCGGAAAGCGTGACAGGCGCCGGCCCGATGTAACGGCAGCGCGACATGAACTCCCCGGCACGCTGCTTGCCAGCATCGGTTAGCTGGTATTCGACATCGATATCCGACGCCCCGCGCCGAACGATCTCCGCCATGTGTTCCGCCACCATGAAACCGAGCACTTCATTTAATACGTTGATCGACAGCTTGAGCCTTGCGGCCAGGATTGGCAGGTGGATCTTGCCGAATAAAAAGATGGTCTTGCCTATCAGTTCGATGATCAGCAGGCGGTCAAGGCCGGTTTCCCGCACCGTCTTCGGCGATCCGGGCATGATCTCCACGGACGAATCTGACTGTGCCGCAGAAAGGGACAACGGCTGCTTGTTAGCCGCCACTGCGTCCTCACCGATCTGTGCGGCCGATGAGGTTGATGCTCCTCCAAACCTGCCATCGATGTGCTGCATGTTCTGTTTTCCTGTCTAAACCGTTGTCGTTGCCGAGTGTTGTTCTGTGCCCGGCTTGTGGGGCACAGGCTTCACCAGCGTCCCCAGAACATGATGGTCAGGGTGCCCAGCGCGATCGCCGCGCCATACGGTAGGCGGCCTACGCTTGCCATCGGCATGCCGGTCGTCTCCGATGGCATTCTTGCGGCCCGCATCAATACTGGCTCCAATAGCGTGCGAATGTTGATCCAGGCCTCACGGCACTTTCCCTTGAACAGGATGACGGCCAGCGCCCACACGCCCCCGATCAGGAAAGTCGCCAGAGCGATCTTGACCGCGACAGATGCCCCGACGAATGCGCCTACCGCAGCCATCAGCTTCACATCGCCGGCACCCATGCCGCGCAGCGCGTAAACCGGGAGAAATAGAATGAATCCAGTCAACGCGCCAAGCAGCCAGGTCGTCCATCCGGAACCGTCTGGAAGTAGCGTTTGCGCTCCAAGCGCAGCGAGGAGTCCGATCACAATCAGGAGGTTGGGTATGCGGCGTGAAGCGAGGTCTGATATCGCTGCCACCCCTACCAGTCCAACGAGAAGAAGTTCGTCGATCATTTTTTGCCTTGCCGATGTCTTGTTTCACATGCCTTTAAAAAACTTGGCCCTATCTCGCGCTGAGTTGGACCTCTGAGGCTGTATTTCCGGAAGCGATCGCGTCCGGAAATACAGTGCCAGGTCACGCCAGGATGTCAGGCGAGATCCGCTCTCTTTTTAAGCGCCGCCGCCAAGTACCGCTTTCGCCAGCTCCGTATCGATCAGATCGAAGATGCGGTCCAGTTCCACGCCCACATTGGTCACGGCGGTGATGATGACCACCGAAATCAGGCCGGCCAGCAGGCCGTATTCGATTGCGGTTGCGCCTTCTTCGTCACGAATGAATTTCTTAATCATTTCCATCATGATTCCTTTCGAAAATTGAGATTAATTAAACTAACGGGCCTTACTGCACGAACTACTCGGCAAGTTTTATTGTTCGCGAATCCGGCGCCGTATTGGATCCCCTGCGCTTTCTCCGAGACCTCCTGCTGTTTATCCTATCCATCTGCCGGGTCACAGCAGATTTCCAGCGATCCTGTACAGCCTTGCTTCCCTTAGGTAATTCCGTACTGGGTAGCGCAGCGGCAAACAGCCCTGCAAGTACCTGGCCTATTGCCGGGCATCGGTTCGTACTTTCACAGATGCATGAGTAGCATCGAGTGAGTTCGGCCCGTTGCATACCGCATCTGCACTTGAGAGGAGTAGCCACGACGGTTTCATCCCCAGATCGGCACGATTTATTGTTAGATCAACGATAAGGGAGTCGACGTTTTCGCACATGGTAAAAAAGTCCTTTTTTAGCTGGTACAAGTCGCCCTTTTTATCAACGCGGTTAAGTAGGAGGTTTGTACTAGTAGTGAATCATGGCTAATTTTTCCTGTCTAAGCCGATTTGAGGTAGAACAAAGGCAGGAGAATGAGCAGCGGGTCAAGTTTATTAACGCCGGCATCCGGCATTCCAGTGCCCGCCTGATGTTTTACGGCGCCAAGACCTTGCTTCCTCTGCTCTTTGCAACGATGACTTTCTTTGCGCTGCGGACGACAAGCCAGGTTGAAGGCTTGACGCTGATCTTGTGTCTGATGGTTGCCGCCCTCGCCGGCTGCTATTTGCCGAATATCGCCTTGCACTGGCAGGTCAAGGCGCGCAAACGCGAAATTTTCGACAATTTCCCCGACGCCGCAGACCTAATGCTTGTTTGTGTCGAGGCAGGACTTGGACTGGACGCTGGGCTGACCAAAGTAGCCGAGGAAATGAAAATGAAGAGCCTCGCGTTGGCTGAAGAGCTGCAACTGACCAACCTCGAGATGCGTGCCGGCGGAACGCGTGAGAAATCTCTTCGCAATCTTGCGTTGCGCACTGGCGTAGAGGAGATTGGCGTTTTTACCACCATGCTGACGCAGGCGGATCGTTTTGGAACGAGTATTGGCGAATCGCTGCGCGTGTTCTCCGATGATCTGCGCCACAAGCGGCAGATGCGGGCCGAAGAGTTGGCCGCCAAAGTCCCCACCAAGATGCTGTTTCCTCTCGTCGTATTCATCTTCCCGTCGATCATCATGGTCATCATCGGTCCTGCCGTGATCCAGGTGGTTCGAACGATCTTGCCGATGTTATCCAATGGCCAATGAAGTCGCTACGGCCAGCATGTTTATGCGAGAAGGATTTCGAAGATAGAAATGGCCGCGACGCGTCTACATTCAACGTGCGGGATACATATACTTTTGCTACCGGTTCGACAGATAATTGGGCAGCTCGCCTTTTGGTGTCAATACGAGCAGCCTGCGCCTGTTGTCGCCGTTCCTTCATCCAATGTCCCGGTTTGCCATATAAACTGAGGCTCTTTAGTTTTAATGGCATAATAGCCGCGGAAACATCGACCTGATTAGGCAACTTACGTTCATCCGGTTTGCCTGCTCGGCGATGCAATACATCGCGTGACATGAGCTGTGCCGGAATTTTCTGGATCGTTGATTACGGGCTCATACAAACGTACGGCCTTTTTCCGCAACCATTGCGCAGCCTTTTTGAATCAAGCGAATTAGTCCGGTTAAGTGTCGTCGAATCATGTTGCGATTGCATGTTTCCTTAATATTGATCCTTGATGCGACAAAGGTGATCCGGCCCTTTTGTTACGGATACGCGTTTTGGCCCCGTATTCGCGGGCTCATCTTGCATTTATACGCTACTGCACTTTCTTGTTTCTCTCATTTATTTACCGTTAATTACTCTGCATGACCACAAAACTTAAACAACCCTCTCCTGCCGCGGTCATTAAATGGACTGACGGAGAATGGGAATTGATTGCAAAGCAGCTTTATCAAACAATGGGTCCCGCATTGTCGTCGTCCGCGGACCTCAGCGAGGTCAAAGCCAAGGATGTCTTTCTGGCGCAGGAAAGCGCATTGCCGGAGGACCGGCATCGCAAGCTCATTTCCATTTCACAAGGGTTTCAGGCGATCCGTCAAAAGCTAAAGCCGATTCTTGCGAAGGCAGCAGGCACGCCCCAACAGGAACCCTTGCAAGCTCAGTCACGCCAGATTGAACCGAAGTCTCCTGGCCAAAATACAATGGAGGCGGACAACAAGACCGGCGCTACGCCAATTTCCATTGAAGTGCCAGTTGGGATCCCTGATACCGGCCGCGCAGACGCGGTAGCGTCTTCAGAAAGCGGTCACGCTACACAGAACGGATCGCGGCTCAATGGTGCCACCGCTACAGTCGACGTCGCTCGACCAGCTTTCAATGCCGACAGAAGTAAGGAACGCCAAGGTCAGCCGCGTGATCCTCGCCCTGCCGACTCGCTCTCGAAACACAAGTCGGCGACCGGACACGTAGGATCTATGCAGCAACTGCCTGCTCCTGCTACAAAGGACTTCATTGAGGTCGTACGTCCCTTTATTACCATGGTATGTGAGGAGTTCGCGAAGGCATTGGTTAACGTCGTGTCCCAACCAGCCAATATCAATGCCATGTCCGCTATGTTGCGACGAGCAATACCCCCTGCCGGCGGAATCGATCGGAACAAGGCTGGCACCGGCGATCCATCGCTCCGCCGAAATGAACAACACCGGTCGAACCCGCGCCAGGAGCCTGTCCTTTATAAAAAGGCGGACGCGGTCGGCAACGTATATCCGGAAACGACCGTCGACGATGAAGAAGAAAGTGATATGGACAATGATGTGCAACCATTGTTTGATCCAAAGTTGCCGCCGTCTGCCAATAGCAGTTTTAAACCCATCGTGGGTGTCGTCGGTGCAAGCCCACAGGACTTCAGCGACTTGCAACAGATGTATCCGCAACTGAGTTTGACAGCCATAGCCGTCGATGATGTGCCCCATGCCCAGGCGCTTGATCAATGCCAACGCGTGATCGGTCTGCGTGAGGATGTACCTGCCAAGACGGATGAAGTCTTGCGACAGACCTTCAGAAACCGTTACTTGCGACTAACCGGTGGCATGGCACGCGTTCGGGAACAGCTGGATGCCTGGCTTGATCAGCCCGGCGCGACGGAGCCACGTCGTCCAAAGTTTAATAAGTCGCGCGGCAATAAAGGTGCGGGCGGCGCGCCGAAGAAGCACAATGGAAATTTTCAGCGTCCGCCCCGCTAGAGTAGTTTCGCCCTGACTTGCCAGGTGAGGCCGAGGCGATTTGTCTGTGGAACAAGGCGCGGCGACGCGACATGGCGAGCCATGGCAAGGAGATGCAACGCCGTGCCGCGGGCAAAGCGTCCGGCATCGACGGCACAGTCAGGGTGAAACTACTCTTAAATGAGCTCGCGCCGGTCAGTGAATTGTGCGGCCGGTTCAGCACGAACAGGGGATTGATGCGTACACGCTTTACAGCCACAATCTGTATTAGTTATGCTACATATTGAATACGCCATGCGAGTACCGATACGCAAGCAAGTTTTTCTAACCGATGTCCAATGAGGCCTTAATGGGTCATCTATAATGCGGCACGCGGTAATACTTAACGAATAATGAGGAGAATGTTATGCCGAGATCGATTTCAACAGTGGTCAGCAGCAAGCCGGATGGTTTCATCAACGTGCCTGTATCGCAGGCGACGCGTCAAGGTTTGCATGAATTGAAAGAGTCCATGGGCGTTGCCAGCCAGGCCGAGGTCATTGAGAAAGCCGTGGCGATCATGCTGGCGATTCAGAAGATCGCACGGAACTAAGCAACTAAATCTTCCGGTCAAGCGGGATGTGTGGATCCTGTAGCGGTGATCGCGACACAATGAGAGGCCCCGCCACACTCCGCTTGACCATGGTTTCTTTCGTCCGTTTAGCCGATTCCTCTCCGAATTTAGCTGCTTCGGACGCCTGGTGTCCTGTTCCGCCAATTCGTTGAAAAATAAATGCGGCGAAATTGTGTCGAGACAAGGAAAAAGCACAGCAAGGCCGAGGCCTTGCTGTGCTTTTTTGACGCGGTATCGGCGCAATTGTCGTCGCGTTTATTCAACGAACTGAGGAAACAGGACTCTAGCCAGGGGCACTGTAGTCATTGATGCCTTCCCGGCTGTGGCCGATTCAATATGCTTCGGACCCGCCAGGTGGTATCACTGATTGCCGACAAACCCGTTCTCAAGGTTCTTGGCACCCGATCCACGTAGTAGTTTACCTCTTACTGCCCCGTCCTAAGAAGCTGGCCGCGGAGTTCTCCTGCGGGAAATCTCGTCGTATGAACGTTTCCATAGGCTGTGCGAGTCGCAATGGCAGCAACCAGGCCAGTGAAATCACCAGCGGCCAGATTTTGCGGGGCCTGTGCTACAACACTCTCGGAGGTGATCGTGCCGCTGACTGTACCTTCAAGTTGCGGGCAGGCAGGAGTGCCGGTCGGGGGATTAGCCAGATTCGAGCACAGGAAGGCGATAACGCCACCGTTAACATGATGTTTGCCGAAGTGAATATGGGCTTGAGACACTGGACTTGTCACGCCCGAATAGGACAGCGTGTATTGCATTGTGCCTGCGCCTTCATCAATGGATACATCAAGTGTTCCGGATCCTGGCGACAGGATGGCGAGGGGAACTTCATTGAATCCGGTCAAGCGCGCGGAGAAATTACGTCCCGAGTCATTCTCGGCGCCTGCAAAGCCGGTAAAGAGATAAGAAACTGCAAACAATGTTCCAATCATCCTGCGGTTCATGTCACACCTCTACTTTCCTTGTTGGTCAGATTTTCAAGGTTCCCCTTATGCCAACCTGGCGGGCTTCTTCAGCCTGCACCGCTATCAGCTTAGTAAGGGACGCATGCGCGCATTAGAGATATGTCAATATGGCCTTGCCTAGTTGTCCAAACGGTGTCATCGCACCACGCTTGCAATCCCGGTGGTCATGATCAATAGTGCAGTTACTGGCAACTGCCGCAACTATCGGCCTCGCCATTCAACGAACAGTTTTTCCATTGGTTATTTTAGCGTCCGCAGGCGACTCGTCCGGCTCAATTGCTCGTGCAAGTAATCGCGTCCCGCAGTCCCCGACGCAACACTTCAACCGCTTCCATATTTCCGACTTTTTCGGCCAGTCCGCCAAGATCAGTGAACTGGGTTGCGCCCAACGCTTTCGCAGCAGCGCGCAAGCCATGCACGATCGCCGGCGAGTAAGCGTAACGCCCTTTCGAATCGAGCAGCACGAAAAACGGGACCTGGCCAACCGTTGAACTTGATCTCACAAACTGCAAAAGCTCGAATACCGCACCTTGGGAAAAATGCACGCCGCAGACAACTGCCTCTATACCCTTGGCAACAGCGGCTTGGGCGGTTTCCAGGGTATGGCTAAATACCAGCTCGTATTCGTCTCCCAGGATAGTGTGTGCAAGCGGCATGTCCGTTTCCCGAATGGCGATAACGAGTTTGGATCGATTGTTCTGAGGAATCATTCTTGGAAATACTTCGTTGCGTTTACCAGACAGAATATAACGACCAGATCGGACCATCAGAAGTTCCACAGTTCCAACTGTTTCGGCTTTTCCCTGTCAGGCGGCTTTTCCATATTGCACGCGACCCGCTTTGTAGCTGCCTGGCCCGCAGGCGGCTGATACTGCTGGAGGCCGGTATGCAGTGCAACAATGCGGTGAACCGCCTCGCTCAACTGCGCTGCGGACAATCGCTCAACTGCTGTGCGTATTTCCGTTAAAACACTATCTACGGAACACGGATGAAGGTGGGTGTACAGCCAGTCATGATCCTGTCTTACCTCGCTGGGCAGATCCTTCAATCTGACCTTGTCCAGGTGTCGGTACGCCTCGGCCAGTCGGACCCGGATGTCACCTTGTTTGCGTAATGCCCGTATTGCATTTTGAAGCTCATGCCACGCATCTGCCATTGTCGACCTCGTCAGTGGGACAACCGTTTTGCTGTAATCTTGTCAAGAGGAATGAATATAAACGGCCTGGAGAAAAGTTGCAAATGCTATAAACGTGAAGAAGTTGCAAACGATAACGCCGGCCTTGCGAGTGCAGTGTAACCGGTCAGGATATTTCGCGCTGACTGCGAGCGCTGGAGCGCATATCTGTCATGCAATACCCTCCTGTTCATCGATTGCTCTTTTGCAATTGAAGTGAGGACATCCCCTGGGCCGAGTGGGTATTTCTTGCGAAATTTTTTCTCTTATCGAACACACAGGCGACCATTTTCTTGGCGGCAGTTCGATGCGTGGCTTAACGCGTATGGAGGAAATGCGCAATGGGCAGGTTCGCCAACACGCGAAATGGGCCGAGCGGCTGGCGATCCAGACTTGCGCCCATTTTGTTATTACATTGCCAATGCAGTGCAATTCTGTAAGACCGGGGGATCGGACCGAACGAATCGCCGGGAGCTGTAGGAAGCATTTCCGGTTAAACGTAACAATGGAAATGCACCATCAAAAAAAGCCGCCTCTATAAGGGAAGCGGCGTTTGGTCCAGCAGAAATTAATTTTGTGCAGACCGCTTAATCATGCTGCGAAGCGATCGCCCGTAGTTCTGCAAGGACTGCCGGACGAACGGAATCAGTGCTGCCCGATAGACGATACAACTTCATCAGATTGACGCCGCTGGCACTTGCCGATACAGCAGCGGTCTTCGGGGCGGCGGCTACGATTCGGGGCTGTGCGCCCAGTAACGCGGCGATCAGTCGACGAGCAGCACGACCCAGGTTGTCGGCATAGTTACCGGCAACGCCGGAGGCGGGGTAAGTGGCAACAGTCGCTGTAGTCATTATGAGCTCCTTCATTACATGTGTAGACTTCGATGTAATCAGTATGGAGCAATCCAGAAATAATCCCACTTTCCGTTCATGATGTGGCGCTATTCACTTTCGTGATACCTCAGGTTCTTTATCAAAACTTCACTTTGCCTGGAGAACCGGCAAGCTTGGCAACAGCGTTGTCATGAGCGATTGGCCTGGCGTATGGCCATCCTTACTATTGCAAGCTAAGCTTGATTACGCTATTCCCACTAGTAACGGCCATGCTATTCGGACCGCTCAATGCCAAGCCAACAGGAAAATCAAGATTTCCTGGCAAAGCGCCCAAAGCGACCCCGCCAACGTTCGGGGTACCGGCAATGGTTGTGACATCGCCTGCGGGGGTAAGCCTGCGAATGGTGTGATTCCCGGTATCGGCGACGTAGATGGTTCCTGCCGCATCCACCGCGATGCCTACTGGAGTGTTGAACTGCGCTTGTCGCCCATTGCCATCCAGGCTGCCGGCGGTTTCGACACTCCCGGCAACCGTACTGACCACGCCTGCCGGGCTGACCTTACGAATCGTGTGATTTCCTGAGTCTGCGACATACAGGGTGCCGCCAGGATCGGATGCGATGCCAAGCGGTGTGTTAAATCGCGCGGCGGGGCCGGTTCCATCGGCACCGCTGCTAAAGCTGCCCGGCACCCCCGCGAGAGTGGAGACTACGCCTGTGGATGTGACTTTACGGATCGTATGATTGCCCGTGTCCGCTACATAGACAGTGCCCGCCGAATCCACAGCAATGCCGGCCGGGGTATTAAAACGCGCATCCAACCCGGTTCCGTCGGCATTGCCTGCCTGTCCGGCAACTCCCGCCATGGTCGTAACCACACCTGTGCCGGTGATCTTGCGGATAACGTGATTGCCGGTGTCGGCCACATATACATTGCCAATTGTATCGACTGCGATACCGTACGGCAGATTGAATTGACTCGCAACGCCGCTACCATCGGCGGCACCCGGACTGCCCGCCGTTCCTGCAAAAGTGGCCACTGTGCCCGCGGGACTAATCTTACGAATAGAATGGTTTCCGGTGTCGGACACGTAAAGGGTTCCTGACGCCTCAGCAGCGATGCCGAATGGAATAGTAAACCGGGCCGCAGCGCCAGTTCCGTCCATGCTTCCCCCGCCTGGCAAAGGACCTGCGTAGGTCGTGACTGCACCCGCAAGCGAGATTCCCCGAACGGTATGGTTGCCGGTATCGGCAATATACAAACCGCCGGATGGATTGACCGCAATCCCGTATGGCGCGTTAAATCTCGCTTCTGCAGTCCCGTCTTCATTACCGAAACTGCCCGCGATCCCAGCGAAAGTTGTCACCGTACCGTCAGCACTGATGCGACGTACCGTGAAATTTCCCGTATCGGCCACCCAAAGGTTTCCAGTGTTATCGGCGGCAATTCCGAAAGGCGTGTTGAATCCGGCAATAGTTCCAATTCCATCGTTGGCAGCGGGAATGCCGGTCATTCCCGCCAAGGTAGTCACTACGCCTGCCCCATCGATCCTGCGCACTGTATTGTTTCCGGCATCTGCCACATACACGTTAGCTGCCGTATCCACAGCAATGCCCACCGGTGTATTGAAACGAGCCGCTTGTCCTGTCCCATCGTCACTTCCGCTGATGTGGGGCATACCGGCGAGAGTAGTGACAACGCCTGTCGATGATATTCTCCGAATCGTATGATTGAACGCATCCGCGACATACAGGTTGTTGGCTGCATCTACGGCTATGCCAGTTGGAGCATTGAACTGCGCAGCGGTGCCAACTCCATCGACGCTACCGCCGACCTGCATCGTACCTGCGACGGTGGTGGTGACACCGGACGGCGAGATCCTTCGAATGATGTGGTTACCAGTATCTGCAACGTATACATTTCCTGCGGCATCGACGGCGATTCCGACAGGCGTATTGAAGCGCGCCATGTTTTGTGGGCCGTCGGCGCCGCCAACAATTCCCATGGTGCCGGCGAACGTGCTCACGCCGCCGCCTCGATCGATCTTACGGATCGCGTGGTTGCCCGTGTCGGCCACATAAACATTTCCCGCAGCATCGGCTGCGATCCCGGCCGGCACTCTGAATCGTGTTGCTGTTCCGACGGCATCGACCGCACCTGGCCCACTGGTATTGCCGGCAATCAGGGCCAGACCAGCTTGACCAAAGGCAGGAATAGCTATCAGGAAGGTAAGGAAGAATATCAGCAGCCTGGACCATATCGATTCCTGCCGCCGAAAGATTAACCCTAGCCGCAACATAGTCGCTCCGATCGTCGAAGTGGAAGAGTGAGCAGCAATGTCACCTGAAGTTGCCGAACCAGGGGCCGCAGGCGATTACATACGGTGTGTAGCGTATGGGGGTTCGCACTCTTGCTAAAAACGTTTCATAGCGAATTCCCTGTTGCAAGCGCACTTGAACCTCTCCAGGGAAAACGTCGAACGGTATGAAATATTGCCCGCGATATCCGTCGTTTATCCACACGTGGGCGGTACGTCGATAGTTAACACTATCAGCCAGAAGGGCAACTGTCGTGCCGTTGGCATGTTGCATTACAAATGGCGTAATGCCCGGAATGTAGCTTGTACTTTGGCAGCCTTGTGAGTGAGAAGGTGTTGTGTACGCCGCACATACAATGAGAGCGATGACAAATTTCGAACGACGAATGCACGTAAGAGTTGTTGCACGCTCGACGCGGAAGAAGCAGGCATCATCTTGACGGGATGCAGACATGGCAATCTCCTCAGTTCTTAATGGCTTGGCCCACTAAGGCGAAAAGCCTTTATTGCCATGCCAGGACGCGAGTCACATATTCCGTTAGATCCCGGATACGATAAACGCATGAGGTAACAAGAACTATAGCCACTCAAAGGAGAATTTCGACTACTCTTTTTATTTGGTGACGTACACCTTGATATTAATCAGCGCTCCCTTCCGGACAGTATGTTTAATGTGCGAGGCTTTAAATTCGTTCTGCAAAGACGCTCGCGGTCATTTCCGAAAAGTGCGGAATCAGCATTGGTGCCCTCTTTGACAATCATGATGGGGATGCAACGCGGCGCGATGCATCCCCATACTCGCATGCAAATACCTGCAAGCCATATAAAGAAGATTATTCCTGAACGTCAGTCAGGCTGGATACTTGCGGCTTTGATTACTTTGGTCCATTTCGCAGTCTCCTGCCGTACAAATGTACCGAATTCCGGCGCGCTGCCAGGGGTTATCGTCGCGCCCAACTCACTCATTCGCTTTTCCACAGCGGCATCTGCAAGGGCCTGACGCAATGCTCCGTTAAGCTTGGCAACAATGTCAGGTGAAGTTCCCTTTGGTGCGACCAATCCCCACCATACTGTAGCGGAGCTGCCAGGCAGTCCCAGCGAGTTCACCGTCGGGACTGAAGGCAACAATGGCGTGGGTCGTGTATCCATGACCGCAAGTGCACGCAGTTTTCCACTCTGGATATGTGATATCACTTCCAGCGGATTAATCGACATGAAGGAAATGCGATCACCCAGAAGATCGGTAATTGCCGGGGCGCCACCTTTGTAGGGAACATGCAATGCATCGAAACCGGCCTCTTCTTTCAACAGTTCACTCGCCAGATGACCGGAGCTGCCATTGCCGGCAGATCCATATGTCAGCTTGTCTGGATTGGTCTTGCCAAACGCAACGAGATCGCGCAATGTTTTAAACGGTGAAGCCTGAGGCACGACAACAACTAAGGGAGCATATCCGATGCCACCGACCGGAATGAGATCCTTCTCCGGATCGAAACTCATATTTTTGTAAAGGGCGCCGTTGCTTGCCAAGGTATTAGAAGCGGTCAAAAAGGTATAACCATCCGGCTCGGACTTTGCTGCAGCGCCCATCCCGATATTGGTTCCCGCGCCCGGACGATTGTCCACGATCACGACCTGTTTAAGAAGCTCGCCCATCTTTTGACCCACGAGGCGAGTCACGATATCAACCCCGCCGCCGGGAGCATAGGGAACGATGATGCGAACCGGTTTATTGGGATACGCGTCTTGCGCTTGTGCTGCCGATGCCGCAGATGCTGCAAGCAATACGGCAACGCTAATGTTTTTGCAAAATGCGGATAGCGACCAAACGGCGTTTGCCATGGCTGTCTCCTATAAGATTCGAAGTGGAAGGTAGGGAATGAATGCGTCAGCGATACTATGGAATATCGGTTGGCGATCTGAAAAGCCGCCATACCAGGAAGGTACGTGGCCCCATTTTTGTTGCCTTGCTTTGTCGATCGCGATGGCAGCGGCATGATCGATTGGGGCGCAGTAAGGGCGCAATAGGTTCGCATTGCGCCCCGCTTCGATTAAAACGTATGCCGTACGCCCATACCAATTGTGCCGGTCGAACCAAAGCCGGTCTGCCGGTCACGAGAATAGACGGCATAGACATCCGTACGTTTGGACAAGAAATAGTCGTAACCGACCGATCCGGTATGGCGCTCATTATCCGGAACGCCGGCGCGAGTACGCTTGGTATGTGCCCACTCAGCCAGCAGAGCACCGCTTTTGCTTACGGGTATGCGTACTCCGACGTCGTAGGTGCGCGTATCGTTGGTGGTCCCGCTGGCGTCGGTCTTGACAACGGACCCATACAGCTTGACGACTTTAAAGTCATACGTCGCGCCCAACAGGTACGCGTCTTGTTGGGTAAGCGGTGCAGTCACCGGAGTACGGAATCGCTGTGCAGAGAAAGCCGCACCGAAGTTGCCGTTCACATAATTGGCATGCAGGCCGATATTTGCAGTTCCCGGACCTCCGGCAACCTCGCCCAGGCCGTACATCACGCTACCGCCGAGACCGGCTATACGAGGCATCGTGTACTGGATCGTATTGTTCCAGACCGTATCGCCCACCAAGGCGCCGTTGTAGGTCCCGATGAACGACTGCAACACTAAAGGGGAAAACACGACCGAGACGCCGAATGGGCTCAACGTACCCATGTTGACGTAGGTCGGGTTGGTCTGGCGGCCAAACGTCAGTTTACCGAATCCGCCTTCAAATCCGACATAGGCATTTCGAGAAAACAAGGGGTCCGTCGCGTTTCGTCCCATGCCACCGGTATCGGTCTGGAAGAAGCTCTCCAGTGCGAAGATCGCCTTGTATCCGCTGCCCAGGGCTTCGGTACCTCGTACTCCCCAGTACGAGGTAGTAAGCCCGCCATGGCCAAGTTGCGTCACGGCTGCCGGTCCGCCGCTGCGCTCCGATTTCGCGACGTAGGCACCGACGAGCCCGTATAGTTGAACCTGCGTTGTCTCCTGTCCGAAAGCAGTCAGCGCTGCGCCCGCAGCGATGAAGCCGACTCCCAGCTTCATCATTTTATTGTGTCTCTTTTTCATTGTT
This sequence comes from Noviherbaspirillum saxi, assembly GCF_003591035.1. NCBI lineage: Bacteria > Pseudomonadati > Pseudomonadota > Betaproteobacteria > Burkholderiales > Oxalobacteraceae > Noviherbaspirillum > Noviherbaspirillum saxi. The sequence continues at coordinate 1,335,940 of NZ_QYUO01000003.1, forward strand.
ATGGATTTCGAATTAAAGGGTGAAATAAGTCACTTGGCCAGGCGATCGCGCTTACTGCTTTTCGATTTTTGCTTTTTCGATCACGACGCCCCACTTGGCAATATCGGAAGCAAGCAGGTTCTTGGTCGAATCCGGTGTGCCGCCCTGCGCGACTACGCCGAGTTCCAGCAGGCGTCTCTTGACGTCCGGGTCCGCTACTGCGAGATTGATTTCCTTGTTCAGACGATCGATGATGACTTTGGGCGTCTTGGCGGGCGCGGCAAGTCCGTTCCATGAGGTCGCCTGGTAGTTCGGCAAACCGCTTTCCGCGACGGTCGGAACGTTAGGCAGGCCGGCAAAGCGCTTCGTGGACGTCACCCCGATCACGTTCAGGTTACCCGCCTTGATTTGGGGAAGCGTCGGACCGAGGATTTCGACGGCCACATCGATTTCACCCGTCGTGACCGCGGTGATGACTTCCGGCGTTCCCTTGTACGGCGCGATCAAAGCGTCGATACCTGCCATTGATACAAACATTTCGGCGGCCAGGTTCTGCGTGCTGCCGCGATTGATCGTTCCGATATTGAGCTTGCCTGGATTGCTCTTGGCGTAGCTGATCAAATCCGCCGCCGTTTTGATCGGCAGCTTTTTGTTAACGATCATCGCCAGATCGAAATATCCCAGCGTGGATATCGGCGCAAAGTCTTTCAGCGTATCGTAGGGCAACCTCTTGAACAAACCCGCACTGATAGCTGTGCCGTTACTGATCAGCAGCAGCGTATAACCGTCGGGATTCGCCTTGGCGACGGTATCGGCCGCAACGATGCCGCCCGCGCCGGGCCGGTTTTCCACGATGATGGGCTGCTTCATCGAATCGGACATTTTCTGTGCGACCACACGCACGGTGAGGTCGGCGATGCCGCCTGCACCGAAGGGCACAACAATTTTCACCAGCTTGCCGGGATACTCCTGGGCCAAAGCCGATGTGGAGAGTACGAGCGCCAGAGCGGCAACGCAGCACTTACTATTCTTGAATATTTGTCGGATCATGAAAGCACCTTGGTAAGGGAATAGATTGCCGTGCTTCTGGCAGCCCATATCGTGAATGGAAGTGGTCTATGGAAGCTGCTCTAGATAGCACTGCCTTGCTTCACTGTGCGGCGATTATCAGCCAGCCCTTATTCATAAACAATGCGATATATGCGCTAGCTGCTATAACAGATTGTTATAGCAGCGGCTTCGGACGGCATTGGCTACATTGGCTAACGAGGGGGAATCCGTCGCGGAACGTACGGTTCCAAACGCGCTCTTTCTTTACGTCTTGCGAAGGACCTCGTTGGCGACGCTCTCCAGCAATTGCATCATTGCCTGCTGCGTGCCTGTTGCAGGGCGATGGGAATTGATAGCAATAAAAAGCTTGGACCGCAGCCCCGGCTCGACGATGGGACGCGTCGCGTAACGCTCCGGATGTGCCGCCGTAGTGACTGCATTGCCCGACAGGATGGCCTTGCCCATGCCATCGGCGACAAGATCGAGAATCGCCCCAACGCCATCGACTTCCATCGCAATTTTCGGTTGCACGCCAATATTGATGAGCTCCGTTTCCACGTGCATGCGTATGGCATTCGGCCGGCTCGGAATAATCAATGAATGTTTGCCGATGTCCTTGAGCTTGACCGGTTTCCCGCTGTCCGCATCGCTGAGACGCTGCACTAACAGGAGTTCTTCCTCGACCAGCGGCAGCAGGTCGATGTCCGGGGACGGCGATGCGTTATAGAGAAGCGCAATATCGAGCCGGCCGGATAACAGCGACTCCAGCATGGTCTTCGACAAACCTTCACTAATTGACAACGTGGCCTCAGGCATTAAGCGCTTGAATTCTCGCGTGATCGGCACCGTCAGTATCTTGGACAAGGTCGGCGGAAGGCCGATCGCGACACGTCCCGCCAACGAGCCCTGCACCAGCGACAATTCTTCGCGCAGGCGGTCCATCTGGTGCAGTACGCCGCGACTGTGCTCCAACAAGACCTTCCCTGCCTCGGTCAGTGTGATGCCCCGTCCATTGCGCACCAGAAGCGTCTGCCTTACCTCAACCTCCAACAGGCGCACTTGACGACTCAAGGCAGGCTGAGCGATATCCAGAGCTATTGAAGCGCGCGTGAAACTGCCTAGTTCGGCCACGCGAACGAAATAGGAAAGTTGTTTGAAGTCCATCTTCGTAGAAAGCCGGAATTGCAATAGATCGGCCCATGATATAACAAATTGCGATAGCTGCTAGAACGCTGCAGGCCTTACTCGGAAGCGGCAACCGGTCCAAAATGCGGCCCATGCAAACATCTATCCGAACCCTTTTCATGCGAGGAGGCACCTCGCGCGGACCATTCTTTCTGGAATCCGATCTCCCTGCCGACAAGGCAGCACGGGATCGCGTTCTGCTTGCCGTCATGGGATCGCCGGACCGACGTCAAATCGATGGCTTGGGTGGCGCCCATCCGCTGACCAGCAAGGTCGGTATCGTTCGGCGCAGTAAGGTGCCCGGCGTCGATATCGATTTTCTGTTTGCGCAATTGCAACCGGACAATGACACGGTCGATACCACGCCCAATTGCGGGAATATGCTTGCGGCTGTCGTGCCATTCGCGCTGGAAACCGGGCTTGCGCAGGTACAAGGTGACACCACGACCCTGCGCGTACTGACCCTCAATACCGATATGCAATGCGATATCACCGTGCAGACTCCACATGGCCATGTTGCCTATAGCGGCGATGCGCACATCGACGGTGTCCTCGGCTCGTCTGCGCCTATCACCATTAACTTCCTGGATACCGCCGGCTCGGTATGTTCGGAACTTCTGCCGACAGGCAATGTTGTAGATGTGATCGACGGTGTCGAGGTGACCTGCATCGATAATGGCATGCCGCTGGTGATCTTCCGTGCAGAATCTATTGGCCGCACCGGCTACGAAAGCGTCGCCGAGCTCAATGCCGACGACGAGCTCAAGGCACGCGTCGAAAAGCTGCGCATTGCCAGCGGTTATGCGATGGGCTTGGGCGACGTAACAACAAAGAACTATCCCAAAATGACGTTGATCGCCCCGCCGCGCGACGGTGGCAACCTGACTACCCGCAGTTTTATCCCGCATGTCTGCCACGACGCGATCGGCGTGCTCGCCGCCGTTACGGTAGCCACCGCCTGCGTGCTCAAGGGTTCGGTGGCCGACGGTATAGCCGTCGTGCCTGAAGGCCAAGTCAAACAGGTATCGGTCGAGCATCCCACCGGCGAATTTTCGGTCGAGCTCGAAGTCGACGCCGCTGATCCACAGAACGTAACGCGTGCCGCCCTGCTGCGCACCGCCCGTCTCATCATGCGCGGAGAAGTCATGGTACCCACCTCGGTATGGAACAAAGGAGAAACAGCTTGATCATCGATATCCACGGTCATTACACCACTGCCCCGAAGGCGCTCGAAGAGTGGCGTAACCGTCAGATTGCGGGGCTTAAAGATCCCGCTGTCGCGCCCAAGGCATCCGAACTAAGGATCAGCGATGACGAACTGCGCGAAAGCGTCGAATCCAACCAGCTTGCCAAGATGAAGGAACGCGGCTCGGATCTCACCATCTTTTCGCCGCGCGCCAGCTTCATGGCGCACCACATCGGCGATTTCAATACCAGCGCGACCTGGGCTGCGATTTGCAATGAATTGTGCCATCGCGTCAGCGAACTGTTTCCCGACTACTTCATCGGCGCGGCGATGTTGCCGCAGTCGCCTGGCGTCGATCCGGCAAGCTGCATCGCCGAGCTTGAGAAATGCGTGAAGGAATATGGTTTCGTCGCCATCAACCTCAATCCGGATCCGTCCGGCGGCCACTGGACCAGCCCATCGCTGACCGACCGCCACTGGTATCCGATCTACGAAAAGATGGTGGAGTACGACATCCCGGCGATGATCCATGTGTCGACCTCGTGCAATGCCTGCTTCCATACCACCGGCGCGCATTACATCAACGCCGATACCACAGCCTTCATGCAATGCCTGAGCGGCGATTTGTTCAAGGACTTCCCGACGCTCAAGTTCGTCATTCCGCACGGCGGAGGGGCTGCGCCCTATCACTGGGGGCGTTATCGCGGCCTGGCCCAGGAAATGAAGAAGCCCCTGCTGCAGGAACATCTGCTCAACAACATTTTCTTCGATACCTGCGTCTATCATCAGCCCGGCATCGATCTGTTGACGCGCGTTATCCCGGTGGACAATGTCCTGTTTGCGTCCGAAATGATAGGCGCAGTGCGCGGCATCGATCCTGAAACCGGGCACTACTACGACGATACCAAGCGCTACATCGAAGCAGCCAACCTGACTGCGGAAGAACGCTACAAGATTTACGAAGGCAATGCCCGCCGCGTCTATCCACGCTTGGATGCAGCGCTCAAGGCGAAAGGAAAATAAACATGACGACTCCCTTGTTCAATCAGTTGGGCGTAGTCAGACGCAATATTGTCCGTCCCGATCCGGCAGTGACCGCGCAACTTGGAAAGTTTGGCAGTGCCACTGCGCATGAGGCCATGGGTCGGATCGGCTTGCTCAAGCCCTACATGCGGCCCATCTATCGCGGTGCGCAGGTTTCCGGCACTGCAGTCACCGTATTGCTGCATCCCGGCGACAACTGGATGATGCATGTCGCCGCCGAGCAGATACAGCCGGGCGATATCGTCGTCGCGGCGATCACCGCGGAATGTACGGATGGTTACTTCGGCGACCTGCTTGCCACCAGCTTCATGGCACGCGGCGCACAGGCACTGATTATCGATGCCGGCGTGCGCGATGTGAGAGTGCTTACGGAAATGGGCTTTCCGGTGTGGAGCAAGGCAATCAGCGCCAAAGGCACCATCAAGGCGACGCTGGGCTCGGTGAACATTCCGGTTGTCTGCGCCGGGGCGCTGGTTCATCCGGGCGATGTGATCGTGGCCGATGACGATGGCGTGGCAGTCGTGCCGGCAGCCGATGCCGGTCGCATTGCCGCTGCGGCCCAAGCGCGTGAAGAGCTGGAAGGCGATAAGCGTAAAAAGCTTGCCGCCGGCGTACTCGGTCTGGACATGTACAACATGCGCGGGGCGCTGGAAAAAGCCGGTCTTAAATATATCGATTGACACTATAGACAGTGATTCGAAAAACTGGCGCTATTAATCACAATGGAATTCATGAAGACACCCGGTTGGCTAGATTGGCATCAAGACCCGAGCAAGCCTCGCTTCCAGTTACCGGCAGGCGCAATCGATGCGCATTGCCATGTATTTGGCCCAGGAGCCGCTTTTCCTTTTGCTCCGGAACGCAAGTACACGCCATGCGACGCCAGCAAAGAAAAGTTGTTTGCGTTGCGCGATCATCTCGGCTTCGCACGCAATGTGATTGTCCAGGCGACTTGCCATGGCGCCGACAATCGCGCGATGGTCGACGCATGCCTGTCATCCGGTGGCAAGGCGCGCGGCGTTGCCACTGTGCGCCGCAGTATTAGCGATGAGGAATTGCAGCAACTGCATGACGCCGGCGTTCGCGGCGTACGCTTCAATTTTGTCAAACGCCTGGTCGATTTCACACCGAAGGATGAACTGGCGGAGATTGCCGGACGGATTGCGCGTTTCGGCTGGCATGTGGTGGTCTACTTCGAGGCACAGGACTTGCCGGAACTATGGGATTTCTTCGCCGCCTTGCCGACCACGGTAGTCGTCGACCATATGGGCCGGCCGGATGTGAGCAAGCCGGTCGATGGCGAAGAATTCGCACTGTTTCTCAAGTTCATGCGCGAGAATCCGCAGGTCTGGAGCAAGGTCTCTTGTCCGGAGCGGCTGTCGGTCACGGGTCCCGAGGCGCTGCATGGGGAACAGCACGCTTATCGCGACGTGGTTCCTTTCGCCCGCCGTATCGTCGAAGAGTTTCCGGATCGCGTATTGTGGGGCACCGATTGGCCGCATCCGAATCTGAAAGGCCACATGCCGGACGATGGTCTGCTAGTCGACTTTATCCCGCATATCGCGCCGACTTCCGAACTTCAAAAGAAGCTGCTGGTAGACAACCCGATGCGCTTGTACTGGCCGGAAGAGTTCTAACGAGCTAACGCAAGCGGGCGACTAAAGTGATTCGATGCCACCGAAGTTGCCCGGCAAATTCACTTTTCCTCGCTCTCAAGGTTGGATCGGACCCGATCCAGCATAGAAACAAGCACCTGTTTCTCCTCCTCGCTTAAACCCTTCACAGCGATGTGGGACAAATGCCGTCCCTGTTGCTGCAAGTGCCTGAACACGGCCTGTCCTGCGGAGGTCACTTGCAGGCGAACGCTACGGCGATCTGCTGCATCGGCACCGGCCTCCAGGAAGCCGCGGTCCTTCAAGCCTCGAATCAGACGGGCAAGCTGGGCTTTGTCCCGTCCCGAGTGCATGACAAGATCGCTTTGCGTTGCTCCTGGATGCCGCGCGAAGAACCCAAGCACCTTGTTTTCCATATGCGTCAGGTCATGAATGCCATCACGCAGCGCTCGATATTGCTGGGAGCGGTAGAGATGCATGATCGTATGAATACGTTCAAATACCTCATCGGCGGCATCGGCCGAAATTTGGTTGACGTTATCAACTTGTTTTCTCATAATAGGAGACATTATCAACTAATAGGTGGAATCGATGGAAGCAATTTTGTATAAGCAGCGCGTTCAGCGCGTCCGTCATGAAATAAAACAAAGAGAAGTGGAAGTGGTTAGTGTCAATCCGATAGGTGCCAACTTTATCAGCATTACGTTTAAAGGCGACACATTGCACGACTTCGTGTCCGACTCTTTCGATGATCATGTCAAATTCATATTCGTTGACCCGAACGGCGAACGCGTGCGCAGAGACTATACCCCCCGGTCTTTCGATCGGGCGAAGCAAGAACTGACAATCGAGTTTGCCTTCCACGGCGATGGACAAGCGTCGGAATGGGCACGACAAGCCACGGTGGGACAGCGCGCGGTTATTGCCGGGCCGCGCGGGTCAATGATTATTCCAGTCGACTACGATTGGCATTTTCTTGCAGGCGACGCCACTGCACTACCTGCAATCCATAGACGCCTTGAAGAGCTTCCCGCGACTGCACGCGTGACTGTCGTAGCGCAGGTCGCCGATGCGGCGGATCGGCGTGAATTTATCGGCGACCCGCAGCTGAAAGTACATTGGGTCTCGACAGCGCAAGAGTTGGTTGCGGCGGTACAGGCTATACAACTGCCTCAAGGCGATGGTTTTGCATGGTGCGCCGGCGAGGCTTCGGTGATGGTTCAGCTGCGCAATGTCTTATCGGTAGAGAAAGGTCTTCCGAAAGAGGCTATGCGGGTTGCCGCTTATTGGAAGCATGGTGCTTCAGAGCATCACCAGATGCTGGATTAAAAGGCATCGCATCAAGATTCAACCACTGCTCGCGTCAGGATTTGGCCGCCGCCGTAACTGCCCTGCAGCGGACTTGTGCCGCCCAAGGAAAGTCGCACTGCGCAATACTTGAACTCGGGGATTTTTCCGAAGGGGTCCAGTGCTGGATTGGTCAATTTGTTAATCGCCGCTTCGTAATAACAGAACGGAACAAACACCGCACCGACAGGCGTGCCTTCATCCACCCTGGCATACAATGCGACTTCGCCGCGACGGGATGTCAACGTGACGAGGTCGCCTGCCTTGCCGCCGAGTCTTTCCAGATCGAGGGGATGGAGCAGCGCAACCGGATCCGGCTCCAGGGCATCGAGGACGGTAGCGCGACGCGTCATGCTGCCCGTGTGCCAATGCTCAAGCTGTCGCCCGGTAATCAGCACATGCGGGTACGCCGCATCCGGCTTTTCGGCTGCGGGAATAACCTCCACCGGCACGAAGCGCGCCTTCCCTGTCGCTGTCGGAAAGTGATCCGTGAACACCACCGCGTCCCCGGCATCGCCTTCTTCCGTGCAGGGATAGGTGACCGCATGCTCATCGAGCAGCCGCTCCCAGGTAATCCCTGCTATGGTCGGCATGCTCCGACGCATTTCATCGAACACGTCCGACACATCGGTATAGTGCCAGTCGAGTCCCATACGTTCGGCAATCTGCTGAATGATCCACAAATCCTGCCGAGCGTCGCCCGGCGGATCGATCGCCTGTCGTCCCAGTTGCACAAGGCGGTCCGTATTGGTGAAGGTGCCGGTCTTTTCCGGGAATGCCGAAGCGGGAAGCACAACATCAGCCAAGTAGGCCGTCTCCGTCAGGAAGATATCCTGCACGACCAAATGATCGAGCGCAGCCATCGCTTCACGTGCATGGTTGGCGTCGGGGTCGGACATTGCCGGATTTTCGCCCATGATGTACATGCCGCGAACCTTGCCTTCCTTCGCTGCATGCATCACTTCGACGACAGTCAGGCCGGGCTCTTTGTCGAGGGTGGTTCCCCACAGGCGCTCGAACTTCATGATCGCCTCGGGGTTGTCGACGCGCTGGTAGTCCGGATACATCATGGGAATGAGTCCCGCATCGGACGCACCCTGCACATTATTCTGCCCGCGCAGCGGATGCAGCCCGGTGCCCGGCCGGCCGATTTGTCCGGTCATCAGCGCCAGCGCAATCAGGCATCGCACATTGTCCGTGCCATGGACATGCTGTGACACGCCCATGCCCCACAGGATCATGGACGCCTTCGATGTGGCATACAGGCGCGCGACATAGCGTATGGTGTCTGCATCGATACCGCAGACCGGCGCCATCAGTTCCGGACTGTACCCTTCGACGTTGTGCTTCAGTTCTTCGTAACCGATCGTGCGGGAGGCGATGAATTGTTCGTCGACCAGGCCTTCATGAACAATGACATGCATCATCGCATTGAGAAGCGCCACGTCGGTATCGGCCTTGAACTGCAGGAAGCGATGCGTCAACCGATCCATGTCGGATCGGCGTGGATCGGCAATGATGAGTTTGGTACCGTTCTTGACGGCGTTCTTGATCCATGTCGCTGCCACGGGATGGTTCACCGTGGGATTGGCCCCGATGATGATCACGACTTCGGCTTTGGTCACGTCCATGACCGGATTCGATACCGCGCCGGAACCGATGCCTTCCAGCAAGGCAGCAACCGAAGACGCGTGGCATAGCCGGGTGCAATGGTCGACATTATTGCTACCAAAACCGGTACGCACCAGCTTCTGGAACAGATAAGCTTCTTCGTTGCTACCCTTGGCGGACCCAAAACCGGCAAGCGCCTTTTTACCGTAGTGATCGCGAATAGATGACAGGCGATTGCCGACAAGATCAAGCGCTTCTTCCCAGGTCGCTTCGCGGAACACATCCATGACCCGCTCCGGATCCATGGCCATGTCGGCACGTTTCGGTACGCCAGCCCTGCGAATCAGCGGCTTGGTCAGGCGCTGCGGGTGATGCGCGTAGTCGAATCCATAGCGTCCCTTTACACATAGCCGTGCGTGGTTGGCCGGGCCGTCGCGGCCCTCGACATAAAGGATTTTGTTGTCCTTCACGTTGTAGGTGAGCTGACAGCCGACACCGCAATAGGGACAGACCGAATCAACTTTCTTGTCGGGTATCGAAAGTGCCGCATCGCGCGCAGGCATCAATGCGCCGGTGGGACAAGCCTGCACGCACTCGCCGCAAGCCACACAAGTCGATGCACCCATCGGGTCATCCATGTCGAACACGATTTTCACTTCGTTTCCGCGCAGGGCCAGGCCGATGACGTCATTGACCTGTTCGTCGCGGCAAGCCCTCAGGCAACGGGTACATTGGATGCACGCATCAAGATTGACCACGATCGCGGGGTGGCTCTGGTCGGGGACAATGCGTTCACGCGGGGCAAAGCGTGGTTTGCCAAGTTCCAGTTTCGCAGCCCATTCATCCACTTCGTTGTGGCGCGTGGTCGCGACTTCCGGCATGTCCGACTGCAGCAACTCGACCACCATTTTCTGGGCCTTCACCGCGCGTTCGCTGTTGGTGGTGACTTTCATGCCCTTGCTTGGGTAACGGCAGCAGGATGGCGACAGTACGCGCTCGCCATTGATTTCCACCACGCAGGCGCGGCAGTTTCCTGCGGCCGCAAGTCCGTCCATGTAGCAAAGATGCGGAATCGCGATGCCTTCGCGTTTGGCGATCTGCAATAGGGTTTCGTTTTCGCGTCCGGTGACTGTTTGCCCGTTGAGCTCGAAAGTAATCGTAGCCGCATCTTGCGACAATTGCTCGCGACGAAGGATGGCGTTCATGATGTCCTTGTTCCGGTTTCGGTTAACTCATGCGGAAAATACTTGATGACGCAATCGATCGGGTTCGGCGCTGCCTGTCCCAGACCGCAGATGGATGCATCCCGCATCACTTCCGACAGGTCCGCAAGCAATGCTTGATCCCAGTGCGACTGTTGAATCAGGTCGAGGGACTTCGCGGTGCCGACGCGGCATGGCGTGCATTGTCCGCACGACTCATCGTGAAAGAATTTCGTCATGTTCCGGGCCGCGCCGACCGCGCTATCCTGCTCAGACAAAACGATGACTGCGGCGGAGCCGATAAAGCAGCCATAAGCCTGCAGCGTATCGAAGTCGAGCGGGATGTTGTTCAGGCTCGCCGGCAAGATGCCTCCCGACGCACCGCCCGGCAGATAAGCATAGAAACGCTGACCCGCCTGCATGCCGCCACAATATTCGTCGATCAGTTCCTGAATCGTGATACCTGCGGGCGCAAGATGGACGCCGGGCTTGTTGACGCGGCCGGATACCGAGAAGGACCGCAGTCCCTTGCGGCCGTGCCGTCCATGCGAGGCAAACCAGTCGGGGCCTTTTTCAATGATCTCGCGCACCCAGTACAGGGTCTCGAAGTTATGCTCCAGCGTCGGCCGCCCGAACAAGCCGACCTGCGCAACATAAGGCGGCCGCAAGCGCGGCATGCCCCTCTTGCCCTCGATCGATTCAATCATCGCGGATTCTTCGCCGCAAATATAGGCCCCTGCGCCGCGACGAAGATGAATCTCCGGCAGCTTGCCGGCTGGCGGATTTGCCTGCAGCTTCGCCAGTTCCTGCGTCAATAAAGCGCGGCATCCATGGTACTCGTCACGCAAATAGATGTAGATGGCCTCGATGCCAACCGCCCATGCGGCGATCAGCATGCCTTCCAGGAAGCGATGCGGATCGCGTTCGAGATAAGTCCTGTCCTTGAAGGTGCCGGGCTCTCCTTCATCGATGTTGACTGCCATAAGACGCGGTCCCGGTTCATTGCCAACGATGCGCCACTTGCGGCCCGCAGGAAAACCGGCGCCGCCCAAGCCCCGCAACCCGGAACTCTCCATCGCTGACATCACGGCTTCGACGCTCTTGTCGCCGGACAAACAGTCGGTCAATAGCCGATAGCCGCCTTGCTGCAGATAGCCAGCGTAGTCGATGTAGCCCGAAGGCGTGTCCTGCGTTTCGCCGGCGTCGACTACGGCGCAAACTTTCTCGGTTGAGGCATGCGCAACCGGTTTTTGCCCCACGACTGCCACCGGAGCCTGCTCGCAACGGCCGACACAAGGCGCAGCCAGTACGCGCACATCGGCGCCGAGCAGCCCCGGCAGCCGTTCCAGCAAATCCCTTGCTCCAGCCATTTCGCATGAGAGGCTCTCGCAGACGCGCACAGTCAAGGCGGGCACTGCAGCGGCATTGGTTGCGGCGTCGTCTCTTACCACGTCGAAGTGGTGATAAAAGCTCGCGACTTCATAGACTTCCGCCTGCGCCAAACGCATTTCCTGTGCGAGTGCCGCAAGGTGATGGGTCGATAGCCGGCCATAGTGGTCTTGAATCAGATGCAGGTGCTCGATCAGCAAATCCTTGCGGCGAGGCCGATCGCCAAGCAAGTGCTGCACTTCGGCAAGCAATGCCGGGTCAACCCGACGTCCTTTTGGCGCCTGCCTCTTGCGCTCGCGGGTAGGCGACATAGGCCGAATGGGGATAATTTTCTGTTCCATATATGAATGTGAACCACCGGACTGCCTGATAAAATCGGCACCAATATATGCAAATATAAACATATATGACACCCAGCTTTATTCGAACTCTATCAGACGAATTCCGATTACGAAATATGTAATAGTTTGCACATATATGAAAATATCCATCACACCACGCTGGGCGATACAGGCTCCCTCGCACGACACGATTACTCCAGCCATCGATGCGACGATGCTCATCCAGCTGCTGACGAATATACAAATCTCGGGGTCGATAGCCTCTGCCGGGCGTTCGATGGGCTTGTCGTACCGGCATGTCTGGGGCTTGCTTCGCGATGCAGAGCAAGTGCTTGGGGCGACGCTGATCACTAAACATCCTGGTCATGGCACCTACCTGAGCGACCTGGCAAATCTGCTTATTCAGGCAGACAAGCGTATCGTGGCCCGGCTTGCCCCAACGCTAGAATCCCTGGCATCGGAACTCGAAGCGGAACTTCGGAAAGCCTTGCCTACCGAAGGCGCGGTACTGCGGCTTTGTGCCAGTCACGGCTTCGCGGTAGAGACGATGCTCAATATGATGAGGGAAAAGGATTTGCTGGTCGAAGTGCGTTATAGAAACAGTACGGAAGCACTTGCAGCACTTGCCAACGCCGACTGCGACATGGCGGGTTTCCATGTACCGGTTGGCACTTTCCAGCAGCAGGCGATAGAGCAATACATGAGGTGGCTGTCTCCCGGCCATATGCTTATTCACTTGGCAACGCGCCGTCAGGGATTGTTCACGGCTCGTGATAATCCACACGGGATTAACGGACTGAAGGACCTTACCCGGAAAGATATTCGGTTCGTCAACAGGCAGAATGGTTCCGGCACTCGCATGCTAATGGAAATGATGCTGAAAAAGCAGCGCATTTCACCCCATAAGATCACGGGTTTTGAAACAGCCGAGTTCACCCATGCGGCAGTTGCAGCGTATATTGCAAGCGGCATGGCCGATGTTGGGTTTGGCATTGAAACAGCCGCACATCGATTTGGTCTGCATTTCATTCCTTTGGCCGAGGAACGGTATTTTTTTGCGGTGAGAAAGACGGCACTGGATCTTTCAACTGTTCAAGACACGCTCTCAGTTCTCAGATCCGGAAGGTTTCAGGCGGCAGTATCGCAGTTGCCGGGATATGAATCATCCGGTGCCGGTACGGTGATATCGGTTCAGGATGCATTTCAGTTGGCACCGGATCGACCGAAAGGACCAAAGCAGATCGCCTGAGGAATTATTGCTCGAATGAACGGCTCGGAAGAGCGCACAATAGATTGTATGGCGTCATCGTTGATGAGGAGGCTGCCATGACAATGGAGCATTCCCCACAGCACCTGACCGTACCATTTTTGCGCGATGAATATAAAAAGAAGCCGGAGCCCCTTTGAACAGCTTGGCTACAGATGGCTTTGCCCGCCTGGCTAGAAGTTCATGTTCAACGTCACCCTGAACGAGCGCGACTCAATAGGATGAAAGTGGATATCATCGGTTGACGTGCCGACCGGCTCATTGGTCAAGCGCGAAGCATAGTAATAGTCGATGGCGGAGTCCTTCCGGTTGGTCAGATTGAATCCTTCCAGTTCAATACGTGTTTTCTTGTTGATCTTGTAGCCGATGCGGCCATTGAGGGTCGCCGTGCTCTTGGAGCGCACGCTGTTGTCTTCAATCAAAGGGCGGGGGCCGAAATAGCGCAGTTGCAGGGCGCCGAAATACGGACCGATATTGTTTACCGCGAGCGCGACCGAGGCAACGCCTTCGACTGCACCCGGTATATGTCGTCCGGTCGGATCGAAACCACGGAAACGCGCCCTCGCAAATGCGAGATCGGCATCAATGGTCAGCCAATCAGTCGGCTTATAGTAATTGTTGAACTCGAAACCGAGACGTCGGCTCGGGCGGCCCGCTTCAGTGGTTCCGGCATCACCGACGAACACCAGTTCCGAGTCGAAGTCGAGTTGGTAAACGGAAAATGAGCTTTGCAAGCCTGGAATGATCTCGGTACGGATACCTAACTCGGCGCCTTTCGAGCGAACCAGAGGCGGGACGCGATCGGCAGCCTCGCCTGAGGCCGGGTCTATCGTAATCGTGGTGCCGCGCGCATCGTTGCTATGAAATCCGGAACCGATATTGAAGTAATACTCTGTCTTGGCCCACGGCCCGAAGATCAGGCTCAGCTTGGGGCTGGCGATGCTGTCATTTGCCTTCCCCGAGTTCGCCGGGTTATCGCTATTGATGTTGAAGCGGTAGAAGTCTTCGCGCAGACCCGCCACAGTCCTGAACGTATCGGTCCAGCGGGTATTGTTTTCGAAATAGATGCCGGCACTACTTTCAACAATATGGTCCGCCCGTGTCGTCGACAGCCTTTGCCGGGCGGCGGTGCCAAATAGTCCATTGAAAATATTGTCGTTCTGTAGCTGCAGTCCGATGGTATTGTCGGACTCGCGTCCAAACATTCTGGTCGGCCATGTATGACTTGCGTTCATCCCGGTCGTCGTGCGCTTGTCGCGTTGATTGAATTGGTCTCCGTTTACCGGGTCTACATCAAAATACGTGAAGTTGGAATACAGATCGAGTTCATTCCGGATGACATAGGCGTTCACATTTGTCGATCCGGATGCCGTGCTTTGCCGCCACGCGCTCGACAGGCTGTATCTGCGCGCATTGCCGCCATCTGTCGGATCGATCGCATCAAACCGTCCGATCAGCCCGCTCTCGACTGCGCGCCGGGGAATCTGGTCCGTGGCGTTCCAATTGCCGCGGTAAGCCATCGCAGTGACATTAAAGCCATTGGCCGTCGTGCCTTCGCTGTAGCGCAGAACGCCATTCAGCTTCCGGTAGTCGTCCGGATTGGTGAACGGTCCGTCGTTATGAAAAAGTTCCAGCGCATACAGCAGGTTACCGTTGCCGGCTTTCGGAGCATCCATCAATAAAGTCCGGCGATATCCGTTCTGGCCTATGCCTATGCTTGCCAGACCCTGGTCAAGTCTGTTCGGATACAAGACGCTGACGGCCCCGGCGGAAGCGAAATCACCTTCAGACGCATAGTAAGGACCTTTCTTGTAATCGAGTCGGTTCGCGAGTTCGGGAATCAGGAAGTTCAAGTCGGTCCATCCCTGGCCGTGGCCATGGCTGCGCTGATTGACCAGCATGCCGTCGACGGAGGTACGAAGGTCCGTTCCGTGATCAAGATTAAACCCGCGGAGGTAGAACTGATTCGCTTTGCCCTCACCGCTATGCTGACTGACAATCAATCCGGGCATGGCTTCCAGTGTTTCACCTGCCCGGTAAACAGTACGAGCCTCCAGCTGCTCCTGGGTGACGAAACCGGCATTCGCCGACTCCGCAACGCCGATCTGGCTTGTCCGTGATGCATCGACGCTTACTGCGGGCAGGACGTTATCCTGTGCTATGGATGTCGGAGAAAAGCCGAGAATTGAAGCGCCGAAGAGGGTCGCGACGAGCGGATTATGTTTAAAAGACCGAATTGCGAATTGGTTGGAGTATTTCATTATTTTTACCAAAGGCAAGTTTGCAAAATTAGTCTTCCACCAAATCCGGGCAGATCATCAAATAGTACGGTGATAGAACAGCGATGGATTCAAAATACCGGACAAATTGCTATTCATTAATCAAGAGTCACGAAGATGCGTACTGTGTATGTCCTACTACTCGTCCCAGTAATCCGTCGCTCTTCAATTTTCGGCTTACCGCCATGTTGGCGGAAGCGTGCCGGAGCACTAGACTGAAATTGAGATGGAATCCACGACTAACTGAGCAATTATTTGTTCTGCTGGTTCTTAGTAAAGGGAGTAGAAGGCTCGATCAAAACGAGCTTGCCGGTTTTCGGGTCACGAAATACCTCGCCGACGCGGTCATAGCCGTTGCCTTGCTGGGTAATGCCGCTGGCCGGGCGCTGAATTTCCCGGCCCTTGTCTACTGGCTTCGGTACCTTCAATGCGTTTTGCGTGCTAGCTGCCAGTGCCGCGAGCAGGCCGCACGCAAAAACGAGCATAACATCGACCAGATTGACCAGACTTGCACGCGGGTCTTCGTCAACGTCGTCGAGGTGAGCATCGAGCCGGGAATAGAGGCGCAGACGCTTGCGCGCTTGATTGGCTTTCATTCCATCGCCTCCAGTGTTTCTTCGTACCAGCGGCGCCGCAGCTTACCGATGACCAGGCCGCCCATTCCTGCCAATAGTCCCAGCACGGTAGCGTCGAATGCGACGGTGACCGCGCTGGCCAATTGTGCGGGATCACCCTTGCCAAGCGCGGCTAATCCCGGGCCAAGCGGAATGATGGTGGCCATCAAGCCAAGCATGGGCGGAATGCGAGCCAGCAGGTCAGCGCGTTCGAGGCGATGGCGAGCGACAGCCTGGACGCGCTGCACGTCGCCGACGGTCTTAAGCCGGGCAAGGCCGTAAAAGCGTTCCCCGACAGCGATCCCTGCTTCAATGAGGGCGATGGCGCATGCTAGCAATAGTGCAGCGAGCGCTGGCGTCAGTAGCCAGGTGACGCCTTCATGTAGCCAGGCGAAGGATAACGAATCGTTCATCAAAAACTCCTTTCAGGTTATGAGGTTTGCCGGCCGCACCACAGGCCGGCACTAAACAGGACAAGGCTTGCGGCAAGCAAACCGAGCAGGTTGATGGTACGACCGACAAGATCTCTTGCCGGTGCATCAGGTTCGGTCAGTTCGTAGTAACGCGGCACGGCTTCGGGAGCGGTCGGCGCATCTGTCGCTTCCTGGTATTTTGCCGGTAGGACCGCGGGGTTCGTCTTGGCGGCTTGGATCGGCGGGCGGGGTGCAACAGCGGGCTCTTCACCTCGTGATTTGGCCAGCGTCACACCGAGCGCATGCGCATCAGCGCTGTCGAGTTGCGGCGAAAGCCACTGCCACATCGGGTGGTTCGGCGCGGTATGACCGCTGCCGGGCAAGCCGTTTTTGGCAACGAGTCGGGCCAGTTCGCCTCCCATCTGCTTGATGGTGGCAGCGTCGGTATTCCAGAAACCCTTTTCAGCAGCAACCATGAAGATGGCCAGCATGTGTGCCTTGACATGCGCATTCTGTCCCTCGCCGAGGAACTGAGCGAGGCCGAGCTTATGCGCATCATCGAAGTAGACCGATTTCACCTCGTCCCAAGCCCAGTTCTTGATCAGGTCGGGACGCGTAACCTGCCAGCCCCACAGGTTTTCGAGGAATTCCGTGCCCATCGTACGGGCACCGGCATAACCGTGACCCATCAGCGGCCTGAGCCATGCGGGATTAAGGAATCGGCCACGCAGTTCGCCCAGCAGTGCGCTTGTCAGTGGCTCGACATCGGCCCGGCCGGGTTCGGCATGCTGCAGGATCAGCGCTTCCGGCGGGCGCCCGGTGCGGCCTTCGATTGCCAGCGACAGGCCGCCGAGGTAGTCGAAGGCGTCGTTGTTGTCGAGTAAGCCATAAAGGTTGCTGGCACGGCCATGGTACGTACGAGCGATGCCGTCGAGCGCCGTGTCGAAAGCGGCGTGGCTGGCTTCGCCACTGTCATCGAGGCCATAGGCGTGACCCATCCGGTTGCGATAGACGCGGCCAATTTCGTCGCGTTCGCGCCAGGCACCTGAGCGTTCGGTCAGCCGGTTGACGCCGGTACCGTATGCGCCAGGGGCGTCGCCGAAGATACGCTGGGCGGCAGCGCGGCCGGCCTCGCTGGCTGAAAGACCGGATTGCCTGAGGGCGGCAAGACGGTTCATCCATTCGCGGGCAATCCGATTCTCGGCCGCCGCCTCATGGCCCCAGATCGCCGTCGGTACCGGACCAAGGGCCGCGACCAATGCTTCCTTGAATTCAGGCCGCTCTTCGGACAAGCCTGCAGCGGAAGCCGCCAGCGCCATTCTGCCGGCCCGGTCGATGAGATTGATCAGGTTGGGGTAGAGGTCGCGGAACAGGCCAGAGGTGGTGATGATCACATCGCGGCGCTTGGCCCCTGGTTTGAGGCGGACGTCGGTGACGATACCGCGAGCATTCCATACCGGTTCAGCACCCATCATGGCGAGCGCGAAAGCGACCATGACACCTTCGTCGCGAACCGCGTCGGAAGCCCACAAAATGACACCTTCGGAGCCCTGCTCCGACCTGCTACGGGCCAGGGCCTTGCCAACCAGTTCCTCGCCAAGACGGTAACCAAGGCGGGTCGGCAGGATGTCGCCGTCCACGGCATGAAAATTACGGCCAGTCGGCAGTGAATCCGGCGAACGCAGCGGGTCGTTCCCCTTGCCGGGCGGGATATAACGCCCCTCGAGCCCGGCCAGCAGGCCACGCATTTCGAGGCGCGGTGAATCGGCTAGCATGCGGCTGATATGCGGGTCGTCGATGCCGCCTTTCCTCATCGAGTCGAGCATCAGATCCAGGGACTGCTGACTCCAGGTACGACCGAAAATGTGCAATCCGAAGGGCATGAACTTTTCCTGCAGCTTGGTCAGATAGTGGCCGACTTCGTGAGCCAGCAAGTCGTCGTCGGCCGCTTCGTAGTCGATGCCACGTACTGCCAGCACGTCCGCCATCGAGGCTTCCAATTCTGCCTTCAGGTTGAGAGCGATGACCTGTTCGCGGATGGTGCGAGCGGCCTGGGCTTTCAGCGATTCGCTGGAGGCAGCCTGAAAGCTCTCGACAAGCTGGCGCAAGGCCAGCAACTGGTCGTAGAGGGGCGTCGCGGCTAGCGGTGGCGTGAGGTGATCGACGATGACGGCCAAGCCGCGACGCTTTGCCTGGGTTCCTTCGCCGACACCATCGACGATATAGGGGTAGATACCGGGAAGGTCGGCTGCGATCAAGCTTGGATAGTCGTCGGCCGTCAGCCCTACTGCTTTGCCAGGCAGGAATTCGTAGGTGGAGTGGCGACCTACATGCACGATCGCATCGGCCTGGAAGCGGTCACGCAGCCAATGATAGAAGGCGAGATACTGGTGCGGTGGCGTGACGCTGGTATTGGCGTGCAGGAGTTCCTCATCCACTTCCCAGCCACGCGGCGGCTGCGGACCGATGAATACGTTGCCGAACGTGATACCCGGCACAAGCAATTTCCCGCTGTCGACCATTACTTTGCCCGGCGCTGCGCCCCACCCCTTCAGTCCCTCAATACCGTAACCCGTCAGCCGGCGGTTGAGTGGGGCTAGCGTAACGCAACGGTGGCTCGGCTTGTCGGCCAGGCAGGCGAGATAACCGGCTTCCAACGACTGCATGTCGCGGATTGCCTGGTCGCGTTTCGGATGATCGGCGCCGTCCACCAGATGACGCAATTCCTTTAACACCGCATCGACTCGTTTGCGACCGACCGCACGTTCGTTGGCGGCCTCGGCTTCGAGCACTTCAGCCTGCAGCCGTCCGAGCGGTCCGCCCGTCATTTCAGCCTGGACGCGAACCGGCAGCGTCGCAAACCAGCGGGCATAATCGGCTGCTTTGATCGTTTCAACGGAAGAGCTCAACTCACGTAGCGCAGCGCGGTCTTCCGGCAGATTCACACCGTGAGACATGATGCGATCGAGCAGCGCTTCCGGCGACGCGGGCAAATCACCGACCGTATAGCCTGCCGCCTTAAGCGCGTGCAGCATGTCGAACAATGACGCCGGCACATCAAGGTTGTCGGCGCCGATGTTTTGACGTCCCGGCGGGTGGTTGTAATAGATGATGGCAACGCGCTTGTCCCGGTTTGCCTTGCTGCGCAACGTCAGCCATCGATGGACGCGGGCCGCGAGGCGATCAACTTCCACTGCCAATGTGGCGGGCGGTCGCGTTTCAATGCCGGTAACCCGATCCAGCTTGCTACGTCCAAGCGCCGAGACGACAATAGGCTGGCCGATACCCTGCAGCTCAGGCAAGGCAACGCGGTACTGCACGGAGTCGGCCGGCAGTCCATCGGGTGAGAGACGCCACTGGGTCACGTTACGATCAGTTAAGCGGATAGCTTTGAGCACTGGCACATCCAGCTTTTTGAAGGCTTCAGTTACAGTCTCCCGTCCTTCGGCGGCTCCCACCACGAAATCCTGCAACACAATCAACGCTTTCGGCTTAGCTGGAGCAATCAGCTCGGGCAGGCGCTCGAGCGCGTTCCGCGAAGCGCCGCCCCAGCGGGTCAATACCTGCACACAGGGCAGGCCCCGTTGTTCGATGCGCTGGCAGATAGCTGTGGGAGCGCTGCCGTCCATGTTGGCGAGGTCGAGGACAACGACGGTTGGCATCGCCTTCAGGCCAAGGGCTTCACCGCCGCCCCAGGCTGCCGCATCGCTTAATTCCTTGTCGCCGACACGCAATCGCAGCGTCGGTTCCGGTTTCACTGCTGCCAAGGTGTGGCGCGGGTCAAGTAGATGCGCGAAGAGCGCCGCCGTATTTTCAGTGCCGCCGGCCTGCCATATTTGGCGCGCGGCTAGCCAGTGACGGGCCGTCGGGTAAGCTGTGGCGGCAGCCAGTGCTGCTGCGGGCGGGTGTTCAAGCGCAAGCTCGCGTAAGGTTTCTGGAGGGAAGTTATTCAGGCTGCCTGATTTATTCGCAGAAAGATTACGGCTCATCAGGCTTAAACCGGAGTCGCCGTTCATCGCCAGGACAGCCGCTTGCGGTCGGGCATACCGCGCCACGGCATCCTTCAGGCGCCGCGAGGGATCCCCGAAGACAGAGACCGCTAATACGATGTCGGCCTGCGCAAGCCACTGGCTGAGTTGCCTGTCGCTCGCCGCCATGAGTTGAGCCGGCGTACGCAACAGAATGCGGTCGTTCGGGTGGCTTGCGAGATGGCGGTGCGCTGCCTCGATCGCAGTCGGAGCAGCGCGTTCAGTGACGATGCCAAATAGGGTTGCCGCGTTTAGCTGCCCAGAGATCGCGCAGAAGAGGATGCAAACCAGATAGGATGCGAGTTTACTGACCATCAATATGGATTTTCACTATAGTCCAGCGCTGATCAGTGGTAGAAAAATCAGCGAAGAGAACTCTTGGGGAAGCTCACCATCCGTTGCAGAAGCTTTTTTGTCGAGCGTGCAAAAGATTATCGAGCGACACTAGGTTCCCTTTGATTGGCATATGCAATGCACCAGATCCAGGCGAAACTGTTCTATGAGAGGTTGCGGCACGCAGCCATCAACAGAACCTTTCCCATCACCCCGGGGAATGGTGCTACTTATGCTTTAGGCCGGTCTCCTGGCTTGCCATCTTCTTTCTCCGTTCCTTCCCATGCACTAGCACAGTGGAGCAATGCGGAGTCATCCGGCCTACAGTAGCGGGGGCTGCGCCGGAATGTCTGAATATCAGAGTCACCGGCTTCCCGTTTCACCCTCTCAATGAACATGAGAAAGGCACCTAAAGTGGCCCGGAGTATAACACCAGTTGAATGGATCGCCGCCTTAAAACATGCAAATCCCGCCGGTGTTAAGATCAGCGTCATTCCCCAAAACCGGCCAAAGCCATCGCGAAGGAGACAGCAATGCACACCAATGAATCAGGTACCTCCCTGCAACTTCGTTCGCTCGTCAAAAAAAGCGGTGAGCTGGAGTTGTCTCTGGTTGAAGTGCCTGTGCAGGTACCCAAGGACAATGAGGTGCTGGTTCGCATCGACGCCTCCCCTATCAACCCCTCCGACATTGGCCTGCTGTTCGGCGCAGCCGACATGAGCGCGGCGACGGCCATCGAAACGGCCAACGGCCCTGTCGTCACAGCCCGTGTTCCAGAACGCGGATTGAAAGCCATGGCCGCGCGGCTCGACATGTCCATGCCGGTGGGTAACGAGGGCGCCGGACTCGTGGTTGGATCGGGCGCATCCGCCGCTGCCCGGCAGCTGCTGGGCAAGACCGTCGCTGTGCTCGGTGGCGCCATGTACTCTCAGTACCGCTGCGTCCCGGTAGAGCAATGCCTGCTGCTGCCGGATGGCGCAACCGCCGTGGAGGGGGCATCCTCGTTCGTCAATCCATTGACTGCACTCGGCATGGTGGAAACCATGCGTGCGGAAGGACACAAGGCACTGGTGCACACGGCCGCTGCATCCAATCTTGGCCAGATGCTGAACCGCATTTGCCTGCAGGACGGTATCGACCTGGTCAACATTGTGCGGTCGCAGGAGCAGGAAAACCTGCTCAGGAAAATCGGCGCGAAGTACATTTGCAATTCCGATGCCGATAACTTCATGCCGTCGCTGACCGATGCGCTTGCGGCAACCGGTGCGACGATCGCGTTCGACGCCATCGGTGGCGGCAAGCTGGCCGGACAGATCCTCAGCGGAATGGAAGTTGCGGCAAACAGAAACGCCAAGGAATACAGCCGCTACGGCTCAACCACGTTCAAGCAGGTCTATATCTACGGCTCGCTGGACATGCGCCCGACGGAATTTATCCGCGACTTCGGCATGACCTGGGGCATGGGAGGTTGGCTGCTGTTTCCGTTCCTGCAGAAGGCCGGTCCGGCGACCGTTGAACGACTGAAGCAACGCGTGGCCGCCGAATTGAAAACGACCTTCGCCAGCCATTACACGAAGGAAGTTTCGCTTGCCGAAGCCTTGCAGCCGGATGCGATTGCAGCATATGGCAAGAGAAGCACCGGCGAGAAATACCTGATCGTCCCCTCGAAGGGACTGGTCGGGCAGTGAGCGATATTGCTGACGTTCTGATATTCGTTCTGTAGGCGCCGGCAGGGAGACCTCGTGGCCGGTGTTCGATAACCATAGTCGTATGCATGCCCGCTGTGGGGCCGCCCACAGCCGGAGAATCGAGTTCGACGATCTCATGCTTTCCGTTCGCTGGCAGCCGGCAGCCATTCCCTCCTTTTCGCGAATCAGCAAAAGCGCTTCTCCATGCGCTTGTTAAAACACGTTTTGAGCCTCGCCAAGTGAGTTGAAAGGCGTCGCATCAGGCACAGATGCCGATCTGTCGTTAAACCATCGTTAGACGCATTAAAGAAACACTACAAAGCCAGAATGTATGACGCCAATGCGAAGTTGTACGATGACTGTTATGATCTTCC
This sequence comes from Noviherbaspirillum saxi, assembly GCF_003591035.1. Lineage (NCBI taxonomy): Bacteria > Pseudomonadati > Pseudomonadota > Betaproteobacteria > Burkholderiales > Oxalobacteraceae > Noviherbaspirillum > Noviherbaspirillum saxi. The sequence goes on from NZ_QYUO01000003.1 coordinate 1,358,883, forward strand.
CTTTTGATGCCGCGTCGGCCGCTATAACCGGCGCGCAGCTTGTTCTGATTTTTCAATCTTCCTGTCCATGTCAACTGTATCAGCCGTGAAATCCCGCAGTATGCCCTCCGTCGGCAACATCTTTACCAAGCCCAAAGTCGTCTTGCTGATCGCTACCTTATGCTGCCTGCTCTGGGGTAGTTCTTATCCGGCTATCAAGAATGGCTACGCGCTGTTTGGAATTGCACAAGCCGACATCCCCGGCAAGCTGGTGTTCGCAGGCTACCGCTTCGTGCTGGCTGGACTATTGCTGCTCGCAATCGCTATCGCAACCGGCAAGCCGGCGTTCGGGCTGAACCTTCGCAAGATAGGACAACTATCGCTGCTGGGACTGACGCAAACCGCGATTCAATATGTATTCTTTTACGTGGGACTGGCCTATACCACTGGCGTGCGGGGTTCGATTCTCAATGCAACCACCGCATTCTTCAGTGTGCTGCTTGCGCACTTCATCTTTCACAATGACAAAGTATCGGCGCGCAAGGCGCTTGGCTGCCTGACGGGCTTTGCCGGCGTGCTGGTCGTCAATTTCGGCCAGGGACTGCTCGATTTTGAATTCACCTTGTTGGGCGAGGGTTTCATCGTGATCGCGGCATTCATCTTGTCGGCCGCATCGATCTACGGCAAGCGGCTTTCGCAAGACATGGATGTCATGGTGATGACCGGGTGGCAGCTCGCCATTGGCGGCATCTTCCTGCTGTTTGCCGGTCTTGCTTTCGGAGGCACGCTAAGCAATTTCACGCCGATATCAACCGCGCTGCTTGTCTATCTCGCCGTGCTGTCGTCAGCGGCATTCGGTATGTGGAGTCTGCTGCTCAAATATAATCCGGTCGGCATGATCAGCATCTTCAATTTTCTGGTGCCGATTTTCGGCACCGCGCTCTCTGCGCTCTTTCTCAATGAAAGCATTCTCGAGTGGAAAAATCTATTGGCCCTGTTGCTGGTGTGCGGCGGCATTTGGCTTGTCAGCGTCAGTCCTAAAGCATCGAGGTAAGAATCATCGGCGCGGCGAATGTTTTGTTGTCTTATGCGTTACCGCGCTTTGACTAAATAGCGACGAGCGCGCGACTTTATTTGCCGGTTTCGGCACGTATTATCCGAATGGTATACTCCGTCGCTTAAGGAATACGCTGGCTTAAAACATTAAACAGGGAGACTCTATGCGCACGTTTCTTTTCGCACTGTTTGCGATGACTACAGGGATAAATACCGCAAACGCCGCATCGCAGCAGCAATGTGAAGCGTTACTGAAGCCGATTGAAGCGAAAATGGATCGCATGCAGAGCATGGACACCGGTAAACCTACACCTCAAGCCTGTGCTCGCGGCGCCGAAATGATAAAGATGTATGTTAGCTACAAGGCAGAGGCCGATAAATTGAACTGCCCTTTCGCCTTTGTCTCGGGACAAAAAGTCGGCGGCGCGCCTGAGCGCGCGGAACTGATTGCGGACATGAAGAAGGCATACAGCGAACAGTGCCGGTAGAAAATCTCATGGCAATGGGCCGCGCGGCGGCCGCATGCCGCGACTTGCCGTTCAAGCCCGATTGCGTACAACCGGTCCGGTAATTGTAATAGGCCTTACGCAAGCAGTTACTGATTTCAAAATTTATGTAAGCCCAAATGGGGCAAAGATTCGGTAAATTTCCGGCCATGACATCGAACCGACCGACGCGACCGGATTACTGCCAATGCCTGCTGGTGAGCCAGATCAACTGCACCATTAGCGTCCCCGGTTGGTCGACAAGAGATTCTACGAGAAGCGCGACGCATCGTAGATGTTTCGCGCTCCCGATGAAAAGTATCGAACTACGGTGAGCGTTCTCCGGTCAGGCTACTGTTAAGTCTTCTAGCTTCCGCCTTTACCGCTTCGCGATCACGGGAGACCTCCATCAGCGACACCACACCATACTCGCGAGCCAGTTCGGCCATTCTGATCGGATGGTTGCCGAACCTGAAATGTTTTGTTGCTTTGCATGAAGAAGGTAATTCGTAGAGGCCATATTCACCGGTCTTCATCGTGCACCTCGCATTAATGGTTGATGGATGGTTGAACCCAGTGTAGTTAATCCAGCGACGGAATAAACGAGGCTGAATTACTCGGCGTATGCCGATGAAAGCGAAGCGATAACGTCACTTTGCGTCGTTCGCGCGGCCGCCGCCGCCGGTGGGCCGTCCGCCTGCTGAGCCGGCACCGGCCGTTCCCTTTCCCTCGCCAGCTGGAAGCGACGTACCTACCACTTTCCCGGACTTGTCGTAGGTTCCAGCGTTTGGGGCTTCTTTCGATCCTGATCGCGTCGCCGCCTGCCCGCTGTCACCGCCCTTCTTCCCACTCCCCTGGTTGTCTTGTTCGTTCTTGTGTCCAGAAGTGGGGGCACCGCTGCCACTTGGCGCTTTGGCGGGCGGGACGTCTTTCGTACTGCCCGTTCTACCGACCCCAGAATCTTGTGTCAGCGCTGTGCTACCCATGCAAAGACACATTGATGCCACTACCAAGGCTGTTCGTTTCATGACTTCCTCCAATGTAAAGCGAACAAAGGGAGCGTCAACTGTACGCCTGGGACATGCTCATGTACGCGGCCTTTCCCGCGTCAAAGCGGTATCAATCAACTGAACGGAAAAGCCCATGGAAATTGCGGTCCCTCGCATTACAGCGGTGCTCGGCTTCATAGGTGGTCTGATTACGCCCTGGGTTAAATCGCGAGTAGCGGAGCGCGAGCAGCGCAATGAGTACCGTCGGAAGCAGCTGAAGGCGTGGCGAGACGCGATTTCGGATTATGAGGTCTGGAATAACGGGTTCGGTAGCACGCCGGAATACTCGTCGCTTCGTGCCCATATGCTACCCGACATTATTGTGAAGTTTGAAGCGCCACGGACGATGTATGTAGCAGGTGGGCGCGGCGAAGACGTCCGAAAGCACATGCTGCTGGATGAAGTTGCTCGTATCGAGAAAGAGTGGAGTTTGCTCTAGAGAAACTGGCATGCCCCTCGCTTGCAAGACTTCCCGACCTATATGCAACCGCATGCAACCCGCGACGAGCGGTTTCATGGCTGCGGCACGGTAGAATGCCCCTTTGTTGGTGGCTGGCGAGTCGATGGTAGGGTGGTGTCATATGACAATGAGGCGAAATCTTGGCTCAAGCCTCATGGATTCATACATCATGGCCGTCGCTGGCTCCGTGCAGACGACGTTGGATCGAAATAAGAAGGAAAAATATGTCTGACCAATTCAAGTTTAGCTCCATCAATTACAAAACCGCACGTAGCCGCGAAATCGGCAGCAACGCGCCTCCACAGCAGGTTGGAGTCAATAGTGCGCATGTCAAGTGTGCTTGCGGTCATGAATGGGATGCGCGTGCTGGTGCCGGTCTCGATGGTGTGCTTGGCGGCGTCCTTGTCACATGCCCTGTTTGTCACGCATCTGCCAGCGTCAGCGGTCGCCAGCTTGGCATCTAGGAAAACCTATTCCCATATCTATGGGATTTCCGATCTGTGCATTCGAACGACAATGGCGGTTTGATAAAAAAGCAATCGACCTGTAAAGGATAAGCAATAATGGACTTGGCGAGCAAGCTTCCTGAGCTTCTACAAAAGGCAACGACCTGGGCAGAAGGCCAATCGGAATTTATCATGGAGCATGGGTCTCCACTTTCTGTGACCGGTATAACTGACGCCAGGGTAGTTGGCGTGTCCAATCCTGAAGCTATCCGAGTATGTGTGGTGCAATGCTTGCCTCTACCAATTGACAACGAACTTAGGACGGTCGCGTTGGAGACTGGCTTGCTTGCTCCGAATATAGTTGGATTGACGCTGGGTCATGGAATCTTCATCGTGGATGGCCATGGTACGCGCCGACTGCTGTCGCACGAATTCCGACACGTTCATCAATATGAGCAAGCTGGATCGATTTCTGCGTTCTTGTCTGTCTATCTATCGCAGATTGCTTCGGTCGGATACCGCGAAGCACCTTTGGAAATTGACGCTCGTTATCACGAGATTCAGTAAAGGAAAACGACCTTGGGTACTGCACTCCCGATCATCGTTGCTCTTGTCGCAGGGTTCTTTTCCCTGTTAGGCGGCTTTTTTGGCGCGAAGTTGACTCGCCGCACCGAGTATGAAAAGTGGTTAAGGCAAGAGCGTGGCACCGTCTTTGGTGAGTTCTTGAGACAGATAAACAAGGCGCAAGCAGAGGCTCTAGACGCTATTTACTCCACAGAGAGAACTGATCTAATGCGCGATATTCGGGTAAGCGAAATTTTCCAGCCCCTCAGGGCGCAAGAGAACATCGTGCGACTCTATCTCCACCCGGACGATCGACAAGCCTTTTCGGAGGAGATATCAAAGTTTATCGTCGCCTATAGCCCAACGACAGAGCAAATGAAACGCTTAAAACAGTCTGAAGCGACTTTGAAACACGTTCAAGAGGTATTTGAACGCACAATTTTCGTACGGCCCGAGTAAGAAGGAAAACGGCGTACACGGAAAAGGAATAGAAATGAATGAAAATCCAAACATACTGCATTTGGTTAAAGAAGTTCGCCACGTCTACGAAACCGAAGTAAATGCGCTGCTTGACCAAGGGTGGATTATTTTGGCGGTTGCATCAGGTCATGAACCAACGGAATCGCAAGACAATCTGCCTGTATTCAAATATAGCCTTGGATTTGTTCCCTTTTAATGCAGTTACAAATAGAGCGTAGCAGGGCATGTTCAATAAATCTTTAATTACAATAGGTCTCGTGGTGCCATTTTTTGCGCTAGCCGCGCCCGTTCCACAGATAGATGTTTGTGGCACCCTCATTTCGACGGGAAAGCATTGGAATGGCGACGAACGACTCGAGCGTGTGCTGGATGTGAATGGAACCACGATGAGTACAAAGGAGTTCTATCTCCGCTATTGCCAAAGCGGCGAGGCAAGCAAAACAGAAACATGCAACAGAGCGGCTACCGTTGCGCGATTAGATATGGGTCATGTGAATCGTGAGATGCCGCCCGGCCTATGTAAAAACAGCTAGGAAAACAGTTGATGAAACCAATTGGAAAAATACGTCCAGCGACCGCAGCCGACATGACGACCATTGAGGCATGGCTGCCGAAGGATCGTTCTATCGGCACGTTAGCTGCGAACTGGAATCTCACCATGTGTATTTTCCATGAAGGACGGGTGTCAGTATGGGAAGATGAGATCAGTCGTAAGCCCGTGGCGTACTGCTGGGGAAGTTTGAATTCGTACGACAGCATTTTGGAAGTTCAACGTGAATATCGGGGACAGGGCGTTGGTCGAGCCATGTCCGATTTCATGTTTGAAAGCTCCATCGCCGATAGTGAACCGCTGTTGGAGATCCAGATCGCGCCGGAGTCTTCGGAACCATTCTGGCAAGCGATGGGCTTCGAGACATACTGGACAGGAGGTTTCTGTTATGGCCGTCGCATGCTTGAACTCCGACGAGATGTCCCTACCGGTGTGCGGCGTCAGGTGGGAGTTGCCTTTCTACCAGAGCAAGCCGCCTGGATGCCGGATACAAGGCCACTGATTGTTCATCAGTTGGAAGGCATCGAAGTTCAAGCTGACAACAAGATTGTCCTTGGCACGACGGTTGCGCATTTCGATCTGCCGCCTGGTGAAGACCTCGTCGTTGAAGTGACGGTCTGTGGACAACGCCGTTATCGAGGGAAGGCCAAGTACGAGGAAGCGGCTCTGATCGGTGTCCAGCGTTGCAGGAATGGTTTTATGATCAGCGAAATCGTATCTAACGGAAGTCTGTAGCGAGGCAGTGACGGGAAAATTATGTGGCTCGAAATGTTGATGAGAGGTGACTTGAACACGATTGGCCTTGTCCTCGGGTTCCTCGGGACCGTCGTTGTGTTCTTTTTCGGCATGCCCTCCGTGAACGTATTGAACGAAGGGAGCTATGTCGCGATGGAGATTACGCCAAAGATGAGGTTATACAGCTGGATATCACGCCTCGGACTGGGCCTCATTGCCATTGGTTTCGCTTGTCAGCTTTCCGCTATCGGATAACCTGAGGAAAACAATGTGTTCACACTTCGCTTTCCATTGCATAGGCATGCGGCATTGAAGCCCGTCTTTACACAGCTCTCCCTGGCAGAGCGTGTATTTATCAAGGAAGGAATGTTGGTCTTGCAGCTAAGCGAAGAGGAATTCTTTGAATTGAAGCTTAGCTTGTCCGGCATCCACACTGGCCCTATCGGTGGCTGGAAAATGAACCCTGATAAGGATCGTCCGACAACAAAGGCTCCGGACGGTCTGGATTTCAGCTAGAGGAAAACAACATGGAGCGCGTCAAGGTACAGGCAAGCTATACGGTCGGTGCTGATCCTACGGTGAAACGTGCTGAATTCGTTGCGAGGATCAAGGATTCAACCGAGGACTACAAACTGGCTGCGCGTGCGCAAAATGCGGCTGCTCGCCGCGAGAACCTGCCTCGATCTCACATCAACATCATCGGTTGTGCAGGTGAATGAAAGTACGAGGAAACTGACCAATAGGAGGAAAGTAATGGCAACAACAATGTACTTTGAGGAGACAATTCATGACCAGGGCGGCAAAGCTACGTTCGATGTTGAGTTAGGCCGCTCTTCATTCTATAAAGAGGACAGCATTTACCTGACCGTCGACGGAAAGACCGTCATTATGGATCGGTCTACAGCAAAGCGGTTTGTGGAAGCTATGGTTGCAGTGGGCCAGTACCACGGCATGATCGACTAATCGAGCCAGCGGAAAACGGAAAAGAATGGAGCGCGTTTGAAAAGCCGTATGCATATTGCGGCCATGCTTTGGATTACCCTCCCGGTCGCTGCCCAAAATGTAACTACAGATTCTGGGTCACTTCCTTCTGTGCTGAAGCCACCGCTATATTTCTACCCAGATGAGGCCAGGAATAAAGGCGAGCAAGGTACGGTGATCGTCCGTTCGTTGATTGATGAGGAAGGGTACGTGCGTACAGCGGAAGTCGTAGAGTCGTCTGGCTCTAAAAGCCTTGACCAAGCTGCTGTCATTGCGGTCCGCTATGCCCAGTACTCTCCAATATTAGTCGCGGGAGCGCCAACACCTACGCACATTCGTGTACCAATAAAATTCGACCTTACAACCCCGCCGGACCCCAGTGCAGCTCCTGCCAGGCCCGAGGGTGCACGCATGACTATGAAAGATACGCGTCCACTGGGTGCGCGAATTAAAGCCAATATTAACTTCACGGTCCCTGCAAGTTGGGAGAGAAATGATCCAGCCGAATATGAAATTACGTTGAAGCCGAATGGGATGCTTTATAGCGCCACCTTACTCAAGTCATCGGGCTTGCCACTGTTTGACAAAGCTGTCGGGGACGCAATTGCCTCTATTCAGCCATTTCCTACTACAGAAGATGGGGCATTTCCGACAAAAATCATCCTCGTAGCGAGACCGAAGGAGCAATGATGGCAATCGAGACGACTAGGAAAACTGTTTCCCATAACTATGGGATGACCGATGCGTCAGATAGACCGACAATATCGGATTCTCCATAAAAGAACAGCGTCTAACCGTCAAGGAAAAAGTGATGAACGTGAAGACACCAGAGTACAAGCGTTTCGAAGGCATGATCGCCGAAGTGAAAACCCAAAGTGACAGAGCATGCGCACTCATTCTTGCTGCCAATCTTGATAACCGGCTCTTAGAATTACTGAAAGCATTCTGTATCGAACTGGGCAACGATTTTTCAAAGTCAGTGTTCAAAGGTAATGGATTTATGAATTCATTCTCTTCGAAGATTAGCCTTTGCTTCATGTTGGGACTTATTAGTAGCAACGAGCATCACGATTTGGTACTCATCCGGAAGATCCGGAACTTTTTCGCGCATGAAGAGCATGGATGGAATTTTCAGCACCAAGAGATTATAAGTCGGTGTCATTCCTTGAAAATGATTCAAGAGATGACTAAGGAAAATCCGGATTTGAACGCTGACTATACAAATCCAAGAAACGCCTTTGTCCTTTGCGCCGCGTCTCTATCATTATTGCTTGTGGATAGAGCGGAGAAAGCCAATGAGCAAAAGAGAATTGAGCCGTCGCCTGGGCGAATTCTATAGCCCATGTGAAGTAACGAGTCTCGGGACCCTAAAGAAGTTGGCGCTAACGAAGGAAAAACATGGCTGTTACAAAAATCGCTTGTGCCGATGATCTCGCTGCTCTAGCGAAAGAAACCCTCGACCATGTTTGGACGGACAAACGATTTAGCGACCTGATCGGCGCCATCCTCATGGCGAACCACGTTGCTGATTGGCACTTTCAGGTTGATCTCAAACGAAAGTTCGAGAAAGCGGAGAAGCAAGCAATGAATGACGCCTACCCGGAGTGGGAGACAATCCGCCAACTAGCTAATGGAACGAAGCATTGCAAATTGATCTCGGCTGTACAGCCAAAACAAGAAGACCTCCAATGGGAGCATGACGACTTTTGGGGCTCGCCTGGACACGTTGGCGGCGACGGCATCGACTGGTTCGTGGATCACGATGGCAAGCAGCGGTCCGCAGCGGTCTTGATTAGGACGTTCCTTGAGAAATTTGACAATTCTTCGGCCCGGCCGACATGACCCACTCGCGTCAATAGTAAGGCAAAGAAAACTCAACCATGTACATGATCGAAAGGCAAGGCGACTTGTACAGAATTGAGTGCGAGGAACACGGCGAGAGCTATCCTGGATGGCGAACCTTTGAGCAAATTCCGCAAAAAGTGCAAAAGCGCTTGGCCATAGTGCAGGCAGCGACGAGCGGAGTAAATTGCGGTAATGTGGACGGCGTTGGCGAGAAAGTCTCTGCTACCGAATATTTGATCTATTGATGGGAAAACGATGGGCGAATTTAAGCGGGTAAAGACCTTTCAGGAAGCGCTTGAAATCGCACGTGCGTTTGCGGCGCATTATGACGTACACGACTCAAGAGCAGAGGCGTATGCTGAGAGCTGGTACGAGGCAGGAAAAGATTACGATAAAGCGTCTGCTGACGATCTCCGCGCTTATCTTTTGCGACGTTTCGACCTCGCCTAAATACACAAGGGAAAACGATGAGCATCAAGAGTGACTTCCCGCATACCTGGGCGAATATGCAAAAACTTGAAAGGAAGATTCCAGTCAAGCTTGAACGGGAACAGGGAGAGCTACCAAAGCGTGTGCGCAAAATCAGTAAAACTAGCCCGCTTAAAGCTTTGCAGGCCATTTATGAATATGTGGAGCGTTATTTTGCTGGCGCAAAGAATTTAGTTGCATGTCAGAAAGGATGTGCCAACTGTTGTCATGGTCGCATCTGGATCAAACAAGTAGAAGCCGATCTAATTGCTGACACTTATGGTGTGAAGGTTCCACGGATTCTGGAAATCATGGATGACGGCACCTTCCCAGTAAGAGATTCGAGCCGTCCATGTCCTTTTCTGTCAGCGGATCAAGCGTGCACTATTTACGAGGTTAGACCGCTTGTCTGTCGAACGCATTTCAACTTTGAACCCACGAATGAGCTTTGTCAGTACGAGAATTCTAATAAGCCAATGCCACTGTTGGATCGCCACAAAACGATTCCTGGCGTACTCGACGCAATGGAGGAAGTTGGTCAGTCACACGGCGGTGGTGGCGGAGATATGCGCAGATACTTTGGCGAATCGCGTATCAACGTAGCGGCAAACGTATTTAGCGCGTCTAAGCCGACTCGGAGTTAAAGGAAAACACTGTGAACAGATTTGCTGCAATACTCGCTGTTATTGGCAGCACAATCTTGGTCGGATGTGCCACCCAACCCCCGGTCCAGAAGGAAAAATCTCAGCGGCCTGCTAGCTTGGCAGCGCAAAGTTCCGCAGCCCGGTTAAGCAACCAGATAAGGTCAAATATTGCATTTGATGTACCGAAAGATTGGTTACGCAACGACCCGGCTGAATACTCAGTTACGCTTTTTCCAGACGGATCTGTACGGGATATTCAGCTACTTTCTTCATCTGGGCTTCCTGGATTCGATTCTGCAGTCTTAAAAGCGATCGAGAAGTCGCAGCCATACTCCCTTTCTGGAATTTCTAGTTCTCCTCCGCGCTTCATACTCTTGGCTCGACCACTAGAGCGTGATGAAATCCGAACCGGCACTACGCCGACAAGCCGCAATGTACCGAACGAGATATACGCAAGCCAGGTTAGAAATGGGAATGTGGCACCGGAATATCCGGTCGGCTCCTTGACGCGTAAGGAGTCTGGAACTGTTTTGCTTCGAGTACTGGTCAACCGAGGAGGGACAGTCGACCGGCTTGAGTTAATCAAGTCAAGTGGCTATGTAGAGTTGGATGAGTCGGCAAGACTGGCAGTGAGCACTTGGAAATTTACTCGGTCAAAAGAGGAGACTGTGCGAAACGCCACGACGTGGGTACAAGTTCCTATTAAGTTTGAATTACCTGAAACCGATCGGCCAATTGAAAGATAGCGGGGAAAACACCATGTCACTACAGATTAAGCGCAGAGACGGCTCCATCGTCGAAATCCATGACGGAACAGTGCGGTTGAAAGCCCAGATTCAGGTTTACGGAACGGCGGAAGTTCATGACCCGAAAACCGACACGCCATTCCAAGTGAAAAGGGTCGCGGATGGAAGCCTCGCCGAAGCAACGCCTCCCTTCATCTACTGAAGCCATGGAAAATACCGTGACTCAAACAACCGAACAAAAGCTAGCGGAATTGGCAGACGCAAGCAACGAGCTGTGTGTCGCTCTCCGGACAAACTTGATATTGGGTTGTAATTGGCGATGCGGAATCACCAGCCGAAGCGCGAGAGTTTTTGAATGCGTATCGAAAGACCCGTGCATCTGGTGCTTAAAGTCGAGGAAAAGCCATGCTCACGATTGACGATGCTGCAACCGTGATACGAGCTGCATTTGTGCCCCTCGTCTGCGGGATAGAACGTGGAAGATACAACGATTCCCTGAAAGTCATGGTTCGTAATGCAGACGGCAATAATTTGTATGACATGGGCGAGCTTCGGCAGTCCATATTTGGACAAAAGGCCGCGCTCATTTCAATTCTGAGAACCGTCTACCACATCAAGCACGGATTGCTGGACAACTATCTCTGTCAGCAGCTCAAAAAACCTTCCATCAAGATGCGTTTTGCGTAAGTCCTATGTAAGAAAGGCTGCGTCAGCTGACGGCGGATTTTGCAAGTCCGGGCTTGGATCTGCCGCATTCTTCAAAGCAGCTGCATATTGTATGCGCTAACAACGTCATCGGCTGCGCGAACATCAAATCGACAATCCATCGCTCATCTATTTCAGCGCCAAAATATATCCCATCACATTTGCGACATCGCAACTCAAATTCCGGATGCTAACCTCGTTGCACAAAAACAGGTTCCGGAAAACGAATGTCTCAACCCATACGCTTTTATTATCGCGGCCAAGTCCAGACCGTCGCGGATGCATCGCCAACGCAAACGATTCTGCAGCATGTGCGCGAGGATCAGCACTGCACCGGCACCAAGGAAGGCTGCGCCGAGGGCGACTGCGGTGCCTGCACGGTGGTCATCGGCGAACTCAAGGGCGATACCGTCGAACTGAAATCGGTCAATTCCTGCATCCAGTTCACGCCCACGCTCGATGGCAAGGCCTTGTTCACGGTGGAAGACCTGCAGCAACCCGGCGGTGCACTGCATCCGGTGCAGCAAGCCATGGTCGAGTGCCATGGCTCCCAGTGCGGCTTTTGCACCCCCGGCTTTGTGATGTCCTTGTGGAGCCTGTACCTGAAGCAGGAAGACAAGCCCTGCGCGCCGCAGCGCAAGGAGATCGACGATACCCTGTCTGGCAACCTGTGCCGCTGCACCGGCTATCGCCCCATCATCGATGCCGCGCATCGCATGCTGGAATTGCCCAAGGCGCAGTTCGACCGGGATGCGCTTGTCACTGCCTTGCAGGCCATCCAGCGCAACGACATGCTCACCTATACGCATGACGGCCAATCCTTCCATATTCCCCTCACGCTGGAACAGCTGATCCGGATTCGCGCGGAAAAACCGGAGGCCACCCTGCTCTCCGGCTCCACCGATATCGGGCTGTGGGTCACCAAGCAAATGCGCGATCTGGGCGACATCATCTACATCAATCAGGTCAAGGAACTGCAGTCGCTGTCCGGGCAGGACGGCGTGCTCGACATCGGCGCGGCGGTGTCGCTCAATGATGCCTATGCGGCGGTCTGCCAGCACTATCCGCAAGAACTGTCGGAACTGCGGCAACGCTTTGCATCGCTGCCGATCCGCAATGCCGGCACGCTGGGCGGCAATGTCGCCAACGGTTCGCCGATCGGCGATTCGGCACCATGGCTGATCGCCTTGGGCAGCGACATCGTCATCAACGGTCCCGACGGCCAGCGCACCATGGCGCTCGAGGATTTCTATCTCGATTATCAAAAGAAGGATCTGCGCCCCGGCGAATTCGTCCAGGCAGTGCGCGTCCCGCTGCCGCAACAAAACCGTCACTTCCGCACTTACAAGCTGGCAAAACGCTTCGACCAGGATATCTCGGCGGTCTGCGCCGCATTTGCGATCACGCTCGATGGCGATATCGTGCGCGAGGCGCGCATTGCTTTCGGCGGCATGGCGGCGACTTCGCGGCGCGCACCGAAGGCGGAAGCAGCATTGCTCGGACGCGCATGGAATGAGACAGCGCTGCGGGAGGCGATGCAGCAACTGACGCAAGACTACACGCCGCTGACCGACATGCGGGCCAGCAGCGATTACCGCATGAAAACCGCGCAAAACCTGTTGCAGCGCTTCTGGTACGAAACGCGCACCGATGCGCCGCTGGCGCCGGCCGCGGTCAATGCCTTCGCCTGCGCCTAAGCCAAGAGAGACGACGATGAATACACAGAGCGAAGCATTTCTCCAGCAACAGGCTGCGACCGCCAACTGGACCGAGGTCGGCAAGCAGCGCCCGCATGAATCGGCGGTGCTGCATGTGCTGGGCGAAGCCACCTATACCGATGACATCCCGGAAATCCAGGGCACCTTGCATGCCGCACTTGGCTTGTCGCACAAGGCGCATGCGCGGGTGCACGGCATGGATCTGAATGCAGTGAAGGCATCCATCGGCGTGGTCGCGGTCTATACCGCCAAGGATATTCCCGGTACCAATGATTGCGGTCCGATCATCCATGACGACCCGATCCTGGCCGATGGCCTGGTCGAGTATGTCGGCCAGCCACTGTTCGTGGTGATTGCCGATACGCATGATAATGCACGCCGCGCCGCGCGCCTGGCCAAGGTCGACTATGAAGAATTGCCAGCCATTCTGACGCCGCAGGAAGCCAGGAAAGCACAATCCTTCGTGTTGCCGCCGATGCATCTGGCACGCGGCAATTTCAAGCAGGCGTTCGAGCAGGCACCACACCGCGTCAAGGGCGAATTGTATGTCGGCGGACAGGAACAGTTTTACCTGGAAGGCCAGATCTCGTATGCGATTCCGAAGGAAGATCGCGGCATGCTGGTGTATTGCTCTACCCAGCATCCGTCGGAAATGCAGCATGTGGTCGCGCATGCCCTGGGCCTGCATTCGCACCATGTGGTGGTCGAATGCCGGCGCATGGGTGGCGGCTTCGGCGGCAAGGAATCGCAGTCGGCCTTGTGGGCATCGGCCGCCGCCATCAGCGCCGCGTTGCTGAAGCGCCCGGTCAAGCTGCGCGCCGACCGCGACGACGACATGATGGTGACCGGCAAGCGCCATTGTTTCTATTATGAATACGAGGTGGGTTATGACGGCGAAGGCCGCATTCTGGCGGCCAAGGTCGAGATGGTGTCGCGCGCCGGTTATTCGGCGGACTTGTCGGGTCCGGTGGCGACCCGTGCGGTATGTCACTTCGACAATGCCTATTACCTGTCGGATGTGGACATTGTGGCGATGTGCGGCAAGACCAATACCCAGTCGAACACCGCGTTCCGCGGCTTCGGCGGTCCGCAGGGGGCGATTGCGATCGAATACGTGATCGATGAAATCGCACGCAATCTGGGCAAGGACCAGCTCGATGTGCGCAAGATCAACTTCTATGGCCGCAACGATACTGAAGGGCGCAATGTCACCCAGTATGGCCAGAAGGTGGTCGATAACGTGATCCATGAACTGGTGGCGGAACTGGAAGCCACCAGCGCGTATCGCCAGCGCCGCGAAGAAGTACGGGCTTTCAATGCGACCAGTCCGCTGCTCAAGAAAGGCTTGGCGATCACGCCGGCCAAGTTCGGCATTGCCTTCAATGTCAGTCACTTCAACCAGGCCGGTGCTCTGGTGCATGTGTATGTGGATGGTTCGGTACTGGTCAACCATGGCGGCACCGAGATGGGCCAGGGCATCAATACCAAGGTGGCGCAAGTGGTTGCGCATGAACTGGGACTGGACCTGTCGCAGGTGCGTGTGTCGGCGACCGATACCAGCAAGGTCGCCAATACCTCGGCGACCGCTGCATCCACCGGCGCCGACCTCAACGGCAAGGCTGCGCAGGATGCGGCGCGCCAGATTCGATACCGTCTTGCGGCATTCATTGCGCAGCGCTACAACGCGCCAATACCCTCAGTGAGTTTCGCCGGCGGCATGGTGCATGTGGCAAAGCATTCGGTCGCTTTCACGGACCTGGTACGCGATGCGTACGGCGCGCGCATTCAGCTGTGGTCGGACGGCTTCTACGCAACGCCCGGCCTGTACTGGGATGCGAAAACGATGACCGGTCATCCCTTCTACTATTTTGCGTATGGCGCCGCGGTATCCGAAGTCGTGATCGATACGCTGACCGGCGAATGGAAGCTGCTGCGTGCCGATGCACTGTATGACGCCGGCAATTCGCTGAATCCTGCGATCGACATCGGCCAGGTCGAAGGCGCGTTCATCCAGGGCATGGGCTGGCTGACCACCGAAGAACTGTGGTGGAACAAAACAGGCAAGCTGATGACGCATGCCCCTTCCACCTACAAGATTCCCGGTGTCTCCGATTGTCCGGAGCAGTTCCATGTACGCCTGTTCAACAACCGCAATTCAGTCGCCAGCATTCATCGGTCGAAAGCGGTCGGCGAACCGCCTCTGCTGCTGCCGTTCTCGGTGTTCTTTGCGATCCGCGATGCGATCGCCAGCGTCGGCGACTACAAGATCAATCCACCGCTGAATGCGCCCGCCACCTCGGAAGCCATCCTGAGCGCGGTCGATGCGGTACGCGCGGCGCTGCACGCCTGAGCACAGCGTGTGACCGCTTCGATACAGGCATACGACATGTCAGTCGCTTTCTACGGCGCCGGGACGCAACCCGGCTGATTAATACATGTATTACAACAGGAGACGTCATGCAACAAAACAGGGACAAACTAAAAAGACTCATGCTGCTGGCCGCCATCGGAAGCGCGTTTGCCGGCTCCGCTGCGGCGCAAACCAATGTGAGCGTCAGCGGCCTGGTCGATGCCTACGCCGGCAGAATGCGCTATGCCGGCGACCCGGCCGGCCGTGCGGCGGTCAACAGCAGCGGCATGACAACCTCCTGGTTCGGATTCAGAGGCACGGAAGATCTTGGCGGCGGCCTGACCGCCCGCTTTGCACTGACCAGCTTTTTCAAGACGGATACCGGTGCGGTCGGCCGGTTTGCATCGGACACCATGTGGGCGCGTGACGCCAGCGTGGGGCTGTCCGGCGGATTCGGATCGGTGCTGCTGGGACGCGGCCTGGCGCCGAACTTCCTGCCTTCGGTACGGTTCAATGCCTTCGGCGATTCGTTCACCTTCTCGCCGCTGATCCTGCATATGGATGTCCCGCTGTTCAATGGCTCGCGCTGGACCAACTCGGTACAGGGTGACACCGGCTGGAGCAACGAGATCATCTACAGCACACCGAATTTCGGCGGCCTGACAGCCAATGTGCACTACCAGTTCGGCGAAGTCGCGGGTGACAATGGTGTCAACAACGTCGGCGCCAACCTGTTCTACGCTGCCGGCGGCCTGGGTCTGACCGCTTTTTATCATCAAGTCGAAGTCAGCAATCCGCTCAACGCGACCGTCGGCAACGTACAGCCGGCCGGCAATCTTCCATTGCCTTCCGGGCTGTTCGCGGCACGGCAAAAAGCCTGGATGCTGGGCGCCAGCTATGATTTCAAGGTAGTCAAGGTATTTGCGACCTATGGCCAGACTTCGCACAATATCGATCTGGACGACAAGACGGGATCACTGAGCGCGAGCGTTCCCATGGGCGCCGGCAGAGTGCTTGCCGCATGGGCCCAAACCAAACGCAACGGGCTTGCGGTCGGCGCGGATCAGAAGCGGGATACGGCCTCGGTCGGATATGTATATGACTTGTCCAAGCGGACGGATTTGTATGCAGTGGCAATGAACGACCGGATCACGCGCCAGAGCAGCGGCAACAGCTTCGGTCTGGGAATGCGCCACCGATTCTGATGCGTTCGTCTTCCGTTCTCTCGTCCGCGAGAGAATGGAAAATCAGAAGTTATCGGCACCGATCTTGGCGTTGCTGCGCCAGAGCACACTGACTGCGGAAGCCCGACCTCGTCAGCGGATCGCCGTGCAGATATCCCGAACGAGGCCGCGCAGCCAGCGATGCGCCGCATCGGCTTCCAGCCGTGGATGCCAGAGCATTGAAATCGTGACCTCCGGCACATCAACCGGAAGCGGAAAACTATGCATCCCGGCGCGCAAGATTCCGGTGTGTCGTTCGGGCACACTGGCGATCAGGTCGGAAGCCCGAGCCAGCGCCAGTGCGCTCGAAAAATCACCGACGATCGTGACGATCTCCCGCTCCAGCCCGAACGGCTGCAAGGCTTCATCAATCGGTCCCTTATCCAGCCCCCGCCGTGAGACGCAGATATGCCTGCCGTTCGCATAACGGGAAGCAGTGATCTCGCCCTGGCTCAGCGCGTGCCCCGCTCGCACGACCCCAATAAAACGGTCCCTGAACAAAGCCTGTACCCGCACCTCCGGACTGGTCGTCTTCCCTACCACGCCGGTTTCCAGATCGACGGTCCCGTCGCGAAGAGGGGTACTGTCTTTGTTCGGCTTCTGCATGAAACGCAGCCGCACGCCAGGAGCTACTTCGCCGGCGCGGGCAATGAGGTCCGGTCCGAAGTTTTCCACAAAGCCCTCGGAGGTTCGCAGCGTGAAGGTTCGAACCAACTGTGCGAGATCGAGCTTTTCGGCAGGGCGTAAAACCGCTGCTCCGTCCTGCACCAGCTGACTGACCAGTTCGCGGAGCTCAATTGCCCGAGGTGTGGGAACGAGACCGCGTCCGGCCCTGACCAGCAGCGGATCGCCTGTCGTCTCGCGCAAACGCGCCAGCGCGCGGCTCATCGCCGACGGGCTCAGCCGCAAACGTTGTGCTGCGCGCGCAACGTTGCCTTCCGCGAGCAGCACATCAAGGGTGACAAGCAAGTTGAAATCCGGGATCGACATAAGTTGATCTTAGCCCAGTCCGTTCTTTATGTGGCGTCAAACGCACGAATAAAGTGCAAATGATGCGCCTTCCGCCATGTCAGCGAAGGCGCTATGGTTCAGGTAACTCCTTGGGGAATTAATTTTTGAAGCCATTCATTGCCTGGACGCGATCTTGTCTACCGTAAGCAACTTGTCTCATTCTCACACGCGCACACGCTTCTCGAGGCTGCGTTTTACGCTGCTTGTGCTGCTCGGTACCTACCCGGTCCTCACTGCAATTCTTTATTTCATCGTTCCGCTGACGAAAGACTGGTATCTCTGGCAACGAAGCTTGCTTGTCGCACCCATGATGGCCGCCATCATGGTGTGGGGCGTTATTCCTGCGGTGCAGAAACTGTTTGGCCGCTTCATCCTTCCGGTCATCGGGGACGCCGTTCAACCGCAACCTGAACGTGTGGAACAGACCCCCTCGGTGAAATGGGCGTTAGCCAGCCTTTCGCTATCCATGCTGCTGTCCTCGCTTGGGACCAGCATCGCCAATGTCGGTTTGCCAACGCTGGCACAGGCGTTCAACGCTTCCTTTCAGGACGTTCAGTGGATCGTGCTGGCCTATCTTCTCGCCGTCACCGCCCTGATCGTCAGCGTCGGAAGGCTCGGTGACCTCATCGGCCGCCGACGGCTGCTATTGGCCGGCATCGTCCTGTTCACGCTGGCCTCGATCCTGTGCGGCGTCGCACCCACGCTCTGGCTGCTGATCGCCGCCCGCGCGGCGCAGGGTCTTGGCGCGGCCATCATGATGGCCCTCACCATGGCGTTTGTCGGCGAGATGGTACCGAAAGCGAAGACCGGCAGCGCCATGGGACTGCTGGGCACGATGTCCGCCATTGGCACCGCGCTCGGACCTTCGCTCGGCGGCTTACTGATCGCCGGGTTCGGCTGGCCTGCCATCTTTTTCATCAATGGTCCGCTGGGCATCCTGACTCTGTTGCTTGCGTATCGCTTCCTGCCCGTTGATCGCCCGGGAGCGAAGACGGATGGCATCCGCTTCGACCATGTGGGCACCTTGGTGCTTGCGCTGACGCTCGCGGCGTATGCACTCGCCATGACCATGGGACGCGGCAGTTTCGGCCTGCTCAATGTGGCTTTGCTGTTGACGGCGGTCGTCGGCGTCGGGCTGTTCATCCTTACCGAGACCAAAGTCGCGTCACCACTGATCCGATTGGCGATGTTCCGCAATCCGGTGCTGACTATGGGCTTCGCCATGAGCACTCTGGTAACGACCGTGGTGATGGCGACGCTGGTGGTCGGCCCGTTCTATCTCTCCGGCGCGCTTGCGCTTGACGCAGCCCATGTCGGACTCGTCATGGCGTCCGGTCCGATCGCGGCCGCACTAACAGGCGTGCCGGTCGGCCGCATGGTAGACCGGTTTGGCGCACACCCCATGACCATCGCCGGGCTCATAGGAATGGCAGCCGGCGCCTCCATCCTGCCCATGGCGGCGGCGAGATTCGGCGTCCCGGGTTACATCGCCCCGCTCGTTGTCCTCACCGCAGGCTATGCACTGTTCCAGGCCGCCAACAACACTGCCGTCATGACGGATATTCGACCCGATCAACGGGGCGTCATCTCCGGCCTGCTCAATCTGTCGCGCAATCTCGGGCTCATCACCGGCGCATCCGTGATGGGTGCCGTGTTCGCTCTCGGATCGGCGACGACCGACATAATGACGGCTCGTCCCGAGGTTGTGGCGGCCGGGATGCGGATCACGTTCGCTGTCGCCGCGATTCTTGTCGTCGTCGCCCTCGCGACCGCATTTGCAAGCCATGCTCTTTCACGGCGCACCGTTCCTTCAGACCGTGAACAGGAGGATTGCCGTGGCCTTGAATGAGTTCTGCGCAGTAAGGCAGCGCACGCCAAATGCGAGAAGATTAGTCTCGAGCTCGATTGCGCTACGACACTTACAACAAGGGTAATTAATTCATGGCAATGACTATTATGGTGAGGTCGGCGACCTGCTCCGTGTCGTCGGAACTTGGTCGGCCAGCGAGCATCTGATCTTAGTCAAATTTGAGTACCTCGTTGCCGACGAGGTACTCAAGCGCGCGACTGCACGCAGGCAGTTGTTAAGGTTAGACCATGCACTCGTCGCGAAAGCCGAGGCTAGCGCTGGAAACGCGCATTGCCTTCTCGAATTTTTAAGGAAAGGAAACTGGACATGAAAAACTTAATTCTCATAGCCGCTGTCCTTCTTGCCGGCTGTTCAACATTCGCCCCGACCGACGTCAGCCATAGCGGCATGCATCCAACCGAATTGCCCGCTCTCTACGACGGGGGCGGCTGATTTGATGTGCTGCTGCAATACCTGGCACCTGGCACCTGGCGCTGCCCGCCTGAACGTATGGTACGTCTGACCGGCGATTTCTTCCGGTACAGCAGTGCGAAAATATGCGGGCAAGTTCGGGCCGCTACCTGCGCGATGCCTTAGCTTGCTTTATTTCCATTTTCAGAAATGCCCCGAATAAAGGCGAGCATGATCTCCCAAGCGGTTCCGATGTCATCCGCCGTTACGCTTTCGCGCGAGTCTTCCCCGAGTCCGGCGTTGTAGCAGCGCATAAACAACATGGCGACGTCCGTCACTGCGGCCATTTCCATTGCATCATGGGTGGTGCCAGCGGCCAGTTCGACCGGCTTGATTCCGGTACGCATGGCGGCCTCGCCTAGCTGGCGTCGCAGGCCGGCGGCGCAACTGACCGCGGCCACCTTTTCCACGCATTCGAACCGGACGTCCATATTGCGTCGATAGCAGATTGCATCGATGCCGATCATGATGGCAGCGATGGCTGCATCACGGGTTGCATCGTGTGCGGCCCGCACTTCGAGCGTCAGGCGGCAGGCTCCCGGAACCACATTTGCCGCCCCGTTCGGTATCTCGATCTCACCAACGGTGCCGACCAGCGAGGCGGTATCACTGCAGCACCTTTCCACGAGCAGAATGATTTCAGCAGCAGCTGCGGCGGCATCCCGTCGCAGCGCCATGGGTGTGCTTCCCGCATCGCATGCGGTTCCCGTCAGCTCAATCACGTAACGGCTGCTGCCGGCAATCGAAGAGACGATACCGGCTGGCAGACCGTGGGATCGCAACACCGGCCCGTCTTCGAGCGCGACTTCGACGAAGCCAAGCAAGTCGTTTCTGCGGCGCGCGATGTCCGGAATCAGCTGCGCGCTGTGGCCCGCATCATGCAATATCGTCCGTAAGCTCAGGCCCTCGGCATCGGTGCTGTCCAGCGCATGCATGTCAAAGCGTCCCGCTACCGCCTTGCTGCCCAGGAAAGGGCGATTGAAGCGCAAGCCCTTCCCGTCGGAAAAGCCGATCACCTCCACATGAAACGGCAGTTTCTCGCCACGGCTGTGCAAGTGCCGTACCACTGCGATCGGCAACAGTATGCCGAGGCGGCCCTCGAGTTTGCTGCTGTCGCGCGCGGTATCGTAGTGCGATCCGGTCATCAATGTCTTTGCGGCCGGATCATCGGATACATAGCGGCCGATCACATTTCCAACCGCGTCAATGCTCACTTCCATTCCGGCTTCGCGCATCCAGGAAGCCAGTTGCACCGCAGTCTTGCGGTGCGCGGTGGTCATGAAGGCGCAGGTCAGGCAATCGTCATCGTCGCTCCATGCCCCCAGGATCTCACTCCACGCCAGGATAAGCTTGCCGGCATGCGGAACAGCATCGCACCGGCTCAGCTCATCCGGCATGACGCTCGCAGGCGATAGTTGTTCACGCGGCATCATGGTGAGATCCGTTGTGCGGCCAGGTGGCTGAAGTAGTGCTGATATCTATTCATCATGTGTGCTCGTTCAGAATGAAACTGCAGGTACGACACCATCCGGCCCTGTAAACTGCTATTTATCGGAGCTGCTATTTATCGGAAAGCGATCTGGCGGTCGTCCGGATCAGCTCGCGCAGCCACTTGTGTTCCGGGCTGTGCTGCACCCGCTCGTGCCACATCTGGTAAAAATGCATGGTCGGAAACTTGACCGGCGCGACAAAGCTCTTGAGCGGCAATTTCTTTTCCCATGACTTCATGAATTGCCGGCCCGTGGTCAGTACAAGATCGGTACGCGTCAACATGGAAGGAATCAGCGCGAAGTAAGCCGACTCCACCACGACGTTGCGGCGCAGGCTTTGACTGGCAAGAAAAGATTCGATCACGCCCGAATAACCGGGCAGCATCTGCGACGGCGCCACATGCGGCAGGCTCAGATAGTCATCCAGGGTCATGCCATCATGGGCGGTGCGCAAGGCATAGGCGCAGTCTCCCCGCATGATGCACGCGATCTCATCGTCGAACAGCTTGGACACATGCAGGTGGTGCGGCGGCTCTTCCCAGTTTGCAATGACAAGGTCGAGATTGCCGTCCGACAGCAGGCGCACGTAATCCATTTCCGGCGCAAGACTATGGATGATGATCCGGCTCTTCGGCGATGCCCGCAACAGGTTGGCGACAATACCCGGCAGGAACTGGCTGTCGAGATAATCCGGTGCCGCGACATGAAAGGTGCGCGCATCCTGTTCCGGTACGAACGGAGTTTTTTGCTTGAACAGGCGATCGGTCTGTTCAAGGATATGCCGCGCCGGATGCAGCAGGCTTTCACCATGCTGCGTCAGCACCATGCCGCGGCCATTGCGCACCAATAAAGGATCGCCGGTGAGTTCACGCAGTTTGCGCAGCGAAACGGAGATTGACGATTGCGGCTGGTTCAGCTTCAATGCAACGCGCGAGACATTTCTCTCGGACAGAAGCATGTACAAGATCCGGATCAAATGAATATCCAGATGGACCGGCAAGGCGAACATGGTTACCTCGACAGAAGGTGCGGTACCCCGCCGTCATGCCGGCCTGCATACGGCCGCATGACTGTACTACCGCGGTTAGGCGCCACCGGCCGCACGGGCCGGTACTACCTCGAAATCAGTATCAAATATCTTCGACCAGACGCATGACGTCGGCACGCGCTTGTGCGCGCAGCTCCGCCATGTCGACCCCGGGGATCGCATCGTCTTCCACGACGATGCGTCCGCCGACCAGCAGCCATTTCAGACTTGGACGCCCGCCGCTGACGACCGGTCCGATCGCCATGTCGTGCAAGCCGAAATAGCGTGGCGAATCCAGGTCGTAGATCGCAAGGTCGGCCGCCTGCCCGATCGCCAGCGTGCCGACGCCATCGAAGCCCAGCGTGCGGGCGCCACCGGCCGTCGCCCAGTGAATCACTTGTTCCACGGTGGTGCTGTCGGCACCGCTCTCTCCCGCGCCTTGCGGCCGTGGCAGCGTCGCCGCGCCGGCGTGCGCACGGTGCATCAGCCAGCAGAAATGCACTTCGCTGATCATGTCGGCCGCTTCATTGGAGGCCGCGCCGTCGACGCCGATCGAGACAGCCGCGCCAAGACGTTCGAGCGCCGGTGCGGGCGCGACGCCATCGGCCAGGCGCGCATTGCTTTGCGGGCAATGCGCCATGCCGGTCCCGGTCTGCCCAAGGATCTTGCGCTCGACATCGGTCAGATGTACCAGATGAGCGAGCGACACGTCGGGGCCGACCCACTCGTTTTCGGCCAGGTATTCAATCGGCAGGCAGCCAAACGCCTCGCGGCAGTGTTCCATGTACGACACCGTCTCCGACATGTGGGTATGCAGCGGAATACCCATGTCGCGCGCGGCCCGGGCCACGGTCTTGAGCTCGTGTCGCTGCAGCGACACGGTGACCGTGGTGGGCGCCATCGCGACGCGCGTGTGCGGCCGCAAACCGTTTTGATGGAAGCGCGTGGCGGTGCGCTCGACATCGGAAAGCATGCCTTCCAGCGTTTCCGGTTCCACGTAATTGAGATCGTTGGCTTCCAGCTTGCGGGTCGTGGTCGCGCCGCCGCGCAAGAGCATGAAGCGCACTCCGAGCGCCGCGGCTTCGTCAAACAGCGCGGCCGACGCATCGTAAGACATGCCGGGGTAGTAAATGTAATGGTGGTCGGCAATGGTGGTGCAACCCGACAGCATCAATTCAATGATGCCGATGCGCGCTGCCAGCCGCAGCCGTTCTTCGTTGAAGTAGCGCCGGTAAATGAACGGCACCGACTGCAGCCACGGGCTGAGCGTTTGATTGATGCCTGCCGGGACACCCTTGAGCAGGGATTGAAACAAGTGATGATGCGTATTTATCCAGCCCGGATAAATTACGCAATCGCTGGCATCGAGCACCTTGTCCCCCGGCCGCTGCATCAGGCTGCGGCCCATTTCCGTGATGACGCCCTGTTCAATCCGCAAATCGGTGGCCTTGCTGCGCGCATCGCCGCCGCGCATGCCGGTGAGAATACTGTTTGCGTTCTTGATGAGAATGCTGTTCGTCATGTCTTTTCCTGTGGCACTCCGTGCCCGTGGGACGGAGTGCCGATTAATGCCATTGTTATGTGAAGGCTACGCTGAACAAGTCCTCGCGTGTCGCACATCCTGATTTCGGGCGATTCGCAGCGTTGCAAATCCTCGCCATGGCCCCCGCCATGCCTGTGGTTTGCGTGCGGCCGGCGAGGCCTTGCGCCTCATCCCGAAATCAGGCCCGCGCCATCGCGGGACTTATTCAGCGTAGCCTTAATTGTGGCTTTTACTTTTTTGGCACGGTTCCATCAATTCCCTGCACCAGGTAATTCATGGAGTTCAGCTCCTCCACGCTTAACACCTTGCCTGCAGGGACGCGTTCCTTGCCATCCTGATCAATGACGGGACCGGCGAACGGATGCAGCTTCCCTTCGATCAGGTCGCGTTCGGCGCGTACGAAGCGCTCGCGCACATCAGCCGGCACCGCCGCGTTCAATGGGGCCATCCGGATCATGCCTTCGCGCAGTCCGCCGACCACGTTGCCCGACTTCCAGCGTCCGGCAAGCACATCTTCGATGACCTTGACATAGTAGGGCCCCCAGGTATGCATGATCGAGGTCAGGTTGGTCTTGGGTCCGAATTTCGACACGTCGGAATAGTAACCGAGCGTATAGACACCCTTCTCTTCCGCCGTGGTCACAATCGAGACGCCGGATGTTGCATAAGCCATCACATCGACACCAAGCTTCATCAGGGTACTGGCTGCATCGCGTTCCTTGCCCGGGTCATACCAGGCATTGACCCAGATCAGCTTGATTTGCGCGTTCGGGTTCACGCTGCGCATGCCCTGCGCAAATGCATTCAGCCCTTGCAGCACTTCGGGAATCGGAAATGCGCCGACATAACCGACCACGCCCTTCTTGCTCATCGCTCCGGCCAGCACGCCTTCGAGATAACGGCCTTCGTAATAGCGGGCGTTATAGACGCCGAGATTCGAGGCGGTTTTATAGCCGCTGCCATTCAGGAAAATCACGTTTGGCGCCTGGCGTGCCACCTTGACGGTCGGCTCCATGAAGCCGAATGAAGGCGTGAAGATCACCTTGCAACCTTCCTGCACAAAGTTCCGGATCACGCGTTCGGCGTCCGGCCCTTCCGCGATATTCTCGACGAACTTGGTGGTGATCTTGTTCCCGACGGCAGCCACCAACTCCTTGCGCGCCAGTTCATGCTGATAAGTCCAGCCGCTCTCTCCTATTGGATTCGAGTAGAGAAAGCAGGTTTTCAGCGGCTCGTCGGCCAATGCGGAAGCGGCGATGCCCAGGCCTGCAACAAGACCGGTAAAGAGACGACGTGTACGGCGGTGATCGTATGACATTTTCTTCTCCTGTATTTTATAGTTAAATTAAATGTAAATGACACTAACCAAAGACTCGAATACAGCGATCGTGCCCGCCAATCCAGGTGCGTCCAGTGATCGCCTTGACGCTGAACAAATCGGTGCTTAACTATCCGCGCGGAACGGCTGCCCGAGCGACACTGGCGAATTCAGCCGGATCGTATTGGCGTTGCGCGAAATCACGACCAGAACGATGATCGTCGCGGCATACGGCAGCGCCGACAAAAACTGCGCCGGGACATCGAGTTTCAGTCCCGACCCCTGGACGAACAATTGGGAAATCATCACGCCGCCAAAGAGGTAGGCTCCGAGCACCACGCGCAATGGCCGCCATGTCGCGAATACCACCAGCGCCAGCGCGATCCAGCCGCGTCCCGCCACCATGCCTTCGGCCCAGAGTGGCGTGTAATACACCGACATGAACGCACCGCCGACACCCGCCATCGCGCCGCCGAAGGCAACCGCCGCATAGCGCAGCGCGATGACCTTGTAACCCACGGAGTGGGCGGCCGAAGGCGACTCTCCCACCGCACGCAATACCAGGCCCCAGCGGCTGCGGTACAGGAACCAGATCACCGCACCGACCAGCAACCAGGAAAAGTACACAAGGGACTGGTGATTAAACAGCGCTGGGCCGATCACCGGAATATCGGCAAGAACCGGAATGGGAATCGGCGGCACGATGCCGATCGGCGCAGACTCGAACGGTTTGCCGATAAAGGCGGACAGTCCGACACCAAAGATCGCCAGTGCGAGACCCGAAGCGACTTGATTGGCCAGCATCGTCAAGGTCAGGAAACCGAACAGCAACGACATCGCGCAGCCGGCGGCCATACCTGCCAATACCGCAAGAAGCGGGCTTCCGCCGGAGAAGGCGACGGCGAATGCGGCAACCGCACCGACTGACATCATTCCTTCCGCACCCAGATTCAACACGCCGGATTTTTCGGCGACCAGCGTGCCGATCGCGACAATGATCAATGGAGTGCCACAGATGATCGTGGCCGAGATGATGGAGGTGATCAGGTGGTTTTCCATGTCGCTTTTCCAAAAAACGGGTTGCTGCCCAAGCGCAGCCGATAGCCGATGAACAGGTCCGCCGCGAGCAGAAAGAACAGCAGCATCCCCTGGAACACCTTGGAAATCGAGGACGGCAGGTTCATGTATTGCTGCGCCTGCTCGCCGCCGAGGTACAGCATCGCCATCAAAATGCTGGAGAACAAAATACCGACCGGGTTGAGCCGTCCGACGAAGGCCACGATGATCGCGGCGAAGCCATAATTCATCGAAATGCTTTCGGTCAGCTGTCCCATCGGGCCAGCCACTTCGCTCATGCCGGCGGTGCCGGCCATCGCGCCGCCTGCCAGGAGACCGATCCAGATCGTGCGCTTTGCGGAATAGCCGGCGTAACGCGCGGCGGCTTCGGCCTGTCCTGCGACCTGCATCTGGTAGCCGTAGAAACTGCGCTGCAGGAACACATAGCCGGCGCCCAATGCGGTCAGGGCGATGAGAAACGCAAGATTCAAGCGCGTACCTTCGATCAGCACCGGCAGCAATGCCGAGTCATCGAACATGTACGTAGCCGGGAAATTGAATCCGTCCGGATTTTTCCATGGTCCGTGCACCAGCCACGACGCGGTCAACTGCGCAATGTAGACCAGCATCAGCGTGACCAGGATCTCATTCGCCCGAAAACGGGTGCGCAGCAGCGCCGGTATGGCCGCCCAGACGACACCGCCGAGCACGCCCGCCACCAGCATCGCGGGCAGCACCCAGATGCTGGAAACACCCTGGAAAAACAGTGCAACTCCGGTGGCGAAAATCGCACCCAGAATGTACTGCCCTTCGGCACCGATATTCCACACGTTGGCACGGTAACCGACCGCCAGGCCGACGGCGATCAGCATCAGCGGCGTCGCCTTCAGCAGTAGCTCCGAAATGCTGTACAGGTCGCGGATCGGATGGATGAAAAAGACCTTGAACCCTTCGATCGGACTCTTGCCCAGCAGCGCGAACAACACCAGGCTGCCGGCCAGCGTCAGCGCCACCGCGATCAGCGGCGACAGATAGCGCATGCGCTGCGACGCTTCAGGGCGCGCTTCAAGTTTAAGCAACATGTTTCACCTCCCTCATGTCAGTGATGGCGTTTGTATTGACTGCTCCGGCCGCACTTGGCCACATGCCGCTCATCCACATGCCGATTTCTTCGACATTGGTCTGGCGTGTCGGCGTGGTCGGCGACAAACGGCCGCCGGCGATGACGGCGATGCGGTCGCTGATCTCGAACAATTCGTCCAGCTCTTCCGAAATCACCAGCACCGCGACACCGGCATTGCGCAGGTCGATCAGCGACTGGCGGATGAAGGTTGCGGCGCCGACGTCTACACCCCAGGTCGGTTGCGACACGATCAGCAGCTTGGGCTTCTGCATGATTTCGCGTCCCATGATGAATTTCTGCAAGTTCCCGCCGGATAGCGAGCGTGCCTGGGCATCCGGCCCGCCACACTTGACGTTGAAGCGTGCAATGCATTCTTCCGCAAAGCCGCGCACTACATCGGCGCGAATCAGATTTCGGTTCAGCATGCCCTGATCATAGGCAGTCAGCAAAGCGTTTTCCGCAAGCGACATACGCGGCACCGCGCCCCGTCCCAGCCGCTCTTCCGGCACGAAGCACAGCCCCAGCTTGCGGCGCTGGTCTGGCGTCTTATCGGCCGCCGGCACGCCGCAGATCTGGACCGCCGCCTTTTCGCGCATCGGCGACTCGCCCGACAATGCATAGAGCAGTTCCTGCTGGCCGTTGCCGGAGACACCGGCAATGCCGACGATTTCACCCGCTCGCACGTCAAGCTGAATATCATCGAGATCGACGCCGAAGGGATCGTCGGATACCTGCGACAGGTGATCGATACGCAGCCGAACTTCGCCGCCCTCATTGCTGGTACCGTGCTCGCATACCGGAAGATCCTTGCCGATCATCAGCCGGGCCATGGACTTCGGCGTCTCGTCGCAGGGTATGCAAGAACCCGTGACTTTGCCGCCGCGCAGCACCGTCGCCGTGTGACACAGTTCCT
This sequence comes from Noviherbaspirillum saxi, assembly GCF_003591035.1. Taxonomy (NCBI): domain Bacteria; kingdom Pseudomonadati; phylum Pseudomonadota; class Betaproteobacteria; order Burkholderiales; family Oxalobacteraceae; genus Noviherbaspirillum; species Noviherbaspirillum saxi. The sequence goes on from NZ_QYUO01000003.1 coordinate 1,387,168, forward strand.
GGATTTCATCGAGCTTGTGGCTGATGTACAAAATGCTGCGCCCTTCGGCTGCAAGCTGGCGCAAGGTCTCGAACAGTTTTCTTACCGCTTGCGGCGTCAATACCGAAGTCGGTTCATCCATGATGAGCAGGTTCGGATTCTGCAGCAGGCACCGGATGATCTCGACCCGCTGCCGCTCGCCAACCGAAAGCGCATGGGTGATGCGAAAAGGATCGACAGGCAGGCCGTAGCGCTCGGATACTTTTTCGATCCGGCGTGCGAGATAGGACAGGTCCGGTTTGCCGGGCAGCGACAGTGCGACATTCTCGACCACGGTAAGGGTCTCGAACAGCGAAAAATGCTGGAACACCATGCCGATGCCCAAGGTCCGCGCATGGGCGGGACTTTCCACCTGAACCAGCTGGCCTTCCCAGAACATCTCGCCCGAGGTCTGCCGCGTGACACCGTAAATGATCTTCATCAATGTCGATTTGCCGGCGCCGTTCTCGCCCAGAACCGCATGGATTTCACCCGGCATCACGCGCAGGTCGATGCCATCATTCGCTACAACGGATGGATAAACCTTCGTTATTCCGCGTAGCAGTAGCCGCGGCTCCTTACTTTGTTCGTTCACTTTATCTCCTCGCTACCCGGTTCTTGGGCGGCACGCAGCAATGCGGCCGCCGGACCTTTTTAAACTGTGGCTATCGCAGCATCGACGCATTCCAGCAGCGCTGAATGCAGTTCGCTCCGGTCCAGATTGCGGCCGATGAATACAAACTTGCTGGTGCGCGTGCTGCTTTCCCAGGCATCGGCCGGCTTGAGTTCCAGAATGCGGTGCACGCCTTGCAATACGTAGCGCCGACTGTCGCCCTCGATCTCGATGATGCCTTTCAGGCGAAAGATATCGTCGCCATGCACGGCGACCAGACCGTGCACGTAATCGGAAAGCCTTTGCCGGTCGAATGGCCGGTCGAATACCAGCGACACCGACGCGACCGAAGGATCGTGCATATGGCCGTGATCGGCATGGGCGTGCCCGTCATCGTGGTCATGATCGTGGCCGCAGGAGTCGTCGCATACATGATCATGCTCGTCAAGGAAATGCGGGTCGGCCACGATGGGCGATGAAGAGGAAAAACCGCCGATCCCGAGGATCGCCGTCAGATCGACCTTCGCATGGCTCGAACGCAGGATTTGCGCGCCCTCGTTGATTTTGCGGATACGCACCGCGAGTGCCGCGACGGTCGCCGCATCGACCAGGTCGGTCTTGTTGATGATGATGCGGTCGGCCGCCACGATCTGGTCGACCGCCTGATTGTCCATTCCCTGCAGCATTGGATCGTCCAGATGGCTTTCGATATGGACCGCATCGACCAGGGTCACAACGCCGTCAAGGCTGACCTGGCGGGCCACATCGTTATCCATGAAGAATGTCGCAGCGACCGGCGTGGGGTCGGCCAATCCGCTGGTTTCGACCAGGATGTGGTCGAATTTTTCGCTTTGGGATAGCAGTTTTTGCAGGATGCGCACCAGGTCGGTACGGACATCGACGACACAGCAGATACAGCCGTTCGTCATCTGGTAGATTTCCTCGTCCGATGTCAGCACCAGATCCGAATCGACATCCACTTCGCCGAATTCATTTTCAATGACGGCAATGCGATGGCCGTGCTTCTGCGTCAGGATGTAGTTGAGCAGGGTCGTCTTGCCGGATCCCAGAAATCCCGTAAGGATTGTGACGGGCACCTGCCTGGTAACGGACGGTGCGCTGCTGGTCATGGTTGTAGTATCTGTCATGTGTCCTCCGACAATGTTTAAAAATCCCGTTGCAGGGAGATGGGGTGATGATTGAGGCGACGCGCGCTCCGGTCACGTGCTGCGCCGCGCTTCAGGAAAAATTGTGTGATCGTTTGCGCGGACTGGAACGCCGCAGGAAATACCGGCCGGGCCGCATCGGAATGCAAGCTCTCGTGGAGCTTCGCGGCCTGCGCCTGGCGATGCCCACCGGATTCGGTGCCGGCATGCCAATCGTTCCGAGACGCGGCCGTGTCCTGGAAGGTGAATCCGAAAAAAGGAAGGTTCGATGCCGGGATGGCGGCCTGCTTGCTTGCAGGCCATTTGCTATGGCAGACGAATGAGTTAAGCATTGCAGCTCTCGGCGAAGATTACTTCACTGTGGCTCGTTCAATTTGCCTGTCAACCAGGCATATCGTACGAGAGCATCACCAGTGAGCAATCTCCTACCGAACATTCGCGGCATTGCGCCGTCGAATTTTCAGCTGATCGCTTCTACCCACTCACGGCCCTATTTATATTTTGTATTTCAGGGCATGTCAACAACCAATCGATGGTGCAAGTGCACAAATAAACATGTTCCGGGCGCATTCCCATACGCCGGGATGCTGGTGCCGGACGGACCTGCGGAGCCCTTGAAAACCTGGCGAAGGCGCACCACATGGCATTTCGAGCACACGCCCACCCTTAAAAACGCAATAGGAAAAACTCCCCTTTTCGCATACGCACTATACGAATTGCGATATAAGCACTATCAAAAATTTTGTTAAACAGAATCGATGATTTCTTTCATGATTAATGACAGAATGATTTACCCGTTAGCGATTTGCGTCGGCAAATGTGGCTCGGATAAGTGGCATGCCGCGCAGGCGGCATGGATAGACAACACTCTCGTGCCGGAGCAAATATGGATAGCATTGATCTTGAAGTCCTGAAATCCTGCGAACAATGGATTTCCCGCGGAAGCCGATGCGAACTGGTCACGGTCATCAAGACCTGGGGATCGAGCCCTCGTCCGGAAGGCGCCATGCTGGCGATCTGCGACGATGGCACGGTGGTCGGATCGGTGTCCGGCGGCTGTATCGAAGACGACCTGATCGATCGGGTCCGCAAAAACGGCATTACCCGCACCATGCCGGAAATCGTTACCTACGGCATCACCGCCGACGAAGCGCATCGCTTCGGACTGCCTTGCGGCGGTACCATCCAGCTCGCGATTGAACCGCTTTCGCAGGAAAGCGGCATCGCTGAACTGCTGCAACGGCTTACCGGGCATCAGCTTGTCGCGCGCCGGCTCGACCTGCGCACCGGCATGGTAACGCTTGGTCCCGCTTCCAGCGGGATGAGCCTGCAAGTGTCCGAGACGACGCTGACCACCATTCATGGCCCGCGCTGGCGGCTGCTGATCATCGGCGCGGGCCAGTTGTCCCGCTTTCTGGCCCAGATTGCAGTCGGCATGGATTATCACGTCACGGTTTGCGATCCCCGTGAAGAATATCGTGAAGGATGGCAGGTGGCCGGCGTCGAAGTTGTCCACGCAATGCCGGATGACCTGGTGCTGGAAATGCAGCTCGACAGCCGCAGTGCGGTGATCGCCCTTACGCATGATCCCAAGCTGGACGACCTTGCATTGATGGAGGCATTGCGTTCCGACGCGTTTTACGTAGGCGCCATCGGCTCACGCGTGAACAATGCAAGACGCCGCGAGCGCCTGCTTCAATTTGACGTGACAGAGGCGCAGTTGACAAACCTGCATGGTCCGATCGGCATGTACATCGGTAGCAAGACGCCGTCCGAAATTGCGATTTCCATTCTTGCCGAGATGACTGCCGTAAAGAATGGCGTGGCCCTGCTCGATGCGGCGCGCATCGAAAACGCCAAAATCGCAAACCGGCAAGCGGCGACCGATCCTTCATGTGAAAGCTGAGAACATCATGCAAACAAGCAAAAAACGTCTGGTGGTCGCAATCACCGGCGCCAGCGGCGCCATCTATGGTGTGCGCATCCTGCAGGTATTGTCGAAGCTTGAAGACTGGGAAAGCCACCTGGTGTTCTCGTCGTCGGGCGCACTGACCGCCGCCCATGAACTCGGCATGCGCCGGCCGGAAATCGAGGAACTGGCCGATGTCGTGCACAACGTGCGCGACATCGGCGCATCGATTGCAAGCGGGTCATTCCAGTGCGACGGCATGGTGATTGCGCCCTGTTCGATGCGAACCCTGGCTGCGGTAGCGCATGGCATGGCCGACAATCTTGTGACACGCGCGGCCGATGTGATGCTGAAGGAACGACGTCGGCTGGTATTGCTGGCACGGGAAACGCCGTTCAACCTTGCGCATCTGCGCAACATGACGGCGGTCACCGAACTGGGCGCAATCGTGCTGCCGCCTATGCCCGCGTTCTACAATCATCCTCAAACCGTCGACGACATCGTCAACCATACTGTCGGCCGCGCACTCGACCTGTTTCATGTCGAGCACGCCGGACTGGTGCAACGATGGCAAGGATTGAAAGCGTCGCCGGCATTCGCTGAACGCGACGTCAATATGGGTCGGGAATGATGGCCGTGGCATTGTGGCCGCCAAGCGTCGTCAATGAGGCATCGTGTTTGGCCGCAGTGCTGCGATTGATTCATTGACATTTTGATCATGGCCGCGCCTTGTTTGACGAGCAAATCGTCTCGGCCTCGCCATTGACACGCTGTATTGTCCTATTTCGTGGATCTAGCTGTGTCCGGTCGAACTGGATCGCCGTTCGTTGAGGGACCCGGTTGACGAATAATTCAAAGCGTATATACTCAGCTCACATTCAATCACTTCCATAGTGGCACTAGCGTGAACAAGGCCTGCATTCTCGCGAATCGCAATTGTTCTACCCTGAACGAGGGAGTGTCATCTATTGTTGCGTGCTTCATTTTTAATCAGCGCCCGTGCCCTCTGCCGCACGGGAATGCTTTCTTGAATGTACGCCGCGCGCAGTTGTCCACACGGGACCTCGCCTGCCTCTCTTAGGCTCGGCGAGCGCCTAAGAGAACCACCGGTTCTCACTGCCTCCCGAGCCACCCCACCCGAAATTTGAACGACGTGCCGGCATCTTCGGCTGGCACCCCACGTCTTTTTCAATGACCGCTTTCCAAGCATGCGGTCATGGGGATCTATTGCCATGAAAATTGAACGCTTTTTGTCTCAGCATGACGCATCAACCCTTAGTCGACTTGCCGAGAACTTGTTGCGTCTGCGTGATGTTAAGTTTAACCATGCAGAACGGCTCATAGAGCTAATCACTACTTCCATCCTGCTTCCAGAGAATAGCCGGCGTGACGACTATGTCTCCCTGTACTCAACAGTGGTCTACCGCGCGGTCGGCACCTCGCAATTGAAATCGATTGTTCTTGTGTGTCCACAGGATGCAAGTGATGTGCTGGCGAAGGTGTCGCTTCTCGCGCCTTTGGCGATGGCCTTGCTCGGACGCGTCGTCGGAAGCATCGTTGCAGTTACGCTCCCCTTTAACCAGGTTCAGTACATTGAAATTGTAAAAGTCGAACCAGTGTACGACGACGACTGCGCACGTGAGCCATTCAATCGCGGCGCCCCTGCCGTCAGAGAATCCAGGCCTACTTAACCCTAGTCAGGACGGATCGCTTCGCTGCACGCCAAATGAAGCGTTGTCCGTAGATTCTGCCGACCTGGCATAACGACGACAGAGCTAGCAATGCGAGATGCGCAAAATCAGAGTAACAACGATGTATTGAGGGGAGATGGTATGCATCGTATTCAGAATATATTAGTCGCCACGGACTATTCAGAGCAGGCGAGGCGCGCAGAAACGCGCGCTGCAATGCTCAGTGTGGAGTTAAAGGCCAGCACGCTCGAGATTCTAGCGGTACAGGAAACGAGGATGGGATTGAATACGCCCGCCACTGCTTCCGAAAGCACCGAATGTGATGTCAGTTCGGTTGATAGCGTTCTCGTCGAGAACCGGCTTCCGGTTTCGTTAGCCCATAGCGTTGATGCCTTGCAGTGCATTCGCTCATTAGCCGTGGGAAAACCAGCTACTGCGATTGCCAAGCGAGCCGATGAACTGGACTCTGATCTGACGATTGTTGCAGCGCGGTCGAAGAAATTCGTACCCGCTTTTTTCACGCGGGATGGTAACGACGAACTCGTGCGCCTTAGTACGCGGCCGGTACTTCTTGTACATACCGATCCTGACCGGGCTTACGCAAAAGTACTGGTTGCAGTAGACTTTTCGGAAGAGTCGAAGGAAGCTGCCCGTCATGCGCTAGCCGTAGCACCATCGGCCCACTTCACGTTTCTTCACGCCTGCCAGGTCCCGGACGAAGGGATCATGCGGGAGTCCGGCCTCAATACGGAAGCCATGAACGCCAGCCGGATGGCTCTATGCGAAGAAGCACGCGGAGAACTCAATCTGTTCATTGATCAACTGGGCACAAGGAAACAGTTGATCACTCGCGCCATTCACTATGGCCAAACAGTGTCTGTACTCTGTGATTACGCCAAACGCATGCGCGCCGACCTGATCGCCATTGGCAGGCACGGCAAATCGCGCTTCGTAGAACGCCTGCTGGGCAACACAGCACAACGTCTAATGGACCGTACGACCTGCGACCTCCTTGTCACGTCAACTTCGCCCCCCGGTGGCTGGGATGACAGGCCCGCAGCTTAGAATCAAAAGGACCGCCATGAATCGACTTCCGGTGCAGTCGGCAGTGGAAAATTCCATGCCGCGAAAACCACATGCCTCGGCCCTCGAGCAAATCAGCTCCGGCGGCGGTATTGCGCATACTATTGTGGTAACCAGGCCATTAAAACAATCCATGCTTTTGGCAGAACGAATCCAATCGCTGGGAGTAACACCGACGCTTTACCCGTTATTGGACATCTTGCCAGCCGTGGATCGCAGGCTGATATATGACGCCGTGCGCAATATTGATTGTTACGCATTAGTGATCTTTGTCAGCCCGAATGCAATAGCCGCGTTTTTTCCGTCCGTCACTTACTGGCCGCGATCCACGGCCATTGCCGTAATGGGGAGTACCGGGGTAAAGCAGTTGGAAAAACTAGGTTTTACGGAAGCGCACGTGAAGATCGTGGTACCTGACCGCCTCTCTTCAAACGACTCAGAGGGGTTATTGAAAATTCTCAACCTGCAGGAGCTTCGGGGAAAGCGTGCTCTGATTGTAAGGGCGGAAACAGGAAGAGAGTACTTGGCGAACGCCCTTCTCGCCGGCGGCATGACAGTGGATCTCCTTGCCGCGTATCGGCGGATTCCGGTCAGGCTGGATCAGCAGAGGATGGTATTGCTCAATGAATTGCTGGCTGGTCATAACGATTGGGTGGTGACGAGCACTGAGGGACTGGCGGTGCTAGTGGACCAGGCGGAACAGGCTGCCGGCAGCGAAGGACGAGTGCGCTTGATCACGCAACGACTGATCGTGACACATCCGCGTATTTTTGAAGCCGCAAAGATCGCCGGCTTTACCAATGTCGTTCTTTCAGGTACCGGTGACGATAATGTAATGTCGTGTTTAACGGCGCTGTATTCCGGGCATGGGAGCTAGCATGCACTTGGTAACCGGTCCAAGCGTGTGCCTGCCAATGTACATTTATATGAGCAACGACAGTGCGTGACATCACACTTAAGGCTACGCTGAACAAGTCCTCGCGTGTCGCACATCCTGATTTCGGGCGATCCGCGGCGTTGCAAATCCTCGCCATGGCCCCGCCATGTCTGTGGTTTGCGCCTTGCGCCTCATCCCGAAATCAGGCCTGCGCCATCGCGGAACTTATTCAGCGTAGCCTTAATGGTGTATTACGTATGAAACCTGATACCGTTGTCTCGACTCTCGACGCATGACCTTGGTTTACCCTTCTGAATCAGCTATGGAATGAACCAGATTTCGGTTCTTACTTTCTCGACGACAGTCCATCACATACGTCTTTTTGGCGTGCACTTCTCAATGTAATGCAAACCGCAACACCTATACTAATTCAGGGAACACCAGAAAATATTGGACTCACTCTGGGTGAACTCGCCCAAGAAGCCATGCATGAATGGATAGTCCGCACAGATGAGTGGGCCTGCTTGATGGAATGGTATGGTACTTCGACAATCACCCGGTTAATCGATACCGTTCAAAAGGCATTTCCGACGTGTTGCGACGAGCTGTATGGTATTAGCACCGGCCTGGGAATGGAATTTGAAAAGGTGTTTATTTGGAACTGTCGTGCGGAGCTACTCGGCGTATCGTCGCTGCGTAGCAGCACGCTTGCCTGGAACCGCTTAGGATCGCGATCCGTGTTCCATCGTCTTAGTGGTATCGGTGGAAATGAAGGTGCAGTGCGATTAGCCACGATTCACCCTGACGGGATGCCGGGCTTTGCTACAGTCTATGCACCCGGAGAACTTCCAGGCAATACCATTGCGGCGACGACGTCCGGAATGGTGCACGCCGTAAATCGCCTGGATTTACCATGCGCATTAGACGGCGTCCCGACTGGATTCATCAACCGCGCGGTTCTCGGCACTCAATCTCTGTTGGAAGCGATCGAACTGGTCATGGAATGGAACGACTTTGGCGCAGCACACCATACTCTAGGTTCGGCACATGAGTTTGTCATGGTAAGCATTGAATCAGAGAGAGGGCAGCGCTCAATCGTTCCAGTCGCTAGCAAGTATGCGCACACAAATCATGCTATTCACGACATTATGAAGTCGGCAACCCACATGCGTAACGTCGACAGCGAGGCACGCCTGGAGGAGATGCGGCGGCTACTCGAGGAAATCCCGCCGCACCCTGACGAAATGTGCATCGATCAGACGCTCACGCCGACGACGCAATGTCAAGGACCTCCCGAGCTGGCCGCATCAGGCGACGTGGAGAAAACGACTGATTCTGTCGTCACCCTGGTAACGACAAGCGAAACAGATATTAGATTTAGCGTTCGATCAACGCAGGAATCAACATGGCTTACGCACAGCTTTCCCCTCAATAGGTAAGGTCAACACCTTTACTGAGCGTTCAGGCGGTGGATGACAGGCGCAAGCCATCGACGGATGCCTCGACGCCCTTGCTCTAGCCGCCTATGTACGACATTTCCACCTTGCGCAACGGTACGGCAACCGATGTCATCGCGGTCCGCATTTCCGAATACCGGTCGCTGCGTGCGCGCCACAGGCGCGCGATCACCGTCGACAACTCGTCATCCGTATCGCCGCGCCGCAGCAAGGTCCGCAAATCGTAACCCTGCGTGCCGAACAGGCAGGTGAACAGCTTTCCTTCGGTCGATAAGCGCGCCCGGGTACAGCTTTGGCAGAATGCCTGCGTAACGCTGGAGATAACGCCAATTTCGCCACCGCCATCCACGTAGCGCCATCGCGCAGCCGTTTCACCATCATAATTCGGCGCAATTGCACGCAAGGGAAACTCTTGATGAATGCGCCGAATGACTTCCGCTGACGGGATCACCTCGTCCAGCTTCCAGCCATTGGACGATCCCACGTCCATGTACTCGATATATCGCAGGATAAAGGGGGAATCCTTGAAATAGCGGGCCATAGTCAGTATCTGGCTGTCGTTGGTGCCGCCCTTGACCACCATGTTGACCTTGGTATGCGTAAAGCCGGCCTGATGCGCAGCATCAAGGCCTCGCAGCACATCAGCCACGGCAAAATCGACATCGTTCATCTTGCGGAACAGCGTGTCGTCCAGCGCATCGAGCGACACCGTGAGGCGGGTCAGCCCGGCATCTTTCAGCGCATGGGCCTTTTTCGCAAGCAGCGATCCGTTGGTCGTCAACGTCAGTTCCAGACTATCCCCGTCGATTGTCCGAAGCGTGCTGAGCATGGCAACCAGGCGCTCTATATTCTTGCGCAACAATGGCTCGCCGCCGGTGAGCCGGATCTTGCGAACGCCACGGGCAATGAATAGTTTTGCGATCCTGACTATTTCTTCAAAGGAGAGCAGCGCATCCTGCGGCAGATAGGTATAGCGATGGTCGAATACTTCCTTGGGCATGCAGTACACGCAGCGGAAATTGCAGCGATCTGTCACGGAGATGCGCAAGTCGCGAAGCGGGCGGTCGAGTTTGTCGGTTACGACATCCGGCAAGGCGGAGACCGATGCAGGCTCGGCGGTCGCAACCACAGGTCTCCGGTCAGCCGCTGCGTCGACGTCCAACCGACGATGATCCATGATGGGAATAATCTTCTTGTTCATAAAGTCCGGCCTACCGGCATGCGTCACATGGCCGCAGAGTGATAAACCATCATACCCATGTGCGGCATGGCCTCGGCATTGTCCAGCTTGAACACCTTGACGACATCGACCAGTTTGCTTGCCTGCTCCTGCATGGCTTCCGCGGCCGCCGACGCCTGCTCGACCAATGCCGCGTTTTGCTGGGTCGTCTGGTCCATCTGCGCGATCGCCTGGTTAATCTGCTCGATCCCGGTTCGCTGCTCGCGGCTGGCAGTCGTAATCTCGCCGATGATATCGGTGACGCGAAGCACACTGCTTACCACTTCATCCATGGTCTTGCCGGCCTGTCCGACAAGCCTGCTGCCCGCCTCTGTTTTATCGACCGAATCGCCGATCAAGGTCTTGATTTCTTTTGCCGCGGCGGCGCTTCGTTGCGCGAGGCTGCGTACTTCGCTGGCGACCACGGCGAATCCCCTGCCCTGTTCGCCGGCGCGCGCCGCCTCCACCGCGGCGTTCAGCGCAAGAATATTGGTCTGGAAAGCAATGCCATCGATCACACTGATGATGTCGACGATCTTCCTGGACGAATCGTTAATCGAGGCCATCGTGTCCACCACTTGCGATACCACCTCGCCGCCCTTTGCCGCTACGCCCGACGCGTTAATCGCCAGTTGATTGGCTTGCGTTGCATTGTCGGCGTTCTGCTTCACGGTTGCTGTCAACTGCTCCATCGACGCTGCCGTCTGCTGGAGGGAACTGGCTTGCGCTTCGCTTCTGGAAGACAAATCCAGGTTCCCCGATGCTATCTCGCCCGATGCGGTCGCAATGGTATCGGTCGATGCGCGTACATCGCTGACGATGCGCACCAGACCGTCGTTCATATCCCTCAGTGCCTGCATCAGCTGGCCTGTTTCATCTTTCGATCTGACCTCGATGATCGCGGTCAGATCGCCGGCGGCAACCCGCCTGGCGGTAACGACGGCAAATTTCAAGGGACTGGATATGATGCGCGCGATCCATAAGGCGAGCAAAATGCCTGATACCACGGTTGCGCCTATCAGGCACAGCATCCAGATAAGCGACATCGTGTAGGTGTCCTGCGCCCGTCGATGTGCAGCGTTTCCGCCTTCGGCATTGATGTCGACGAGCTTGTTGATCCGGGCAGTCATTTCTCCGAGCAGGCGCGAGGATTCGCCGACGATGAAGGTTTTCGCTTCATCCTTGCTGTTCTGCCGAGACAACACTAGAAACTTTTGATGTTCGACCATGAACTGGTCGAACATCGTGGTCAGCTCCGCATACAGCGCCTGTTCCTCCGGCGAGGATAGCAGGCGCGCGTATGCTTCCCGGTCGCGCTTCAATGCCGCGGACAAGTCGGCAAGACGCTTTTCCGCAAACGCCATTGTCGGCTCGGTGGTATTGATCAGATGCGACAACTCCCAGCGGCGGAACTCGCCCAGATTGCCGCGCAAGAGCAGGATGGTCTTGACACCAGGCAGCCACTTGTCAACCTGTTCGCTGGACGCCTGGTTGATGCTGCCCATCCTGTAGAGAGAAACCGCACCAAGCAATACGGTCAGGCACAACACTGCGGCAATCGCGACGACGAGCTTGGTCGCGATTCTCAAATCGTAAAACCATTTCATGGTGCCTCTCTCAGTCGGGCGTCTTTCCTGTCGATCAGGAAGCTGCGCCAGTAGGTTCTTCCGCAATCGCAAATGCCACTTCCTTCTCTGTGCCTGCCCCATTGAACAGGATGTTCAGCAGCAGCGCGGTCAAGGTCCCGAGCAGAATGCCGTTCTGGCAGAACTTCGCCAGCAGTTCAGGTAACTGGACGAAGAATTTGTCGGCGACCAGCGGAATCATTCCCAGCGCAACACTCACGGCGACGATGTACAGGTTTTTATTGTTCTTGTCGAAGTCGACATGCATCAGGATCTTGATACCGGTGGCAGCGACCATGCCGAACATGACCACGGCAGCGCCGCCGAGTACGTATTGCGGAATCGAAGCCGCGAAATAGGCAAGCTTTGGCAGGCATCCGAGAATCACAAGGATGCCGCCCGCCGCAGCGCACACCCAACGGCTGCGCACGCCCGTTACCTGGACCAATCCGATGTTCTGCGCATACGAAGTGTAGGTGAAGGTATTGAATATGGACCCAAGGATGGCTCCGACGCCATCAGCTCGCAATCCGCGCGCAATATCGGTGCGCGTAATCGGTTTGCCGACCACTTCCCCGATAGCAAGAAACTGGCCGACGCCTTCGACCATGATGACCATCATGACGATGCAAAGCGTAATGCTCGACATGATGTCGAACGTGGGCAAGCCGAACTGGAAGGGCATGATCGGATAAAACCAGCTGGCGGTGGCAACGCCGTCGAAGCTTACCTTGCCTAGTGCCAGCGCGATCAGGAAGCCCGCCGTGATACCGATCAGGACGGAAAGATTGGCGATGAAACCCTTGCCGAAAGCGACGATCAGCAACACCGTCAACAAGACCAGGGCGGAAATCGCCAGATTGATCGGCAAGCCATAGTTGGGGTTGGGCATCGGTCCCGAAGGGCCGGAAATGGTCGGACTGCCGCCCGCTGCCCAATTGATGCCGACCCGCATCAAGGATATGCCGATAACCAGTACGACCGTGCCGGTGACGACAGGCGGAAACCATTTGACAAGGCGACTGACGTAGGGCGATGCAATATAGGTAAAAATACCCGCCACCATCACTGCGCCGAACACCGCTTGCATGCCTAGCGCAGGATTGGAACCAGTAGCGATAATCGGCGCGATGGCGGTGAACGTCACGCCCATCATCATCGGCAGGCGAATGCCGATATTCCAGATACCGATACTTTGTATCATCGTCACCAGACCGCAGCAAAACAAGTCAGCGGCAATCAACAGTGCGATCTGATCTTTGGGCAGCTTCAGCGCGCCACCGATTATCAGCGGTACCGCAATCGCGCCGGCATACATCACCAGTACATGCTGCAAGCCGAGGGCAGCAAGCTTTGATGCGGGAAGAACTTCGTCGACGGGATGGGCTTTTTCAATACTGGACATGCTGTCTCCTGTGGTTCCCCAGACCGACTGGGGGAGCTATATGGTGAAATACGCTCGCATCGGCTATGTGCAAATTGAGGATGCCACCTGAACCATCACCGGTAAATACTTAAAGACAAATTTATCGATCGTGTTATCCGATGAATGCGCACATAAGATCGAATAGCTGGTATACGGGTGCCGACATGGGCCATGCCGCCCAGCCCACTCACTGTTCGGCAAGCACCTGTTTGCTACGGATCAATAGATCGCGAAAATGCTGGGCCGTTGGAGAAAGCGAGCGGCCGGCATGGAACAGCAAGGACACTTCACGCTGGATCACAGGATTAGTCACCGTTTTGACCACAAGTCCAAGTCCTGCAGCAAGCCTGCTCACCGCCGTACTCATCACCGCAATTCCGAGACCCGCTTCCACCATGCCGACCATGGTCAGCGGCAAATATACCTCATGCAGACGGGAGAGCGTGATTCCCTCGGCCTGCAAGGCGCTGTCAAGGCGCTCGCGGATAGGATTGCCGTGCCGGGGGCCGATCAACGGCATATCCGCCAGGTCCTGCCAGCGCAATTCGCGCTTGCGTGCGAGCGCGTGATCGGGGCGCATGACCACCACAAACGCATCGGAAGATAACAAATGCGCGGCAAGGTCCAGCTTGCTGTCGGCTTCTGTCCCGATGCCGAAATCAACTTCCCCCATGCGCACCATTTGCGGGACTTCGTGTTCCGCGACGTCATGCAATTCCACTTTGACGCCGGGATATTCGATACAAAACTGCCGGATAAAGCGCGGCAGCATCAACGCAGCCTGGACCGACGACGCGGCAATCGATACGCGACCCCGGCCGAGCGTTCTCAATTCACTGGAATTTTCGATGACGCTGTCGATGTCGTCGACCGCTTTCTTTACCAGAGGTAAGAGTTCGGCGCCGGCCTGCGTGATTTGCAGCAGGCGCGTGTGGCGATCGAACAGGCGCAGGCCGAGATTGGCTTCGAGTTCATGTACCAGTGCGCTGACCGATGACTGCGACAGGTTGAGCTTGTCCGCAGCGCGGGTGAAGTGTCCTTCCGACGCGACTGCAATAAATGCGCGCAGCTGGCGCAGGGAAACATTCATGTTGGCGAGATTTTTCATGTCGCAAAAATATCCGATTTCACCAAAGGGTTGGCTGGTTTCGGCACTCCCGTTAGAGCCTTTTCGTCCTGAGTTGACCAGGCAAGGCAAAAAGGGCTCTAGAGCGGGCAACATCGCGGCCTACGTGCGATTGATAGGCATCCAATCGACACGATTCATAGAGTAACACGATTAATAAATAGGGTTTGACCCATTTACCGATTGCCCGTGACCAGAGATTATCACGTTGACCGGCAGCCGGTCAGTATCCGTGAACATGCATACCGGCAAGCGCGTGTCGTCGTGGCTTCCACGATCATTTAAGGAAAAGAGATGAGAGACTTTCAGTACTTTGAACCCGTAACGCTATCCGAAGCGGTGTCCCTGCTCCAGAGCGGCAACGGCAAGGCGAGCCTGATCGCCGGCGGCACCGACCTCCTCGTGCAGATCAAGGAACATGTGCGGCAGCCCGACCATGTCATCAATATCAAGAAAATTCCTGGCATGGACGATCTGCACTTCGATCCGGAAACCGGATTGCGCATCGGCGCCTTGACCACCACCCGCGCGGTCGAAACCTCGCCGCTGGTGCAACGGCATTATACGAGCCTGGCGCGCGCCACCACCGATTTCGCCTCGATCCAGGTGCGCAACCGGGCAACCGTGGTCGGCAACGTATGCCGCGCCTCGCCTTCTGCGGACACCCTGCCACCGCTGATTGCCGATGGCGCGACGCTGCAGATCTACGGCCCGAAAGGACGCCGCATCGAACGGATGGAAGACTTCTTTACCGGGCCGGGCAAGACCGCGCTCGGCGCCGACGAGATTGTCACCCACATCATGATCCCGCCGCCGGCACCGCACACCGGCAAGGTCTATATCAAGCATGGGCGCCGTATTGCGATGGAACTGGCCACCGTCGGCGTGGCCGTCACCCTGACGATGGAGGGCGATACCTGCCGTGAGGTGCGCATTGTGCTGGCGGCGGTCGCGCCGACGCCGATCCGGGCCAAGCGCGCCGAAGAGTTGTTGCGCAACAAGCGCATCGATCAGGAAGCCATTGCTGCGGCTGCGTTTGCCGCCAAAGAAGAAGCGCGTCCGATCAGCGATGTACGCGGCAGCGATGCTTACCGGCGGCAGATGGTCAGCGTCTTGACAAAAAGAGCCCTTGAACAGGCATTGAAGGAAGCACAATGAAACAGATTATCTCCCTCACCTTGAATGAAGAGCAGCGCGAGCTCGCCATCGAACCACATCACACGCTGCTCGACACCTTGCGCAACGACGCCTGCCTGACCGGCACCAAGAAAGGTTGCGATGTCGGCGAATGCGGTTCATGCACTGTCATCCTCGATGGCAAACCAGTGAATTCCTGCCTGGTGCTGGCCGGTGAAGTCAATGGCTGCAAGATCACCACGATTGAAGGCATCCAGCGCTCCTGCGATGAAGTCCATCCGCTGCAGGACAACTTCATGAAGTGCGGCGCTGCACAATGCGGATTCTGTACTCCCGGCTTCATCGTGATGGCGAAAGCGCTGCTCGATGAAAATCCGGCGCCGTCCACTGACGAAATCCGGTTCGCCATTGCCGGCAATATCTGCCGCTGCACCGGTTATACAAAAATTATCGAAGCGATCGACCGCACCGCCGGCCAGATGAATGAAAGCACACAGGGGGAAACACGATGACACATTCGATTATCGGCACCAGCGTCAAGCGTACCGACCTGTTGGCGAAAGTGACCGGCGATGCCAAGTATGTGGCGGACATGAACATGCCTGGCCTCCTGTTCGGAAAAACCAAGCGGTGCAACGTCGCCCATGCGCTGATCAAGCGCATCGACGTCAGCAAGGCCCGTGCGCTGCCCGGCGTCAAGGCAGTGCTGACCCATGAGAATGTTCCCCGCGTGCTGCACGCCGGTTCCCCGCACCCGCGCTCGGCGTCGGTCACCTGCGACCAGTACATCCTCGATAACAAGGTGCGCTACTGGGGTGAAGGTGTCGCCGTGGTCGCCGCGATAAGCGAAGAAATCGCCGAGAAGGCCATTGGCCTGATCGAAGTGGAATACGAAGAATTGCCGGCCGTATTTACCGTGGAAGACGCACAGCGTCCCGACGCGCCCCTGATCCATGATCGCGAACCCGGCGGCAATCTTGTTTTGCCGCCCGCCATTTTCACGCGCGGAGACGTGGAAAAGGGTTTTGCCGAAGCCGACTTTATTCTCGAAGGAGAATATGAAGGCGGACGTCCGACGCCGGCTTACATGGAACCGAACGTCTGTACCTGCCAATGGGATGGCAACGGCAACCTGACGGTATGGATCTCCACCCAGACCGCCTTCATGGTGCGCGGCATCATGGCCGAAGTGCTCGGCCTGCCCCTGCACAAGGTCCGCGTGCTGGTCGACCATATGGGCGGCGGCTTTGGTGCGAAACAGGATTTGTTCCAGCACGAGTTCCTGTGTGCGCTGCTGGCGAAAGAAACCAAACGCCCGGTACGCATGGAGTTCACGCGCGAGGAAACCTTCCTCGGCGGCCGCACCCGGCATCCTGCAAAAATCTGGCTCAAGCAGGGTTTCAGGAAAGACGGCACGATCACCGCGCGTCAGGCACGTGTCGTATTCAACTCCGGCGCATACGGTTCGCATGGCCCGGGCGTCACCAACGTCGGCACCTCCGCCTTGGTTTCTTTATATCGCTGCGAGAACGTGCATCTGGAAGGCCGCTGCGTGTACACCAACAGTCCGATCGCCGGCGCGTTCCGCGGCTACGGCGTGGTACAGACCTATTACGCGCTGGATATCCAGATGGATGAGGCAGCGGTGAAACTGGGCATGGACCCGGCAGAACTGAAATTGCAGAACGCGGTGCGCGAAGGCGATATCGCACCATCCAATCATCCCTTGATCGGTCACGGACTGGAAGCCTGCATCAAGAAGGGTATGGAGTTGACCGACTGGCGCAACCTGCGCCGCCAGCCGCGCAAGGTGGAAGGCCCGATCCGTTACGGCTGGGGCGTAGGCTGCGAGATGCACGGCAGCAGCGCCTATCCCGGCATCAAGGAGCAAGGCAATGCCATCGTCAAGATGAATGAAGACGGCACGGCGGTACTGCTGACCGGTACTGCGGGACTCGGCACCGGGGCGCACACGGCGCTGGCGCAGATTGTCGCCGAAGAACTCGGCTTGAAATTCGAGGACGTATCGGTAGTCCATGGCGACACCGATGTCGTCCCTTGGGATATTGGCGCGTTCGCGAGCCATACCACCTATATGGGTGGACGTGCCGCCCAGATGGCCGCTGCCGAAGTGAAGAAGCAGATGCTCAAGCGCGCCGCGGAGCAGCTCGACGCCAGGATCGACGACCTGGTGGTGGCACAGGGCGACATCACCGTGCGCGCGCGGCCCGGCCTGCGCATGACAGTGCGTGAAGCCGTGATGCCGAAAAAAGGCATTCCTGCGGCGCAGCTGGTCGGCACCGCCACCTACCATCCGACCAAGTCCTACTCGTTCGCCGCCCATTTCGTTGAAGTGCGCGTCGATACCGAAACCGGCTACATCACGGTCGAGCAGGTGATCCCGGTGCACGAGATCGGCAAGGTCATCCATCCTGTCGCGGCGGCCGGCCAGATCGAAGGCGGTATCCAGCAAGGTATCGGGCACACGTTGTACGAGGACTATCAAATCGACATGCGCACCGGCCGGTCTCTCAATGCCAATTTCGTCGATTACAAGATGCCGCTGGCAATGGACATGCCGCCGATCAAAACCGTGATCCTCGAAAACGCACCGGACCCGGGCGGACCGTTCGGCGCGAAGGGAGTCGGCGAAGATCCTATCGTCGCCATCGGTCCGGCCATCGCCAATGCAGTATACGACGCGATCGGCGTGCGTTTCCGGCATTACCCGATCAAGCCGGAACAAGTCCTGACCGCGCTGGCGCAATTGAAAGGCGAACAGCAGACCGCATAGGCTTTACCGCTTATCAATAAGCACAGCGCAGCCATCCGGCAAAGAACCGCATGTTCCCTTCCCGCGAGAAGGAACATGTGCGTCCCTCACCCGTCATTCCCGCGAAAGCGAGAATCCATAAGCCGATGGGACAGGCAGCGACCTGAATAGTCGTAGCCGAAGTGCAGGCTCTGTATGGATACCCGATTTCTCGGGTATGACGAGGGGAGCAGGCACTGTAGATGTGTCCTTGCCGCTTCCGCATGGCTTCGGAAGCCACTTTTCACGACACGGGAGTAATGCAATGTCGAACACGACATTCGACCAACATGTTGGCGACGCCACGGAAAGACTGCACCTCAGTGCTTTCAATGCCGCTTTCTACGAACTCGGCCTGCGATGGCACTGGGATGATGCGACCTATCACGAACTGCGTCGCCATCCTTGTGAAAAGGAACGCGTACGCATTTATCTGCAAATGCATCAGCCCCATTTGCTCACCGCCTACGACGCCAGCTTTCTGGTCGAGGCCATCCATGCAGTCAAAGCGCGCCGTTTCGAAGCAATGACGCATTGCGGCACGCAAGCCGCCACGGATGTGGACTGGGCGGCCGTGCAGCGCTTTAAGCGTGACATTTGACGACCGCTTGGCCCACAGACCTTCAAGAAAATCTAAGTAACTTAAAAGGACATGCAATGGAACATCGGCTACCCGCCCTCCCCTACGCTGCGGATGCGCTACAACCTTATATATCGAAGGAAAGCATCGATTACCACTACGGCAAGCATCATCTGACCTATGTCACCAACCTGAACAACCTGGTAAAGGGTGGCGAGTTCGAACATGCTTCGCTGGAAGAGATCGTCAGGGATTCCGCGGGCAGTCTGTTCAACAACGCAGCCCAGATCTGGAACCATACCTTCTTCTGGAATTGCATGGCGCCTGAAGGTGGTGGAGCGCCGGTCGGTTTGCTGGCGGGAGCCATCGTGGTGCGATGGGGTTCGATCAGCAAGTTCAAGGAAGAATTCACGCGCGCGTGCGTCAGCAACTTCGGTTCCGGGTGGACCTGGCTGGTACGAAAACCGGATGGCTCACTCGACATCGTGAATACCGCCAATGCCGGCACGCCGATCCTCACCAGCGATGTGCCGCTGCTGACCTGCGACGTTTGGGAACATGCGTACTACATTGACTATCGCAATGCGCGCGCCAAATTTGTCGAGGCATTCTGGAATGTTGTCAACTGGGATTTCGTTGCGCAAAATTTTGCGGCTCAGGAGCGATGTGTTTCGTTAGAAGATAGTTCGGAATAAATACCTTTAACGTATTGAGAGAGCAGCCTGAAATGCACTCAAATAGTTGTAATCAGAGAGCTGCTTATCTTCACTATTTGCGTTGCATCCTCATTCTTCATGAATCTGCGCGAACTGAAAAGAAAGGTAGTCGATTAGTGCTCGAACCGACGGCAGCAATCCGCGCCTAGATGGGAATACCACATGTACAACACCACCTTTGGGTACCCAATCAGGAACAAGTTTCACCAGTTGGCCTTGGCGCAATTCATCCGTCATCATCATCGTGGGTAGCTGTACGATCCCTGCTCCAGCCATAGCGGCTATGCGCAGCATTATCATGTCGTCGGTTACTAATCTCGGAGTGTGATGCAGCGTTGCCTTGGTGCCGCCAGGACCATCCAGATCCCAGGCGTGCTCGGACTGAGCGGGGCCAAGATCAAGAGTCGGCAGACGATTCAAATCAGCCGGCACGATGACTCCCCCATGCTTTTCGAGCAGGGTTGGGCTAGCAACGATGCACCAGGCTCGCTCAGCTAGCACTTTCATCACCAAGTCACTATCCTGTAGTGGAGGCGGGCGCACGCGGATAGCCAAGTCTATCCCCTCTCCAATCACATCGACCCGGCGATTGGTCGCCTCCAGGTGCACGGTGACTTTCCGGTTCTCCGCCATGAAGTCGGCCACCATCTGGCCTACACGAGCATGCAGGAGTGCAACCGGACAGGTCATTCTGACAAGGCCACTTGGTTCCGAACGAATTTGCTCTATCGCCTGTTGCGCGGCTTCCGCCTCGACCAGCATCGCCGCACAGTGGGTGTAGTAACTCTGTCCCAGTTCTGTCACCGAGAACCGTCGTGTTGAGCGTTGGATAAGACGAACGCCTAGTTGCTCTTCCAGCAATGCCACGCGTCGGCTCAACTTTGATTTAGGGATACCCAGTGCTCGTCCGGCCGGGGCAAATCCTTGGTATTCGACCACTTTGGCAAAGTAGAGCAAGTCATTGAGATCTCTAAACATGTAGCCTCTTTTGTTCCATTGGTAGAACGCTGAGAACGTATTTTGCTACCTATTGCTTAAAACTGCCATGCATTACGCTACTTCCATCCCCGACGGCCCTATTGGCCTAGACTCAGGAGTAGATGATGAAAAAGATTCTTGGCATTTATAGCAGCCCCGGCAACATTGGGTCGGGAATGGTTTCCCGGTGCGCACACTGTTCTCCTATAACCAATTTGATCGGCATCTGAGCCCCTTCCTGATGCTGGACTATGCTGGTCCTGTGGATTTCAAACCAGCAGCACACCCGCGCGGCGTCGGACCGCACCCGCACCGAGGATTCGAAACCGTCACCATCGAGTAGTCGGAACCCCTGTTGCCCGCTCCATGCCACAGGGATTTTTTTTGCCGGAGTAAGACACCGGTCAACTTGCAAAGGAGAAATACTATGAGTGCCCCAGCCAACTTCAACGGCCAACGCCCGGTTATTGATCCCAACGATGCCGTCATGTTGCTGATTGACCATCAGAGCGGTCTGTTTCAAACCATCGGCGACATGCCTATGACCGAATTGCGTGCGCGCGCCACCGCACTCGCAAAAATGGCGACGCTGTCCAAACTTCCCGTGATCACCACTGCTTCGGTGCCGCAGGGCCCCAACGGCCCGCTGATTCCGGAAATCCATGAGAACGCACCGCACGCCAAATATGTGGCACGGAAGGGAGAGATCAATGCTTGGGATAATCCGGACTTTGTTGCCGCTGTCAAGGAAACCGGCCGCAAGACGTTGATCATTGCCGGCACCATTACCAGTGTGTGCCTGGCTTTCCCTTCCATCAGTGCAGTAGCTGATGGCTACAAGGTG
The DNA here is from genome assembly GCF_003591035.1 of Noviherbaspirillum saxi. Taxonomy (NCBI): domain Bacteria; kingdom Pseudomonadati; phylum Pseudomonadota; class Betaproteobacteria; order Burkholderiales; family Oxalobacteraceae; genus Noviherbaspirillum; species Noviherbaspirillum saxi. The sequence continues at coordinate 1,408,445 of NZ_QYUO01000003.1, forward strand.
TTTGCCGTGATCGATGCTTCGGGCACCTACTCGAAGATGGCGCAGGAAATCACCTTGGCTCGCGTAATGCAGGCCGGCGTGGTACCAATGGATACCGCTGCCGTGGCATCCGAATTACAGAAAACCTGGAATCGCGATGATGCACAGCAGTGGGCCGAGGTCTATACCAAGATCTTCCCGGCGTATCAACTGCTAATTGAAAGCTACATGAAAGCGCAGGCAGTTCAGAAGAACAATGAGGTGCTGGATTCCCAACGCTAAGGAGTACGATCGGCTTGGCTCATCCACGCTTACTTGGTTTATTCAGACAGACCTTAGCCTAGGCTCACCACCTCAGCTATCAAGCACAGCGTGGGGCCATTCCCCTCCTTGGACCAACTCTTCGATCACCGTGCGCAAGATGTCAATCATTTCTTCAGTTGCCCTCGAAGGTGGGCGGTCAGACGCGCGCGCAATTATGCGCCGTAGATGTAATCCCTCAATTGGGATCGCATTCAAACGACCAGCTTCTAGGTCTTCCTTGACGGCGGCGGCGAAATGCACGGTCAGGCCTACACCATCACGCACCAGGCGTTTCGCGACTTCGACAGTCTCGACCTCGACCATCTGGTTAAGTTCAACACCAGCGCGTGCCGCACCGACCTCTAGTTCAAGCCGCACACCTGACTTTGCGACGCCAGTCATCACGAGCGGCAAGCCACCAAACTGTTTCAGTTTAGCTTTCGGTGCATGCATTCGCTTATCGTCGGGCCGGCCGATGAGGCAGATATCTTCAGTCAGGAGAGGAAAGGTCACAAGATTGGTACCTTGCGCAGGATAGTTAAGCACTGCTAGGTCTACCGTTCCCTGCAAAAGCATGCCCTGCAGCGACTGCGCGAGACCCTCGACGATTCGAAGCCTAACGTCGGGCATCCTCCGGTGCACTGCGCGGGTTAACGGCACGGCCAACAATAACGCCAAGCCAGGTGAAAGGCCGACGGCGACTGGACCACGCGGGTCACGCTGGCGCGCCATCATGTCCTGCTTTAACTGCTCGGCGTATCGCAGCAAGAAGGACGCTCGCTCAAGAAGAAACAGGGCCTCTTCGGTTGGTGTAGCTCCTCTCGCATGCCGCACGAAAAGCTGCACCCCCAGTTCTTCCTCTAACAGTTGAATCTGGCGTGTGAGCGCGGGCTGCGCAACATGGAGAACGTTCGCTGCGCGACCAAAGTGCTGCTGGTTCGCCAGCACAATGAAGTAGCGAAGTTGCCTAAGGTCCATCGAGTGCCTTCTGTTGTGTTCTATTGGCGTTTCTGCGAGTGGCAGACGCTCAATGCCGAATTGTTATGGAATCACTCAAAAAATTATACTGGACCTGTTCCTCAGCGACTATCTATATTGACGCCTACAGAGCGCGAAATGAAGTGTTCTGATCCGCAAAACAGGCAGCAAATAAAGGAATGAAACTTGACATCACTTCCCAAGAAATGGGGAGTTGCCCGCATCGTACCCTAGAACTCTCCGTGGCAATCAGTTAGCGAAACCAAGTTCAAGCCGCAATAGCACCAAATTGAAGAGACCAACCCATGGCACCCACAAAGCTCGTCACATCAACTGCTCCCTCGCAGCAGTCTATCCCAGCCAATCCGCAAGCATTACTCAACGCCGTCCTGGAAGCAAACAAGGGTACGCATGACCCGCGGACGAGAACCGTTCTGGACGCGCTCATACGGCATCTTCATGCATTCGCTTCCGAAGTGAAGCTCACCTACGAGGAGCTCCACGCGGGGCTCGACTTCATGGTTCGCGTGGGGCAGGCCACAGGGCCGGCGAAGCACGAAGGTATCCTGCTTGCCGACATTCTTGGACTGGCCACGCTCGTTCTTTTAATGGATGCGAAAGCTGTATTGGCCGCCGGAGGAACGGAACCCGCACTTATAGGGCCGTTTTGGAGAAGCAATCAACCGGTCAGACCCAACGGCGCACGCATAGCGGCGGACGGCACGACCGGAGCAGCCCTGTTTGTCCACGGACGCGTCCTGTCGCTGAATGGCGAACCCATCCAAGGTGCGCGCGTTGAGACATGGCAAGCATCTCCTGGTGGTCTGTACGAGAATCAGGATCCTGAGCAGGAAGACATGAACCTACGCGCGGTCTTCGAGACCGACGCCAACGGCAGATTCTGGTTTGAAAGCGTCAAACCGTCCGGGTACGGTGTTCCGATTGACGGTCCTTGTGGAGAGCTGTTGTCCCTGCAAAATCGTGATCACATGCGACCGGCGCATCTGCATTTTATTGCCATCGCACCTGGTCACAAAGTCTTGACCACCCAGATTTTTGACGAGCGCGACCCCTACGCATACAGCGATGCAGCCTTCGGTGCAGTCGGGTCGCTACTGCGCGAGTTCCAGCCGGACAGCCAGGGTCATTTCCATCTCGACGTGGAGTTGCGGCTTGAACCCGGCGAGACGCGAATTCCTAAGCCGCCCTTGCCTTAACAATGCGTCCATAAGTAGCTATAGGACGGGGCTTCAAGTACGAGAGTCACCTTCACCATGTATATCAGCTGCCGCATGCTTCGTCTCGGCGCAAAGCTGCAGGCCAAGCGCGCCTGTTGCGCGATAACTCGGCCAAGCCATGCAAGGTCCAACTCATTATGCCAAACACATAGCAAGACGATCCCCAAAACGCCATCACAAACAAAACAGGAGACAAGGATGAAAACAATCCATTCGAAGTGAATGCCAACATAACAAGCGGTCCCAGATTTGGCACCTTAGCCCCATGGCTTACGCCAATGTAACCCCACGAAGCCCGCTGCCCGTGCATCAGCAAGGGCAATCGTCTCTACAGTTAATAAAGGCATCTTATGAAGAAGCAATTTTTCTCGCTGCTGGCGCTTGGACTCGCAAGCACAGCGTTCGCTCAATCATCCGTCACGGTGTTCGGCAGCATCGACCTGAACGTGACCCGCTCGAAGGCCGGTAGCAATTCAGTCACCGGCATGGACCAAGGCGGCTACCTGCTGCCAAGCCGAATCGGTTTCCGCGGAACCGAAGACCTTGGCGGCGGTCTCTCCGCAGGATTTTGGCTTGAAACTGCTGTCCTACCCGACACCGGTGCCTCTCAGGGGGCGTTATTCGGACGCCGCTCGACCGTGAGCTTGGCCAGCAAACAGTACGGAGAGCTGCGTATGGGACGGGACTACACTCCCATATTTTGGAACGTCTCGCATTTCACGCCCTTTGGAACGGTCGGTGTCGGCGGGAGCAGTAACATCATCGAAGGCTGGCCCCTCGGACTGGGCAGCGCAAGGACTCAGTCCCGGGCGAGTAACTCCGTTGGCTATTTCCTGCCGCGCACGCTGGGCGGCGTCTATGGTCAGCTCATGTTCGCATTCGATGAAGATGTGGATGGGGCGAAGCACCAAGGTGGTCGCATTGGCTACGAGGCCGGCCCACTGAACATTGCCGCCGCATACGGGACGACCCCTGCCGGCGGAAGCGACTTCAAGACGGCCACTGTCGGCGGCACTTATGACTTTGGCGCGCTCAAGGCTTATGTGAACTATCTTCAATACAAGCTGGCCAGCGACAAACAAACTAACGTGCTGGTCGGCGCGGCCATTCCCTTCGGTGGGGGGACTATCAAGGCCTCCATCGCTCGCTCAGACCGGTCGGGCCCTGGCCTCGACGCAGACGATGCACGCCAAGTCGCCATCGGATACGTATACCCCTTAAGCAAGCGCACGACACTCTACACTGCCTATTCGCACATCACCAATGACGGTAACGCGGCTTACGTGACGGCGGATTCGTCTCCGGCGGGTGTGCCTGGCGAGAAGTCATCCGGCTTTCAGTTTGGCATCAATCACGCGTTCTAACAATAGGAAGCGCAACGCTCGTGTGGCAAGCTCGGTTTCTGACCGAGCTTGCATAGAGTACATGGATCGTTCAACAGATAGAACGCTGAGTGTCGATTCCACTACCTATACGGGGAGTTGGACTGGATATATATTGCTTATCGACGACGGAGCATGTGGCGGAAAGCAGGATGGATGCGACAAGGATACTTGGGGTTTATCATGCTCCGCGCGCGTACTGGGCCAGCGACGCATTCCCGGTGCAGTCAATGTTTTCATATTAAAACCATGTAGAACCATGGGAAGCAACTCAGTCCATTTCTTCTACTCGATTTCGCGGGCCCAGCCGTTTCCGTCAATTACCCATTCACGCGGAATAGACCGGCCACCATCGCGCAAATGAAATAATCCGATCGTCTACAAGGGTGACGTTGCCCTCGCGATTCAATGGGAAACAGTGGCGTACTTGGTCCGCGCTGGCCGGCATGGCGAAGTAATTTCGCAAGCATAGTAATAGCCAAAGACCAAGAAGCCTTCCCACTGCACGCGCTAACAGTTTAACAACACGGTTTTATTAGACCGTTTTCGACGGGCCCGGTGAAACGGGAGTTATCGCTACCTTTTGACCGGGTGCTTAGTATGTGTCGATTTCTTCTCACATGGTTTGTCTCCGCGATGACTGCGAGCGCGCATCGTCTAAGTCCAGACCATATACCTCCTTTGGACGTCGTTGACGTTGTGGAATCAATCTTGTCAGACAGTCGCGCTCAGAAGTTAGGACTCGTTCCGACGCTCCAACGCATAGAAGCCGCATTGGGTTTTCTTCCCGCTGAATGTCTTCCGCTTATCGCCACGCAAATGGGAACGACAGCTGCGCAAGTGCAAGATACCTTCGACCAGTCGCGCCGCCACGGTTTGTGAGATGTGATGTCATGCGACTTGGTTCATTCAACGTCTCATGGGGCCTCATCTAAGCCGTGCGAAGTTGCTCAGGAACGCGCACGGCGTATTGGCATCAATACTGTCCCATTCGTGATTACCAAGGCAATCGATTACATGATGGATTGACGGGGGCGTTTACGCGCTATATCGATGAATTAGGTTCTGAGACCAACAACAACTTTGCCGACAAGGTGTTGCGCTCGGCTGCCGCCGGGGAAAAACTGGCTGCATTGCGATTCTGACGCTCACAACAAGCGCGCTAGAGCGGTGTATAGCCTCATCGGTCCACCAAAAAATCGTGGTCATGATACGGCCGTCATAGAAGACGGACTTTTTTCCTAATCCACTCTACCAACATGTGGAAGCTCATACCACTCATATAAGAAAGGTGCACATGATTTTAGATCCAGTCTTTTACCTTGTAGCGATCCCAGCGGTTCTTTTGACCGGCGTCTCAAAGGGCGGATTTGGCGGTGCGCTCGGTGGTATTGCCGTGCCACTGATGGCGTCCGTCATATCTCCACGCCAGGCGGCAGGCATTCTTCTGCCTATTCTGTGTCTCACGGATCTATTTGGACTACGCCTCTACTTTGGAAAATGGGACCGTCGTCTGTTGAGTGTTTTGTTACCCGGAGCCTTGGTCGGCGTCACGCTGGGCACACTAGCGTTCGGAATCTTTAACGAATCTTCCGTCCGCCTGCTCATTGGCGTTATCTCTGTACTCTTCGTTGTGTGGAGGTGGTTTTTGCCGCTCGGAACGCAGATTGCAGCACCGTCGCGCCTCAACGGAGTTTGTATGGGGGGCTTATCGGGTTTCGCCAGCTTCGTAGCGCATGCCGGAGGTCCTCCTGTCATGATTTACCTGCTGCCGCAACGTCTGGACAAGACGACCTATATCGCCACTATGAGCTTTTTCTTTCTGACGACGAATGCGATCAAACTCGTGCCATATGCCTCACTCGGCCAGCTTTCGAATGAAAACCTGCTTGCCAGCTTAGCGCTAGCTCCCCTGGTGCCAATAGGCATGTACCTTGGTAACTGGCTTCAAAAGCGCGTGAATCATCTTTGGTTTTACCGCATTGCTCAGACAGCATTATTGGTCACCGGGCTGCAGCTGATTTATCAAGCCATGGATAGCGAGAGCGGGTTTCTGACCTCTCTGGCGAGAGGGATTTGAGCGGCTGCACCACGCTTCATCCTGGTCGTTCAGTGGTGTACGCGGAATATAACTTATTGTTATCGAGCCTAATCAAAAATGGTATTGGATCGATCATATGAGCTTCATTACAGTGATGCTTCAAGAGAGTGGCCAGCCGCTATCTTTATCCGAAAATTCTCATTGCAAAAAGGAATCGACATGGACATCACACCTAAAGAAATGGAAGAAACCCGTATCGCCCGCTGGGGCAAGGTCGAGCCGTACGGCGAAACTTTCATCGAAAGCCGTCTGCCCGGCATGAAAAAAAATATATACAAGATTATCAACCGCGGCGTCCTCGAGAACAAAGGTGTCGTACCCGCGATCCCCGGTGATCACCGCTTCAGCGTGACGTTCATCGAAGTGCCGGTCGGCCAGGGCGCCAGCCTGCATGCGCACAAGACCGAAGAGGTGTTCTGCCCGCTGAATGGCCGCATGGAGGTGCTTTGGAGCGATGACAAGGGCCAGCAGTACTCAGTGATGCTAAACCAGTGGGACGTTATCTCGTGCCCGATCGGCGTGATGCGCGGCTTCCGTAATCCGAACGATCACGCTCTGGTCGTTTACTCCGTGGTTGGCGGAAACGACGAGGAAGTGGGACGCATCGCCTGGCATCCCGACGTGATTAAGGCAGCCGAGAGCACGGGGTTAGTGTATGGCGAGGATGGCTACATCAAGGAGTCGACTCCGACGTAAGGAGAGGGGGTCGTTTGACGGCCCTCGCTAGCTCTGAGAGTTCGCCAAAAATCATCCGCCCCCCCAAAAAACCTTCCAGCCACAGGAGCACCTGAAATGACACAACTTGCCAACGCCCACGCCGAAGAGCCGGCACAGAAGACCACGATTCCCGCCAATCCCCAAGCATTGCTGGATGCGGTACTTCGCGCCAACCAAGCTACCGCCGATCCGCGCACGCGAGCTGTGCTCGATGCGGCGATCCGGCATCTGCATGCGTTCGCGTCGGAGGTCAAGCTTACCTACGAAGAGTTGCACAAGGGACTGGACTTCATGGTTCGCGTCGGGCAGGCAACTGGTCCGGAGAAACATGAAGGCATCCTGCTGGCCGATATTCTCGGGCTCGCAACGCTTGTCGTATTGATGGACGCCAAGGCTGCGCTGGCCGCCGGAGGCACCGAGCCTGCGCTGATCGGGCCGTTCTGGCGTGAAAACCAGCCAGTGCGGCCAAACGGCGCGCGCATCGCTAGCGATGAGACTACTGGTGAGCGGCTATTCGTGACTGGACGAGTCCTGTCGCTAGACGGCACACCGATCGCCGGCGCACGTGTGGAAACCTGGCAGGCTGCGCCGAGTGGTTTGTACGAAAACCAGGACGCACATCAGGAAGACATGAACTTGCGCGCCCGATTCGAAACCGACGCTGAGGGCCGTTTCTGGTTCGATAGCGTCAAGCCATCGGGCTACGGTGTCCCCACCGACGGCCCCTGCGGCGACCTGCTCGCGCTGCAGGGCCGTCATCACATGCGACCGGCGCACCTGCACTTTATCGTGATCGCTCCGGATCACAAGGTGCTTGCGACTCAGATCTTCGACGCGCTCGATCCCTACGCCTATAGCGACGCGGCGTTCGGCGCCGTAGGCTCGCTGCTTCGCAGCTTCGAGCCGGACGGCGAGTCCGGCTACAAGCTCGACCTGGAGCTGCGCGTAGAGCCTGGCCAATCCAACCTCCCGCGCCCCCCTTTGCCCTGACCAAACATCAGGCATGAACGGCGTCGTCGCGCGCCGACGAGCCACTCCTTTAATGAAAGTAATACGATCATGAAATCATCCGCCCGTGCACTACGCCTCATCGATAAGGCCGACAGCCCTGACACGCTTCGTCCGCAGCTCGTCGAAATCCTGCAACCACAAGCGCCCGCTGGCAGCGCGGTGATCGAAGTCTTGGCTGCCGCGATCAATCCAAGCGATGTCAAGGCGGCCCTCGGCATGATGCCGTACGCGGTCTGGCCGCGCACTCCAGGACGCGACTACGCCGGCAAAGTGGTTGCCGGCCCAGCCGAATGGCTCGGCGCCAATGTCTGGGGGACCGGCGGCGATCTCGGAATCACGCGCGATGGTACGCACGCGCGCTACCTCATATTGCCGGTCGAGGCGCTGGTGCACAGGCCGGCACATATTTCGCTGGCAGCGGCAGCAACGGTTGGCGTTCCATTCGTGACGGCATTCGAAGGGCTGCGGCGCGCCGATCTCAAAGGCAAAGGGCAGACAGTGCTGGTGCTCGGCTCCAACGGCAAGGTCGGTCAGGCTGCAGTGCAGCTCGCGACGCGGGCCGGCGCTCGCGTGATCGGCGTCGAGCGTGGCGGCGCGCGCTACGTCGGCCATGCGAGTTCACCGATCGAGGTCTTCGACGGTACCCGTAGCGACTTGGCCAGCGCAGTATTAGCGGCAACCGACGGTCAAGGCGTCGACATCGCCTACAACACCGTAGGCTCGCCATACTTCCAGGCCGCGCTCGACGCGTTGCGGATAGGCGGCGTGCAGATTCTGATCTCGACGCCGGACCGCAACGTGCCGTTCGACATTATGGCCTTCTATCGGCGGGACTTGCGATTGCTCGGCGTGGACAGCCTCAAGCTCAATGCCACGCAGTGCGCCGACGTCTTCCGCGTCCTGCTGCCGGGCTTCGAAAACGGCAGCCTGCGTGCCTTCGACGTCAGCGACAGCAGCCTGCTTCCGCTTGACAATGCGGTAGAGGCTTATCGACAGGTGCTCGAAGGCTCGAAGGAACGCCTCGTGCTGGAGCCTTAAGGAGCGATGCCATGCACGTGATGTGTTTCGATCAGGCTCCAAGCTATCACGCCGACGGCCATTTTCGGATGAGCATGCGTCAGCTACAGGGCAAGCAGGCTGGCCCGTCCGACATCGTCTGGATCGGTCTATCGATCATCGAGCCGGGCGGCGGCACCGTCGTGTCGGCGGCGCGGGTCGAAAAATTCTACGTTGTCGTCGAAGGCGCGCTCGAGGTGTCGGCCCAGATCGATGATTCGCCACCGACCGTCGCCGTGCTCGGAGTTCTGGACAGTTGTCGCATCGCCCCGGGCGAGACGCGGCGTCTGCACAACCGATCGGACCAGCTCTGTAAGGTGATGCTCGTCATGCCCAACTGAGACGACAGAGGCATCGTTTCTGTCCCTTTTTATTATTACAACAGGAGAAGACAATGAATTACAACCGCCGCAAGACCCTTCATCTCATCGCCGCCGCTGTTGCCGGCTCAGTCGCACTTCCCGCGTCGTTGCACGCGCAAGAACCCTACCCGACAAAATTGGTCACCATGGTCGTTCCATTCACGGCTGGTTCAACCACTGACGTCGTCGGCCGGGTGGTGGGCGAACGGCTCGCAAATTATTTGGGGCAGTCGGTCATCGTCGATAATCGGCCTGGTGCCGGTGGGACGCTCGGGGCCGGCCTGGTCGCCGCTTCGGTGCCGGATGGCCACACGCTTCTGGTTCACTCGGCCGGCCATGTCGCGAACGCGGCGCTGTATCCGTCGCTGAAGTATGACACTATGAAGGACTTTACGCCGGTCACCATGCTCGCGACGATGCCGAACGTCTTGGTGGTAGCACCTGACAAGGGATACGCTTCGCTGAAGGACCTGGTAGAGAAAGTCAAGGCCGCCCCCGGCAAGTTCACGTATGCCTCGTCTGGCAACGGCAGTGCGTCGCACATCGCCGGCGAGAAGTTCCGACTCGCAGTAGGTCTCGAGGTTACGCATGTGCCCTACCGCGGAACACCGCAGGGGCTGAACGATGTGATGGGCGGGCGCGTCGACTGGTTCATGGCCCCGCTCGCAGTCGCAACGCAGCTGATCGCAGGCGGCAAGCTTCAGGCGCTGGCGATCGGATCGGCGAAGCGCTCACCCCTGCTGCCAAACGTTCCCACTACCACCGAGGCCGGTTTTCCCGGAGCAGACTACACCTTCTGGGTCGGCCTGTTTGCGCCTTCCAAGATCCCGAAGCCCGCTTTGGACCGTCTGCACATAGAATCCCTGCGCGCGCTGAAATCTCCTGAGGTGCGCAGCCATCTCGGCAAGCTTGGCGCCGAACTCAACGAGATGACGCAGTCGCAGTTCGCGCAGTTCGTGCGTGATGAAACGGTGGAAACGGCCAAGCTGATCAAGCAGGCAGGCATCCGGGTCGACTGATTCGGCTACAACGGATCTGTACTTCCCCTGATCGCTCATAGTCGCATGGAGTGGTCGGAAGGCTGAATCGACATATCGCGTGTAGCGGACAAGCCTGCAGAAAGCAGGCTTGAAAGCATCAGCAGTAGTGTACTTTCTGCCCTCGTTCTTCTAGCAGAAGAGCGCGGCCACGATCGCCGACAGGAATCTGCTGAATGCGGCGTATTACGAACTGCGTCGCCATCCTTGTGAAAATGAACGCGTACGCATTTATCGACAAACGCATCAGCTCCATTTGCTCACCGCCTATGACGCGAGCTTTCTGGTTGAGACAATCCATGCAGTCAAAGCACGCCGCTTTGAAGCAATGAAGCATTGCGGCACGCACGCCGCGCCGGATGTGGACTGGGCCACCGTATAGCGCTTCAAGCGCGACATTTGAGATCGTGCGAAACGCATCTTAACGGAAGGCGTCCGCACTCCCGCACGCCATCGTTATTGAAAGTCCGGGCGCTGTACCCCGTCGGTCTGGTTGCAATTGGGGCATGAAATGACAATGCCTCCGAATACATTCGTCAGGCTCTTCTCGGCGCCACCTTCGGTTGCGGTCCATGTCTCTCCACACTGCAAACACTCCACGGACACGGATGCCACTGACTTTTGCCCGCTTTCCGCCGTACCGTCTTCCCCTTTCGCGTCCGACGGTATCTCTTGCATCTGCACATTCCAGACCTTGAATCCTTTTGCGTCTCCGGCCATGTTCGTCTCCTTTTAAAGCTCGCTCTGTGGTTCGTCCTTGAGTTCTCTGGCAAGTGCGGCAAAGAAATCGGTTGCCATCTTGTTTGCGGCGCCGTCAATCAAACGCGAGCCGATCTGCGCCAGCTTGCCGCCGATCTGCGCCGAGGCGGTGTATGCCAGCTTGGTGGCTTCACCGTCCGGTGACAGCATAACCTTCGCATTGCCTTTTGCGAAACCTGCCATCCCTCCTTGTCCTTCGAAGTTGAGCGTGTAGGATTCCGGTGGATTCAAGTCGGCCAGAAATATTTTTCCCGCAAACTTTGCATTCACGGGACCGACTTTTACCGCCATCGACACCTTGTACTGGTTCTCTTCGATCGGTTCGATTGCCTCGCAGCCGGTGATGCACCGCTTTAGCAATTCCGGATCGTTGAGCGCCGACCAGACCCTGTCCGGTGATGAAGGCACGATTTGAACGCTAGACATTTCCATAGTGTTCTCCTGACGAATGAGGTGATCGTCGAGTTGACTGTGAGCGCCGAAAGCTTGCCTCATCCAGCGCCGCGCCGAGGCGACTCAGGCTCGTCAGATTATGCACAGGCAGGAACAGGTCGACGTGCGGCAGCATGGCGCGGATTCCGGCCGGCCTGGCTTCAAAACCTTCAAAGCGCAACAGCGGATTAAGCCAGATCAGGCGCCGGCACGAGAGGCTGAGCCTTTCCATTTGAGCGCCTACGCTTTGGGCATCGCCGCTGTCGAGGCCATCGGTGATCAGCAGTACGACCGTTCCCTGGCCGAGCAGCCTGCGCGCCCAGTGCTGGTTGAACTCTGCCAGACAAGCACCAATCCTCGTGCCGCCGGCCCAGTCCACCACCTGGCGCGACACCTGACCGAGTGCGACATCGACGTCGCGGTCCCGCAGCAAATAGGTAATGTTGGACAGGCGCGTGCCGAAAAGTAAGGTATGCACGCGGCGACGGCTATTGGCTAAAGCGTGGATGAAATGCAGAAGCATGCGCGTATAGTTTTCCATCGAGCCGGATATATCGCACAAGATCACTAGCTTGACAGGCTGCATGCGCGACGTGCGATGTCGCAATTCGACGCAGCCATCCATTGTTCTGATCATATGCCGCAGGGTGCTGCGCAAATCGACCTGCGCTCCTTGCAAGAGCGGGCGTGACCGGCGGCTGGCGATTTCAGGCAATGGCATGCGTACTGAAGCAATCATTTTTTTCGCCTCGGCTTGCTCCTCCGCAGTCATCGCTGCGAAATCCTTGTTACGGAGAACTTCGACGCGCGACATCGTCATCGACGCGTCGAGCCTCAGGTCCGGGGGCAAGTCATCTGGCACCGATACCGCACGCGGCGCTCGCGGCAGCATCGCCTGTGCGATACGCGGCGCAAGCTTCGGCGTATCCGGTTTGGGCGAGCGTACACCGCCCAGCAAATCCTGGATCTGCTGCAACTGCAGCCGAATGCGCGACGGATCGCGCCAGTACAGTTCGAACGCCTGATCGAAGATGAATTGCTGGTCTCGCCGGTCGACCAGCACCGTCGACAGCGCGTAGTAGAAGTCGTCGCGCCGCTCCACGCCGACGGCCTGCAGGGCGCGCAAGGCATCGATCACCTTGGCCGGCCCGATCGCCAATCCGGCCCTGCGCAGCACCCGCGCGAAATGCACGACGTTCTCCGCCAGCAGCCCCTTGTCCTGGCTTGGCGCCGCCACGCTCATCGCATCCCCGCAACGTCTACCCGGACATCGTCAATCAACTGGTCGATCTTGCCGGCATTCATCCTGGCGATATCATCTTCGTATTTCAGCACTACGCCCAGCGTTGCCTGCACCGCTTCCGGATCGAGCGTGGTCTTGTCAAGGGCAGCAAGCGACGCTGCCCAATCGAGGGTTTCCGCCACGCCGGGGGCCTTGTACAGTTCCATGTCGCGCAGTCGGGCGATGAACGCGACCACGTCGCGGCTCAGCGTGTCAGCGGCCTGCGGCACCCGGCAGCGAACGATTTGCAATTCCCGCTCCTTGTCCGGGTAGTCCACCCAGTGGTAGAAGCAACGCCGCTTGACGGCGTCATGGATTTCACGCGTGCGGTTCGAGGTGATGACGACCAACGGGGGTTGTTCTGCGCGAATGGTGCCGAGTTCCGGGATAGTGATCTGGTATTCGGCCAGCACTTCCAGCAGATAGGCTTCGAAAGGCTCATCGGCACGGTCGAGTTCGTCGATCAGCAGGACCGGAGGGCCACGGTCCGTGCTTTCCAGCGCCTGCAATAACGGGCGCTTGATCAGGAAGCGGTCGGTGAAAATATCCGCCGCCAACTGGTCTTTTGAGGTTTCCCCGGTCGCTTCGGCAAGCCGGATTTCGATCATCTGGCGCGGATAGTTCCACTCATAGACCGCGTTGGCGACGTCCAGCCCCTCATAGCATTGCAAGCGCACCAGCCTGCGATTGAGCCCACCCGCCAGTGCCTTGGCGACTTCGGTTTTGCCGACTCCCGCTTCGCCCTCCAGGAACAGCGGCCGGCCCATGGTCATTGCGAGATAAAGCGTGGTGGACAGATGGCGCTCGGCGATATATTGCTGAGACGCCAGTAGTTGTGCCACCTGATCGACGGAAGCGGGAGGACAGGCTATCGGCATACGTTCGCCGTAAAGATTGCGCCGCGGCGACGTAACCTCATTTCAATGCCTCGGCAACGGCGCGCCCGGCCAGAACCGGGATCAAGTGTGCGCGATAAGCCGCACTGGCATGCAAGTCTGAACTTAGTCCGTCGGCCGCTACCCGTACCGCTTTGGCGGCGTCCGGGTTGAAATCCGCTTCAAGCGCCTTTTCCAGATCTGTAGCACGGAAAGCGCATCCGGCGCATCCGGTCACCGCCACCCGCACATGGCCATCGTCGCTCCGGCTGACGAATACGCCCACCAGTGCAAAGCGCGAGGCCGGATTCAGGAACTTGATGTAGGCCGCCTTGTCGGGAACAGGAAATTGGACCTCAGTAATGATTTCGCCAGGCTCCAGCGCGGTTTCATACATGCCCGTGAAAAAGTCGTCGGCCGCGATGGTCCGCCCGTTGGTCCGGATGGTCGCGTTCAGCGCCAGCGCTGCGGCCGGATGGCAGGCAGCAGGATCGTTGTTGGCCAGCGATCCGCCCAGCGTGCCGAGATTGCGCACCTGGACGTCGCCGATTTCGCCGGCAAGGTAGGCCAGCGCGGGGATTGCCTGCCGGACTTCGTCGGATGCGGCGATTTCGGCATGGCTGGTTCCCGCACCGATCACCAGCGCGCTGTCTTCGCGCCGGATGCCGCGCAGTTCGGCGATTCCGCCCAGGTCTACCAGGCTCTTCGGCGCAGCCAGCCGCAGTTTCATCGCCGCGACCAGACTCTGCCCGCCGGCCAATGGCTGGCTGTCCGGGTTGGCAAGCAAAGCGACGGCTTCGCTCACGCTCTTGGGTTGATGCAGCTCGAATGCATACATACTGCTCTCCTCACGGGGCTGGGTTGGCTGACGGTTGCGCGGACTGCCTGGCGGATTGAATGGCATTCCATACCCGTTCCGGCGACGCAGGCATGTCCAGATGCGTCACTCCCAACGGTGAAAGCGCATTGATCACCGCATTGATGACGGCGGGCGGCGAACCGATCGCACCTGCTTCGCCGCAGCCCTTGGCGCCGAGCGGATTATGCGTACAAGGTGTCACCCGGCTGCCGACCTTGAAGTTGGGCAGATCCTCGGCGCGCGGCATCGCATAATCCATGTAGCTGCCCGACAGCAACTGCGCGGTACTCTTGTCGTAGACGCAGTTCTCCAGCAACGCCTGTCCAATGCCTTGGGCCAAACCGCCATGTACCTGGCCTTCGACAATCATCGGATTGATGATATTGCCGAAATCGTCCACGGCGGTCATGGCGGCCACTTCAACGGCGCCGGTTTCCGGATCGACTTCGACTTCGCAAATATGGGCACCCGCAGGAAAGGTGAAATTCGTCGGATCGTAGAATGCGGTTTCGTTCAATCCCGGCTCCAGCTTGTCCAGCGGATAGTTGTGCGGCACATAGGCAGCCAGCGCAATCTGCGCGAAGGGCACGCTGCGATCGGTGCCGATGATGGTGAATTTGCCATCCTTGAATTCGATATCGCTGGCCGACGCTTCCAGCAGGTGTGCGGCAATCCGCTTGCCCTTGGCCTCGATCTTGTCGAGCGCCTTGACGATTGCCGAGCCTCCCACCGCCAGCGAACGCGAGCCATAGGTACCCATCCCGAACGGAACACGTCCGGTGTCCCCGTGCACGATATCGACCTGCTCGAACGGGATGCCGAGCCGGGCAGAGACAATCTGCGCGAATGTCGTCTCATGCCCCTGTCCATGGCTGTGCGACCCGGTGAACACAGTGACGCTGCCGGTGGGATGCACCCGGATTTCACCGACCTCGTATAGTCCCGCCCGTGCGCCCAGCGCACCGGCGATGTTCGACGGCGCCAGCCCGCAGGCTTCGATATAGGTAGAAAATCCCAGGCCGCGCAATTTGCCGCGCCGCTTGGCTTCCTCGCGGCGTGCCGGGAAACCGGCGACGTCGGCCAGTTCGACCGCGCCGTCCAGGCAAGCATTGAAGTCGCCGATGTCGTACTGGAGCGCCACCGGCGTCTGGTACGGAAAGCTTGTGATGAAGTTGCGCCGCCGCAGTTCCACATCATCGATGTTCATCTCGCGGGCTACCGTCGATACTAGCCGTTCGACCACGTAGGCTGCCTCCGGCCGCCCGGCGCCGCGATAAGCATCCACCGGCGTGGTGTTGGTGAATACGCCATCTATTTCGGCATAAATGTGCGGCGTGCTGTATTGCCCCGCCAGAAGCGTCGCATACAAGATGGTCGGAACCGAGGTCGAGAACGTAGACAGGTATGCGCCGAGATTGGCGACGGTGTGTACCCGCATGGCCAGGAATTTCCCGTCTGCGCCGACTGCCATTTCGGCCACCGTCGCGTGGTCCCTGCCGTGTGCGTCCGTCAGGAACGATTCGGAACGTTCGGCGGTCCACTTCACCGGGCGGTTAAGCTTTTTCGATGCCCAGGCCAGCACGACATCTTCCGCATACAAAAATATCTTCGAGCCAAAGCCTCCGCCGACATCGGGCGCGATGACACGCATTTTGTGCTCCGGCAGCCCAAGCACGAAGGCCGTGAGCAACAGCCGCTCGACATGCGGATTCTGGTTGGCGACATACAGCGTGTAGCTGTCGTCGCCACGGTTGTACTGCGCCAGTGCTGCGCGCGGCTCGATTGCGTTTGGAACCAGCCGGTTGTTGATCAGTTCTATACGGGTAACATGATGCGCCCGCGCGAATGTCGCATCTACCGCAGCCTTGTCGCCCAGTGCCCAGGTATAGCACTTGTTATCATGCGCGATGTCGTGCACGACCGGAGCGCCAGATTTCAGCGCGTCGCGCGCATCGGCAACTGCCGGCAGTGCGTCATAGTCCACCTCGATGAGTTCGGCCGCGTCCTTCGCCTGCAAATAGGTTGCCGCCACGATGAGCGCCACCTGGTCGCCAACATGGCGTACCTTTCCCTGCGCGAGGGCCGGATGCGGCGGCTCCTTCATCGGCTGGCCATTCACGTCCGTGATCAACCAGCCGCAGGGCACGCCGCCGACCTTGTCAGCCGCGAGGTCATCCCCGGTCAGGACAGCGATAACGCCGGGGGCGCTTCGCGCCGCGCTGGTGTCGATCGATCTGATCGTTGCATGCGCGTGCGGAGAACGCAGAAAATAAGCATAGGTCTGGCCGGGGATCTGGACGTCATCGGTGTACTTGCCGCTGCCGGTGACGAAACGATAATCTTCCTTGCGGCGCACCGAGGCGCCAATGCCGGTTTCATGTTCAGAAGGGGCATTCATGTCAGCCTCCGCTCATGTTGGCGGCGCCTGCCTGCACCGCCTTGACGATGTTGTGATAACCGGTGCAGCGGCACATGTTGCCCTTGAGTTGCTCACGGATTTCACGCTCGGACGCATTGGGATGATGCTTGGCAATATCGATGGCGCACATGATCATGCCGGTAGTGCAGAAGCCGCATTGCAAGCCGTGGCATTCCTTGAACGCTGCCTGCATGGGGTGCAGTTCACCGCCAGGACCGGCGATTCCTTCGATCGTTGTCACCTGCGCGTCCTGAAACTGCGCTGCCAGAGCCGAGCATGACTTGACGGCGTTGCCATTGACGATCACCGTGCAGGCACCGCACTGGCTGGTGTCGCATCCGACATGCGTGCCGGTCAATGAAAGGTTTTCGCGAAGAAACTGAACCAACAGCGTGCGCGGATCTATTTCCGCGTTCGCCGGGATTCCATTGACGGTCATGGATACCTTGATTGCCATGCGATTACTCCTCAAGTGAATTGCCGTTTGATCAGGGCTCGAAGAACAGTCGCAGGGCAGAAAAGGGAACGGGCCGTGTCCGGCAGAATATCGAACTCTGCCGGACACGGCTTGTCTCCATTGTTTGTCCCGATAACCCGGCCCCTCGCCTTGTCATCGATTCTTTTCGTCGCAGCCGGTGGTGCAAAAATTAGCGTACTTACGCTGAGCACATCGTCTTTTGCGTTAAGTCAAAAGAAACCTCAGCGCCAAAATCAAACTTCTTTGTACGGTGATGGTGTCAAGGAACAGAATGGCCGTGCATGCATACATAACGGAAATAGTTGCCTCATAGTTTTACTGTATGGATGGGGATTTTTCCGTGTTGCCTGTTCGCCGGACCGGAACGTACCGGGACTTTACTTCGACTTTCATGGAGCGCTTTCGCGTGCACGACAATGGATAGCATCGATATGGAAGTTCTGAAAAGCTGCGAGCAATGGCTGGCTGGCGGCCACCGCTGCGAATTGATCACCGTGATAAAGACATGGGGTTCCAGTCCACGGCCGGAAGGCGCAATGCTCGCCATGTGCGACGACGGGCGCGTGGTCGGCTCCGTGTCCGGCGGATGCATCGAAGATGATCTGATCGACCGGGTTCGCAAACAGGGCCTCACACGCCTCCGCCCGGAGATCGTTACCTACGGCATCAGTGCCGATGAGGCACATCGCTTCGGCCTGCCGTGCGGCGGCACGATTCAGTTGGCCATGGAACCTCTGTCCACAGGCAGCCTCATTACCGAGTTGCTGCAACGTCTATCGGCACATGAACTGGTAGCGCGCCGGCTCGATCTGCGAACCGGCCAGGTCACGCTGGGAACGGCGCGCGCCGGCATGGCGCTCCAGGTGTCGGCCTCCACGCTCACTACGCTGCATGGCCCGCGCTGGCGCCTCCTGATCATTGGTGCAGGACAGTTGTCACGCTTTCTGGCGCAGATCGCGGTGGGCATGGACTATCACGTGACAGTATGCGATCCGCGCGAAGAGTATCGCACCGGCTGGCAGGTCGAGGGAGTGGAACTGGTGCACGGCATGCCGGACGATGTCGTGATCGATATGCGGCTCGACGTCCGATGCGCGGTGCTGGCGCTGACCCACGATCCCAAGCTCGACGATCTGGCCCTGATGGAAGCCCTGAAGTCAGATGCCTTCTATGTCGGAGCGATCGGCTCCCGCGCCAACAATGCGAAGCGGCGTGAACGGCTCAAGCTATTCGATGTGAACGATGCGCAGTTAGCCAAACTGCATGGCCCCGTTGGCATCTATATCGGCAGCAAGACGCCGCCCGAAATCGCGGTTTCCATTCTGGCGGAAATGACCGCAGCCAAGAATGGGGTTGCGCTGCCGACTGAAATACAAGTCGGCAATGCCAAAAACGTGAAAAATTCGCAACCGGAAAATTCAAGCTGCACAAACAACTGAGAAGGCGGTTCATAAGCGAAGACGCGCGCAACACATCAACGACATGTACCCGCAGCGAGAACACTTCGGCATGATCAGAGAGCTTCTTAGCTGTCTACCGGCCTGCCTATTCCCGCAAGCCGAGCACATTCATGAGTCGGTTAAGGTCTCCTTCCTCCCTGATGATCTCGGCCATCAGTTCAGGCAGCGGCATTCTTCCCCAGTTCACTGCGCGGCGCAGTAAATAAGGCGTCGGACTATGAGGTTCCACGACGGCCAGATAATCTGCAATCGCCTCCAACGTAACATACGCTTCATGGCGGCTTTGCCAGTGTGAAAGGGTGACAGGCGGTGCCATGATCATTTCTCCTGCGGTTGCGCTGGACATATTAACGCCGTGGGGGACAGGAAGTTCTTCCATTACCGCCGGCTCGTTTTTAACGGGTATCAATTGTGTGAACACGCGCTCGATCGAAGTGAGCGTCCCATGCAATCTGGCCAGGTTCGGCGAATCCATCCCTAGTTGTGTATCGACAAACGATGTCAGGGAACTCAGGCAGATAAGGCAACGGCGAACCAGGTCAATCCTGGTCTGAAGCTCATAATACAAATGCTGATGCGCATAGGAGATGACGTCTTCACGTATGAGCGGCAAGTCGCTGGAGTCCACGCCTGACGTCTTGTCGGTCGCATGATCCTGCCCGGATAGTTCTCTTGCGGTCAGGCGCTCCCAGTCGGCGAAGCTCACCTTCGGTGGTTTGCGACCGGCCACGTTCAGGAGCGGGACGTGCACCTTCAGTGTCATGGACATCGACTCATTGAGCCACACCAGCGGCGCAATCCGCGCATCGCAGTCATTGTCTTCATCAATCACCGGGTGCACTGCGGTCCAATGCTGCCGCAGCAACTCATCGACCAGATGCAATCCGCGGAGCAAGCCTTCAAATCCATGCTGGCGTGTCCATGACTCCAGCAGCCAGACTGCAAGTTGCAGATCCTTGGACCGGTTGGCAAGCATGCCCTTGCATCGATCTTCGATAAACACCCAGTCGGCCCGCTTGAGCGGCCGCTCCCATTGTCCCATTGGCAAACTGGGATCGTCTTCCTCGCGTGCGAGACGGATTTCGGTAAATGCCGGGTCATACCGCATGGCCGGACCACAGGGTTCATTTTCTGTGATCGGCGCCAGCAACACTTCCAGCTCTGCCTGATGGTCAGGATTCATAAGGATGCGGGGTTTCTCCTCGCCGGGTGGGCTCATCGGTAATATCTCCATGTGCACAGGCGCGGGTGCGGGAACTGAAGTCGGACTGGATACTAACGAGCGTGCCTTGTCATACAGATCCGATAAACTAGCAGCAAACATCTTCTTTCGAGTGGCCATATAAATCAACCCGGCTTGGGTTATTCCATTGCATAGTCGATCTCGCACAATGCAAGTAACTTACCCAGTTCCTGCGCGAAAAATTTTGCTGCCAACGGTGAGGACGACTTATGCAAGTCGATAACGGAAGCGTCCGGGGGGAAGTAAATTTTTTCTGATATTGCGATCAATCTGCCGGTATCAAATCCATCATCGACCTCGTGCATCGCAATCACCGCGTGATCGGATTTATTCTCCAGCAAGGCATGAAACGGATTAGGTCCGGCGTAATGAGATGGCCAGCCATCATCAATGCAAGGATGGAGATTATAAAAACCCATCTCTGGATACAGGAACAGGCGCGAACTGATACGTTGGCCGAATGTGGCGGAGATACAAACGTCCGGACACCATTCATTTTCGTATATATCGTAAAACTCTTCGGTCTTTACTCGCCCTTTGTATAGGGGAATATGATGCGCCACGGCGAGCTGTTCCACCATGACTTCTTCGGTCTTCGTATGTGGATAGCTCCAGACACGGCGCTCACGGCTCACGAAAGTTGAGGAGACATCATCCGTCGCTACACCTACCACCTCTACCTGCCTGGCAAGAGGTCCTTTGAGCATTTCGCTCAGTACATGAAATCCCCGGTAAAAGCTACCGAATACGGCGACACGAACTTTACGCTGCGGCTGGAAGGATGACATAGCATTCTTATTTAGTTAGTCGATCAATTTCATGTTTCAGCCAATACCATCACCATGCCCGGTCAAACCAGGACCAACGGGGGTGTGCTCCGATGCGATCACCCGATTTGCCCTCGGCACATTTCCTACAAAGACGGCACACGGACCGGGAAAGTACCAGGCCAGACCAGCGGTGTGCGCTTGCCCGCAGGACTTATGGTTAGTCGCGCATAGACACGGGCACGCGATGCGCGTGGCTGTGCACCCGGATTTGCACTATTGGTGATCAGCGGAAATTCAAACCGCAATAGCTGCGATCGTGCATCGGTCCCGGAAGAAGAATCTGTATCTCGGTGTGTGGTAATGAATGAGAATAAAGCCCACGGATCGTCAAACCGGTAAGTAACAGTGCGGTCCTCGACCGTCATATCCCTTTGAACCATCTCCGCCACCGGGACGACCGGACCATCACGCGCGACACGCATGGTCAGCACAATCGGCAATCCCGGCTCCCATCTGAGCGGCCGAACCGGATCGCGCAATCGCATCGTCTGGCTGCCGACCGTCAGGGACCAGTCAATGATCTTGTTGCCGTCGATTTCAGATGCCGAATTGGCACGGAATTCCACTGTCAGGTCCATGCCGGGCACCTGGTTATCTTCAGTCGGATAAAGGGGTGCGAGGAACTCGCGCACCCGTTGCATCTGCTCTTCAACCCGTCGTACCGGTGCCGATGCCATGACGCGTGATGGTTCGCGCGCAGTTGCAAGGGAGACGGTATTCGAGCGCTCAAACAGCTTAAGTACTTTCCCAACCTCTTCTATATCGGCAGGACTACGGTCAGCGGCAGTGCCTTTGATGGTGGGATCGAGTGCCGCCGGCCTGAACGGAAAACGATTCGCAAGATCACGGTTGAATGTATCGGCAAAACGGTTCCATGCTTCCTGATATTCATTGTGCTTGATTTCGCGGCACCGGGTATACAAGCCCGCCTGCAACACTTGCATCCGTTCGGAGAACGGATCTGCAGCGCGCCGCTGGCCCGCGCGCGATGAAAGCTTTTCCATGCAATTCTTCAGATCCACTTCTGTCGCGCCGGAAAGAACGAATTGTTCAAGCGCCATGAGACTGCTGGTCGGGCTCTTCAGACGGTAACGGTTCAGGTCAGCCACGATAGCCTGCCAGCGCGTCACAAGCGGATTGCCGGAATGGGTAGCTCCCAGCTGCTGCAAGAGTCCTTCTGCATCCTTGCCGGCAGTATCGATGAATGCCTGTTGCTGGGCTACATAGGCCGCCAGGGTAGCCGCATCAATGGCGCCGAAGGCGTCAATCAGCGGCGATTTTTCCCCACTCCATGTACGGAAAGCGATATCCCGTGGCATGAATATTTCGGCCCGCGCAAAGGTATTGTCCAGGAATTGCAAGCGCGATAACGCATCCTTTGCCAGTACGGCTGACAGACTATCCGCTGCGGATTCGCCGCCCAGTTCACGCAACCAGGCGCGCAATTGCAATGCGCGAGTGCGGTCCGCTTCAGGCGCGGGAGCCTGGACTTCGTTGACCGACACAATAAATGCCTGCGACAGCAGGTCGCGTGCGGTTTCTGCCAGAGCGGCATCATTCAACCTTGCCACCGGGGCTTGCAGCATGACCGGAAATCTGGTCAGCAATTCAGTCTGAAACCGTTTGCGCGCGTCGGCCAGTGCCAGGGCCTGATCGAGCCGTCCTCGATTCCAGGTAACTGTCGCACCGGCAGGAACATCGGGAATGCGGCTGAGTTTATTTACCTTCATGTAGGGTTGCGCGAGCAATGCCGACAATGCGTCCACCAAGGCCTTGCGGGCCGGCGAAAATGCCCAGGACGACGATGTGTCCGACCATGCCAGACCTGGCGTCATGCTTTGCGAATACTTGTCGGCGGTGAGCGTCTCGTCCCAGGCGGTCAGGAATTTGGCAAAGCCATCCTCTGCCTGACTCTGTGCGTCGCTGGCTACGCCTTTGCCAAGCAAGGAAACGGTCTGGACTCTTTGCAACAGCGCGTCATGGGCCTGCCCAAGCTGCATCGTGCGGCGCCGCATCCAGACGCCTTTACCAGAGGTCAGCAGCGCTTCCTGACGGAGAAGGGTTTCGTGCAAGGCTTGCCATGCTTCAATGGTAGCGACTGCATCAGACGCATTCGGTTGGGCGTCGATCAACGCAGATGCGGTTTGCGCAATGGTCTGCTCAGACTTGAGCAATCCATTGTTGGCAAAGAGTCTCTCGTAAGTCGCCTTCAGCGCCAGGTTGAGCGAGCAAGAGGTAGCGTCCTGCAATGGTGTCACCGGAAGCGCCGGAGTACCTTGTATCGCTTGCCGGAACAGTTCGGCCGTGCGTGTGGCATTGCCGTTGAGTTCGGCACCCAGCAAGGCCCCGACCACAAGAGCCAGGTCCTCGCCCGATGCCGGATCGTCCGAGCTTTTAAGCCGGGTCATGGCGCGCACTACCCGGTCCAGTTCTTCAATGCGCCCCACATACTGCAGTGTGGCGCCGAACTCCGGCAAATCCTCGATGTTCAGTGCGGTACCGGGTTTGGCAAACGCTACTTCATTCCATTGCGCCGGCAAGGTGCAGCTTGCGCCGGCGATCAGATTGCCCGATGCCGGATCAACCGGTACACCGGTAAGCTGGCTTGCACGCCGGTATATCTCCCGGCGCATCGGGTCGAATGCGTTGTCGGCAAATCCTTGTTCAAGCTTGCGGTGGACGCGTATGTGCAGATCATCGAGCCACGGCCAGGAACCCGGCATGAATACCGAGCGCATGCGTGCCGAATCCATCCGCTCTATGTTCGTCAGTGCGTCCATCGCACGTTGCCGGCTTTGGGCCGGATCGATCACGTTGTTGTTGCTTGCCTCGATACTGTCGCGTGAATCGCGATCGAGCTTATGCAGGGAGACTGTGACGTCCTCCACCTGCCGGTGCAACTGCACGGATGCCACGCCCATTCCAACCAGCCATACGACCGGAACGCCCACCATCGTCCATTGCACTATGCGGCTCATTGCGGGCCGACGCATATGTTGCGACGCGGACGAACTGACGAGCCCTACTTCGGCAAAAATCTTGCGTTCGAAAACATCGCGCAGAAAGGCCGGGAGCGCACTGGACTGGCCCAGTACAAGCGCTCTGGATGACGAAAACGTGGGTTCCTCTGCAGTCTGCGGAAGTTCTGGCGTACTGTCCGGTTGATCCGACAGCAACCGGACATCCGTCCCGCCGGTCAGCGCAGCGACATCGCTGTAGTCACCCGTGAGGTAAATGCCTCGCAACAGAAAGGGTTCATGATATGCGCTCGGGCGCATCAGCTCTTCGGTGAATAACTTGAGACCCGCGCGCAAGCGTTCGACCTCATTCGGCAGCATGAAGTAACTGGCGCTGTTGGATTCCCCGGATTCAAGCGCGCACAGCTCGGAACAGGTGTCAGCCAGCGAGCGCACGACTTCATTCATTGCCGTGTCTACCCACTGCGACTGGAATGGCGCGACCAGCTCATACGGTGACGACCATCCCAGCATGGAGCGTCGCATCGGTTCCGGCAAGGCCGCTGAAAATGCAGTAAAGCCGGGAATGGTTTCGCAGTCTGCGATGACCAGGTAAATCGGAAAGCGCAAGGCAAGCCGGTTTTGCGCCAGCCAGAGGCGGCGATGAATCGACTTGGCACGCGCAACGAGGTCAAGCTGCGCTTGCGAGTCGGCCTGAAGAAATACGCTGGCCGGAATCGAAAGGACGATCGAATCAAACGGCCGGTCCGGGCGGTAATTACGGCAAAGACCCAGAAAATCGTCCCAGGTATTCGTGTTGGCTGGTGCGTCCGGATCGGACGAACCCAATTGCTCGGACTGCAGCTGGACCGCGACGCCATTATCGAAGAAATTCCAGCTGATGCCTTGCGCAGCGGTGGTGAGCGTCGTGTCCGCACTGAGCGCACTCTGCAGCCCCGACTGCACCAGCGGTAACTCGCGCCCTTCCTTGCCCTCATTAAGGATCAGTGTCCACGACAGGTCATAGCGTTCGGAGCGAACGGCAAGATTACTTTCAATCAGCTCTACTGCGCTACGGAAGGAATGCTTGAGCGAGTCGGCACTGATCAGCCGGGGCTTTTGCTCTGCCGGCTTGTCCTGCTTTTCTGCGCCTTTCATTGCTGCCCAGATGACGATGCCAAGCAGCAGCAGGACGATCAATGTAAGAGAAAGCAGTGTGAGAATTGCTGTGTTATCTGACAAAAAATTCAACACTGTAGGATCCTAACTGTCAGACGTGAGAGTTGAGCGGCGCAACAAGCGCACCTGCGTTCGCTGACAGCGCCTCACGTACCGGCCACGACTGCCACAGCCAGAGCAGTTCCGATAAGCCTAGCAAGAACAGCAGCGCCAAAAGGACGATGACACCGCTGCGGTTGATTCTTGGCAGCCGCCTTGCGGCAATGTGCGACAACGTGCTGGCATAAGGCTGTTCCGACAAAGTGCGGTCACGGCCATGCATGTCTGCCGGCCGCATATAAATAAACTGAAACAGCTCGCGACGGTATTCGGCGATTTTGCTTTGTCCTGCGGTACCGCGATAACGACCCTGGAACCCGAGCGACAGCAGATAGAGGTATAGCCGGCCGACATGGCGCCGCGATGCTTCCCGCTCGCGCAGCAGCTGGTCCAGGTCGTCAAATACACGTTCGCCGGCAAAGCTGGATTTGAACAAGGTGGCTTCGATCAGGACATGGCGCCAGTACGAGCGCCCTGCCCAATCGGTATTGAGCAGCACCTCGTCGGCCAGTGCCGCTTTGAGGAACCGGCCTTGCACTTCGGCTTCGATACCGGCTTTGCCGCCGACACGGCGCGCTTCCAGGGTTTGCAGCTCGATCAGCTGGCACAACTGGCCGCTTAGTGACTCGGCCGCCGACTTGGCATCGGCATCGCCTACCTGCCCTGCCGTCTGCGCCAGGCGTGACAGCACATCGAAAAAATCGCGGAACTGAACCGAAGCAAGGTCTGTTCCGTCACTGATCGCACTGCCTGCCGAGCTGAGTTGCAGCCGCTGCGAAGGACTCTGGGTAGTTATATTCGATTGAGTGGTCACGATCATCAGCCCTTAATGAACAGAACCACTTCATGGGGACGCTGAGCAAGCGTACTTTCATTCCCGTTACTGATCAGCAGTGGCTGGTCAGCGACAATAAAGTTGTCCGACACCTCGATACTGAAGAGGGTATAGCCCGAACTGGAGCGCAAGCCCAATTCAGGCGCATCATCGATGCGCCGCCGCGGCGCACCCAGCACCCTGCGATCGGTAAGCGAAGTCCACACAGTCTCGGAGCCGATCACCGCACCGGACATCCACTGCGACAGCTCACGCTCCGGCTGACCGCGCAAGCCGATGACCAGCCGCGTACCAACCCAGTCCGGCTGCATCGACAGCGAGAATGCCTGACTATCAAAGCCAAACGTGCAGGTCTTCCATTCCTGGCTAACCTCGTCGACCAGATCGGAAAGCGCGCTCAGCACCGCATCGAACGCGGGATAAGCGTCCGCGTGGTCGTATGCTGGCGGGAGAATCGGGACCGCGCCGGGCCGCAATGTCGCCAGCGAACCGAGCTGGGCGCACAGCGCAAGATACAGCGGCACCGGTTGCACTACCGGACAGCGCAGCACCGCTTCGAGCACCGGCAAGTTAAGGATCAGGCTCGACAGACGTGCTTTTTGCTCAAGAATATTCAGGCGGTCTTCCAGGCGCGACGAAGGCGATGCGGTCTGCCGCGCCAGGAACACTGCCTTGCTGCGCATATGCGCAGCAAGCAATTGGGCGCGCTGCCGCAAAGGCGATGTGGCAGGCACTTCCAGCATGGCCGGCAGTGCGGTACCACGACGCACGATTTCGTTATCCTTGCGCACGGTCATGAGACGCAGATAGACGTATGCCGCCGACGGTACCGGTCCGGCAGCCAGCGACAGGTTGATTGCCATGCGAGGAATATCCGCCGCCAGCGCCTGAGACACTTCATCTTCGACCAACTGTCCTTCGACACCGCGAAACATGGTGGGCTGCCCCGGCGCACGTTGCGACCGTGTTTTGCCGACCACAAGATACACCGACAAGTCCTGCAATTCCATGTCCGCCGACCATGGCGACAAATCCAGCTCCAGCGACTGCCCCCGGGATTGCTCGAAATCAAAGGTCGCCGCCATGCCATTCGGTAGAATGGCTTCAATGGAAAAGATCCGTAACAGCCCGGTCGTCAGCAGTGCTTCATCGATCACGAGATTGCGAACACCCCAGCCATAGGGCTGCGTTGCCATCGATTGCCAGGCCAGGAGTGCATCAATGCGTGCGCCTTCCTGCTGAAAATGCTGCGGCGTCAGCAGCATTCCTTCATGCCACTGAATGCGGTCCGAGAGTTGAAGAGATGTCATTAAGAGCGTTCCATGTTCTACTGCGCGGCGCCAGGCTTGAATTCACTGACCGTGAAACTCTGTGCATTCAACTGCACAGAATAACCTGTGTTGTTAAGAAGCAGCCGGGCGCGATGTTCGCCAGGCGAAGCGTAATTGGCAAAAACAATCGCTGCCCATGCACGCTCCTTGCCGAAATGCTTTTCATCGAGTCGAACCGCCTGAGTAGGGACCAGCTCATACTGATACACGGTAAACGCTTCAGGAAAGGTGCGCCGCAGATCGTGTCGTGAAGTGAACCACTTGGTGGCCGGCATCGTAAGCAAGGTATCCAATACCGCCTTGTCCTTAACGAGCACCAGGTCCACTGCCAGTGCGCTATTTGCATTCGCGTCGTCTGCAGCGGTGATTGCAAGAGATTTCCAGTCCGGTTCCACCGGTTTGGGATCGAGTCCGATCAGGGAGCGCGACCCCGCTACAACGCTGTTAAGTGCACTACATCCGGACAGAACGACCATCACAAAGGCGACAAGCAGCACCCAGCTATAGCGCCTGGCAAGAGCATGATTAATTTCATCGGTCGGATTAGTCGGTCGTAGCATCGAAGTGACTTTTATATGGCAAATGGGATGGTTTTACGCAAACCGAATCCGACACCGGCGCAAAAAACCGCTAAGAATGCGATCGCCAACAGTAAAGATCCGAAGAGTGCCTGCTTCCGGCTGAATGTCAGCGTAATAGAAAACGCATGCCAAACCTCAGAAACTTGCCCATTATTAATATACAGCCCATCAGACACGAGTGCAAATAAAGCGGACGACACTAGAAACGACAGCAGATTGCGCGCGCCCTCACAAATCCCTTCAATCAGTATGAAAACGGGCAGCACTGCTTCTAATGGTAGTCCTAAGGAGTTCATGACGAATGTCCCCATAATCACGGACTTGACCCCGAAGACACCGACCGACCATAGCGCAGCCAGCCACGACAGCAGGCATATCGTTGTCACTTCACCAACGGTCAGCGTGTGGCCATAGAGATTGGCGATGAAAATTGCAAGCACCGAGAAAAAGAGTGCCTCGCCAGCTTTGACAAAGACCGGGGCGATCGGTGAATACAACTCCACCAGGCCACGGCTAAAGCCGAGTCTGACGCTCATGCTATGGATGAACCCAGGTACGGCCGCCACCGCCACCGGAGAAAAAAGACATACCGTGATCGGCTCGCGCAGCGCCATCAAGACTTCCAGCGGGGATTTTTTCAGCCGCCATGCAATCGCACTGATCGACGCCGCACAGATCAGCAATGCCGCGGTAAAAAAAGCCCCGAGAAAACTCTTTAACAACACCAGGACTTCGAGACCGGCAGCGCTGGTGGCCGCCGCTGCGAGCACGAACGCCGCTGCCGGCAGCAAAGAATTGAATCGATTGACCAACGACTCGAGCGCGCGATAAATACCTTCGAGGATGCCGGTCAGATGCGCGGACGCGTCCGGCTTTTGCGCCGCCACGGCAATTCCGAACACCAGCGCGCCGATCAGGACGGAGGGAAGCGACCCGAACGCCAGTACGGCATAGAAGTTGTCCGGAATGATCGACGGGACTTTCAGCAGGTCTTGCGTATCGGCGCTGATGTCGCGCAGGGACATCATGAACTGAGACTCGGACTTCAAGGCAAACCCGCCCAGTGCCTCGGCTTCATTGCCCGCGATCCCCGCCCCTGCCGATGTCAGGCTGGCAACCAGGATCCCGACGACCGAGCACAAAAGCATCGCGATCACCGACAACACGATCATGAGAAACAGCCGTCGTCCGCTTTTCGGCAATGACGGCAAGCGCTGCAATCCAAAAAATACCGCCAGCACGACAAACGGCAACGATGCCACCTGAATCAGCGACAGATACAGCGTCGATATTGCAGACATGACCGAGACGCTTTCCGGGAACAGCGTGCCTGTCCAACCGCCCAGCAAGACAGCGGCCAGCAGCGTCGCCGGATGCTGGAAAATCTCCCTCAGCTGAATGAGCGGTCTCTTCTGGATCATAGCTGCACCGGCCTTGGGCAAATGACGGACACTGCTGCGCAGCCTGCAATCACGGTAACCGCGGTTCTCGCCATCGCACACACCGGATCGACCGCTGCGAACAGCAGGAATGCGGCTTCAAATGGCAGCCCGAGATAGCTGCAGGTCGTGCCGATCAGCGAAATCGTGACGATCCCGGCCATCCCGGCGGATGCGAATCCCAGCATGATCGAGACCAGCATCAGCAAGCCGACGTCAAGCGCCGAAATGGGACGGCCGTACAGCGCGGCGATAAACAGGGTGCCGCAAATGTAATAGGCAACCGGCCCCATCCGCAGGAGCGAAATGCTCAAGGGCACCAGCAATTCGACCCGCGAACGTGCGAAATTGAGCTTGTTGACGAGGCCGCTCACCATCGCCGGCATACAGGTCGCGCTGTTGTTGGTCGCTACGCCCAGTGCAAATGGCTCGCGCATGGCAGCTACTACCGTTTTCAGCGGCACATCGGCGCGGCGGCCGATCAGCGTGACCGCAAGCGCCAGCAGGATCGCGCATATCACCAGGAATGCCGCCACAAATCCGGCCATCGCCTTGAGCGGCTCCAGGCCGGTCTCCGCAATCTGGCTGGCGGTCATGCAAATCAGGATGAACGGTACCGGCAGGTTGATCCAGTGTGTCAGTGTCTCGCACGCGACATAGATCGTCTCAAGCGCGTGATTCAGGCCGGTCGACATACGGGTAGGCACCTGGCCGACCGCGAACCCGAACAGCAGCGCGAACACCAGCGCCTTGAGGGTTTCGCCATTCGCCAGCGAAGCAAAGATATTCGACGGGATCAGGGAGTGAAGAATATCCTGCAGGGTCATTGCCTTGGGCGGCTCTTCCGGCGTTCGCAACGACATGTCGGTATTGGTCTGGTTTGCATCGATGCTGACGATATTGCCAAGTGCGGCAAGCGTCTCCTGCGGCAGGTCGCTGCCCGGACGGAATAGCAGCGAGCCGGCCGCCGCGAGCACCGCCGTGACTACCGAGATGGCAACAAAGACGATCACGACACTTTTGACTATCCTGCCGGCCCCGCCGTCACGGTATAGATTCTGCAGGCTGAAGATGACGGCCGAAATCATGAACGGCAAGACAATCATCTTGAGCAGATCGACATAGACGACACCGACGATTCCCAGATTCCTGGAGAACGCCGGCGCGGCCCAGCCCAATGCCCCACCCGCCAGGACGCAAGCCAGCACGGTCCACGGATTTAAGGCCCAGCGTTGAAAACGCTGCATTCCGGTCGGGATATCCACAGGCTTCTCTCTAGTTCATCAGTTTCAGTACGCTCGCCACAGTCGGCTTTTCCGGACGCTGGGCTATCACCTCGTTGACAAACGAGAGCAAGGTCGCATCGCGCACACCGATCATCATGCTCAATGACGATTCGAGATCATTGAATGTCACGGTGCGCAGGGTTAACGCAAGACTCGGATCGCGCCGCAAAATAGCCATCACTTCCAGTTCATCCCGATAGGCGGCAACGACTTCGCCCTTTTTTACCGCCGCAACGGCGGCGGTCCAGCTGGGATAAGGGATGATCTTTGCATCGGGAAAATTCCGGCGCCCGAATTCCTCCCATGAGGAACTGGCGATCACGCTGATCCTGCCGGTGAAGTTGCGGAGAACCTGTGGCGGCGGACGTCCGCCCGAAAGCTCGGCAAAACGCACACGGTTGATCAACAGTGCATGGCCAAGACGCATATACGTGCTGGAGAAATGCACGAACTGCCCACGCTTCAAGGTTTTGGCGAGCCGGCTGATGCCCAGGTCCGCCTGACCATTGGCGACGATTTCAGCCACGCTGTCGTAAGTCTCCGGCGAGCGGTCAAAGCGCACCGGAACGCCCAGTTCCTTCCCGATCAATCTGGCGAGATCGACATCCGTTCCGCTCAGTTCGCCATTTTTTTCAGCAAAGAATGGTGGATTGTCTATTTTGAGCATGGCAACAACCAGCTCACCGCGATTGACGATGCGCGCAATATCCGGCGCCAGCCAACGGCCATCGGCGACCTTGACCAGCGGTGACTGCGATGCCGGTTCTGCCGGCATCGGGGCAACCGCCGGGGCCGGAGCAACCGCGGCGGAACGTGTGAGCGCGACCTTTTGCGGCGTAACAGGATCAGCGAACGTCCAGCCATGCACACAGGCACACAGCAGGATAAGGCTGCTAACAAGCATCCGTCCGCCGGACCAGCGGCGCGAATGGATTCGTTGAGTATGCAAACAGGCGTTCATGATGGCATCTTTCAAGGAACTGGCTTCGGCGTCCAGGCCGCCTTGTCCACACCCGGTGTAGCAGCAGCGGCAATGTCAGAGCTCATGCTGCCTGCCATCCGGGTTGCGGCCGCAGCATCCGCCTTGGCGTTGGCGACATAGCTGGCCGGGGTTGCCTTTGGTGTGGCGCCACCCATCCGCTGTCCGACCTGGAAGCCGAGCGTAAAAAGCAGGGCCAGTAACGAGACGCCGCAGAACAGGGTCAGGGCTATCAGGCGCGGTGTCAGGCTGAATCGATATTCCATGATGATCACGCTAAAAATTTGTTAAGGAACCATGACGGTAAACTGTCCGGGGACATCAATACCGATCACCCCGCCCCACATGCACATCAGTTTGGAGGAGTTATTCAGTGCCGGCATATTGCCGGTCAAAACGGTCGGAGCGCCAGGAACCCATGGCGCAGCCGTCGCTGGAATACAAGGCATCGGTGTCAGGACTCCGAGCGCAGCGGCGGTTGCAGCCGCCACCATGGGGTTGGAAACCGACTGGCACATCCCGAACGGCAGAATATTCACGAACGGCTTGTTGTCCATGATGTTGGCAGCCGGCGTCCCGGTCAGAACCCCATTGACCGGCAATACGACCAGGCTTGCCGGCGCTACCCCAAAGGTGCACCGGAGCATCGCACCCATGCAGACTTGTTGTCCCATCAGCCTCCCCTCACCAGTTTTTGCAGCCGCTCCAGCAGATCGGGCGTGGCGGCGGCGGTGTCGGTGCGTCGTCCCTTTGTGTCATACCGTGCCGGCGTCCCTACGGGTACGCCATTGCGGTAGGTCACTTCTTCCATCAGCTCGCCATCCGGCCAGAACCGCCGCATCGGCCCATGCAGCACGTTGGCGCGATAGATGCAGGTCTGGACAATGCTGCCCTGCCGGTCGAAATCGACTGATTCGCCTTCAAGGAGTCCTGCCTTGTACTGCGATTTGCGCATTCGTACGTCTTCGTGGAAAAACTCCGCCGCCCCCTGAATCTGTCCCTTGACGTAATTCATCCGCGCGGTCAGCAGGCCCGCCTCGTCATAAGTCAGCGCTGGTCCCGAAGGAATGCCTTCAACCAGGTTCTGGACCGATACGCAGCGCCCATTCACATACATTTTCATGGTGCCGTGCGCTACACCCTGTACGTATTCGGACTCCTGCGCGAGTGCACCCTCTTCCGTATAAATCGCCATGCTTCCATGCAAAAGGCCGGCCTCGTAATTCGCCTTGAACAACGGCACGCCGTTGTCTCCGAATTTTTCCAGCAGGCCTTGCAATTTACCGTCGAGGACCCGGCAACGCAGCACGACTTGCCCGTCATCGCCGGATTCCTCGATCAGCTGCGGCACCATGCCGGTTGCGGCAGCGGGTGAATCGGCCGCTGCGGCTTCCTGCGATGCATCGTGATGATCAGGAGGTCGGTTCATATCAATTCAGCTTTACCAGCGAACCTTTAAGGACCAGCATTCCGCCTGCTTCCACGGTGTTCATGCCGTCGGCTTTACTACTGATGATTGGCGCCTTGCTTTCGATCTGCGCTGTGCCCTGATTCACGATCTTGAGTCCCTTGTTGGTCAGATTGGTGCCCGCTTCGTTCGTCAGGGCGGTTCCCGCCTTGGCATCCAGCGCCGTCCCGGCTTCAAGCTTGAATGCGGTTTGTGCTTTCTGCTCGATCGCTGCACCGGATTTGATCGTGATCCCGCCGGTCGCTTCGATGGTCAGTTTGCCGTCGATCTTGAGTTGATAGTCACCTGTTACCGTATGGGTAAATTTACCCGAGTTGGTATGGCTTTCGTCGCCGGTCACCTCCAGCGTGCGCGTCCCCTTGACCTTGTGGGTTTCCTTGCCTTTTTTCAGTTCGATGGTACGGTCGCCTTCGTCCAGGGTATGGATTTCCGCTCCCTTTTTCACGGTCGTGGTCAGTGCATTTTCGATTTCGACCAGCATGTCCTTTTGCGCATGCATATACAGCTGCTCGGCATCTTTCTTGTCTTCGAAACGCAGTTCATTGCCTTCGGCTCCCTGCTTTGACGAACGGGTGCGAATCACCGTCTGGGTCTGATTTGCCGGCAAGGTCACCGGCGTGGCATTTTCACCGTTGTACACACAGCCGGTGACCAGCGGCCGTTCCGGATCGCCATTGAGGTAGGTGATCACTACTTCCTGACCAACCCGGGGCAAAAACAACGCGCCGAATCCCTTGCCCGCTGCTGATTGCGCTACCCGGATCCAGGTTGAGCTCTTGTCATCCTTGACGCCGTCACGGTCCCACGGGAATTGCACCTTGATGCGGCCATGCTTGTCCGTCCAGATTTCTTCGCCGCTGGGGCCAACCACGAGCGCGGTTTCGCATCCTACCGCACGCGGCCTGGGTGTCTGGACAGGCGGCCGGAATGGCACCGTCGCCGGAAAGGCTTCGAACGAATTGGTGTACAGGTCATCGTGTGCGGTATGGTGAATCCGCCGCAACACAAATGCTGCATTCAGGCTGGTGACGAAATGATCCTTGAGCGTGAATTTGGTCCCTGCCGTAAAGGAATAGCAAAAGCTATCGCCGCGCAATATTTCGGCCGATACCTGGCTGGCTTCTACCCGTAACTTGGCAATGGCAGTGCCGGCCGCGACCGCCAGATGGCCGGCAGCAAATTCATAAGTCGCACCGTCGCCGGCAGAAGCCGAGTGGGTTCCTTCAAGCGACGTGCTCGGCTTCACAAAATCATAGTCGTTGACAATCGCCTTCTTCAAGGCGATACCGCTTTCATACGCAAACCGCGACACCGTATCAATGGGATTTTCCATGCCGGTTTCCGGGAAAAACCGTACGGTTGCGGCGCCGGTGCAGCTCGCAAAGTTGGACGTCGCATCTCCCAGCACCATGGTGTGACCACTGCTGGTGCAGGTAAAGAAATAGAAGATGCCCGCCTGTTCCATCAGGCGGGAAATAAAATCGAAGGCGGTTTCATCGTACTGGACGCAATAGTCCAGCGGGTCATACGTCTGCGTCAGCTTGTCGGAGAAGGTGATGCCATATTCCGTCAGCACTGCCTTGATGATGTCCGCAACCGATTTCGTCTGGTAGATCTTGCGGTCGCGTGAGAGCGTCAACAGCCACAGCTTCGGCACCAGTTCCGCCTCGTAGCTGGCGAACTCCCGATTAAAACCGCTCTGAATAAAGCGCGACACGATACCGGTGATATAACGGGCGGTGCCGCCCTTGATCGCCATCTTGACTGTCACGGATTTGGCGACGATGCTGGCGGCACTCAGGCTGGTCTTCTCCGAGCGCATATGCAGGTTGAACTTGAACAGCTCCGAAATACCCTCGCTGCCTTCCATGGCATCGAGCAGCAGATCATCTGTCCCAAACGGTGTCGTGACTGTGAGCAGACCTCCCGCTTGTTTGAATCCGGTTCTCATGCGCGGCTACCGATTTGTGCGCCCAAGGCGCTATCCTGGAAGTCGAATGCAAACTGGTTATCCGAGGACACACGCATGTGAATCGACGTGAAAGGCTGCAACATCGACATGCGCTCCAGTACCAGCGAAGAGAGCTGCGGCAGCACCGTCTGCGTCAGGATGAAGTCGATATTGCGGGCGCCGCTGTCGACTTCGGTGCAACGTGCCGTCACCAGCTCCGTCACACTATCGTCCCAGGTGAACTTGGCGTTATGGTTTTCCGCAAACCGTTGCGCCAGCTTTTCCAGCTTGAGATCGACGATGTTGCGGATCTGCTCGTCGCCGAGCGGATAATACGGCACCAGCACCAAGCGTCCCAGGAATGCCGGGCTGAACTGGCGCAGCAGTGCCGGGCGCAGTCGTTCGGTCAGCTCGGTCACGTCGGGCCGCCGGCCGGCACCGCAAGCCTGCGTGATCACATCCTGTGCCGCATTCGAAGTCAGCAGGATCAGGGTATTTTTGAAATCGATGGAAATGCCTTCACCATCTTCCATCGTGCCTTTATCAAAGACTTGAAAGAACATCTCCAGCACATCCGGATGGGCTTTTTCCATTTCGTCGAGCAGCACCACGCTGTAGGGGCGACGCCGGACCGCCTCGGTCAACACACCGCCTTTTCCATAGCCGACATAGCCGGGCGGTGCGCCTTTCAGACTGGAGATCGAATGCGCTTCCTGGAATTCGGACATATTGATGGTGACCATATTGCGTTCACCACCGTACAGCATGTCGGCCAGCGCAAACGCAGTTTCGGTTTTTCCGACGCCGCTAGGTCCCACCAGCATGAAGACGCCAACCGGCTTGCCTGGGTCATCCAGTTCCGCGCGGAAGGTTCGCACCCGGCGCGCGATTGCATCCAGTGCCTGATCCTGTCCTACGACACGTTCGGCCAGGCGGTCCTTCAGATGCAGCACGGTGTGAATTTCATCCGCCAGCATTTTGCCAACCGGGATGCCGGTCCAGCCGGAGATCACGTCCGCGACGATGTTCGAATCGACACACACGGGCACCAGAGGCTCGTCATCCTGGATGGCTTCGAGTCCTTTTTGCAAACGCTGCAACTGCGCCGCGCGCGATGCCCGGATGTCGTCATCGGCTTCTTCGCCATTGTTGACCGAGTCCGCGATTTTCTGGCGTAACGCGAGGATTTCCTGGACCGCACGGCGTTCATCCGACAGCTTCTCCGCCAGCCTGGACTGCCGTTCGCGCAGTCCCTTGAGCTGCTTGTCGACTCGGCTGATCTCGTCCGCCCTATCCTCGCCGCGTGCGTGCTGCTGCTGCATGATGCGCAACTCTTCACTCATCAGCATGATCTCGCGGTCAAGCGATTCGAGCTGGGAGGGTGAACCTGACTGGCCGATCGCCACCCGCGCGCAGGCAGTGTCGAGTACGCTGATAGCCTTGTCAGGCAACTGCCTGCCAGTGATATAACGGTCGGACAGCCGCACGGCGTCAAGCACGGCTTCATCGAGAATCTCGACCCCGTGGTGCTTCTCGAGGGTTGCGACCATGCCGCGCAACATGCCGACTGCGACGTCCTGCACTGGCTCTTCGACTTTGACAACCTGGAACCGGCGCGCCAGCGCGGGGTCACGTTCCACGTATTTCTTGTATTCGGCCCAAGTCGTGGCCGCAATGGTGCGCAGTTCGCCGCGTGCGAGTGCGGGTTTGAGCAGATTGGCCGCGTCGCCCTGTCCTTCGGCGCCGCCGGCACCGATCAGCTGATGCGCCTCGTCGATAAACAGGATGATCGGCGTGGCCGATGCGCGCACTTCCGCAATCACCGACTTCAGGCGGTTTTCAAATTCGCCCTTGATGCCCGCTCCAGCCTGGAGCAAGCCTAAATCCAGCGTACGGACCGACACGTTGGCGAGCGCCGGCGGCACTGCGCCTTGCGCAACACGCTGCGCGAATCCTTCCACAACCGCAGTTTTTCCGACACCGGCTTCACCGGTAAGAATCGGATTGTTCTGGCGGCGGCGCAGCAGGATATCGATGATCTGACGGATCTCTTCATCGCGGCCCCGGATCGGGTCGATCCGGCCTTCGCGGGCAAGCGCGGTCATATCCACGGTGAACTGGTCCAGCGACGGGGTTGCACCGCTGCGGCTGGATGGCAGTTCCGGCATGCGGCCGGGTGTGCCCGAGCCCGCCGGCACAGCGTTGGCAGCGGCTGCAATGTGTCCCGCGTCGCCGCCATCTTCTGCCGATCTGGCGAGCAGCGTCGACAGCTCGGTCCGAAGTTGTCCGCGCGGAATTTTCAGTAAATCCGGCGCGGTTTCGATCAGCAGGCCACGCAGGCTGTCGACCTCAAGCATGGCAAGGATGACCGTTCCGGACCGGATCTGCTGGCTGCCAAGCAGCATCGAGCTTAGCAGCCATGCTTCCTGAAACAGCGGCATGAAATGCGGGGACAGTGCGGGCGTGCGGCCATTGCCGCGTTTGAACCCGTCCATGCTTTGCTGCAATTGCATCGTGACTGTATTGGCGTTGACTTCGAAACGCTCGAGTACCAGCTTCAGGTCGGGGGCTCCGGATTCGATGAGCCTGACCAAGAGATGTTCAAGTTCGACATTGAACTGGGTTTGCTTCACGCACAGTTCAGCCGCCTCCACCATCGCGCGTTTGCACTCTGGATTGAGTTTGGCCAGCAGGGTACGGATATCGATTTCCATGGCGATCAGGTTCTTTCCGGCGACGTCAGCTTACTGTCCTGTACTGCTGTTGCCGTCTGCAGCACGAAGCATGGTGGTTGGTAACGCACCGGGGCGCGATCCGCCACAGAATGCGGGCTGTTGCCGGCGGGACTGCACAGCCAGGCACTCAGGCCCAGACGTGGCGCCAGCGGGTCAACATGTCCGAGACGGGTCGATGGCTGGCTCTTGAGGTCAAGCCGCACTACAACTTGAATATCGCGCTGCAGATGGCGTGCCACCAGCCACCCCAGCAACGCGCTGGCTTCGCCACCCGGCAGTAACGATGAAAACAATGCTGTGTCAAGCGGCAGGGTCGACAGTTCCATCCCCGCACCCTGATCCCAGGCCCGTGCCCCCAGGCAGGCACCCATGCCCAGGCGCGACTGCGCACCGAACGGCCGCTTCCGGTCATGCAGACAAGCCTGTTCCTGAGTCGCCAGCGCATTCCAGCCACCAACGAACTGGCGTCCCGAAAAATGCACGCCGAGCCGGTCACGCACGACCGCAAGCAGCGATGCCATTGACCGCGGCGCGGCGCCCTGCACGCCTGCATGACGCAGCCACGCCAATTCGCCGTTGGGGCCGCGCGCATCTTCCATACGCCCCAACCCGGAGAGCGCATCCAGACTGCGCACCAACGGCGCGTCGGCAACATCGCCCGCGCTGAGTGCCAGATGGTGCTTGCGCCTGCCGCGGTAAAAAAACCCCAGCAGACGTTGATTGAAAATGTCGAGAAAATCCAGCCCGGCATGATCACGCATGCGGCGGCGCTCCATGATCATCTCGGTAAACGGCATTGGCAGGGAACCCTGTGCGCCAGCGAGGGAGAACGCGCTGGACTTTAGTGTCAACGGCGGCCCCGGCCGGTCGCTGTCCGCCACACTGCTGATATCGCTGGGAGCGAAAGCCAGATCGACCTGGGATGCAAGCCGCACTGCTTCATCGATCCCGAGAGAGGTGCCCACCGGTTCGCGCGCAGGCTCGCTACGCTCCAGGATGCTAATTGCCTGGAACAGGTCGAAGTCATGCGGACTCTCCCGCAACAGGGACATCAGATCAGACATTGCCGTCCACTCATTGCGGGCCACTGCATCCACGGTTCTCCACCGCGCTGCACTGACAATCTGACAAAGGAATTCGCCGCGGTATACAGTGCAAAAAAGCGTGACAACACACCTGCCAGAACCAGGGGAGAGGTACCGACAAACGCTTCGGCATCGAATTCGAGGCTGATGTCAGTACCGCGACAATGGCCTCGCCAGGTATCAGTGCCCAGCCTGGCCGTTGCGACCGACGCAGTCAGGTTCTTGATGCCACGCACCTGCGCCTGGTCACGCGCGCTGTCGCCGGCGAACAGCATGAGCATTTGCTGCAAAGTTTGTACGCCATTGGTGCCGTCCACCAGCGAACGATGGTTCAGCCGCAACAACGATACCAGTGACCACAAGGCCTTGGCCGACATCACGGGCAGCCGTTGCGCGCTGGGCTGATACAACGTGCGGATGCGCGTAGAGGTCGAAATGCCATCGCCAAAGAACCGGGTGCCAGGCGAGATCTGCTCCGCGAGCATGCGATTGGTACACAGCAGCTGCGCATAGACGACCGGTTCGTCCGGCGTGACGTGCACATTGCTGCGGTCGATAAAGCTGAGGAACACATCGGTTCCGCTGATGTCCTTGCGCAGGCTCATCTCGCGACGCATCGACCAGAAGATCGACTTGTTGTCGGAGGTATTGCTGTCCGATTGCGCAAACACACATGGAATGAGTTCCGGGCGGTCCGACTGCGGATCTGACGCGGTGACGGACACCACCGAATGCACTTCTGTTACTGCATCACGCTGGTAATCGGGGATCAGGCGATATTCATAGTGACGCCGGTCAAACCAGATCGGCTCGCTGGTCTTCGGAAACAGATTGATGACGGGAACGCAGCCAAGCAGGAAGTTATCTGCCGAGAGCAGCGATAGCACGCGCGCGCTCCGGTTAAAGATGAAGCGCACCGAAAAACCCTGACCGGCGCCCAGCAGGCCGCGCAATCCAGTCAGGTCGAAAAACTGGAATTTGCGCGGGAACGCGAAATACTCCTGCAACAGGCCGTAAGCAGGATGCGCGTGTGCCGGTTGAGGCAACACTTCTTCACCTTCGTCAAAGCCGACTTCGCGCAGATTGCGGGGACTCAATCGATGGAGTGCGCCCTGCCCGGTCACCAGTTCAATACGCTCAAGTCCGCTGATGAGGAGTTCATGCAGCGGCATTGTGGTCAGCAGGTCTCCCGACAAATGAAATCTTAGACTATCGAGTTCCAGGTCCGACACATCGATGCCGGCATCGCATTGCACTTCCAGGCGCAGGGTGCGCGTGTCTTCCAGTTTGGTTGACGCAATCTGCAGCGGCCACAGCGTGGTATTCCATCCAACCTGAAACCGGCAATTTTCTCCGCTGGACGCGGTGGCCGACAGCATCGTGCCCCGTGCCACCGGCATGCCGGAAGTTACCTTGCCCTGTGACGAATCCAGCGTCATCTGGACCACGGTCATGGCTGGTACAGGTTGTGTCAGGCTGGGACACAGATTATCCAGCATCGCTCCAGCGATCGTCGGAAAGTCCCGATCCAGATCGCGATGGACGCGTGCAGTCATGAAGGCAACTGCTTCGATCAGGTGCTCGGTATGAGGATCCGGGGATTCCGCCCCGGTCAGTGCCAGGCGTTGGGCAACTTTGGGATAGCGTGCAGCGAAATCGGCTGACTGCGTACGCAGATACAGCAGTTCCCGCCGGTAGTATTCAAGAATATCGTCCTGCGTATTCACGGCATTGTCCTAAGCGGGTCCGCAAAAGTTTTCTGACAAAACCCGCTACATTTGTATTTCGCTCCCTCTCCCGTAGGCGGGAGAGGGCTGGGGTGAGGGTGATTGTGACGAAGAGCGGCCTTGACAAACACCCTCATCCCCGCCCCTTCTCCCGCCCGCGGGAGAAGGGAGTGCTGAACACGACGTATTAAAAAACTTGTGCGGACCTGCTTAGATGGCGCCTGTGCGAATTGCAGGAACATGATACCGGCAGCGCTCATGCTGCCGCCTCTACTTGTGCAGATTGTGCACTCAGAGCAACATCGAAATTCACACGGCACAGTTGCGTTCCCAGCATCACGGCGGCAGCGATCGTCGCCCGCGCGCCATAGTGCTTTACCGGGTCGGGCTTTACTTCGATCTGTACATGGGACAGCCTGGGCTCATACATCTCAATGCATCGTTCGAGAACGTTCGCCCAGATTTCCAGATCAATTTGTGATTGCGGCGACAGGCTCAAGCTGTCGGGCAAGCCGTAATGCAGCACCGACAGTTCACAGGTGAGATATTCTTGAATCGTGAGTGCGTTTCGGACGTTGAACAGGCGTGCAAGATCAAGTTGCAATGAATGTTGCAGACCGCCCGCATCCAGAAGCCGGCCATCCTGTGAAGCATGGGCAACGCCGCTGAGTCGATCAAACAACGGAACAATCGACGCCGCGATAGCTTTTGACATGATCTCGAAACACTCTGTCGAAATGACTTTCCCGGCATCGGTACGCTGTTGCGTAAAGCATTGCGTGGGTGCCGGGCGTAGTCAGGGAAGCCGGAGCATCCAGTAAAGACTGGATGCCATATCCATCAGTCGGCCTTCATTGTCTCCAGATTCCAGTTCCAGGTGCCGGTACCCTTCGCGGTCGAATCCGTCTTCTGCTGAGTGAAATCACACTTGATCTTGCTAAATGCAAGCGAGAACGAATCCGACGGAATCCCGCCACCACCCGAGGTGCTGATACTGGAGATCATGGCGTTGGTAAACTCGTACTTAAAGAAACTCATGTATACGCCGTTTTCCACGCGACCTACGTGCAATGTCGCGGTACCGATCTTCGTACCCTGCGAACAAGCCTTGTACAGTTCGGTCGTTGACAGGTCGGACATCTTGGAAAATGAAATTTCCGAAAACGACGGACGGCCCGCAGTACGCTCGGTATTTGCCGAATCCATCTGCATTGGAATTGACGCGCCGTGCGAATACGACAATACAATCAGCTTGTCTGCATAGTCCTTGATCTGGCAATTGCCTTTGATCGTGGTTCCCAGATCCAAAATTAATACGTCGGACATTACTGTCTCCAAATTTAAGGTGCTAGATCAGGCGCCATGACGGCGCCTGATCTAGCAGAACAGGTTAAAAATAAATTAGAGATTAAGCCGCTGCGGCTGGCAATTCGGCGACCAGCCGGATTGATGTTGTCAGCTCTTCCATCTGGAAGTGCGGACGCAGGAACACCGTTGCGGAGTATGCGCCAGGCTTGCCGGCAACTTCTGTCACATCGACACGGCCTTCTGCCAGCGGGAAGCGCGCCTTTTCGCCCTGGGTCGCATTTGGGCTCAGCAGCACGTAAGAGCTCAGCCAGTTGTTGAGGTAGGTCTCGACGCTCTGACGGGTCTGGAAGCTACCGACTTTGTCGCGCATGATGACTTTGATGTAATGCGCAAAGCGTGAGGCGGCTAACACATAAGGCAAACGCGATGACAGCGCTGCGTTGGCGTTGGCTGAATCCAGGTTGTAAAGCTTAGGCTTGTTGACCGTCTGGCCGCCGAAGAACGCAGCAAAGTCCGAACCCTTGGAATTGACTGCAGCAATGAAGCCGAGGTCATTGAGCTCTTTTTCGCGACGGTCGGTAATGGTGACTTCAGTCGGGCATTTCAGTACGACATCGCCTTCGTCGGTTTTGTACGTATGCGCTGTCATGCCGGCAATCTTGCCACCGCCTTCGACGCCGCGAATCGCGGTGGTCCAGCTGTGCTTGGCATAGGCGTCGGTAATACGCAGTCCGAGCTGATAAGCCGAGTTCGCCCACAGATACTTCGAGTGGTCTTTGCCGTTGACTTCTTCTTCGAAATTGAAGCTCTCGACCGGAGAAGTCTTTGCGCCATAGGGCAGGCGGGCAGCGTAACGCGGCAGCACCAGCGCGACATAGCGGGAATCTTCGGTTTCGCGGAAACCACGCCATGAAGCGAGTTCGGCGCTTTCGAAAATTTTGGACATATCGCGTGGCACACCGAGTTCGGTGAATTCACCCATGTCGAACAGGGAAGGCGCTGCCGCAGAAATGAATGGCGCGTGGGCCGCAGCTGCCACCTTGGACAGGCGCTGAAGCAAGGCGATATCCTGCGGATGACGGCCGAAATAGTAATCACCGATCAGCAACGA
This sequence comes from Noviherbaspirillum saxi, assembly GCF_003591035.1. Classification (NCBI taxonomy): domain Bacteria; kingdom Pseudomonadati; phylum Pseudomonadota; class Betaproteobacteria; order Burkholderiales; family Oxalobacteraceae; genus Noviherbaspirillum; species Noviherbaspirillum saxi. The sequence continues at coordinate 1,451,317 of NZ_QYUO01000003.1, forward strand.
ATATGGATTGCCGCCGAAGGTACCGTATTCTTCTTCGTAGACCTTCTTGAACAACATGCTCATGTCATGATCGACCGCAGTTTCCAGGTCCTTCAGCAATTCCTTCTTTGACACGTTCAGCAGACGCAGCTTCAGGGTCGGACCGGTTTCAGTGCCCATGACCATGTCGTGCAGACCGCGCCAGGAAGCTTCGAGCTTCTGGAACTCAGGGTGATGCATGATCGCGTTGAGCTGATCGGTCAGGATGCGGTCGATCTCCGCGACACGCTCATTGATCATTGCCACCACGCCTTTGTCCGGCGCGGTTTTCATGCCTTCATCAAGAATCTGGGTAGCGAATTGCCCGAGAAGGGTTTTTGCGTAGGCTTTTTGCGATGGCTCGATCGCCATCTTGCCTTCCTGGACGATGCGGTCCAGCAGGCCGAGTTCTTCGGTGGACGTGCTTGCGCCGCCCTGCGCAGCTTGACTAGTTGCCATAGTTTAACTCTCTGTATTCGATTGTAAGATGAGCGCGCTGCGCACTATCAGGCTGGCGCCGCCTCAGATTCACCTTCAGCAGGAGCTGCCGGGGCGACTGCTGAAGCTGCCGGAGCATCCGATGCTGAGGAGCCTTGGCCCTTGAGGGTCTGGAGTTCCTGAGTGTTCTGGATAATGTTTTCCAGTAGCGCATCGAGCTCATCGTTGCCATCGAGCTTGCCCAGCAAGTCGCGCAGTTGCTGACGCACTTCGAGCAGCTTGGCCAGGCGGGGAACCTGCTTGACAATGGATTCAGGGTGGAAGTGTTCAAATTCCGTGAAATTCAGTTCAACCTTAAGATTGCCCTGTCCTTTCAGGGTATCCGGTACAGGAATATCCAGTCGCGGGGCGATCTTGCCCATCACTTCGCTGAAGTTATCACGATCGATTTCAATCAGGCGCCGATCCTTGAGTTTCGGCGGCGGCACAAGCGGCTGCCCGGACAGGTCAGCCAAAAGGCCGACGACGAGCGGCAATTCCTTTTTCTCGGAAGCGCCACCGGTTTCGACGTCATACGTTATCTGAACGCGTGGAGGACGATTGCGTCCCACCCATTTTTGCAAGCTGTCTGACATTCCCTCACCCTCACTTAGGTTTACTGGACTAGTGATCATTGGAGTGGTCCCCCAAGACGAGATGACCCTTAAGTCAGCTTCGCTTTGGCTTTGGTTTGAACTCCGTCCCAAAGTATGACTAGTAACAACTAGTTTCTAAGAATCAATCTTATGGTAGGTGGAAAAAGTTCCACCAACAAGCATTTTTTTAATTTTTGTCAAAGAAGATTTTATGTTTCGTTCGTTTTCCCAAAACTGGTGCACTGCAGTGTGAAACGGAATCTGTTATGCCGGACATCGCCAACCAGCCATGACAACGCAATCAATTTTCAGACGAACTCTTTGCTTGCTGCATCTGTCAACCGTGCACGTAGCGCTTCCTTAAGCGCAGAGTCCGCATCTTTAGCCATGGCGGGGACTGGTGGCAATGTGGCGGCGCCAGGCGGTGCTGGATTTACAGCCTCCATGGTCGAACGTGCCGCATCATCCTGCATTTCCTTCATCGGCTTTTCGGACGGCGTGGCCACACTATCAGCCGGCACCTCAGCGGTGCTTATTCCGGGTGCTAAGGCTTCGAGTACCGATGCTTTCGCTACGACGGTGCCTTCGGGCCCCGCCGCCGCCGGCAGGATTTCTTGCAGGGGGATGTCCTGGATCTGAGGCTTTTTAACACCTTTGGCCGCACCAGCCTGCCCGTCCCCAACCTGCTTGAAGATGTCGGACGGTGATTTTGCGTCCGCGCCGATTGGTTCCACGGCCGCTTTTTTCGCAGACAGTGCCGCGTCCGTACCCGCCGCATTCTGCGTCGCGGCGGGAGCAGTAATGTCATTTTCAACGACCTCGCCCTCCGGCAAAGCTTGTCCGGAAGCTGGATTTTTTATGCCGATCGCATTATCACCTTCCATTGCAGCCAGCACCTCTTTTCCGCTTTTCGCACTGAGATCCAGGGCTTCGCCTTGCTCCGGCAGACGATCAGATGCAGTGCCTGGCGGCAGTTCAATCGCCGCTTTCCCGAGTGGCTTGTCAGATTGTGGCGCAGCCGGAGTGTCTTTCGAGTCTGGCAAAGAAGGCTTGTCTGGCCTCTCTACCGGCGTTGCGACTTTCTCTGCGATCCCGGCATTTTCGTCATCCATTGTGCTGCCCGCGGGCTGCAGCCCTGCGGCAGATGCCGCTTCCGGCATCTCTGAGGCGGTGCTGTCCGCAACAGGTGAGCCA